>JANJUX010000003.1 GCA_024710355.1 Candidatus Rifleibacteriota bacterium
GTCTGCGGCAATAGTCAGGGCCTGTGAACCTGCGTTTCGCCAGAAAGCCGCAGCAGTTATCAATCCTTATGGTGGTGAAGACTCGGCCGACCGTATTGCCGGTATTATTGCCAGCTTTGATCTCGCCTCGATCCGCCGCGAAAAAACCTTCTTCGATCTCACCCAGCCCCTCTAGTCCACTGTCACATTTGAATTCAGTGATTTACCAATCATTCCCCGTCATTCAGGGCGCCAGCGCGGCTTCCAGAAATTATACAACAGCTCATTATTTCTGTGACCAGGCGCAGAGAGAAGACGGGATTACTTTTTCGTAAGCTTGTGAGCGAAAGCGAATCGCTGGAGAAAAAGTAACCCGTCTGATAGGCTGCGCTGCCGAACCGGTAAGAAGTATTCAATACGCTTTTGTATAAGTAAGCGAAGTGTCTTTAATTATTCCGGCAGCAAAAAACGGTAAAACAAAAAAGCCGCCCTTTGCAGGCGGCTTCTTCATACTGAGTTAAATCAGTTTACGGCTTCTTTGGTTTCGGGAACAACGCTGACGCAATGTTTGCCCTTGAACCATTCAAATTTCACGCGACCTTCGGTGAGAGCGAAAAGAGTGTCATCTTTGCCTTTGCCGACGTTGTGGCCTGGGTGAATCGGAGTGCCGCGCTGTCTGATAAGAATATTGCCGGCTTTTACGAGTTCGCCTGCATATTTCTTGGTGCCTAAACGTTGCGCATTACTGTCTCTACCGTTGGTGGTTGAGCCCTGTCCCTTCTTATGAGCCATGATAAATCCCCCTTAGGTGACTAATTCAACTTAACATGTTCCGGGTATGATTCTGCAATCTTACGGAACCCGTATTTAAATACTTTACAAATCGCCCTGAACTTTTGTGCATTCGCCTCCGGAACTCTGATCAGGAGGTTACATGAACCCACTCCGACCTCACCCTGAAGCTCTGCTTTGAGCTCTTCTTCGAGTCCTCCGATAAACGTTTGAACCAGTGCCGACACTGCCGAACAAACGATATCGAAGCCCTTCGCAGCCTGACCACTGTGCCCGACAACCCTGAGACTTACCTGATTTTCAGATGCTTCCGGGAAGTCGACAACAATCATCAGCCTTTGATTTCTTCGATGAGAAGAGAGGTGTAATGCTGGCGATGACCGAGTTTGCGGCGATAGTTGACTTTGCTCTTGTATTTAAGAACAGTGATCTTTTTACCGCGGGCATGGCCAACAACCTTGGCTTTAACCTGGGCACCCTTCACGTAAGGGGCACCGATCTGAACGGTTTCGCCGTTCTTTACAAACAGAACCTTGTCAATTGCCATGGTTGAGTTTGCGGCCTGGTCGAGTTTTTCGCAGCGAAGCCTGCTGCCTTTTTCGACGTTGTACTGTCTTCCACCGATTTCGATAATGGCGTACATTTAATTTACTCCCAGTCTTGAGTGTAATAAGGTTTGCGAGGTTAAACCAAGTTAAAGTTAAGGGCTAGCGTTTCATGGGAAGTTACATCTTATCACGAAATATTTAAAATTTCCACTACGAAAACAAAAAAAATGTTATTTATTCTCCTATGAACGAAACAAACGCTAAAACCATGCCTTTGACGTCAGTCGTTACACGGGCCGCCGCCTGGATATTTCTAATTTTGTGGGCAAAGCTTATCTTTTCAGAAAATCATTCACTGCTTCTGCCTGGATCAAGCCTGGATCCGGCTGTCATGTTTATCATCATCGCCGCCGGCCTCTACGGGAAAAAATATTCCGGCTTTCTGCCCGCCTTCGCGCTCGTGTCTTATGAGGTACACTGTCAGGCTGCCGTGCGGGTCGAAAACTTTCAGATTTTCTACGTGATCTCATGGCTTTTGTGTACATATTATATCTACAAAGAACCTGACCGGGCAGCAAGTCTGGTCATTTACCATGCCGGCATCAGTTTTGATCCGGGTTCTGCCGTTACCATGGGTGTCGGTATGCAGGCCGGAATTTCAGCCGCACCGGTTACAGTAATGTTTCTGCTGTTCTACTGTCGCGAACTGCTGCATGACCGTATCTGCTTCGCTGCCGATATCCGACACTTTCTTGCCGTCGGGGCCCTGGCATGGCTGGCCGTGAACCATTATCAGGGCATGGCCGCGGATTTCACCTCACAGTTCGTTGCCTTCGCCGCTTCGGCACTGCTTTTCTTTGCGACCTGTTCGGTCGCGGCCGAACCGCGTCAGCAACAGAGAATTGTCGATACAATCGCTTTCAGCGGTATTCTCGTAATCGGTGCCGCACTGACGAACCAGGCGCTCGAATCGGCCACTCTGGGCGAGTTCTTTTCGCGCCGCGCCTGGGCTGGTTCTTTACACCCAAATCATCTGGCAACCTGGTGTCTGGCGACTGTCTGGGTTATTATCGCCGGTATCCGCAACAACCCGGCAGTTCATTACAATCGTCGCCTGCTGCTGATTGCCGCTTACCTGCTGTATATGATTGTCAGCGGCGCAAGAATCATTCTTGCGATTGCGGCGGCCAGCATTGCTCTGCATCTTTTTGTCGGCAGGTTTTTCGCTGCGAACCCCGTCGTTAAATCCGGCGCCAAGCCAGAGGCTTCAGCGAAAAATACTCGCAGCATGATGCTTCCAGCTGTTCTGGCGGCAGTGGTGCTTGGCGCTGTTATTCTCAGGCTGGGCTACAAGTTTGATTACTCTGAATTTGCCCGTAACGAGCGCCTGGTAGTCTGGAAAACCGCTGTGAGCCTGATCAGCCAGGCCCCGTTTACAGGCCACGGCGTATTGCAGTTCGCTCTGCTGCCACAACGCACCAGCCCTGAAACGGCTCTCTGGGTCTATGACTGGAACTATCCCCATACCCACCAGGGCTTGCTTGAAATGCTTCTCTGGGGGGGCATACCGCTTCTGCTTCTTTCGCTTGTCTGCTGGTTGAAAGCCTTTAATGGCTGGCGGACTGCCGGCATGCTGGTTGGTTTCGCTGCGGTTTCGGCAACCCTGCTGGCTGATTTTACCTGGCGCACGCCGGCGATGATGGTTCTGGGGTTCTTTTACCTTCTTTACCCGCGCCCGGAAATTGCAGAACAACCCAAAATAGGCAATAACATCAAGAGGCTTCTCGCAGTCGGTTGTCTGGCAGTAATAATCTGGCTGGTGCAGATGCATGTCGGCTTTATATACTTCAACCGGGCCCTCAGAAGTCTCTCTGGTGGTTCTGACAGCTGGAAATCAGAGATTACTGAGGCTGCCTGGTGTCTGCCTTTTTCGGTCGACGCCCGCATGCAGGAACTTTTGTGGACCCTTTCAAGAGAAGGAACCGGTGATGCTTTTGTCCGTTCGCTGTCAGAGTTGCGTCGAAAGTTTCCTGCTTTCTGGCCGCCGGTGTTTGTTGAAGCCCGTCGTTGCGAGCTTGCCGGCGATCTGCATACGGCCCTTGCTCTCTATGAAAGCACACTTGCGTTTGAAAATGTCGATCTGACCGGAATCAGAAATGCCCGCGCTGCTCTGGTTGCAGACCGCCTGCAGGATTCGCGTTTTACCGGCTTTTTTGAAGAAGCCATGGCCAGGGGAGAGTGGGGGGCCGCCATGCTTCTCAATCACCCGGACCGTGCCGCCAGATACCGGCAGCTGGCACTGGACACTCTGGTGAATCAGACGCCGGGAAACTTCTGGGAAGCCTTGAAGCTGGCAAAAATATTCCAGAATCTGGCCAGGAACAGTGTTCTTGCCGATGTTGAGCTGGTTCAGAAATTACAGGGAAACAGCCTGCCTGACTGGTTGCTGGACGATGTTTTTGCAAGTCTTGCCAGAGCACAGGCCGAACGCATCGCCGAAAAATATACCGAAGCCGATCTGTCGCATACAGGCCGTCTGAAGCCAAGGCTGCTTTCTGTTTCCGACCGCAGCGAAATTGATCTGCTTACGGAAAACCTGCGTCAGAGAGGCCCGGCCAGCCTGCGCACGCTCGCCTGGATCAGACTGGAACAGGCTGACCCGGGGGCATTCATTGCCGCCTACGACCAGATGCTGAAGTCATATAACTTTCGTGGCAAAAATTACGAAGATCTGGCCGGTCAGTATCTGTTCGCCAGATTTGCAGCAGCTACCGGCGAGTATCAGCAGGCAGTCGGCATGCTCGACAAGCTTTCCGCCTTCGACGCTGGCAGCCCAATCATCAGCCGTCTTCAGGCAGAATGCCATGCCGCCATGGGTCTGCCCGATGCGGCGAAGGGTTATGTAAACCTCGCGCGCCAACAGGCACAGTTTGCCAGGCTCGACCCGTTTTTCCGCGAAGAACCACGTAATCTGCTCTGGCCTCAGGGTGATCAGTGGATATTTCTTTTCGAGAGACTCTTCAGACGCCACGACCCCGAAGCCCGGCGCTACGAAGCCGATCACTGGCAGAAATTTCTGGCCAGCCTCGAAGCCCCGGAATAACCGCCTGTCCTGCCCTCTTCTAAACGAATTCCCGCGCTTTTGCCCTTCAGGGCACAAGCGCGGGAATTGATTTTAAACGCTGGCAGCGAAGAATTGGTTAGAATTCGGCTGTTTTCGGGGTGCGGGGGAAGGGGGAAACGTCTCTGACGTTGCCCATACCGGTAACGAACATCAGCAGGCGTTCAAAGCCCAGACCGAAACCGCTGTGAACGACTGAACCGAATTTGCGGATATCGAGATACCACCAGATGCTTTCCTGTGGGATTTTGAATTCTTCGGCACGCTGTTTGAGCTGTTCATAGCGTTCTTCGCGCTGCGAACCACCGATGATTTCGCCGACGCCGGGCACCAGGATATCCATGGCGGCGACAGTCTTGCCGTCAGTGTTGGCGCGCATGTAGAAGGCCTTGCATTCTTTCGGGTAGTCGGTAACGATAACCGGCTTCTTGAAGTGCTTTTCGACGAGGTAGCGTTCATGTTCAGACTGCAGATCGATACCCCAGCGCTCTACCGGATACTGGAATTTCTTCTTCTTGTTCATCGGGCAGTTCATCAGGATTTCAATCGCCTGGGTATAGGTGACGCGCT
The DNA here is from genome assembly GCA_024710355.1 of Candidatus Rifleibacteriota bacterium. Lineage (GTDB taxonomy): Bacteria > Muiribacteriota > Ozemobacteria > Ozemobacterales > Ozemobacteraceae > Rifleibacterium. The sequence continues at coordinate 5,011 of JANJUX010000003.1, forward strand.
CAAAGCTGTTCTTGCGGACAAATTCGAGCTTTTCGATGAGCGACATTTCGTCGCGTTCTGCCTGCGGTTTCAGTTTTTCTTCTTCAGCATAGCGCTTGCTCAGGAATTCCATGTCATCAACACAGTTTTCGAGGGCGTAGCCGATCAGGTACTTAAGAAATTCTTCGGCGAGGTCCATGTTGTCTTTGATGTCGGCAAAGGCGACTTCTGGTTCGATCATCCAGAATTCGGCCAGATGGCGTGAAGTGTTCGAATTTTCGGCGCGGAAAGTCGGCCCGAAGGTATAAACCTTACTCAGCGCGGTGGCTGCCAGTTCAGCTTCGAGCTGCCCGGAAACCGTAAGGTTGGTGGCCTTGCCGAAGAAGTCCTTGCTGAAGTCAACGTGTCCGTCGTCGGTCAGCGGCGGGTTCTGATCGGGCAGGGTGGTGACTCGGAACATTTCGCCGGCGCCTTCACAGTCTGAGCCGGTGATAATCGGCGTGTGAATGTTGAAGAAGCCGCGGTCGTTGAAAAATTTATGAATGGCAAAAGTCAGGGCGTGCCTGACTCTGAGGATGGCGCCGAAAACGTTGGTTCTGAAGCGCAGGTGGCCGATTTCTCTGAGAAATTCGAGAGAGTGTTTTTTCGGCTGCAGCGGGTATTCTTCCGGGTCGGCAATGCCGATGACGGTGATTTTTTCGCAGAGCAGTTCGACGGCCTGGCCGCTGCCCTGAGAGGCGACGAGCTTGCCGGAAGCGCTTATCGAGGCGCCGGTAGTGACCAGTGCCATGACCTCTTCGGTAACGCCTTCATAGCCTTTTTCCGTGTCAACGACCAGTTGCAGGTTGCGAATGGTTGAGCCGTCATTCAGTGCGACGAAAGATACATTTTTGCTCGATCTTTTGGTGCGGACCCAGCCGTTGACCGAAACAACTTCGTCTGAAGGCGTCATGGTGAGAATTTTGCTGATAGACAGACTCATTTAAACAGACCTCAACTATGATTAGGTGGCTCAACATCTTCTTGAGCAGCGGGGCGATTATACTGCAGCGCCCCGGTACAGTCAATAACCCTGCAGATTTCAAAAGTTCACAAATCTGCAGGGTTACCTTTATTCAGAAAATCAGTGTCAGAGAACGGTCAGGAGGTCCTGATATTTGGCCATGGGCCAGAGTTCTTCGGCGACGAACTCCTCGGCTGAATCGACGGCCTCGCGCAGGTCCAGCAGGGCTTTTTCACATTCGTTGCCCAGATATTCGGCTTTAGCGTGAGCGCTTTTTCTGGCTTCGGCCTTTTCGAGAGCTTTTGCCAGGCTTTCGGTCTTGTCTCTGACCAGGCTGAAAAGCTTGTCAAAGCGTTTAACTTCTTCGAGAATATCTTTGGCCGGCAGGCCGGCGGCTTTGACAGAGCTGACCGCATTGGCTGAAAGGGTCAGCTGTTTTGTCAGAGTCGGCAGTATCTGGGTTCTTGCCACATTGATCGCGGTCTTGAATTCGATTTCTTTGGTTTTGATGTAGTTTTCAAATTTGATTTCGACCCTGGCTTTCACTTCCCGGCCGCTGAGAACGTGGGTTTTTTCCATCAGCTCAATGGCTTCTTTTTCTTCAAAAGCGGGCAGGGCAGCGGGGGTGTTGCGGGCATTCGGCAGGCCAAGCTTCTCGGCTTCGCGATGCCACTCACTTCCGTAGCCATTTCCCTCGAAACGGATGCGGCGGGTTTCTTTAAAAACGTCTTTCAGAACGAGCAGGGCGCTTTCACGGATATCTTTGCCCTTGTGGGCGGCGAGCCGGCGCTCGATGGTGTAGTAGCCGTAAGTTGCCAGCTGATTGAGCAGAGTGACCGCTTCAGACGGGTTCTGCGACGAACCGACGGCACGGAATTCGAATTTGTTACCGGTAAAGGCAATCGGTGAAGTGCGGTTGCGGTCTGAATAATCGCGGGAAATGCGCGGCAGGTTTCTGACGCCCATGTTAATGTTGGCCATTGCCTGTTCAGTCGGCTTGCCCATGTTCTCGATTTCGTTAACGAGCTTGGTAAGATATTCGCCAAGGTAAATCGACATGATAGCCGGTGGCGCTTCATTGGCGCCGAGGCGATGGTCGTTGCCGGCATCGGCGACGCAGGCGCGCAGCAGGCCGCCGAATTTGTCGACCCCGAGCATAACGGCGCCGAGTGTGAGCAGAAAATTGATGTTTTTCAGCGGTGAGGCCGAGGGTTCAAGATAGTTGGCGCCGGTGTTGTCGCCGATAGACCAGTTGACGTGCTTGCCGGAGCCGTTGACGCCGGCGAAGGGTTTTTCGTGCAGCAGCACGACCAGGCCGTGGCGGTTGCCGACATGTTTCATGACATTCATGGTCTGCAGGTTGTGGTCGATGGCCAGATTTGCTTCTTCGAACAGGGGTGCGAGTTCGAACTGATTCGGCGATACCTCGTTGTGGCGGGTTTTAGCCGGAATACCGCGGCGATAGAGCTCGCGGTCGAGGTCTTCCATGAAGGCGATCATCTTTTCTTGAATGGCGCCGAAGTAGTGGTCTTCCATCTGCTGGCCTTTGGCCGGCGGGGCGCCAAACAGGGTTCTGCCGCAGGTTTTCAGGTCTTGGCGGGTTTCGTAGAGCTTTTTCGAAACGACAAAGTATTCCTGTTCCGGGCCGCAGTTAACGATGATTTTTTTGGCGAGGCGGTTGCCGAGAAGCCTCTGCAGGCTGATTCCGGCGTCGTTGAGCGAACGCATCGATCTGAGAAACGGGGTTTTCATGTCGAGAACGTCGCCGGTCCAGGAAAGGAAAACAGATGGAATAACCAGGGTTCTGGTTTTGCCCGTATCCATAAGGAAGGCTGGGGAAGTGGGATCCCAGGCGGTGTAACCGCGGGCTTCGAAGGTCGAACGCATGCCGCCGGAAGGGAAGGAGGATGCGTCGGGCTCGCTCTGAATCAGCTGTTTGGCTGAGAATCTTTCGAGCATTTCGCCGTTGTCGGAGTAGGTGAGGAAGGCATCGTGTTTTTCGGCGGTGCCGCCGCGCTGTGGCTGGAACCAGTGGGTGAAGTGGGTGGCGCCTTTGCTGATAGCCCATTCTTTCATGGCGTGGGCGACATCTTCGGCGATCGACTGGTCGAGCGGGCTGCCGCTCTGGATTGTGGCAATAAGTTTTTCATAGGCATTATTGCTGAGTTTTTCGCGCATTACCGCTTTATTGAAAGTCAGTTCACCGAAAATATTGAGGACCTGTGACATCGAAGCCTCCGTTACAACTGGGTTAACATCATGAACTGATGTATCTGGTAGATGAATCATACTGACCGAAAAAACAAGCGTCAAGGTTGATTCGACATTTTTGCTAAAAAAAATGAAATAAAACTTCTCAATTTTTAAATTTTGAAAAATCGAGAAGTAACAAAAAGGGGTTTACATAACTCTGTGCGTAAGTTTCGGCAGTATTGCGCGAGGTTTACATAACTCTGCGTGTAGGTTTCAGGCCTGGTGCCCGGTTTACATACTCTGTCTGAGTTTTTATTAGAAGGGGATGCCTGAAGTTTACATAACCTGCGTCACATCTCGTCGAGATCGACCATTTTCAGCAGCATTCTGATCTGTATTGGCAGTTCGGGCATCGGGTTGCCGTCGGCGGCAAATTTAATCGATTCCGCCAGAGCGAAGGCGGCCTCATCGATAAAAAGCTTGCCAAGCTCGGGGGTGGCGAGTGCTGGCGAACCGAGATAACCGTCACGCGAGCCCATTTCCTGAAACGAAAAATTGCCTTTTAAGACTTCCCAGGCCGGGTTGGCGCAACAGGCTGAAAGCTGCCGGGCAATCTTATCGCGTAAAAGTTCGGGGGCAATGTGCATCAGGGCGCTGGTTTCTTTGACGTCGGCATGCAGTTCGCTGGCCGGTTCGAGCCCGATGTTGCGCAAAGCTGCATCGAGGCGCTCGTTGTGCGAGAAGGTCCAGAGAGGTATCGGGTCGATAGCTCTGAACTCTCTAAGGGTGTTGAGATCTTCAACGGCGACGGCGACGGCCTTGAGGGCTTCCGGTGAAATCGACAGGTTAACGAATGCCAGGTTTCTGAAACCATCGCGGCTCAGCGAGCTGCCGATATCGTAAAGGGCATCGGAATAGGTTCTGGCGCCCATGCCGTAGCTTCCCATGAAGCCGGCACTGGTATGGCACGGCATAAACGGAACGGTCGGCGCAATCAGGCAGCCATATTCCTCGTTTTTCAGTCTCGATGCCGCTTCGAAGGCAATAGTTTCAGCAATAAAGCACTTGGTGCCAAGTGGCAGATGCGGCCCATGCTGTTCGATTGAGCCAAGAGGCACAATAACGAAGGTGTTTTCCTTGTCGATTTGTGAAAGTTCCGCTGCGGTAAGATCCATTAAATTCATGCGCCCATAATAAAGGCAGGCTCAACAGGCAGTCAAGATATTTTCGCAACTGAATTCACACAAAGGTAAACATGCCTTCTTTTTAACTCAACTCAATAATTGCCGACAACCATAATTTTCATTAGTCACCCCCTGCTTAAAATCCATAACGTCTGATAATAAATATTATGTAAACCAAAAAATAACTGAAGCGCCAAAATTGGTTAAAAACCAGCATATAAGGCGGAATTTAATGCCCGGCCGAAATCTCTGCAAAAATCACTCCGGCTGATCCTATTCTGTAATCATAGTTTAGTCGTGCCAATCCGTCAAATCTGTCTTGGAAACAGCTGAAAGATTTTAAAAATCGAAGAAATGTAAATAATTGATGCAAAATTGCTAAATGAATCGGTAAAAACGTTCGATTTCTTCAAAAACAACTATCTGGAGATAAAATGTCGCACGATGACCGCCAGAATGAACTTAATAACCTTACAAATAGGCTTTCTGCTGTGATTGAAAAAAAAGGCACCGGAAAAGCCGCCGGCGCATCATCAGAGCCTTCAAGGCTCAGCGGCCTGCTGGTCGTATTTCTTGTTATTTCTGGTCTTGGGTTGGCGGTCTGGCTGGTTATCACGGTGATCGTTTCCTATGTCGAAAACGGCTTTCTTACTCGCACTGAACCTTTCGAAAAACAATTCCGCCAGATTGCTGAAGTTTATGCCGCCTTGCCTCAGGCTTCAGAAAAACTCCCCGGTATTGATAATTTTGCTCAGAAGTTTTCAGAAGCAAAAGTTCTGATCATCAATGGCAAGCCAGATGCCAACGGCCGACTTGTTTCAAGGCTCCAGTATAACCTCCCCGAAAACCGTATTCCCTCTTCGCTCGACAATATTAATCTCGTAGTCAGAATGACTTTAAAAAGTGATCGCATTTATTATTCAAAAGGCAAATTCAGCGGTAAATTCCCGATTCATGATTTCGTTGTTGATTTTATCGACCCCAAAAACAGGAAGATTATCGCCCAGGAAATCGTCAAAGGCGATCCCACTACTTCAGAAAGCGACCGAAACCGCATTCATATTGGCGAAGTCCCTGTTCTGGAAGCCCAGAAAATGCTTGAGCAGAAACTGAGTTATCGTGCTTCCTTCGCCTGGCATCAACTTTAAAGCATTTCTGAATTAAAGAGCTGATAGCTGATTACCGCCTGGGTTTACATAACACAACCTGCTCTTAATTTATTGTCTATCCCCATATACCTGACTATTACTTCATCACTGCGAAATCTGCGCTTGCAGATACGGATGGCAGCGAATAAATCTTTAATGATAAGATTCTCGCTTGTTGCAAGTTTCGGGCATAAACACAGCAATAACTTATACTGCCATGGGTTTACATAATATTGTCCGCTTTTAATTTGTTGCCTGCCTGTGCAAACTTGGCTATACTTCGGCTGCGTTCAGATAAGTTATGGCTCTGGCCGCGATTGTCGGTATTCTGCTGAATAAAATCCTGCCGGTTGAGAAACCAGAATAAATTTCTACACAACTTCCCGGACAAAACAAAACCGGCTTCAGGTCGCCCCGAAGCCGGTTTTTTGATTTACAGAGAGTCGCTTATCTGATGACCGAGAAGTAAAGTTCCTTTACCATCGGATCACTGAGGTTCGGGCGAGTGCGCTTGGCAGATCTCGGAGCCTTGTCGGCAACCTGGGCCCGCGAAGCTTTAACGGCTTCGAACAGCGTTTTCCCGTCGAGCATCTGCTGGGCGGCATACATGGCGCGGGTAACGTTGATCACCCCACCCGACCGCACTTTTTCTTTCAGCCAGTCTTTTTTGTCGACGGTATCCATGAGAATCTTCTTCAGCTGAGCCGGTTTGAGATTCGGGTTGACACCGAGAACCATCGAAGCGAATCTGACGGCATTCGGGCAGGCCATCGAAGTGCCTGACATGTAGCCCATCTTCTGGTTCGGGTAAGTTGCGAAAATGTTCACACCGGGCACCGCAACGTCGACCTTGGTGTGGCCAAAGCATGAGAACGGCGCGATCTTCTGGTCTTCGTCGGTAGCGGCGATAACCATTTTGTTCGCTATCGGAACATCGTTCGGTGAGGTGACGATGTTGTTGAGATCTTCGGTTGAGTTACCGGCGGCGATAAAAATCAGCGCATCCTTGCAGCCGGCGAAGAAAGCTTTGTCGCGCGGCAGAAAGGCTCTGGTGACGAACAGGTTCACGACTTCCTGAACTTCGGCGTCGGTCGGGTTTTCAAAGCCCCACTGCACCATGTTGCCCTTCATCATTTCGCACAGGCTCTTGTTTTCTGAGCCAAATGAACAGTTGATCAATCTCGGCTTCAGGGAAGCAACGTAATCGGCCTTGGGCTTGATCTGAGCCGCGTACTGCTGGCCGAGCTGGGTGAAATATTTTTCGAGGTCGGCCATGGTGACCTTCTGGGCGCCTTCTGAGGCGGCGGCGTCGTTGCGGCTGGTGCGGCGGTGCAGCATGGCGTGTTTGATGGCGGTCAGAGCCTGAGCGGCTTCTTCTTTCGGTGCCCCGCCGGTCTGGATATGCTTGATGGCGTTGAGGTTAACACCGTCGTTTTTGGTCGAAACGATACCGGCACAGTGAGTACCGTGTGCCCAGCCACCGACAAAACTTACCCAGGGCCAGAATTTCTGATCGTTGTAATGTTTAACGAGATATTGGAATTCTTCGGGAGTCATGCCTTCTTTACCATAGGCCTGCAGTTTGCCGAGAAGTTCCATGCAGCGCAAAACCCTGTCATAGTCAGGAGGTGTGTCGGAAAGGTTTACCAGAGTCGCGCTGTTTTCAACAAAGTTCCAGCCGAAAATATCATCGATGTAGCCGTTTTTGTCGTCGTCTACACCGGCTTTGCCATTGAGTTCAAGGGCATTCGGAAGCGCCAGCGGTTTGAGTGCATCGTGAGTGAAATCACTGCCTGAATCGATAACCAGAACATTAACCTTTTCAGAAGCCTGAACCGGTGAATATGAAAAGCTGAGAGAGGCAGCCAGAGCGGCAAGAACAAGTTTACGGGTAAATTTCATCAATAGCACCTCCAGTATTTTTTAATAATAATGATTATTTTGCTTTCTGTAAATATCCCCTGCCCCAACTTTCAAAAATAAATTCTAGAAAAAATTGCATGTGAAAAAAATCACCCTATCCATCGCATCGTCTTAATGTTGCATTATACTTGTCCGGGGTATATACTTTCCCTGAGGCTGCTTGAATACCGCAGGCTTTATCAGCCCGTAGACAGTCGCTACATGAATCAGAAAGGGGATCACACCCATGGGGGCCGTATTGGTTGAAATCTGGGATGCCACCGGAAACAAGAAAGTAAAGGCAGAACTTCCAGACGACGAAGCCGTAAACCGCATCATCATTCTTCTCATCGACAAAATGAACCTGCCCAGATTTACCCCCGATGGCCAGCTGATGAGTTACAAGTTTCATCACAAAGCCTCCGGTCGCCAGCTTCTCGATGACGAAACCTTTCACCAGGCCGGCGTCAATTCAGGCGATGTTCTGCGCATACAACCCGAAATCACCGCCGGGAAGGCTGCATGACAGAAGATCAGAACGAAACTGATCAGGGTACGGTTTTAAAAATTTCCACCGGTCAGCAGGAGAACCGTTTTTCAAGGTTCGAACTTATCCGCTGGTGGGATCAAAGCCGTCTCAAAAATGCCCGGGTTCTGGTAATCGGTGCCGGTGCTCTCGGCAATGAAATTATCAAAAACCTGGCCCTGGTCGGAATCGGCAACATTCTGCTCGTTGATTTCGACCAGATCGAGCCATCGAATCTCTCGCGCTCGGTTCTTTTCCGTGAGTCAGATCGCGGGCGCAACAAGGCCGATGTGGCCGCCGAACGCGCGCGCGAATTGTTTCCCGAAATCAATATCAGACCTCTGTGTGTAAATGCGGTAACCGATCTGGGTCTCGGGGTTTTTTACTGGGCCGATGTGATTCTTGGCGGCCTTGATAACCGCGAGGCAAGACTGGCGATCAACCAGAACGCTTTCAGGAGCGGGAAATCATGGATCGATGGCGCCATCGAGGGCCTTAGCGGCGTGGCCAGAGTTTTTGCACCCGATGGCCCCTGTTACGAATGTACTATGAGCGAAGTCGACTGGAAAATTCTCAACGCCAGAAGGTCGTGTACTCTACTGACCCGCGAAGAGATGATGTCGGGCAAAACCCCCACTACACCGACCATTGCCAGTATCATTGCCGCTGTTCAATGCCAGGAAGCCATCAAAATGCTGCATGGGCTCGAAACCATTTCCGGGCAGGGCTACATTTTTGAAGGCCTGAGCTTTTATCAGGACGTCATCAGTTACAAGCGCAAGGCCGAATGCTATTCGCACGAAACCTTTCTGCCAGTCTGCAATCTTGATTTTCGTGCCGATTCTCTTAAGCTCGGCGATGCAATAAAGCTGGTGAGAAATGACCTCGGGCCTGCCGCCGTGCTTGAACTGCGCCAGGAAGTGCTGACCGGCTTCTCATGCCCCGAGTGCGAAACCGACTTCGAATTTCATGCCTCACTCGGCAAAGTTCGCGAATCTGAAGCTGTCTGCCCTGAATGCGGCGAACAGCGGTTTCCGATGCTGTCGCACCAGTTCGATGGCAGCGAACCCTGGCAGCATCTGACCTTTGCGGAACTCGGGGTACCCCCGTTTGATGTTTTTATCGGCAGAGCCGGTGAACAGCAGAAATTTTTCCTGCTCGACGGCGACCGGCAGTCTGTGCTCGCAACCGCAACCGAAAGGGAAAAGGCATGACCGGAAAAAACCTTGAACCGCAGGTTCGCGATCTCGACTTTCACAAAGGCTACGAGGTGGCTAAAAACCGGCATCGGCCTTTTCCGGGTCAGAATATTTCGGAGCCCCGGGTTGTCATCGAGCCTGAAATCTTCAAAGAACTGCTTGCCCACGCCGGCGAAACCGTTGCCGTTGAGCTGTGCGGTGTTCTCGTCGGTCAGACATTTCAGGATGACGCCGGCCCTTATCTGGTCATCAGTGGCAGCATAAGGGGTAAACATGCGCGCAACGAGGGCGCTCAGGTTTCTTTCACTCACGAAACCTGGGATTACATTCATGCCGAAATGGAAAAGTGCTTCAGGGATAAAGCCATCGTCGGCTGGTATCACACCCACCCTGGTTTTGGCATTTTTCTTTCTGACATGGATAAATTTATTCAGGACTATTTTTTCAATCAGCCGTTTCAGGTCGCGCTGGTAATCGATCCGGTTTCCAACCGCGAAGGTCTGTTCGCCTGGATCAACGGCAAAACCCGTGCCCTGTCACGCTGCTGGATCGGCAGCGAAGTTCATAAGCTTGCTACTGGTGCGGTAGGCAGCGAAGAGATCCGCGAAAGCGGTACGCAGGTTCCGGCAGCTTATCAGCAGCAGACAGATTCGGTCGGTCGCAGCGAACCGTCAGTGGCAAAAGAAAACCTTTCGACAGGCAGTCACAATCCGTCGATAGCGACTCTCGGCCTCGTTTTTTTTGCCGGTTTTATGCTGGCGATGCTTTTTTTGCGTGGCACCTTCTTTTCGGCTGCCCTTACGGCCGCACGGGCAGAAACCCGCGAACTGCTCGGTGCCTGGGCGTCTGATTCTTCTGCCGCCGAAGAAATGAAACTGCTGCAGTCGCGGGTGGCAGCATTGAACTCTTCTGACACCACAGCTCTGGCTAAAGAAATCGGCGAACTGCAGGGCTTTGTCGCTCAGATCGCTTCGGCATCTTTCCAGAGGCGCAGCAGGGTTCAGAGTGCGATTCAGGCGGTAGCCTCACAGGTGGTCAGTGGCAACGAGCAGTCGCAGGTGGTATTGCAGAAGCTGCGTGAGGCAATGGCCGAAAGCCTGTTGATTCAGCTGATGCCCTACCTTCAGGCTCTGTCGGTAAGCCAGCCTGACAGCAACCGGCTTCGCGAAACCCGCCAGTTGATAGAGCATATAATCGGCCTCGACCCCAGGCTCGGGCCAGGTCTTAAAGAAAAGCTTCCGTGGCTTTTCTGAGGGCTACCAGGAGTTGTAACCGGGAGGAAAAATGACCGAATCAGAAACCATCGTCATTACCAAGAGAGACCTTAAAGACCCGCATATCGAGGATATGATCATGGCCCAGCAGGCGGCCAGGCGCCAGCTGACACCGGCCGAGCGGGCTCCGGTCGAAACCGCATTCTGGATGAACCCGGTTTTTTATACGGCCATTGCCGGTTTTTTCGGAGCTTTTATCGCCTGGGCCTTTTCGGAGCCGTTTATCGTCGTTGACGGCAGCAGAGAGGAAAGGGGCCTCGGTATCTGGATGATGCTGATTACGGTGCCAACACTGATCGGCCTCTTTGTCGGCCTGATCGAAGGCATTATGTCGCGCAATTTCTGGAAAGCGTTGCGCTGCGGCGGTATCGGCGTCGGCATCGGTCTTGTCTGGGGAATCTGCGGCACTATCCTTGGCGGCATGGCGATGAGTATCGTCAAAAGCATTGCGCTGCCAATCTTTCTGGTTAATGCGCCCAAACCCGACCCGGCCGACCCGCTTAATTTTCTTACGCCTGGAGTGCTGTTTACGCTGATCAGTTCGCGGGCGCTGGCCTGGACCATCGTCGGTGCCGGTATGGGCGTCGGACCAGGAGTAGCCCTCAAATCGAAAAAGCTTTTTCTCAATGGTATGGTCGGCGGTCTGCTCGGCGGTTTTCTTGGCGGTCTGCTTTTCGATCCCATCGGGTTTACGCTCGTTAAACTTGGTTTTCCGGATTCAGGCGGAACCAGCCGCCTGATTGGCTTCTGCACAATCGGTCTGATGGTCGGGGTTTTCGTCGGTCTGATCGAGAATCTGACAAAAGACGCCTGGCTCATCATGAAAACCGGCCCACTTAAGGGCAAGCAGTTCGTTATCTATCATAACCCGACCATAATCGGCAGTTCACCCAAGTGCGACGTCTACATTTTCAAAGATCCGTCGGTTGAGCCGCACCATGCCGAAATCCGTCAGCTTGGCAGTAAATTCGAAATTGTCGACAACCGCAGCCCGCAGGGCGTGTTTGTTAATTCGCAGCGGGTCAGCAAAAAGATGCTTGAAAAGGGCGATATTGTGATTATTGGCGAAAGCCTGCTTGAATTCCAGCAGAAGGACAGAGCATGAACAACAACACTCCTGTTGCCAGACCGGCGGTGCGGCCATCGGCCCGACCCGGCCCGGCCCCGGCGGCCAGAAAAGTGCAGGTGACCCCGGTGTCGCCCCTGGCTGAACACCTCGGAAAACTTTGCTCGATCTGTGGCACCGGTATTCTGCAGAGCGACACGATTGTTATCTGCCCGGTCTGTTCGCTGCCCTACCATCACGACTGCTGGAAAGAAATCGGCGGCTGCGGTACTTACGGCTGTTCTGCCGCCCCCGTCGCCACAATCAAGGAAACGGTGGCCGAAGACGTCTTTACCCCCGGCTGGACCGCTGAAAAAAAATGCCCGGAATGCGGGTCGTCGATACTTGCAAACGCTCTTGTCTGCAAAGTCTGTCGTTCTGTTTTTCCGACCGAAAGACCGATGACGAAGTCTGAGTGGCAGAACCGCGTTTATAATGAAAAAGAAATCGAAAGAATCAAGGTAAGTGTCATTGCTCAGTTTATTTTCAGCACCATCGGCTGCCTGTTTATTATCATGCTTCCGGTTAATCTGATCACGCATTTCACCGATTCGGGCGTCTTTATCGTCAGACGCCTGCCTCCGACTCTCAAGGTGCTGTTTTACGCCGCGTTGATTATCTCTCTGGTCTGGACTGTCCTGGCCGTTTTATTCCTGGGTTACTCGGTGGTGACAAAATGAGCGACAGCAAAGCTGACTTTATAATTGTCGATGGCCTCAGAGCCGGCATAACCTGCCCAGCCTGCCTCAGGCCCCTTAGCGAAGGTGAAACCGCAGCACTTTGCGGTAAATGCGGGTCTTTGAATCACGAAATCTGCTGGCAGCGCAATGGCTGCGGCAGTTATCACTGCCAGAAAGCCAGCAGCCGTATCGATGAAGGCTCGCCCGACATCGTCATAACCAAAGCCGATCTTGCCGGGCTCAAAGAAGTGCCCGCCAACAGCCGGTATGGCACCGCCGCCATTGCCGACGACCTTGCCAGGCAGAAAAAGGCCGGTTGGTCGCCGCTGGCAATTGTTGCCCTTTCCATCGGTTTTCTGACTTTGAGTGCCAGTCTGGTTAATTTTTTCGGTGGCGGTTCCTTTCAGGGGCAGACCGTCGCATTTCTCCTGTCGCTGGGCGGATGTCTGCTTTCGGTTTTGATCGGAGCCATTGCCATGGCTACTTTTCAGGGAAACAGCACTCAGAAGGGTCTGCTGCTGGCGATGACCGGTATGGGTTGCGGCATTCTCGCTCTGGTGCTTACGGTTTATCCGCTTGCCACCTCTTCAGAGGAGACTGTCGAAGAAGTTAAGCTCGACATGAAACAGATTTCAGAAACGGTGCGCAATGCCCAGCCATTGATCAGGGCACCTTTGATGGCCAATGTGGCGATAAAATCCGGTTCCGGCTTCAGGGCCGGCACTGGTTCCGGTATTGCCCTCTGCAATCGCGACAGCTTTACCTACATTCTTACCAACGCCCACGTTCTTTCACTCGGGACCCGGGTTCGCAATCTGTCTGAGCTTGAGAAAAAAGCCGCTGAGGTCGAAGTGACCTTTTTTTCCGGTGAGTCGGCCAAGGGCGTTCCGGTCTGGCTTGCGCCTGAAGATATCGACCTGGCCCTGCTGCGGGTCGCGACCCCGAAGGGGTTTGTGCCGATTCTCAAATATCAGTTCGGGCGGCAGCTCAGCATGGGGCAGAAAGTTTTTGCGATCGGCAACCCGGTTGGCCTGAACTGGACCTACACTGACGGCGTTATTTCGGCGCTGCGCAAGAACCGCTTCGGATCGAAAGAATTGACCGTGGTTCAGATTCAGACTCCGCTCAATCATGGCAATTCGGGTGGCGGCCTTTATGATCTCGAAGGCTACCTGATCGGGGTAAACACCTGGATTTATTCAAAAACCGTTACGGAGGGGCTGAATTTTTCGATTTTCATCGATGAATTTTTCTCGCTCCTCGGGCCCGAATGGAGCAAGATTCTGGGCATAACCGACTCGACACAGCCAGCCGAAAAGGAAGGACAGGAATGAGCATCAGACACAGACGCCTGCAATCAGATTACGAAAAAATCATCGAAACCTTCAAAGAGGGCGGCCGCATTCTGATAAAGGCGGCAACCGGCACGCCGCCCGAAAAATACCAGATCGAGTTTCTCATCAACAGCCTGGTCATGAAGCCTGATGGTTCGGTGACCGTTAAAAACAACCATATTGCCGAAATCTATCTTACGGCTTCATACCCGCGCCAGCCACCCCAGTGCCGTATGCTCACCCCGGTATTTCACCCGAACATTGCGCCACACGCAATCTGTATCGGTGATCACTGGGCCGCCGGCGAATCTTTGCCGCACCTGATCGTGCGCATTGGCGAAATGCTCTCGTATCAGAGTTATAACCTGAAAAGCCCGCTCAACGGCGAGGCGGCGAAATGGGCGAGCAGCAACGGCAAGCGTTTTCCCATCGATAAGATCGACTTTTCGGCCTATTACGAGGCCGGCGACAAGGTGTTGTCAGAAACCCAGGCCAGCACTATCGATGCCAGCAGCACCATGCAGTGTGCCAACTGCGGAACTGTCGTGCAGGGTTCGCAGATTGTCATCTGCTCGTCAAAGCACCCTGTCTGCGCCAGCTGTGCGATGAAATGCCATGTCTGTGGGCGCGAAATCTGCCTCAAGTGCATTACCAGCAAATGTTCGAGTTGCGGCCGCATGATCTGCGTGCACTGTCATACAAAATGCCGGTCGTGCCAGGTCGATCTCTGTCTCGAACATACCGCGAAGTGTCATATCTGCGGTGTGCCAGGTTGCGACGACTGCACGGTTAGCTGTGCCGTTTGCGGTAAACCCACCTGTCTCGAACATATTCGCCAGGTTCCGGGGACGGATGAATATCGCTGCTCGGGTTGTTCTGCTTGATTTTTTTGTTTTTTTGGTCATATTGAGGATCTGAAGATTTTCGGGAAAGGCGGTAACTTGCATGGCCACAATATTTTGCAAGAAATGTGGAGAGTCTATTGAAATTCCTGAGGGGTCGCGATCCCCGTTTGTAACCTGCCCCAAATGCCGCAGTGCGGTTCAAATTACGACTCAGGCCGCAAGACCAGCCAGTCCGGCTGGAAGCACGCCAGCACGTCCCCCGGTTTCTTCGGCCCCCCGCCCTGCCCCGTCAGCACCGCCGCCATCTTCAATGTCTCCCCGTGCTGCCGGAGGCATGTCGCCTTCTGGTGCAGCTTCTGGTGAAACTCTGCCCGAACTGATGAAGGCAAACAAGAAAGTTGCCGGTCAGCCGTGCGCCATCTGTGCCCGGCCGGTTGCTCTTGGCGACCAGATTCACAACTGCCCTTCCTGCCATTCAATCAATCATGACGCCTGCTGGAAACAAAGCGGTGGCTGCGCGTCGCTGTCGTGTTCGGCCGTGGCGAAACCGCAGCGCCCGGCACCGGCAAGTATTTCAGGCGGAATAGGCGGGATGGGTGGCATGGATGACATGGGCGGCTCGATGGCACCTTCAGGCCCCGGGCCTTCGCAGGGCTCTATTCCCTGTCGCTGGTGCAAAGAGCCGATTATGCGAGGCGCCAGAAAATGCAAACATTGTAACGAATTTCAACGTGACGAAGACCGTGAAACCCAGAAACCCAATGCCTGGGTCGAAGACGAGCCCCTGTCAACCACTGACTGGATCGGCGTTCTCTGCTGCCCGCTGATTGGTTTCATTCAGGGTCTGGTTTATGCCGCTCAGGGGAACCCGAAGGCAAAAAGACTGATGCTCTACAGTGCCATTTCAATGGTATTTGGCGCAATAATCAGAGGTGCCGGTGGCGGAAGATAATAACATTGCAGCTCAGCGCTGCCGCCAGTTCAGAACCAATCAGCTGATTCAGCTTTTTTTCGCGACTCTGATGGTAACGCTGCCATTTTTTCTCGCCCCCGCCTACCCCGGCGAAGACCGGGTGGCGCTCGGCAGCTGGCGGGTGCCGCCGGTCTGCCCGCACCGTGTTTTATACGACGGCAGTTGCCCGGGCTGTGGTCTGATCAGAAGCTTTACCGCCCTCGCCCACGGCCAGTTCCGGGCATCTTTCGACTACCACCGTCTTGGAATCCCGCTGTTTCTGCTGGTGGCGCTGCAGATTCCGCTGCGGCTCCACCTGCTTAAAAAAGGCCCCGACGGCATGTCGCCAACTATTTTCAAGATTTTGTACCGGCCCGTGCCCATTCTGGTCGCACTTCTGATAATCAACTGGCTGATCGGTGAATTTATCTGCCCATGAACTTAAATTGCAGTCCGAGATCTGATCAACCGCTACCTGGTTAAGCAACGTGTAACAATTGGTCTGTGAAATCGGGATTTGAACCATGATTCGTGAACGAAAATTGCTGCGTTTGGCTGGATATGATTACACAGCCCCCGGTGCATATTTTATAACGGCCTGTGTCCATGGCCGCAAAAATGAATTTGGTATTATTGAAAACGGCGTGATGCAATTGAATGAATACGGTTTGATCGTGGAACAACAATGGAAATGGTTGTTCGATCAATATGATTATTTAAAAACCGGCGAATATTGTGTCATGCCCAATCATTTTCATGGAATAATACAAATCACCGTAGGGAACGGTCGCGACCGTTCCCTACGGGATGGCGACCGTTTCCCACGGGATGGCGACCGTTTCCCACGGGATGGCGACCGTTTCCCACGGGATTGCGACCGTTTCCCACGGGATTGCGACCGTTCCCTACATCGCGGTGGGAAAATCAAATCAATTCCTGAATTGATTGGCGCATTCAAAACAACATCGTCCAAATTGATTCATATTGCAGGCAATAATAAATTTAAATGGCAAAAATCTTATTACGACGTGATCATTCGCGACGATGAATCATTTTGTAGAATTTCCGAATATATCAGAAACAACCCGAAACACTGGGACAACGATGCATACCGACATCAGGCCTGAAGGGTCATCAGGGTGATTGCGATGTAGCGCAGGAGTTTGCCGGCGGTGACCAGGATGAGAAACCAGCGCAGCTGAACCCGCAAGACGCCGGCGATAATGGTTAACGGGTCGCCGATTACCGGCACCCAGGCAAAAAACAGCGATATGAGGCCATATCTGGAAAAGCGCTGCTCGGCCCTCGCAAAATCATCGTCTGACATGCCTGACCATTTTTTTATTACATGCCGGTTGGCCCAGAAACCCAGACCATAATTGGTGAGTGAACCCAGCACGTTGCCGGTGGTTGCGGTTATTACCAGTGTAAGCGGCGACAGGCCATTCAGCAGCAAGGCGCCCAGAACAATTTCTGAGCTCAAAGGCAAAACCGTCGCCGCCAGAAAAGCAGCGAGGAAAAGACCGATATGTCCGAATTCTGAAAGATATTCCATCTATTGCCTTGTCAAATTTGAATCTGTTACCAGTAATTTTCGTGAAGCCTGCACTAATGAAAGGCGTGGCGGGAACCTTGTATATGATTGTTTCGCAGGGATGGCGCATGGCACCGGTATGTGTCAGTAACGGATGTGATGAACGCTTTCACAATCTTGGCCTGGCCAGAGATAAAAACAGGGCAGGTTTGCCGGCTGGCTCCCCTGCCCTGTTGGTTTAATAAAGGTTACTTGAGAAGCTTTTTGAGCTCTTCTTCGAGTTTGCCTTCGCGCAGATCGGTGGTGACTACTTTACCTTCGCCATCGAGAAGATACATGGCGGGAATCGACTGAATGCCATAGGTCGGGCCAACTTCGTTTTCCCAGCCCTTGCCGTCAAAATACTGCGGCCAGGGCATTTCGTTCTCTTTGATATATTTTTCGAATTCAGCTTTGTCCTGGTCGAAAGAGACGCCAAGAATTTCGAAACCCTTGTCTTTGTATTCTTTGTAGGCCTTGACGATCGACGGAACCTCGGCGCGGCACGGCGGGCACCAGGTTGCCCAGAAATCGACCAGCAGGACTTTTCCCTTGAAACGTTCAAGGGTCAGTTCTTTGTCATCAGTGGTCTTTTTGCCGGCGGGCATTGCCGGAAAAGGTTTGCCAACCGGGTTGCGGAAAAATGGGTCGAGCATGCGGCCGGCGAATCCGGCAATCTTTTCGTCTTTTGATTTGGCGGCTTCTTTGAGAATTTCGTCGAAGGCCGGGGTCATTTCGGTCTTGTTCTGCTGCAGCAGCTGAGCGGCAGAAACCACGAGGCCTTCTTTTACTTCACCGGCCTGCCAGTTGTTGAGTATGGCGACCACTTCGTCGATGAGACCGGCGGCGGCGCCAAGCTGAACCAGTTCGGCGTCGAGCTTGAGGCGGTATTCAGGCTCGGTCAGTGTTTTTCTGAAATCGGGAGCTTTGGCGAAAATGGCTTTGGCATCTTCTGCCAGCAGGGCCTTCATATCTTCGGGGCCGCGCAGTTTACCTTCTTCGCCGGCCTTCTGGATTTTTTCCTGTAGCGGGTTCAGATTGGTCTGCATGAACTCGATGACCGGTCCGGGGTTCTGCATCATTTCCTGGCGAAGCTTCGAGAGATCGATGGCTTCAGGATCAGCGGCAAACCCGGCCTGGACGTTCGCGAAAAGCAGGCCACAGAAGAGAGCGGCGGTTAAAATACGAGCTTTCATTTTTAATTCCTTAAATTAAATAGAGCACCTCAACACCCGCATATTATAAACCTACCCCCGCCAAATGCAAACAGGCAGTTTTAACAGGGTATTGCAAAGTTTTAATTGATTTGGCTTAAACGGACCGGTAGAGTTATAATCACAGCATAAAATTTCAAGGAGTCACGGAATGAAAGTTCAGCTGTTAAAGTGCATGGCATGTGGTAAAGAGTTTCCGGATGCGCCCGATCGCTATGTCTGCGATGTCTGCGGCATCGATGGTATTCTCGATGTGGTCTACGATTATAAATCGATCACGATCAGCCGCGAAGAAATCGCCGCTTCAAAGAATTATTCGCTGTGGCGCTACCGCAAAATGCTGCCGGTGGCTGACAGCACCCAGATTGCCCCGCTGCAGGTCGGCTGGACACCGCTTTATCGTGCCTCTACCGTCGAAAAACAGCTAGGCCTTAACAATGTTTATATCAAAGATGACGGCCGCAATCCGACCGCCTCTCTTAAAGACCGTGCCAGTGCCGTCGGTATCGCCAAAGCCAGAGAAGCCGGTGCGACTACGATCTGTGCAGCTTCAACCGGCAATGCCGCCAGTTCTCTCGCCGGCTTCGCCGCCTCGGCCGGTTTGAAAACCGTCATTTTCGTGCCCAAGCGCGCACCCAAAGCCAAGGTGACGCAGCTGCTCGTTTATGGTGCCAAAACCGTCATCGTCGATGACAGCTACGACCGCGCCTTTGAACTGTCGGTCGAAATCACGAAGAAATTTGGCTTCTACAACCGCAACTGCGCCTATAACCCATTTCTCGTCGAAGGTAAAAAGACCGTCGCCTACGAAATCTGGGAACAGATGGGCTTCGAAGTGCCCGACCGGGTCTATGTCTCTATCGGCGATGGCTGCATCACCTCGGGTATTTACAAAGGCTTTTACGATTTGATGCAGCTGGGCCTTTCTGATCGCCTGCCGCGCATCATCGGCGTTCAGGCCGCCGGCTGCAACCCGGTCGAAGTGGCCATGAAAACCGGTGAATTCGTGGCCCAGCAGGGCAACACAATCGCCGATTCGATCGCGGTCGGTATTCCGCGTAACCGCCTCAAAGCAATGCGCGCCCTCAAGGAATCCAATGGCGACTGCATCTCGGTTACCGATGACGAAATCAAGTCGGCACTGCTCGAAATGCCACGCTCAACCGGGGTGTTTGGTGAGCCCGCCGGCGTTACCGCTTTTGCCGGATTCAAAAAACATGCGGTTATCGGCAACATCAAGGCCGACGAAAAGGTCGTCGTTCTGATTACCGGCAATGGCCTGAAAGACATCGAATCGGCAATCTCAGTGTGCACTTTGCCGCAACCGGTTGCCCCCGACTCGGAAACGGTCGAAAAACACGTTGAGACCCTTGTCTGAATTCAATCCAGCGGCCTGCAGGCCGCCGGCACCCGTAATGCTGGTGTGGCGGCCCGCGGGCAGGCGGATTAACAATGCCTGACGGAGTTGTTTTGAGCGGTCAGCAGAATTTTGCAGAAATAATCGAGCAGCTTGAGAGCCTGACTGAGAGCGATGGTGAATACTTTTCGCATCAGACGGCCCTGTATCTTCTAGGTTTGCAGCCTGAGCCGCCGGCGACGCTGACGATCGTTGCCGACCGCCGCCGGCGCAACCGGGTTATCGGTAAATTCGAACTTGTGTTTGTTTTTCACGGCACCGAAGAGAATTCATTTACCCAGAATATCGCCTTTCTCGGAAAACACCTGCGGGTTTCAACCATTGAAAAAACTCTTGTCGATCTGACAAAAGACTGCTCGTATGCCCCACCGGTTACCGAAGTCGCCAGACTTTTCTGCAGTGTTTCATACAATCTCAGAACCCTGCTGAGTATCGCCAGACAGACTTCAGACAGCGTGCTCAAACGGGTTTCTCTTTATCTCGCCTGGAGCGGCCGGGCAGTTTACTCTGAACTGCCGTTGAAGCTGTTCAAGCGTACGCCGATCAAACTCGACCCCGCCGCAGAAGAAAACCTGATCTGGAACGGCCTTTTCAACTGCCGCCTGCCGGCCGCGCTGCTGCTGCAGCCCCCTGCCCTGCCACCCGACGATGTCGACCGCGAAACCCGTCTCTGGATGGAGTTACGCCATCTGCCGGAATTCTGCGAAAAGCAGGCGGCCAGCGGCATGATTTTCATACGGCAGTCACCCGAACCCAGAATCAAAGCGATTATCGAAAATTATTTCATCGAAATTTTCCGCAATCTCAGCAGTGAAAAGCTTGAATGGCTGCTCAATAACGGTTTGAATGCGATCGAGCGGCCTGATTTCCCGCCGCTTATTCCGAGAATGCTCGTAAGCTTCATTACTGGCCGCTCTGATGTGCTGGCTTTAAGAATGCCCGAAATCACCGAATGGGTGAGAAACAGTCTGAATTCAAACGATCTGGGCCGGGCCGAGGCGGCAATTTATTTTGGCGCGCTCGCCGGCCTCGACGATGATGTCATCAGAAGATTCGAAGAACTCAGCCAGCAACTGTTCTATGGTGGCCGCTTCGCCATCATCAATTTTTTCGCCGGCCATTACCTCAGCCGCGGCATCAAACTTTCGCACACCGCCTATATCGATATTTCGAAGACCTACTCAGCCCAGGAACGCTTCGAGGAATCGCTCAACCTGCTTGAAGAAGCCAAACTGCAGTATGAAGATTCACACGACAGCTCGCTGGGTCATATATTTTATGCCGCCTCGCTGGTTCTCAAGCGTCTTAACCGCGATGACGAGGCACTTGCCGAGCTGTTTCTGGCGCGCGAGACCTTCGTGCTGCAGAACGACTTTGAATGGCTGGCCCGCACCGAAAATTCACTCGGCAACATTTATTTTTCAAGGGGGCACCCGCAGTCTGCCCGTCTGCACTACCATTCTGGCCTGCATCTTGCCCGCCGGCACGGAATGAAGACCCTCTTGCCCTCATTTCTTGCCAATATTGGTCTTGTTGAATTTGACACCGGCAATTTTGCGCGCGCCCGTCTGCAGCTTTCGCAGGCATACAACCTGTATAAGGCTCAGGGCAATATCTGGAACGCTTCGGTCACCGGTATGGGCCTGGGCAAGCTGTTTCTCAAGCTCGGACAATTTTTCAAGGCGATGAAAATTTTCCGTGAGGTCCTGGTAATGCGCGAAGAGAAGAAAAACCTCAGCGGTATTTACGAAATTTATTCACTGCTGGCCTGGATCTGCGAAATTCTCGGCAAAACTGCCGCTGCGAAAACCTGGATCGACAACGCCGAAATGCTCAAACAGCAGAGCCGTCTCGAACCACGCGCCTGTCACGTCGGTCAGACACTGCTCGCCATGTCACACATCTACAATATGCGCCTCAACGATGCTGAAATTCTCTATCGAAGAATGCTGGCCGAGGCGATAAACCGTGATGCACCCGGAATTCAGGTCGGTGACCTGCAGTATGGCCTCGCGTCGGTTCTGCTTTTTCAGGGGCGCGAACCCGAAGGCCGTGAGATGCTGCTTGCGGCCCGCAAAAACATCGGTGCCGACAGTGAACGTATTCAGTTCATCCAGCTGAATATCATAACCGCATTGTATTTTCCTGGTGCAGTCAATGGGCTTGATCTTGGTCAGCAGCTGCAGAAGTTTCAAGGCTCGGGCTGTTACGACCCCTTCTGGGCACACATTGCCGGCCGCCTGAAAAGTCAGGGCTCAAACGAGGCGGTTGAATATCTCAAATTTCATATTTCCCGCACTCCACCGGGGATGCTTAAACATCTTTTCAGCCAGTTCAAAGGCTTGAAGCAGCTCGTGAATGAACTGTTGCCCGGCAGTTCGCGTGCCGGCGAGTTTTTTACCCTTCTTAGCCGCGATAACACAAGAACCATGCACCATGAAGAGTATCTTGCCTGGCAGAAAAACCTGCCCGCCGCCACTCTGATTTTTGACGCTCCGGCTGGCCAGCTTTTCTACTCTGGCAATTGGGCAGTGCTCAAGGCTGGCTCGATTCCGCACAGTGTACTGCTGCAGTTGTTCATGGCGCAGCCTCACCCGGTCGAGATCGACACCATGTACCGTTCGGCCTGGGGTACAAATTTCGACCCCGAATTCGATACGGGAGCGTTCAAGAGCACGGTACAGAGACTTAAAAAGCTGCTGCAGAGTCTGGCGCCGTCAACCCGCATTACTACCGGAAAAACCCGCAACGGTGGCCGGGGGGTAAAACTCAGTCTGGCTGTACCCTGGAAAGTCGTATTCAAATAACTGCATAAAATTTGTGACGCGCGTCGGGGTGCGGTTGTCGCAAGGCCTGTTTTCAGGGCTTTCTGGGCCGGAGTAATTTGTCACTTTCAGCATCATTGCAGGACTCCGATGGAGAGGGTTATACTTCATACTGTAATCCCGATAAAGTTTTACCAGGAAGTATTGGAGGAGTATAGAGTAATGCTTACCAAAAAGATTTTCGCGGTTCTGCTGGTTCTCGTTGGCCTTTTCTCGGTGCCGGTCATGGCTTTTGACGGGGTGCTCCCCGGTCACAACCTTTACCCGGTTCAGCAGCAGATTTTCTCTGCCATATCTGATTACTGGCAGGTTCAGGAACTGTTTCTGCAGTATGTTGCCGATCCGAGCGAAGAAAACGAAAAAACCTGGAATGCCCACATTCAGGTTCACACCCAGAACTGCGTTGAAATTGGCAAAAAAGTAATGCGTTCGATCAAAAAGAGCCAGTATGGCCAGATCGACATGCTCAGCGACATCTACAAATCACTGCCGGATGGCGCCCGCAACGCTCTCTACCCGACTCTCGGCTATCTCAAATTCGAAATCACCCATAAGGCTGACGAATTTCTTACCGAAGAAAAATTCCGCGAATATTTCCCCGGCTATGGTTACTCAGAACCGGGCTACAAATATCGCAAGGGCCGCGAACTCGATCGCGAATACAAAGGCGTGACCTGGGTTAACGAAGAACAGTCTATTTCAAGCACCTGGAACGTCAGCCTGACCGTATCGATCGACATTCTCAACATTCTCTCAGGCATGGTTACCGGCGGCGTCATCAAAAACCTCAAGGTTTCCGAACAGTTCACCATGAACGTCAACGGCACTCCGATGATCGTCTGCAATGTTTCTTTCCAGAGAATAAAATCAATCGTAACGAAAACCAACAGAAAGTTCGAAATAAATAAAGTATGGTTCGAACTGCTGCGCAGCAAATCATCCTCATGGTCCAACAGCAACGCTGTCTGGGAACTCACCGGCAAGACCTATGAAATCCTGCAGGAACCCACAGGCGAAGAAGTTGTAACCGGTATCGAAGGAAAATAATCGCGGAGGCTTTTTCTGAAAAGACCCAACAGTGTCCTGGTAAAACTTAATCTGCCAGAACTGTTCATACTCCTTCTTCTAATCTCACTCTATACAGTTCAGCCGGGGGCAGCCAGCCCCCGGTTTATTGCTGACTCCCGACCCGTCAGAACTGCTGAGAACCTTGATTTGCTTCCTGAATCACCGGTTAAAGCCGTTCTCACCGAAGGGAAAAGCGCCGCCGCAACTCTGCAGCAGCTGCTGCCTTCTGCCCGCGCCGTGGCGGTCGCCGGTGGCGTCATTGTCGATCTCTCTGATGAGCAACTCGAACAGCTGCTTGCCGCTTCGCCCGACCTGATTGTAGAAGAGCTTGCGGCTGAAATGCAGCCGATAAAAACGCTCGAAGTCTCTCGAAAAGTTGCTTCTCCTTCGGTTACCCTTTCCTGGAATTACGACCAGTGCGGTCTTGCCTGGTTCAAAGAAATGGGTATCACCGGCCAGGGAATGCGCCTTGGTGTCATCGCCCAGAATCATGCTTATGCTCACGTTGCCCTCAAGGGTCGTGTTAAAACTGTGCAGGAATTTGGCCTGAAGCCACCGGCGCCACAGCCGCAGCCGGCTCCGCAGCGAGCGGTCAACGATCTGCACCTGCTGCATCCGCTCGGTATTTTTGGCGGCTTCGACGAAGGTCGCTTTTATGGCCTCGCTCCCGAGGCCGAAATCTCTCTCGCAGTCCTCTCTGCCAAGCCAACCAAGGTCGACACCTTTCTCGATGCTCTCGAGTGGCTGATGCAGCTGCCTGAGCCCCCGCATGCAATTCTTATCTGCACCGATTTTTCAGGCACCGCACCGGTCGCAGTTGCCAGAGCGCTTTTTGCCTGCCGCAATGCCGGCATCGTTCCGATTATCGCCGCCGGCAACAATCCGAACAGTATTACCGGCCTGGCCGCCCTGCCCTGCTGCATTACCGTGGCTGCGACCGACCGCTGGAAACAGCGCGCCCTGTTTTCCGGGCAGGGCCCGGTAACTTTCGAAGGGCAGAAGATCGTCAAACCTGACTTCTGTGAGCCAGGTTCGGCCGTAATGGGCCCGACCGATGCGAAAGACTACCGCCTTGGCAGTGGCACGCTTCAGGCTGCTGCCCACTTTGCCGGTATTTATCTGTTAACCCGCCAGGTTCTGCCCGATTCCGACCCCGAAATAATTCTGAATGCCATGCGCCTGACTGCCCAGGATATTGCCGATCAGGGCATCGATGACATGGTTGGTTACGGTCTGCCGGTTCCGGCCGCCGCCGTTAACTACATCATGAACCCGCCCACCGACAGCGGCAACGCTTACTGACGCCCGGCGCCCCTAAATAGCTTCCAGATAACAGAACCGCCCTTCGCTTTAAGCGAGGGGCGGTTCTGTTATGGGTCCAGATTAATTAGTTCTGGCTGTCAGCGACGATACGGTTACCGCCCTCTTTCTGGGCGGCGAGCAGCAGTTTTTCACCGGTTTCGATGAACTGGCCGATGGTCATGTTGATCTTGAACTGAACCAGAGCCAGGGTCACCTGAACTTTTTCTTCGGTTTCCTGGTGTTTGATGGTCATGCTGCGGATATTTTCGAGCACCTTTTCAGCTGCCGTCATAGCGCCGTCAATGGTGGTATCGGGCAGAATGATGGAAAACTTGTCGCCTTCATAGCGGCACGGCAGATCGTTGAATCTGATGATGCGCTTGATCAGCGAACCTACTTTTACGAGAACGGCGTCTTTAAAACCCTGACCGTGCTTTTCGAGCAGAGATTCAAGGTTATCGATGCCGGCCACGACGATCGAAAGCGGTGATTTGACGCGGCGAACTCTCGATATTTCCTGGGAGAGGCGCATCTTGAAATAATGGTTGGTGTACAGTCTGGTCAGACCGTCGGTGATGCCACGCTTGTAGAGGTTGGCGTTCTTGATGGCGATGCCGAGCTGACTGCAGAGAAGCTGGGCCAGTTCGAAGTCGCGCGGCGACAGCTGCCCGTTTCCGTCTTTGTCAGAGAGGTTTACCAGGCCAAGAACTTCATCCTGAACGATTATCGGAATAACGGCAAAAGATTCGGAAGCGTAGTTGCGCGCTCTGGTGAAAGCGAAACGCTCTTCACACTTGACGTCAGGCACATACAGCGGTTCCATTTTCTGGATGACGTGTTGCGAAACCGGAGATGACCAGAGATCGAGAGCCGGCGGCAGACCACGATTGTTCTGGCAGATATTGTAGCGGTTCTCGGTCGGGTCGAAAATGGCCATCGAAAACTTCTGGATATTCATGATACTGCGGAAAATGCCTTCAACAGTGAACGGCAGGTTTTCTATTTCAAGTTCAGAGGAAATGGTCTGGCTGGCTTCGCGCACCGAATCGAGTTCGTTGATGCGCCTGTCGAGTGCTTCGTTGGCATCGCGCAGGTTCTGCATCAGACGGAAAGTATTGATTGCCGAAGAAATATTGCGCGAAATGGTCGTCAGCAGTTCGTTGTCGAACATTTCTTCTTCTTCTTTTCTGAAGCGGCTGCCGAGAATCAGCAGCCCCTGATTCTGGTTGTCGGTGCGCAGCACGTAAATATGCTCGATTTCGCCTTCTTTGAAGGTTTCTTTGAAAGCGGTAATTTCGTTGCGGATAATGTCAGTGACTTCCCCGTCTTCTTTGATCGAGAGCTTTTCGAAAAGCTTCTGCGGAATCTTGACCTGCGGAAGTCTGGCATTGGCGCGGAGTTTGATGTCGACAAGGCAGTCGAGACTTTCGTTGGCGTTTTCAAAAGTGTAGATAGCCCCACGGGAAACGCCGAGAGTGCCAAGCAGAATACGCAGCATCGAGCGCAGACCGGCCTGCAGGTTCTTGCTCTGGCAGAGGAACGAGCTGAGATCGATAAAGCTGCTGAGAATATATTTGAGTCTTTCGATACGCTTGTGTTCGCGCAGTGTATCGACTTCAGTCGGAGTTGCGGCGGCAGCCAGGCGTTTTTTAACGAGATGAATCAGCGTGCCTGAAGGTGGAAAGGACGAGATTTCTGAACCGTCCATCAGGCGTTCCATCAGCATCAGGCCCCAGCCACGTTTGTGCGATGACTTGAGTTTTTTGCGGATGTCTGGTTTTTCAACGACGGTTGGGTCGAACCCCTTGCCAAAATCGCGAATCTGGATCTGCATGAGATCTTCAGCGTAGGTCAGTGCTACGTGGATATCGCGTTTACTGCCGTCGGGGATATCTTTTGGCGCGTGTTCTTTTGCATTGATAAGGCCCTCAATAAAAGCGAGACGCATTTCATCGATGGTTTCTGAGGCAAAACCACATTTTTTGGCAAACATGTCAAGATATTCGCAGGCTTCAAGTTCAGAATCCTTTTCATTAGCGAGCTTGAAGAACAGGTGTGAGACCATTGACGGCAAAGGAAGCCTCCTTAAATACCTCTCAGACATTGAGGGACTAGCAACTGACCATAGTATTCTATTTCCCGGAGCGCTTCCTGTCAAGAAACATTAGCAATTTTGCCCGATTGGTGAAAGGGGTTAATAAAACCGGAATACCCGCCGATAATGGCTCCGTTAGAATTAACTTTACAGGAGAAATTATCTATGGATGAAGTCCCAGTTGCCAACAACAACCCTGTAAACTTAATTATCAAGAAACCGGAAAGCGCCCCCCGGAAAACAAGAAAAGACCGCATTAAAGACAGTCTTAAAAACTTCTTTATCATGCTGCCGCTTGCACTGCTGGTGGTTGCCCAGTTTTACTTTCTTGGTAAAAGTTTTGGGGAATTCACGACCTTTCCAGTAACGACGATCGCTTCGTACATTTTTGGCGGCTCGATTCTGCTGATGCTTCTGTTTGCACAGATGCTGATGCGTTCGATCATTTACTCGACCCTGGCCGGTGTTGCTCTGGTCGCAGGCTTTTATGCGGCCTGGTTCGGTGATTTTATCGCGCCGATGACCACTAACTTCAACGGTATCGGCGAAATTCTCAAATCGGCGTTGAACCGCAGAGATATTCCCTATAACCTTCTGATGACCGGCGTCATGACAGGCATTCTCGCCCTCGTCGCCTTTGCCCAGTTCTTCGTCTCTCTCATTGTGAAATCATTTTTTGAAATGCTGTTCGGGAAAGAATGGGGCGATGGTCGCGTGGTCGGCTATGTCGGTGCCATTGCACTGCTTGCAGGTATTCAGATCGGCTTTATGTCTTATGCCAGCATGTCATCAAAAAACCAGGAAAAGATAGTCTGGTCACGTGAAGTTAAATACCAGCCGGTCGAAAAATTCATCACCCGGGTGCCCGGGTGCCATATTGTCGGCAAAGATCGAATCTGGGCCATTGAAGGTGAAAATGCCGTATCTATCGACGCCAAAAATGGTAAACAGCTCGAAAGCAAAAAGTTCAAGCCGGCAGTAGTTCACAAAGGCTTTCTGTTCGCCGATTCGCCAGTCTTTGCCGGCCCCGACGGTCTGTACGGCTTTACCAGCGAACTGACGGCCAGCACCTGGAAAACCCTTTACCCGGCAACTTTCCCGGGGCTTGAACTCTCAGAAGAAAAGAAAGACCTCTTTTCCAGTGTTCCGATTACCACCAGAACTCTTTCCGGCGGCAAAAGAATGCTGGTCGTCTACGACTTCGGCTTCGCCGGTGTGTACAACCTTGAAGATGGCACCCAGCTCTGGTTCAAACCTCTTGATCTGCAGATCAAGGTTAACCGCGTTTTCCCTGAAATGTATCTCGAAGAGGGCTATTTCATGGATGCCGGCGACCGCCTGATTTTCAGCTGCCATAATGGTCTGGTGAAATGTCTGAGCCTCAATACGGGTGAACAGATCTGGACCTATCAGCACGGCACTCCGAAAATCAGCGGCAAATCGCAGCGGGCTTTTCTGTCACCGAACGGCAGCGAAAGGGTCGTTCTTTCGTTCAGATCGGGCGAAATCATCACTCTGGCTCTGAATGACGGCAGAAAAATCTATCAGGCCGCCAACCCGGCATTTGTTCCGTCGGCACCCCCGGTTACCAAAGACCTGCAGGCGATGTTTCTCACCGATGAAGGCATTTTTTACCAGATCGAGCTTGACGGAAACGTCACGGTTTTCAATATCAACACCCTGCCCCGCCGTTCAGAATTCCTGCCGGTTGTTCACAGCCTGGCTGACGGAATTATTGCTCATCGTGACGAGGTTCTTTTCGTCGATACTGCCGAGCGCAAGGTTAACCGTGTCTTCAAGGTTGACAAGCGGATTTTCGTGACCAGACCGATAGTTGTTGACAAGGTTCTTTACATCGGCACTCAGGACGGCTGGGTACACTGTCTGCATATCGGCAGCAAACACGAAAAGTGGCGTGTGCACGTCGGTGGCGAACTGCAGGAAGACTCGCTGCAGCTGCTCGACGACAGTCTGCTGGTCAGAACTAGATCAGGCTCTCTCTACCGGGTAAACCGCAGCTTCTAGTCCTTCATCAACTTTGACCGAACAAGTTTCCTGTCATTCCCGCGCAGGCGGGAATCTTATTCTCAACAACTTAGATCCCCGCTTGCGCGGGGATGACGGATAGAGGTTGCCAAACTATTTACTCAATTGTGACGACAGACTAGTGCTTTGTCAAAATTACTAGTTCGCTTTTTTCTCGCCGGCCTTTGAGGTAGCTTTTTCGAGATGACGCTCGCAGTAGGCAATACGCTCTTCTGCGAGTTTTTTCATTGTGGCGTCAGGTGAAGTTTCGAGAAACTTGCGATAATTAACGACCGCATCGGCGAAGTTGCCGGTGAAACCGTAGACTGAAGCCAGGTTATAGTAAGGATCAGGAAATTCAGGTTCAAAAAGAATGGCTTTTTTGTAATATTCGATGGCGTCTTTGTTTTTATCGAGCTGATAGTAGGCAATGCCAAGGTTGTTACAGATTTTGCCTGACCTGGGGGCGATTTTCAGGGCGTTTTTCCAGGATTCGAGGGCCTCTTCGATGCGGCCAAGTTTGAACTGGCAGTTGCCGATATTGTTGAGAATCTCGGCATTCTGCGGCGCCTTCTGCAGCGCCAGCTGGTTCTTTTCAAGAGCCTGGGCGTATTTTTTCTTTTCGTAAAGCCTGATAGCTTCGTTATACAGCTCTTCGGCGGTGCCGCTCACTTCAACAATTGCCGCCGGTTTGGTTTTGGGTGCGGGTGGCTTTTCGAGGCCCTTTTTGGGGTCAAGTTTGATCTCTTTTTTCGGCGTTTTTTCTTCGGGCTTCTTTGCTGTTTCAGACTTTTTATCGTCTTTTTTTATTTCGGGGGTCGCCGAAGCGGTCTTATCTTCTGCGGGTTTGGCGGATTTTTCAGGGGTCTGCTCGACCAGAGTCTTGTAGAGCCAGCCTTCAAGACCGTCTGAAAAAGACACTTTGAGCCAGTTCTTTTCTTCGAAAAGAATCTTGTAGCTGTCGCCACGCATTTTTTTGCCAATGATCGGCGAATTGAACTTGTTTTCCTTGCGCAGATTAATATAGCTGCCCTTTACAACGCCTTCACGGGCCGGGGCTGCAAAAAGCGGCATGGCAACGGTCAGGGCACCGGCAACCAGCAGAATCTTGAGTGAATTTCTGATCATTCTTGCCTCCAGTAATATCAAGGGTGACAATATACCTTTATGAGCTGCGGCTGTCAATTGAGCTTGTCAGGCAACATTTACCCTGAGGGTAATGGTGGCCGGGCCCGAAATCGTTACCTGCAGCCGGTCACCATGGGTGACCGGGCCGATCCCCTCGGGCGTGCCGGTCAGAATCAGGTCACCAGGTTCGAGGGTCATACATGCCGAAATGTCAGCGATCAGCTCGGCAAAGCCAAAAACCATGGCCTTCAGGCTGCTCTGCTGCACGATCACATCGTTTTTGCGGGTTTCGATAGCCCCGGCGGCCCAGTCTGGGGAAAAGGGCGCAACCAGCCCGGCAAGCGGCAGAAAGGTGTCAAAGCCTTTCGCCCGTGTCCATTGCCCGTCAGATTTCTGCAATTCTCTGGCGGTCATGTCGAGACAGGCAGTAACGCCGCCGATGTGATCTAACGCATCTTCAACCGCCACTTTTCTGGTTCGGCGGCAGATGACCAGCGCCAGTTCGCCTTCGTAATCGATACGGCCGGCATTTTCGGGCAGAATGACGCTGCCGCCTTCGCCAATGATCGAGCTTGGCGGTTTGCTGAACCACAGCGGCCGGTCAGGAACATCGTTACCCATCTCCTGAGCGTGTTTTCGGTAGTTTCTGCCGACACAGAGTATCTTGCTGCCGCTGAAAGGCGGCATGGCATCACCAGGGAGCGCAGGACCGGAATCTGATGACATGACCGCTTCTTTCTGGCATGCCTGGCTGACTGCGTCGTTGAATTGCGTTGAATGGCACGGCTGCCAGTTTTTCGCGATTGCCGAATAATGATTCCAGCCGTTTGGATTAAGATAAAACATTGTTACTCCTGTTGCCGATAAGCAAAAGCAGCCGCATGGCGGCTGCTTTGCCTGGTTAATCAGCTGATCAGATCAGGCGAGAGCCTGCTGTTTGGCGTATGAAAGGCGACCACCGGCCTTGAGAATTACCATGTCTTCATCGCTCAGGGTATGAACGATCGGCATTTTATGGCCTCTGGTGACATTTTCGAGCACCAGTTCGCCGTTGAGGTTGTCGACATTGATCTTCAGTTCATCGCCCACTTCGATCCTGTCGTAGTCAGCCGGGTTTTTGAAGGTGGCGGGCAGGATACCGAAATTAACGAGATTGGCGAGATGTATGCGGGCGAAGCTTTTGCAGATAACCGCTTCGATACCGAGATACATCGGGCAGAGGGCGGCATGCTCGCGTGAACTGCCCTGACCGTAGTTGTCGCCACCGATGATGACGCTGCGCTTCATTTCGACGGCGCGTTTGTAGAACTGTGTATCAACGCCTTCGAATACGTGTTTGGCGTATTCGGGCACGTTTGAACGCAGTGGCAGATATTTGCCGGCCGGCATGATATGGTCGGTGGTAATATTGTCGCCGACTTTGATAACCGCTTTGGCGGCAATTTCACGGCTCATTTTTTCTTTTATCGGCAGGGCGGCGATGTTCGGGCCTCTGACGATTTCGACCTTGCTGCCGTCTTTGCCCGGGAAAATGAACATGCTGTCATCGATGGTGAATTTTTCGGGCATTTTGACTTCGGGGTATTTGCCCCATTTGCGCGGGTCGGTGAATTTGCCTTCGACCGAGGCGACGGCTGCCACTTCGGGGCTGACCAGATAAACCTGGGCAGAATCAGTACCTGAGCGTTTTTCGAAGTTTCGGTTCGAGGTTCTCAGGGCAATGGCATCTGACTTCGGGGCGAAACCCATGCCGATGCAGGGACCGCAGGCATTTTCAAGAAGACGGGCACCGGCAGCGACCAGGTCAGAAAGTTTCCCTTCGTCGGCGAGCATGCGCAGAACCTGGCGTGAGCCCGGCGCAATCCCGAGTGACAGGCGCGGATGCACGGTTTTGCCTTTGAGAATCATGGCGGCACGGGTCAGGTCGGTATAGCTCGAGTTGGTGCAGCTGCCGATCATAACCTGGTCGACCAGCAGGTGTTCGAGTTCTGAGATCGGTTTGACGATATCAGGCATGTGCGGGCAGGCTGCCAGCGGCTCGATTTTGCTCAGGTCGATGTCGATAACGCGGTCATAGGTGGCGTCGGGGTCGGCTTTGAGCTCGATCCAGTCGGCTTCGCGGCCCTGGGCCTTGAGAAATCTCTTCGTTTCACCATCGCTGGGGAAAACCGAAGTGGTGGCGCCGAGTTCGGCACCCATGTTGGTGATGGTCGCGCGTTCAGGCACGGTGAGGGTGTCGATGCCGGGTCCGGCGTATTCATAAACGTAGCCAACTCCGCCCTTGACCGTTTCGCGGCGCAGGATTTCGAGAATGACGTCTTTGGCTGCAACCCATGGCTGCAGCTTGCCGGTCAGATTGACTTTAACGACCATCGGCATTTTGAGATTGAAGGGCTGCCCAGCCATGGCCATTGCCACATCGAGACCGCCGGCACCGATGGCCAGCATGCCGATACCACCGCAGGTCGGGGTGTGGCTGTCTGAGCCGATCAGGGTTTTGCCCGGTTTGCCGAAACGTTCGAGGTGAACCTGGTGGCAGATGCCGTTGCCGGGGCGGGAAAAAACGATGCCGAACTTATCGGCAATGGTCTGCAGAAAAATATGATCATCCGGATTTTTGTAATCCATCTGGGAGGTGTTATGGTCGACATAGCTGACCGACAGCTCGGTTCTGACGCGTGGCACGCCGAGAGCTTCGAACTGCAGATAGGCCATGGTGCCGGTGGCATCCTGGGTCAGTGTCTGGTCCATTTTGATGTTGATCGGGCTTTTGGCGGTCATTTCGCCGCTGACGAGATGCTGTTTGATAATTTTCTGGGTAATATTCAGGGCCATTCTCTTCTCCTTGAACTCGCACATGCAGATGTATTTTCTTCCCCGGGGCACGGGGTTTATAACCGATTAACAGCTATGACTGCTTTATGTAAAAAGCTTAATTTACTTCAGTTCAGGTGTTTCGCTGGCGACGGGTACAACCACATCTTTTCTGAACTGCAGGCCTTTGAGCGGAATGTCGACGATCAGGTCTTCATTGCCGTCGAGCTCTGCTGGCTCAAGCGGATCACGACCGCGCGAAAGCACCTTGACCAGTTCTATGGTGTTGTGATCAGGGCAGTTGCCAGGCTCATCCTGTTCGTAGCCACATTCGGGGCAACGAAAAATGTCGGGCAGATAGGTCATGGCCTTCTCTGCATCTTTAAGGAACATGGCGTCTTCGTCTTCCTGCACCTGAGCTTTTTTCTTGTCGGTTGCAGCCTTTTTCCGGCGGGCGCTGCCCTTGCTGCTTTCGCTGGCTTTTGGTGCAGCCTGTATTCGGGTCTGGCCACTCAGCGGCAGGCCATCAAAATAAGAAAACCCTGCCCCCATAAGGGCGAGCAGGGTCAGAATTCTGAGTTTTCTGTCTTTAAGAGAAAACAAGCTGTCGTCTCTCAGTCGTTTTCTTTGATGATCTGCATGACTTCTGCCGCGTCTTTGGCCTGGAGCAGAGAGTTTTTGAAATCATCACCGCGCAGCAGGCGGGAAATCTTGGCAAGAAGCTTCAGATAAGGGCCGCCGGAAGAAATCGGCGCGAGGAGCATGAACACCAGATTCACCGGCGCATTGTCGATCGCCTTGAAATCAATACCGGCTTCGGATCTGAAAAAAGCGACGGTAAGGTCTTTGATGGCGCTCGAACGGGCGTGCGGCATGGCAATGCCTCCGCCAACACCAGTGGTGCCAAGTTTTTCTCTTTCAAAGAGGGCGTCTTTGAGGGCAGCTGGTTCTTTTATTGAACCGGTTTTCTGCAGTGATGAAATGAATTTTTCAATGGCCTGATCTTTGTTTTCTGCTTCGAAATTCAGGAAAACCTGGTTTTCCTTGAGCACATCTACCAATTGCATGACATTGCCCTCCGATGGGTGAGGTTATATAGCTAGATTATACG
Organism: Candidatus Rifleibacteriota bacterium; assembly: GCA_024710355.1. Taxonomy (GTDB): domain Bacteria; phylum Muiribacteriota; class Ozemobacteria; order Ozemobacterales; family Ozemobacteraceae; genus Rifleibacterium. Next base: position 38,907 of record JANJUX010000003.1, read on the forward strand.
AACAGCATTTTCTGAATGCAATCTCTTTTTCGTAAATTACCAAATTTATTGCGCATTAACAAGCAGCAGGTTAACCGTTTGCCCGCGGATAATTCTCAGAACAGCCCGACCCTCTTTTGCCATCTGGGCCATAGCCGCTTCAAAAGCTTTTTCGTCGAGTGTTACGGTGCGGTTGGCCTGATGAATGACATCGCCCGGACGCAGACCGGCGCGCTCTGCCGCAGAACCGGAAATGACCGAGGTGATGACACAGCCTTCGTCAACGTAAAGATCGTATTTTCTTACCAGTTCCCCGGTAATTTTGCTGACGGCCACTCCGAGAGGGTTCTTTGCTGCCGGGTTTTCCCTGAATTCAACTTCGGCAACGCCTTCCTTGCCCTTGCGAAAGATTTTGATGCTGACTTTGTCGCCGACGCGATGGTCGTCAATTCCTTCCTGAAAGTCACTGGGATTGCGAATTTTTTTGCCATCGATTTCAAGAATGACATCGCCCGGAGCCAGTCTGGCTTTTTCTGCCGATGAATCTTTGGCCACGTCGGTGATCAGCACGCCCTCTTCCGGGATTTCGAAGTATTTGGCGAGGTCAGGTGTGATGCGCTGAACCGTCACTCCCAGAAAAGCTTTTTTTACTTTTCCGTATGCCATCAGGTCACCCACGATTCGCTTGGCGCGGTTAACCGGTATGGCAAAGCCAATGCCCTGTCCGTAAGGGATGATGGCGGTATTGATGCCGATCAGTTCGCCGCGCGAATTGATGAGAGCGCCGCCGGAGTTGCCGGGATTGATCGAAGCATCGGTCTGAATCAGGTCTTTATAAGAGCGGTTGCGGTCAACCGAAAGGTCGCGGTTGATTGCCGAAATAACGCCGGTAGTAACGGTCATGCCAAGGCCAAATGGGTTGCCGATGGCGATAACCCATTCGCCAACCCGCATGGTTGAAGAGTCGCCAATGGGTATGTGCGGCAGCGCGTTGTCTGCTTCGATTTTGAGCACCGCCAGATCAGTGAGCGTATCTTTGCCGATAATGGTGGCCTTGAAGCTTTTGCCGTTGTTGAGCTTAACCTGAATTTCATCAGCGTCGGCGATGACGTGCTCGTTGGTGAGCAGATGCCCATCGGGGCTGATCAGAACGCCTGAACCGTTGCCGCGCTTCGGAATTACGTTGTTGTGACCCATAAAATCATCATCGAAAAGGTGCCCGAAAAACTGGTCTAGAAACGGGTCGCCAGAGCCGGCGCGGCGCCGGGCCCTGACATACTGGACCGATTCGATGGCCACGACTGCCGGGCTGACTTTTTCGGCAATGTCGGCAATGAGTGAAGTGCCAAAAAGCTCCGACGGTGCGGCATTGGCGGCGGTTGAATTCAGAGAGAAAATGATGAGTAAAAGCAACGATACCGCAAAAAAAACATTTCTACGGTTCATGGTTTCCTCCAGAGATTGTCGTTGACGAGCTCAATTGAAGGCAATGCTGCGTTTACAGAAGCCGGTTCCTGCGGGTGAGCGCGGTTAAATTCCTCAAGTCGCGCGAGGAATTCTTTGACTTCAGCACCGGAAACATGCTCTAGCGCATCGGGGTCGGCGGGCGGCAGTTCGGCAACCCGCACAGTCTGACTTTTGGCTCTGGCCGAGTAGGCCTGCACTGCTGCGCTGCCCTTTTCCGGCTCATGATTGATCTGCACGAGAAAAACGAACATCAGCAGACATGCGGCAGGCACCGCAAGTTCGAGCGGCTGCAGAAACCGGTCGAGCAGCCAGGCGAGCGCCCCTTCGCCGGATGAACCGGAGTCATTGCCGTCAGAGGCAACGGCCTGCATGATGTTTTCGTGCAGACCTGCCGGATATGCTGGTGGCGGCGTTTCGGCGAGCTTTTCGAGCATCTCGGTATGAAATTTTATATCGGACGAACAGTCGGGGCATCTGCTGGCATGCATCAGTACATCCTGCCAGCGGGCCGAATCTTCTGCCAGATTCTGATCAAGAGCATCCAGATAGCGATTGCATTTTTTCATTCGAGTCTCCCATACACATAGGCCTGAAGCGATTCCTGTAATATCCGTCGGCCACGATTGATGCGTGATTTAACGGTTCCGACGGGGATCTCAAGAACTTCTGAGATCTTTTCGAGAGGAAGCCCTTCAATATCTTTGAGAATCACCGGCATTCGGTAGGTTTCGGGCAGTCTGGCAACCTTTTCGGCAACTGCCTGCTGGTTGAGCTGGCGGGTTTCATTGTCGAGAACTTCGTCTTCAGGTGAAGCGGCGGTAAATGATTCCCACCAGTGCATCATCGTCTGCAGCAGACCTTCTTTTTCACGCTTGCGCTTTTCTGCCAGGCTGATGCAGGTATTGGCCGCGATGCGATATATCCAGGTTTTCAGTGAAGACCTGCCTTCGAACCTGCCTATTGCCCTGAAAATCTTGATAAATACCTCCTGAGCGGCATCCATGGCCTCGTTTTCATCAGCAAAGAAACGATAGCAGATGCGATAGACAGTTTTTTCATAGGCAGATACGAGTTTTGCCGCAGCTTTTTGGTCGCCGCGCCTGATATCTGCAAGCAACTGTTCATCGCCCGCTGCTTCAATAGTTTTAGACTGTGGTGATCCGCTCTGGGTTCCGGAATTTTTCATGGCTTACCAATGAAAAAATGGCATTTTTTTGTACACCCGACTGGTTTTGTCTGGGTGTATGCCCACCTGAAAAGTCTGCTCGTGAGACTTCTGGCGACCATGCAGGGCGCCGGGAGAATATAATCTGACGGTGATAAAATAGTAGCCGGCCGGCATTTCGATCTCGGGAAAATAGAAAACCCGGCGGTTTCTTTCGCTGACGACCTCGTCAAAGTCATGGTTGAGAGATGCGAGCCGCTTTTCGCCAAGCCAGAGTTCGACCCGGTCGGCAAGCTGCGAGATGCGTTTCGGGTTTTCGCCGCCAAATGATTCGATAGTTATCGACAGGCGCCCGGTACCGGTTATCGGGTCCGGGATGTCGACCGAATTCGCCTGCCTGGGATCCGGTTCCCGCAAAAAGGTGGGCACAAGTTCACTTGGGGTTGCCAGCTGACCAGAAGCAGATAACGGCATCAGACACAGGCTCAACAGAATAAAAATTACGGGGTGGCGCGCTGACATATTTCAGGCAGCAGTGCTGGCGGTTACATTGAGTTTTGCGGCATCAGCGGGGCCTTTGATAAAAAGGTCCTTGTATTCAAGCAGGTTGACTTCGACCCTTTCCTTGATGCGCCGGCCTGAAGAATCAGCCACTATTTTTATTACGGGTCTGATAACTGAAGTCGGGTTGTTTTTGAGAACAAGAGCGATAGAACCGTCATTCAGACTTACAAGACTGCCCGCCGGGTAAAGCGAAAATTTGCGGATAAAAGCACCGAGAATCGCCGGGTCGAAGTGACTGTCCATGCCGGCGGTGAGAATCTTCATCGCCTCATAGGGAGTCATGGCGATGCGATAAGGCCGGTCGGTGGTCAGGGCGTCGTAAACGTCGGCAACGGCGCAGATGCGGGCAAAAAGAGAAATTTCGGTGCCCTTGAGCTTGCGCGGATAGCCCCCACCCTGAAACTTTTCGTGGTGCTGCAACGCGACCATTCTCGCTCTTTCGCTGACACCCTTCGATTTCGCCAGAATTTCATAGCCGTAGTTGGGGTGCGAGCGCATTTCGGCAAATTCCTGGTCGGTGAGTTTGCCGTCTTTGTTGAGAATACTCAGTGGAATCTTGAGTTTTCCGACGTCGTGCAGCATGCCGCCGGTGCCGAGATCTTCAAGATCGGCTTTCTTCAGACCAAGGGCCTGGCCGATCATCAGCGAAATGGTTGCGACGTTGATATTGTGCGTAAAAGTGTAGTCGTCGAATGATTTGATATCCATCAGGTTCATGATAGCGTCTGGCTGCTGCAGAACCTCTTCGACGAGGGTGTGCGATACTTCCTGGGTTTGTTTTACATCTATGCCATGCCCGGCGCGAACCTGATGGATGACATCTGAAACGGCCTTGAAGGCGACGACCTGCGTTTTTTTGCTGATAATGACCTTTTCGCCGGTGGTGATGGCCTTCATTTCCGGAAACTTTTCGAACAGCAGATCGAAGTTTCTCGCGACCCCCGCAACGCTCTCGGCGTCTGAAATGTCGGTGATCTGAAAGTCGTTGACGATATACTCTTTGCCGTCATTGGTTCGCAGATAGAGATCTTTTCTGATCATCAGGGCCTCGACGTCATATTCACAGACCAGGCCCTTGAAAATGAAGCGTGATGGCATCTGCTTGTTGCCAATGCGGTCACCGGGCAGCCAGACGAACTCCTTGCTGGAGCCTATGTAGCTGTAACCGGTGAAGATGGTGATGTCTGTAAGTTTTTTGGTTTCGGCCATAAATAAAGAACCACCTTTGCAGGTGGTTCATTATAACATGTTAAAAGATTAAAATAACAGAATCATTTTTTTAACATCTGAACAAGTTCAGGTCTGATTGAACCGGACCTGTGTGCATCTTCGAAAAGCACGCGGTTGCGGGCGAAAGACATGGCAAGCGACGCCTGCGGAACATTCTTCACTGCTTCAAGGGCTGCACTGTTACCGTTTTTCATGTCTTCGACGACGAGAGAAGCGGCGCGCTGACTGACTTTTTCGAGCTGTTTGAGGGCTTCATTGCGCATTCCGATGTTGTTTTCGTTGCCGAACAGATTAACGATGTCGGCGATGGCTCTGAGGCTGCCGGGCAGATCGAGTGCGTTAACGATTTCTTCGCGACCATCGGGGTTAACCAGGCCATAGGTGCCGGCCTTGTCGATCAGATAAAGACAGGCTGGAACATTGAGGCCGTTGAAGGTGGCAATCTGGCTGGCGTTAGGAATAAAAGTCGTGCAGAGTTCGAAGGTGAACGACAGCATCTTCAGTTCGCCGTAGAAATAATCGTCGCTGTCACCCATGGCCGGGTAGAGCTCAGCGCTGTTCTTGGGATCATAACCATTGAATTTGGCCATTTCGCTGGCCATTTTCACGAAGATTTTTGAATCGGGGTTCGGGATGTTGTAGCCATAACCGAACGGATAAAGAATCAGCTCTGAATAGGTATGGAAAGAGATACTGGCCTGAAATTTTTCGCGGATGCAGAAATCGCGCATGGTTGATGATTCTGGTTCGCTGAACGGGCCGGTACCGTGATAGGTGTCAGAGCTACCTGAGTTACTGGCGCCGACATTACCCCACTGATAGCCATAGTTGCGGTTCAGATCGACACCGTAGGTGCCATTGCCGTTGTTGCGGCGGTTTTTGCGCCACATGCGGCTCTTTTCCATGCTGTAGGTAACGCCATCGGGGTTAACCATCGGTACGATCCAGATTTCGCGGTTATCGACAAGGCGTTTGATTTCTTCATTACCTTCATATTCTTCGAGCAGCTGTTTGGCTGTAGCCATCGGCACTTCGACTGAGGGCCACTCTCTTGCATGATGAGCGCCCATCAGCAATGCTGCTGGTTCGGGTTCGTTGATTTCTGGGTTGTCGCTGATTTTGAGAGCCCAGATATCGCGACCTTCATGGCTTTTGCCGATCGATTCGAGACGGCAGATGCCGGCAAATTTTTCTTTCCATTCGTTGAGCCTTTTAACCATGGTGTCATAGGTATAATAGGCGTTGTTTTTGTTCTGAGTCTTTTTTACATTTTTTACGTATTCGTCAAGGTCTCTGACCAGGACTTTAACGGTATGACCCTTTTTGACAAAGGCGCTGATTTCGGGGCCTTCGAGAACCATTTCGGCGTAACCGCGACCAACGCTCGGGATATCATATCCTTCAGCGGCCAGCTGGCTTATCTGTGACGGTTTTAAATTGGAAACCCGCACCAGGCTCTTTGTGTTTGCCATGGCTGCTGAAGCAAAAAACAGGGAAATACCGCAGACAATAGAGAAAACCTTACGCCTCATACTATGATTCTCCTTGTGAAGGCGACGACGAAAGATGGAAAAATACTGAATACTATGAGAGAAATTCTACTCCCGGGTTGTACATGTGTCAAGGAAACGGCAATAAAAAAAGCTGTGCACAGGAAAAATGCACAGCTTTTTTAAAAATACAGTCAGGGTACGTTGGTTTTGATCAGTTTGTCCGGTGTGACTTTGGGGCCCTTGAGAATATTTGAGAATGAGGTATCGTTGGGATCGACCTCTTCGCCACCCCTTGAAACTGCATCAGGTGAAGTGGGTTTTTTGTCATCTTTGTTGCCGGGGGTTTTACCACCGCCACCACCACCGGCTCTGGCAATGAGAGCTTTTTTCTTGTCAGGGTCATTTTCATTGGCGATGGCCTTCATGTCATCCTTATCGGGAATGACGATCACTGTACCGTTGAGAATGGTTCTCGGGTTGTCGATGTTATTCACTTCGAGAAGAATCGGATAGAGTGTTGGGTCACCGTAGTGTTTGGCGGCGAGTTCCCAGAGGGTGTCGCCTTCACGGATGGTGTGGGTGGTGGCTGCCGCCACCGCAGAGGCCATCAGGCCGACCAAGGCAATCGTCAGAATAGCTGAACTCTTTTTCATGTGGTTCCTCCTGCGCCCTGGCGGGCTTTGTTCCAGAATTTTTCTTCGTCACTGAGAGAGTCGGTAAAAAACCGCGGGTACATGACGGCGCGCAATTCGATCTTGTTGCCTTTGTCATTCTGACTGCGGTTTTCCTGTTCGAGGTCACTGTCGACGACAATTTTAACGGTAATCAGCCGGCTTTTATCTTCGCCGGCCTCTTCGACTTTAAAATCGCTGACGCTGGTCATGCTTATTATGCGGGTTTTGCCACCGGCAACGCTTCTTTCAACCGAATTATCTTTAAAGGTATAAGTGACCATGCGTCTTTCGCCCTCATCGGTTATGCAGAATGCCAGGCTCTGACCTTCGATTTTCGGTTTTTCTTCATCTTTCTGCGGAATAAGGGCAAGTCTGATATCGGCTTTGAGGCGCTCAAGAATCATACTGGCGGCTCTGAGATTGGTGAGCTTCGTCTGACTTTTGAAGAACTGCGAGAAAGTGCCGGTCATGAGCTTATAGGCGACGGTAGATACCATCGAGATGACGGCCAGCATGACCATTATTTCTATCAGGGTGAAGGCTTTTCTTTTCATGTTACTCGACCACCATCGAAAAGAGAGTTACGTCATCGTTACCAGCTCCGGTGGTGCGCGGAAAAGTCACAGTCACCGAGATCAGATAATTTGGAACCGAGCGACGCTGGTGAATAAGGTCGCTGAGCCAGCCGACCAGGCCAAGAGGACCGCGGGTATCGCGACCTTTGAACCTGGTAAGTTCAAGCCGGCGCGCGAATGGTTTTTCGGTTGGCGGTGGTGCGGTAAGGCCAATTTTTTCAAAAAAGGCCTTGATTTCTGAATCGTTGTTGAGCTTGATTTTGTCTGACTTGCCACCGGCCTGTTCGATCTGGTAAAAGCGCAGATCGCGAACAAAATTAACCAGATCCGAGGCATAATTGGTGCCGGTGACTTCGTAAACATTGTTTACAGTGCCCTGGCTGCCAAAGCGGAAAAGATTGTAAATCGGCAGAAAAGCGAAGCTGAGAAAAATCAGCGCAATCATTACTTCTACCAGTGAAAATGCCTTTTTCTGCATGTTTACCTGCCGTCGCCAAGAGGTTCTTCGGTGAATGGGTTGGTGATATGGTCAACCGCATCTACCGGCTCTACGACATCGTCGGCGGTTGCCGACGATGCAGCAGCAGTTTCAGAAGCAGAGGCCGGCGTTGTGTCGACCGGGTTGTCGATTATAACGACTGCGGAAGCAACCGGTTCTTCGACGACTATAGCGGTAGTGGCAGCCATATGCGCCGGTTCAACGGCGACGGCGGCATTGTCGGTCGAAATGGTCTGGCTGGCAGAAACGGCTTTCGGAGAGCTTCGGAAGTTAACCATTCCGGCAGAAAGCTCGACCTTTTCGCCGTTAACCATTATCTGCAGGCCTTCGCCATTTACCAGGTCAAGTTCGATATCGGCCTCTTCAAATGTCGGAACGGCATTTTCGAATTTTACAGTGGCAATGCCCTGCATGCGGAATTCAGTCGGTGCCTGGTGGCGAGCGACGAAGAGAAAGTCGCCATTGAGCTGGTGGGCGCAGCAGGAGCTCAGGGGAAATACCCGATCAGCGGCCACGCTCATGCCATCAACGGTTGCACCGGTGTTGAGAGCCTGGAAGCTTATGCTGTCGACTGTTCCGTGATATTTGCGTTCCGCCGGAATCATCATGATGGCGGCCAGCAGAATCAGGCCAATGGCCAGAGCTGGCAGCAGAATTCTCTGCCAGAAAGGTTTCTTTACGGGGGCGGCTTCGACCACGGGATTGCTGCGAATCTGGTTCATTATGCGCTCGTTCACCCGATGTCGGGTAAACACGTTGTTAACGCCTTCGCGCAGCAGGTTGTCGTCTTCAGACATGCCGCTGACTTCACGGGCGCATGTCTGGCAGGTTTTAAGATGGGCAGCGATTTCGGCGAGCTCGGACTTATCGAGTTCACCGTCTGCGAATGTCATCAATATTTCTTTTTCAGGACATTTCTTCATAGGTTTCTCTCTTCTCCCGGAGGACGCCACGAGCTTTGAAAATTCTGTTTTTTACCGTTTGCAACGGCAGATTCAGAATTTCGGCGATCTCCTGGTATGGGAGTTCGTTTACAACCCTTAACAGAAACGGGGTTCGCAGGTCTTCTGACAACTCATGGATCATGTTCACGATCTGTCGAAATCTTTCACGCCTGATAATAATTTCGGGTGGATGGGCGTTTGTCTCCTTTAAGCTGTCAGAAAGCAGAACATCGGTCACCAGATCGGTCGAGGCAATGTTTCGGCCAGCTTTTCTTCGCGAATCGATGAGCAGATTACGGGAAATCGTTACCAGCCAGCCGGCAAATTTTCTTTCGCAGTCATAAGAGGCAAGATGCCGGAAAGCCTTAACGAAGGTATCCTGAACAATGTCTTCGACCTCCTGAATATCGTTCAATCGTGACAACAGATAGCTGAAAACCAGTTTTTCGTAACGTTCGACCAGCTCTGAGAAATATTCGATTTCGCCGGTCAGTACCTTCTTTACCAGCTCGATATCGCTCACTTCATGCTTGTTCATTCAATTAATACCGACATCTTTGCAAAAAGTTTTTATTCTTCTGTAATTATTTCAAGATCGCGCGGGCCCATCGCCAGGCCGTAAAAGTCAGGTGTAGACATATCTCTGCCGCCCGAGATCTCTGCCGGGTCAAAGCCCCATTCGATTACACAGCCATTTTTAACCAGGTCTTCAATGTTGTCGCTGGCAATGCCACCGACGATGTGCATGGGTTTGCCGATATTAACACGGCCATTCCCATTGTTGACGCTGACAAAGAAGCCATGAATCTGTGGCAATGGGCCAGACCCTGATTTGCCGGCTGAAATGGTGATGCCCTTGTCGGAGACTATTGTGAGGTAGCCGAACGCATCAGGGTTATCGGGAGTGGTTGTGGCATAGGGATTGATTATCGGTGCCTGAATATCGACTTTGCCTGAGCAGAGAATAACGCCGCCTTTGGCCACTTCGACCGGCTCGTCAATAACCAGATCACCGTCGAAACTGACAATCTGATTAAGATACAGCAGTTTTTTGCCTTTTTCCTCGATGATAAAATGGTTGTTGAAAAAATCCGATTTGCTCAGATAGGTGGGCTTGCCCTCTTCACCGGGAATGGCGTAGCTGACCCGGTCTTTGAGATAGCCGTCGCCGGGTTCGAGTTGCCTGATGTTGCCGTTGTAGTAAATCTCTTTGTCGTTTTTGAATTCGTAATCGGGCTTGCAGATAGCTTCGGGCCCGGCATCGATATAGCCATTTTTCGGGACGACATCGGCCCAGGGTCGGTCAGGCCCACCCGGGTCGCAGATATTATGCAGGCCGGTAATGTATGGTTCCCAGTCGCGAATTTCGGGGTCAAGGCCGCAAAGTGGCGGGGTCTGATCGGTCAGGCCTATCTGATATTCAGTTGCCTTGACCTTGCCATTGAAGACGCTGATAAAGTTTTGAATAAAGCTTTCGTCGGGAGTCTGACCCGGTAGATCCTTGTACCATTCATAGATTTCTTCGCCGACAAAACTCTCGACCGAAGAGTTGTTGGTGAAGGCACGCATCGGGTACACCCTGGCAGATTCGCTGAAATAGAAAGCAAAGGTGCGCGCAAAGCGGCGTTTGATTTTCCCGAAGACGAGAGTTGGCGTGCACATGGCCGGAGTACCGAAAAGATGCATCGAGTTGCCGCGGTTGATATCTTCGTTGATGCGGGCTTTGTACATATTGACGGCGGTTTTGAAGAGGTAGTTGTCTCTGAACGGGATTTCCCAGAGGCCGCGGTAGTAGCCGTAATCTACGAAGGCAAGCATGACACGGCCGGCATCGGGTGGCATTTCGTTGCCAGGAATATTGGCATTCAGCCACTTTGACCAGTCTTTGAGGATCAGCCAGCCGGCAGAATTCGGGTTAAAATAAAAGTGAAAATATTCGCCGAAGGCGTTTTCGAGAATATCATCGTGGCTGCCGGTGAGAACGTTCAGAATCAGGTTGCCATCGTCGCCCTTCGAATCTTTCTGCTGACCGCGCCCGCCCAGGTAGATCCAGCCGTTTTTGACGAACGACGGGGTACCGCTTTTGACGATGTTGTCGGCGCGGTTGAAGCGGAAGTCGAGACCCTCGATGCCTTCTTTCTTTTTGCGGATCAGCCGGTTGAGGCAGACCATCGGCCGGTTGGAATTGCTGAGCTTGCCGTCATCTTTAACGAAGGTCTGGTTGGCCAGATCTTTATCGATCGTGGCGCCGCGATGCGAAAACAGGGTGAAGCGATAGAACGGTGGCGCCAGCAGTCGTGTGAGCAGAAACTCTTTGCGTACCCGGCACACTTTAGAAACCCCGAGATGGGAAACGGTAATGGTGAATTCGATGTGCCCCTTGCGTTCGTAGGGACTGTTGCTCATTCCGGCAATCGGCGCCTTGAAGGGGAATTTTTTGCCGAGATCGGCGACGTAGCTGATGGTGAAGTCGATTTCGCCGCGGTCGCCCCACTCGCTTTTGAAGCGGGTCATAATCTCTTTGAGAACGTCGAGACTTTTTATGACTTTGGTATAGTCGACGCTTGCCTGCGGCCCGGTTTTGTCAGAAAATGCCGCCTGCACGATTTTAAGACCATATTCGGGGTCACGCGTTTCAAAGTCTTTCTGCAGTTTGCGAACCGCAAGGCGCCCCACCGCCGAGGCAATCTGGTAAAGGCGTTCATTGACCGAGACCCGGTTGGTAACAGCACTTTCGTGGCGCACGCGATTGACGAGTGAAATAAAGATGATCATTGAAAAAACGAGCACGCCGCCAACGATCACTACCAGCATGCCGCGTCTTGAATTTGAAAAGCCTCTGCTCATCTGCGCCCAACCTTGTTCAGAAGTTCAGCGGCCCGTTGGTCGGCAGGATTCAGGTCGAGAATGCGGCCAAGAAAGCTGCGGGCTTTCTCGGGCTCGCCATTGTTCATGGCGCAACTGGCAGCCTGAAGGAGAACCTGGCGGTTGAACGGAAAAAATTCAAGCGCCTTTTCGAACCACATCGAAGCCTTGCCGAACTGGCGGGTCTTCGCGAGAATGGTGCCGCAGACTACCATGGCAGTGGCGCTGTCACGGCTGGCCGGAAAGTTTTCAATCAGGGTTGTCAGGCAGGTAAGCGCTTCTTCCGGGCGTTTGAGGGCGACGAGGCACTGCCCCTTTTCAAGCATGGCATTGGTATCGCCGGGATCGATGGCGATGGCCCGGTCATAAAGGTCGAGAGCTGTGGCAAAATCGCCTTTGAGTCTGTAGGCATCGGCCATATCGTTCTGGGCATTGTTGTCTGAGGCATTCAGACGCAGGGCTTCGGCATACAGTTCGATTGCCCGGTCGAGATTGCCGGCGTCAAACCAGGCATCGGCAAGCCAGTTGGCCAGGAGACTGCATTCTGGGTTTTTCTGCCAGGATTTTTCGAGGTGCGTCAGCGATTGTTCGTGGTTACCCTTGCGGGCATACGACATGCCAAGGCCGGCATGGGCTTCGGCACTGTCTGGCGAATGAACCAGGGCATTGAGGTAGTGTTCAATAGCGGCGTCGATATCGCCTTTTTCATAAAAGGCAATACCGAGTGCAACCTCCGCACTGATTTTATTCTGGCCTTTCTTAAGGCACTGGGAGGCTCTCTTGATGATTTGATCGCTTGTTAATCCCATGGTCGGTATTATAGCAGTAAAATTTTGAGCTGACAGCAGATATTTTACTCTATTCAGGCAAAAAAGTTTTGAGATTTATCTTTTTCTTTATCCCGGGTTGTATGGACACGGCCGGCAGAATAATGCTAATATCTGCTTAAATTCAGCCCGGAGACGTAAAATGAAAACAATTAAAACATTCATGGCGATTTTTATCTGCATGCTGGGCGCAGTTCTGCTCGTCAGTGGCTGTGGCGGCGGCGGTGGCGGCGATACAGACGGGGCCAATATCAGACCCACCATGTGCCCCGGCATTGTTTCCGAATCTGCAAGTGAAAAAAAAGTGGTTTTTATTTCGGTCAACCAACCCGGCATTTACGGTTACCTCAAAGACAGTAATGGTACAACAGTTCTCAATTCAGAGCTCAGAAACAACAGTCTTGCTAATACCAGCGAAAGAATGGTTGAAGTTAGCTTATCCGGGAATTACACATTCGTTTACCGAGTTAATTCTGAGGAATTTGAAACTACGGCAATGATTGACTGGACCATTCTGCCTAAACTTCGTAGCACTCCTGTGCCAGAATGGCGTTCCGATAACAGAACTCTCACAGTCACGCATTCTGGCCTGGACAACAGTGCTTATGCAAACTTTTATCTGCAACTGTATCACGCTGCCATGTCGAATTCGATGTATTACCAGACTTCTGCTTCACAGGGGAACAGCCCCCTGACAGCGAGAGTGACTTCTTCCGGTGACTATGTGACTGTATATGTCGCTGACATCATCGAAGGCGACCAGCTCAAAGGTACCCTGCGCTACAACTTCGGCAGCATCCCGATGTATTGATTTTTACTGGAGCGATGGTTCTTTTTCGGGTGCGGTCCAATACCAGGCGTATCTGAGATCGTCGGTGAACGGGTATGGCTGCGAGAGCCTGCCCTGCCCTGCCGCAATTTCCTGGCCGGCCTTTACGTTGATTTTTTCAAGGTTTCTGCCCTGCCAGACGTTGACGCTGCCTTTTATGACGCAGATCCGCGTCAAAACCGGGGTGCACTTTACCACCGCAAGAGTTTCGGTAAAGTCGGCCACGACATGCGGCGTGGTGAGCAGAGAAAGAGGCCCGGAATGGTTGATCCCGGTCATGCCTTTTCTCAGTTCGTAAGAATTGCTGGCTGGAAAAGCGAGAGTGGAGTCTTCACGCAACCTGAACTCGGTGTGTTCTGCCACAGAAATAATTGCGACACTATCGGCGAAAGTAAGAACCGATGCGCCATTGACAACCCCGGTTTTTCCGCTGGTCAGTGCGTAAAGGTTTTCTGGGCCTGATTTTAAAAAGACTCGGCCACGCAGGAAAGAAAAATCAAAAACCGGGCTCTCGGCAGCCGAGCCGGCAAAAGCCACGCCGCTGAAAGCAAGCAGAAAAGTGATAAAGAGTGCTGACCGGTACTGCGTTTTCATCTGGCCGGGCTGAAGATATGAACCATTTTGTTCTGTGCATCGGTTATTGCAACCTTGCCGTCCCGGCGTACCGCAACCGAAGTGGGCACCCAGGGTCTGGGGCCAGGAGGCGGCAGAATGCTGGTCAGAATCTTGCCATTGCGGGAGAAGCGATGCACCATGAACTTAACCGGGTCACAGACCCAGATTCCACCCCAGGGGTCGACATCAAACCCGGTGCTTTCGCTGCAGCCAGACTGAAAAGTGGCATCGAAACTGCCCATCGGGCTGAATTTTTTCACCAGGCCGTTGCTTTCGAGAAAGAAGAGGGAGTCGGCATCAGCACGAATGCTTACCGGGGCAACAATCGGTGCGGCGGCAGTCGAGGCAAAACTCCCAAGAAAGGCGCCCTGGTCGTTGAAGCAGAGAATTCTTGCCTGGGCACGGTCGGCAACCCAGATTTCATTCTTTCTGAAGCAGACACTCGAGGGCAGGTCTATTTTGGCGGCGGTGGCCGGATCGCCCGAAATGGCGCCAGCAAACGAACCATCCTCATTGAGAATATGAATGCCGCGTTTTGTCGAATCGGCAACATAGATTTTACCGTCTTTAACGGCAATGGCTACAGGCAGGCCAAACTGCCCATCCGCGCCACCTTTTGCTCCAAAGGCCTTAACCAGGCTGCCGTTCAGATTGAAGCGGGAAACTCTGAAAAGCTGACTGTCAAGAACCCACAGCCCACCAGTCTCGCCCCAGGCAACACTTTGCGGCCAGGCATTCAATTTCTCGGCTTCTTCAGAGACAACAGCAAAGCTCTTTTCAAGACTGAAAGTGGTTGATGCATCGAGACTTTCGCGAGAGATAATTTCTTCGATTTCTGCAGTGACCGGGCTGGCAGTTGCCTCATGGTCAACGGCCGGAGCGTCGCTGAAGTCGCTGCCGTTATTTTCAGAAGCTGGCTTTTCTTCAACCGCTTCCGGTTCGTCGTCTGTCATTTCAGGTTGAAAAACACCCTTACGGATCGTCACAGGCTCGTTTCCGCCATCGATCAGGGCCTTGACTTCGAGTGCCATGGGCTTGCCTTCGAAAACAGAGAGCGGCAGGGTAATTTCAAATTCAAAGGGCTGGGCGCGATACTGAATATTTTCGGCCTGCCCTACAGGCGGCAGGGCCTCGTTGATCTCAAGACGCGAAACAACGGTACTTTCGCGATAAATCACGAGTGCGCAGCCATTGAGATTCTGAACCTGACCGGCTGGAGTCGGCATCAGATCGATAGACTGATGCCAGAAAACTCTGGCTTTGACATCGGTCGGGGTCTGAGAAAACTCGATCATGACCTCAGGCAGCGCCGGAAGCATGAAGAATTTTCGGGTTGAGAGGCTTTCATCAGCAATGCTGAGATTATAAACCGCACCTGGCAGTATTTTTTCGGGAGTGAACACAAGAATATCGGGCTCAGGGCTGAATCTTCTGGCTTTGACCGGAAACTCGCTGCCGTCAGCTTTTCTGAGAAACAGAGAAAACATCTGTGAGAGCTTGTCGGCAGCAACGAAACTGACATCATCGTATTCTACCCTGATACCATTGAACGGGTTCATGAAGGAACCCGGCTTCGGACTGATAAGCTTTGCCATGTTTTCAGGCGTCTGCAGCGAGGCGGAGGCAGAAACGGGTGCTGAGGCCAGCAATACATCAGCTGTTTGCGTGCTGACAGCTGATGTGTCGGAGACTGCAGATGCGGGCGAAGCCGTGGTCTGCATCGGAGGGGTTCCGGAGGCCTGCGGCAGTAAAAGGCTGAGATCGGCAGCGGTTGCCACCGGCAGAACTGGCGCTGTTTCCGTCTGACTGGCTGTTAAAGCCGGGGCCATAGCTGCAGCATCTACCGGTGTGGTCGCCGGTGCCGTGACCGGAAGCGGTGGTATGACAGAGATGGCTGAAGTGACACCCGGGTCGGTCAGGGCGCTTTCGAATACCTTGAGAATGAATCTGATTTCTCCGGGATCGGTAGTCTGCGGCACCAGGGTAATCTCATAAATGCCGGTTTCAGGAACCCGCAGACCACCAAGCCCCTCGGCCTTTTCGATAACCACTTTCTCGTCGGAAGTCAGTTTGATTCTTGGGATGATAATGCGGTTCGAGACACCCTTTCCCTGTTCTTCGATTTCGAAGGTTATGGCCGTGTCTTTTTTCAGGAGCATGTAATTGGTTATTTTGGCAGTCGCAGGGCGTTCGGCCGGAAAGACGCCGCGATAATCAAAAAGGCGCTCGGCATAACCAGCAGCAACAGTCAGAATGAATAATGTCATACCGACAAGTATCTTCTTCATAACTACCTCCTGAACAGGAAAAGGACAGATTATTTTTGAGTATTACTTAAGCCAGATTGAATCGGGATAGAGTTTTTTCAGAATGTTCCAGACGCTCTGGGCTTCGGCGAACGCCATGTGGCGGCGATAAACGTCGGCAAGAACTGCAAGACCGTGTTCGGCCTTGTAGATTCTTCTGGCGCCAGAGATTGCGTCGATGATGAGGTCGGTGCCCAGATCCGGGAACTGTTCTACCGCTGCCAGACCGGCAAGAAACACCCGGTCTTTGGGTTTGGTATTGAGATACAGGGGCATCAGGAAGTCTTCGACCAGTTTTACGGTCTGAGCGTTCAAAGACGGCTTGAGAGTCTTAAATATTTCCCAGGCTTTGTCTTTTTTATTGGTGGCGATAAAATAGAGGAGCTCGGCTGGCAGTTTGCCCCAGCCGGCAAAATCGAGTTTTTCGATGCGGCTGGCACGGCCGGTGATCATGTCGCTGATGGCCAGCATGAATTCAATGTAATTCTGGTTAACCACCGGCAGATTGCCGTTATCGTATGGCAGAAAAGCTTTGAGTTCAAGAATTCTCTGCAGATCGGCGTTAGCCTGTTCGGTGGCGAGGCGGGCGGGAGTAAGGGCCGAGATCAGATTTTCCAGTTCGACCTTTTCGGCAACGCCCGTAAGTCCGGTCAGCATCTGTCGGTATCTGGCAGCTTCTTCAGCGTTTCTGAATTCGTTCTGATGCAGGTAGATGAGATCGACAATCGCTTTAAAACGTTCTTCAGCTCCGGCTTCGGGAAAGCTGTCGACGAATTTTTCAAGTTTAATGAGCCGGATCTGCGGCGATGAGCCGTGTTTAACGACCCTTTCAAGACCGCACCATTCGGTGTTTATGGAATTGTAGTGAGGTTCCTGACTGTCTTTTATGGCAATTACATTCAGAGCCGCTTCAGGGGCTCGTTTGGCGAACCAGGCGCGATTGACCGCGTCTTCAAGCATCACGGCAGCTTTGTCGCTGGTGATTTTGCCGTCGCGATAGCGGTTGAGCAGGCCTTCAACCAAGCGGTTGCCGGCATGAAATCTTTTGAGATCGCGATTCAGACGGGCGGATGGCCGGCTGATTTTCTGTCCTTCGATGAATTTTTCGGCAGTGCGATGCCGGTTGTCGGCAAGGTAACCGGTCATTATCATTGACTGCTCGGGATAAGAAAGTCTGCCAAAAGCTGCGGCTTCATTGAGCGCCTGCTGGGCGCGCTCTGCATCGTTGACTGCCCATGCTGCCATGGCGCGGTAGAGGTGCACTTTCTTGAGATATCTGCCTTTGGGAAAAACTTTGATATAAGTATCTGCAGCGACCGTTACTTCATCGACAAGCTCCGGGCTGAGGCAGGTGACGGCAGTAAAAAAGCCCTGTTCGCGAACACTTTCGACATATTCGGCTCTTGTCCAGCTGATTGCTTCTGTGAAAGCTTCTTTCAGCAGGTTCTGTGCTTTCTGAGAATCTGAATCCCAGACTTTTTCTGCACTGGCAATTTTTTTCTGAATCTTTTCAAGAGACGGCGCAGCGTTCAGATTGCTGCACGCAATAACCAGAGCCAGACAGAGCAAAATTCGCAGATACTTCATTGTTTTTCCTCCACTCAAATTCAATCGTTCTTCGGGGGGTCCTGGCGGGGTTCAGACCCCGTTTTTCTGTTTTTCCAGCGGCGGCGCCGGTTATTGTTGCCACCGGTGTTGCTGCCAGACTGATTGCCAGATTGATTGTCACCCTGATTCTGCCGTGGCTGCTGTGACGGCTGCGACTGCGGCCGTCTTGGTGCCGGTCTGGCTGCCGGGGGCTGGCTTTCGGTGTTTGGGGCGTCGGGGCTGGTATTGGCGCTGTCAGACTTGTCTGCTCTCTGACTCCCCTGCCCTTTTTCCTGAGCCGGGCGTTCCTGTCTCTGCGGGCGTGGCGGGCGGTTCTTCGGTTGCCGATCATTCTGCCGTTCGTCGCCGCGAGGGTGTTTTCTCTGTCTGCCTTCACCCGCCTTGAATTCAAGACCGGCGATTACCTTTTCGATGGCATCGAGGAAGTCGTCTTTGCCATTGAAGGTCTTGGCCGAAAAGAAAATCGAATAGGTACCCTTGATGTCGCGCGTAATCGAAGTTCGCATTTTGAGAGCCTGCTGATTACTGAGCTTATCAGCCTTGGTCAGGACCGCAAAATGGTTGAATTTCTGGTCTCTGACCCAGTCGTGCATCTGAATGTCGAGCGGCGATGGCTTGTGCCTTATATCAAGCACCTGCACCACGCCCTTGAGGTTTTTACATTCAGCGAAGAATTCGTTCATCATCGATTGTATGCGGGCCCGGGTGACCTTAGAAGCTTTTGCATAGCCATAACCCGGCAGGTCGACAATGTAAAAGGCTTCGTTGATACAATAAAAATTGATGGTCAGCGTTTTGCCGGGCAAAGAACTGGTTCTGGCCAGTTCTTTGCGGCCGGTAATCGCATTGATCAACGATGATTTGCCGACATTGCTTCTGCCAACGAGGGCTACTACCGGCAGCTCATCGGCCGGCAGGGCCGAGCTGCTGGTAATGCAGGCGCTGAAAGTCGCCGAAGTGATCTTGATGGTCATGCTGCGCTCCGTTTTTTCTTTTTGCCGGTCTTCTGTTTTGCGGCAGTGCCAAGCGCCCTCTTGCTGAAGACGAGCGGTGACTTTTTGGGCTCACCTCTGAGAGCCAGTTTGAGAACTTCTGAAGCAAGCCCGACTTTGTAGATCGTCAGATTCTTGAGAATCTGCGGCGGTACTTCTTCGAGTTCCTTTTCATTATCATTCGAAAGAATGATGTTGCTGATATTCTGGCGATGGGCGGCCAGAAGCTTTTCCTTGATGCCGCCGACCGGCAGAACCCGGCCGCGCAGGGTAATTTCGCCAGTCATGGCGAAATCATTGCGTACCGGAACTTCATTCAATGCTGAATAGATTGCGGTTGCAATTGCAATACCGGCTGACGGGCCATCTTTGGGCACGGCGCCTTCAGGGAAATGTATGTGGAGGTCAATTGAATCGTAATCGATAGGCCGCATATTGATCTCATCAGCGTGGCTGCGCAGATACGAGAGACTGGCGTGCGCCGATTCCTTCATAACTTCGCCGAGAGAGCCGGTGAGAATAATTTTGCCACGGCCGGGCATAACGACAACTTCGATCGGCAGGGTTGTGCCACCGACTTCAGTCCAGGCAAGACCGTTCACCAGACCGATGTCGTCTTTGCCCTCACGCTTGTCATTGTGAAATTTCGGGATGCCCAGGTAAGTTTCGACGCTTGAATCGGTGACGTCAAGTCTGATTTTGTTTTTGCCCTGGTCTTCGAGGGTTGCAAGCTTGCCGAGAACGATGTCGCGGGCGATCTTGCGGCAGATCGAGGCCAGTTCGCGTTCAAGGCTGCGCACCCCCGATTCGCGGGTAAACTTGCGGATAACTTCGACGATCGCCGATTCCTGAATGTTGATTTCGTGCTTGTCGATGCCGTTAGCTTCTTTTTGTTTCGGAACCAGATATTTCTGCGAGATCTGCACCTTTTCTTCTTCGGTGTAGCCAGGCAGATAGACGACTTCGAGACGGTCGCGCAACGGCCCCGGAATTGTGTGCGGCACGTTAGCGGTCGTCAGGAAAAGAACTTTCGACAGGTCGAACGGCGTCGACACATAATGATCAGAGAATGTGAAGTTCTGTTCGGGGTCAAGCGCTTCAAGCAGTGCTGAACTCGGGTCGCCTCTGAAGTCCATGCCCATTTTGTCGATTTCGTCGAGCAGAATGACAGGGTTGCGTGTGCCGGTATCGCGCAGGGCCTGAATGATACGGCCGGGCATCGCGCCGATATAGGTACGGCGATGACCGCGAATTTCGGCTTCATCACGCATGCCGCCGAGCGAAATACGGGCAAACTTGCGGCCAAGTGCACGTGCAATCGATTTGCCGAGCGAGGTTTTGCCGACGCCCGGGGGGCCGATCAGGCAGAGAATCGGGCCTTTGATCGACTTTTTCAGGCGGCAGACGGCGAGGTATTCAAGAATTCTTTCTTTGACTTTCTTGAGGCCAAAATGATCTTCATCGAGAATTTCCTGACATTTTTCGAGGTCGATGCGGTCTTTGCTCTGCTTTTTCCAGGGAAGTGCGACCAGCCAGTCGATATAATTGCGCGAGACGGTAGCTTCGGCCGAACCTGGCGGCATTTTGGTCAGCTTGGCCAGTTCTTTTTCAGCCTTTTCGCGGGCTTCTTCGGGCATACCGGCTTTGGCGATGGCGGCCTTCAGTTCTTCGACCTCTTCGGTGCGCTCATCGGCATCACCGAGTTCTTTTTGAATCGCCTTCATCTGTTCGCGCAGATAGTATTCCTTCTGGATCTGTTCCATCTGCTTGCGAACCTGGCCGCGAATCTTCTTTTCGACCATCATGATCTCGAGCTCGCGGTTGAGAATGCTGGCAATTTTTTCGAGTCTTTCGCGTGGTTCGAAGGCTTCGAGGATTTCCTGCTTTTCTTCAACCTTCAGGTTGAGGTGAGCGGTGATGATGTCGGCAAGCCGGCCCGGCTCTTCGACGTTGTTGGCGACCATGATGACTTCAAGCGGAATCTTCTTGTTGAGCTTGACATACTGCTCGAACAGAGTGATTACGTTGCGCATCAGCGCCTGTAATTCGATTGACTTGCGGTCTTCGGTGATAATGCGCTCACCTTCGACTTCAAAATATTCATCGAGTTTGGTGAATTTTTTAATTCTGACGCGGGTGGTGCCTTCGACGAGAATTTTAAGAATGCCATCGGGCAGCTTCAGAAGCTGAAGAATTTCAGCAACGGTGCCGGTTTCAAACAATTCTGCCGCTTCCGGGTCATCGGTTTTGGCCAGCTTCTGTGAGCAGAGAATGATTTTGCGATTTTTCAGCATCGCTTCTTCGATTGCTCTGATTGATTTTTTGCGGCCAACAAAAAGCGGTACTACCATGTAAGGAAATACCACAACATCTCTTAAGGGCAGCAGAGGATAGGTTTCCGTGCCTGCCTGGAGGCTGGAATTGTCGTCATTGTTGTCTTGATTGCTGCTGCGATCTTCAGTTGCCATTAAAATACCCTCCTACCGGGAATGTGTTGATTCTACTGCAGAAATGAAAAAATATAAAGTTTTCGTAATTCATCTGGTGGATTTGTCCTTGCGTATGAAAGGAAGCCGGCCAAGCTGCCGGTTAAGCCGCTGAAGAAGAGCAATGCGGGGCATCTGTGCCGGGGCATTCTCATCGAGAACGGCCGGCAGATTCAACAGGCAGGCTTCTATATTGACCTTTTCGGTTTTGAAGAAATTAAAAATTGCCAGATAATCGACGCCCTCGAGTTTTTCGATTTCACTCAGGCGTTCAGAAATTTCGCTTTCAAGATCACAGCAGGGTTTTTCGATGATCAGATTTTCGACCCGGTCGATTTTGCTGCGGATGCGGTTGAACAGGGCCGAAAAGGCTTCGATTTCAAGGGTGGCCGGGTCTTTCCATTCTCTGGCGGCCTCATTGAAAGCGCAGGGGTCAAATTCGATGGCATTGCGGTAAGAATCACCCATCAGTGCCTGCTGGTTGTCGCGCAGAATTTCGTCGGCGAGCTGTTCGAGCCAGATTTTTCGGTCGAGCTCAAAATCAGGGAAAATGTCGGCGAAAGCCTGAAAGATATCGATTCTGATGCCGCCAGCCTTGAGCAGCTCAAAAAGGCGGCGCGGCGAGACCATCATTCGCCCATAAAGCCTGGCATGGGCACACATCAGTATCGACAGACTCGCCAGCTGGGCGAGCTGCGACTGTGGTGAAGGTATGCGCCGGGCAAAATAGCTGCACATTTCCTGAAGTACTGGCACAAGGTTTTTGAAAGCTTCGAATTTTGGCAGGCAGCTCATGACCATGGCAAAAGCCGTATTTGGCAGGTTCCGGGCGATTTCGGTCGATTCGCCTGCGTTGAGCAGGGCCAGAAGATGGCTTATCTGAGCTGAGTCGCGGTTAAGCTTGAGCTTGGGAGCCAGCCAGACGGCGCAGCGAGTCAGCGGGTTGTTGAGCTCGATTCCCATGCCGCGACTGGCGCTGACCTTTTCCGCGATGCGTCCGATTCGATCAGGGAGAGTTGTCAGGTCACGGCGATAGATGTCGCAAAGCCGCACAAGCTTGACGTTAAGATCATAAGCCCGCCTGGTTATCTCGAATTGATTACCTTTCTCGAGCGGCGACAGGGCCACTGCCGCGGGCATCAGTTTGCCGACCGCATCCTCACAGGGGATATATTCGGTGTTCATCATAAGAAAACGGCTGATGACGGCCTCAGGCATTTCGAGATGCTCCGGGTTGAAGCGCACCAGTATCGGGTGCAGCGATTCTGAAAACATGTAGAGCCGCTGTAATCGGTGACTTTCGGAGCGCAGACGGTAACCCTCGGGCAGAACCGATCTGATTCTCGCTTCGAGAACTTTTTTGCGTTCGGTCTGTTCACTCATCAGGTTGATATCAGACATCAGTTTCTGGTAGGTGCTGATGCTGTCGATCTGATGAAAGGTCGGGGAAAAGGCGGCGTGTGATGCAGTTCTGCCAGAACTTGTCAGCCCTTCGATGTCGAGTTTCAGCGGCTGGTCATCAAGAATGGCAGTGAAGTAAAGTGGCGGTTGCGGAAAAATACTGCCGCTGCGCCACCTGTTACCGGCAAATGGAATTGCCGACATCAATGAATTTTTCAGTTTTTCGAGCTTGCTTTCAAGGGTCTGCCCGGGCAGAGTCTTGACGGCAAACAGAAACTTTTCGCCATCGACCTCACGGGTGACGAGATCTTTAAGCTCGAGCCCCTGAGCGGCGGCAAACCCTTTGGCCGCAGGCAGGGCCTGGTTGTTGTAGTCAAATGCGGCACTGACTCTCGGGCCCCTGACCTCTTTGACGATACTTGCCTGTGAGTCAGAAAGGCCTTCGACAAGAATACCGATGCGGTATTGCGAGATCCAGCAGCGCACCCCGGAAAAATCGAAGTTTTCCTGCCGCACCGCCTCAGTGAACCTGGCGCGGAAATCGGGAAGGTCGAAGCCGAAAGCATCGTCGGACAGGCCGATAAAACCGGTTTCCAGAAGCAGATTTCGTGGCAAATTAAACTCCAGTAAAGATAAAATTGCAGGCTCGAATTATAGCTGCACCCCACAATAAATTCAAGTCAATGCTGCGGGGCCGGCAGAATGGTGAAACTGGCGACTTCGATCGCTGCCGGCATTACCGGTTGTTTCCAGAGAGAGCCGAACAGTTCGGCTGCCGGCATTTTCGGAAGCAGCAGTCGACCCGACAGACCGTATTTCAGTCTGAAAATTTCGTTGAAGCCGTCATGGTTGAACAGGGTCACCCCTTCCGGCACGGCATCATGCCACGGCTGTTTTTCGCCTTCACGCGTCAGAAAAGCCTGCAACATGACCCGGTAACTGCCAGGGGCCAGGTCGACCGGTATGACAAGCGAACGGTTAAAGGTGAATCTGCCCTGCTCAGGCGTTGCATGGCGACAGACATAGTCGCCGGCAATGTGGATGTCGTGCCCAAGGAGCAGGCTGTTGCGACTGAGAGGCGCTCCTGATTCATCGAGAATTGTTGTCACCACTGCCAGGCTGTCGAGGTAGCCGCTCAGGCCGGCAAAGCTGTATGAATAAGCGATGCTGTCGCCGGGTGTCAGAATTCTGGTCTGGCCGGTTGCCGTCGCCGATGCTTCGCTTGCTGCCGGTAAATTTGCAGGGTTAAGGCTGATTGCAGAATCAAGTTGTGGTATATGCGAGGTATCGAGCGGCTCCCAGTTGTTTTTAGCGATTACCCGGTGCAGATAAGCATCGGGCTCGATCGAATACGATGCGGTCAGCTGATAAAAGCTATCGTGCGGGTAGACCAGCGAGCCATAAAGCATGCCGGCTTCGGCGGCGGGCTTGAGCGCCTGCAGTTCGCCGGCCGCAAACTTGTCGACCAGCTGAACGGCGAGATCCTGGCGGAACTTTTTAAACAGGCGCAGATACCAGTATGGTCTGAATTCGGCGTCGTTGCTCATCAAAACCATCGCTTTGGCCGGCAGGCCGCTGAGGATTTTCCGCATGTATATTTCGGGGTCATCATTTTCGGCAGGATGCAGCGAAAGTGAAAAGACTGCGGTCGACATCAGGGCAACGCATGCCAGAGTCTTGATTTTATCTGATCTGATAAGGTCGAGGGCGATGGCGGCCAGCCCGGCAAGGGCCATGAACGAAGGTAACAGCATGGTGTGAGCTTCAAAGGCATTGTAGTTGATCACAAATGCAAGGTTTATCGCAAGAATGGCGGTCAGCGCCGCCGGCAAAGCCCCGACTGTTCGCGGCCGCAGCGCGAGAAGTGTGCCCGGGCCGATCAACAGCCAGATGCCGTTCTCAAATATGCAGAGACGAAGAAATTCCAGCAGGCGCTGCCAGAGTTCGAGCGGGTGAAAAACCATGAAGCCACCGCTGTAGACAGTGCCGGTGAAAACTTGCAGAAAACCGTCGATCCCCTGCCCTGTCAGCGGGTCAAGCAATACCCGCGCCGGGTTCTGCAGTCGCAGATAAAGATCGACAGATGGCAGAAAGCCGATAAGCACGCCAAAGCCCATTGCCGCCCAGAAGCGACCGGACGGCATCTTAACCTGCCGCTGCCCCGCTTCTCTGATAAAAAGCAGCAGCGTCAGGGCGAAGAGACCAAAGGTCGGGCGGTGCCCAACGCCAAGAGTGCCGGCCAGCCCGCAGGCAAAGCCTGAAGCGGCACCGGTATGCCCTTTTTCGAGCATCAGACCGCACAGCAGACCGGCAGCGATAAAACATATTTCGAGGGCATAAACCTCGGCAAGAATGGCCTGATCGCGGTAAGTAACGCCGCACAGCAGAAAAATACCGCCGGCAAGCGCCGCCGGCAGCGACAGGCCATGCAACAGCAGCAGCACTGAAAGCAGGCTTCCCCCGAGAATGGCGATTAGCGAGGTAAGCAGATTGATGCGGGCGGCCGGCGTCGAGCCCGGCAGGTAGCGCAAGGCGAGGTTGCCGAGGCGGGTGAAAAGCGGGTAGCCAGGCGCGTGCGGCACATCGAGGGTGGCAGCGGCGATCGAGAATTCGGCTGAATTGTACCAGCCGGTCGAATCTTTTACCTGTGGCAGATAAAGGAACGCGCCGACAGCCGCGGTGACAATAATGACGATCAGCAGGCGGGTTATCAGCTTTGCCTGCATGTCAGACGGTTTCGAAGGCTTTAACAACGCTCTCGGCGCTGTCAACATCTTCAGGGAAAATCAGGGTGCGGAATTCAATATCTGAATACAGCCGCCGGCCGGTCTCGAAGTCGATGAGAACGCGGTTGAGATCGTCGGTGATGCGGGCCTGAAACATCAGTGTACTCTTGGCATTGAATTCAGGAATCATCAGCAGAATGCTGCTGTCATCGAAGCGGCACAGCATGTCGGATTCGCGGATAAAACTTTCGAGTCGCAGGCCCAGTTCGCGGATCAGATCGGTGCGGAACTTTTCAAGCTCGCCCGGTGAGCCGTCGCCTTCATTAAAATGCACCTTTTTCAGGCGGATCATCAGAAAACCGACGGTGGCCTTCTCGTTGCGGGCTCGGTTAAGCATCGATTTCATGCAGTCGAGAAAGTATTCGCGCGAATAGAGGCGGCTCGAACTGTCGACGATATTCTTTTCGATGATGTTGAGCTTTTTATTGGTGGCGCGGATGCGGTTGTTGAGTTCTTTCATGATGCCGAGGGCAACCATTGGGAACTCGCTGATCAGATCGCAGAACTCGCCCTTGCGCAGCACCAGGGTGCGCGAATGAACGTCGGCGATTGCCGAGGCGGCCCGGGGCTTATCGTCGTAGAGCCCCATTTCGCCGAAAAAGTTGCCCTTGTCGAAGCTGGCGAGAACTTTGATTGCCGGTGGTTTGCCGGTAAAAATCGAAATTTTGCCCTCGACGACGAGATACATGCTTTCGCCGAACTCGCCTTCAGAGAAGATAATCTCGCCGGGTTCAAAATCCTCTTCGGCTATGACTTCGGCAATTTTGCGAAGTTCGTAGCTTGAAAGGCTCGAAAAAATCGAGATCCTTTTGAGAAACAGAATTCTTTCAATGATTATCATAGGCTTCTTTCAATTGTATTGCAGGGTAATTCCGCGGTTTTTCAGGGTTTCAACCGCCCAGCGGCAGGTGACCGCGACTTTTTCGCTGAGATGGGGGTCTGTTTCGATCTTTTTGAGAACCGGTATCAGTTCGTGAATCTCGGCAATGCAGACGGTATAGATGGCCGCTTCCTTGAGCTCGCTGTCTGAAGAGTTGAGATATTTGCCGAGAATGATGCGCAGGTCTTTTTCGCGCAGCGAGAAAACTTTCATGCCATAGGCGGCGATCTGTTCGAGGGAAATGTTTTCGAGTATGGGAATGATGTGATAGACGAGCTGCCGCTCACCCATGTTCTGCAGCACTTCGATGGCGTTATTGACCAGTTCTTCGTTACTTGAATACAGGCTTTTGAAGAGATCGCGGGCTTCTCGGTTCTGTTCTGGCGCGATCAGGCACACGATCAGGCGCGTCAAAGCCCAGGCCCGCTCTTTTAAGAGCATTTTCAGATATACAGAATGCTCGCGGCGCAGTTCACGATTGATAACAAACTCTTCAAGCTTGTATTCATAGAGCTGCAGAATGACCTTGTGGCCGAAATGGTGCAGGTAATCACGCACTCCGGCGTTCTGCGAGGCGGCAAGAATGCCTGCCACCGCTGCCCTTGCGTGCAGCGAGCTGTCACTGCTTTCGAGCACCATGATCAGTTCACTGAATTTATCGTCATAGTGCGAAATGAGAATCTCTTCGGCCAGCTTGCGGTTGCGCGGGCTTGAATCAGAGAGGCCTTCAACCACGTGGTAGAACCATTTCTGGTCGCTGAGCCGCGCCAGCATTTTAAGGGCGAGAAATCTGATTTCGCGTGAATCATCTTTGATGAGGCGGCCGATGATTTCGTAATGCTCGTCTGAGTCGCCGGTTTTGAGAATTTTTTCGAGCGCGGCGGCGGCGGCGTGCCTGACTCTGATTTCGTCACTGCGCAGAAATGGCCGCAGATTGACCCAGAATCTTTCGTCGCCGGTGAGGCCGAGCATTTCAATGCCCTTGAGTATCTGCGGCTCATTACCGCTCGAAATGCAGCCCTGAATGACACCCAGTGACTGCATCATCTGGTCGAGGTCGCCGATTTTTACGAAGACGATCGATGCGAGCCGCTGCAGGTCTTCAGATTCACTTTTAAGGAAAGGCAGAACGCGGTCTCGCATCCGTGCCGAAGCTGGAAAGCCGGTTAAAGCACGCAATGCATGTCGCTTGAGGTCATCATTATGTGATTCGAGGCAGCCGAACAGGAACTCGGCGACGAAATGGTCGACCGGCAGATTTATCTGGCGCAGAATGTCGAGTTTGCGCTCATCGCTGAAGTGGTTCAGCCTTGCGGTCATCTGCTCACGGCTGCTGCGGTCACCGTGACTGACGATCAGCTGAATTACCAGGGCGGTGGTATCTTCATCGGCGGTATCGAGACTGTTAAGAAGCAGGTTGAGGGTATTGGTGTCGAGGTTGAGTTTTTGCAGTTCGCCTTTTCTGAAAAAGTCGAGACTCGAACTGCGCAGAAGCTTGAGCAGACTTTCACGATAAGGTTGTCTGATCATGAAGCCGACCAGAACCCATAAAAATGCAGCGATCAGAGGGAAAAACCTGACAAGGACCCCGGTTTTGTCGGCATAAAAAAGCAGGGCTCCTGAAAAGATTGTGCCCAGCGGCTGCAGAATACCCTCGTTGACAGTTATTATTCTGGCTTTTTCCCGCGGTGGAAGCGCGTTGTAAAACAGGCTGTTCACCGGTTGATACAAAGCGTTCTGCAGGCCGACCTGCACAAATTTGAGAGCGGTGCCGGGCATCAGCGTATAGGAAACTGCGGTGCCGGCAAAGCTGGTCAGCACCAGACCGGGATACAGCAGGTTGGTGTTGCTGATGCCGAACCGCTGAATGAGGTTACCGGTGATGACACCCTGAAAAATAAAGGCAAAAATGCTGGCAAAAATCACAAACAGCCCATAGAACCTGGCGAGCTCGTTTTCTGAAGTAAAATGACTGTTGAAAATCGAAGCAGCCTGAAATTCGGCAAAATAAAAGGTCAGGTTCGAAAAAATAGCCGACAGAACGAGAAGAAGAACCAGCTTCGACTCGGTCAGGCTGCGCACAAAAATTCGCAGTTTTTCGGTCAGACGCACTCTTTTTCGCTCACTCGGCTGCGTGAGAAAGGCCTGAATCTGCGGTTTGATGAAGCTGCCGCTGCCGAGGATGAAAAAAACAAAAGCTGCGATATGTATCATCAGCCAGGCCCTGAGAATATCAG
The DNA here is from genome assembly GCA_024710355.1 of Candidatus Rifleibacteriota bacterium. GTDB lineage: Bacteria > Muiribacteriota > Ozemobacteria > Ozemobacterales > Ozemobacteraceae > Rifleibacterium. Next base: position 67,329 of record JANJUX010000003.1, read on the forward strand.
GCACCGGGTAAATTGCTGCCAGCCAGTTGAGGCTGAGACCCGCAGCGATTCTGCCGGCAATCATGCCGCTGAATATGATCGGCAGCAGCCGCTTTGACTTGAGAGCGTTGAACTGTGTGCTCATCAGCACCGAGAGCACGACCGGTATGACGAACATCAGGATGTTGGTGATGAAGTAGAGAACATAACAACCGGTAGTTGTCTGCTGGTCGCTTGAGTGAATGACCTGAACGGCGCCGGCAATTGCCAGGGCAGAGACAACGCCTGATGCAAAGGTCAGGGTGCGCTTTTCCACCCGGCCGTGCATCAAAGTCAGAAGAACGCTGACCGGAATCGCGAAAATCGAACAGATCATGAACATCGCCGGCAGGTTTTCGACCCCTGCCCTTTTGATAAACAGCGTGTCAGAAATCGAATCGCCGAGCGCCAGAGAAAACCAGCAGAGAAAGGTGAACAGCCAGAAAAAGCCGGTTTCGCGCCACTCATTGGCTCTCACGTTCATCAGAGATTCGATTTTTTCAAGAATCATTCGTTACACCCGTTCGAATTTTACCAGAATTTCCAGTCGTAGCGAACCCCGATGCGCTGTTCTTTGATTGGCTCCTTGAATTCGATATTTACCACGAAACCTTTGGGAAGTCTGTATTCAAAAATGTAGCTTTCATCCTGGCCCTGTTCCATGGTGCCTTCATAGGCCATGAAGATGTTTTTGCCGATGTATTTGCCGACTCTGATAAAGGCCCGTGACTTGCCGGAAGTGCGGTCGAAGAGCGATGAAAGAAAAAGTTCGTCGAGATTCAACGCTGTCGAGATGGTGCTGCCGATCAGGGCCGAAATGTATGAATTCTTCAGGCCCTCAAGAATTTCTGTTTCGAAAAGCTCCTTAGAATCACTGTGCATCGCGGTGTTTAGGTCACGGCCGAGAGTCAGCAGCGCCAGCAGATCGCCTTCCGACATCGGCGGTGTCGAGTAGATCTGTGGAGTGAATGATGAAATGCGGCCCTGCAGTGTCAGAAACACCTTGGTGCTTTGAATCTGCCCTTCTGATTTAACGAAAATGTGCGGGTCGAGGCTGTTGTCAACGCCGCCGAATCTAACTTCACCGGTTTCGATTTGAAATTGTCGCTGTTTGAAGTAGAGTTTGCCCTGAACACAGCTGATACCGCCGTCGAGTTTTATGTTTTCGAGATCGCCGGCAATTGAAAACTTGCCGCGCATTTCCGAATTGAGAAACGAACTCTTGAGCCAGAAATTGCGGGGTACCTCGATATCGAAGTGGTAATTGAGAGAATCGAAGAAAAAGTCGATTGGCTTGCGTTTCGCAAGCAGGTCGGTGGTAATGTTGAATTTGCCGCGCGGAACAAATATCTTGCCGGCGACAATCGGGTTGTAGAGATCGCCCGTGATATTCATTCCGGCACTGGCATTGTTGACTTCAAGGTTCATGAAGCTCAGGTCGAGTTTCTGGCCCGTGATGCTGGCAGTTATCGAGCCAAGCGAGTCGCGAAAGTTTACCTGACCCACGCCCAGCAGTTTGCCGCGGCCGAGATTGGCCTCAAGCCTGTCGATGTTGATTATACGGTCGTCTGTCGAAATGGCGAAGTTAACCTTTGTCAGAGGTTTGCGCATATTGCTGAAAGCCAGTTGATCGGCAGTCATCTGCAGGTCGCCCGAAATCTCCGGGTTGGTCGGGCGGCCGGTAAGGTGCAGATCGGCCTTGACCGTGCCACTGGCTTCACGGAACACCTGTGGCAGATAAACCGTCAGGTCTGAAATCGGCCCCTCGGGTACGAACAGGTGCAGGTTGATGTTTGCCGGTCTGATGTTTTCGTCGAGGTCGACGCGCCCCTTGAGGTTGAACGAGGTGGCATTGAGCCTGACAAAGGCCTGGGCAACGTCGATGCCGGAGCGGTTGCCTTCGATTTCAGCCCTGACTTCGGGAATTTTTTTTCCGACTGCGGTCAGCTCGTCGATCTTCGCGGTCGCCTTTATCTGCATGTCGTCGAGATTGCCAAAAAGGCGGGCTTCTGCCGAGAGGCTGCCGTCGTAATCCCAGTTAGGCAGGTCAAAGAGCCTGCCGAGAGCCTTGACCGAGAAATTTTTGCCGTTGATCATCAGGGCAACGCTTCTGTCTGGCGCAAAAAGGCCTTCGACACCGAGTATTCCCTGGCGGTATTTGAGCTCGAGCGACCTGACTTCAACGCTGCCATTCTGGTAAAGCACCTGCATTGGCCGATTCGAAACAATTACGTCGTTTTCCTTTTGAATTTTCAGGGTCTCGACCTGCATATCGACCACATCAGGGGTGAGTGACGCGAGGTCGCCCTGAACCTGGCATTTGCCGGTGGCGACGAGGCCGCCGTAGTCGAACGATTGAATGCCCCATATCTGAGGCAGGAACGACAGGTCGACATTGTTCATTTCCAGAGCTGCAGAATAAGGGCGCCGGCCTTCCCAGGCGATTCCGCCGCTGATTTTGACTCCCAGTTTGTCAAATTCACCGCTCGAAATGCGCAAACCTGCATTATCGATGGCTATTTCGCCGCCAAAATTGCCCAGATCACGTTCACCCGACTTCATGTCACGGGTAAAAACGGTAAAAGAACCCTGTCTGAGCTTGTCATCGACCTCGAATCCGCCCTGAATATTGATTTCGCCGCGCAGATCAGGGTTCATATTCTGCAGAAAAGCAATTTTTGCGAACTGAAGATTTTCTGCTTCGATCGAGCCTGAAAATTTGTCGGCATTGATAAGCTGCCCAGACAGGTTTAGACTGCCGCCGAAAGCTCTGGCATAAAGACTCTTGAGTTCAGTCTGGCGGCCCTGAGTAGACCCTTCGAGGTAAAGCGTGTCTATCTTTTCGTCGTGCAGCGACAGTTGATGGCCTTCTATGATGAAATTCCAGACATTCTGCCCCTTGTGGCGGCTGTAGTTTACGTTGCCGGCAATAACACCGGATTGAATTTTTTCGGCGATCGCCGGCTGCACGAATTTTTTGAGAATTTCAACCGGCAGTTTCTGAAGGCTGAGTCTGAATGCCTGCAGAGAACCGTCAAGCAGATTTATTGAGAAAAAACCATCGAGATAAGCATCACCAGAATGTCTTATCACCATGGGCGCCAGAGTCAGAACGGCGCCCTTAACACTTGCCTGCGACCTGAACGAGCTGACAGAAACCCCCATAATTTCAAGGTTTTCACCGTAAAGATCGCCTTTAACGATCGGGTGCAGAAGCGGCCCGCCAAGACTGGCTTTTAGAGATGCCACGCCACTGGCAATGCCGGTCGGAAGCCCGAAGGTCTGCAGGTTGACCCTGTCTACCAGCACATTGGCTGCAAATTTTTCGCTCGAAATCAGGCCGTCAACCGCTATTTTCCCGCCACCAGGGAATGAGGCGAGCGGATTTGCGAGATACCAGCGGGCGCCGGTGCCGTAGACTCTTGCAGTGAGTTTCTCGGGTGAAAAGGTGAAGAAAGTGCCTTCATGCAGTTCAAGACGCATGTCATAAGTAGTGCTTGCCGGGTTGTTAAGATCGAAGATCACCTTGAAGGGACCGCTGCACTTGCCGGCCACCGGGCTGTCGATAAATGGCTTGAGCTTCTGCAGATCGATTTCCTGCATGCGGCCCTGAACCTGCCCTACGCCTTTGTTTTTGCCATTGAGGGCGATGCTGGCACTGGCCACAAGCTTGCCGATTTCGGTCGCCAGATCGCCGGAAAGGTCGAGAACCGATTCCCTGTTCAGTTGCCAGTTTAAATCGGCGCTGTGGATTTTTTTGTTCTGGTATTGCCAGTCACGGGCTATTGCCTTGCCGGAGCCGGCCAGATACTGCAGGTTGCCGGTCAGGCTGCCTTCAAACCAGAGCCGGCCTGGTTCCGTGTTGCGTAGATTCAGACCAAGGCTTTTGATCAGCGGTTGGTTGACCAGAATGTTGTCGGCACTGACATCGGCAGAAAAGTCGCCCATTTTTTCAACGCTGCCGGGCCAGATGCCGTTGATTGCCAATTTTCCATCGTCGAGCTCAGTGGTCAGGTTCCCCTGCCATGGCTTTTCGGCTTCTCGGGAGATTTTGAGGTTGACTTTGCCTGCCAGACCTGACCAGTTGAAAGAGCAGTCGTCGATGCTTACCGAACCGGTAAGTTCACGATTTATGAGCTGTGGCAGCGATTCTGAAGGATTTTGCAGGCGCTTTGCCAGGTTTCCCTGGTAATTGAGGTTGAGCGCCGCACCGCCTGAGAGGATACTCAGGCCAAAGCGATGTGAGAGAAAGATCAGCGGAATGAAAGTTGAAAAATTCTTTTCCTGCCAGTTGAGATTGATCGTTGATTCGCCGCTTTCGAGGCCAAGCATGGCCACAAGGCGGGCATTGCCGCCAAGCGGGCCCTTTTCAAAAGACATTTCCAGGTTGGCGTTGCGCCGGGTTCGAATGAAACTGGCCTTGAAATCAGGAATGAAAAAGGCGCTGACCGAGGTATTGAGGTTGAGGCCATTTACCGTTATTTCTCTGGCGGGAATTCTGGGAAGCGCTGTTCCAGAGGCTTTTTCCGGCTGCGGCGCGGTCGCGTCGTATTTAAGGCTGTTGAGGTGGACCCTCTCGATGGCGGCGCGGCTGAAATAGAGATCGAGCGGCCCGGTGCCGGATGCCAGAAAAATTGTGGCCTCTTCGGCTTCGAGAAATGGCTTTTCGCCGGGCAGCATCACCTTGAGATTGCGGGCTTTGATCGTATGTTCCGGAAAATTGATCTTGAGGCTTTCAGCATCGAAATCGATATCGTGAAAGCTGCGTGCGAAGCTGCGCACCTGGTTGATAAGCTGGGCCGGCAGTTTGAAGCTCTGACGCCAGGCAAAGAAAACCAGCCCTGCCGCCATAATCAGCAACAGGAGCAGAAAATAGAACAGTTTTCGGGCTCTGGTCATTAAAAAGTTCACCGGGTTTTAGTGTGCCGGGATTGTACCACAGCCGAAAGGCAATAGCAAATCGGCGTACGTAAAAAGAGCCCTGCTCGTTCGAGCAGGGCTCCTGAAAGTCTTTAATTACTTGGCTTTGGCGATAAGATCTTTGAGGTCTTTGCCGGGTTTGAATTTTACAACTTTTTTAGCCGGAATGCTGATGGCTTTTTTGGTCTGGGGGTTAACACCCTTGCGAGCTGCGCGTTTGGCAACTTCAAAAGAACCAAAACCGATCAGCTGGATTTTGTCGCCTTTTTTGAGGCTGTCTTTGAAAGTATCGAGCATTGATTCGAGGGCTTTCTGAGCAGTTGCCTGGTTGATGGCGGCTTTCTGAGAGATTTCTTTTACGAGATCAGCTTTATTCATCGTGAGGTCTCCTTAGTAGGTTGGAAATTGATGAGCTGATTATAATTACCCGTTTCGCTTATTGTCAATACCCTTTTTAAAAAAAGTTTGTCTGTCAGTGCCATTAATAAAGGTTTTTTTTCTTCAGTCTAAAGTGTACCCCTAGTCAGATGCGAAATATTTTCCCCATGGAGTAAGAGAATACCGGTCAAAAGAGGTTCAGATTTTTGGGGATTGCAAAAAACCGATTCAGATGCTAAGTATAGGTATACACATCATAAAAACGATCAGAGGTTACGTATGCTTGAAACGGGGTTACTCATTGTCTTGTGCGCTATTCTGTTCGCCGGCGGCGTCTATCTGCTGCGTCTTCTTTTCCCACCCGATGATCAGACCCAGAATGCTCCGGTTAAAATTTCGGCGGCAGTTCCCGAGCAGCTTCCGGCCGGCTGCGATTTTGCTGGCTTTGTCGAACGCAAGCCGGTTTCACCGCGTAAAACCGGCAAAATCTGCCAGCACCTGCTCTCTCTGACGGTTCTTTGCTTTTGTGGCTATTATATTTACCAGAACCGGCCGGATTCTCTGCCTGGCCTTTCCCTGCCCGTCAACGGCGAAGAAGCGGCCATGACGCGACAAACTATCACTCCTGCCGCAGTAGCGGGCCACGTGATTGTCGACGGCGTCAACTGGTTTCAGATTGTCGCCACCAGCACCGAAGGCGTGCCATTTGAGGGCTGGGTCTCTGAAATGGCCATTCTCAGCAAGCCGCCCAAAGAAAACAAAATGGCCGATGAAATCCTGAAAAAAGTCGGCCTGCCCACCAACCGCGAACGCATCGAATCAGTCAAGCAGATTCGCAAGATTAACGCTGCCCTCGGCACCGCCCTCAAAAACGAGAAAAAAATCTCCGACTGATTTAATTCGCCGTAAGCAACTGCCTTACATCTGCCGATAAGTATCACAAATACTTTTCTGGGGGATGTAACTATGTCATTGCGAAAGCGCAGAAACCTGCTGCTCCTGGCCATTTTTCACTTTATCATGCTCGCCGCCTTCCTGCCCGGCTGCAAAGAAGGCACTAAAACATCCCCTGTTTCTTCATTTGTAGTTTCAAACGATGATTCGGGGCTTATGACATCAGCCGTTAACAATGTTAATGGCATGGTTTACGATGTTTCTTCCGATTCTCCACTGCAGTTGGCAAAAATAAAGATAGATTCTGCCACCAAAGCAATTACAAACGCAGATGGAAAGTTTAAATTTACCGCAGCCCAGAGCGGTTTACACACAATGCTCGTTGAAATGGACGGCTTTGAGCAGTTTGAAACCAATTTTATGGTTTACCCGAACGGAACCGTCGTTCCCAGCGTCATTTCTGTTCCGATGGTCTACTCCGGCCTGTCGGGTTATGGCTCGATCGCTGGCAGAATAACCGATCCAACTACCGGCAAAGGCGTCGGAAGTTTAACCGTTCGGCTGTTTGTTTGGGAACAGGTCACAAAAAACGCAATGAAAAATGACGGCACTGAAGTGGTAGAAACCGATTACGAGATTACTGGAACTTATAAATCCACCAGGACATCTTCTGGTAACATTGATCCTGCCAAAGATGGCACTTTCTGCATCTCAAATGTCTCGCCTACCGGGAGATATATACTTTATTTTGGTAAAGATGATACAGTAGATGTTACCACCATAGATGTTACCACCATGGTTTCCAGACAAGGAAAAATTTCGTGGTGGAGAGAAATCAACACATCATTGCCCTCTTACTATACGTATTACAGGGATGTTAGTGTTTCCACCAACAAGACCACTTTTATCAGCAATTTTGAGAAATGATGCCAGCCATGAATAAATTCAAAGCAATTCTTATTGCATTAGTTATTTTGACTGTATCGCGTGACCCGGCAGTCGGGCAGGTGCTCGAGGCGTTGCCGGACAGTCGTGAGAAACCCGTGGATAGAAGTCGTAAAGTCGTGAATGAAGCAGTGGTCGAGCATGCGCGGGTTGGTGGCACGACCATGTCTGGCAATACCGGGCTGGTAACCATCCCTGTGCCGGCGCGAAAAAAGGAACAGACGGCCGGGGCTTCGATAAAGTTCAGCAATGTTACCAGTGATCTTGGAGTTAATGGTACCAATGTCAGAGTCGAAAAAGACGAATACATCTATGGGGTGCGCTATAATGCGCGGCCGAATCTTGAAGTTTCACTGAGCAATCTGCATTATGAGCGTTCTTCGAACCCGAGTCTGACTGGCATCAATACCAAAAAAGACCATGTTGCCGCCGGAATGAAATACACTACCAATATCGATGACAAAGAATTCTGCATGGGCTTTAATTTTGCGCCGATGAGCGCCAAAGAAATGAACATGGCCGATATCGAACAGATCGAAAGTCTGCGAAATGTTTATTTCACCATGGCAGAAAGCATCACCAGCAACTTTACCGGTTACATGAACCTCTCCTCGGTTTTCACCAATAAACAGGAAATCGACTTCGGCAACGGTGTCATTCAGAAAGTCAACCGCAAAGACATTCTTCTCGGCGGCATCGGCCTCGAATACAAAATCGCCGATTCAGCCAGCGTCTTTGGCGAAGCCAAATTCGGTAACTATCGCGACTTCGATTACTTCAAGAAAGACTCGGTCAGACACCGCATTCACGCCGGGGCGCGCGTCGGCAGCGAAAACGCGGCTCTCGAACTGATGGGACTCAACGTCACCGACGGTGACCCGACCTTCGTAATTGGCGGCAGCCTTGGTTTTTAAGGGAATTTTACAGGTTTGCGCATAAGTAAAAGAAAATAGAATCAGGATTTAGAACGGCCGGTGTCTGCATAAGGCACCGGTTTTTGCTTGTAAGTAAATCGGATTTACCTTTTTTCTGAACCAGCAGGCCTGATCGGTGCAAAGCCCCCCCCTTTATCATTGCAAATGTATTATTGCTATCTGTAAAATTAACATCTGGCTGACCGGTTCTGCGGCCCGGTCTATCAGTCGGGTTGCTTTTTCGCTGACAGGAGGTCAGCGATACTCGGCAGCATCAGGATTGATGATGCCGGGTGCTCCAGCCGACTTTAGTTCTCAAGTTTTCGCTCAGCAGAACCGCTCTATCCTGCGCGGTTCTGCATAAGCACATCCTGTGCAAAACAAGCTTCCGAAAAAGCAATCCCGCCTTCTCCCCGTGCCTTCCCAGCACAAAAAACGGCGTTATCTGTGCAACCATCCCTCAATTCATGGATTCCGGGTCTACGCCCGGAATGACGGAACCGGATTTCGTCATTCCCGCGAAACCAGCACTCGCGTAGGCGGGTGGCGGGAATCTGCTCCAATTCAGGATCTAAGGATTATGGTGCAATTGCCCTGCCAAGACCACCAGTTATAATCTCTTTGAGCAGAGTGAATCAACAGCCGACCCTTTCGACAGGCTCAGGAAAAGGATATTTGCTAAAGTTTTGTCCGCTGTTGCTGATAAAAACGGCAAATGACCTGGGCCGCCGACAAATAATCAATAGTAAAACCAGATAAAAATCTGCCCGGCGTTGCTAATCGAAACCTGCCGGGCAGATTCAGCGAAAAAGCTTTGCTTAGAAGCCTTACTGTTTCTGGGTGTCGTAGGTGCTCAGGTAGGTCGTGGTGTTGGCTGAGACTTTTACTCTGCTCCAGCTGTGAATTCTCAGGCCGTGCATGACCTGCTCTTCTTCGGTCCAGTAAATTTCGCCGGGATAGAGATAAGTTACCTGCTTGAAAACAGGCTTAGAATTGGTTTCGCCGATGTAGACAAGGTAATAACCCGGGTCGAGATGTGTGATCTTGAAAGTGCCTGTATCATCATAATCTCCAAGCCCTGAACCGGTTCGCGTCGAAACAAGAAGTTCGGTCGAGATATCCCAGCGGGTTTCAGAAATAGTGTATTGATTGCTGTTGGCGTCGAGCAGTATTTTTTCTTTGGTTACTTCAGCCATGCGGTAGACTCTGACCATTTTATCGGGCAGCGGCGTGCCATCATCGGGGTTGACAGCGCGGCCGGCAATCGAGCCCTTGTCGTTTTCCTGGTTATAGATCATGAAATAATCCAGGTTTCCGGGCAGAGTGACCAGGTTGCCGGTATTTTCGTCTTTCAGCACCTGAATGCTGACCGAAAGCGGGCTGAAACCAGGCTTGGTCATTTCAAGATCGTAGGTGCCGACCGGAATGTCTTTGAAGAAGTAATAGCCATGGCGGTCGGTCAGAACATTGCCGAATCCCTTGAGGTTGATGGTAACGTATTCAAGCGGTGCGCCGGTAAACGCATCGCGAATGAAACCCTTGAGTTCGATAAAGGCCTGCATGCCTGAAAGATCTTTCGAAAGCTTGATCAGGGCGTCTGCCGGCGAAATGGTGCCATCTTCGCTGATCTGTATTATATAGTCTTCGCGTACCCGGTAAGTTGTCTGGTTACTGCCAACCCGGGTAAAATAGAGCCCTGGATCGAGATTGGTAAAGGTAAACCGGCCTTCACCGGTCGAAAAGGTCGATTTTATCGGCAGACCACTGATGGCATCCTTCCAGAGTTCAATCTGAATGCCTGTCAGCGGTTCGTTTGAAGAGCCCAGAACCACCTGACCAGTAATCGAATATTTAACCTGAATTTCTTTTGGATCGAGAAAAACCAGATTCACCGGCGGAGCGATAACCCCGGTCGTCAGAATCTCAAAAACAACGTCATCTCTGAACTGAAACTGATCTGAACCCTTGGCAAATGCCAGCCGATACTGACCGGCCTTGAGGTTTTCAAGCAAAAAGCCGCCAGCAGACGACGACTGCTGCACAGAAAGCAGCGTGCTGCCCTGATACAGCTCAACAAGCACGAACGGAACGCTTTCTTCCGGATCGGCGCGGTTTTTGATGTTGCCAATGACCGTGTAAGTGCGTTTGCTTTCGTCGGGGTCGACAATTTCTTCAAGAAGAATCAGAACTTCAGTCGGTGATACCGTGCCGTCGGGCAGAATTCTGATGTATGAGCGGGCTTCATGATAAACACTGTCCGCTTCGATTTTGATTTCATAAAAGCCGGGTGTGCGGTCAAAGAAAAAGAATTTGCCTTCGGCCGTGGTGGTGCTGGTTTCGGTCAGAGTTGTTCCCTCGCGGGTCAGCAACACTCGCACGTTCGCGAGCGGCTGATTCGACTTTGCCGTTTTTACCAGCCCGGAAATCTGGTAAGAAGCAGAAGCGATCTCTTTCGGTTCGATAAAAATCAGACTGACAGGCGGAGCAGCGACGCCGTTATCAAGCATTTCAAAGATGACGTCGTCTTTCTCGATATATATTTCTGACCCACGCCCGAGTGAGAGCTTATAGGAGCCGGTTGCCAGGCCGAGAAAGTTAAAGTCTCCGAGAGCAGTCGTCTGCTGGATCTGAGTCAGAACATTGTTTTTAAAAAGCTCTACCAGAATGAACGGAACGGTTTCTTCAGGCTTACGGGCATTCTTGACCTTGCCGGAAATCGGGAAAGTCGGGATTTCGGCTGAGTCAGACTGAACCAGCAGCAACGGGATCTTGATGTCGGCCGGCGAAGTTGTCCCATCTGGCAGCATGCGTATATAGGAGGTGGCCGAAGCAAAGTAAGTGGCCGGCAGAACCTGAATTTCATAAAAATCCGGCGTGCGGTCGAAAAAGAAAAACCGGCCCTCGGCGGTGGTATAGGTTTCATCAAGAAAAACACCGCTGCGGCGAAGGACAACACGAATATTTCCGACTGAAAGGCTGTTGTTTTCATTGGTCAGCTGGCCGGTAATCTGCTTGCCCTGTGTTCCTTCGGTTTTGGGCTCGAGCAGCAGAATGCTGATCGGCGGCACGGTCACGCCCCCAGCCTGCAATTCAAAGATGACATCGTCGCGAATCATATACTGGTCAGACCCGCGCGCCAGCGTGAACCTGTAGGTGCCGGTCGCCAGAGCCGAAAAATAAAATTCGCCGTCTTTGGTGGCCTGCTGAATCTGCAGCAGCGCCTCGTTTTTGAACAGTTCTACAAGAACAAAGGCGGCACCTTTCTCGGGTGTCGATTTGTCGCGCAATGCGCCCTTAATAGCATAGGTGGTTACCTGGCCAATACCGGATTTGCCGGCGGTGCTTATTTCAAGCTTTTCGGGCGAGGTTTTGCCATCTGGCAGCAGCCGCATAAAATAGCTTGCCGGGTCGATGATTGTGGCGTTTTCATCGATTTTCACCTGATAAAAATCAGGCAGCTGGCTGAAAAAATAAAATTTGCCCTCGATTGTCGTGCGCGTTTCGGCGACCTTCTGCCCGGCCGAGTTAAACAGCGCGACCGGAATATTGCCCAGACTCTGGTTCGGGTCACTGTTTTTGATCAGCCCCTCGAAGGCATAACCGGTTGGCGCAACTGCCGACTGGGTCGGGCCAACCACGAGACCTAGCGACGAGCTGCCGCTTCCCTCTCGGCACCCGACCAGATGCAGAAATATAAAAGCCGTCGCAAAAAGCAGTGCGAACAGTTTCAGGCCAAAATTGAGTTTCACCGACAACCTCCAGGGAGAGTCTCTTCTCTGTATATCGGCTCAGAAGAAGCGTGTACCAATGATAAATCTGAAAAATGATTTATATTCTCAGGCGGGTGCAGGCGTTAAAAAAAGTGCCGCAGTTGTCGATTAAGCGTTTTGAATATGGCAGATATGCTGAGAACGGGCTTTTTTTCAGACCGCGTCAGGGAAAAGTTTTCCTGGCTCGCTGCCCTGCTGCTGATTTTTCTGTGTCCGGGTCTGCTGGCTGCGGCCGGGCAGGCCGGCGGTGTTACCCTTTCCGGATCGAGCGGGCTGTTGACCATTGCGATTCCCGATGCAAGACCGGCTGGTTATGGTTTTGCCTGTAAAGTGAATCAGGCGAGAGGCAGCGCCACTTTCGAGGGCCGGGCAATCGATCTTGAGAAAGACGAAACAGTTTTTTCGGGTCGCTGGAAATACGACGAGGAAATTGAACTGGCGCTGGTCTATCTAAGTTACGACCGGGTTTCGCTGCCGGAACTCTCGGGTTCGGCCAGTCACACCGGTATCGGTGTCAAGGTCACGCCGAAAGACGGTGAAAAGGATTTCTGCTACGGCTTCACTTATGCGCCGATGAACACTTTCGAAAGCATGCTTGCCGATATCGAGCAGATCGAAAGTCTGCGTAACGTCTACGCCACTTTTGCCGATTCCCTTACAGCAAACCTGACCGGTTACCTCAACCTTTCGGCGGCCTTTGCCGGTAAACAGAAAATCGTTTTTTCTGACGGCAGCAGGCGCGATGTTGACCGTAACGACATTTACACTGGCAGCTTCGGTCTTGAATACAGGCTGAGAAAAGGCTTTTCAGCTATCGCTGAATGGAAAATAGGTCATTATCGCGAAATGATGAGCGAAGATACGGTGAGATATCGCTTTCATGGAGGTCTGCGATTTTCTGGGGAACGCTATGGCATCGAAATTTCGGCTTACAATCTTAACGACGCCGACCCGGTAGTTGGGGCTGGCGGCGTGATGAATTTTTAGTTTGCTCTTTTATTTTGGCATGATTGGCGCTAGAATGACTCAAATCACCATATGGGGATCAACGCTTGGCAATATCGAATTCTGAATTTGGCGCACACGAACTTTATTCGGCACTGACCAGTGGCAATGGTACCATGGTTCTCGGTTGTCTTGAAGATATCGACCACCGGGTTCCGGCTCGCAGCGAGGCCGAACTGCTTAAAAAAGCCTTTGACGAAGTCAAAGACCCGGTTCTTTCGTTTCAGCTGAAAAAATCCCTGCGGCTCGCGGTTTTCAAGCTCAAGGGCACCCAGTTCAAAGTCGCCCTTTCCGGCCTTGAGAAACTTCTCCAGGATCAGACGCGCCTCGATGACCTCGCGCTCGGCGTTACCTCAATTGAAGCCGCTGAAGCTTTTCTGGCTGCCGATTATTTTCGTCAGGCCGGCTGGCAGAACTTTCCGGCAGAAATCCTGCCAAATTTCTGCCAGTTTTTCAAGAAGCACGGCAGTATCGAAGATTCACCGGCGCTGATCGACCTGACCCGCCATCCGAACCCCACAGTTATTACCGCTGCTCTGGCTGCGCTCGAAAAACTCGACCCGGTCAACCTGCAGGGAATTATCATTCCACTTCTCGATTCGCCGCAAAATGTCATCAAGGCTCAGGCCATTCAGGCTTTTTACCGCTGGAACCGCGCCGAAGCGCTCAAGCACCTCGTTAAACTGATGTTCTCAGAAAACGAGTCCGACGTCGTTCTGGCGCTGCACCATGCCGCGTTTTTCCCTTACCCTGAAATAGAGCCGCACCTTATCAGGCTTTTGACTCAGGTAACCAGCCCCTCAGTCTTGATGCGCGTCAGTCAGATTTTCAAAAATAACGCCCACCCCGAACTGCCGTTCAGGATTTTCTGGGTTAACCGTTCGCTCGACGGCCAGCACCAGAGCCTCGTTAAGGGTATTCTGCTCGGTATCGTCAGAGCTCTCTCTGATAAAAAGCTCATCGAAGTTTCTGTTCAGGATTACCTTAACCAGCTCAAGGAAAGGGTGCGCCGCGAAGAACTGAGCCTGCTGAAGGAAACCTGTAAAATTTCCGGTGATGACGGTGATGACGCAATCCTCCCCGGTCTTGACGATTTCGATATGGCACCTCCGGCTGAACTGGCGCCGGTAACCAGAGGGCCAGCTGCCGAAAAGCCAGTTTTGGCAGCTGAAAAGCCTGCTGAAAAACCGGTTGAGCGGCCGGCAGCACCACCGCCACCGCCAAAAGCGCCTGAAGTTGAATTTGACAATTTCGACAGCCTCTCCGAGCAGGAAAAAGTTCAGCTGCTTGCCCGCGCCAATGCCAAATTCTTCGCCGACAACAAGCCAAAACTGCTTGAATTGCTTGGTTCAGCACAAAGCAAAGAGCTGGCGGCGATTATCAACCTGTTCGGCAAATTCGGTCAGGCCGGTCAGGATACTGAACGCATCAAGAAGCTCGTTAAAAGCGATAATCCTGATATCGTCTGCGCCTGTATCAAAGCTCTCGCAACTCTCGACGCTGAGTTTCTCTGCCTGTATCTGCCACAGTTCATGCAGGAAAAGAATGGCAAGATACGCATGACCGCAACCCGTGTTTTCGTTGGTATCGACCGCGACAGAATCAAGAGCCTGCTGACGAGCATGATCGGTTCGGCCAATGCCAAACAGCGTTCGCTTGCCGTTTCGACCGCGATGCTCGTTGACTTCAATATCGTCAGACAGCCACTGCTCGATGCCCTCGCCAAAGAAACCTCGGTTGAAATTATCGAAAAACTTGGCGTGGTTCTCTCTGCCAACCCTGACCGTGAACTGCTCGCTTCGGTTTACAAGATTGCCCAGACGTCGAGAACCTCGCTCCGGGCTGAACAGCAGCGGGTTGTGCAGACACTCGCCGAAAAACTGGCGATTGCGCTGAACCATATTTCAACGCCCGAAGAACTGATCAGCGAAACACAGCAGGCTTATGATGTCGAAATCAAAGCCGCTGCGGCTGCGAAAGAAAAGGCCGAAGCCGAGCGCCGCGCCTCCGGCATTGTCGACGAAGAAGAAAAGGCCGACGAGGATAGCGGCGTCGGCTCGATTCTTACCGCTGAAACCGGCGACGCCAGAACCACCAGAGCCAAACTGACCGTCATCATCTGGATGCTGGTCGCCGTAGTCTGGGGCTGCGGCATGGCTCTGCTGTTTCTGCGTTTCGTTACCGGCGAATGACCGGCACGGATTTTACCAGGATCTGGCGTGAAACTGCGACGGGTAAAAAGCCGTGTAATTGCTGGTCGGCCAGTTGTTCTGGTAAAAACGCAGGTAGCTGCCATAGACATAACCGCGGCGAACCGGGTGATAGGCTGACTGAATAAAAAACCAGTTGCCGTAGCGACCGAGAACGTAAACCTGCTCCCCGGTGTTCAGAGAGCCGACTACATTCGAGTTTCTTTTCTTTTTGCCGGCAACATAGGGCTCAGATCTGACATTCAGATTGCAGGCAACTGCGGCAACAGTGTTCATGGGCGTATAAGAATTCTGATAAGCCGGGTAACCTGCGACATAGCCGGGGTTACCATAGGCGCCGTTGTAATAAGACCAGTTGAAACCGTTCCAGGCAGGTGCCGGAATCTGTGCCGACGGCACCGGAACTGCGGGATACATGCCAAGGTAGCCATAGGCCGGCCACGGATAAGATATGCCGCTGTTGACTACTCCGTAACCCCACGCGGTGGGTACAACGATGCCTCTGCGGGCTTCGGCGACACTGGCACTCATAACGAGAACCAGCAGAATTGCTGACAGCAAAATTCCTTTTTTCAGCATAAGTTTTCCTCCTTGAAATAACTCACGATAAAATTTTACCGCGAAATTTCCCCAACGCCTAATTTTTTCTAAGTCATGTGTTGCGATTATAAAATTTAATCTGAACTAAAAACCTTAGAGCGGCAATTTCGGGGTAAAAATTGCCACTCTAAGCCCTGAAAATGTCTTTTTTTGCTTTAAATCATGAATTTAAAGGGAAGTCGGCTGGTCCGACCCCAAAGTTAAAAGTGGAACTTGGGCATGTCGGTGATTGGGCTGGTGAAGGTGAAGCGGAAATTTTCGTTGTTATTGTTACTGTCGCCATCCCAGCGGCCGTGAATGAAGAACTTCAGCTCGACGTTGAGATCGCCGAACTGCTTGTAATATGGGGCATTGCGAAACAGCAGGCGGTCGACGACGGTGTTCTCGGGCAGTTCCATCAGGCGGTTGATGTTTTCGATGCGGCAGGTCGGGTGAAACGAGATGATCCTGATGCGCTGCGCGCGGTTTTTCAGTTCCTGTTTCATGGTCATGAATTCGCGCTGCTCACCGTTGACTTCGATGTAAAAATTCGCCAGGCCTTCCTGGGTGAGAAAGCCATTGTAGGTGATGGTCATCGCCATTTCGCCCGGCCGCTGCAGCCAGTCGACCCTGACGCTGACAGTGCCGTCGGCGTCGGTTATGTCTCTGGTTTCCGAGTTGATTATATCGAGATCATTCATTTGCGCACCTGCTTCGATGGTAACAAACAATAAAGCTGCCAGCAAAAGAATAACTGTAATTGCCTTTTTCATAATTTCGACCTCCGGAATAAAATTCCGACGGCTTTAAAGCAATTATTGTGCCAACTTTTTAAAGCGCGCTGCTGGAGCTTCTGTGGAGCATACTGGTCGCTGTTTTGTATTTATGTTACACAAATTAAGCAGAATTTCATATCTGACAGGAATCGGGGATAAAAGGCACTGGGTCGGCGAAACAGCAAACTCATTAAAACTTTATAGCCAATAATTGAACTTTTTTTGTTCAAGCTGCACGGTTTTTGAGCAGGGCAGTTTTTTACCAGCTGCTGTAAGGGCGACCCTTGAGATCGAGTTTGTCGCTGGCCGAGAAAACATCGAAAACATTGCGCATATCAGATATCTCGGCGTTCTGGTCGTCGGTGGTCGATCTGGTTCTCCAGTCGGCTTTTTCGGTGAACGGGTCAAGCGGAATTTTGCGCAGCAGCCGCTTTTCGACAAGTTCTTCGAGACTGGCCGGAAAATACGCTGCGTCATCGAGGCCGGGTTCTTTTGCCGACTTCTTTTCATAATAGCGGTCGATAGCCCGGCGCATCTCTTTGAGATGGTCGCGCAGCAGCTCTTCTTTCTGCTGTCTGACGACATTTTTCGCAATCGGAACCGCAGTTGTCGAGAGAATACCGATAATCAC
This sequence comes from Candidatus Rifleibacteriota bacterium, assembly GCA_024710355.1. Classification (GTDB taxonomy): domain Bacteria; phylum Muiribacteriota; class Ozemobacteria; order Ozemobacterales; family Ozemobacteraceae; genus Rifleibacterium. The sequence goes on from JANJUX010000003.1 coordinate 84,369, forward strand.
GGTGCAGACTATCAGTTCGAGCAGCGACAGGCCTTTTTTTTCAGTAATCAGCATAGCTGCGGCCACCATGGTCGGTTGGAGATTTTGCCGTATTATCAGGTGCGAAAAGCCTGATGTGCCCTTCAAGCTGGTCATATTGCCATGATCCGGCGGCATTGCTTCCCTGCCACTTTTCGGGGATGCGGCTGATGAATGCCGGCACCAGTTCGTTCAGTGATGCGGGAAACCGGCCGTTATTGTGGAGAGCATATTGATAGACAGCGGTTCGCAGCAGATTCAGCTCGTGCAGCAGTGCCGTGTCTTTTGCTTTTTTCACGACGCGGGCGTTGTGGTAACCGGCTGCGGTAACAAGAATGCCGATCACCGAGACCACGACGAGCATTTCGATGAGAGTAAAACCGCGGCGTCGGTTCTGGCGGCCGCGCCTGTCTGCATTTTGCACTGCTTTAAGCATTGGCTTCCTCAGTTGAATTCGAAAAGATTGCGGCTTCCCTGCCCTTCAGCCGCCGACGTTGCCTTTTTGAATTTCAGACTTGTATAGATAAACGCTTTGTCGGGCTTGACCTGCAGGAACTTTGCCAGCCCTTTCAATTCGGCTTCAAGGGCATCGAGGGACTTGTTGCGGCTGATTACGGGATGAGAAACGAATTCAAAAAGTCTGGCAACCAGTTCACGGCTGCTGGCAACCGCCTGATCTGACATTTCGGGCTTGCCAGCCATTTGAATTGCCGCTTCGGCAGACGCAAGGTCCTGGTTCAGCCGGCCGGCATACTGTGGGTATTCTTTGATTACGGGCTTAAGTGTTCTGGCAAGCTTTTTGAGGCTTTCGGGCTTGACGCTGAACCGCTTTACTTCGCCAAGCTGGGCGGTTTCGAAGCTTTCGTTGACCAGACTTTCGATTATACCGCCGCCATTTTCATAGACGATTGTCAGCAGCAGAATCAGCAGCAGGCCATAAAGAACCCGTTTTTCGCGCGCGCGCAGGCGCAGTGTATCGATAACGTCTTCACGGTGTTTAACGGCGAAATCGCCTCTTTTGTCTATCATTTTACCAGTAACCTCATTGTCAGAGCGTAACGGGCCCCTTCGATCAGCACGATTTCATTGATGATAACCGGTGAATCAAGGTTTTCGACCGCCGCAAGAAAATTGCGCATATTCGCATAATCCGCTCGCAGATTCATCTGCAGGCGATAAGAAGGCACTTCGAGTCTGTCGAATTCTTTGCTGAATTCATAGCGCACTTCTTCAAGGGAAACGCCGGCCGAGCCTGCAAGCTGCTGCAGCCGGTCGATCAGCGCTGGCAGATCTGCTTCTGCCGGCAGCAGAGCGTCTGTTTCCGCGAGCAGATTTTTGAGGTGCTGCAGGCGGTAACTTTGATCGAGAAAATTTTCACGGTTACGCACTGCCAGTCGGGCGCCTCTTACCGCTTCGGCATAGCTGGCGGCGGTAGTGTGCAGTGCTTCGTTCTGCGGTTCAATAAGCATTGTCGGCAGAAAAAACAGAACCAGCAGGATGAAAAGCGGCAATGGCGCACGTTCTTTGAGTTTTTTCAGTTCATTCGGATTCATCAGGGCAATTCTCCGCTTTCTCCGGCATAATCGACCTCGAGGCTGAAAGTAACGCTGGTATTGCCTTCAAGTTCGCTGCTGGTATGTTTTTTCAGGTTGGGGTTAACGAAGACGCTTTCAGCGAACAGTGCCCGCAGCAGTTCGGTAACTCTGCCAAGATCGGTCGCTTCGCCTTCAAGGCTGATTCTTACCAGTTTTTCCGGGCGAATACCGATGCGTCTGTAGCGCACCTGTGGCGGAGTAAGCTTTTCGAGTCGGTTTAGCAGCGTGCTCCATGAAGTCCGGCACAGGGTCGATGCTCGGCGCCAGGCAAAATATCTGCCTTCGGCCTCTTCGAGGTCTTCTTTGGCTGGTCGAAGTTTTGCCAGTTCTTCCTTGAAGCTGCCCAGACGCGCATTTAACTGCTCTTCGGCGCCTTGATAGAAGCCTATTGTGCTTCCGGCGGTGGTGTATTTGTAGGCAAAAAACATGGTCAGGGCAAGCGGCACTGAAAATAGAATGACCAGAGAGGTCTTCAGCATAAAACTGCTGCCCTTGCGATAAACAACCGTTGGCTTGAAATTTAAAAAGTGCTTCATCTTTTCACCTACTTTGCCAGCAGACCGAGGCAGGCTGCAAAGGCCGGCCCGGTTCTGACCTTGTCTTCATCGACTTTTTTTGCCAGCGGCATTTCGGCCAGCGGGTTGAACAGTCGGCACGGGGTTTCTAGATACTCGGTGAGAAATGTTTCAAGCCCGGCGAACATACTGCTGCCACCGGTTAAAAACACTGCCGGCAGCCGCGAAACATTGAACTTATCCTGGAAAAACCTGAAAGTTACGTTGAGTTCGCGCAGCCAGTTGCCGAAGATGCGCTCGATGCGCTGCCGTCGCCCGAGCAGTTCACTTACGTCGGCCCGGCCAGTCGGGAAAAACTTTTCCGAAGGCTTCGTCTTCATTGCCGTTTCGAGATTGACTGAGTCGAGTTCGCTGATGATTTTGGCGAATTCTTCACCGGCCACTTCGATAACCCGCTCATACATCAGTGCGCCGCGGCTGTAGGCTTTAAAAACCGTTGTTTCGTGGCCTATATGCAGGTTAATGACGGTCTGATCAACCGTGCGGTCGGGGAAAGATTCTTCGAACAGATTGAACACACCGAGGGAAGACGTGTCGAACGCCATGACCTCGATATGCAGGTCAGTGGTCAGACTCGAAAGGATCTCGATGATCTCAGCCTTCACAGCTGCTGCCAGCACCTGATAGTGCCCGGGGGTGGAAGCTGGGCCAAGAATCTGATAATCGACGAAAACTTTCATGCCTTCGGGAATTGGCAGACTCTTTTCGAGGCGCCAGGAGAGAAAGCCCGGAAAGCGGCGCTCATTGTCTGAAAGCTCGAGCGTCTCGAGATGCAGCTTGACCCAGCGGTCAGGCAGGCCCACGACAAAACCCTGGCGGGTATTTTTAACGCTGCGAACCAGCCCGGCAAGAGTGTTTTTAAACACGGTCAGATCGCTGATGAATGGGCCGGTGAAGTCACCGCCCACCAGCCCCTGTGGCAGTTCAGCCATGGCAAGATTGCGCATGACGTAGCCCTGGCGGGCTGGGCCCGGGTCGACAGCCGCGATTTTAAGGCTGCTGGTGCCGATATCGAGAGCAACCAGATCGGTGTAAAGGTTCATCAGAGCACCCCTTCTTCAAACGTGACACGGTTCATTTCTTCGAATGTGGTGAGGCCCCGCTCGACTTTCTGCCAGCCGGCGCGGCGCAGCGGTACCATGCCCTGGGCAATAGCCGCTTTTTTGATTTCGAGCGGCGACTGTCGGGTAAGAATCATCTGTTTGATTGCCGGTGACAGTTCAAGAACTTCAAAAATGCCGGAACGGCTCTGATAGCCGGTGTCATGGCAAAAACGGCAGCCTTTGCCCTTCTTGAATTCGACGTGCGAATAATGTTCGAAGTCGATAGTCAGACGCTTCATTTCTTCAGTTATTGTGGTGTCGTCGCCGGTGCAGTTCTTGCAGTTGAGGCGCAGCAGACGCTGTGACATGATCAGGTTGAAAGAACTGACGAATTCATACGGGTCGATTTCCATGTTTTCGAGACGCGAAATGGCATCGGTGACGTTGTTGGCATGAATCGAGCTGAAAACCAGATGGCCGGTGAGCGCCGCGTTGATGGCAATTTTTGCGGTTTCTGGGTCGCGGATTTCGCCGACCATGATTTTGTCGGGGTCCTGGCGCACGATCGAGCGCAGACCAGAGCTGAATGTCAACCCTTTCTTTTCGTTTACCGCAATCTGCACGATATCCGGCAGCTGGTATTCGACCGGGTCTTCGATGGTGATGAATTTGTCTTTCGGTGTGTGAACGAATTTTAATGCCGAATAGAGAGTGGTGGTTTTACCCGAACCGGTCGGGCCGGCAACCAGTATCATGCCGTATGGCTTTTTGACGTTGCGCTTGAACAGAAGCAGGTCGTCGCCCTCGAGCCCGAGTTTCTGAATGTCGAGGCCGAGTGCCGATTTGTCGAGAATACGCAGAACCACGGTTTCGCCAAAGATCGAAGGCAGAACCGAAACGCGGAAATCGACAAAGCGGTCATCGATTTTAAGTTTGAAGCGACCATCCTGTGGTACGCGCTTTTCGGCGATATCAAGCTGTGCCATAACCTTCAGGCGCGAGATGATCGGGCCGCGCAGCCGCGGTTCGACATCAGAAAGCACCTCGAAGAGAACGCCGTCGATGCGGTATTTGACCTTCAGCTGCGATTCGTAGACTTCAAAGTGAATATCGCTCGAACGTTTGCGCACGCCCTTGAGAATGATGGCATCGACCATTCTGATAACCGGGGTTTCGCTGCCGAAACCGGCGCTTTTGGCGACCCCGGCGGCCGGTGCATCGTCTTCTTCCTCGATCATAACTTCGAGTGGCGGAAAATTTTCGAGGTCAGCAAACACCACTTTTGAGTCGAGACTGGTTTCGATCATCAGATTCAGAAGCTTCTGAATCGCCATCTTTGAGGCAACCAGCGGGCGAATCGGCAGCCCGAGCTGAACTTCGAGTTCTTCGATCGAATCGACATTGCCGGGGTCATGCATGATCAGCTGGATCTCTTTGCCAAACTTCTGATGCGGAATAAAGCAGTAGCGTCGCATCAAGGCCACATCGATGCTGTTGAAAAGCTCGTCGTTGACCTCGTAGCGGGTCAGATCGACATATTCGATACCAAGCTCTAGAGCGATGGCCTTTGCGTATTCTTCTTCGCTTATCAGACGTTTTTCGATAAGGACCTGGCCGAGATTGGCCGGAATCGCGCCAAACTCGCTGACCAGCTGCTGTACGTAATCGAGCGTGATAAAGCCTTCTTCAACGAGAATTTCGCAGAGAGCTTTCTTGCGAAAAGTAGCGGCAAAGGCTTTGAAAAGGTTCTGGTCAGTAACTTCGGGGTCGCTGTCGAGTCGGCGCAGAACCTGGTCAGACTGACCGTTCGACTCTTTGAAGAGTTTTTCGGCTTTACCCGCATCGATAATGCGTTTTTTTACCAGAAAATCTTTGAAACTTTCCATCTCATCTGTCCTAATTGATTTGCGAAGCAGCGGTCAGCACGGGGTACAGCAGGGCAACGACCAGGGTGCCGACCACGAGGGCCATTCCAAGAAAAAGAATTGGTTCTATCAGTGAGGTGACCGTATCGGTGAGTTCGGTTATTTCTTCATCATAGTGTTCGGCAAGGTTATCGAGCATTTCGCCAAGATTACCCGATTCTTCACCGACGGTTACGACCCGCACCATGATTGTCGGTGTTCCGGGGATTGATTTGAGAGCTTTGCCAAACCCGAGTCCTTTTTCAAGCAGTTCGGGAAGAACGGCAAAGCGTTTGGCAATTACCTTGTTTTCGAGACTGTCGAGAACGACTTTAAGACTGTCGAGAATCGGAATGCCGCCCTCAACCATTGTTGACATGGTGCGGGCAAATTGACTGTAAGCAAAATTCTTCTCAAGATCTCTTACCAGGGGTATTTTCAGTTTGAAGCGGTCGATTTTTCGCCGCCCTTCAGGTGATTGTGCATAACTGACGACGCCGGCAAAGACCAGCATGCCAAGGCAGAAAAGCAGCAAAAACCATTCGCCCAGAAACTCTGATGCCGAAAGCAGCAGCGAAGTCATGAGCGGCAGTGGTGCATCGAGACTGCGGAAAAGGCTGGCAAACTCGGGAACGACAGCGATGACCATATAAACCACAGCCAGCGAAGAGACTGTCAGCAGAATTGTCGGGTAGATCATTGCCGCCATCACTTTGCGTCTGATTGCAAGAGAGCTGGTAAAATAATCCGACAGGCGTTTCAGGATGTTGTCGATTGCCCCGGCTTTCTCGCCGGCAACAACCGTTTTTATGTAGATATCCGGGAATATATCAGGATGACGGCCCAAAGCTCGGCTGAGCGAGATGCCTTCGCGGATGTCCTGATGAACTTCGCGCAAAGCACGATTCAGCGGTGTGTCGTCAGCATCGTCGAGGAGTACGTCGATGGCATCGGTGATCGGCATACCCGATTTAAGAAGGGTACGAATAAGTTTGGTGAATTCGTTCAGTTCTTTCAGTGAAACCCGCTGTTTAAAAGACAGCGCGGCTTTCAGCTGATCTGCCAGCGATTCATCGAGACTGGTTTCGGCAAGAATATAATAGCCGCGGGTGCTGAAGGCGGACCGCAGTTCTTCTAACGATCTGGTTTCAAAAACCTCTTCGCTGGTATTGCCCTTTTCGTCGGCATAGCGAATTTTTATTCTCTGCATTATTTACCCCGAAATAAACAATCCCGGATTTCCGTTTGCCTATGATTCTATGCCATCTCGGCAAAAATCACAAACATTAATTGGAAACCCGGGATTGTCAGGACAACAGTGGCCCTACTCCCTTTCAATGCGAGCTTTAATTGATAAAATGCTCATTCAGTTCGGCCTGTTTTTGTGTTAATTCAAGTATCCACTGTTGTTCGGGATCGATAATAACTTCTTCGACCGCGCCAAACCATTCACGCGCCGACTTGCGGTCTTCGAGGCGGCGGTACAGTTCACCGATCAGATAAGTCACGACCGGCAGATTGTCAGGGTTAGAGATTGTCGACTTCTCGACGGCAATTTTGAGATATTTAACCGCCAGCTGCTGCAGCTCAATTTCTGCCTTGCGGTTTTCGCGCAGACGGCAGCACCATGAACCACGCAGATAGAGATTTCCGATGTGGTAAGGGTTACGGCCAGTTTCTTCGTATAGCTTCGCAGCGATAAAAAATTTCAGGGCTTCTTCCGGCATCTTTTTGCATATCGGCAGGCTGAGAATCTTTTTTATCTGCGCAGCTGAAACTTTGCGGTTTTCTCTGCTTTCAAGCGAATAATCTTCGGGATAACCTGAAAAATCACATTCTGGGCATTGAACCAGAAAGAAAGGCAGCGGGTTTTCTCCGAGGTAATGGGGCAGAAAGTCTGAGTCCTGGCCCTGGTGTGTAATCGAAGTAACAGTTCTGGCTTCGAAAATTGCCCCGCAGGCCGGGCAGGTAAAACCGCTGAGTTTGAATGATGTAACCAAGTTTTCTTCTCCTGACATCTGTCAGAATATATTCACAATCTTTTAGCGTGTCAAATTGAATGTCTCGATGCAGCAGTGGTCACTCTGCAAGCTTGGCAATCTGGCCGAATGAATCGGGGGGCCAGAATTTAATCTCGGCCCGGCCTTTGACCAGATTGCGATCCAGCAGACCCCACGAACGACTGTCGTGTGAGTTATTGCGGTTGTCACCCATTACGCAGATTTTATCTGCCGGAATTTTCTGTGGCCCGTAGGAGCCAAAGACATATTCTTTTACGAAAGGTTCTTTCATCATTTTTCCGTTGCGGAAAAGGTAGCCATCTTTGATCTCGATAACGTCGCCGGGTATTCCGACCACGCGTTTTACAAAGTCTTTACCGGGCTCGAGCGGGTAAGAAAAAACGACAACTTCCCCCACCTCAGGCTCTTTGACCATGTACACCATTTTGTTGACAATGATTTTTTCCCGTGAGTGCAGTTCGGGTTCCATGCAGGCCCCTTCAATGACGAATCCCTGTACAACGTAGGTCTGCAGAAACAGGAAGAAAATAAGTGCCCTGACAAAATCTTTGAACCAGTCCCTTAATCCGTGTGCTATTTTTTTCATCGACCAACTCCATTTTCGGTCTACATGTGTTTGGTAAAAACCTATTCGGAAGGGTTCGATTTTTTCTAAACGATAATTTTAACTTTTTTTAAAATGTACAATCTCTGTACAGCAAAGCGAACAGGCAACTGCCTGTTCGCTTTGTCTTGCCGGCCCCGGCCGGTCGAAGGAGCCCCGTCGAAGGGCCGACAACTGAGGGAGTAAAAGGTCAGAGATTGTTCTGCTGGTTGAAACCTTTGTGATGGCGTTTAAAGAACGGGCAATCGGCACGGCCGTCTTTATGCGGCTGGTCAGGCGGCGGCAGCGGGCCTTCTGGCCTTTTCCAGAGGTCGTCGAGAGTGAGTTCCTCGTCGACGAGTCGCCACTGGCTGTACAGCAGACGAACCTGTTCTTCTGAGGCATTGAGGTTGTACATACCGACCTGCTGTCTCTGCCTCTGAATTTCGTACATGGTTACCGCGGCGGCGACTGAAATGTTGAGGCTCTGTACAAAGCCGGCCATCGGCAGAAAAATATTGGCGTCGGCCATTTCGACAGTTGCCTCTGAGCAGCCGCGATGCTCGTTGCCAAAAACGACGACCCATGGCTGGGTCCAGTCCAGCGTGCGAAAATCGACGGCTTCGCGTGCCATGTGGGTGGCGGCGATTTTGTAACCCTGTTGTCTCAGTTCAGTGAGGGAAGGCTTGATGTCGTCGACAACTTTAAGGTCAACCCAGCGCTCGGCACCTTTTGAAACTTCGGGATTCACCTCTTCGGGCTTTTTGAAGTCGGGGGCCCAGATCACGCGGCCGAAACCGGCGGCGTCGGCGGTACGCAGCACCGCAGAAAGGTTGTGCTGGTCGTGTACAAGATCGAGGGCGATGACGATATCGAGCTGGCGCTGGTGCAGGGTTTGTGAAATACGATGAATGCGACGACTGGTGGGCATTATTCTAACCTTTCTTCGGGCTTATGCTGGCAAGAGTTTCGACGAAACCAGGTTTGATGGCGATACTGGCGACGTTGAGGTTGAGCCAGGTTTTGCTCGCATCAAACACCGGGTTGATCTGTTTGAAGATCTGGGCAACGGCGTTTCTTGGCATCGGCATGCCATTGAGGGTGAGCTTTTCACAGCGAAAATTGACTCTTTTGGGGTCGAGCAGCTGGGCGTTGCCCTTAAGGTCAAATTGAGCGGTGACGAAGCCTTTTTTGATCCGGCCGTTGAGGCGGGCACTGTTTTTATCGAGTTTCATTTTCATGCCCGAAAGCGATCGGGCCTGAGCGTAGAGCTCAAAGACCTTGAGAATATCATCTGCTGAAACTTCGGTTTTCAGATCGATGCGGCTGCCGGTTTTGAAACGCAGTCGGCCGTTCGCAAGCTCATCGAGACTGATGCTGCTGTCAGGAAAATCAAAAGTCACCCGCTCGATGGTGAGGTTATAGTAACTGACCTTATTGCAAAGGACTTTGAGAGTTCTAAAACTACCATCACCTTCCGCAGGCAGAATTTCTATCGAAAGACTGGCCGGGCGTGGAGTTATTTTGCCGATGAGGGAAATTTCCGCAGAATCATACCCGAGAAGCTGAAAAATTCCGCTGGCTTTAAATTCTTCCGGGTCCTGAAATGTTTTCATGAATGCTGCTTCAAGAATCTGCAGCTGTTTTTCGGGCCCGGGTGCGGGCATTTCTATGCGGGCCTGCGAACTGCCGCCGACAAGAACACTCAGAACGAGAAGAACCAGAAAAGGTCTAAGCAGCTTTTTCATGGGTACCTTCCTTCAGCGAGGCAATGATGACCTCAGCGGTTTTGAGCGGGATCTGACAACGTTTCTGCAGTTCTTCGGGCGTCGTTTCCGCGACATTGGCCATTGAACCGAATTCCCACAGGGCTTTTCGCAGAGTGGCCGGGCCGACACCCGGCAGGTTGAGAAGAGCCGAGCACATGACTCGCCGGCTGTGAGTTTTTTTCTGAAAGGTGTTGGCAAAACGGTGCGCTTCGTTTCGCAGCTTGATGATTGACTTCATGCCGGCACTTGAAAATGGCAGATTGATCTCGGTGCCATCAGGCTTAACAAGCGTCTCTTCGCGCTTGGCCAGGCCGAGAATGGCGGTATCGACACCCAGCTCTTCAAGCTCACGCAGAGCTGCCCTGACCTGGGTAATGCCGCCGTCGACGATATAAAGGTCAGGCAGTTGTGCCCGTTCGCGCAGCAGGCGCGAAAAACGGCGCCTGGTCACTTCGGCAATCGAGGCCGGGTCGTCGCCACCCTGGGCCGACTTGATGTGATAGAGGCGATACTCGCCCTTGCGCGGTCGACCATTATGGCAGACCACCAGAGATGCGACCGGATCGGTTCCCTGAATGTGTGAAATATCGACGCATTCGATTCTGACCGGTGCGACCTTGAGTTCGAGCAGATTCTGCAGGTCGATGACCGATTCGTCGATGCGCTCATGCCCTTCTGACTTGATGTTGCGCATGACTTCGAGAGCGTTGTTGTCTGCCATGGCGAGCAGGTTGAGAAACTGGCCCTTGCGAGGAATGTGGAACGCGACTTTGCGGCCGGCCCGCCCGCTGAGCATCGCCAGCAGGGCGTCGACCCCGTCAGGCTCGATCGAGCAGTAAATGACAGCCGGAATGATATTGTTGTCGTAGAAGCGGCTGATAACGGTTTGCAGCACTTCTGAATTCGAGGTTTCAGGCTCACGTTCGATGTCGAGTATGCGGTTGCCCAGCATTTTGCCGCCGCGCACGAAGAACACCGAGAAAATCAGACGGTCGTTGGCCTCGCACATGCCCCAGAAATCTAGGTTGAGCGGTTTGACGAATTCGACTTTCTGGTTTTCGAAAAAGCGGCGCAGCGCAGTCAGTGTGTCTCGCACTTCGGCGGCTTCTTCGAATCTGAAACTGTCGGCCAGCGATTTAAGCTGTTTGTCGAGGCCGGTGAAGTCGGGGTCACTTCTACCCGCGAGAACTTCGACGGCTTTATGAATCGACACCGAGTATTCTTCAGGGGTGACGGCGCCCTGACAGATGCCCTGACAGATGCCGAGGTGATATTTGAGGCATGGCCTGATTTTTTTGCCCGGTGCTGCGGCGGCGAAGCCTTTTTTTGAGGTGCAGAGCCTGAAGTTGCGCGACAGCAGGTCGACGATTCGCGTCAGGTCATACTCATTCGGAAACGGCCCGAAATAGAGGTTACCGTCGCGGAAACTGACTTTTCGCACCTTTTCGAGACGCGGGTAGCGGTCTTTCATGGTAACTCTGATGTAAGGGTGCGTTTTGCTGTCTTTGAGCAGAATGTTGTAGCGCGGTTTGTGTTTCTTGATCAGGTTATTTTCAAGAATCAGCGCTTCGATTTCGGTTTCGGTGACGATGAACTCGATGTCTTCGATTGCCGAGACGAGAACCGAGGTTTTCAGGTTGTCGTGGTGGCGGTTGAAGTATGATTTGACGCGTTTTTTCAGCGATCTCGACTTGCCGATATAGATGATTTCGCCAGTCCGGTTCTTCATGATGTAGATGCCGGGGTTGGCGGGCATCAGGGCAAGTATTTTTTCGAGTTTTTCGCTCTGCATCAGTATTTTAACCTGTCAGGGCTGTTTGGGCAGCGGCGCTTTTTTCAGATTCTGGTCGCCTGAGGGCAGGTCCTGTTTTTTAGCAGCATTTTTCGTGCCAGAACTGCCGGATTTGTGATTAGAACCAATTTTATCTGCTTCATCTTTTGCTTTTACCGGTTGGCCGCTTCTTTTGCCTGTCTTGATATCGGCACTGCCCGAGGCATTTGAAGAATCGGCGACAGTGGCCGATTCGACGACAAAATACTGCAGTTCTTCATTCATAGCCGACTTGATAAAGCGCCCGGTCAAATTCACTTTGCCATCGAGCATCTTTTCGTTTCTGACTTCAGTGAGCAGCTTCAGATTCGACTTAAGCGGAATGCGCCGGCCATCATCGGTTTTGAGAACCCAGCGGTATAGATGTCGACGCCGACCAAGCGGTTGTTTTTCAGGCACCAGGCGACCGGTGATCTTTTTAATTTCATTGACATCAGAGAGCTCGTCCTCTGGTTTTCCTCGCGTCATCAGGGCTGGTGCCAGTGCTTCGGCCTTTTCGAAAAGTCCCGGCAGTTCACCACTCGAACTTGTTGCCGATGCTGTTTTTTCACTGAAAAGCTGCTGACTGCCGGTTGCAAATTCGGGGTCTTCGGGTGAATCCGGCCACTGCACCGGAATTATTTCGTTTTCTGTGATGGTTTCAACGGGTTCAGATGGCAATGCTGGCTTTTCAACCGCTGTTTTTTCGCCAATATTTTCAGACCCGACTCCGGTTTCCGGTTCTTCGGTGATTTCGTTTTCTTTTACGGTTATTTCAGAGTCTTTTTTATCGGGCTGTTTTGTCTGCGTATTTTTTATTTCGGCGGCAGCAGAAGCTTTCGTGTCGCCAGGGTATTCCCATGAACCGCTGTCGGCTTCGGTCGCGACTTCAGCTTCGCCGGATGCGATGTCTGGAGTGGCAGACCCAAGCTCGTCACTTTCCGATTCGGTTTTTGGCAGGCGCTCGGACGGCGGAATATATTCAACGCCAAGTTCTCTGGCGGTGCGCTCAGCGATTTCTTCGGCCTTCTGATTGATCTCGTCAATTACCTCTTTGACCGGACGGTTCTTTTCAGTTTCACTGATTCCGTTTTCAGAAGAAAAATCTGGCGAAAGCGGGTCTGGAAAAAGTGTGTCGATATATTCACTGTCTTTCTTACCCTTTACGCCTGCAGTCCCGGAGGCGGTTAAGTTTGCTCCGGCTGACGCTGCGGCAGAAGAATCCAGGCTTCCGGCGACTGTTTCAGAAAAAGTTTGAGATGCGGCTGCTCCGGCAATTGCGGCAACTGCGCCTGCCGCCAACGGAGTTTCGTTCAATTTCGGGTTAAGGCCTGGTTTTAATTCAATACCGCCAGAGGCTGCAGCCTTGAGCGCATTTTTAACTGACTGGACGGCCTGATCCGGCGTAACCACAGGGATAGATGGTATTGTCAACGTTTTTATCAGTGGCTGCGTCTGGGTCGCGACCTGCAGAAGGTTGTCGATTGCCGGTATTTCCTGAACCGGAATTTCGCCGGCAATGCTTGCAGTCTGCTGAGTTAACGAAGCAACGGAAGCCGGGTCTGATGCAATAATTCCGGGAAACTTGAAATTGCCGTCGGTGATCCGTGCCTGGTTGATATCTGATTTAACAGGTGTAGAAGAGGCGGTATCGGCGTGCAGCGCCGGGCCGGCGAGGCTGCAGATCAACAGTGACAGCAGGATTTTATGCAAATACAGGTGCATCTGAGCTCCTTGTTTTTATTGAGAAACAATTCTATCATTATTGCCCGTAATCATCAAATAAACACACTCAGGAGTCAATAATGCACAGCCTCGAAAATCTCTGCTCCGGTGCCCGCGAAGTTGCCGCCATGGCCGCAGATGTTATCAGAAACGGTTTCAACAACAGTCACGAAATCGTTCACAAGGGAACCGTCGATCTGGTGACCGAGGTTGATATTGCTTCCGAGAGACTTATCCGCAGAGAGCTGCTGTCGAGGTTTCCGAAAATCCGCTTCCATGGCGAGGAAGACGGCGGCGATGACTGGCGGCATGGCGAAGTCTGGGTGGTCGACCCGCTTGATGGCACCACGAATTTTGCCAACCGCCTCCCCCACTTTGCCGTTTCCATAGCCCTCTGCAATGATGGCGAACCGGTGGCGGGCGTCGTGATGAACCCGATGAACAATGATGTCTACCATTGTTTCAAAGGCGGTGGTGCTTTTGTTAACGGCACCAGCATTCGCGTCGGCACCCAGAGTGCGATGAATGACGCGCTGGCGGTGACCGGCTTCCCCTACAACCGGCGCGAAAATATCGAAGTGATCGTCGAGCGACTCAAAATCATGTTGATGCACGTTCAATGCGTGCGCCGGCTCGGCTCGGCCGCTCTCGACCTTTGTCACATCGCCCGCGGCGTTTTTGCCGTCTACTGGGAAACCAACCTCAAACCCTGGGATGTTGCAGCCGGCACCCTGCTGGTTCATGAAGCCGGCGGCCGCGTAACGCGCTTCGACGGCACGCCGATGGCTCTCGACAGTTTCGAACTGCTGGCCACCAACGGTATTCTGCACGGAGAGGCAATGCGCCTGCTCGCCCCCACCCTTGTCAGGTAATCAGATAATTACCCAAAATTTTCTTTTCTGGTGCAGAAGCCGCGTTTAAGAACTCAGGAATAGTAATCAGCGATCGTCATACTGACCTTTTTCCGGGAAAGCGTCGCTGCGGCCTTTTTCGAGAAGGTCGTGCAGTTTTGCCATGCTGATGCCAAGCGTGCGGGCGGTCAGCTGCAGAGACGCCTCGTTGCCTTCCGGTGGGAACTTTGCGCCGGCAAGGGTGCGAAGAGCCCAGATATCTGTTCCTGAAAGGCTGTATGAAGCGTCACGTATATTGCCTGAGATGGCCGAAGACAATTCGTTAAATTCGAGCGCGGCTGCCCGGCCGTTCCACCATACCGAGACATGCCTGAACCCTTTTTTTTCAACCTCTGGCGGATAAGGTGCGAGCAGGCGAACTGACATGTCTGACGGAATCGGGTCGGTGCCAGGCATTGATTCTGGTGGATCAGACGGAAAACGCGGCTGAAAAAAGCGCCCGCGTGGCCTGGATAAAGGCGACAACCCCGCAGGAATCATGCCACAAAATACTGCAAAGTCGGCAGAGCTGGTGATATTCGCAACTTCACGCGCAAAGATTTCTGCCACTGCCAAACGCGCTTCACTGCTTAAAGAATAGTTTTTTCTCAATCTCTCCCACATTTGAAGAAGGTTATCACGGATATCTGACCAGAGAATGCCATGTTGCAGCAGCGGCATGCAATACCTGACCAGTTCTCCGCACGCGAAAAGTTTGACGACATCTTTTATCAGAGCGGGTTCGCCTTGCGAAACGGCGCGAACAACCTCACACAAAGGTGACAGCCAATCGTCGCTGCCACAAAGGTAATGTCCGGCGACGAGCATTTCGCGCGCCAGATAAAAGGCAACAACGCCGTCAGTCTGACCGGTCGCTGCAGCAATTTCCGGCAGTGCTGCCAGAAAATCGCCAAAATTGATGTTCATATTAAAGTTCATCAGCACCAGCAGGTCGATAAATGCCGTCACCGCCTGCTGGCTTTTCAGCAGCGGGTCGATAATCGGCAGATGGGCGCTGACGGTTCTGATCAGCCCAGAGTCTGGGAATGCCAGAAAACGCAGCACCAATACCTGATTTTCGCCAGGCATTGATGCGAGAGCTGAGCCTTGCGGCAAAAGCTGTTTTAGCTGCCTGGCCGGATCTGGCATTGCGGCGATAGCCCGGGCCAAGACACGGGCTGGCCACTTGTGCCTGCCGGCCATCTCATGCCAGGCCGCCGCATCATGCAGCACGGCAATCAGGTTATGCAGTTCCTGTCGGTTATGAACTGCTTCCGACAAGTCATGGGCATAATACCGCGAAATTTTTCCGGTGAGATCCTGGTCGTCAGCATCTACCAGAGACAGGCCCAAACGATCGAGTTCAGCGATCTCTTCAGAAAATTCTGATTTCCAGGCTGCTGGAGTCGGCTTTGCCAGGCAACTATCAGGAGCGCGTGTCGGCGTGGAGTGGGCTTGCAGGAAACCTGCCAGAAAATCTGCGACAGTTGTGGCCTGCATTGAAAGTTGCTGCAGTCGCGTTGTGTCGAAAGTATAGTCAGTGCCGTCGAGATAAGCTGACTTTTCATAAGGCAAGGCTTTGAGAACCTCTGGCATTCGCTCGGCCAGCGCCTCAAAATCGTTAATATCTGCCACCAGGTGTGAAAGAAGGCGAAAAACGAGGGGTATGCAGTCGCTCAGGCATGCAGAAAAATCAGAACCACCACCATAACTGTGGTTATACACACGCCACAGTGCACGCTGCATTCTTTCTGCAACATTGCCACCAGCAGGCAGCCATAAAAAAGACGTTCCGATATCACCGTATTCAGATAATTTTTCGAGCCAGGCGCGCCGGGCGGCAGCAGTATCTGCAGCGCTCAGCAAGTTCTCTCCCACTATACTTCTCCATGGGTTCTGATTAAAACAATCGTGGCGCCATCAATTCGACACGCCGAAGTCAGGCGGTGCGCGGTTTGTTCTGCATCCAGCGGGGCTGGCCGGTGGTTTCGAGAACGTTGAGCCAGAACATGCTTTCGGGGTCGATGAATTTGCGGTTGCGGATCGCGATATCAATCGGAACATGCGTGAAGCAGTTGTTCCAGATGCCGACGAGCATGCCGGTTTTGCCGGCCATGCCGGCGTGCACAGCGTTCTGCGCCAGCTGGTTGCAGAAGATACTGTCGGAAGGTATGGCGCTTGAACTGCGGATAATGTAGCTCGGGTCGATGTATTTGAGCGACACCGGCACTTTGCGGTCCTTGAAATACTTCGCGATGCCGTCGCGCAGCATGACGCCGACGTCACCGAATTTGCGGTTACCTGATACATCGCGCTCTTCGAGAGCGCACAGACGGTCGCCGACCCCCTCGGCCACGACGACAACCGCGTGATTTTTCCTGAGGATGCGATCCATCAGGTGCTTGTAAAAGCCGTTCTCACCTTCGAGGTCGAAAGGCATTTCGGGTATCAGGCAGAAGTTAACATCCTGTGATGCGATCGAAGCGTTGGCAGTGATATAGCCAGACTGGCGCCCCATAAGTTTTACGAGGCCGACGCCGTTCTGGTAGCCCTTGGCCTCGACATGCGCGGTTCTAATAGAGCTGACAGCATGCGTAAAAGCAGTTTCGAAGCCGAAGGTTTTCTCAATGAAGCCGATATCATTGTCGATAGTTTTCGGAATCCCGATGACGGAAATGGCGAGCCCGCGCTTGTTGATCTCGTCGGTAATCTCCTTGGCGCCGCGCAGCGTGCCGTCGCCGCCGATGCAGAAGAGAATGTTGATATTGAAATCCATCAGCCTGTCGACCATCAGGCCGACATCCTGCGGGCCGCGTGATGAACCGAGAATTGTGCCGCCCTTTTCGTGAATTTCGCTGACGACATCAGGATCGAGAACCATTGGCTGCAGCCCCGATTCTTTGATCATGCCAAGGTAACCGTAACGGAAACCGTAAATATTCTTGACGCCATACCAGAAATACAGCTGCATGACCAGGCCGCGAATAACGTCATTGATGCCGGGGCAGAGGCCGCCGCAGGTAACGATGCCGGCACGGGTGCGCGCGGGGTCGAAGAAGATTTTCTCACGCGGCCCGGCTTTTTCGAATGTCAGAGGCTCGCGACCAGCTGCCAGTTCTTCTTTGAGCTTACAGAGGCTGTTGTTGTAGAGAACCCGCTCCCGATCTTCAACGTAGTTGGTCAGGTAGTCGCCATCGACGGTCGACAGTTTGAGCGGCGAATCAAAATTAGCCTTGCCCAGCGTCTGAATGTTCAAATCCTTCTGGCTGAATTCCATAAAAGCCCCTTCTATATTGGGATGATAAAGCGGCCGAAACCCCCCTCTTTATACTTTTTCGCCACTATAAAAGTCAATACCCGTCAGGCGGCGATCTGCTGCAGGTCGTTGCTGCCGTCGCTGCGCAGGGTAAAATTGGCGAAACGGCTTTTCAGCTTGAGCAGTGTTGTGTTGAGTATCCATGGGCCGATGACTGGTGGCAGCGATGCGTCATAGGCGCCGCCATGCTTGAACTTCTGCAGGGCGAAACTGCTGATTTTCTTTTCGACGAGCCAGTCGGCCATGGTCATCAGTTCTTTTTCAGAAATGAGGCGCGGATGAAAAGTCGTGCGATATTCATGTCTGATACCAGAGGCGACAATCAGTTCGGCAACCCTGCCAAACGACTTCTCGCTGGCACTCTGGCCGGTAACTTCGCCGTAACGGGCGATCGGGGCCTTGTAATCGACGGCAATAAACTGAAGAAGCCGCTGTTCGATGGCTTTTTCGACGACATCGGGGAAGAAGCCATTCGTGTGCAGTGCAATTTCGTAGCCAAGCTCGCGCACTTCATGCATTGCGTCAAGCAGACTCGGTTGCATGCAGGGTTCGCCGCCGCTGAAAACTACGCCTTCGACAAAACCCTGGCGGTCTTTGAGAAAGTTGATCACTGCGTCCCAGGCGATGTGTTCGCGGGCGGTTCCGGGCAGCAGGGTGCCGTTGTAGCAGAAGCGGCAGCGCAGATTGCAGCCCTGCAGAAACAGAACGCTTGCCAGCCGGCCAGGGAAGTCAATCATGGTAAAGGGCTGCATGCCCCCTACCCTTACTTTGTCTCTTAGAACGTGCATTTATTATGGTGCTCTATAATCCTGGGGCCGGTGCCCGGGTTGCTGTAATCGTGGCAGAATTGCGGGTTTAACTCAGTAAATCGCTCGACAGCACTGGTCGATGCTGTCGAGCGCACTTTTCGTTATAGAATCGCTCAGATTACTTCTCTGACGATTTCCTGTGAATTGAGCAGAACGCGTTCACTGTATTCGCTTTTCTTGCCGGCGTTGAATTGTGAAACCGGTCTGAAATAGCCCATGACGCGGGTCCAGACTTCGCAGATCTGGCGGTTTTCGTCTTTGAGAACAACGGCGTCGGGCGCGATTTCGCGGCCTTCATTCTGGGCTTCGGCAACGATTCTGCGGGTCTCGATGCTGTCGCAGGTCGGGCAGTGCTGATGTTCACCGGCGATGTAGCCATGTTTCGGGCAGATGCTGAAGGTCGGGGTCACAGTGACATACGGCAGTCTGAACTGCGAGAGCGACTTTCTGACCAGGCGTTTGCACGATTCGGCATCGGGAATGCGTTCGCCGACGTAGAGGTGCAGAACGGTGCCGCCGGTATATTTGGTCTGCAGTTTTTCCTGGTGACGCATGATTTCGAACAGGTCACCCTGGTAGTCAACCGGCAGCTGGGTCGAGTTGGTGTAGTAGGCAGCCTGCGGGGTGCCGGCCTGAATGATTTCCGGGAAGCGTTTGCGGTCTTCGCGGGCAAAGCGATGGGTGGCGCCTTCGGCCGGAGTCGCTTCGAGATTGTAGAGGTGGCCGGTTTCGACCTGATACTGCACGATGCGTTCGCGCATGAAATCAAGAATTTTCTGTGCCAGCTCGACGCCTTCGGCAGAGGTGATGTCATAGGCGTTATCAGAAAAGTTTCTGATACATTCGTTCATGCCATTGATGCCGATAGTAGAGAAATGATTGCGCAGAGTGCCGAGATAGCGGCGGGTGTATGGGAACAGACCACTGTCGATGCGGGCCTGAATAACTTTGCGCTTGACTTCGAGGCTCTTCTTCGACAGCTCCATGAGAGTTCCGAGGCGGTCGGTGAGAGCGTTGAAATTGCCTTTATGCATGTAGCCGATGCGGGCGAGGTTGATGGTGACGACGCCGATCGAACCGGTCTGTTCGGCTGAACCGAAGAGGCCGTTGCCGCGCTTGAGCAGTTCGCGCAGGTCGAGCTGCAGGCGGCAGCACATCGATCTGACCATGTTCGGCTGCAGATCTGAGTTGATGAAATTCTGGAAATAAGGCAGACCGTATTTGGCAGTCATTTCGAAGAGCGGCTGGCAGTTCGGGTGTTCCCAGTCGAAGTCTTTGGTGATGTTGTAGGTCGGAATCGGGAAGGTGAAAGCCCGGCCGCGGTGATCGCCACGGCTCATCACATCGATGAAGGCGCGATTGATCATGTCCATTTCCTGCTGCAGTTCGCCGTAGGTGAATTCGGTCGGTTTGCCGCCGATGAGCGGATACTGGCTGCGCAGGTCTTCGGGGCAGTTCCAGTCAAGGGTCAGGTTGGTGAAAGGAGTCTGTGTACCCCAGCGTGACGGCACGTTGAGGTTGTAGACGAATTCCTGAACACCCTGAAAAACCTCATCATAGGTGAGGTTGTCGTTTCTGACGAATGGAGCCAGGTAGGTGTCGAACGAAGAGAATGCCTGAGCGCCGGCCCATTCATTCTGCAGCGTGCCCAGGAAATTTACCATCTGACCGAGTGCACTGGAAAAGTGCTTCGGTGCACCAGCTTCGACCTTGCCGGGTACGCCATTGAAGCCTTCATTCAGCAGCGTGCGCAGCGACCAACCGGCGCAGTAGCCTGAAAGCATATCGAGGTCATGAATATGAAAGTCACCTTCGCGGTGCGCATCGCCGATTTCAGGGGTATAGACGTGCGACAGCCAGTAGTTGGCAGTAACCTTGCCGGCGACGTTGAGAATCAGACCGCCCAGAGAGTAGCCCTGGTTGGCATTGGCGTTGACGCGCCAGTCCTGCTGTCCGAGATATTCGTTGATCGAGCTGATGCTGTCGACGAGAGAGCGGCGACCTTCACGCATCTGCTTATGCTGTTCACGATAGACGATGTAAGAGCGGTTGGTGGTGAAATAGTTGTTGGCTATCAGCACATGCTCTACGACATCCTGCACTTCTTCGACGTTCGGTGTACCAGACTGATGACGATGTGCCAGAATGTTGATCACCTGGCTGGCCATACGCATTGAATCAACCATACCGAATTCACCGGTGGCTCTGCCGGCTCTCTCGATAGCTGAACGGATTTTTTCCGGGTTGAATGGAACGATGTTGCCCTGGCGATTTTCGATGAACTGCAATTCGCGACCCTGCTTCATGGTTACTCCTGAAAGATATTTTTGCGTGGCCTTTAGAAAAATCTGTGCGACCTCAGACCCATTTAACTGTACACGAAGCAATGTATGACAGAATGGTGTGAAATGCCCAAAATAGGGAGTTTGAGGGGGAAGTTTTATTTAAAAGTCGACGCTTTCGAGGGTCAAATTAAACCATATTTTAGAGACCAAAGTCAAAGGATTTTTAGAAAAAATTTTACCTCAACAACGATGCGGATCTCAGCCAATAATGCCGCTGAGGGCATGGTCAGAAGAGGTTTGCACCCTACCCCTCAACCCAAAAGTTGCACCAGACTATTCTTGACGGATTTTGTGAAAAAACGAACCTGTCATCTGCTCAAAAAATGCACAGCAAAACCAGCCGAAAAAATTAAACTAAAACTAAAACAAGATCCCCGCTTGCGCGGGGACGACATAACTAATCCGTCATTCCCGCGTAGGCGGGGGAATCTTACAAGCTAGAGCTTAGATCCCCGCTTACGCGGGGATGACATAGCTTGCGCGGGGGATGACAAAGTCCTGGGTCAGAACGATCCTGGTTCGATAAAACCGGCTTCGTTCCCGGTCTCGGTAATCTTCAGCGAACCGAACTGAATGCCTTTGACTTTGCCGAGGTCGCCACGATAATTCGTGCGAATCCGGAAGTTGTCGCGCAGGAAGTCGATTTCTTCGAGGCGACCAATGGCAAGCATATTCTGACTGGCATCGAGCAGAGCGATCATCAGACCCTTTTCCTGGCCGGCAATGAAGATACGCTGCATTCCGAGGTCCTTGGGCCAGTTTTTCATCATTTCGGGCAAGAGCGGGCCAGAGGTAAAGATCAGGGTGCCTTCCCAGCCTGAGAGTCTTTCGGCGTAAAGGGTACCCTCAAGATCGATTTTTGTACCGGTAAGAAAGTAACAGCGGTCGGTAAAGACCTGTTTGAACGGAATCTCAAACACTTTCGAGCCGGCGAAGTATCTGCGACTGACCAGCTCGCGCAGTTCCTTGCGGTCCATCTGGCTGGTTGACGAGGCCTTCTTCGAAACCGGCAGGCGTACAATCTTGTCGGCCGGCAGGTGGCGAACCAGGTGTTCAAGTTCGCCGCTTCTCTGCATCAGCACAACCTTGTCAGGCTGAACGATATCGAGCTTGGCTTTTTTTATGGCACGACCACCATCACCCTGTACCCAGCCGGTGGTGTCGATAATGAGGGCGTCGGCGTCTTTTTCAGCCTTCTTCAGCATTTCGACCAGGCCGGTGAGGGCCGGTACAAAATGCAGACCCGGTGAATGGGCGCCGAGCAGATACATGTAGGTCGGGTTGATTTCAGTCAGAAAGATTGCCGGTTTTTTGAGAACCAGCATGCCGAAAGTGCCGGGGCAGCCGATATCGGACTGGCCGGTATCGCAATCGAGAATCGCGGTTTTACCGACTTTTTCGAGCAGGCGGTTGGCCAGATAGGTGCTGAAAAAGGTTTTGCCGGTGTCGACTTCGCCGAGCACCAGAACTTTATACAGCGAGCCTTTGACCTTCTCGCCGGCGATACGATCAGCGAGTTGATCCCATTCGGCCGGGATCGAGCTGGCTTCCATTTTAGAAACGGCTTCGGGCGGAGCGTCTATTTCGCAGACGCTGTCTTCGATACCGAGCAGTGGTATCTTCTTGCCAACCGGAACCTCGACCTGTTCGCCAGCGCCGACTTTCGCGGCAATGATTTCGATGCTGCCCCCGGAAACACCGAGGGTCGCAGGGCCATTCAGCAGATAGAATTCATTTTTTTTGATTTTAAGCTGCATGGTTACTTCTGCCCCTTTTCGAACACCAGCGAAGGCCACATTTCTTTGAGAACATTGGTATTGATGACGGTGGCACGACTGATTTCACGCATGCCGATGTCAAGTTCATCTTCAGAACTCATCAATTTGACCGCTTTCAGTTCGATGCCTTCGCCGTCTTTGGCTGATACGGTACCGCACAGGCAGTCGTCGCCGCTTTTAATGAAGACGCGCTGCCCGACTTCGAGTTCTTCGGGTTTGACGTTCTTTGTCACGCCACCGATACACATATTGACGATACCCGGGTAGAGCGGCACGTCTTCATAAAGCTTGACCAGCTGGGTTACCAGTTCTTTAACCAGCATCGGGTCTTTTTCTTCTTCGACGATGCGCTTGAGATACTTGATCAGACCGGGAAAGTCAGTTTCTTTAAATGACATCAGGTTTCCTTTATTTTTTCAGATACTCAAGACCGAGTTTGTCGGCGCGGGCCTTCTGGGCGTCATCAAGTTTGCCGGCGGCAGCAAGGCGGTCATGCAGCTGCATTTCGCTGAGAACTTCGGTAACTCTGGTGAGAACGTCGCAGAAGGTGACCTTGTCGGTCTTGAAAGTGCATTCAGCCGCTTTTGGGTGACCGCCGCCGCTGATTTTATCTTTGTAATCGGCATAGCGCTTCTGCATTGAATCCTGCAGCTCGCCGCAGAACTTGCCTGAATGAACGCGATCGCCCGAACCACGCACCGATACATGCGTGTAATCATTGCTCACTGAGCTGACCATGATAATCTGAGCAAGCTTGTCGCCGGCGTTCTGTTTGAGTTCGAACAGTTTGATCGAACCGATCATCGGCAGCAACGGCACTTTCGGGCCGACGAACAGATAGATCGAAGTTTCGTCGAGCTTGAGAATGCGGGCTGATGAGTCGAGAATGCGATTGGCGCTTTCCCAGTCCTGCAGGAAGTAGGCGAAGATCTTCTTGAGATTGCCCTGCTGCGGCTGTGGCAGAAGGTTCACGAAATCATCGAGAGACTCGATCTTCTTGACTTCGTTCATCTTGTCGGCAATGGCTTCAAGGGCAGTGGCGATACATTCGGCGTGGTTGACGTTCTTGAGCGCCGGTTCACGGTCGTTGTAGAAATATGAGAACCCGCCGCCGCCTGTGGCATGCACATACTCGGTCACGCGTGAAAGCAGGCAGGTATGGTCGCGCTGTTCGGCGTCGAACATCGTCGGACGTTCTTTTACCAGAGTCAGCAGATTCTTGAAATTCTTGCCGTATTCGACAAAGAATGGCTTGGCAAAGTCAGCGAGAATGCCTTTGACCGGTTCAATCGCCCAGTCACCCTTGAGGCCCATCATGCACAAAAAGTCGTCGAAATCTTCGCGCACGCCGGCGAGAGCCGCGATACCGTGAGCGAGAATCGAGGTTGAACACCAGGTATAAGCCGGCAGACTCGGGTTAAAATAGGTGCATTTTTCGGGAGCTGCGGGGGTCGGGTGATGATCGACAATGTAAACCGGCAGTTTATCGGCAAAATTGTTATAGGGTACCAGAGTGCCCTTGTCGAGCAGAAAGATAGCCTTGGCGCCGGTGGTTTCCTTCATCGCCGCTTCGAGCTGATCGGGCTGCAGCAGAAAGCCTTCGGGCATTTTCAGATTAACTTTCCAGCCTTTTTTCTGCAATACTCGTTTAAAAATCAGGCCGCTGGTGATGCCATCCGGATCGTCGTGGCTAAAAACAAGGGCTGTGCCGGGTTTTTCGATTTCCTGCAGAATCTTCTGCAGGCCGGGGTTACTGGCCTTGAGTTTTTCCCATTGTGATTTGTAGCTCTCAACATCCTTGAATTCTGTCTGCAAAATGACCGCTTTTTCCATAATACATCCTTTCGGTTATTTCAATTACCCGAAAAGTATAGTTTGGATTAAAGTCTCTGGTCAACTACAAATCTGTAATCTCTTGTATCTTTTCCGCCAATGAAAAGACGGATATTGCCGTGTCGATCGGTGCGATAGAGCTTGGTTCCGACCCTTTCATGATGGGAAAGGGCCCGCGGTGACGGGTGCCTGAACGCATTGCTGCGGCCGACGCTTATGACTCCTGCTTCTGCCTTGACCAGCTGCAGAAATGGCATATAGTCGCTGGTATCAGCGCCATGATGCGGCACCTTGAGAATCTGGCTGCGAATGCCCTCGCCGTATTTCATGATCTCACGCTCAGCATCTTCTTCGATATCACCGGCAAGCAGGGTCTGAACCTTGCCATAACGCAGCAGCAGCGCGATCGACATGTTGTTGACTTCAGAATATTCTTTCGAGCTGACCGGTTTCTCAGGGTTGAGAACCTGCACGAACAGCTCGTTGCCCCATTCGAGAACATCGCCGGCCTTGATGCTGAGACGCTGAATCCGTTCTTTTTTACAGATTTCGTCATAGGTCTGCCAGGCTTCGGTGTTGAAAGTCGACGGCGTCTCATAGATTTTGTCGACCTCGAACAGCCTGAGAACCGGAATGATGCCACCGAGATGATCATTGTGCCAGTGCGTGATCACCAGACCATCGAGTTTTGAAATCTTCTGGTTGCGCAGATAATTCTGAATCAGTTCGCGGCCTTCGCGCCGGGCATCGGCAACCGGCACGTTGACGCCGCCGTCGACCAGAAAAACCTTGCCTTTCGGCGTGCGTATCAGAACCGCATCACCCTGCCCGACGTTGACGAAGTCGATGCGCAGTTCAGGGTTGAGACTGACGCTGACCAGACCGCCGTGATCCGGGCTCAGAACCAGCGCCCAGACAAAAATGACGACAATCAGCAGCATGAAGAAAACGAAATTGGTTTTCTTCGACTGAAAAGATTTCTGTTCGTAACCGTATCTGCTCATGCCGCTATTTCACCTCGACGAGGTTGATGAACTGTTTCAGAGCCTTTTCGGTGACTCCGGGCACCTCTTTAAGATCTTCGATCGAAAAGAAACCGCCATTGCGATTGCGGAACTCGATGATTTTTTCTGCCATCTTTTTGCTGACGCCGGGCAGAGCATTGAGCTCCTCTTCACTGGCAAAGTTCAGATTCAGCTTGTCACCCCAGGCGGCCTGGCCTGAATGCCCGCCAATGGCGGTCGCATAATTCTCAAGAACGCGCAGGCGCCGCTTGGTCATGCCCTGAACGTTGAGCAGTTCATTCATGTCCTTGATCTCGCCCTTTTCTTTGATGTAGTCGTAAACGCGCTTCGACAGAGTCGGCGTCATTTCGGGCAGCGCTCTGATACTCTTGAGGTCAGTGCGGTTCAGATTGAGCTTGCCGGCGTTCTCCGTTTCGTTGAAAGTCGAGCCCTTGACCAGAACCGTCTGGTCAGTGAGCCCGGCAATGTGGTCAATCTGTTTCAGCAGCTGAGAATTCTGGTTTCTGATGGTCGTCACCCTGACGATCAGCATCATGACGCCCATCGCCAGCATGGTGATGAGCAGAACGAACGCCAGTTTTTCGAGTCGGGTTAATACCATCACTGCTGGTCCTTGACAAAAACGCTGGCCTGCACGCGGTTACGGGTCTGATCGACCTGCACCGCACCACTTTCAGAGGTCATGTAAACCTTGACCGGCCATTGTTTGAATCTTTGCGGGTAACTGCGGCTGCGCGAGGTAATGGTTGCGGCCAGGTGGTAGTTTTCCATCAGCCACGACGACGGAAACCGGTAACTGACTGCCACACCCTCGGGGTTCTGCGATTTGACAAACTTTTCGAACGCTTCGACCGGCGACGGCAGATCAGCGACAAAAATAAAATCGGGCTTGAAGTTGACAACTTCCTCGAGCTTATAGGCGTTGCCCGGCAGAAACAGATAGTTGCGCTCTTTGTGCGAAATTTTGAGAATCAGCCCATCATAATACTGCTGGAAACTGCCATCGGTCGTCGTGGCCTGCGGTGCCAGCACTTCGATCACGCCTGCCGCGTCAAGTATTTTGTCACCGGCCTTAACTCTCTGCACCGGAATCTTGTAGCGATAGACATCTTCAATCAGCTGGTTATATGAATCGAAGGCGAGTTCCCAGAAATAGGATGGCGGAACTCCCGCGTTCATGCCACTTTTCAGGCGCTTTTCAAACTTAAGGTCACCGTGCAGAAAAGTGCGGGCATAGTCTTCAAAACTGATCCGGCGACCGTCTTCAGGCAGCGGAAACGGCACATAGATTTTGTTGACCCGATAATTGGCCATTACCGAGCGCAGCCCTGAAATTCTTTCGGGCAGAGCTGAGCTGAGAATCACCGCATGGACTTCACGGGCCTGCTTGCCGGAAAGGGCTGGCTGCACGACTCTCTCGCCACGGTCTGAGCCTGCCAGCGGGTCATTCAGGCCGGCATCGACGAGGGCAACACGACCATCAGCTTCGAGCAGCAGTGATGAACCATAACCGACGTCAAGCATGGTCAGGCGCATGTCCGGAGTTCTTTCGATTCCGCTCAGAGCAAACACTCCGCTGCCCACCAGGCCGATCATGATGAAAATGCCGAGAGCCGCCAGAGAATTGCGGTACTCGTCGTCTTCCCAGAGGTCGGAAACGGCGGCGGTGATTGCCAGCACCCAGGTTTTGATGTCGCTGTAAAAATAGGCAAGGTGCAGAATCAGGTAATAGACCAGTAAAGCCCCGAATCCCGGTTGTGAAACCCTCGGAAACGGAATGAGAATCGCGAAAAACGATGCCATTCCGAGAAAGAACTTGACACCGAGCCAGTTGGCAGCGTTCAACACCAGTGCCAGCGGCATGCCGATCACCGGCACAAAGGCCCCGATCAGGCCTGCTATCAGCCCCAGTTGAACGATCAAACCGATCAGCGGAATCGCAATCAGGTTGGCAACCGGTGAAGCGAGCGAAAACTGCCCGAAATAATAGGCCGAAAGCGGCCCCATCATTGCTACCAGAATGGCAACCTGCGCTGAAAGGAAAGACTGCAGCCAGCCTGGCAACATTTCGAAAGCGAAGCTCTGAAAAGTTGAGCGATCAGACAGGCGACTTGCGAGCGACAGGGTCACGAAAAAATACAGCCCGGTCAGCGGGAAAAAATACGGATGCAGCACCAGAGATTTAACGGCGATGATGGCGAGATAGAAAAAGAAAGTGGCGGCAGCTGCTACCAGCAGACCAGGCCCGCGCAGCATGCGTTTGAGAATTGCCTGTGAGGGCTCGGAAAACATCGCGAGCGCGTAGATTGCCATGACCGAAAGGGTGAAACTCGGCTCGGTCAACTGCAGCGGGCTCATGAACAATATGAAAATACAGGCGACCGAGAGAGAGAACAGCACCGACATCTTGAAGCCGAGGCCGACAAGGTAGGCACGTGACAGAACAAACAGACTGTTCATGATTGCTGCACGGACTGCCGAACTTGGCCAGCCGACAATCAGCGCAAAAGTGAACAGTGACAGCACGATGAGCGGAGCAAAAACGCGCAGCGGCACCCGCAGCATCGCAAAAATACCATAGAGCAGACCGGCAATGATGGTGACGTGCAGCCCCGAAACGGCCAGAACGTGCGATACGCCGGTCATTCTGAATTCGTTGCCGATTTTAGCCGGCAGTCCACCCTTCAGGCCGAGAAGAACCCCACCGAGAAAGCTCGATTCGGGGAAAGGCATCGTCTGTTTGATGACCTTCAATATCTCGGTCTTGACGTGCAGTGCGAATCGATACCACATCGAGCCGCCTTCGACATCTTCAATTACTCGTAAAGATGCTTTGCGCGGCACGATTCTGACCGTTCTGAATATGCCACGGTTGCGCAGATGGCTTTTGTAGTCGAGCGAACCGGGGTTGCGACGTTCAGATGCTTCTGAAAGCTGACCGTCGATTTCGATTATCTGATTGAACCTGACCTCTCTGAAGGCGTCGGTGTCTTCAAAAACCTGCGCTAGAATCAGGCCGCCGGTAACCGGTTCGGCTTCCGACTGGTCGACGACGGTTTCGTATTCCGGTTTTTTCTTGCGGCTTCGACTCTCTTCGCTACCGCCATCGACCCTGACCCGTTTACGGTCGACGCGCCGAATCGTTTCGGGCTGCACGAGAACCTCAAGGTGATCGTTTTTCAACACCGGCTCTTCAAGAATGCGGCCTCTGATGCGCCAGTTCGTGTTTTCGTCGTGCTTTTCGCAGATAGTCTGCAGGTGCCCGCGATAGTCATGGCGCAGTTCTGAAATATAACGGAAAGCTCCGAAAGAGCCGGTAGTCAGCAGCAGAAACACCAGCGTCAGAACCGGTAGAGCCTCTTCGTCTTCTCTGATAGCCGCAAGGTTGCCCGAAAGCAGATTCGAACTGTGCCGGTACCAGAAGGGAATCGCGGCACACAGGCCGAACACCCCGGTGAGAAGCAGAAACAGACCACTGGCCGTGGCACCGCTGAGAACGGCAAATGCCATACCGCAAATAAAGGCAAGGGCGAGAAGAATGAAGGTCAGCACATCAATCCGTTCCCTTTTCCTGTTTTATGTGGGGGTAGTATTCGAGATTCGACAGCAGATTGTCTTTAACGCGGTAATCAGATTTGACTACCAGCACCAGACCACCGGCAAGCAGCGAAATTACCATCAGAAGAATCAGAAATTTCGTGCCATCGGCGCCCGGGTCATTTTCTGACTTGTTTTCAGACATCAAACTGATCCTTATTCCATGGCTGTCCAGGCGTTGGTTTTCTGTACCCAGTCACTGAAAAGGGTAAAGAATTTCTCGAAATCAAAACTGGTGATCTGTCGGAAACAGGCTTCTGAATCCATGTCTTCGAGAGCGTACATCAGTGTCGAGTATTTGGCGAAAAAGCTGTCACAATAGATACCGAGAAGCAGTCTAACCATATAGAAAGACTGAAAGAGAGCCAGCTGGCGTCGGCTGGAATCTGGTATCAGATTGATATCTTTGATCATGATCTGCGGCTTGATCAGCTGATTTGCTTTCTGGGCTTCCTGGAGACGGGCCCAGCCGTTCTGCAGCCATTCACGGCTGTCTTTGCGGATTTTGTAGGCAGCCTGCAGTGCAAAACCTTCGCGCAGCCAGGAGGGCGTGCGCCACTGTCTTATCTGCAGCTCGCGTTCGTTGACCCGGTTGTTGAAAAACAGGTGCCCGAGTTCTCTGGCGGCCACTTCACCGATCGCGCTGTCAAGCTTTTCGGTGAGCAGAAAGATTGAGTTGCTCTGGTAATCGAGGCGTATCGCTTCCCCGACCTTGGGAGCATGACCGGTGGCTTTTTCGAATTCAGCCTCATTTTTCATGATGTAGAAGGCCCCGGAAGGGTCATCCTGGAAGTTGAAAACCTGTTTGAACATGCTTGTGGCACGATCCAGGCTGTCGAGCAGTTCTTCGGCGGCCAGGCTTTCGCTGATATCAAAGAAAACAGAGTAGTTTCTCAGTTCAAACTTCTGATTTAAAGATAATGCTGAGGCTTGCATGACGTTGCTCCCGGTTCAGATTAGCTACAGCATACAATCAACCGGCTCTTTTATCAAGCAAGCAAGTAAGATTGACTTCTAAACTGCGGTAATATTATACTGACCAGTGAGATTCTAAACCTACATAAAGATAGGATCATTATGGAACTTGATAAAATTGAACTGTTTTCGTCACTCAGTCATGGGGAAATCACCCGGATCGCCGGCATCGCCCGCAGAGTGCATCTTGCCCGCGGCGAAGCCGTTTTCAATGAAGGCGACTACGAAAAGAACATCTATATAGTTGAGACCGGCCAGGTTGAAATTTACAAAAGAACACCGCTCAATGGCGAACAATCGATCGCCATCATGAAAAATGGTGACTACTTCGGTGAAATGGCTTTCTTTGAAAAGGCTGCCACCCGCTCGGCTTCAGCCAGAACCCTGCAGACGACTTCTCTGATAGTCATCGAAGGTCCTGACTTCGAAAGACTCATTCACAGCTATCCCTCGATCAGTCTTAAGCTCCTTGCTACCCTTTCTTCGCGTCTTCGCGAGACAAACCGCATGATCACAACGGGGCCCGGTACACAGAGCGCCAATCAGCCCCAGACTGCCAAAAAAGAATGCCAGCTGCTGACTGTGGCTTCGGCAAAAGACGGCTACGGCAAAACGACGTTTGCCACGTCTCTAGCCCGCATGCTGGCGATCGAGCTCGGCAAGAAGGTTCTCTTTCTCGACCTCGACCTGTATTTTGGCGGCGGCACGCATCTGCTCGGCGTTCATTCGCCCCGCTCCATCATCGATATCGTTAACAAATACCGCCAGGATGAAACCAAGTTCAACCTGCTGAGCGAAAGCATCAGACTGGCAGATACTCTTTTTACGATTCCTGCGCCGCGCAGCTTTCTTGAAGCCGAACAGATTCACTCTTCAGATCTGATCAAGCTTCTCAAAGAAGCCAGGAAGCATTTTGACTACGTAATTGCCGATACCGGTTCGATTTTCGACGAAAATCTCTATACCATTCTCGACACCTCTGACGTGGTCTTCTTCATGATCAATTTCTCGAATCTATCGACGGTTACTGACAATGTCAGGTTTTTCCATGGCATTTCAAAACTCAGCTACCCGAGAGAGCGCCTCATTCTCCTTGGCAACAACGTCAGCTCTGACTTCTCAACCGCCAAAACCAGCCGGGTTTTCCCCTACCCCGTTATCGGCGGGCTGCCGAAAGTCCCCGATTTCGAGCCCCAGTTCGGCAAGCCGGTTTATGATGTCGCCCCCAGCAGTCCATACTGCGAAGTGATGCGCCTGCTGGTGCGCAATATTCTTAAAGAAACCGGTCTCAAAAAGCCGCAGGCCCAAAAAGGCGGCATTTTCTCGATGATTTTCGGCGAAAAAGATCCCGATCTGATGATCAATACCCAGCTGCTGCAACTGCATCCGCTTCCGGGCAGCAATTTTTCTCCGATCATCAGCTCAAAAGACGTCCGGTCCCAGGTTAAGTATGTGCGTTACAACCTGTTGTTTGGCTACCTCGAAGAAGCCAAGCGCAACCTTCTTTCGTTCATGGAATACTCTCAGTCATCTGCCCCCCTGTGCGAGCTTCTTGGAGAAATCTACCTGATAGAAGACAAAAAGTCAGAGGCGCTTGAAGCTTTCCAGAGAGCGATTGCCATCGACCCGAAACAACACGTGGCACTTGGTTATCTTGCCCACCTCTCTGGATCAAAAGAGAGCTTTGAGCAGGCCGTTGCCGCAGTGAAAGAGAAAATTACCGCCAACCCGAAGTTTCTCGATCTGCTCAACGACTACGGCAAAATCCTCATGAGCAACGAAATGTTCGAAGAGGCCGCCGCCCAGCTCGATAAGGCTCTGAAAGAAAACCCCCGCTACCTTGAAGCAAAGCTGAATCTGGCCACCTGTCTCGCAAAAATCGGTCAGCCGGAAAAGGCTATCAAAATGCTTCTTGGCGTTGACAGCCGCAATCCGCGCCTGTTCTTTACCCTCGGCGATGTTTTCTACAGCACCGGCCGCCTCTATCTTGCCTTCAAGGCTTTCAACAAGGCAGCCAACCTCTACCCGGCTTATCCGGGCCTGCGCCCGAAGCTTTTCGAACTCACCGGCTACATGCGCAAACTCGAAACGGTTATTGATCTGCACGAGCGCTTTGTCAACACCAATCCCAATTTCCCGGATCTGCACTCAAAACTCGCCAGTTTCTACAACCTTGCCGGCAAGAGCGAACTGGCCATCATGCATTTCAAAAAAGCGCTCGAACTCAATCCCAACTACCAGGACGCTAAAATCAAGCTCGACATCATTCAAAAAGACGAAATCGGTCGCATTGCCAGAACCGACCTCGAAGAAGAAACGATCGAAAGCAGCACCGTTACCCGTTGTATGCGCGCAACCATAAGCTTCTCGACGGGCGAAAGACGCTATGCTCTCCCCGAAGAAGCAGTGCTGCAGGTCAAAAATGTCAGAACTTCGAAAGTGATGCAGAAAGCGATCAATATTTCCCAGATTGAAGCTGGCAGCATCGATCTGGACTGCTCGCCTCTCGGCCTGCTTGCCAATCAGGATATCCTCCTCTTCCAGATTTACGATGTGAAAAGCTCGAATATCATTCGCTTCGCGCCGCATTACCTCGAAAAAGACGAAATCATGGCCAATCACTGCCAGGTCGACCTCGATCTCGAACTGAATCACAGTGACGAAGACCTCGAAACCATGACCAAGTATTTCCTGGTACACCTCTCTTCAAAACAGATGGCTGATCTGGTCGGCAACGGTAACTCTTACCGCGCAGTTCTCCAGAACGCCAGCAACGGTCTTGAAGCGGTCGGGCACCTTAACCCCGAAAACGAAGAGCAGATCAACTTCGTGCTCAACGCCTCACATCGGGCAGCTGAAGGAGTTCCTGCGGTTAAGCCTGGCGACAAGCTCTCTATAAAAGTTCAGGATGGCAAGAACACCAGTGTCTTTGCCATGGAATTCGCTGTCGGCAAAAGCGACGTGCAGAATTTCTGCAAAACTATCATCCCTAAAGATTCAAACTAAGCTCTTAAACCGGGCGCCCGTTTCACTTTTCCGTGAAACGGGCGCTTTTTTTTACCGTTTTAATCAGATTTTTGCCACCAGGCTGCCAGACCGGTAGCCATGCCAGCGAGCAGTGCCAGATCTCTGACCAGGCAGAACAGCGGCGTCATTATTGCCAGGCCTGGCTTTTCGGGCAGAGCCAGGCGTGCCAGCGGGATACAGGTGCCCAGCCAGCCGGCTTTCCAGAGAAAGCGCAGCTGTTTTGAAACCAGTGTGACCGGAAACAGCACCAGCAAAACCAGTTGCACCTTGAGGGTCCAGGGTGTGTAGGTGTCGTTGCCGGCTTTCTGCAGGTGCCGGCGGTAAATGCGCATGCGCCAGTAACCACGCCAGTATTTAAGGCTGGCGTAGGCCAGCCAGCCTTCACGATGTGTGTGAGCAACTTTTGCTTCCGGGGCGAAAAGAAAGCGGGCCCCCGTTTCTTTGACTCGGAATGCGAGATCGACATCTTCGTTCTGCCGCAGTTCAGGGTTAAAGCCGCCGGCAGCCATAAATGCCGCTTTTCGATAAGCGCCGCTGTAGGTGTCGATAAAATCGATTTCGCCATGCGAAGCGAGTTTTTCGTATCTCTCTTCGAACTCGAGCTGAGCCAGTCTGGCCCAGAGATCGTTCTGAAAAGTCTGGTAAATGCCCTTTACACCGATCACAGCAGATTCGACCATCGGAGCAAGCATCATTTCGAGCCAGTCGGGTGCGGGAACACAGTCAGCATCGGTAAAAAGAAGAATCTCGCCGGCCGCGGCCCTGGCTCCGGCGTTGCGCGCCGCCCCGGGCCCAGAATTCGTCTGCAGTCTAAGCAGCTGCAGGCGAAGATTGTCGGCGTATTTTGTCGTTATAA
Source organism: Candidatus Rifleibacteriota bacterium (assembly GCA_024710355.1). Taxonomy (GTDB): domain Bacteria; phylum Muiribacteriota; class Ozemobacteria; order Ozemobacterales; family Ozemobacteraceae; genus Rifleibacterium. The sequence goes on from JANJUX010000003.1 coordinate 117,863, forward strand.
AAGACAGATCATCGGTCGAAGCGTCGTCAACGACAATGACTTCGAATTCGCGATCGGTCTTTTGTGCGCTCAGGGCATCGAGGCAGGCGCAGATGCTGGTCGCGGCATTGAAGGCCGGTATGATCACCGAAGCTTCGATGGCTGGTTTCCTGATACGGTTGAACACTCAGACGGTCGCCTGAATGAAATGAATCATGTCGAAAATATCGTTAACTTCGGGTGAGCGCACGAGAAACGCTTCATTGCCCATAACTTCAGAGAAGACGAGCGGTACCGGGGTGTGGGCGGCGATTTTCTCGCCAAAGCGCGCAAAAATCTCTTCGACGCTGTGGCGATAGTTCTTGCCGGCTTTGCGGGCAATGTGGGCGGCGTTGTATTTGCGCTCTATTTTTGCATGAAAGCGGTTGTCGGCGATGATGTTCGCCCATTCCTGGTAGACGTTGACGTCGGCTGAATAGTTCATCAGGTCGACGGTGTAGCCTCCGGGGGGGCGGCAGTTCATTTCGAGAACGAAAAGCTTGCCGTCGGTGCGGCGGCGCAGGAATTCAAGATGGAAAAATTTGGCGCGGATATCGAAGTCTTTAACGATCTTGCGGCCGATTTCGACCGCATCTTCTGGGATATCGCGCACAATGTAGAAGCTGAGATCCTGGTTGTAGGCGACGAGATCGTAGGCGCCGTTGATCGAGCGCAGCGACGAGTAAAACACGATTTCGCCATCCTGGTCGGCGATGCCGTCGAAGGTCATCAGCTCACCGTCGATAAAGGGTTCGACAAAATAGTCGCCGGCCGGTTTTCGGCTCCAGAACATTGCCAGATCGTCGTCATTGTCGATTTTAAAGGCGGCCATGGCGCCGACTCCGACGTCGGGCTTGGCAAAAACCGGGTAGCCATGCTTTTTGATGAAAGCCTTCAGACTTTTTTCGCTTTCGATCAGTTCGCCGTCGACAACCGGGGCTTTGCAGGTCTTGAAAATCTTCTTCATTTCTGATTTGCGCTTGATTTTAAGTGTCTGCGCAACGTCTGGGCCGATGATGTTAAAATCTTCGCGCAGCCGTGCTTCGTGCATCATCCAGTGTTCATTGTGTGATTCGACGCGGGTTACCCGGCCATGTCTGAAAATCAGAAAAGCCGCAGCTCTGTACACCTGCTCGTAGTCTTCGAGGTTATCGACGCGATAATAGTCGGCAAGCGAATTTTTCAGCCCTTCTTCGAGATTGTCGGGGTGTTCTTCGGCGATACCAAGAACCTTGATACCGCGATTGGCAAGACCAACCACGAAATTGATGAAGTTCGGCGGAAAATGCGGCGACAGATATATCAGATTCATGCGTGTTTCCTGTTCTTTATTTGGTGCGGCCTGCCCGAAAAAGCAGGGCAGCTTCAATTCTAATCAAAAGCTGCCGATTTGACAACCCTGCAAATTCTGCTGTATATGAGCCTGATGCTAATCAGATATCAGAAGATCATGACCTCTTTTGCGCTGCTGCTGCTCTTTTTATCCAATCAGCCGGCCGGCGCCGAGTCTGTTTTCAGTCAGCTGAAAACTCTTGAACAGGCGGTCAACATTACTCTGAACCGTCTCGAATCAGATATTCAGATCGATCCGGCGACCGGCCCGGCAGCAGTCGATTTTGCGCAGCGGGCCGGGCAGCAGCTGCAGATGACCCTTGTCGGTCTTGGCCGCGAGTCGCTGCTGCAGGAAGACTACTATCATCTCTGTCTGTATCTGCTCGCCAGAAAGACCGGCAATTACACCGCTGCCCTGGAACCACTTGATTACGAAATAAAAATGGCCGAAATGCCGAAATTACGACAGTGGCTGCAGTTGCGGCTGTCTATGATGCATGAACTGGCCGCCGGCAAAGTGCCCGAAGAGCGTGATTTTTCGATCACGGGCGAATTTTCTGACCTGCGCCGCCTCCTGCGAAGATAGCCTGCTCACTTCGTTGCAATGACGCAGTTTAATGCATTGGCGCTGAAAAATCCGCCAGGTTGTTTGAAACCTTGGCAGATATGTAATATACTGGCATCTCAGAATAGACTGACAAGGAAAAGAGAAAAGCCATGGAATACCTGTTTCCCGTATTCACCGGTTTGAGCCTTTCGGCCATGACCGGATTCAGAGCTTTTATGCCCCCTCTGATACTCGGGGTTCTTTATCGGTTTTTTCCCGATATGGTTAAAATTAACGAGAGTTTTGCCTTTCTTGCCGGTGATCCGGTGCTGATAGCCCTGGGTGTTGCCGCAGCAGCTGAATTTCTCGCTGACAAGTTCCCGGTAATCGACAATATTCTCGACTGGCTTGAACTGCCGGCCAAAATCGCCTTTTCGGCAATTCTCACTTTTGCACTGATCCCGGGCGGCAGTCACTGGTTCTACCTTCTGGTCGCCATGGTTTTTGCGCAGACAGCCACCCTGTCGGTGCATGCCGGCAAAACCGGGCTGCGGGCCGCATCTACCGTCGGTACCGGCGGTATTGCCAACCCGCTGATCGGTATACTCGAAGACATAATCACCTTCATCGGAACCATCATGGCGATCGTGCTGCCCTGGCTCGCCATTATTCTGCTGGCTTACCTCGTTATTCGCTGCATTCGTTATATCACCGGTTCCAGCGGTGGCAACGATGGAAAAATCGCTGAAACTACGCCCTCTTTCATCTGGTTCGACATTTCTCAGTTTCTCAGTCGCTGGTTTTTCAGAATTTACAACGGCATGAAAATTTACAATTACGAACTGGTGCCGGTTAACGAACAGTTTGTCACCGTCGCCAACCACGCCTCGATCTGGGATGGCTTTATCATGGCCAGCGCCGTCAGGGTGCCTTTGTTTATCATGGTAAAAAAAGAGGCGTTTGAGAACCCTTTTAAAGGCTTTTATCTGCGCAAGGTCCTCTGCTTTCCGGTCGACCGCTCCAAAGTCGATGCCCACGCCATCAAAACAGCCATGAAACTGGTCAATGACGGCCAACGGCTTGGGTTGTTTCCAGAGGGCACTCGTAACCGTGAGGGTAAAGTTGGCAAGTTCAAGGCCGGTGCCATCAAGTTCGCCCTGAAAAAGAAACTGCCAATCGTGCCCGCCTACATTGCCAATTCGCACCTGCTGACGCCGCCCGGTACCTTTTTTCCGCGGCCGGCAAAAATGTCGGTGCATCTGCTCGAACCGATCGACACCAAAGCCGAACTCGAAGCCGGCAAAGACGAAGAGCAGATTCTTGAGATGCTCTATCAGAGAATCTGCGACAAGGGCAGCGAAGTCATGGGCTACGACGTACGCGATTATGCCAGCCTGAAGGCTGACGCCGAGCCGGCCAATGATGAAACAGGCAGATGAGTTTTTTGCGACCCGCGGCTACCCCTGCTGGCTTCGGGTCGACTACGATACACTGCTGAGCAATATTGCCGTTCATATTGCAACGGCACCATTGATCGACGCCAGTCTGCCTTTTCTACAGAAAATCTGGCCACATCTTGAAGACGACTTGATCAGAAACGGTCTTGCCGGAGTTCTGAGCTCTTCACCAACTTTTCTTCTTGGCGTTTCGCCATCGCTGCAGCGAATTCTTCGCCCCGGATACCGCCCGGCCGAAACCGGTTATGCCCGCGAAGGTCTGCTGCCGGTGCTGGGTTCGTTCGCCGACTGTCTGAACCTGTCAAACATGGCTCAGATACATGACCGGCGCCTGCCGTTTCTACTGCGGGCCCGCGCCCGTTCTGGCGAATTTGGCGCCGGTGACTGGGGTCTCGATACAATCTGCGAACAGCTGACGAATATTCCGATGATCGATATCACCGGTTTTTTTCTGCTGCGCCAGCCTGAAAGCAGCGAAGTGTTCACTTTGCGCCGCCATCTGCGCCGTCTTGAGTCACCCCAAAGTCATCTGGTAGTTCCGCTGTCACTTATCAACAGAGATTATGCTGAATACCGGCCATTTATCAGCACTGAAGTTCTGGGCCTTGACGGCGGCGGCAGCTGTTTCCCGATTGAAACGGGGTTCTGGGCTTTTCCGGTGCGGTCAGGCCATGATTACCAGTTGTATCAGGTCGATCTTGGCGCCATGCACGGCCTGCCGGCTCGCGAGTTTCCGGCACAGATCGGTGGTTGCCCGGCCAGACCGGTGAATCTGCAGCCCGGTTTCTGTGAATTTATTGTCGACTCGCATCTTCCCGGGCCGTTCCCGGTTGCCGGTTATCTGACCGGTGGCCCGGCGCATGCGCCGGTCGATCTGCGCGCCTGGCAACCCTCAGAACTGCTCAATCTCATCGGGCACATGCAGCATTGCCCGGTTTATCTGCAGGCGGGCAACCGGCTGGCCGAGCTGCTCCCCTGATCTGGTTTTTGCCGAATGCTCCAGACTACTTCAGGCTGACCGGGGCGCCGATGATTTCGATGCCCTGTGGCGACAGTCTGGCCGTGATCAGGCGGGCACCGCTACGGTCAAACAGCAGACGGTAAGGTGTCAGCAGCGGCAGGCGAAAATCAAGATTCGGCATGAAGCGGTGAACTGTCACTTTACCGTCTTTGATCAGAAGCAGACGGGCATAATCAGGGTGATCTTCGTCGCCATGCCCTTCGTAGACAACCACTGCCAGGTGCCCGGCAAAAGTTCCGGCCAGCCATGCATCGAGAATGATGTTGGCCGGTTCGCAGGTATAATCGGCAACTCCGACGGGTGTGCGGGTAATATCACTGAGTCTGTTTATATTAAGGGTTTTATCACCTTTTTCAAGCCTGACCAGCGAATTGCCATAAAAGCAGGGCTCGACATTGCCTTCCGTCTCCCAGGCCAGGTTGCCCCGGTGGCCGAAAACAAAGGTGCGGTTGCGGCCAGAATCGAAAAGCACCAGATTCATGCCCAGCCGGTCAGACTCAACAAAGTCGATGTGTCTGAAAAGAATGCGGTCGCCATCGAAACCGAGCCTTTTGTCGAGGCGGTTGCCGGCAAAGATCAGCAACTCATTGCGCGAATTGTCGGCAACTGCCAGCCGGCCGTCGCGCAGCATGGCAAAATCATCGAACTGCAGACTGCCCTTCTGGTGGTCGGTTGCCACCATTTTCTGTTTTTTGCTGCGCCCGTCATACGAAAAAATCGTGCGGCCGGACCGGTCGAGCAGTAGAATTTTTTCCTGATCGACTTTTAGCGAATAGCCGCGAAACGCCTCTTCAAAGCTGGCGCCCGCCTGCCCGATACCCTCGGGCCAGGGGGCAAAAGAAAAAACACAGATCGTCGAAAACTTCAGCAGATCGGGCTGAGCCGGCAGCATTGCCGCCACTTTTTTCTGAAATTCTTCGTAATCGAGGTCATCGGTTGGCGGATTGCTCGGGTCCAGCTGGGCCATAGCCTGAAAACCGCCAAGCATGATGCTGATCAGGCCGAGAAGCATGATTACACGGAATCGAAAGCGAAAATTCTTGTCAGTCATGGCTTGTATCCTTAAAGACTGTCGACCGGCGGCAGAAAACCTTTGGGGTCAAGGGTTTCACCACTGGCAGAGGTTTCTCTGACTTCAAAGTGCAGATGCGCACCGGTCGATACCCCGGTATTGTTACAATAGCCAAGCAGTTCGCCGGATTTAACCAGCCTGCCGACCGGCAGGCGGTTTTTCTTCTGCAGGTGCGCGTAGCGCGTGAACAGCATGCGCCCGTCAATTTCGTGCGAAACGACAACCGAATAGCCATAGCCTGATTCCCAGCCGCTTTTCACAACACGGCCCGGTCCTATCGCCATGACTTTCCAGCCGTTGCATTTCCAGCCGGCGAGGTCGACCCCGGTATGAAAGCGTTTCGTCTTTTTGACCGGGTGAATGCGCGTGCCATAATCTGAGGTAATGACCGCAGTGCTTTTGCCTTTGGTCGGCTCGACCGGAATCAGCTTTCCGAAGGGCTGGCTGAGTGTTTCCAGGCGTTCCTGTGAATCTGCAAGCTTTTCCTGGGCGGCCACACTTTTATCATCAGCGAGGGCGTTGATCGTCGCTGAATAGTTTTCGATGGCGGCGGCGCGCAGCTGGCTTTTTTCGGTCTCTGAATCCGCGACGCTGGCAAGGCGGTCACGGGCCATACCGGCGAAAAATGACAGGTTGCCGAAGTCGGGGCCTTTGATATCGGCCTTTTTTATGGCCGCGTCGATCTGGGTCAGCGTCGTTTTTATGTTCTCAATTTTCTTGAGGTCGAGCCGCGAGATTTTGAGAGCGCGAATGTCTGAATACAGGCCGACAAGGGCCGGAACGTTGATTTTGCCGAGCTGCTTTTCGATTTTCTGCAGATTGATCAGCTTGTTCTCAACCCCCGCTTCGAGCACGCTGCGAACGATTTTTTGTTCTTTTTTGCCCATTTTTTCGAGCAGCATTTCGATAAGATTGGTTTGCGAGGCCATGGCCGGCACAGAACCCGGAGCCGGAAAGCCCTGCGGCTGCGACCCGGGGTCGGCACCGGCAGTTGCTGCCGCAGAAACTGCAGACAGATCATATTGCAGGGTAGCCTGACCGACATCGGCCGCCTGCCCGAATAAAGCCCCAGAGAACAGAAGCATTCCCGCTGCAATGCCTGTTAAATGTTTCCTCATGTTCCCCTCCCTCACACCTGAAAGCTGCTAAAACCTGCCGCTCAGGGTAACTGACTCTGTATCAAACGAAAAAGTTGCCAGACCGCTCAGATAATCGAGAGCAAGCCTGTCTTTATCTGCCGCAAGAATTCTGCCTATGATATCTTCGCTTTGCCGGCGCACCCAGCCCGATGCCGGAACCTGCCAGCGGTTGAATCTGATCGCTGCGACTTCGCACCCCTCTGCCGCCTTCTTCAGTTCGACCTGAATGACCATGCTGCGCAGCATATAGCCTGAGCCGATAAGATAAAATGTGCCAGCATCATTGCCCGGTACAAAGCGGGCCCGCTGCAGGCAGAAGCCGGCGGCCGGCGGAATCTGCCAGGCATTGAGCCAGGCATTGAATTCAGACGGCTTTAAAATCAAAGTCGGGCTGGCGACGCTCTCTAGATCAAGGCGTTTTTCCTGGAGGCGCCAGAAGTCTTCCTGGTCTGGCCCGGCGAATTCAGGCAGAGTGACCGGCGCCATAAACTCCGCGACCGGATCAGCCAGGAAAAACCAGCCGAAAAATAACAGCAGGACAAGCATGGCTACCGGGTAAACGCACCCGCAGCCGATTCCGAGCAGTATTGTCCGCAGACAGCCGCGGCTCTTTTCCGATGTTTCCTGGGCCATTTTATGAGAAGCTCTTGAGAACGCTCTTTTCTTCGAAAGACAGGAGCTTTTCGAGGTCGAGCAGAATGATCAGCTTGTTATCGAGCTTGGCAACGCCCTGAATATACTGTGAATCGATGCTGGCAGAAAACATCGCCGGAGCTTTTTCGATCTCATCGACGTAGAAGCGCATAACTTCAGAAACGTTGTCGACGATCATGCCGACCTGATTTTTTTCGAGCTCGACGATGAGAATCTTTGCGGTCTGACGGCTTTCGTTAGGCGCCATGTCAAAACGTTTGCGCAGATCGATAACCGGAATAATCTGCCCGCGCAAATTGATAACCCCTTCGACAAACTGCGGTGCCTTGGGGATTTTTCGGATCTCGGTCATCGGGTAGATTTCGCGCACCTTGTGAATATAGATGGCGTATTCGTCTTCACCGATGTAGAAGCCGACTGCCTGGACTTCCTGACGGATATTGCTTTTTTTAACGGCCATGGTTACCCCCGGCGTCATTGCGTGACTGGGCTTTTTCGGCGAACTGGCGGCGCTTCTCTCTGACATACATGACAAAGGCCGAAATCTGGGTGACAAACACGGCCAGGTCATCGAGCCAGCCTATGATCGGCATAATATCAGGGATAACATCTACCGGGCTGAGCACATAGATAACCGTGAACACAAAGAGAATGAACTGCGCCAGCGGGCTTCTTACGAGCGCTCTTGGTATTGAAGGGCCTTGTTCTGTCATATTTTTATCGGTTCCTGAGCCTGTCGAAGGAGGGTTCCTGAGCCTGTCGAAGGATCAGCTTTCGAGGTCTTCTGAGCCGAAACTCAGCGGCAGAAGCTCTTTCATGTTGGTTTTTCTGACCTCGCCGCGATTGTTGACGAGAAGAATTTCGACGTTCGGCGCAAGTTCATTGATTACCTGCCGGCAGGCGCCGCAGGGGGCCGTGAATGCCGGGCGGTCGACATAAATGGCGAGTTTGGTGAATTTCTTTTCGCCCTGGGCAATTGCGGTGAACAGAGCGGTGCGTTCGGCACAGTTGGTCAGGCCGTAACTGGCGTTTTCAATGTTGCAGCCCATGATGATTTCGCCGCTTTTCAGCTGCAGGGCTGCGCCGACCTGAAAGTTAGAATAGGGTGCATAGGCCAGTTTGCTGGCTTCAATCGCTTTTTCAATCAGTTCCTTATCTTTCATTGTGACACCTCACATGTTTATTTCTACCACAAAGAGCGGGGCAACTAAAGAAAAAAACACCCCTGAACTAACAGGGGTGTTTTGTAAGGTCTTAGCGTTTTGAGAACTGAGGTTTTCTTCTCGCTTTTTTGAGACCGTATTTTTTGCGTTCTTTCTCGCGCGGATCGCGAGTCAGGTAGCCATTTTTCTTTAGCGGTGAGCGGAATTCTTCGTTGAATTTAACGAGAGCGCGGGCCAGGCCATGGCGCAAGGCGCCTGACTGACCAGTGCTGCCGCCGCCGGCGATGTTGGCATATACGTCGAACTTGCCAAGAGTTTCAGTGGTGGCAAGGGGCTGTACAATGATTTTGCGGGTCAGAGGAATCGGGAAATAATCCTCGAAAGCTCTTTTATTGACCATGATTTTACCTTCGCCTCTGCAGATGCGGACGCGAGCGGTTGCGGATTTTCTTCTACCGGTTCCCCAGAAAAACAGTTCGGCCATGATTATTTTCCTCCTTCCTTACTTGGTAAGCTTAACGGCTTTGGGCTGCTGAGCAGTGTGGGGATGTTCAGCTCCACCGTAAACTTTAAGTTTGCCAAGATATCTTTTTCTCAGCTTGTTGCGGGGAAGCATTCTCTTAACAGCGATCCAGAGCATTTTGTCCGGAGTGTTTTCGAGCAACTGGCCGTAAGTCAGGGACTTGATGTGTCCTGTATAGCCAGTGTGCCAGTGAAAAAGCTTATCGTCGTGTTTTTTGCCAGTCAGAACGATCTTGTCGGCATTTACCACGATTACGAAATCACCACAATCAAGGTTCGGGGTGAAAGTGGGTTTGTGCTTGCCGCGCAGGCGGGCAGCAACTTGGGAAGCCAGGCGGCCGAGAGGCATGTCCTTGGCGTCAACAACAATCCAGTCGTGATTTACTTCAGGTTTCTTAGCGTAGAACGTCTTCACCGATTTTCCTCCTTTTCGGTTAATACATGACTTTCATCAGATAAAGTCCACCGGGCGGTGCAGGGGCGCCAAGTCTTCGTCTATTCTGATTACGGTACAGTTCGAGAATTTCTTCAGACCGCATCTGGCCGCTTCCGATAAGCTGTAAAGCCTTCGCCATGTTGCGCACCATGTTATGCATAAACCCGGTGCCGATCACGTCGAAGGTGATTAACTCATCCGTTCGAACAACGCTGGTCTCAAGAACAGTTCTAACAGTGCTTTCATACTGATGCGGGGATTTGGCAAAAGCCGCAAAATCATGCTCACCTACCAGCAACCCGGCTGCTTCATGCATCTTCGCCACGTCTGGCGTCTGTTCAAGCTGCCAGAAAAACCTTTCGAGGAAAGGCGATCTGGTGTCGACCAGCCGATAGAGGTAACGATAATGCTTGCCGCGCGCCGAAAAGCATGGATGGAAGCTTTCTTCGACTTCTTCTGCCCTGCAGATCCTGAGTGCACCAGGCAAAGCACTGTTCATTCCGATGATCAATTTTTCAACCGGTATCGGACACTCAGTTCTGAAAAGAACCACCTGTTCTACCGCGTGAACACCGGTGTCTGTCCGACCCGCCCCGACGCCGCGACTTTTTTCGCCGGTTATCAGTTTGAACGCCCGTTCAAGCTCACCCTGCACCGTTGGTATGTGCGGCTGATACTGATACCCGAAAAAGGCACTTCCGTCGTAGGTAACGAGCAGTTTAATGTATCTGGGAGTATTTGTCAAGGTATTTTAACCGTTAAATCGCGGATTTCCGTACAGCAAAAAATCATCATACCAGAGGTATGCCCGAAAGTAAATTGGAAAGCCGTCAGCGGTGGTTGCGGATTCGGTCGGCGACCTGGGTTTTTAGAATGTCGAGAAGTTTGAAAATCTCTTCATTTGAACCAGAGACCAGTGCCACTTCGAGATTGCGCGACATTTCGCTGATCAGCTGAATTTCGCCGACGGTCGCTGATTCCATGGCGCGACCGAGCTTTTCAAGGAATTCCCCGAAGGTTATGTTGGCTCTTTCAAGTTCGCTGCATGAATCCCAGACGATATCAAGATGTTCTTTCTTCATACTTTGCTACCCTCACACTTATTTTTGTATTTCTACATCCAGTATATCAAATTTTGTGCATTTGCCAAGTCTTTTATGGCATTATGGTAAAGGTTTTCTTACGCTTTCAAAAAACATGGGGGAATATATGGGCAAAATTACCGCCAGTTTCGTTGCTGGGCCGGTCAGCGTTCCTGACAAGGTGCTCGCCGCCTACCATAAAAATTACGGCTCTGCCGATCTCGATACCGAATACCTCGAACTCTACAACGCCACCGAAAAAAAGCTGCAGACCATACTTGGCACCCGTAATCAGGTCATGATTCAGACCGGTGAAGGCATGCTCGGCCTCTGGGGCGCCCTGAAAAGCTGCCTCAAACCCGGTGACCGCGTCGTGGCCGTCTGCACCGGCGTTTTTGGTTACGGCATTGCTGACATGGCTGAAACCGTCGGGGCCAAGGTCAAACGCTTCGCCCTGCCTTATAATGAAACGGTTGCCGACTGCTCTGAACTCGAAAAAATCGTCGCCGAATTCAAACCCCTGATGATCACCGCCGTGCATTGCGAAACGCCCTCAGGCACCCTCAACCCGCTCGGCGAAATCGCCCGCATCAAAAAAGCGCATGGTGTGCCGCTTCTCTGCGTCGATACGGTCGCCAGCGCCGCCGGTGTCGCCGTCGATGCCGACGCCCATGCCATCGACCTCTGCCTGAACGGCAGCCAGAAGTGCATGTCGGCACCGCCCGATATGACTTTCGTCGCGATCAGCGAACCGGCCTGGGAAATCATCGACCGGGTCAACTACGCCGGCTACGACGCTTTCAAACCATTCAGACAGGCCCAGAAGAATTTCTATTTTCCGAATACCATGTTCTGGCACGGCCTGGCAGGCCTGTCGACCGCTGCTGACCTGATACTGCAGGAAGGCCTCGAAGCGGTTTTCGACCGCCATGTTCAGGCTCAGAGCTACTGCGTCGACCGCCTGAAAAGAATGGGAATCGAGCTGTTTCCGGCTGCTGCTGCGGTTAAATCGCCGACGGTTACCGCTGCAAATATTCCGGCAGGCCTCAGCTGGGAAGAACTCGATCGCCGCTGCCGTGAGCGCGGCCTGGCCATCGCGGGCAGCTACGGGCCGCTGGCCGGCAAAGTTTTCCGTATCGGGCACATGGGCAGTCAGGCTGATCTGAAACTTCTCGAACATGGCCTGAACATTCTGGAAGCAGTATTGTGAACGATAAAGGCCTGAAAATCGGCGCTTACTACTACCCCGGCTGGCACCACTGCCGGGTGCGCGATGCGGCTTTTCCGCGCGGCTGGAGCGAATGGCAGCTGGTATATGACTGCCAGCCGTCATTTGCCGGGCACGATCAGCCCAAATTGCCGATGTGGGGCGCCGAAAACGAGGCCGACCCAGAAGTTTTCACAAAAAAGACCGACGCGGCCGAAAAATTCGGCGTCGATTTCTTTGTATTCGCCTATTACTGGTCACGCGGCAAGCGCCTGCTCGAAGGGGCTCTCGACCAGGGCTTTCTCGGCCGGGCCGCCCGTGGTAAAACCAGATTTGCCCTGATGTGGGCGAACCGCATGCCGCGCAAGGTGATGCCGGTAAAAGATGCCGCCGCCCAGCTGATCGACCCGTCGCGCCTGGTCTATACCGATCCGGCCGATTTTTGTGATTTTGTCAGGTTCGTGGCCGGGCGATATTTTGTGCAGCCTGATTATTATAAGGTTGACGGTGCCTGCTATCTCAGTATTTTCGATACGGCGTTCTTTATCAGGCAGCTCGGCCCGGCAACCGCCGCCAGAGCGATAACCGAAGCCCGGACAATTCTGGCAGAGATGGGTTTAAAACTGCATCTCGTTGCCATCGACCCGATTGCCGAACATCAGCCGCTGCTCAAGGAAATTGGTTTCGACAGTGTTACGCATTATGTTTTCCTACCCGACTGGAAAGGCGATTACCTGCAGGAATTCTCGGCCTGCGCCGCTCTGCGCCAGAAACAATGGGCAGAGTATCAGCCGGCCACCGGCCTGCCCTACGTGCCCTCGGTCAGTCCTGGCTGGGATGCCAACGCCCGCGCTGCCGATTACGGCAAGCAGAAACCGCAGAGATACCCATGGTCACCGATAATCACCGGCAATACTCCCGAAGCGTTCGGGGCATTTCTCGATGCCGCCGCCAGTTTTGCCTGCCATGAATCGAAGTTCCCCCACCCTGCGGTGATGATTTCATCATGGAACGAATGGAGCGAAGGGCATTATCTCGAACCCGACGTCAAAAACGGTTTTGCCCTGCTCGAACAGGTGCAGAAAGTCAAACAACGTCACAATGCTCACCGCGACAAATAGACATGGTAGGACAAGTAAACATGGTCAGCACCACGCCTGGACAAGTGAAATTTGTAATAAGCGTATTAACCCGGTTCACCAGTTCCAAATTATTCCTCAGCGGAAGACACCGGTGCAGGTGCGATAAAATACGGCAAAAGACAGGACAGACAGTATAAAAATGAGTGAAATAGACCCGCGATGGCCGTTGTTGACGGTAGATGTAGAACTGACAAATATCTGTGGTCAGAATTGTCTTTTCTGCCCAAGGGAGGCGATAACCCGACCACAGGGGGTTATGTCCTATGCCCTTTTTGAAAAGCTGATCAGACAGCTGGCGGCTGCCGGCTCGCGGGTGATTTTCTGTGGTATGGGTAACCCGCTGCTGCACCCTGATATCGCTGAAATCGGTCGTCTCTGCCGTTCACTGCCGCTGAACTACGGCCTGACGGTGCAGGCCCCTGCCCTCGACGCCGCCGGCCTCGAAAAAATAGCCAGGTTACAGCCGGCTTTTATCGAAGTTTCGTTTCCGGCTGTCGATGAGAGCGAATTTGCCGTGATTTTTCCGGGGCAGAAAATGGCAGATTCCCTTTCAGGTTTACATAACCTTATCAGGCAGCGCGGGTCGAATCGCGGCATCACGATAAACGCTGTCATGACCGCTGGCAGCAAGGTTTCTGACAGCCAGATCAAAGAATTCTGGGCCAGCCATGGCCTGTCGTGCCGCGTACACCCCTGTCATTCGCGTGGTGGTAATCTTGAAAAAGCAGAGCTGCTGCTGGCGAAACCGCGACCGGTAAAAGCCTGCGGCCTGTTTGCGACGCATTCATTCATCATCTGGGAAGGCAACCTGCTCGCCTGCTGCCACGATCTCGAAAACTCTACCGTTATCAGCGATCTCAATTCAACGCTGCTGCTCGAGGCTGCCGCCCGCAAAGTCGCCATTCTGCAGAGCGGCAGCATGCCCTTCAAAATCTGCCAGAGCTGCGACGAGCCCGCCGCCGGGCGCCCAATACCCGATCGCCCTTTCCCCGCATCGATAAAAGCCCGTTCCCGCTTTCTCAAGAAGCTTAATTGCTGATACGTTAAAGGCATCAGAAGGCGTTAAGGTCACGCCATTATACGGTTGCACGGTAGATTAACCGTCTTGACACTTTGCGGTTTGATCATTAAAAATGCTTATATGAAAGTTATCAGGCATAGATTTTTAGTCACATGGATACTGATTTTTTCGGTATTCATGCAGGGCTTTATACCGGCACTGGCGAATCAGCCTTTGTCGAACCAGACATATCAGGCTTACCAGGCCGCCTACCAGGACTACGTAAACGCAGTTCAATCCAATGCTTCGGTCGACGAGATCACTCAGAAGCACGAGGTATATCTGCGTGCCCAGGAAGCCTACAAGGGGCCATCTGCAGAGAATAACCAGCAGGATGCGGCTGACGCCGTGGCCGCGGCTGCAATGTATGAAGGCAATCAGGATTCTTCTGCTGCAGCTTCTCAGACGGTTGCTGTTACAGCTGAAGAGCTGAAAGAAGCTGAAGCGGCGACCCAGAAATGGCAGCACTGGCGTGAATTTCAGCAAAAGATTATCTCTGGCACCCTCAAAATGCTTGGCGGTGCCAATAAGCCAGGCGACATGCCAATCTGGGAGCGAATCGCCTGGACCATTGGCAAGTCACTGATCCCGACGATGGGCGTTATCGTTGCTACTGCCCTTCTGGCACCTCTTTCACCGGTTGCGATGATTATTGGCGGTATCATTACAGGTGCCGCTCTGGCGGGCACCATGACCTATGCTTTCGAAAAGCGCATGAACGCGAAATATAGAACCGTTCCGAAAGAAGAGGCCAAAATCTGGCGTGATGTTACGGTTCAAGCTTCGATAGAGGCGGTCATGGCGCCGTTCAACCTTGCAACCGGCGGTCTGTTCGGAATGGTTGGCCCTACAGTCGGGCATGCAATCGGCAAGGTGGCGCTGACGCAGGCGACCATTACCTTTATTGGCCGTGCCGTATCTAGCTCGGTCGGTGGCGGAGTAAAAAATATCTGGGCGAACTACTATTTCAAATACCCTGAAAAGATAGAAGCTAAGGAAGCCCGCATCGACGAGATACTCGACCAGCACCTTGCCAGTGGCGAACCTTTTTCTGAGGCGACGATAAAAGAACTCGATACCCTTCGTTCCGAAATCGACATGATGAAGGGCGAGCAGTATTCAAAAGAAGATGCCGTCAAGGATTTGAAACGTGCCGGTATATCTGCGGCAATTTCCGGTTTTGCCGGGTCGATAATTTCTGACAGAACTTATAACAGCGGTTTCGGCCGCTGGGCCGACCGTGCTTCACTGAAGCTTTTCGGCAGTGTTGCCAAAGGCAAAAGCATTGCCAGCCTTTTTTCAACCATGCCCGTAAATTTTGGCAGCGGCATGGCGGGTGCGTCACTTGAAAAGTCTTTTATCAGTTCAGACATCAAAGACCTGAGAAAAGTTCAGGGTAATTACAACGCTGACTCCGCAGTCTATGGCTATTACGAGAAAGTAATAGCGGAAAAAGAAGCGAAAAAAGATTCGATAAATGTTACCCAGGCCGGCTTTGACAGCATGATGAACAGCTTTGCCGTGCATGCAGCCAGGCTATCGGTCGACGCTATCAAATACAATGTTTACGATGGCCCGCAGGCCAGAAAAGCTGCAATCGAAAAACTCTACCGTGAAAAAGACCCCGAATGGCAGAAGGCTGACAAACTGCAGCAGAAGTATGAAAACATCAAAGATGCAGCTCCTAATCCCCTTAAATATCGGAATCCCGCTACCTTTGCCAGAGCAGTGATTGCGCATAAAAGGCAGCTTGACCAGGCGAGAAACGAGTGGCTCGAACAGGCCGATACTGCGCAGCGGGCTGAAGCCAATCCTGCAAACGTGGCGCTCAAGAGCGAAATAAAAACCACCTATGAACGTGATGCAAAACTTACGCAGATACTTGAACTCGGGCGCCTCACCGGTGGCGATGCACACCTGGCGGCCATGAAAAAGGTTCTTCAGGCGCAGAACCCCACCCTCGCAGATGCCTCTGACGAAAAACTGACCGAACTTGCGGCTCAGGCCATCAAGCAGACCTACGTCGATAAATTTGCCAGCAGCAGCCAGCGGGCCAAAGCCATAGAAGAAACCCTCGAGCTGAAAAGAAAGCACAAGGCCGGCGAAGTCGACCTGTCTGCCGATGAAGCGAAACTGCTGACCGGTAAGGCTGCGGTTATCAGTCCGTCACAGTATAAAGCGGCTCTGGTCGAAAAATATGTTTACGAGCTTAAAGCCGGTAACACCAGATGGGACGACGTCGAAAGAAAGATGCCGGCAATTCTCGCGCGGGCCGAAAGGGAAATGCTGTCACAGTATAACAACAACTGGGGCAGTGTTCTGGTGGCAGAAGCCTACGCCAATGGTCTGGCTCAATACAAATACAGCCCCGAAGGTTCGGTAAATTTCAGTGGTGAAATGAAAAAAATCATCAAAAATATTCCCACGATGTTGAAAAACAACATTCTTGGCGAATACACCAACGAAGTGAACAAGGCCATTATCAGCAACGTCATACCCCAGAACACTGCGGGCCTTGACGGGTATCTGAGCAAGTTTGGCGAAACGGCGATAAATGAAGCCACCGGCAAAGTAATCAATACCGTCTACGATGCTTCGAGCGAAAAGCTTGTTTCCAGCTTTTTCCGCTGATTTTCTGCCCTGCAGAATCTGCCGGAGCTGCGCGGCGCCATCGGCCGCTCAATGCCTGATCGCCCTTTCCCCGCACCGATATGTAATGCCCCCCGCTGTCTCAAAAAACTTTATAGCCTTTAATTTATCTCTCTGTCGCCATTTTTACCGGCGTTGTCATTGGTATGGATAACTTGATTTGCTTTCATGCTAACAACGCGCATGAAATTATTCCTGTTTTTCACCAAATTATTGATGATTACCTGGAAGCCTGCGAAGAAAAAGGCATTAAGCCTCAGAAAAACTTTTCTGGCCGATTCATACTTAGACTGCCACCGAAACTTCATGCAAAAATTGCAGCAATGGCAAATTCCACAGAAAAGAGCATAAAACGCCTGGATTACTGAACAACTCGAAAGAAAGCGGTGGCCCGATTTGCTGGTCAAGTTTTTGTGATTTATAAGTGATTCTCATGCTGCCAGTTTGACCTCGGGCTTTCCAAAGTAAACCATGTCTGGTGTTTGGTAGTCAAGGGTTTGATGAAACCGGCTCTGGTTGTAGAAAATAAAATAAGACCGCAGGCTTTGCCTTGCTTCTTGCATTGTTTGGTATGCCTTTAAATAAACCTCCTCGTATTTGACGCTACGCCACAGGCGCTCGATGAAAACATTGTCAACCCATCGGCCCTTGCCGTCCATACTGATCTTAACGCCATGGGCCTTTAAAACGCTTGTAAATGAGTCTGATGTGAACTGACTGCCCTGATCGGTATTAAAGATTTCCGGCGGGCCGAATCTTTGAATTGCATCTTCCAGCGCCTCTATGCAAAACGATGCATCCATCGTATTTGACAACCGCCATGACATTACCTTTCGGCTGTAAAGGTCTATAATCGCGACCAGATAAGCAAACCCCTTAGCCATCGGCAGATACGTAATATCCGTTGCCCAGACCTGGTTTACTCTCTCAATCTGTAGATCTTTCAGCAGATACGGATAGATATGGTCGCCAGACTTGGGAATTGACGTCTTGGGCTTACGATAAATCGCTTCTAAGCCCATTTTTCGCATTAACCGTCTGACTTTGCCTCGGCCTATCAAGAAACCACGGTTGTTAAGCTCGACCTGGATCTTTCTGGCACCATAGAACGGTAGTGCCAGATGAATCTTGTCAATCGCAAGCATAAGATCGAGTTCTTGCTGACTAACTATAACCGGTCAAATGTTTTGACACTTTTTTGCATTTATTTTGACACTTTTAACATAAAAAAAAGAGAGCCGATCAACGACCCTCTTTTTTTTTATAAGCCCGTTAAAAGGATATTATTAGCTCTTTTACTTTCTGAGACTTATCACCACCTCCAATAGAATAAGTCGTAGAAACACTTTCAAACGTGAAGCTCTTGAATATTTTTCTGACTTCGGGAGTGTCGTTCAGCGATAGAATGAATTTACCCTTAATCGAAAACAGCAGCTGTGCAAGCTTTTCAAAATCGGATCTGTTAAAAACGCCTTTGCCATAATCGTTTTCGTTGCCATAGTAAGGCGAATCAATATAGAAAAGAGTTGTGGGGCGGTCGTAACGTGCGATGAAATCAGCATAGTCCAGATTTTCAATCTGGACAGCTGCAAGCCGCTCATGAAGCTCTTCGAGATTGGCTTCAATTCTAGTTATGTCGAAACGGCCTTTTTCTTGCGGCGAATAGCCGTATGTCCGGCCGGAAACCTTGCCACCAAATGACAGCTTCTGGAGATAAAAAAATCTGGCCGCACGCTCGATATCTGTAAGAGTTTCTGGCTCTGTGTTTTTCAGTCGATCGAATTCTGACCTGGTTGTAACGTGCCAGCGCATGAAGTTGACGAACTCAATGAAGTGGCGCTGCAGAACTTTCAAGAACGTTGTCACGTCTTTAGAAACGTCGTTTATTACTTCGGCATCGGCTTGAAATGGGCGTCTGAAAAAAACACCGCCCATGCCAAAAAACGGTTCGGCGTAGCAGGCATGATTGATTTTCTGAATTTTTTCGATCAATGGTTTCGACAAGAGTCGTTTTCCGCCCTGGTAAGGCGCGGGTGGAGCAATGGGTTTAATTGGCTTTTGCTGCGGATAAGATGTTGATTGATGCATTATGTTTTCTCCTTTGCGGTTGGTGACATATTGATACCTTGTGTTGGTTTTGCGCTATACAACACGGCGGCGCTTATGCTGCCTTTTTCAGTCTTTCTCTTATGGTTGCCTGATTTTCTTCGATTGCTTTATTTACGGCATCGATGTATTCGCGTTGTTCGTCGGGCGCGGCGTTCTCGATGGCTGCCAGCCGGTCAGAAAGCTTGATGTTTTCTTCCTGCAGTTTCTGAACAACCATAATCAGCGCCGAAACGGTTTTGGTCAGATCGCGGCCTTCTTCGATGTATTCGCTGCCGTCTTCGGCCTTCTGAACAGTGAATTTCTTAGCTTTGTTGCTCAAGCGCTTGTAATCTACCTTACCTTTTATCGGCCGCATGGTATTGATGATTTCAAGGGCTTCTTCAATGCTTTCGGGCATTTCGGTTCGGTCCGTAAATGACAGGGCGCTGCAGTTGTTGCCGACGTAGATGTTGCCGTTGGTGGCAAAACCATAATCTGTTGAGTTTTGCACGGACGAAAAAATTATAGCGGTGCCCCAAAGCGTCCCTTTGTTGCCAGGGTCGATATCGACCCTGGCGCTATAAGAAGAATCCGAATACCACGCCGCAATTCTCCCATCATAAACCATGGCTTCCGCATGGCTAGTTGTGCTGTTCGTATAATAAGACCTGAAGCACATGTCTACAAGCCCGGACTTAGTGCCCATTGCTATACCGTGAACCTGTCCGCCAACATTATAAGATCGAAATAAGCCGCCAGATTTAAACGTGATGCCAGCTATTACGCCTTCCCCTACGGAGTTCAAAAAGCTGAACATAGGAGAAGATGAGCCGCCAAGCTTAAGATCACCAGCGTCCAAATCAAGCAAGCTGCCGGCTGTGGCCGAATAGTTCGTGCTTTTCAACTGGCCCGCTACAACCTTGTCAGCCGTTACGGTTCCCTGTTGGCCGCTGGTCCAGTAAGTCGAGGCGGCTCCTTCTTCAAACTGTGCGGCAGCCAAAGTAATGTTACCGACGCCTGTGTGAGTCGCGACCACTTTAATCATTGCAAATGCAGTATTTGCAGGCGATGTGAAATTAAAAGAATACCTGGTTGGCACTGTTTGCGGCTGAAAAGCAGACGCCGCCGTGGTAGTGCTAATAACCGCCCCCGAGTTGTTATACCAGGTAACGGTTATGGTTGCTGTTGATGCTGTAAGCGTTGCCCCTTTCAGAGACATGCTAAGGGCGTACGGGGTGGTTGCTTTTGCTGCAAATTTCTGCGTAAAAAGAGCTATCTGGTTTCCGCTTGCGGCAGGCACTATCATCAACGCGTTGCTACCGGGTTCTGAGCTTCTACTGCTTATCGGGTAAGTTGTGCTGTTTTTGTGATAAGCTTGCAGCGTGCCGCTACCACTGATCACCTCGCAAATCCAGCCACCAATTTTCAAACCGTTGGCTGCAGTATAGCTTGTATACGATGTCGAATACGGAACGCCGTCGAAAGCGGGGTCAGGACAGCGGTTTTTGCCGTAGACCTGTAATTCGGTGGTTTTCACAACAGTGGCGTCGACCTTGTCGGCGGTCACACAACCCACAGAAAGGTGTGCCGTTTCAATCGCACCCGCTTCTATTTTTGCCGCCTTGACGGCTCCAGCAGCAAGCTTTTCGGTAATGATTGCGCCGTCCTGAATCAAAGTGGCGGGGAGGACTTCTTCAAGACGGAAGTCCTGAGCTTCCATGTAACCAGCATTTGCACCGTAGTTCAGGAGAAAGCCTATTTTCATGCTACGTGCGTCCGAAGAAGCCGGCCATGATGTCCCCGCACCGACAAGCACCGCATACTCCGTCCATGTCGTTGCCGGAGTTTGTCCAGCCACTATGTAATAGCCTTCATTTGACGGTATCTTAGCTCCGGCAGAATTATAAGTCTGCCAGCACATGTATAAAATTCCGTTGGATGTCGAACTTTTGCGAACCCATGCTCTTACCCGGTATGTTTTTGACGGGTCTAGTGCATAATATTTGTTCGTAAACGGATACGAACCGGCATTTGTGGCTGAACGCAGCACATTGTTACCGACTTTGCCATCGGTTACCGTTGCAAAAACATGAGCAAGTCCACCGCGGCTCATCCATGCGCTAGGATCTTCAAAACTCGGGTCATCGTTCAGCGCTGCACCGGCTTTTCCAACCAATATTTTTTCAGCCGTAACTGCCCCGGCAGCAAGCTTTGCAGTGGTCACCGCCTCCGCAAACAATTTGTCAGTCGTGACCGCGCCATCTTTGATCAGGGTGGTGGGCAGAACTTCTTCGAGGCGGTTATCTTGCACTTCAGTGTAAACGGTGGCTCCCGGTGTTCCGTTGTTTACATCTGCCCTGATTTTAACATAGCGTGCGGTTGCTGGGTAGGTCACTATGGCAGTATAAAAAGTCCAGACGCCATTAGGTGGCGAACCAACAAGCGTCGTTGTTGCGGCAAGAGCGGTTTTATTTGCATCGTATGGAACGTCATAAAAATATGCTGGTCCGCCAACGCCGTTGACTCCGCGAGCCCAGAAGGATCGGCGATAGGTGCGTGTTGGGTCGATGGGAACGAATACCGTTGAGGTGGCCGAACCATAGGCGTTAACACGTGTGCGGAAAACCTTATTTCCTGATGCTGCGCCACTTGTAAATGTTTCAATTGTTCCGTATGCAAGGGCCCATGCTGTCAAGTCTTCAAAATTCGGGTCTGGCGCAAGCGCCGCGCCGGGTGCTGCAACAATAAGCTTATCTGTGGTCACGCTGCTATTTGTAAGTTTTCCACCGAGGATGGTTGTTACCCCGGCATTGACATCAGCTGCAGCTCCACCAGCAACAACCACTTCTCCGGCTTTAATTTTTGCTGCAGTTACGCAGCCAGCAGCAAGATTTTCGGTAACTATCTGACCTGCGCCGATTTCCGTAACTGACATGTTTTTGACAAACATGCTGGTCGATACGGTATTATTCCAGTTCAAAAAACGAATTGCGCCCCATTTTGCCGCAGCAGACGCCTGAATATATGGCTGGCCGCCGTTAAGGTGCTGTGGCACATCATCAATCGATCGATTAGAACCAATCAGATAAAAAACGTAATCAGTGTAAGATGTCGCCCCACCGCCGTCTGGCAAAAAATAATGGTTGAGTTGAGTGCTGACTATGGCGCGGGCCGTGCTATATGCAGTAAGGTTTTGATTGCCACTCATATTTGCAGCAGCAGCGTCAGCACTAGCTGTAAAAGCAGCAAACCCGCACGCGCCGACATAAACAAGCCCATGTGCGGCCGATTTCTTTATACTGCAAGCAATTCGGTATATTTTGTTGGGATCGATCAAAAATGTCTGGCTTCGTGTGCCATGACCGCCCGAAGTCGTTATTTTAATCGCATTTTCGGTAGCATCGTAACTGACCGCCGACGACGTGCCGCTACCATCTTCCTGAACGTTACACCAACCGCGCACATGACCCGTTACGGATACGGGGTTTACCAGTTCGCGGGCGACAACAGACAGCTTCGACGCCGTTACGGTTTCGGCGGTGATTTTGCTGCCGTTAAGGCTGGTGATCTTAGCGTCGTCAATGATTGCGTTTTTTATCTGGGCTGACAGCGTAATCAGCTCTCCAGTCGAAAGCAGATCGGCGGTGATAGTGCCAAAAGCAGCATCGTCTGCCATCATGTGCAAGGTCTTTGCTTCTGCCGCAGTCAGCACCCGGTTGTAAATCCTTGGAGAAATTACTTCGACATTCGCGTATTCGCCTACGTAATCAAACACCCCGCGCCCAAAGGTAGCTTCAACGCTGGCTAACACCATTCCGGTAGTCGCCTGAGTTCCTACCAAAACGCCATCAAAGTAAAGCGCTATCTGCTGCGTTGCAGTATTGGCGGTCACGCTTACGCTTCTGGCTATGTTTGCCATAGAAGGCACTGTAAACTCGACGTAAGCGCTTCCTGTCGTGCCGTTACCATAAAGCACCCGCAAGGTGGTCGCGGACATTGAATAAAGGGTTACCCCGGCTCTGGTACCCGTAAGTTTATAGACGCCCGCGATACCGCGAGAATAGGTTGTATTTAAGTATTTAAATTTTAAAAAGATGGATATTTCGGTGCCGAAATTACCACAAGGTGCTGATATGTAACCATTGACGCCGTCGAATTTAAAGGTCCTGCCAATTACGGTGTCAACAACCTCGACCCCGCCGAACGCGCGGCCATGGTTGCCTTTTCCGGAAATATCCCGCACACCGCCGACCTCGGCAATGCTGGCGGTAGTTGCGCCTTTTGCTGTCCATGCTGCAGCCGGGCCTGTGGGCATTGATAAAGCCGAGTTATTAAGCTGCCCCGTATTTACTGCCCCGGCTGCAATTTTGGCCTCGGTTACTGCGTTGCTTGCAAGCTTAAGGCCATTAACCGCGCCAGCAGCGATCTGAGCGGTATTCACGGCGTCGTTTGCAAGTTTAGCGTTTGTAACCGCCTGCGAGGCGATTGCGGCGGCATCTACTACCCCGGACTGAAATAAAGACGACCTGTTCAAAGCTGTGTCAACGATGTCGGCACCGTTGATCGCAGTAATCAGGGTTGATGCGACATCGCTAAAGGCTGAAGGATTGCCCCATGTATCGTAAGCCTTTGCCCAGTAATAATAGGTCATCCCATATGCAGGAGCTGTGTCCGGAAAATCAGCAACACCGTATTTGCCGTCAATGCGGCCAATCGAAGCCGCTGCGGCACTGTTATTTGCCGTGTGTCGAAAAACTTCAAACCCTGCCATGTCAGGCGGATAAGGTGACAAAACACACTTGATTTTAACATTCTTGAGATAGCTGCTGACGGTGATAGCAGGTTTGCCGGGCGGGATGTCGTCGCCCTGGACTGTGATTGTGCCTGTGATGAAATCACTTTTGCCGGTTGAGGACATCATTCTGATGCGAACAGCGTAAGGCTGGCCGGGCTCGACCGGGGCGATTTCAAAGCTGCTGCCGCGAAGCAGGCCGAAATCAGTCCAATCGAGAATCGGCAGAATGCCCTGGGCGTATTCGACGCTGGCGGCGAGGTAGCCGCCGGTCGGCGGTGTGAACCGGCCTGTCAAAACGACAATGTTGCTGCCACCCGGGGACGTCCTCACCTCAGACGCCAGAGTCAGCCCAGATGCCTGGCCGGGGTTTACTGCCGATGATATCGGAGCATCTTTTGTCCAGGCTATTGTTGCACCTGGTGTGCCGCTGACAAAATCATCGACGCTGTAACGCTCGGCTTCGATTGTGTGGGCAAAATCAGTGATCTGAATGCGAACTATCTGAAAAAGCCCGGTGATTGCATGAGCGGGATGATCAACCGTTATGACCTGACCATCTGCGGCATCGTCCGGCAGTTCGAGCGTTTCGAAAAGCACCTTCCAGGCAGCTGTTTCGCTTTTCTTACAGGTATAGTCGAGAATTGCTTTTGCCGATGCAGCGTCACGAAGCAGATAGCTCTGACCAGTGAACTTCTGTTCACCAATTTTAGCAATGCTGGCAGCATTCTCGTATGTGTCGGATTGCATGAACAGGCCGGTAATTGGGTTGTAAGAATGCTCAAGGCGACCTTTGTTGTAAACCCGACCGACATAAGCACCTTTGCCATACTGCAAAAGTTTGATGTTTGAAAGCGCCGGGGAGTAGGTTTTAACAGATGATGCCGGAGCATCGACAAACAGCGTTCTTTTGCCATTTTTATTGATGCGGTAACGACCACGAATCGCATTGCATATTTGATCGATCCAGCTCTGCGCCTGTTGCCTGAAATAAAAAATCCCGTCCATTTTCAGCCCGGCAGCATCAACTTTCGCAATGCTATCCGCAAAAGAGTCCAGGTCGATATCCGATTCGCTGATGCCAAGGCCCCATGCGTTTGTGCCGCTTTTTGATGTCTTCAGAAACCAGAGTAGGAAACGCGCACCATTCCTACATTCTTCAAGCGTATGATTGCCGAGCTTTAAGCCGACTATATCAGCGCTAATCGAGACATAAGAACCGTCATCGTTTTTCCGCTTTGCCGGATCAGTTATTTGCACCAAGCAGAAGCCAGGATGAAGAGCCTGATCTGCAGTGCCTGTGTAAGCAACAAAGCCCTCGGTCATCTCTTCTGTGCCGCTGTAAACTTTTACAACCTGCCTGTTTTCGCCCACAGAGAACAGATAAATACCGTTGATTTTGTCGTAAAGAATGCCTTTAACCAGAATCGGCTCTGCGACTGTTCCGCCGGCAACAAGTGGTAAAGTGACATCCATCGCTGATTGATGTGTTGATTCACTGACCGTAAAAAGGTGCACCACTTCGTCAGGCACCATTTCGGACAGCTCTGGAGCCGTCTTTTCGGTCGCAGTGATATACAAAACCCCGGCCATGTCGTATTCGTAGCCAGTTATCTGCCCAGACCAGGTCTCGCCGATCGCCTCGACTGTAACCACAGCCCCCCAAAGATCAAGCTCCCGCGGTATAAACCAGTCGTTATTCCTGATATTGATCGGAAGTGTAATTGGCGTATAACCAGCCCGACTAAAAGTGCGAACCAGGCTTATTGAATTCAACAGCCGTTCTTCAAAACAGCCGATGCCATCAACGTTTTCTGCCGCGCCGGCAACTCTGTAAACATTCGATTCAACCTGGATCGTAACCCTCATACAAGCTCCTGCAGCGTATAGTCGAAATCGACTTTTATCGGGCTGTAAACGCGCGGTTTTCGAGCCCTGGGCCGGTAAACCAGGAACGAATCGGCGACATTGCCACCAACCTGTGTGTAAACAACACCGACTTCCCAGCCGTTCAAGACAGGCGCAGCATCATATTCTGCTTTGGTTATGCCAAGCATCGATGATGCGAAAATGTGCCTGCCTCGGCCTTTTGATTGCTCCACGTAGCCGCCGCCATCAGGTTCCCAAATGTTGGCATCTTCTTTTACAGCCGGTTCCCAGGTCGATGCATAAAGATAGACTGACTTGCCGATAATGATGTTCGACAGCTGTGGCAGCGTGCCATTCAGCAAGGTCTGTACCGGAATAAGTATGCTGACATAACGATATGGCACCGCTGAAAGATTAAAAAAGCCTTTCACAATGCCAATATCATCAGCCGCCAGAGTCACCGGAATCGATACTGCCGGAGCGGTCCAGCTGTTTGACGAATTTGCCTGGATAGTGACGTTCGAAAAGTTCGCGCCGTTGATCCAGATTTCGTCAACAGGCTTTGCAGAACCAAGATCGGCAGTTATTCTAACGCTTGCAGCAAACGAGGCGGCTTTCCAGATAAGACTGTATGGGTATTTAAGCAGATTGGAAACAGGAAATTCAGCAGCAGCGCTGGTTGCCGTCAAACTAGAAATGGCAGACATATTTTTATCGGTTAAAAGCCTCATGCCATGCTCCCCCATTTCGCCCGCGCAACTTCGGTTTGTCGTTTCTTCTGAAGCATCGCTGTTACTTCAGGGTTATCTGCAAACTCTTCAAGCAGCTCATCAATAGCCGCAATAGCATCATTGTCAGACAAGATGATCATTCTGTCGCCGCGTTTATCAAGCTCACCGATCGCAGAAAGGGCGGTCTCGATCTGGGCGTTGCGCTGGCTTTCGATCTTTTGCTTTTCGATTGCGGCCAGTTCCTGCTCTTTCTGCAGAATTGCGTCTTTTGTCTGCAGCAATGCGTCCTGGGCCGTCTGGAAGCGCTCAAAAGCTGCGTTTTGCTCTTCGATTGTTTTGCTGGCGTCGAGAGCTTCCTGCTCGGCGTCTTTCCAGATTTGTTCATAGACGGCGAGAGCTTTTTCTAAATTCGATAATTCCGCTTTCCCGGCATCGTAAAGCTTGGTCGGATCAGAGCCGGCATCAGCATACATCTGAGCGATGTTCATATCTGCCATGCCGGCCTGTTTCAGCAGCGGCAGCATCGCCTGAATAGACCCCGATGAGTCTGACAATGATTTGTCGCCGAGCATCTGCGACAGAACGTCTGACGTTGTTAAACTGGCCAGCGTGGTGCTTGATAAAAACGGCGACATCAGGTTCGTTCTTCCGGCTTCTTTCGCCGACACCAGGTCTATTTTCGCCTGTTCGTAGGCCTTCAAGGCTGCGGTTCGTTCAGCTTCCGAATATTTATAGCCGGAATTGGCTTCAATCTGGGCCTGCAGTGCCGCAATCTGTTGCTGATAGTTGCCGATCAGCATGTTCGATTGATAATAGTTATAGTTACCTTTGGTTTGCCTGGCCTGCTGGGCTGTTGACGTCTGAACGTTCGAAATCAGGTTCCGATAGTATTCCTGCTGGTTGCGCAGTGCCTGCACTTCGGGGCTGTTTGATTTCAATGCAAGGCTGGCGTCATACGCGCCTTTCGCATCGTCAGCCGACAGCTGCAGGGCTTTAACACTGTCGTTGCGACTGAGCTGCCAGAGGTCGTATGATCTCGTTGCCTGTTCGCCCATGACAGCCTCTTGGAGCGACTTGATATTATTGATTGACGATTGCGCTTCGGCGCTGCCTTCCAGTAGGTAGGTCGTTGTTTTTTTGCTGGTAATGCCGTTGCCAGATTTTGTTTTTCGCACCCAGGTATAAGCAAACTGTGCATCTTCAAGCAGCTTTCGGGTTGCTTCGGTGATGCCGGCTTGAATGTAAAGCTGATCGCGAAGCTCTTTTGCTTGAGTAACCTGGTCGTTCAGTGACGATGATGTGTTGAAGTTTTCCTGGCCATGAATGACACTGCCGCCAAACAGTCTGCCTGGCGAAGTAAGAAACGACACCGCGCCACCGATTGCAAAATTGGAACCAAGATTAGACCAGTTTAAAGCCATTTTGCCGGCGCCGTTTTTAGTGTAAATTGGCTTGAACAGTCCATTCAGAAGGCTGTTTCCGCCGCTGAATCCACCCGTGTTTTTGCCGCTGATGGCGGATTGGATCGTATCAGTCAAAATGCCGCCGACAACGCCAGAGAGGCCGCTACCCAGGCTCGTTAAAAAGCCAGAAAAATCAGCGCGCCTGAAGCCATCTGAAACAGCAGAAGCAACCGTTTCTGCAATGGGGTTCTCAATTTCTTTGATTGCTTTTTTCGGTTCAGCGAATTTCCCTTTTCCACTCAGCAACCCACCAGACCAGAAATCCATCACCGATGCGGTTACGACCGCTGCTCCAACAGGGCTTCCATCCGGGGTCAGGTTTTTGGCAGTTTCAAGAAAATCATGCGAACCAATGGTGTTTAACAGGTCAACAACAGCAGAAAGCGCTTGCTGTCGATCTTCTATTTCTTTAACTTCTTTGAGCCATTTATCAAGTTCTTCGTTGTAGCTGCGCGTTTGCATCAACAGATCGAACATACCGACTTCTGCATCAAATGCGGCATCTTTTATGCCGGATAGTGCGCCATAAAGCGCATGACCGGGGCCCGATCCGAGCGCGGTGGCAAGGGCTGACGCCGATTTTTCGGCCAATTCAGAAGCTTCATGAAATTTCACCACCGGGTCATCAATTTTTGAAATTTCAATGACGCTTTGTTTATAATCTGTAACCATTGCAGCATATAAATTCTTTTGCCGCTCAGCCGCTTCTCTTGCGGCATCTTTTGTTCGTCGTTCTGATTCTTGTTGCTGGCGTTTAAGATCGTTTGCCTCTCGATTCAGACGTTTTTCCCGTTCTTTTGGAGGCTCCACGGCATTAGGGTTAAATCCTGGGAGCAGCATTTTTGCAAATGCATCCGCCTGATTTTTAAGGGTTTTTTCGGTGGTTTCAATAACAGCTTTTGAACGTCGATTTAACTCGGCGTTAATTTGCTCCATTTTTTTTTCTGCGGCCAGCATATTCTGCTCAAAGAAAGCGTTTTGCATTTCTTTGCCGACCTTTTCAGTTACACCCAGTGACGACGATTGCCGAAAGCTGTTGGCAGGGGAATCTACTTCTCCGAGAGTCTTAGCAAAGCCGGATTTATATTCATCGTATAATTTTTTGCGGTCTGACAAAGCCTCTAAAAGCTCGGCCTCTGTCATATTTTTTATTGGGTTTTCTTTGTCGATGTTTAAAATGTATGTGAACAAGTCGTCAAACGATTTCAAAAGGCCGGCAGCCTTGTCCATACCAATTGCCAAAACCACATTAATTGGCTCAAAAACATTCGTAACCAATTCGCCGCCAGATGTTTTAAGGTTTGTCCAACTGGTTTCAAGCTGACGAAAAGAATCTGCTGAAGAATCGGCCATGCCGCCCATGCCTTCAAGTTCTGCATTACCTTCTTTTAAAGTCATCTCAAAAAGCACTGCCACTTTTTGGGCATCCGACATGCCTTCCGTCATTTGTTCAAATGCCGCTGGAATACGGATGCTTAAATTGTCCAGGATTTGCGGCGAAGCACGACCGATACCGGTTACTATGT
Organism: Candidatus Rifleibacteriota bacterium; assembly: GCA_024710355.1. Lineage (GTDB taxonomy): Bacteria > Muiribacteriota > Ozemobacteria > Ozemobacterales > Ozemobacteraceae > Rifleibacterium. The sequence goes on from JANJUX010000003.1 coordinate 146,833, forward strand.
CTTCAAATGCCTGTTGCGTTTCAATGCCCTTCAATCGCGCCTTATTTCTAGCGATTTCAAGCAAATTTGCCATTTTATCAGCATCACTGGTAACGCCAAGAGACATGGCTGCGCTGGCAGTTTTTATCAGACTCATATCATTGATGGTTTTGCCGCTGGCATTGCGAAGCTTGTTCAGGATTTCGTCAGCACTTTTCCCGACACTTCTTGCATAATCATCAAATGCACTTCTTGATTCTTTGAGCTGAGCACCCTGCTTGGAAAAGTCATAGCCCATCTGAACATAACGAACAGTTTTTTCAAGAAGTTCGAGACTTTGATTGGCTGCAAATGTAAATTCGCCAATTTCAGCCTGGAAACTTCTGATTTCACTTCCAGCTTTTTTAAGCGTCAGGCCGAAATTGCCGAGACTTCTTTCGAGAAAACTGGTTTCCTGCCCAGCAGACTTCATTGAGCGCGATGTGTTTTCAATCTGGCTGCGAGCTTCGCCCAGTGTTTTTCCAGCTTTATTTGCCGATTTATCAATGTCCTGCAAACCAGTTTCAAGACCATCAAGATTTTTTCCAGCATTGTCTGAGGTCTTTGCGACGTCTGCCAGTTCTTTGTCGAGTTTATCAATGTTCTTCCCGGTTTTATCAGCGGCCTGAGAAAGGTCAGAAGCCGCGTCACTGATTTCATTCAACTCTTTATCGAGCGGCTCGATCTGCTTGCCTGATTTGCCAAGATCGGCAACGGCAGTAGAGGTCTTACGCAATTCCTCAATTGCGTAAGAGCCGTCTGCTTTGATAATGATTTTAACTTCTTTGGTCATTATGATCTCGTGTTTGCCGCCCGCTTTTGCGCCAGGGTCATCGGGGCAGATTTGCAGAATGTTCTATAAAAAGCTTCGTCTATGGCTGGATATTTCACGATTTCGGCCTGGGCGATGCAAAATAACAGGTAGTCCATTTCATAGACCTGGGCCGGGGTGTAACCGTAAGCCCTTGCGACCCGCATGATTTTTCGACCATACTTCAGATCGCGGGGCTCCGGTTCTTCGTCTGGCAGCGCATCAAAAGATGCACCAACCGATTCTTCGATCAGGCTCCGAGAACTCTCGGAGCCAGCTGAGGGTCAAGGGCGGCACTCAGTGACGGACTCAATACTTTTTTCTCGAACCAGGTGTTTGCAACAATCCTGATCAAATCCAGACTTTCAGAAAAGATTTCCTTGATCTGGTCGCGGGTATACTGCTTGTCTTTTTTCGGATTGAATGCGATTTCAAGGATGTCGAGCGCGTGATTTGTGCTGCGTCTGATCAGATCAGAAATAAGCTGACCCTTTTCAGCGTCTTCCTTTTCGGCTTTTGCGTTCTGTTCTTCGAGATAAGCGTCATAAGCATCGTTCTGGGCGACGGTATACTTAAGCTCAACCGGACTGTTGTCAACTTCGACGTAGAGGCGGTTACCGGCTTCGCGCCAGAAATAGGACCCGTTGGTTTTGTTAGTGAGAATCATGACTTGCCTTTCTTTCAAAAAAATGGGGGGGAGGTTATCCCCCCCTGAAACCTGAATAGGAGTTTCGTCCGTCAACAGATGAAAAACTCGATGTTGTCGTTGCCCTGGGAAGATGGGCGGCACTGACCGGTCATGCCGTATCTGAGAAGGTTGTTTTCGTCGCGCATGCCAGGATTATCGATCACGCCATGACGGATGAAAGCAAACAGCATAGACCCGGGAGTGTTCCCGACTTTGAAGCTGATCGGGATTTCTTTGCGTTCGCGCAGCAGTGTCCAGAACGGAAACAGGCTGTCGCGTTTCGCTTCAGGATCGATGCCGAAAACATGATCGCGGCCATCGATCTTGATCTGTTTGATACCCTGCTCGGCGTTGACGTCAAGCTGCGGATTCAGCGTATTGCCGGTTTCAAATGTGATGTTGGCAACAACCAGCGTGTTATCGTTATTGACATGCAAATTGGCCCGCTGAACGATATCGGGGCGGCGGGTATCTTTGACACTCACAGGCACATCCGCGTCACCGATGTCGTTAAGAATCGACTGGAAGCTGAACGAAAGCTGGGTAATGCGCCCGGCGGGGGCAGAAAGAGACAGATTACCGCGAGCCGCGCCGCCTTTGAACAGCTTGCCGCCGAGATAATGTTCGAAAAACACCGACTTGAAATCGCCGTCGTAAGCAACCGGCTTGTAACGAATGCCAGGCGGGTAAGCATAGACATACCACTTGTCGCCCAGAACCAGCGAACCGGACGCAAAAGTCATGGTAAACGTCGCGCCTTCGTCGCCCAGGTTGATCGGGCTTGCGGTCGTGACAACGTTTGCAGTGCTGTTCTGAGTCGTGTCGCCGACGCAAACAACCGAAACTTCGGCAGTCGCCGAAATACCGGCTTTGGTTACTTCGATTTTATAGATGCGGGGTTCTGTGCCGGTGAATGCGCCGGCAGAGGCAACTGCCAGGCCGGCAAGACCGATATTGGCATAACCGGCAATGGGCGCTGCAATAGCTGCTTCAGCAAGCACGCTTTTCGCAAAGCCACAACCTTCAAGCAGCCTGCCCCATTTCGGTTCGGTGCCGACGATGCCGCTGAGCATCGCTTCGCAGACGATGTTAAAGCCAAGGGTTTCGCGGCCGATCATTTTTTTAGCGGCATCGATACCTTCTTCAACGATCAGTCGCTCGATTTCTTCAAACCCGTATTCAGGGATGAATTTGCCGCAAGGCACGGCATCAGCTTCAGTCAGGCCGGGATTTGTGTTCGGCGTAGTTTCAATCCCGGCGCGAAGCTGCATGGAATTTGTTCTGATAGTCATGTTCGCTCCTTTACAGGCCGACCGTGCGGCCGATACATATCTGGGCGGAAAATTCGAGTAGATACGAAATAACGCCCGCTTTATAAGACACCAGGCGGATACCGGTGCAGTTCAAACTTTCAAGGCCCTGGTCGATTTCTTTGCCAAGCAAATCGTCGTATACGGCTTCGACCTGGTCGTAAACATCATTTGCTGCCTGCTTTTCGTCGCGCAGATTCCGGTTGTAGACCAGCACATGAAACTTTCTTTCCATGATCGGTCGCGGGGTTTTCTGCACCGGCGCGTCTTCAAACCAGTAAACGAAGGCTGCCGGGAAAACCAGAACATCTGGTTTATCGAATCGACCGGCGCTTTCAACGATTCTGAAAATGCCCAGGTTTGTAATCGATGAAAGCAGCGTATCTTCGTTTGCTTTGACATTTAACAGGGCCATCTATTAAAACTCCCGCTGATAACCGATTTCGAAGTGTGGTTTATGATTGCCAAGCCCCAGCTTCAGCCAGGCATCTCTGGTTTTTACTGCCAGAGATGCCGACTTGCCATCGCTGGTCACTGCGACACTGCGGCCGGAGCTGGAGCCTGAATAGGGTTTGCCGGAACGATCGATGCAACTGATCCAGTGATTGTGCCGGGCTGGTGGTCACGCGCCGCCAGGTCTTTAACAAGCAGCTCAGCGCGGGCCCGATCGGCTGACGACAAAGTGACGCCTTCCTGCCTGGCCTGTTCATCCAGCAATTTGAGAAACTCGACCCATTTTGCTTCGGGCTTGATTTTGCCTTTGCTGGCCAGCGCTTCAACGACGCGGTAAATACCAGGCACCACGTCATAAACAAACGCAATGCCCTTGTCTGCAAAGGCCAGGGCGCTTTCAGAAATGCCGAGCTTCGGCAGATACGGCCTGGCGACTTTGTAAAGCTGAATAAGCAGTATTACTGCGATAAAAAAGAAACCGAGATTATCCATTTTTAACTTCCTTGAGTAAGTTTTCCCAGGTCAGGGCGATGTAATTCCCTGCCTTATCCCTGATCCAGCGGGCATCAGGGTCGAATCTGTTTTCTTTGGGCCTGATATCGCCATGCAGACCGCCCTGGGGTCGCCAGTGCGGATAGATGCCGATACCGTTGAAACCATCGAAACGAGTTAAAGCAATGAACTGATCAACAACATTCATGCCTTTGACATAGAAATCAGCAGCCATGCCCTTCGGGTGATATTCGCCAGTGTGGCCGGTCAGCTCATAAGCGTTCAGAATGACTACCGGTCTGTTAACGAACCGACGAAAGGCAAGCAGATTAAAAATCAGCTCTTTATGCACCTTACGCCAGTCGCCCCAGTTTTCTTCGGGAGTGAAAAATGGCGCAACGGCAGACCAGTCTTTGTCAGTCATGAACGGGCTTTTTGAATCGGGTGTCATCGGTAACATCAGAATTTATCAAGCTCCTTTTTCGGGAAGATTTGATCACCAGAGGTCTTATTGATGCGGTATTCGCTGTCACCGGCAACGGCTGCCGGCACAAGCAACTGCATCTTGCCGTTTCTGATGGCTTCGAGCACGCGCAGGCATTCCTTGTACCAGCCTGAAATCGCTTCGGGCACGAATGCCATTGTTCTATTGCTGTAAAGTTCATGCAGCGCCATTTTGCACGAAATCTTACTGATCAGAACCGGAACCGGGTTAAGGGGAACGGCAGTGACTCTGTTTGCGATATAACCGTCAATCTGCGCATCGGCGGTTTCGATCGCTTCACCAACAACAGAAGCGTCGATGCTGCCGCTGTTTTCAAGGTCTGAAAGTTCGATCAGAGTCTTTTCATCAACGAATTTCAGCAGATCATTTACAGTGCAGTAAGCCATTGCCGTTCCCCCGGGTCAGAATTCGAGCAGGTGCACGGTTGCCGAGGCGCTCTGCGCACGGAACCAGATATCAGGAGTGCTGGTAGTTACATTGAAAGCCTTGTAAGACCCCGACGCAATTGCAAACGGGTAAATCCCGGTTGGCACGGTTCTATCGGCCCAGTTCAACGGGTTGCCGATCGGGCCCACAAGCAGAACACGGGTATATGTATTCAGTGTCGGGCACCTGACTGCAGCCGTTGTGCCGATCTCAACAGATGAGCTTGCAAGAAACTTTTCAATCGGCTGTTCCTGAACCGGCATGGGGTAGCGAAAGCCGATGCGCTTTTCGCCGCCCTGGTCATCCCAGCCCTCGCGCCATTTCACAATGGCATCCTGGGCAAGCGCAAAGCTGGTAATCAGCAGTGCGACAAGCGTCACAATCAGAAGTCTGAATTTCATTGGTTTTCCTTTCAGCCTGCTTTGCAGGGCTTGATCACAGAACTTTGGCGTAAACGATGCAGCCGGGGCGCTTAACAAGCGGCAGCGGTCTGCTTTCGGCTTTGAGCCAGAGCACGGACGGATCGTCTTCTTCCCAGGATTTTGCGAAATACAGGTCGGGTAACTGGCCAGAACCGATTCCGTCAGCAGCCTTGAAGTCTTCAGGCGGGGCAAAGCCTTCAGCCGTGTTGCCGTAACCAACGCCGACGATCGCGATGTGACCGGCGGGCATCATTTTGACGCGATTGCCATCCTTGTCTTTGTAAGTGCCAGAAACCTCTTCGGTTTCAACGCCGGCCAGACGACCGATGCGGCCGGTTTCAACCAGCTGCTGCCCCATCTGATTTTTCAAAAGCTCGGCAATCTTCGGGTGTTCGAGAAGCGCGTCCATTACATCGGCTGCGCAGAAGCCATAGAAGGTTTCAACTGCCCCGCCGGTTGCTGCAGAAATGAGTTCTTTCCAGGCTCTGATGTCGACGAGCGGGGTTGACTCAGAATCGCTCCAGCGCTTTTTAGCTGCAAGAACGGGCTTGTGACCGTTGGGGAAGGTATAGGTCACGAGGGTTTTACCGGCACCGTCAACAACGGTTCCCGAAAGAGCCTTGATCGCCATGAATTCGCGGGTGCGGTCGGTTCTTGCACGCAGCTTTGCGAGTTCCTGGCCGACTTTTTCAGCTGCCAGCATCGGGGCGTTAGACCCCATGGAGCGGATTTTGTCGAGTTCAGCGGGAGTGATCGGAGTTTTTTCGGGGAATCTGGGAGCTGGCACGACAACATGATCGTAGCCGTCCTTCTTAATCACCGTGGCCGGTGAACTCGAAGGGGCGCTGACCGAAATTCCTTCGGCATCGGTTTCGACGTCGAACTCGATATTCGAACTCAGCGAACGCTCTTTAACCGCAAAGACTTTGTCAAGAACCGGGGTTTTGACCGGCTTGATCTGGTTGACGGTTGCAACAAGAAACCGTGTCTGAAAAACACTGTCAACTGTAGTCATCAACTATTCCTTTCTCAGCTTTCGCTGTCCATGTGAATGCCGCGATCGGCAAGTTCGGTTTCGCCCGCAGCATCGAGACCGGTCAGCGAGCTGCGCACAACGAGGCCGCTCAGAAGCACCGCTGCCTGCACCGATGAATCGCCAGCCGGAACGTCTTTGAGCAGAATCGCCCGTGCGGTTTCGGTGCCGTCGTTTTTGGTGTTATCGTAAGCAGCGTAAAGACCGCCCTCAGTTACCTTGCCGAGCACAAGGCCGGCGGGGCGGGCCGAAGCGCTGGCCGCGAGAGTTCTGGTTGCGATAACCGGGAAGTTACCGGCAACGATTTCATTGAACGTGAGTGAGCTCATTCACTACCTCCTTTTCCTGCTTTGATGGCGACCTGCAGCAGCGGGTCGTTTTCAGAGAATTCAGCCGCATCATCGGGCTTTTTCTTGCCCTTGGTGGCGAATTCGTCGAAAAGGCGATGGCTACCGAGACCGGCCAGAAACTTTCTGAACCAGCCGAGCTGGGTTTCCTTCTTGCCTTCGCTGAATTCAAAGCTCTGGTCAGCGTCATCGAGCTCTTCCATGAATTCGAGAATGCCGGCATCTTTCCAGGACGGCAGGGCGCGTTTGTCTTTGACAGCCGCATCAAATTCGCGTTCGAGTTCGGAACGCCGCGATCTTGCCTTGAATTCAGAGAACTCATGTGCCGACTGCTGAATCACGCCATCTTTTTTGGCATTGTCGGCTTCCAGAGCCGCAGTTCGCTTGAGCAACTCAGCGTTCTGCCGTTTCAGTTCTTCCAGTTCCATGTTTTCCTCCTCTTTGATTGGGGGTATGCTTTCGCTGTAGCAAAAGCAGTCTTCATCACCCTCGGAAAAAGAGTGATCTTTGAGACCTTTAATTGCCGGTGGGGCCGCGCCAAGGAACGAGACATGCAGCAGAGTGCCGTCGGGCCTGACTTTGACTGAGCGCTTCTTGAACATGCCTTTATTGACCAGATCCTGGAATTCGGGCACAACCTGTTTGAACTTCGCAAGAAGCCTGTCACCGCTCCGCTTCAGGGCTTCAACCCAGCCATACGCCGGCCCGCCGACTACCGGGCCCGATTCTTCGTTGTGATCGATGACGATCGGCGCTTCGTGGTAGTTCAGCGGGTCATACCGCTCAACCACTTTGTCCAGGTCCTGAACGGTCCAGTTCTTTTGACGACCTTTACGATCGACATGTATGCCAGCTTTGAAAATTTCCCACCAGCTCACTTTGTTTCTCCTTGCCGCTTTCATTTTTGATGATAACGACAAAACCGCATTAATTCATGTTGGTAACTTAAAGGTTTTCTCACAACGCTAGTTTTTAAGCAGCTCACAAAGAAAACTCTTGAGCTAATCAAAGGACAGGCGCCGGTGGAGTTGTTAATCTGTAGACAGCACGAAAGGAGCACTTATGACACCCATTGACCCCGGCCTGGCCAAAGAGGTCGCATCCTACATTGAATTAATCAAAGCAATAGGCTTCCCCGCCCTGATTTTTTTGATCTGGTATCTCTATCACCGCTCAGAAAATCTCAAGTGGGAAAAAAGCTTTCAGGCTCAGCGCGAAATGCAGCGCGAAATGATCCAGGGCATTCTCAGACAAAACAGCGAAGAGCGCGAAAGCCAGCTTCAACGCTGGAAAGAATTTTCTGAAACTCTGTATCTGCAAACGTCACAACTCGCCCGCCTCGAAACAAAAATATCGAGCAACGAGTTCTGTCCCATCACCAGGAGGCAAAAAGGATGAACCCTGAGCGAACCCACATGAAAGGCATGCTCTACGAAAACGAAAGAACCGCACGAAAGCTCGATGCCCAGTGCAAGGGCGCGATTATGCTGATCAGGCAGCTGCTTAATCCGTATGAAGACAATGTCTGCAAGCTCGACCTCGATGCGGCAAAAGCCGCGATGGACAAGCTCTGTGCTGACGCTGAAGAGCTGAAAAAAGTCACAGACAAAATCCGCAGACTCAAGGAAGACCTGGAATGACCAAAAAAAGCCTTTACTACGACGAAGCTGAGCGGCTTTACGTGATAGAGCAATGCACTATCAACGAGGTTGCCGATCGCCTGAATCTGGCCGAGAAAACGGTTCGGCTCTGGAAGGCCGACGGTGACTGGGATAGCAAGCGCAAACAGCATCTCAGGCAAAAAGAAGCCTTCCACGAAGAGCTGTATGGATTTGCGAGAACGCTGATGAAGGCGATCACTGAGGATATGGCGAACGGTGAAAAGGTCGATTCGGGCAGGTTGTATACCCTCGGGCGGCTTCTGCCAATGATCACCAAAGTTAAAGACTACGAAGACGCGGTCAAAAAGGTTGTAGACGAAAACAAGCCGGCAAAATCCGGTCTGACCGAAGATGTATTCGACATGATTCAGGAGCAGGTCTTTGGCCTCAAGAAGCAGTAAAAAGTTTTTCAACGCGTATCAGGAACGCTGGCTCAACGATGATTCAAAGATTAAAATCTGGGAAAAGAGCCGGCGTATCGGCGCGACTTACGTGCAGTCCTACGAAGACGTGCGCGATATCGCAGCGAAGAAATACCCGAAGGTATGGTTTTCGTCAGCCGATGAATCCGCTGCGCGTGAATACATCGAATACTGCGAAACCTGGGCAAAAGCTCTGAACATCGCAGCCAAAAGCCTCGGCGAAGAGTTGATAAAAGACGAGAACAAAGACATCAAGGTCATGTCGATTCTGTTCGCCGACGGCCGCAGAATCAACGCCCTGTCATCGAACCCCAAGGCTTTCCGCTCGAAAGAAGGCAAAATCATTCTCGATGAATTCGCGCATCACGATGACCCGGTCAAGTTATGGCGGGCAGCGCGACCCTGTATCACCTGGGGTTGGCCGCTGAGAATTCTTTCGACACACAACGGCACAGCTGCTTTGTTTGCGCAGTTCATCGACAAAATCAAACGCAACCAGCTGCACTGGAGTTTGCACACAACCCCCATTCAGCTCGCCGTCGAAGAGGGTCTGTTTGATAAGATCATGGGCCGGCCAACTACAAAGGCCGAACGCGAAGCTTTCCTGAAGCAGGAATACGAAGACTGCGGCGACGAAGAAACCTGGCAGCAGGAATACTGCTGTATTGCACTTGACGGCGCTTCGGCTTTCCTGACTTACGATCTGATCAACGCTTGCGAAGATACAGACATCATCATGGACCTTTCTGCCGTTAAAGGCGATCTGTATCTCGGCATGGATATCGGCCGCAAGAAAGATTTGACCTGTATCTGGGTGCTCGAAAAATACAACCGGCATCTCTATACCCGGCATTTTGAAGTCATCGAGAAACAGCCGTTCAGATTTCAGAAACAAAGGCTTTATGAACTGCTGAAGCATCCGAACATGCGCCGGGCCTGCATCGATGCAACCGGCATCGGCATGAATCTCGCTGAAGATGCGCAACTCGATTTCGGCAAGCGCAAGGTTGAGTCAGTAACCTTCACGGCAAACGTCAAAGAAGATCTGGCAACGACGCTGAAGCCTGAATTTGAAGACCGACACATTACAATTCCTTCCGATCACTTGATCCGTGAAGACCTGCATGCGATCAAAAAGGTTGTTACAAGCTCTGGCAATATCCGCTTCGATGTGTCGAGCAGCTTCAAAGAATCTCACGCTGACCGATTCTGGGCGCTGGCGTTGGCGCGGCATGCGGTATCAGACATTGTAACCACAATTCCGCAAATCAGAACCAGGGGGAATTATCAATCGGGAAAAATGCTTTCGCGTTTTTAGCCCCAAGGTTGAACGCAAAACACCCCGAACGAGTTTCCACCCGTCCGAAATTTTTTAAACGTTTTTAAACGAATTTAAACGGGTTTTAAACGCACTTTGATTTTTAACCCCGGAGGCTTAAATGAAAAATCAGAAAAATGGCATCTGGCTGACGCCTGACAATTTCGTTCCGATCAACGGCAAAGAGCTGACGTCAACGAAAGAAGTCGCAACAAGACTCAGGCACAACGGCGGCTACACAGATTTATATCTGCCCGACCCAGATATCGTTCTGCAGAAACTGGGGCGCGGACTCGAAGCCTACCGGGAGCTGCTACCGGATGCACACATGACGTCGATCGTCGGATCACGAAAGGCCGGAGTTAAATCGCTATTCTGGAAAATTGAAGCAAACGACGCATCAGAAGAGGAATTTCGACTGATAGATGAGATTTTTCAAAACCTCAAAATCACTGACTTGATCGATGAAATTCTCGACGCCCCGCTGTTCGGCTATCAGCCGATCGAAATCACCTGGACATCAAAAAACGGCAGCATTGTGCCGGGAGTTATCCAGGGCAAGCCGCCTGAGTGGTTCGTTTTTGGTGACGACAATCAGCTGCGGTTCAGATCGGCATCGAGCGTCACAGGTGAACTGCTGCCACCAGGCAAATTTCTGCTTGCGACTCATGGTGCGACTTATGCAAACCCTTATGGCAAGAAGCTTTTGAGCAGTTGCTTCTGGCCGGTGATGTTCAAGAAGGGTGGTATAAAGTTCTGGACGCAGTTCGTAGAGCGCTTCGGCGGTGCGTTTGCGATTGGCAAATACCCTCGTGGAGCACAATCGGCGGAAATAGATGACCTTGCATCGATGCTGTCTTGTCTGCTGCAATCAGCCGTGGCCGCTGTGCCAGATGATGCATCAGTCGAAATCATCGAAGCTGCAGGTAAGTCGGCATCAGGTGATCTGCACAAGGCCTACTGCGACTTTTTCAATGCCGAAATGTCAAAGGCAATCATCGGCCAGACACTTACCACCGAAGTCGGAAGCGTTGGCAGTTATTCGGCCGGGAAAGTGCATGCTCAAGTCAGGCAGGATATTATCGACTCAGATGCAATCCTGGTCGCCAATGTTTTTCAGCAGCTGATTACTTTGACGCACATGCTGAATTTTGCCGGCGACAAAATGCCGAAGTTCAAGTTCTGGTCTGAAGATGGCGTCGACACGACTCAGGCCGAGCGCGATGTTAAATTGACCTCGACCGGCCAGATCAGATTCCGCAAAAAGTATTTCAAAAAGACTTATGGCTTTGAAGATGACGATTTTGACATAGTCGATCCACAAACCTCGTCCGCAGTTCCCCAGGAATTTAGCGAACGCGTGCCAGTCGAAAAAAATGACGAAATCGACAACCTGGCTGCCAACATGTCGTCAGAAGACCTGCAGAAACAGATGAACGGAATTCTGAAACCGATCATCGATCTGATTGAAGCCGGCAACAATTATGAAGAGGTAATGGCAGACCTTGTTAAAACTTACGACAATATGTCGAACGAAGCCCTGGTGGAAATGCTCGAAAGAGCGTTTTTCGTGACAGAAGTGTGGGGGCGCATCAATGGCCGACGAAAATAACAAAATTCTGATCGATGCCTTCAAGCTGCCGCCAGCCGAAGCAATCAAGTTCTTTGAAAGCAAGGGTTACAAGATTTCTTTTAACTGGCACGAAATGCAGCGGCACGCGCACACAAAAGCATTCACCGTTGCCGGCGTCACGCAGATGGATGTTTTGAAGGATATTCACCAGTCATTGGTCAAATCCGAAAAAGAAGGCATGTCTTACAGCAGTTTCAAGGCTGATATTGTGCCGCTGTTGACGGCCAAAGGCTGGTATCAGAAAAAGATCGTGAATTACCAGGGCAAGGAAAAAGAGGTTGACCTTTCAGCGCCCTGGCGGCTGAAGCTGATATACAACACCAATATGCGCACGTCGATGATGGCCGGGCGCTATAAAGACATGAAAGATATCGCATCAATGCGCCCATATTGGCAGTATGTCGCGATCAAAGACGGCAACACCAGGCCTGAACACCTCGCTTTAAGCGGCAAGATTTTTCATCATAGCGACCCTTTCTGGAGCACATACTACCCGCCTAACGGCTGGAACTGTCGCTGCAGGGTTGTATCGATCAGCAAAAGCGAGTTCGAGCGCAAAAATTTCAAGATTGATCGTGGCGACAGCGACGAAAACAAGATCGATATAGCGCCGGAATGGGCATACAACCCCGGTGAAAAAGACTTCATACCAGAAGTCGATAAATACCCCAAAGAACTTCAGCCAAGACTGAAAGAAGAAATCAAGGAAATCCGGCCGGCCGATAACGTCGTTTTGATCGATAAAACAACCGAGACCGCTTCTGAAGCCAAAGTAGGAATTCTCCAGGAATACGAAAAACAGATTGTTGATCTGGATCACGAAGAGGCTTTCGTTATAACAGAAAAGGGCCAGATTTATAACGTGATTGGCCAGAGCAATGACGTTGACATCAGTATTCTTGGCAAACAAAAGCTAAAGAATGCTTATGTCACGCACAACCATCCGCCGGAAGAAACTGAATTTTCGTTCAGCAAAGAAGATTTCTATCTCTTTGAAATTTACGAACTGGCTTTACTTCGCGGTATCGATTACAGATTCATTTATGAGCTGACTCGCGGCAGAACCGAATTAGACGAGGTTGAACTTGAAAGATTGGCGAAGTTAGTCGATAATGAACTAAGTGAAGAAATCATACATCACATTCGTGCAATGATGCGCGCCAAGCAGCTTGGCTTGAGTCTGAAGAGGTTTAAAAGATGACAGACCGTGAAAACGCCCTAAATGAACTTACGGAAATGACAAAAGAGCATGAGCGCCAATCTGATGAACTGCAGGCAAAGTATAAAAATGCCGGCTGGCCTAATCCTGACTGGGCCAGGGCAGAAAAAAAACTGATGAAAGAATACCTGGCGAAATGGCGTGAAATTATCGCTAAATATGGAAATGAAGTTGCCATCACGATAACCATCGGTGATGTTTTTGCAGCTGCCGGCATTTATAAACCAGACAAAAAAGAAGTTTAACTGGCTTTAAAGGCACATTGAAAGGTCTTTTATGAAACAGCCATTTAGCATTGAAGTTCAGCACGAGCGTGTCAGTTTTCTGCTGGCTGAAATTCAAAAGCGTGCCGGCGACATGCGCAAAGTCATGAGTGCCGTAGGCCAGGAAGCAATAAGATCGTTCGAGCAAAACTTTGAAGCCCAGGGCCGATACTCGGTTGTCGGAAGCTATATCGGCGGTGACAATAAATGGGAACCGCTGAGCCCGACAACCGAAAAAATCAAAGAAAAGAAAGGCAAGAAGCCGCCATATTCAATTCTGCAAGAATCTGGGCGACTTGCTGACAGTATTACCAGCCAGGCAAAAATTACAATAGATCAGAACTCGGTTACAATCGGCACAAACCTTGAATATGCGCCGATTCATGAATATGGAGCCGAAAAAGGCGAATACGGCTCGATCATTCTGCAGATTGATGCGCATAAGCGCAAAAGCAAAAAAGGCAACGAATACGATGTGAGAGGCCATCAGCGCCGCGTGCCAAACCCGATGTTCAAAATACCGGCCAGGCCGTATCTAACTATTCATCCTGACAACATGCAAACTATTGTCGATGATCTTTCCAACTACCTGCTTGGCGACATAGAATAAGCTCAGAAAAGCAAAAGGCCCCGAATCACCAGGGCCTTTTTTTTATGCTGTGTGAAGCAGCTATTTCAAACCGCGCACGGCACAATCAATATCAACTTTGGCGTCTATTAAACTGTCTAGAAGATACTGATCTATTTTGCCATTTGTCTTAACTTTCAAATGGCCTATCGCCCCTCTAAGTGCAGGCAAATAAAATGTTTCAATTTCCTGCAAATCATTTTTTCTCTTTTCAAGAGCCTTGATCTTATCGTTTATTGCGGCTTTTAATTGGCTATATTTCACTCTTATGATTTCCTTGTTACAAGGCTTAACATCAAAAGCGTTTATAATTTCCTCAAAGCTGCTGTTGAACTGCTGTAATTCTTTCTTCACGTCGATTTTCATACGAAACTCCTTGCTAAAGATTTTGTTTCAATAGAAATTTATCACAAAACGAACATTAAAAAAGCTCCGAATCATCTTCGGAGCTTTTGCCAGAATCGACTTCGGCAAGTCATTCGGAGCTGAGTCAGGAAACTTTTACAAAAACTTTTCTAAGATCAGCAGTAAGTTCCGGGTTGTCTTTATATCGCTCAAAAAGCTCTTCCAGAGCATTTGCACTGTTTACAAAGAAACACATATCTCGCTTCGTGTTCATCTGTTCTTCATCAATCGCTTTTAATCCAACAAGGAGCTTATCTTTTTTTAACCCGTTTGCGGCAAGCTTATGCCCATCAATTAAGCTATCCGAGACAAATACGCCTGGTTCTGAAACAATGCCCAGGGCGTGCATTATCATGTCGAGTTTTTGATCGACAGACAGTTCATTAAGTTCTTTGCTGCTGATTTTTTTCATGATGTAGCCTTTCGTGTTTCCAATACAGCTTCAAGTTTTTTTATTGTCATTTTTTCTCCATTTCCGACTATTAGAGCCGAATGCGCTTCGTTCAGGGCATCCCATAACTGTTCTCTTTCAGTTTTTAGGAATGCAATATACTGATCAAATGGCACATCCTCTGGGCATACCGCTGCTTCGCGTTCTTCCCATTCTGCCAACCTTGCCGATGCATGAGCCAACAGTGATCTAAAGGTGCTATTGGCTGCAGTTATCGGTCGCTCAATCCGGCCGGGGCGGTGACAGCAGAAGGGACAGACTTTGATGAATTCGCCATCATCGGCGGCGGCTTGTTTATACAGCACGCCGTGAAGAACCGGCTTACCGTCTTTGTCGAAAGAATGAACCGCAAAGAAACCCTTCAAGGCCCGTGATTCGAGACGAACCTGAAGTCTGGTACAGACTGCTGTTTCATTACATCTTTCGACCAGGTTATTTTTTTCCTGATTTGTTGTCATCGGAAACCTCCTTTTTCAGTAACTGCAGCAGCTCTCGCTGGGCATTCAAAACTTCAAGCTCTGACAAACTTTTTGCTGACATAATGCCTCCCGTTCGATTTTATTTAGTCCACTCGTTTATATAGATTTAATGCTGTTTTTAAAGCCTGCTGGACTAGACAGGCTGTTTTTAGTCCACATTGTCTGTGCGGGATTTGAACCCGCTCCCACGCCCGATGCCTAGGATGCTTGCGCGGGGTTTCCTTTCAGACTTACTTGTTTCCTGCGGCCCTGATGTAGCTCACCAGGCTTTCGGGCAAAGACATGTTCAGAAATTCAAACTGCAGCTGCATCTGGTGAATGATTTCAGCCCTCGCAGCGTTGAGCTCGGCCTGCATCTGCAGACGGGTTTCCTCGCCCTCTTTGTCAACTGCAGAACCAATGGGATTGCTGCAGCCAGTAGCTGCAACGAGCCAGATCACAAGAAGTAATTTCTTCATATTGTTGTTCCCTTCAGTTTAAGTTTCATACGATATTGATTGATTACTGCAAGCCAGATCAGGGCCAGAAGAGCTTCATCATCGGCAGCAAGCTTTTTCTCGATTGCAGAAACAGCTTCCGACGGGGTCTGTGAAAGCACGATCAAATCACGTATCTCTTCGATTTTCATAAGATTATCTGTCATGTTTCAGTTCGCCGTTAATGGCCAAATGGCCTGACAACCGAAGCAGGAGCGCTGTGAAGCAAGCCGTGCTCAATCGTCATCTTCATTTCCTTCAAAAGCTTCAGCGCTTTTTCATTCCGAGAATATGCCGCTTTAACATCTGCTGCATCCGGCAGTGGACCGATAAAAAGACTCTTCCAAAGCAGAAGCACTTCTTGAACTTCTGAAACATTCTCAGACAGCTGTTTACAAAAGATTATTTGCGCATTATTCATTTCTTTATTGCCTTTCTCATCCCCATCATGACCCGATGATCATTAAGGACGCTCAAACAGTCCTTGCACTCCCACTCAGCTGCGAAAGATTTATCCAGAACCTTCAAGATGTTGAGCTTGCGAATTGCCAGGCATTTTTTTTCAATCTTTGCGAGTTCGGCAAGCCGTGCCAACCCAGCTTTGTTGACCTTCCCCGAAACGATTTCACTGCCTTCTTTTCGGATTTCAAACAGCCTTGTGTGAACGTTCATATACTCATCTTCTTGTTTCTTCGCCTGGTCCGCGATTTTTTTGAGGCGTTCATACTCGCGTTCAAGCGCAGAAAGAATTATTTCATCCCTGCTTTTTGGCTTGTATTCTTTCAATGTTGAATTTCCTTAGTCAGGTTTTGTCAGTCTTGAATTACTATTTTTCCGACCAGGTCGAGACAGCGACCCCGGATTTTCAGTTTCCAGTTTGTGACTGGGCCTTTCTTGGCTTCAGCCCTTAACTCTTCAAGAAACTCCACCGCTTTTATTTGCCAGGCTTCAAGTTCTTCGAGAGTCTGTTTACGGATTTTCAGGATTGTCATGCTTGTTTCTCGCTTTCGCTGGCAATCTTCTTGTTTTTATAAATTCGGATATGGTCGGTGACACCCGCCATGGGCATTACAGCGCCGTAAATTCCATTGCCCGCCTTGAACAGAACGGGCTGGACGCCATGTGATTCGCCTGCAAAAAACACCACGTCGGGCCAGTATTTCTGCAGGAAAGCCACATGCTTTGCTGAGATAAACAGTCCGGGGCGGAGCTCTACTGGCAACAAGCCTGCGTCAAAGCCGGTGCCCATGCAATACAGGCAAGGTTCACCCGCCTTTTTCAAGAAGCCGCTTCCGCGGCAGTCTTTGCATTTCACAGGGCTACCACATTCACAGCATGTCGTTGTGCCATTGTTACAGCTACACCTTACGGCTCCAGTTCGCCCGCGGCAGTTTGGACACAGTTCAACGTCAGTTATTGTATCAAGCCTAATTGGTGGCAAAGACTCATCTGACAGGACTGCGCCCGTTACTTTCTGAATGCCAGGGTTCACTTTCAGCAGGTTACTGTGAAATTCGCCAGGAAATACTATGGCTATTGTGCTGTTTGTCAGGCCTGTTTTGCCGTCGAAAACGCAAAAGCCAGTCATCACCTTCGCAATCTCTTTGATTATTTCAATGCAGCATGACTGTTTTTGCATCCTCAGATACTCCCTTCAGCCGTATGTTCTTGCCTCATTGTTTCTGGGTCAAAATCGCCGTGAAACTGGTCGCAAGCTATAATATTGTCACTTGCCGGATTTACTATGTTAAATTCAACGCAACTGCAGCATTCAGCAATAGTGCCTTTGCAGTAGTCGCACAGATTCCCATTTTCGACATCTTTCATTCTTGTAATTGTTTTTGTCATAAACGATTCTCGCTTTCTGAAACTTTTTCGTGAACGGAGAACGTCCGGGAGCGGTTCCCGTAGCCCATGTAGACAGAAATCAACGCAACATTACGCCAGTTCGGGAGCGGTCTGATCCAGTCGTAATGCAAAATGCCAAAACGACCACCGACTTCGAGATGCAGATCTGCCTGCCGCTGAATTTCGATCGGCCTCGGATACGCTTTAACGCCAACTTTGTATTTAGCCTGGTCAGTTTCGCTGTAAGCCGGATCAGCAAGGATAAAGCGCCACTTCTCACAGGTTGGCCAGGGCTTGCGAACGTCACAAAGAAAGTCAGGCCTGGTAGCCGGATCAAGGTCGAGGGTTTTGTCATTCGGCCCGAAGCCGCGGGAATAAGCATAAAACCGGGCCATACCACCGCAGACATGCAGCACCGAACTTTCGAGGCTGGCACCCAACAAGGCCCGGCCACGCTCCGGGAAACCGGCAGGATATGCTCCATACCACTTTTTGCCGGCTTTCAATTTCGGCCGGGCCAGAATCCAGACGTCAGTTATCGGTCTAATATTTCCCATGTTATTTTTCTGGCCAGATTGGCTTTCGTTTTTCGATTGCTGCGCCGACGGCGTTCGACAGGGCCTGGATAATTGCCACGGCATCTTCGACGTTGAGATAAAACATTGCCGGTGATCCATGACCAGGGGCTGGGTGAATTTCGAGACTGATGCAGTCTGATGGTTCAGATGTCAGTTGATCTTCGTAAAATCTGGACACAATCATCATGCCGTTTTTCCAGATGTGGCGACTGATAACTTTTCCCGGAGTGTCTGAACCTCCTCCTGCAGCACCTTTATTTCGTGATCGCGATCTAATAGAAGCTGGTTTAATTCCGCGTTCCTTTGAACTTCCCATTTTAAGCACCTTTCAAGAATTGATTCGGTCATCTTCAACCTGATCAAGCATGCGTTTGCGTTTCTGATCTTCGGTTTCCACTTCCTGCCTGGGCTGGAACAGCCGGCCGGTCAGACGGTTGAAAATTTCAAGGCCGCGTGCCTTTTCCTTTTCCGAGTAAGCACGCGGCGCAACCGGCTTAACGGGCTGGCTATCTCCGGCCGGCGCAGTAGTCGACGCGCTGCCATAAGTATCAGGCCCTTTCTCAGCCGCTTTCGCGGCCATGTCGTATGCAGTGTGTTTCAAATAATTGTGGTTCTTCAACTGGGTCGGGCGGCGCTCAACAACGGCTTCAACGGCTTCTTTCCAGATTTTTGCCGTTATCGGCTTAACGCCACTGCCGTCCCAGTTGACCGATGTCAGGGCCGTCAGCGCAGCAAATTCGCTGAGAAGCTTGTTTGCCTTCGCCCACGCCAGACCGCGCCCCTTTTCCGGTCTGAAAAGCCCGATATAGGCAATCGCGCATTTTTGCAGGTCAGGCGGCAGGTTTGTGATACCGACAACGAAGTTCCGGGCATCAGCATCACTCTGCCAGGCTTCAAGACTTGCACAACCGCCACATATCGGGCAGATCAGTTTCATGCTCTGGCCTCTCCTGTCCATTGCTTTTGCCCGGCATTAATCAGCTTTTCAAACAGTTCGCCGCGCATGGCGTCCCGTCGTTTCTGCGTTTTTTCTGCATGAACAAGCAGTTCGAGAAAGCTGTCTATGTTGACTCTGCCGCTTTTATGGGCCGTATCAAGGGCAATTTCGATGCCGAGAATTACTGTTTTCAACGTGAAATCTTCGAGAATAAGCTGTTCTTTCAGTTTTATAATTTCTGGATTCATTGTTTTTGGCTCCTTCAGGTATTTTTAGAAATGCAAGAGTAGACGAATCCTGCTGTAACGCCGCATTTAACTGCGAGCTGACGGACGTTGCCGCCGTCAAAGTTTTCTCTGATATAGCGCTGTATCGCTCGATTCAGGCCGCGTTTTGGAATGCTGAGCTGAACGCCGCCCAACTTAAGAACGAGAACAAATGCGGCTTCAGGGCCGAGAATGTCTGCGATCAGCTTGAGGTCCTCGCTATAGAGGTCTTCTTCCCGGAACGTGTCATAAAGCCAGCGGTATTCTTCGACAATTGCGTCAAATGCCCCGCCGGTTCTAAGCGGTTTTTTAGCGTTAGCCGGTTTTTCATTAGCTTTTTCGTCTTCAAATAATCTCAGCTGCTTGCTCATTTTTTACCTCGCTCTTGTCAGCAACACGTTCCCATTCAGCCAGAGCCTTTTTCATCGCAGCCGGCTTTCGCTTTATGAGGGCCGTTAAATATGCATTTGCTGCGGCAAATACCTCGTCAGCACGCCCAGGGCTGTTTTGCGGCATCTCAACCATTTTCTGCTGCGGTTTTGTCTTCATCGAGCAGCTTCTGTACAAGCTTGTCGATATCGCTGTTGGTGTCTTTGATTAAAACCTGTTCTTTGCCTTCGACCAGGCTCACACCGATCTTTTTCAGATCAGGGGCCGGAAGCTGTTTTAAGGCCGTTTTGCAAAGGGTTTCTTTGGTGTTGATCAGAACATTGATCTGACCGACCATAGTCTTCTTGATGCGATTGATGACCGTTTCTTCATCATCCCATTCGATGTCGTCAGAAACCTTCTGCAAACCGAACTTGATACCGTGAACAGTCATCGTTTTCGGTCGTTTGAACAGATCACGGGATTCTTCGATCGCGTTCGAAAGGTTTTCTTTCAGGCTTTTTGCCTTGTTCACGGCATGCCTGATGATGGGCAGATATTTGCGTTTAACCGCTTCAATTTCGTCATTCATTGCGCGCATGCGATCGCTGAGCACAAGTCGGGCGTCAGCAAAGTCTTTCGAGATGGTTTCAAATTCTTTTACGGTTTTCACGGTCGGCCTCCTGGATTACGGTTTTTTTGATTGAAATCGCTTCAGATTCGTCTTCAGCGAAAGTCCACGGTTCTTTTGCTCCACAGATGCGACAGCGATGCGGAAGATGCCGGCGCGGAGCGCAGATTTGTCCGCATTTCATGCAGACGAGCAATTGTTTTTTCAAGTTTGCCTCCACTTCGTGCTTTTCATAGTCAAAAGCGCATTGATAATCTTGCTTGCGACTGATTTGTTCGCGAACCTGATGTCGCTTACGCCGTATTTTTCGATGAAGTGTCGAAGCGCCACCGCTCTGTTTTCGTCGGAATCGGCCCGGCTGACTTCGCGCCAGATCGATTCAATCATGCGCAGCTGCTTCGGCGTAGCCATATCAGGGCGACTCCCAAGGTCGTCAAATCGCTTTTTATTGCTCTTTTGCCCGCGTTGTCGCCACACGCCGGCAGAAATGCCCATTTCAATCAGCTTGTTTTCAAATTCATTGGCGGCGGCATCGCTCAACTGCTTCGATGATTCGACGCCGAAGCCGTAAAGCATTGCTTCATACTCTTCTTTTGTCATGCGCAAAGCGGTTTTAAGGGTATGTATAATCTTGATCTGGGCTTGTGTTGCCATGAATTTCACCTCAAATCATCAGGGATTTACCGGCTTCGGTCACAAGGTCTTTGTCGATGGGCATGTTGTTTATTTCCGACATTCTGATGCTGCGCCGTATAAGCTTCGTAAGCACGCGAGTATTGCCGTTGGCAACGCTATGAAACGTTTTATAGACACCGTTTGAATCTGGCAGCGCATTTTTTACAAACAGTTCCGTGTCTGATGGGTCCAGCACCTGCAAAACGCCCTTAACACCAACGCGCGAGAACAGCTGCGCATACTCGCCGCGCTTGCCGCGCAGATTGCCAATCAAAACCGGCATGCCGATCAAAAGAATGCCGACCCCGGCCTTGTCATAAATGCGGCGCAGAAGTTCCAGGGCGCGATACGGCAGATGCTCGGCTTCGTCGACGATGATCATGCGATCAGAGCCCTTGAGCTTCGCCACGATGTCCTCGAACAAGGCGTGAATCTGACCATGCCCATCAAGGCCGACGGCCTTGTGCAGTTCCTGAAAAAGAACTTTGGCGGTGTAGCCAAGATCGGCTTCAATCAGTATCGTTGCTGGGTTCTGGCGGTTGAATTCTTTTACCGCGAACGTTTTGCCCAGGCCGGCCGGGCCGTAAATAACGCCTATTTCATTTTCAATAAGGCAATAATCGGCCAGTTCGAATACCTTTCGGGCAATCGAGGTCTGGATAAAGTCGGTCTGTGGCTTTACATTTCGTTCCTGGCGTTCGGCCTGCCGGGCCAGCCAGTTCTCGATTGCAACTTCAAGCTTGGCAACGTCGCCCTTATACGAAAAGTTCAGATACTGGCTCAGGGCGGCAGGACTTCTGCCGATGCCTTTGGCAACCGCTGACGCGCTTTTGCCGGTTTCGTCGATAAACGCTCGTAATTTGTTTCTGAGTTCTTTATTCATCTTCGTTTCTCCTATTCTGTTTTTCCCATAGTTCTTTATCTGTGTGGTTATGGAAAATCGGGGTCGGCTTCCGGGTTTTTGCCGGTGTCAGGCCCTGCAATCCATAGTTTTCACGGTCTTCAATTTGCTTGCGCTGGATAACAGCCTGGTCCATGTTGCTGTTAACGATCTGCACAACTGGATTCTGCTGTACCGGCACGGCGGTGTTATGCCGGGCATCGGTGCCAGTCTTTAGCCACTGCAGCTGCACTGCCGGCTCGACTTCCTGAATTTTCTTCAGTTCTTCTTTAACTCTGCGTTCATCGCGCCGCTTCTGCGCCATCTGCTCCTGCAGTTTCGATTTCTGGACATCGGTTTCTGCCAGGAAATCGATGGACTCTTTCATGTATGCGGAACCGATGTAGGCATTGTTCTCGGCGTCGAAAACCCATATTTCCTGCATTTTGTCCGGGGCTCTGCGCCAGTAGACTTTCGTGCCGCGATAACCGTTCATCCATTCCGCTTCGTAAGTGACTTCGTATTTGCTGTCATAAAGTCCGTTGCGGCGGATGCTGCAGGTTGTGCTCGATCGCATGCAGAAGAGCTTCAGCGCATCACGTCTGACTTCGCGCTTGTTTCTGAATTCTTCAGCCCAAAGCTGATTCGGCGTGCGGCCCTTCAGAACTTTTCCCTGGCTGGGCATATTGTTGAAAATTTCATCGATGAAAACAGCAAGCAGCTCTTTCAGCTCGGAATATTCCATCAACTGCCCACCGCGAACTTTTTCCTGCAGGCTTTCGGGGCGTTCAACGACATCGCCACCGCGATAACCTGGGAAGCGTTTTGAGAACCAGGTCTTGAATTTCAAAAAGTCGCGTTCGATCGGCTTCGTCTGGGCGTTATAAGGCAGTGCGAAATGTGGCTCAACACCAAGATTCATCAGCATTGGCGTTGCTGCTACTTCGCTGCATGCAACCTTGTGTCGCGTTACTATCTCGCGGCCGCCGGCGAAGTCTTTGCAGCGATAATCTTTACCGTTGTCGATCAATACATGCTTTGGCAGGCCATAATTAACGGCGGCGACAAAGAAAGCCTCAAAAATGTGATCAGAACTCGGCGGTTCAATGTGCAGGCAGTAGCCCAGGAATTTCCCTGATTTTGCGTCGCGCCAGGCAGTAAGCCAGGGCGCTTTATGGCGCTCACCATCTCTGACAAGAATATCGATCTGGGCGTGGTCGGATACCCACACTTCACCGGCGGCAATATTGCTGTAATCGCGATCAACATAAGAGGCATACTTGCGATACCAGGCACTTTGGCCGTGGCGTGCGCGATAAATAATGTCTTCCGGCAGGCGATCCATAAGCAGACGATAAAAGCTGGTCTGGCATGGGAAATCTCTGGTGTTAATGCCGGGCGTCTGCTGAATGGCCGCGCCGAGTGTCATGGCCCAGCATGACGCAAGAGATGGGCGACTTTCGCGCAGATAGAGAGACTTAAAGGTTTCGAACCAGGATTCTTCGATTTTCGTCGACCCTTTTCTTCTGCCCCACTGCCCCAAAAGGGCTGCAACGCCGCCTTCGGCATATTGCTTGCGCATGCGCAAAATCATCGGATAAGACGCCTGGCGGTCAGGGTTTTTTTCGTTCCAGACCGCAAGCCAATCTTTCAACTCGCTGCCATACATGCCTTCGGTTGCGTTCAGGATGATCATGTATTTTTCAGCTTTTCTCCGGCTGTAATCGGGTGATTCTTCGTAAGTAGCGGTCTGAAAATCAGGATTGGTTGCAAAGTTCTCTGTGGCCGAATTCTTTTGTGCGGTTGGTTCTGGCTTGGCAAGCGATTCAATTTCCTGCTCTTTCAAAAACCGCTGAGCTTCAGCAGGAAGAGAGGAAATATGATATTCAAGGCCGCCGCCGCAGCCTTGACGTTCGCGGGATTGCCAGTTTTCACGCTTCACCTTGTCTAAAATTGCACGTCTTGACGAAGGGAGTCCTGGCAAACACAAACGAACCAGCTCAAGAATTGAGAACCAATTTCGCATTTTAAGCAGCCTTTTGTTCGAGAATTTCCGGGGGACATCCGAGGTCGAGCAGCAGCTTGACTACACGCTTGCTTTTCATTTTTCCAAGCAGAACGTTATAAACAGAGGTTTGACTGATTCCGAGTTCTCTCGCGATTTCAGCCTGCGTTGTTTCTCTGTCAATGAGCCATTTCTTAATGGCCTTCATTCGTGGCGAATTAGATTCTTTCATTTCAGGCACTCCTAAGCTTAAGCAAAGCGTCTTTGCACTGATTTAATGAGTCTTTATCCATCGAAATAAGCAAAGACTCATCGCTAGAAAAATGGTCGAGCTCGTATTCGTCCATGCTGTCCAGAACTCTTTCCAGGATGTCCGCGACGATTGCAGCTTCAGACTTTTTCAGGTTTCGCATTTTTGTTGACACCTCGCTTTTTTTTGATATGGTTTTAAATTTAGAGTTGTTTTTTAGTCGCATTGTTTAGCTAATTTGATTTTATCCGTAATTACGGATTGTGTCAAGCTTAAATTTGTAATTACGGATTTTTTTAAGAAACTGCCAAGACAACTTGGCAGGTAAAATTGGGGGAACTAATTGAAGAATGCGTAATAAAGCGGACAATAGAAACTTGGCAGTCGAGAAAATCGATGACGAAAAACTGCCAAGTTTAGAAAGCGAACTTGGCAGTTTCAGTAAAAGGCTTCATATAATCGCTAACGGTAAGCCGGCTAGAACTCTTGCATTGGAGCTTGGTATTTCTCCATCCACTTTTCATCAATACTTCAAAGGACAAAGTGAACCAACAAGACCAGTTCTATCCATAATTGCGGATAAAACTGGCGTTAATTTAAGTTGGTTGATAGATGGAACGGGCCCAATGCGTAAAAGCGAAATACTTCCGGTAGTTCCCGATGTCGGGAGTAATATACTTGCTGCTGTTGAGCCTCAGCCATTCACAATTATCAATTTCGAGGGGAACCAGACAAAAGTAACTCTTGCCCCGAATCTGGTTCACATGCCAGTTCTGAGTCTTGACGCCGCCTGTGGCAGAGGCGCTTGTGGCGACAACGCTTATATAACTTCCATGATCAGCGCAACAGAAGACTGGTTCCGTCTCAAAGTTCGCAAAGACCCTCGTGACATGTGTCTTGTCCATGCCCTTGGCGACTCAATGGAGCCCTTGATAGAGGACGGTGACATGGTTTTTTTTGACAAGACATCTAAAAATCGTCCATGCGATGGTATCTGGGTCTTTTCCTACGAGGAGCGCCTTTTCTTAAAGCGTCTTCAGTTCCTGCCCGACAGCAAAATCAAAGTAATTAGCTCGAATACGGCCTACGAGCCCTACATTATAAGCATCAACGAGTCATTTCGCCTCTTTGGTCGCTACGTAGCCGTTCTGGGCTTCAGAACCTAACAAATCTTGAATTCTGCGTTAGGCCTTTAAAACATCTCGGAGGCGCTGTTTATGACCCAAAATGAAATTATTCTTGTTGCGGCATTTGCAATCACGATTTACTTTGCTCTACGTTGGCGAATCCAGTTACTAGACGTTAACAAAAAGTTCGAGAAGATAATCGATGTTGATTCCGAACGAGAAAAAATAGGCAAAGAAATTGAAACTCTGAAGAGTGAACAGCAGAATTTACGAAACGTTAACAAAAAGTTCGAGAAGATAATCGATGTCGATTCCGAACGAGAAAAAATAGTCAAAGAAATTGAAGCTCTGAAGAGTGAACGGCAGAATTTTCAAAATGAATTCAAGGATAAGAAAGACAAATTAGTTCAAAAGTATGAAGAGGCTAACAAAAAATACGAGTCTCTTTTGCGCGAGATTAACCTCCTTGAAGAAAACCTTGAAATGATGGATTATGGGGCATATAAACCCCATTTTGATTTTACTGATTCCGAACAATATAGGCAGCAACTTGAAAATCTACGTGACAGAGAAAAGATTTTAATTAAGGACGATAGAGCGGTTCGGTGCAGCACAGAATGGACCGTGGGTGGAAGCAAGGTTGAGGGCAAAAAAATGACAAAACAAACCCACAAGCTAATGCTGAGAGCGTTTAATGGCGAATGCGACGCCGCTCTTGCGAAGGTGAGATGGGACAACATTCAAAAAATGGAGGAACGGGTAAGAAAGGCAGTTGAAGTTATTAACAAGTCGGCGGAGGTCAATCAGAGCTACATCACCCAAGAATACCTTGCACTCAAGATTGACGAGCTTCGCCTTACTTACGAACTGCAAGAAAAAATCAAGCAAGAGAAAGATGAACAAAAGAAAATTCATGAAGATATGAGGGAAGAGGAAAAAGCACGAAGAGAGATGGAGAAGGCAAAAATTGAGGCAGAAAAGGAAGAACTCAGATATCAAAAAGCTCTGGATAAAGCCAGAGAAGAGGTAGCAAAGGCGAAGGGCGAAAAGCTTGACGAGTTAAATCAAAAAATCGCATTGCTTGAAAGTGAATTAACAAAAGCCCATGAGCAAAAAGAACGGGCTATTTCTCAGGCTCAACTAACCAAATCTGGGCACGTTTACATTATCTCAAACATTGGATCATTCGGCGAAAGCGTTTATAAAATTGGCATGACAAGAAGGCTTGAACCCATGGACAGGGTAAAAGAGTTGGGAGATGCTTCCGTGCCATTTGAGTTTGATGTTCATGCAATGATCTATTCTGAAAATGCACCAGAACTTGAAAGGAGACTTCAGAATGAATTTGCCGGGAGAAGATTAAACCTTGTAAATCCGCGAAAAGAGTTTTTTAATGTTTCTCTCGATGAAATTGAAAGCTGGTCAGCAAAAGAGAAATTCCCCATTCAATTGTCAAAGATTGCTGAAGCCAGGGCATATCGAGAATCAATGGCAATTCGTGAAAAAGGTGACGCCGAAAAAGTTGGCCATGAAATAGAAAAGCAGCACGAAAAAGAAGAAAAGTTATTTGATGAAGAAGACGAGGAATAAAGGTCTAACAGTGTGATCAAGCATAGATTGGGGGCTTGTCTCCAATGATGTTTGCGGTTCTTTTGTATAAACTGAAACTCAGCTATCTAAGCTTTATAAAAAATAAAATCGGAGAATCGGCGTCTGGCTATTTTATGGTGGAAAAAAAGTGTCAAAATAAGTGCAAAAAACGGTAAAAATGGTAAAAAACGGTAAAAAAGTGTCAAAATAAAAATAATCTCTCAAAGTCGCACCAAATCTAAACAAAATTAACTTTTTTCAATCTCTCAAAAGTGTCAAATTACCTGCATAAGGATACTAACGGCTTTGTTCTGGCTGTAGAACGATGAGCGAGAGAGGCCAAGAAGCTGGCACTGGCGCGAAATTGTCAGTTCATTATCTGGATTAATCATTTGCTTCCGCTCGGCCGCCCCATGCGACCGAGCGCACCCGATAAAAAATCGTTCTCCATAGTCAGCTCGCCGATCTTAGCGTGTAATTCAACGATATCTGGCCCATCGTTTTTGCGTTTTCCTTTTTCAAACAGCTCGTCTGCCCTTTCCAGAAGCTCTTTTTTCCACTGCATGATCTGATTCGCGTGAACCTCAAACTGCTGAGCAAGTTCCGAAAGAGTTTTTTCGCCCTTAAGAGCTTCTAATGCCACTTTTGCCTTGAAAGCGGGGCCGTGATTTCGTCTTGGTCGTTTTGTCATGATGATGCTCCTGTTTTTATAATTATACTGATTCATCACTTATAGGCTTGACCAATTTTCTCGGACCACCGCTCTCTTTCTCGAAATACATGGCCCCGAGGCGCAGGCGCACCGGCAGCCATTTTTTCCCGGCGAGTTCCCGCATGATCGCGGCGCATTCGTTGCAGCTTTTAACGGCTATAGAGCTGCTTTTATCCTCGGCTTTACCGCCGGCATCGAGCTGCCCGATTGTCTGGAAGCACTTTTCGACGGCCTTCTCGATCAGCTTCTGCTGTTCCCGGCGCATTTCGCTGTCGCCCTGCGCCCGGGCCGCAACCCCGATAAAAAACACTCCGGTCACCACCAGAAAAATCTTCACCAGCAATTTCATCAGCCTGTCTCCTTGTCGCCCTTTAATGCTACACACCCACCTCCGCCAAACACAACATTTTTTAATCCGCCGACCCCGTTTGTTTATTTGCGGCGCCGGGTATAAAATATGACAATTATATCAACAGGAGATCAGAAGAAAGTGAGTGTAGATTATTCGAATTTAAGCGATTTCACTGGCTGGCTTTCTCTTGCGAGAGAGGTTGAACCTCTGTTCGGGCCGATGGCTGATGAAGCACCTTTCCAGGAAGCGATAAGAGATGCTATCGCAGCAAAAAGAGCCTTCTGCATACGCGCGAGCGCCGATGAAAAAGATGCAAGCCTGGGTGGCGGCGTGGTTATCGCTGACGAGGCAAACGAAATAGTCTGGCTGGCGGTCGCAGAGCGTTGCCGCGGCATGGGCTTCGGCCGGCAACTGCTAAAATTCGCGATCAGCAGGCTGAATCCGCAAAAAAGCATATTCGTGCAAACTTTCGACCAGTCCGTGCCAGAAGGAACAGCAGCCCGGCGCCTCTATCTCGCCTCAGGCTTTGTCGACCTCAAAGACGGCGGCCCAAACCCCGCCGGCATCCCAACCGTGATCATGCAGCTGCCCGCCCCTCCTGGCAATCCGGTCTAGTTTAGAAGATAACAGGATGGAATTTTCACATTACCAGAAAATTATCCGGCAGCTTTCATTTGGGAAAAGGCTGCCGGAAGCTTTATATCTGCACGCCTGCGCCATCGAGTGCCTGCCTGCCGATCTCATATCTTTTCTTGATCAGTCGCTGAAGCGCCTTCAGCTGGTCGGAATCAGATTCGACCTGGTGAAATTTCATCTCAGAGAGTTCAAGATTTCGCTGCTGCTTTACCCCACCTTCTGGGAAGACCCTTTTCCTGAACTCAAAGCGAGTTACACAATCGACCTGATTACCATGAAGTCGCGGTTCAGTTCGTATGAAAACTCAGCCAACCCGCCAATTCTGCATCGCAAAGAAACCTTTTTGCCACCCGGCCACCTCCGACTCGAAGAATTCGCAAAGCTGACCCGGGAAGCCGAAGAAGCCGGGCTCTTCGAAAACCTGAACCGTATCGGTTTTAAACAGAACTGGCTGCGCCAGATCAAAGCAAAGGGCTATCAGCTGGTAAACGGGCACCTGCAGAAAATTTCTGCCGAATCGGAAAGCACTGTTGAGGTTACAGCAAAGCCGGTTTCTCAAACTCTGCCCGGAGAATATAATCTGCCCGAAGAAATTCATCGTCACCGCACGGCCATTGACCGCAATGTTCTTTCGGCGCCAATGCAGAGCCTTTACAAACACGGGTTTCTTGATGGCCATTACAGCGTTTTTGATTTTGGCTGCGGCAAAGGCGATGACCTGAGGGAACTGGCCGCCCACGGAATCAACGCCGCCGGCTGGGACCCGGTTTTTCGCCGCGATTCAGAGAAATCGCCGGCAGACATAGTTAATCTTGGTTTTATCATCAATGTTATTGAGAACCCGCAGGAACGGCGCGAAACTCTGCGCGAGGCCTTTTCATTGACGCAAAAAGTTCTTTCGGTTGCGGTAATGCTTGGTTCCGAAAGTCTGGTGTCAAAATTCCGGCCTTATGGTGATGGGGTGGTAACCTCACGCGGAACCTTTCAGAAATATTACAGCCAGGGCGAAATCCGCTCTTTCATTGAGCAGACGCTGGAAACCAACGCAGTTGCAGTCGGGCCGGGGTTGTTTTTTGTTTTCCGCAATCAGGACGACGAGCAGGCGTTTCTGGCTGAGAGGCAGCGCCGCCGATTTGACTGGGTAACGCTTTCGCAGCGCGAAGCCAGGGTGCGTGCGCCGGTTCAACGGCTAAGCCGCTACGAAAAGCATCAGGCGCTGATCGAAGATTATCAAAACGTCTGTCTTAGCTTCGGTCGCCAGTGCAAGCCCGATGAATTTGAATTTTCGGCGCAGATCCGCCAGGTTTTTGGCTCATTTACGAAAGCCTGGGAACACATTTCCGCCGGTCAGCCAGAGCTCTTTTCCAGGGCGCGCGCTGCGAGAATAGAGGATCTGCTGGTGTATTTCGGGCTGAACCTTTTTGGCCGTCGCAAGTCGTATTCACACATGCCCAAAAGTCTGCAGCGCGATGTTCAGGAATTTTTCGGCGATTACAGGAGTGCCATAGAGCAGGCGAGGGCACTTCTTTTTTCGGTCGGTTCCCCGCAGAATATTCATCGAGCCTGTATTCAGGCCAGTGAATCCGGAATCGGTCACCTTGACAGCGATCATTCATTGCAGTTGCATACCAGTCAGATCAATGCTCTTCCGGCGGTTCTGCGCCTTTATGTCGGTTGCGCCACCCAGTTGTTCGGTGACGTCGACAAGGCCGACCTGGTAAAAATTCACATTCAATCCGGAAAAGTCAGCCTGATGCGCTACGACGACTTCGTGAACAAGCCGCTGCCGCAGCTGCTTGAACGCATAAAAATCAAAATGCGCGAGCAGCAGATCGACTTCTTCGACTACACAACCCAGCCAAAAATCCAGCTTCTATATCTCAAATCCCGCTTTATTCCGGCAGATTTTCCATTTTACGCCGAGCAAAAAGCCTTCGACGAAAAGCTGCAAACCCAGACCGATTTCGACTTCACCGGCTTTGGTCCCCCAGCTGATGAAATATTGCATTCTCCTTTAACCCAACTTATCCAAAGCTATTTTGGGGAGTGATTTTCTTAGATAAGCGGTACTTGTTTAACTGCTTTCCGCACCAATGCCGAAATATCAGAAATTTCTTTTTCGCCCATCATGTAGGCAATACCGCGGTGTAAGTGCAGCCTAAACTGATTTTGCAGAGTTTCATCGTCTAGCGGAATTTCATCATTAATGCATCTTTGTTTTAAAAGTGAAAAATAAACTTCGTCATTCTCGCCAGCAAAAGTTTTCCAACTCATTTCAATTGAGTTTTCAGAAACAATGTGCTCTTCACGGATTGGCGCTTTATCACTCAATGACAAGCAAAACGCCCATCTGCAGAGGATGTTCCAGTTTTCAATCCCAGTTCGACTTTTTAGCCTAATTAACTGATCTCTTCCATGTTTTGAGACTCGAACAGTTTCGATTGCCATGGTTTTTCTTCCTTCCAAAAATAGCCTTCTTTTACAGAAGTCATCTTATTCAATTCGGAGTGCTGGAAAATATATTTTTTCCCTAGCCAGGGTCTTAATTCATCAAAATATCTTTTATCAATTTCTTCATCAGTAGAAAGAAGTATGACTTGTTCTGCTGCTTTCGGGAAATATTTTTTGACGATATTGAGTCTGTGAGAAGTATCTAATCTTCCAAGCGGTGTGTCTACAATGACTGGAAGTTTTCTTCCTGAAGCTGTAGCCAAGCCCCATAGTATTGCTATTGCCAGTAGCTGCCTTTCACCAGCAGAAAGGCGTTCAGGATCAATTGCAAGATTTTCTGGGGAATAGAGATTTATTGAAAAAGTTTCTGGATCGATTTCAATTTTACTTACTAGAGCTCCTTTGTGTAGAAGACTCTGATATTTTTCAAAAATTAAATTTTCAAGCCTCTTGGCATGATGTTTGACTGCACGTTTTCTAAATTCTTTGATAGTTTCTCTAACCTTCATTGAATGCTCAATTAATCTTCTTGAATCCTGGTTAGTCAAATCGTTATCAAGCCTGATTTTTAGCACTTTTGCAAGATGATGGTTAAGCTTGAGTTCCTCTTTTTGTTTCTCGGCTATTAGCTTTTCTACGCTTTTTTTCTGGGTTTCAAGCTCATTCATTTCATTGATGAGTTTATTTCTTTCGGAAATAATGGGGCGAATAGCTTCATTGTCTGGGATTGAAGCGAGTTGTTGCTCAATGCGACTTAAATGGTGGTGCAACTCTTCAATTTGGCCCAAAATTTCTTGAGCTTTTAATTCTTCAGAATTCAAAGTGTTTTTTATTAGCCTATCGATATTTGCCATTGTGTTGTCTGGTAAGTCAAAAATAACTTCTCCGCTGCTCTGGCTCGCAATTAAGCATTCATTTTCGTTCAGAAAACCTTTGAATTTTTTTAAGAGAATTGAATCTTGAGATAGATTTTGTAAAAAAGAAGTTAAGTTCTGATTGTATTCTTTGACTGCTTCAAGCAATGCTTGGTTTTGTTTTATTTTTTTCTCTGTTAAGGCTGTCGAATTGATTTGATGCAATAGCTCTTCGACAAGAAGCAAAGGCAGGCTGCCAGATGATAGATTAATAAGCTGTTGCTCAAAAAAATGAATTTTTTCATTTATAGAATTTTCTTCTATTTCAATTTCATGCCTTTTTTCAACCAAGTGACCGCCTTCTTTGGTGAATTTGGCTTCAATGTCTTGGAATTTTTTTTCAAGTCGCTTGGTTTTACTTTCTAACGAAGCTAAATCAAGCTTGCTGTCTCGAATTTGCGAAAGAACATTTTTTAAATTTTCCTCTAATTCAATAATCCTTTTTTGTTCGTCCTGCCCTTTATTCTTTTTCTTTTCCTGGTTTTCAACAACCAAAAGATCGGTTTCTAATTGGTCTACAATATCAATACCCAATAGGCTTTGAATAGCGCTTTTAATTATTTCAGATGACTTTTCTGAGTCTGCTAGCGATTCTATCTGCTCTCCATCAAAAAAGAACAATTGAGAAATTCCGGGAGGTACAAAATGATAGACATAATTTTGCCAGTCTTCAGAAAGTACTTTGTCATATATCTGGTCAACAACAACTTCAAGCCTCTCTGTAACTTTATTCCCAGAATTGTTCCATGATCTCTTAATTAGATATTCTACCTTTTTACCTTCTTCAAGCTGAATGAATGTAATTTGAATAGCAGCTCCATCCTTAGGATTTGCGCTTCGATTAATTGCTTTCTTTAAATAATTTTCGTAAGAAAGGTTTTTTCTACGAGGTCCAATCGATAAATTCCCGAAAAGAACCAATTGAACAGCCTCTAAAAGAGAGGTTTTTCCGCTACCGTTTTCTCCACCAATTAAAATAATTGGGCATCTTGAGCCCTCTGTTTCGAAAGAAATTTTATGTTGCCCTAAAAATGGCCCAAAGTTCTTTAATTCTAAGAATTTAAATTGCATATTTTATTCCATTACCATATGTAAAATTTTCATTTTCTGGCCATTTTGGACGATTCTTTTTTTATCTTGTCAACCGTTTCTAATAGCTGGTCAGATGAAATTAATGTCTCACCAATCTTTTTGCTCTCGTTGAGAGCTTTGGCTCTTTCAAGAGCATCGTTTTCATCACAGTAAAAACTTTTTTGAATTGTTTTTTGAATTTCTTCAAACAAGCCTCTTCGCTTTGATTTCGTCCTAAAGCTTCTTTCAACATCAAGCAGACTTCTTACTAGCTCATAATGTAGTTCATCATTCCCGCAGAGTTCCTTAAGAATTCGGAGAGTATCATTATCAAATAGTTTATATTCATCAAAAATTTTGCCTGGGTAATCTTTTGAAAACACTTCTTGATAAATGTGTGGCACTAAATCTTCTGATTCATGCTTTTCCTGCAACCAGATTCGTCTAATTTCTTCGATTTCATTGAATGAAATGAAGTCATAATTCTTTATTTCAGATGGCCCCTCTTCATGAATCAGTTTTTGAATTTCAAGAATTCTTTTTAAGAAATAGGCTCTGGCAGATTGTTTATAAGGTCCATGAACAAGAGAATCCTCTCCGTTAACATTTTGATAATATGTTAATCTGCCGTCAATTCGTCTAAAATCGCGCCTTGAACGTTCTAACTCTCTTTCTTTGTCTGTTCTGAAATCCAGTTCATTTCGGAATTCAAGAAGAGGAAGCATCCATTCTTTTTCTTCATCATTCTGAATCATTGCATCCATTGATTTATCTTGGTCTACCAGCGTGCACACCCAGCATCCAAATCTACTGTTGCCGCATGAAGGTGTTGAATTGTCGACAACCAATGGGCACTCACCGTCAGTTGTTGCCCCACGATACAAAGCTAAAAGATCATTGTGGTTGTTTCCCCAACAATTATCTGTTTGTAGTAGAAAAGTCCAAACATCGTCATTCGTCCAATCCTCAATTGGTGTATATACAAGGCTATTAGCAGAAAGTGACTCATTAATTTTTAACTTTTCTCTAACAGCCGTTTTGCCTTGCTTTTTAAGTTTTTCATCTCTCTTTTGGAAATTTGCAGACCTTTTTACGCTCTCGCCGCGTCGACTACCCAACACTAGTATCGTTTCGCCATTTTTAGCGATCATTTCGCGGATAAAATCAGAAGAGGGTCTGATTTTTAGTCTCTCTGTGCACCATCTAAATTTATTTCTTGGCGCTGGGTATCCCTTGCCAATTAAATTAACCCAAAAGCTATTCTCAACTTTCGGGGTAAGCCTATGTGGGATAATAGGTAATCCATGGGTTTTCGCAGCAGATCGGATTTTATTGAGGGATTTATTTACCCAAAGAGCGACAATAGGATTTTCAACCAGGGTGTCAGTGCTTATTACGTGCACTTCTTTTTTTAATGAGTTTTTGGGAAGCTCCGATATTGCCATCCATACAAGCTGTAAAATAGCTGTAGAGTCTTTTCCACCGCTGTAACCAATAACCCATGGCACTTCATCAAGCACAAAGACATCACGAATTTCATTTTTTAGGTGTTCAATGGTTTCTCTGAAGCCACGCTCATTAAATGCTGAATATCTTTTCGTGTCTAGGGTCACAGGGTTTTCCTTTGTAATGACTTTTCAATAGATATCTCATCAGGTAAAAGTTCAAGATTCAGGGCTGTTTTAATCGCATTTGTTGTTAACTTAACATTTTGAATTGATTTCGAAACTTTTCCGCCTATAATTGCACGGCCTTCCCATAACGCAGAATTGCTTCTTGACCAATCAATATTTCGCAAACCGTGTAGATGCTTTTTCCAGCTGTTGTTGTATTGAGTCAGCAAAATGTTCCCGATCGATCCAAGCGCGTGTATAACAATCCCATGCGAGTGGATAAAATCTTGTCTAACTTCTCCCGCCGCCATTTTTCTGCTACGAACCATTTTCCATTCAGGAAAGTGGGTTGCAACTTCTTCCCAATATTCTTGCGCTACTTTTAAGCATGTCGCGGTGTCATTAAGATCGTAGGAATTCAAAAGTTCAGCAGTTCCATTGTGGAATGCACTAAGTGTAAATAATTTTCGCGACCTTTTTGCCAGCGTTGAACGCTCCATTTCCACAATATCTTTGAAAAAGTCTGATTTCATAGTTAGCAGGCGACAAATTTGGGAAAGATTGTCGCGATGATCGTAAAGCACACCTAGAGATTTGCTTGGCCTGATTGCATGTCGATTGAGATCGGCAAACATTTGTTGGCATCTTGCCAGCCCAATATCAAGAAAGAAAACTACGGCAATGCTTTCATCTCCAATTTCTGGGTTTTCTCTAAGCGCGTATTCAATTGCTGCCCGACGGTGCTGACCGTCATTTATTATAAATTTGGCGTCCATTGGCACTTTTAATACGCCAATTTTTTTATCATCACCTTCTGAGCCAATAGGTGTGAATTCAACTTCTGCGTCAATCGAGGCTGTGATTGCCGAAAAAACATAGTTTTTTCTATTTCCAAGAATATATCTTGCGATCTCAGGGATTCTTTGCTTGTTTAATGTTCTTTGTGCTCTTAGTTCTGGTGGAATCTCGCCTTCATCAAATAAAAATACTCTCGGTATTAATCTTAAGGGGCACATTGAAATAAAATATTCTTGTTTTGCCTGAATTCCTCTTATTGCAGGAAATGTAAACCCAAAATTCGTCATAAGACTTGTCTCGCAATCATGCTTTACTTATTGAGTCGAATTTAATATAATAACAAATCAAATACATGAAGTCAATTTTTAACAAACGTATGTTAAAAAATAAACATACTGCGAGGCTTGATTTTGAATAAAAGACCAATTTATCTTGATTACGCAGCTACAACGCCCGTTGACCCGAGAGTGGCCGAGCTTGTTATGTTTTATATGGTTGAAGAATTTGGCAATGCTTCAAGTCACACCCACGAATATGGCTTAAAAGCTTTAAAAGCAGTAAACCAAGCCAAGGAGCAAGTTGCTTCTGTTGTGGAATGCAAATCTGATGAGGTATTGTTTACAAGCGGTGCTACAGAAAGCAATAATATGGCAATACTTGGTTTGACAGATTATGGTAACAATACCGGAAAAAAACATATTATCAGCACCCAAATAGAGCATAAATCTGTATTAGAACCGCTTAAAGAAATGGAAAAAAGGGGCTTTCAGGTTACTTTATTACCGCCAAATGAAAAAGGCTGGGTAGAGCCAGAAACACTAAGAAAAGCTCTTAAGCCCGATACTTTGCTTATTTCGGTGATGCATGTGAATAATGAAATAGGTATTATTCAACCTATTGATGAGATTTGTGAGGTTTTAAAAGATAGCGAAGCGTTTTTTCATACAGATGCAGCACAGGGATTTGGCAAAGACCTTGAGCCATTAAAAAACAAGAGAATCGACATGATCAGCGTCAGTGGGCACAAGATTTTTGCCCCAAAAGGTATCGGTGCTCTTATCCTCAGAAGAAGAAAAATCAAGAAGCCACCGCTCCAGCCATTGGTGTTTGGCGGTCAACAGCAAGGCCGACTTCGGTCAGGAACCCTTCCAACTCAGTTGATCGCTGGCTTAGGCCTCGCATCAGAATTATCTGTCAAAGAATATTTGCAAAGAAAAGAAGCTTGTCTCAAGCATAAGCAAGAGCTATTTGATGCCCTTGAGCTATTTAAGCCCCAAATTGTTGGTGACACACAGCGACAGATTTTCAATATTTGTGGGTTTTTATTACCGACAATCAGGTCTGAAGCCTTTATTCTTGCCGTTAAAGATAGGATTGCGATTTCTAATGGCTCGGCATGTAATTCAAGAGATAATTTGCGCAATCATGTGCTAGAGGCAATGAATATTGATGACAAAGGAAATTTTCTAAGAATTTCTTTTTTTGTAGAGGGTGATTCTAAAATTATAAATTTAACAAAAAGTTATTTTTCTAATTTAAAAGCTTTGCTCTGAAAATAAGCATTGATTTGCAGCAAGACACGAAAAAAATTCTTCTAAATTAACTGTGTCTGAAACACAAAAAGTATTTGCTAAGTCTGTTACATTTTGTCTTAAAAAATTATTAAAAATAGAAATGGATTTTGAACGAACCTGGTTTGCATGAAGATCTAAAAAATTATTATAATCGTGGGCATAAATGGAGAATCTTCTAAATTCATTTATTTCTCTGGCATCAGCTAACAATTGATTGTCAGAGGTGATTTTATTTAAGGTTTTGATTAGAAATATTTTTTTATCATCATAATCATAACAAAACTGATCCCCAAGCTTTTGGATCTGATTTTGTGTAAATGCAATGCTTTGAGAGAGAGAGTCTAAAGCTCGATGGAAAAGAACTATTGATTCTGAATAATGAAAGTTTCTGTGTTTTATCTCTGCCAAAAAGAATAGATAAATTGAAAGATATTGTAATCTATCACTATATTGCCCTGCAAAAAATTTTTTGAAAAACAATTTTATTCTTTTGATGAACAGCTCAAATTTTGGAAAGCTCTTAATTGTTAAATGATAAGCAAAAAACTGTTCTACTAAATCCCTTTTAAAAATTAAGTTCCCAGGTTGGCCATCGTAATAAAATGGAGTAAACCAAAAGAACTTAATCAAAACTTCTTTGTGGATATTTTTCAGGTCATCCATGAGCTCCTTTAGATAATCGCTACCACAAAATTCCTTGGGGATATGCAAATTGAAAAATCTTAGATTGTTCAAATTTGGGCTAATACAATTTAATGCAATAAAATTTTTAAAAATGTTGTGCAGCCATTTTTCTAATTGCAGCAACTTGGTATTTTCCTCTGGATTTGCCAGAACAAGATTCTCGTTGCTATTTTTTCTTGAAAACTTCAAAAATAAATATACCCACCAAATGTTTTTTCTTCCTTTATCTGAAAGATAAAAAGCTTTCTCAATATTCTGATTACTGAGCTCCAGGAATTCGTGTTTGTCATTTACGTCAACCAAAGCATAAGAACACTCAGTATTCAAAGAATGCTTAAAATAGCCAATAAATTTGGTGTTTGAATTCATGTAAGTTTTATCCGATTAGTTCAAAAATGGAAGTTAGGTCCGATATTCCCTCCTTAGAACGAAGTTCTGCTAATTTATCAATTCTGCTATTAAACTCTTCTTTTTTTGGTTGTTCTTGGCTGTTAACGCGAAGAGTTAAATAGTTTTTGTCATCAGAGCTTACTGGCCAAAGTAACCAATTTTTCTTGCAATCATTTTTTAAAGATTTCAAATAATCATTGCAAAATTCTCTAAAAGATTTGTAACTGTTCACGTGGTTGAAGTTTAACTGGGTCTTGTACATTTTTGCCAGAAAATTATAATGGAGTTGTGAGCACAAATTGCGAAAACTGCAAACGACTGGAAAAGCGGGTAGCCGAGCTGGAACAGCGCTGTATGGAGT
>JANJUX010000012.1 GCA_024710355.1 Candidatus Rifleibacteriota bacterium
CGGCATCAAAATGACGGTTAAAGACGTCGATATCGGCACCAATGACAGCATCAATATGAAGATCAAGGGTGAAGTGAGTTCGGTTGTCGCCCAGACGAAGCAGGGCTACCCGCAGATTCGCACCCGCGAGGCCGAGAGTTCGCTGCGGGTTGAAAACGGCTCGTCGATTGTCATGGGCGGTCTGATCAACCGCGAAGAGCGCGAAACCAGGTCGAAGATTCCGCTGGTCGGCAATATTCCGCTTTTCGGCGGCCTGGCCAGGGGGCGCGACAGCGAGAAGACTGATAACGAGATTGTCATGGTGGTTACTGCAAAACTGATTGAAGAATAAGCCAGTTACAGCAACAATGTTGCGGGTAGTTCTGTATAGACTGCGGAAGGCGCTGGCGGAAAAAACGCGAAATTGGAATGAAAATAGCCGGTGTTCGAATTACCGGATCGAATTTTTTCGTTACGGCAGATTCAATCAACGGGTCAGATGAATATCTCTGGTGCGCGGCGCGGCATGGCCGAGAGCTTCTCTCTGAACTGCTGCAGGGTTTCCGAGGCAGCGACCCGCGCCTGTTGTGGGCATTTTTTGACGCAGGCGAAGCAAAGTATGCACAGTTCTTTTTTTGTCTGATAACCCTTTTTGAAAAACACAGCGCCGGTTGGGCAGACTTCCTGGCAGCGACCGCACTCGGTGCAGATTTCGTGTTTCGTTTCGACGGCGGTGTGATTGATGTTTTTGCGTTCGGGCAGCGGAAAAGTGCCCGGCAGTTTGAGCTCGGGTATGGCAGCTTTCGGGCTGAGAGACTGCACTTTTTCGTAGATTTTGCGGCCAAAGTCGCGCGCGGCCTCTTTGTCGTCAGCGTCTGGCCGCCCTTTTGCGATCTTGTATTTGTCATTCGAGTAAGAATGCTCACCGACGAAGGCGGCGGCGGCTACGGTGAGCAGCCCGGCGCCGCTGGCGAATTCCCGCAGATCGATGAGAGCGTCGTCATAATTGCGGTTGCCATAAACGGCAACAAGAACTGCCGGGTTGTCGGCGAATTTTATCGTGTTCAGGCGCTGCAGGGCTACGGCAGGCAGCATGCCGGCATAAACCGGGGCGGCGATCACCACCAGATCTTCTGGCTCGATTTCGATTATTGAGTCAGCGTATTCTGGGTAGGTAAGGTTGTTTTCTATGACTTTAAGCGGGTCAATACCGATGCCGGCTGCTATTTCGCTGATGATCTGGCGGGTGGCACCGGTTGGTGAGAAGTAACAGAGGCAGACGCGCTTGAATTTCATTATCTGATTCCTTGTGATGGTTGATTTTTCGTGACCAAGCATACCCCCAAACCGTATCTTCTGCAACCGCCGCAAGAAAGTGTATTGACAAGCCCCGGCCCGGCATAATATACTTGCCGCGACGGTTGAGCCGTCAAAATTGCAGAAACCGGAGGCCCGTAAAGATGATTCATGATTTTTTTTATCGCGATGCCTCCGTTTGTTCACTGTCTCTCTGACTGAATTCGTTTTCAGAAGCGGGCTGACCAATGGTGGCAGCCCGCTTTTTTGCGCCAGGATGGCGCAACGCAGCGGAGGCCAGGGATGGCCGGGAGTCGCGTCAGCGGCAGCGAAAAAAAAGATTTATTGATAGTTGCATGAATAACGTCATGTGTTGTTCTGGTAAGGCACGGGGAGAAGTCGGGATTGCTTTTTCGGAAGCTTGTGAGCGAAGCGAATCGCTGGAGAAAAAGCAACCCGACTGATAGACCGGGCCGCCGAACCGGTCAACCAGATTTTAATTTTACGGGTATCAATAAAATGAACGCCTCAGGGCAAATTTAAACAAAAACAGATGCAGAAAAACAACAGTAAATCAGTATTGAAACGAATTCTTCCCTTTTTCAGGCCGCACCTCGCGAGCCTGGCGGTGGCACTTGTCACGATGGTCGTGGTTACGGCCGTGCACCTGCTGCGCCCGATGATTCTGCGCACCATCATCGATACGGCGATTCCGCAGAAGGACATCAGCATGGCGGTCATGTACGCCGGTGTCTTTATCGGCTGTCTGCTGGTCGGTGCCGTGGCAATGTATGTCAGAGTCAGAATAATGGCCCGCATCGGTGCCGAAGTCGTTGCCGAAATCAAGCGCCGCCTGTTCAGCCATATTCTTGGCCAGGGCATGCGCTTTTTTGACCAGAACCAGACCGGTAAGCTGATCACCCGCAGCGAGTCCGACGCTAACCAGCTGAAGTCAATGTTCACCCAGTCGACAGCTCAGCTGGTGGCCAGCATCATGCTGATCGTCGGCACCATCATCGTTCTGATGCGCGAGGATGTGCGCATCGGCGCGGTCGCCATGCTCGCCCTGGTCATCGTCGGCCTGGTGATGTTCTTCTATCTTACCTATATCCGCTCGCTTTACACTAAGGTGCGCGAGAAGAACAGCGCCCTGACCGGCTACCTGACCGAATATATTCAGGGCGTGCCTCTGATCAAGGTGCACGGCCGCGAAAAAGACATCATGAACAACCTGCAGACGCACAGCGAAGAAAAAGCCAGGCTCGAACGCAAGGCGGCATTTGTCGAATACATGCTGTTTTCTTCAAGTTTTCGCTTTTTTACCGAAATCGGCGTGCTGATGCTGCTCTTCGCCTACTGCAGCAGCAGAGTCTACGCCGGAACCATGAGCGTCGGCACTTTAGTGATGCTGATGGAACTGCTGCGCCAGTTTTTCAGACCGCTTGAATTCCTGATCGAAGTGCTCGCGCAGCTGCAGACAGCGTTAGCTGCAGGTGTCCGCGTCTTCGATATTCTCGATACCGAACCGGCGGTCAAAGACGAAGGTCAGCCGGCGCCCGGCCTCAGACTCAACGAAAAAATCGCTTTCAACGATGTCTCGTTTGCCTACGACAGCGAGATTGTGCTGAAAAACGCCAGTTTCGAGATTCCGCGCGGGCAGCAGCTGGCGATTGTCGGCGCTTCAGGTTCAGGCAAGACCACCTGTATCAATCTGCTTCTCAGGTTCTATGACCCGACCAGCGGCAGCATAACCGTCGATGGCCGCGATATTCGCAGTGTCACCCTCGAA
This sequence comes from Candidatus Rifleibacteriota bacterium, assembly GCA_024710355.1. Taxonomy (GTDB): domain Bacteria; phylum Muiribacteriota; class Ozemobacteria; order Ozemobacterales; family Ozemobacteraceae; genus Rifleibacterium. Next base: position 3,065 of record JANJUX010000012.1, read on the forward strand.
GACTGGCGCCGCAACATCGCTTTGGTGCTTCAGGAAATCTACCTTTTTCCCGGCACGATCATGGAAAACCTCAAGGCCTTTCATAGCGATGTCGACGACGAAACGGTAATCAGAGCCGCGAAAGAGCTGGGTGCGCATGACTTTATCATGCGTCAGAGCAATGGCTACCAAACCATGCTCGCCGAGCGCGGCGCCAACCTCTCGTATGGCGAACGCCAGCTGCTTTCTTATACACGGGCAATGGTTAAAAACCCTGACCTGCTGATTCTCGACGAGGCGACCTCGTCGGTCGATGCGATCACCGAACGCGAGCTGCAGGCGAGCATGGAAAAACTGATGCAGGGCCGCACCTCGATCGTGATTGCGCACCGTCTGGCGACTATCAGAAAGGCTGACCGCATTCTCGTTTTCGAAAAGGGCATTCTGCAGCAGAGCGGCAGCCATGCCGAACTGATGCGCAAAGATGGTATCTATCGCGAACTGGTTAACATTCAGACTGCCGGCCGCGGTGACCCGTCTGTAGACCCTGGCGACAATGCTGAAATTGCCGCCAATAACGGCAATGGCGAAGCAACCGGAGCTGTTGCATGAAAAAATCAATGAAAAGAAAAGACCTCAGACACAACCGAATCTACTACCTGAAGTGGATCTGGAACGAATACCGGCCGCACTGGCGCATGGTTCTGCTGCTGCTGTTCATGACGTTCCTGTCCACCATCATCGCTGTAATGTTTCCGATGGTGCTCAAGCACATCATCGACAGTCTGGTTACCGGCCTGAACAACTACCAGGCCGGGAAAATCACCCTCGATGCCGCGCTGAGCGAACGCAACCGCATGCTGCTGATGCTGCTTGCCATGGGTCTCGGCCCATTTTTCTCGGGTATCTATACAAATTTCAGAGCCCGCATGAACGTGGCTTTCGAACTGTATTACCGCGAAAAATTCTTCGCCGAGATCCTCAAAAAGGGGCACCGCTTCTTTCTCAAATTCAGAACCGGTGATCTGGCAACCCGCCTGACCGAAGACATCAGAACCAACCCGCCGGGGCTCTCCTGGCTGTGCTGTTCCGGTATCTTCAGGGCGGTGAACTCGGCCAGCATCATCTTCTTCTGCGTTGCCTCGATGGGCCTGCTGCACTGGAAACTTGCGCTTCTCGCCTGTGTTCCGCTGCCGATCATGCTGTATATCTTCATCCGGCTCGAAACCAGCTTCGGCGAATCATTCAAAGACGTTCAGGAAGGCATGTCAGAAGGCAATGACTTTCTTGAAGCCTCATACTCAGGCATCAAGATCATCACGTCTTTCAATGCCCGAAAGCCGCAGCAGCAGCTTTTCGACAAACTTCTCGAAAAGCGCATCAACCAGGAAATCAAGGTTGACAGGCTCTGGGGCATGTTCATGGTCTTCTTCGAATTCCTCAACTACGTCGGCGAAATCATGGTTCTGGTCTTCGGCGGCATCATGGTTATTCGCGGCACGCTGACACTTGGCACCTACTATGCCTTCTTCAGCTACCTCGGCATGATTATCTACCCGCTGATGGACATTCCGATGATGCTCGTGACGCTCACTCAGGCCTGCGTTTCGATCGACCGCCTCGAAGACCTGCAGAAAGCCGACGGCGTTGCACAGCAACCAGAAGTCGATGGTACCGCCGAGATCGCCTCGATCGACGATCTCTGCTTTGAGAATGTCAGCTTCAAGCATACTCTTGTGGAAAATTCCGAGCCGCAGGAAGTCGAAAAGACTGCAGACAGCGGCGCTGTTTCCCCGGATGGCGATGCGGCGAATGACAAAGAGCCCTTTGCCTTCAAAGACCTCAATTTCGCAATCAGAAAAGGGGAAAAGGTGGCAGTGGTCGGCCAGATCGGTTCGGGCAAAACCACTCTGCTGAACCTGGTTTCGGGCATGATGCAGCCTGATTCCGGAACTGTCAAGGTAAACGGTGTGCCGCTGACCGAGATTCGCCGGCAGTCTTTCAGAGACAGAATCGGCTACATTCAGCAGGAACCGGTGATCTTCTCAGAGTCGATCCGCACCAATATCGACTTCTGGCGCAATAAGTCGGATGAACTGATTCAGGCATGCGCCAGAATAGCGCAGTTCGACCGTGAAGTCATGGCTTTTCCGGGCGGCTTCACCGAGCCGGTTGGCCAGCGCGGCGTAACGCTCTCGGGTGGCCAGCGGCAGCGTCTGTCGATTGCCCGTGCTCTCGTCGGTCAGCCGCAGCTGCTGCTGATGGACGATATCACCGCGAGTCTCGATGCTGCCAACGAGAAAAAGCTCTGGGCTGACCTCGACCGCGAATACGGCGCGATTACCTGCCTGATCGTGACGCACCGCATGGCGACTGCAATGATGGCCGACCGCATCATGGTTCTCAAAGACGGCCGCATCGAAGCGACCGGTTCACATGACGAGCTGATGCAGAGCTGCGAGACCTACCGCCACCTGGCTCACGCTTAAGACGCCAATATACCGTAAAGCCGCCGCACTTTAATCAATAGTGTGGCGGTTTTTCGTCGTGGGGGATGGTTTCGTCGATCGGTGAAGGGGTGGTTTTCGGCTGCAGCCTGGCGATTTCCTTGTAGCAGCGGTCGAGCTGCTTCTGCTGATCGACGATTACTTCGTTGAGTTCTTCAACGAACTTTTCGAGGTAGGCGAGGCGTTTTTCGATTTCGATAATGCGGTTTTCCATGGTGTGATTCCTGTTGTTACAGCCAGTTGCGGCGTCTGAAGTAGACGAGCATGCCAAGCGCGACCGAGATCATGATGAACCAGATGCCAAAATAGCCCCATTGCCATTTAAGCTCTGGCATGAACTCGAAGTTCATGCCGTAGACGCCGGCAATGAAGGTGAGCGGAATGAAAATCGTGGCGATGATCGTCAGGGTGCGCATGATTTCGTTCATGCGCAGGCTGATGTTCGAGATGTAAAGATCGTAAACGCCGATCGAAACTTCGCGCAGGGTTTCTGAAGTTTCGAGAACGTGCACCGCATGGTCGTAGATATCGCGAAAATAAATGCGGCTTTCCGGCCAGATGATTGGTGAGTCAGCTCGCAAAAGCGCGGCGGCAATCTCACGCAGCGGCCACGAAATCTTGCGCATGTAAAAAAGCTGCATTTTCAGCTCATGCACGTCGTTGCCGTTGAATTCGTCGGGGGTTTTCAGCAGTGTTACTTCGAGCTCTTCAAGCGCCTCGGCGAGGCATTCGAGAACGACGAAATAGTTGTCGATGATGATGTCTATGAGGCTCAGTGCCAGGTAATCTGAATGACCCTGGCGGAGTTTGCCGATATTTTTGCGCAGGCGCTCGCGAATCGGGTCGAAAACGTCGCCGGGGTCTTCCTGAAAGGTCAGAACATAATTTTCGCCAATGACGAAACTGACCTGCTCGCTCTTGAGCTTGCCATCGTCAGTGATGTCAATCATTTTGATAATCACGAAAAGGTAGTTGTCGAAAGTTTCGAACTTGGGCCGGTGGTCAGGGTTGAGAATGTCTTCGATCGTCAGCGGGTTGATGCTGAACATCTCGGCGGCGGTCTTGAGCGTTTCCACGTCTTTGAGGCCATAAAAACAGAGCCACGACACCAGGTTGTTCTGGCGAATGGCGTAGAGTTCGTTGATGTCGGTTATTTCGCGCTCGTGATATTCGCCGGCATCGAATTCGATCAGCTCGACGATAGTCTCGTTGGCCCGGTCAGGGGAAAAATTGGCGATGGTTCCCTGGGGTTTGCCCGCCTTTCGCTCGGCAATGCCTTTTTTTACAAACGGCAGCATACTTTGACCTCCACGGCGATTCTGCCGCCATGCTACCACAATGACGTGAATTTGATTGTATAAAATTTGCGGCGGTTCTATAATTGACAGCAAGATGATTTCTTTAAGAGGAGCCAGAATAATGCCCGAGAACACTAATCGCGAACGCGATCTGGTTTTGTCACCCAATGAATACTGTCTGATTTCTGACCAGACCAAAGGCCACATCGTCGTCTACGTCGGCCCCTACAAGACGAGTCTGGCAAATACCGACCAGCCGGTGATTTTCAACGACAAAAACAAACGTTTTGAGCGGGTCACCCTTGAACAGGCGATCTCGGTGTTCGCCACCGCCCCCGAAGGCTGGTATCTGGTGCTGAAAAACCCGGCCAAAGACAGCCTGCAGCCGCCGCATTTCGGGTCTAACAGTCTGCCCGAGCTGAAAATCGGCCACAAGGTCAACATGCCGGGGCCGGTAAATTTCGCTCTCTGGCCTGGCCAGATGGTTCGCGTCATTCAGGGGCATTATCTGCATCTGAACCAGTATCTCGTCGTGCGTGTCTATGACGAAGACGCCGCCCGCGAAAACTGGAAAAAGGCTGTCGTTAAGCCTCAGGCCGGCACCGCCGAAGAAGCCGTAAAGAAACCCGACGGCATTCCTGAATTGACGATGGGCAAACAGCTGATCATCAAAGGCACTGAGGTGTCTTTCTACATCCCGCCGACCGGTGTCGAAGTCGTGCGTGACGCCGATGGCAACTACCTGCGCGAAGCCGTGACTCTCGAACGCCTCGAATACTGCATTCTGCTCGACGAAGACGGCAATAAACGCTTCATTCAGGGCCCGGCCGTGGTTTTTCCGAGTCCGACCGAAACTTTCATCGAAAAGAACGGCACCTGCAAGTTCAAAGCCATCGAACTCAACGAAATCAGCGGTATCTACATCAAAGTTATCGCCCCCTACAGCGAAAACGGCGTCGAACACAAGGTCGGCGAAGAGCTGTTCATAACCGGCAAAGACCAGATGATCTATTTCCCGCGCCCCGAACACGCGATCATCAAATACGGGGAAAGGGAATTGCATTACTCGGTGGCTATTCCGGCCGGCGAAGGCCGCTATGTGCTCAACCGCCTGACCGGCAAAATCAGCCTGATGCGCGGTCCCAGCATGTTCCTGCCCGATCCGCGCGTCGAAGTCATCGTGCGCCGTTTCCTCGAACCCAAACAGGTGGCGCTGATGTTCCCCGGCAATCAGGAAGCCCTCGACTACAATACCCGCCTTAAATCCATCGCCAAGGCCACCGGCCGCGATGAATTTCTCACCGAAAGCGACCTCAAGCGCAAACTCGCCGCAGCCCCGGCGCCCATGGCGGCCCGCGAAGCGCCGGCCGAAGGTTTTGCCGGTGACGATTTCACCCGCAGTTCCTCGTTCACGCAGCCGCGCACCATCACGCTCGACACCAAATATGAAGGCGCCGTTTCTATCGATGTCTGGACCGGCTACGCCGTGCTCGTCGTCGGCCGTACCGGCGAACGCAAAGTTATCGTCGGGCCGCAGACGGTTTTGCTCGAATACGACCAGACACTCGAAGCGATGGAACTCTCTACCGGCACCCCGAAAACTGACTTGAAAACCATCAAGACCGCTTTTCTGCGCTGTATGCACAACAAGGTCTCTGACCTGATCGAGGCCGAAACCAGCGATCTGTGCCGGGTTCACATCAAGCTGTCATATCGCGTCAATTTCGAAGGCGAACCCGAAAAATGGTTCAACGTCGAAAACTACGTTAAGTTTCTGACCGACCACATGCGCTCTCTGATTCGTGGCGCCGTTAAACAATACAAAATCGAAGATTTCTATGCCAATAACATCAAGGTCGTGCGCGACAGCATTCTCGGCGTTTCGACGCCTGAAGGCAAGCGCCCGGGCCGCAAATTCGACGAGAACGGCATGCGCATCTACGATCTCGAAATTCTCGATGTGAAGATCGGCGACGAAACCATCGAAAATCTGCTGGTGCAGGCACAGCACTCGGTTGTTAAGCAGAATCTTGCCGTTTCTTCTGAAAAGCGCAACCTTGAATACGTGCAGCAGAGCGAAAGAATCAAGCAGCAGATCGCCGAAATGAAGTCGCTCACCGCGAAACAGGAACTCGAACTGCAGACCGAAGAAGTCAAGGCGAGCCTGATGCTGAGCCTCGCCAAGCTCGAGTCAGAAGTGCAGTCGCAGCGCAAGGCTCTCGAAGCGAAACTTGGCAACCAGGAAACCCTCAACAAGATCGACGAAAACGAGCTGGGCCGCAAACGTGAAATCGCCGCATTCGAAACCGACGTCGCCCAGAAGAAGCTGCAGCTCAGGCTCGACGAACTCAAGGCCGAAGTTGCCGGAGTCGTGGAACGCGCCGGTGCCGTTTCGCCCGATCTCGTTGCCGCTCTGCAGTCATTCAGCGATAGAGCCCTTGCTGAAAAAATGGCCGAAAGCATGGCGCCGCTCGCGATTCTCGGTGGCAAGAGCATCTCGGAGGTATTTGCCCAGCTGCTCAAGGGTACCAATCTCGAATCGGTTCTCAAACCAAAAGCCGCCGCCGCTGGTGCTGCCGGCAAGCCCGAACTGCCCGGCCGCTGACATTGCGTGTATGAAATAAGCGCAGGGGTTCAACATGTTGAGCCCCTGCGCTTTTAATCATTATCAGGCGCCGGAAGCTGGGAAAACTCCGGCTACCAGGACTGGCTTAATTCGGTCAGTTCTGATGAGTATTCGAGAATCGGAAAATTATCTTTTACGGTTATGGGACATTTTTTCCAGCTGTCGTCGGGAGTATCCTGCAGTTTCATGATTTCGTCGAGAGTCATTCGAGCCTTTATTTCTTTAATAAGCTCGTCATCGTCAGCCGCAAGCTTTCTTTCGACTGACTCGCGGGTAAATACTATCGGCGATCGGGAAACGACATACATATATCCATTCATGAAGCTCATACAATAGGGGAAAACACTTTCAAGAGTTTTTCTTACCACCATTTGCTGTGCCTGATTGCCCTTCGAATTGGCGTAGACAAGAAAAATCCCGTTATCGGTCAACCGCTTTGAAACAAGTCTGAGGTATTCTTCTGACAGCAGGTTGCTGCTGCCAGCCTGCATGAGATACAGCGGCTGCTGGCTTATAAGCTGGAATTTTTTCTCGTCCAGAGCCATACCGGTTCTTGCATCCTGCCAGATAATCTCGCTTTTGGGGTTGGTAAGAATGCCCAGAGTTTGTTTCGGGTATTCCTGCATGATCAGTTTTATTGACCTGTTTATTTCATAGCTGCGGATTTTCTTTATCTGTGAAGATTTGGCAAGAGTTGCGGCGGTTATGCCCGTTCCAAGCCCCACGATCATGGCATCGTCGATGGGTGTGTCGGGAGCGCATAAGACCGGCACTACGGCAAGAATCCAGTTGTGCGAACCAATGTGGCTGCGCCCGTTAGAGAGGGCCGAATGCCAGAGACCATCCCAGATCATGTTTCCTTCAGGGGTAATCTCCGTGATCCCCACCGGATCAGAATAAGTTGTGTATTGTTTGTTCGTGTGAGGTGCGACAGAACCATGTATGACCAGCAGAGAAAGAACAGCAATTATCGCTGCGGCCGCCCCGGGAATGCAGTATCTGTTGCCCCGGGCTGCTTTCGAGTTTCTTAAGAACAGCCAGATTCCGACGCCCAGCATTATTACCGCAAATATCCAGGCATTGAAAGCATGGTAGATGTTCCCGCCAATCATGGTTGTGACGACTACGCCAATGCAGCTGCCAATGGTGTTGAGCCCCATAAATTTGCCGACATCGGCCCCCCAGTTTTTGATAAACCGGTTCAACAGCTGGCCGAAAAGAATCCCGAAGACGGCGCAGGGCAGGTAATAGGACATTGTGCCAATTGTGAAGCTCTGATCTGGCGCGACCAGCCGGTCATACATGATCGAGAGAGGGGTGAATGAAACTGTCAGAGCGCCGATTATGATTGTCGGCAAAACCACGTCTTTGAGATGCCCCGAGAGCAGCACCCCGCAAGCCCATGCCAGCAGATAAAATGACAATATCAGCGCAAATGTGTGTGGTAAAGGCTCGCTGACCAGTGGTATTACCCTGAAGAGATACATTTCGTAGCCGAGCGATACGAAGCCAAGAAAAAAAGTCGCCATTTCTTCATCTCTGAAATGCCACCATCTGGAAAATTGCTGCGTGTCATTGCTGTCATGCGAAGACTCGTCTGCTGCTGCGGCTGTCTTTTCAATCTCCGATGTTCTCAGGGTAAGTAGTAGCAGGGCTGCGGAAAGATTTAGAACGGCGGCAATAGAGAGGCAGAAGGTTTGCCCATAAAAGGGGAGAAGCTTCAGCCCTGTCAGCACAGCCCCGCAGAATGCGCCGGCGGTATTGATGAAAAACATGTGGTCTACGAGCCATGAATTTGCAAACTGCAGCTGGCGATGAGCCCCTTCAGAAGCGACAGGCATGGTCATGCCCATTAACGAACAGGGAATTATCAGCAGTGCGATTCCTGTCAGTGCATAAAGCAGCTTTATGGGAACTCCAAGAGATATGGCCGCCCGCTGAAAGGCAAAAACGCTGTCACTCATATCGATCTGCAGAAGCAAAAGCACCAGTATGTTAACGACGAACAAAGCAGCTTCTATTTTAGCCAGGCTTCTGATCGGGTTTTTCAGCGATGATGCTTTTTTGCCAATGACCAGCGAGCCAAGCCCGAGGCCAGTCATGAAGACCAGCACAACAATCATGGAACTGATTGCGTCGGCGCCTCCAAGGTAAATCTTTATTGCCCGCTGCCAGACGACCTGGTTTACCAGCCCTGCAAAGCCTGATAAAAATAAGGTCAGGAACAACAAATTTTCTCTGGATTTTACGTTTTTGCCGGATTCGCTGGTTTTCATCAAGTTTCCTGTGTTTATCGGCCTGAAAATGGCCGGGGGATGGCGCTCATTATAACCCCTAACTGTGTGTGTGGCAATTCCTGCCGGGTTTATGCCTTTCTGTATAAAAAAAGCGCAGAGGGGTTCAACACGTGGAATCCCTCTGCGCTTTTGTCGCCTTTACTGGTGATTTATTCGGAAGCCTTTGCCGGTGCAAGGTTTAAAGATTCGGCGAGCTGTTCGATCGTTGTTCTTCGCAGTTTCGCCCCTGATTTTTCGAGCAGGTCAAGGGCTACCACAGGAATGCCCATCTTGCCGGCCACTTCTTCCTGGGTGAGGTTCAGGCATTTACGCCATTCACTGACAAGAACGCGTCCGTCATCTTCGAGATTCATGTGACTCAGGTCTGCTCCTTCGAGGTTAACCGTCGATGCTTTTATCAGGTCGAGAAACACTGAGTAAGGAAGAACTGCATAATCCTGGCCATTCTTCGAAACCTTCTTGTGATCGATCTCTTTATTTTTCATTGCCTGCCCCCCACGCCTTAATGTCGCTCTTACTTTTTGTCTCTCTAGGTTTGTGAAATAATCTTACAAATGATACCGCCCTGTATCCCGCAAGATTTATACCCATTTATCCGTCGCAAAATATTCGAAAGGTTTACACTCTTCCCGGGGCGGCTGCAGCGTGGCCGGTATTGTGAAAAATCTCGCATGCGGCCAGCTCGAAAAATTGAAAAATCGCCAATAATGTCGTTACAGCCAGTCCGGTTGTGCGACAAAAACGTCGCGCAACCCGCTGAAAAACATTGCCGGGGAAAAATTCCTTTACGCAGCCCTGTAAAAAATTTTTGCAGGGAAAATTTCTTCGGTGGCTGAGCTTCGCGTCAATCCCAGATGATGCCGTCGACGTGGTCGATGCCGAGGCCGGGGGCTTCTGAGACTTTCAGCCAGGGACCTTCGATTTCGATGCCGCCATGTACCGGGTCGGTCGAACAGAGGGCGGGGCTGTCGAGGTCGCATCTGGTTATGATGCTTCTGGCGCAGGCGAGGTGAGCGGCGGCCGTGACGCTGATCTTGGTTTCCATCATGCAGCCAAGGAAACACTCGACGTTGTGCATTTCGGCGAGAGCGCAGATGCGCATGGCGCCACGCAGGCCGCCGGTTTTCATCAGCTTGATGTTGATGTAGTCAGCGGCACCCATCGAGATGATCTTTTCGGCGTCGATGGCTGAAAAAACCGCTTCGTCAGCCAATACCGGGGTTTCGATGCTTTCTTTGACCATGCGCAGGCCTTCGAGGTCATGTGCCAGCACCGGCTGTTCGAGCAGTTCGATGCCGGTGATTTCTGACTCGATCTCGCGCATGATTTTTACGGCTTCGCGCGCGCTCCAGCCCTGATTGGCGTCGAGTCGCAGCACGGTCATCGGCCCGCAGGCCTCTTTAACCGCCATGATTCTTTCGATATCGAGAGCCGGGTTGAGGCCGACCTTGAGCTTGAGGATTCTGAAGCCTCTGTCGATGGCGATTCTGCTGTCGCGTGCCATTTCTTCCGGGCTGTTGACGCTGATGGTAAGATCGGTTTCGACCTGGTTGCGGTAACCGCCAAGTAGACGGTAAAGCGGTATCTGGTATTTCTTTCCGAACAGGTCGTAAATCGCCATTTCTACAGCGGCTTTGGCGCTGGTGTTCTTGACCATCGAGCTGTCGAGCGTATTGAGAGTGTCTTCGAGATTGGCGATTTCTTTGCCTTTCAGTTTTGGCAGCATGAATTCATGAATCGCCCCGCGCACACTGCCGATCGATTCACCGGTGATCGGCCCGGTCGGGTGTGCTTCACCGATTCCGGTTATGCCGGCGTCGGTCTCGACTGAGACGACAACCGATTTGATACTGTCGATGGTGCGCAGCGAGGTCTTGAACGGGGTGCGCAGCGGTACAGAGATCAGGCCTGTCTTGATATTGGTTATATGCATTTTTTTCTCCGGTTTTACTGTTTCGGGCTTTCGCCAAGCACGAATTCACGCGCGGCATAGATGCCTTCGAGGTATTTTTTTCCGTCAGATAGGAAAGTTGCCAGCAGCGGGGTAACGAAAACACATCTGGCGGTCGAACTCTTGAGCTTGCCATCAGCATCAGGAACTCTGAAACCGGCAAAATCATGGATTATGTAGTAATCGTCGCTGCGTTTACCCAGATAGAGCATGGCATGGCCGGCCATGTAAATCGGTGTGCCGGCCGGCAGCCGGTCGAAAATTGCCCGGCGCTCTTCGAGAGTCATCTCTTTTGTGAGACTGTGGGTTATGCCCACTGCCTGTTTGCCCTGTTCGCCGGCATTGCGTGGCAGCAGAACGCCCATGCTGCGGTAGTTGTCCATGATAAAGGCACTGCAGTCGCGGGTATTGAACATGCCGCCCCAGCCGTAACGCTGCCCGAGAAACTTAAAGGCCTGGGTGATGATGTTGCGTCTGGTCAACGGCAGATAGCCGACGCGCACGTCTTCGGAACGGGCAATCAGGCCGATTCTGAATTCGAGCTGCCCGTCAGTGCCACGTGCCGGCAGTTTAACCACGTAATTGCCTGCCGGGTGCTGGCCGTCGATAACCATGGGTATTTCAGCGGCTTCGGCCAGAGGAATTCTGGCGCCCATATCCAGCTGCAGCTCTGAAATTTCAGGGCGCAGCGGGTTGTAGCCGGTAAAAATGCCTTTGCCGGTAACGACCAGAAAATTTTTCGCGTCAAGATAGTCGAAGAGGGGTTTGCGCTCAGAAAAGGCTACCGCTTCTGCCGGAAGCCAGGCCAGATAATTGTATGACTGTGCAAACAGCCACTTTCCGTCGGCGCTGGTGTGCAGAATTGCCAGGGGTTCGACCGGGTAGAGAGCGGTTTCGATAAACATGTCGCTTTCGAAGTCTTTCGGTTCTGAAAAGACCCGCTCAGCGGTCGGGAAAGCCCGCATTTCGGTGCGCCTGATGGTGATGCCGAACCTGACCTGGGTAAGATTGGCGATTTTTTCAAGATTGAGTTGCTTTTCGAGGGCGGCGTAAAATTCTTCGCCGACTTCCTGCCCGGCGAGATAGCGCTTGTTTTTTGGACGGGCACTGACTTTGCCGAGCATTTCCCTGAGCTTGTCGCCGCTGACGGCAGCGGGGTAGGTGCGCAGATCCTTGAGAACTTCGCATTCCTTGAAACCGCGGCGATTGTAGCGTTCGATCTGAGCCGGCGTCATGATAATGGCGTCAGGGCTGGCGATGCCGTCGAGCCAGAATGAGGCATAGAGCATCTCTTCGCTGACCCCGGGAATATTGAGCTCAAACTGCACGAAGTGTTTTTCGCTGTTCGGCCGGCACGCTGCAGCTGAGGCGGTGAAGCAGCAGCCGAAGATTGCCAGGACCGGAACACATATTTTCAACAGGCTTTTGAGGGTTTTCATCGAATTTGCTCCGTTGCTCAGATCATTGACAGAATTTTGCCGACGAGCAGTCCGCCGCCGGTGCCGATAACGTAGCCAACCATAGACATCAGAACGCCGACCGGCACCAGCACTTCGCTGTAGGCGGCGGCAAGAATCGGGGCCGAGGCAACGCCGCCAATATTGGCCAGACTGGCGACGCCGCAGGTGAACAGGTCGAGTTTGAAGATTCTCGCAATCAGCGCCAGAAGAACCGCATGAATGACCAGAATCAGAAAGCCGCAGAAGATGTAGAACGGCGCCTGCGACAGTTCGGCAAAATTGGCGCGTGAGCCGATCAGGGCCACAATCAGATAAAGCATCAGGCTGGCGAGCATCGAGATGCCCGAGGTCCTGCCAAGCGGGGTGAGGGCCGCAATGATGCCGGCGGCGGTGGCGATGAGAACTACCCAGCTGTAGGTCGAAACGAACGATGAGATCGGCAGCATCGGTGCCACATACTGTGCAACGGCAGCGACCATGAAGCTGGTACCGAGCAGCAGAATGAGATCGTGAAAGGTGGTTGGCAGTGGCTGATCGGTTTTTTCGCTCATCAGGCTGGCGCCGATCGCGTCGATCTGGCTGGTGTCGGCTTTGGTCCAGTTGTTGAAATGGCGGGCATAGGGTACCGCCATCAGCAGCAGCATAACCCATACCGCATAGTTGACCGAATCCATGATCAGGGTGTAGCCCATCTGTGAATCTGCGACTCCGAGTGCCAGCTGAATTGCGGCCATATTGCCGGTGCCGCCCATCCAGGAGCCGCAAAGGGCTGCGAAGGTTTTCCAGGTGTGCGGCTCAAAGTGACCTTTGAAAAGAAAATAGACGACGATGAAGCCGGTGGCGATCGTGAATGAGGCTGAGAAAAAGCCCAGCAGCATGCGCGGCCCGAGCTTGAGAATCTTCTTCAGGTCGCAGTGCAGCAGCATCAGAAAGATCATTGCCGGTAGAATGTTGTTTTTGAGCTGGGTGTAGTAAAAGTTGATTTCGTCGGTCTGTTTCCAGAAGCCGAGAGTCGACAGTGTCATCACCAGAAAATACAGCACGACGATGCCGGGCACATATTCGAAAAAAGTGCGAAATTTCTTGTCGAGCTGCACGATTACCGCTGCAATGAACAGCAGTGCCGCAATGAATGCAAAGCCACTTTCAATCATCCGGGTTTCTCCCTGTTTAAGCCTCTACCGCCCGGGTGTTTTTATGCAGAATCGTGCAATCATGCTTATGTTGATCAGTTTCAGCCCGTCAGACTTCTTGCTGATACGCATCTGCATTTTTTGTGAATTGGCGGTCGGTGTGTACGAACCCCTGAATTATACCGTTAAACCGCTATTAAGCAAATTTTTTCATCACAGACAGAGCAAAAGTATGCTTTTCGTCATCCTGAACCAGATAACTCAGATAATTATAAGCGCCCATCTTTAATTTATGAAACCGACCACCTGCAGGAAACGGCTTGCTTATGCGCATAATAATTGCTATTATATGTGTATAATATATGCGCACAGGAGTGTTGTATGAACTTAAATATATTTGATCAAAAAGCTCCGAAGAAGCCCACCAATCTTAGTATAAACAGCGATCTCCTGATGCTGGCAAAGAAGAGCGGGATAAATCTTTCCAGAGCTCTGGAACATCGCCTTGCAGAGCTATTGCTTGAGGAAAGACGTCGTAAATGGAAAGAAGACAACCGTGAGGCCATAGAGCAATATAACAGCCACGTTGCGACTGGCGTATTCAGTGATGGCCTGAGGAGTTTTTAATGGCACAGTTTGATGTATATGAGAATCCGAATGAGCAATCGAAGAAGAATTTTCCTTATCTTCTCGATCTTCAGTCCGATCTCCTTGATGGGCTTGCTACCCGGGTGGTCGCGCCGCTTGCATATGTATCTCCGAAGAGCAGGACCGTCGAGTATCTCCAGCCAAAATTTCGTGTCAAAAAGAAGGCTGTTTTCCTGTCAACATCTGAGTTGGCAGGCATTCCGGTTCAGGCCCTTGGGAAGTTCGTTACTTCCTTAAAGGAGCATCGCCAGAGCATTATTTCTGCACTCGATTTTCTGTTTACCGGCTTCTAGATTTTTTCTGCCAGGAGTGATTTTTTAGCGCGGTTGTTGCTGCAGGGTTGTGCAAGTGGTCTGGTCGAGAATGGTCGGGAAATAGATCTGCGCGAAGCCGGGCATGTCGATCTGTTTTTCTCTGCCGGTTGCCAGATCGCGGACGATCGTTTCGAAACGGCCGTCTCTGAGCGAGCGGTAGATGAGAGTGCTGCCGTCAGAACTGGTCGAGGGCTGCCAGTCATACATGCGGCCGTTGGTGATGTTTTCGTATTCCCAGTGGCCGGTGCTGTCTTTGAAAAGTTCGAAAACGCTTCCGGTCTGGCCGACTCTTCTGACGAAAAACATGCGGCCGGTCGCGGCGTTGACATGACTCTGCCAGTTCTGCCCGCCCCTGACGATTGTCTGCTCATTGCCACTGCTGAGCTCGCGGTGGTTGATAGTAAAACCTTCACTGGTAACCCGTGACAGCATTATCAGATCAGGGTTCAGCCACGCCAGCTGGCCGCCGGCCAGATCTTCAAATTCGAAGGGTTCGAAGCCGCCATCAGGGTAATTGACAACACCGGTCTGAACGAAGCCGTTGCTGAGAGCTCTGACGCAGAGAATGCGGTCGTCAAATGGCGACGGAACCGGCCAGCCGAGACTGCCGAACGGGTCGTTCAATTCCCAGACGGTTTTGCCCTGGCTGTCGAGTGCCACCAGACCGTAATTGCCGTTCTGCTGCTCTCTCGATGCCAGAATAAGCTCTTTTTGCTGCCACCAGCAGGCATTTCCTTCTTTCTGCGGGGTTTTAGACAGATTGACAGCCCTGCCGCCGTTCGCTTCGGGAACCCAAAGGTATATATCTGAAGATTCATTGACGACGCCGACAAAAAGCAGGCCGGCGGGTATTTCCTGGGCAGAAGCGGTTATGGCGGTTATCAGCATGACTGCGAGCAGCATTAATTTTTTCACGGGGTACCTCATTTGATAAAGTTCCAAAAACGATAATATCACAAAATTTAGTGAGTTTGTCCTGCAAGCCATGCTTCGTTTCTGCTATGATTTTTTGAGAAATGTGATACTTTTTAAAGAGGAACACAAAAAGGGGGGCAGCTATGGTTGAAAAGATTCAGCTTGTACCCGGTTCGGTTACGAACCACGGCAAAGCGTCAGGTAAAGGCAGAAACGCCGACAAGGGCTCCGGTGGCGCTGCTCTTCAAAATCTGAATGTTGATGAATTTGGTCTTTCCGGCGATGCAAAAAACAAGGTGATCTGGGCCCGGTCGCAGTTCGAGCTGAATTATCAGGTTCTGCGCTCGGTTAACTCAGCTAACGGTTTTGAGACCTCACGGGAAACCTTTTCTTTCCGCTCTGCCTATGAATTCATGCAGCGTGCCTCTGGTGAAGAGGCGACCGTGCCGGTCCGGGAAGGCAGCGACACCCCGGCAACCGAAGAAACTGGCGAAGAAGATCAGCTGACCGCCCTGCAGGAATATTTTTCTCCAGAAAATACCGCCCGTCGTATTCTAGACGTGGCAACCAGTTTTTTTTCGCTGAGCGAGGTTTTTAAAGCCGAAGGCGAAAGTGAAGCCTCCCGTCAGAAATTTGCCGATTTTATCGGTGGTGCCATCAGTGAGGGTTTTCGTCAGGCCAGGGCAATTCTCGGCGAGCTGCCGGAGGACGTCAAAGCCGGTATCGATAAAACCAACTCACTGGTTTTTGCCGGTCTCGATGATTTTGTGAAAAACGGTATCGATCCCGAAAAGGCCCGGTCGGGTGGTGTTTTTGAGAAAATTGCAGCCTATCGCCGCGAATCGGCGGCACAGCTTGCCCGCAGTCTGAAGCAGACAAATGCGGTTGCCTACAACGCCAACGGCGAGATTCAGACCCCGGTTGACCCGAAAGTTTCGACAAAAGGCTAATTACGCTTTTTAGCCGGCCGGTTTTTGCCCGCCGCCGTTTTGGCGGCGGTTTCGGTTATCAGCCAGTTTTTGCTTTCCGCCGGCAATTCAAGACGGGCGGGAACACTTTCGAATTCGGTCTTTTCGTTCATGCTGACTTTGGCAAAGCTGGCGGCGGTTTCTGATTCCCACTTGAAGTTTTCCGGGCCCCAGTTTTCGGGTTCTAGCTCGAATTCAAGCTGCAACCCGCCCTTTTCGACCCGGAAAATTCTCAGACCATTAAAATCGTAGGCGGCGGTAATGTCAAGGCCGGCAACCGCTATACGGCTGCGTTTTGGCGAAAAGATCGGGCGATCACCTAAGTTGAAGATTTTTCCGGTGGCTTCGCTGACGAAAAAGTGCTCAGAGCCTTCATAAAGCTGGGCATAAATCAGAAACAGCCCCTCCGGCTGAATGTAATCGATACAGTAATACATGACATGAGATTCACCGCCGCTTTCATCGCTGGTGAATTCCACTTTGCGGTCACCGGCGCAGTTCAGGCGCAGCGTCTTACCTTTTCTGACTACTTTAGCCGAAAACCGCCGCAGGACTGTCTTTTCGTCAGTTTCGGCCTCATTGTCGATAAAATCGGGGTCGGCCGGTGGACTTTCCGTGTCATTTTTTTCAACTGCTGTTGCAGGTATGGCAGAGCTTTTTGGCGTAACTTCAGGCTTGCCGGCTTCTGGTTTAGAAGCATTTTCCTGAATAAAACCGCCAAATGCCCAGCCGGTACGGCCGCCTGAAATGACTTTAAACCAGTTGCTGCGCTTGCCCTCGATCTGCTCAGTCGGGCCATTTTTGTCTATAATCTCGACTTTAGTTCCCTGCGGCAGTTTAACTATCAATTTCGCGTTGCGCGCCGGCTCTTTGCGCATGCTCAGCCCGCTTGCGGCAGTAACCACCGCTGGCTCGCCGGCAAGCGCACACCCTATTCCAGAAAATATCATCGCGGCAACCAACAATGGCTTAATTCTTTTTTGCATGCTGAACCTCTCCGAATAAATCATCAGGTCATTAAATCACACATTTTCATAATGATAAACTTTGATACGAAAAAAAATCTGGTATAATCCAGTCCATATAAGATTTACCTTGGAGGGTACGCGATGCAATTTCTCAGGGCTCATCTCCTTTTGTCTGCTTTTTTTCTGGCTGCGGCCATTTTTCCTCTTGCCGCAGAAGCCGGGGGGACAGGTGCAGTTTTGCTTCCGGCCGGAACGAAGGTCAGCTTCGCTTTGGCTGAGGGCCTTTCTTCAAAACATTCGAAGAAAGGTGCCGCGGTGCCGTTCAAGGTTGCCATGCCTGTTCATGGAAAGATCGGGAATACTCTTGTTCCCTCAGGCAACAGAGTTGAGGGAGAAATACTGCGGATCCGGCGTTCTGGCATGTTTTCGCAGCCAGGTCTTGTTGAAGTTGGAAATCTTCGGGTTCAGGCCTTCGACAACCAGTATTATCCGCTTTCAGGAAAGCTGGTCGTAAATGGAAGGGGTGATCAGATTGCGGCAATCTGCGTCGCGGTCGGGCTATCATGGCCGGTTGCCTTTTTTCCTGGTTCAGAAGCCGTTGCCGCAGAGGGAATGGTTTTTTCCGCTTCGGTAGCCGAAGATTGCTGGTGCCGTGTCGCTGGCGCGCGTCCTGTTTTTGCTGAAACCCGCAATTCTGTGTCCAGGCAGGCATGGGAAGAAACTGTCGCTCTTGCCGATAAGGGTGATTCTGAAAGTGCTTACAAAGTGGCTGTATGGGCATATTATGGCATCGGGATGCATGCCAACCCGGTTTTTGCACTTAAATACCTGGAAATCGCACTGGACGGCCAGCTGCCTGAGAACCTGCATGAGCCGGCTGCCATTTTGCTGCGCCGTCTTTCCGGCAGTGCAATGCTCAACTGAAATTTTTTGGCTTTGTCGTTA
The DNA here is from genome assembly GCA_024710355.1 of Candidatus Rifleibacteriota bacterium. GTDB lineage: Bacteria > Muiribacteriota > Ozemobacteria > Ozemobacterales > Ozemobacteraceae > Rifleibacterium. The sequence goes on from JANJUX010000012.1 coordinate 21,074, forward strand.
AATCGGGGCTTTTCTCATACTAAATAAAAGGTGAAAACAGTGAAAAGGAAACTTTTTTGTCTCTTCGTTCTTTGTCTTATTTCTTTTACCGGTTGTGCGCTGCTGAACCCATGGGTTGATTCAGAAAAAGATGATTCAACCCCTGTCTTTATACAGCCAGGCCTGAACCTGAAGACAATTCGCGGGGTTCTTTATATTGAATCAAATACGGGCCCATTGTCATTAGCGCCTCTTGCGAGCCTGGTCGCATCTGGAGTTCCCCTGGCGGGATCTGATTCAGCCGGCATAGAGCCGGGCGTCATCTCCTCAAGCTCTCCCGATACGCGGCTGCGCCCTGCTAAAAAAGTCTCTGGCATAGAAAATGCCAGAGTTTATGCCCTGCATGATCCGGATAACTTTGTTTTTACTGACAATACCGGGAAATTTGAATTGTCGGTGGATATGGAAAAATTCAAACAGTGGCTGACTAAAAACGGAATTCCAGCTATTAATGATGGTTCTAACAATGATATTTCTGAGCTGGTAACTATTGTTGCCGAAAAAAAAGAGAAACAGGCCGATGGCTCAGAGCTGAATCTCAGCACTTCTATTCCAGTCGATTGTAAAAATAAAATCGTTGTTCAACTTGAGGATTTATACGACAAAGAACTGCATTCTCAGGTTAAGGTTCGCTATAGCGGTCATTCTTACGGAATTGTCACTGTGGATGGCCTTGCGGCAGGTGATGCAAGCATTCTCTTTTATGATACAGCAAATGGCCAGATTGCTTACAAAGGTCAGACAGACAATACCGGCTCATATTCGGTATTTCCACCTCCTGGCCACTACCGGCTAGTTGTAACCAAAGACGGCTGTGAACCGGTTGCTGTCGAATCATATGAAGTAAAGGAAAAGGGCAAGCGCAAAGATGATTTTAATCTCAAACCCGGCAAAAATGACAAACCGGCACCGGTAATCACGTTTAACCCTGGCACAGTTAAGGCGCCTGAACTTCAGGTTAAGGTTAACGGTGTTGCAGTTCAGAATGGTCAGACTGTTGAGCTTGACCAGAATTCAGAAATAGAGCTGAATGTTATTGCAACCGATAACGATGCGGGGCTCGGCAATATTATAGTTGCCTGGAATTCTGCTGAATGGTTTAGAGAAACCGGAGCCAGGCAATATTCGCTTTCACACACCGCGAAAAGAAAGCTTGCCGAAGCCGGCCTGTTTGCTGTCAACATCAAGGCCAGCGATTTTGACATGATTGCTTCAATGTCGCCAGCTCAGCCAGGATATTTCCGGATTGAAGTGCCTCAGGCGGGAGATGCCGCCTTTTTAAACAGTATCGGAGCCATGGTCAAAGGAAATGACGGCACTGAAAAGTTTCGTTCAATTCTTATACCAGATGCCAATAAAAAAGTTGGCGCAGTTGCTGAGATACTTGTTAACCCTGGAGACGTCGTCGTTCCCTACATTCATGTAAATACAAAAAACAGGACGCCCAGAGAATATGACCGTTTTGTCGGGCAATTCGATGCAAACAATAAACCGGTCTGGAAATCGGAAATCGGTGCAGATGGTATTGCTTTAATCGGTTTTGAAGACCTTCTTCCTGAATTTAAGCCTGATTATGACTACAACGACGTATATTTCAAAGCCTGGTTTGCGAAAGAACCTGCTCCGGGCTCAGAGATTCTTGTCGTTTCTCCATCGCCGTCGCATCAGCTGGAATTTTCTTTTGCAATAAAAGTCAAACCCTCTGTTGTGGCGCCTTCTGCCCCGATCAACCTTGCGGCCACAGCCGGCAATGCAATTGCTACGCTGACATGGAGCTTTGTTGACGGCGCCGCGAGCTACAATGTCTACTACTCGACAACTGCCGGCGTTACGGTTGCCAATGGCACCAAAGTAACCGGTGCCGCCAGCCCTGCCGAAATCACCGGCCTGACTAACGGCCAGACCTACTACTTCATTGTCACAGCAGTAAACGCCGGCGGCGAATCGGCCCCGTCGAATGAAGTCTCTGCCAAACCGCAGGTGCCGGCCCCCGGCGCTCCGATCAACCTGGCTGCTACAGCCGGCAACGCGATCGCCACGCTTACCTGGAACCTTGTTGACGGCGCCGCGAGCTACAATGTCTACTACTCAACAACTGCCGGCGTCACGGTTGCCAATGGCACCAAAGTGACTGGTGCCGCCAGTCCTGCCGAAATCACCGGCCTGACGAACGGCCAGACCTACTACTTCATCGTCACAGCAGTAAACGCCGGTGGCGAATCGGCCCCATCGAACGAAGCCTCTGCCAAACCGCAGGTGCCCGCCCCCGGCGCCCCGATCAACCTTGCTGCTACAGCCGGCAATGCGATCGCCACGCTGACCTGGAACCTTGTTGACGGCGCCGTGAGCTACAATGTCTACTACTCGACAACTGCCGGCGCTACGGTTGCCAATGGCACCAAAGTGACCGGTGCCGCCACCCCTGCCGAAATCACCGGCCTGACTAACGGCCAGACCTACTACTTCATCGTCACAGCAGTAAACGCCGGTGGCGAATCGGCCCCATCGAACGAAGCCTCTGCCAAACCGCAGATTCCACCTCCGCCGGCGCCGGAAAATCTAAGGGTAGAGATAGAAGGTTCGACGGTGACTGTTCTGTGGGATGAAGTTGCCGGAGCTGAAAGCTATAACCTTTATTGGCTTGATAGTGCAGGGGTGACAACTGGAAACAGCACCAAAGTTGCTAATGCATCTGCACCTGAAGTATTCGAAAATGTCCCGGTTGGTGCCCGTTATTTCAGGGTCAGCGCTTTGAATGCCGGCGGTGAGTCAGCGTTGTCTGCAGAAGTAAAAGCGACAATTATCGGGGCCTTCACTTCTCTCATGGGCGCCACCGGAAGCTTTTTTGTTAATGATGCCTGCTCTGATAACAATGGCAATGTTTATGTGACCGGTTACTCTTTCAGCTCCATCGATGGGCAGCCATACAATGCCAAGGCTGACTACTTTCTTATAAAATACGATATGAATGGCAGCAAAACCTGGGTAAGAATGGGTGGAAGTGCGGGTACAGATTATGGCACAGCCGTGTGCGCCGACTCAACCGGTGTTTATCTGCTGGGTCAGACTGACAGCACAGTTTTTGCAGGTGGAGGCTCAAGGGGCGATTTCTTCATTGTGAAATATGACTTTACGGGTAACATTGTCTGGAGCAAGCAGTATGGCACTTCCGATTATGAATACCCCGGCGAGATGGCGATCGACTCCAGCGGTCTTTATGTGACAGGGAGATACCAGAAATACGTCACGACAACATTTTCAGAAACGAAGGAACAGGTTGTGCTCTGGAAATTTGATCTGTCTGGAAATGCTGTTTATTCAAAATTTGACAGCAGCGGCTTCTCTTTGCAGTCTGTAAATTCTTACGGCGTTGCAGTGCTCGGCGGAAAAGTTTTTCAGACAGTTCACCAGACATCAACGGCTGTAACCAATCTTAACAATATCAATACAAGGCTGATGAGATTTGATGCCACTACAGGTGATTTCGAAAAAAGAATCGACCGCAACTCGGTAACCAAAGAATATCTTGGCAAAATCGCCGCCGACTCGACCGGGATATATGTAATCGAGAGTCGATGGGACAGCTCAAAGGGCTACCGTTATTTTATCGTTGTCAAATATGATACGGAACTAAACAGCCTCTGGAGTCGAAATATTGATCCTCTGGCGAATGCTTCTTTGAGCGGCATCAGTTGTCTGGACTCAAAGGTCTATGTTGGCGGCAACGTCGACAGCAGCGCATTTATTGCGCCTGCCCTCGGCGGTTCTGATGGCTTCGGAATTTTCTACAGCGCCGCAGGAAACAAATTCGGCGATGTCAAATTCGGTGGTTCGACGAACGAAACCGTCGGTGGGGTTGTTAAAACTCCCTATGGTCTTTACTTTGCCGGAACGGTTAAAGTTACAGGTGGCAGCGATATTTTCCTGAAGAAACACTGATAAAATTCTTCGATGCGCCCTGGTCCGACAGCTTTCGGGCTCAGGGCGCATTTTTTTGTGAGAATTCCTGGTTTATGTCTCTTTTGCTAATTTTGAATTGCGGAAAATTTTGCTGATACGTTAGTATGCCTTCATAGAGTTTTATCAAGCCTTGAGGAGTTAACTGGTTTCTGCCATTGTGCACGGATTGAGCCTGCGTGCAGGCTTAACAGGGATATTGCTGTTCGCCAAATCATAGAGGGCATAATAAAAGCCCCAGGAGGAATCATGTTTCACGAACCTGCCGCGCAAAGCGGCAAAGACCCGGCTGCCTCGTTCAAGACCCTGCTCGGGGTCAAGATGTTTGTCGTTTACGCGCTTGTTTATGCCGGCTTTATCGGCATAAACATCATCAGCCCGCTGGCCATGGAAAAAGAAGTGTTCTGGGGCCTTAACCTGGCTGTCATTTACGGTTTTGGTCTGATCTTTCTGGCCCTGATCATGGCTCTGATCTACAATCAGGCCTGCAATGCCAGGGAAGCCGCATTGATGGCTTCCGGCAGCGAAAAGGCGGGTGAATGAACATGGAAATAATGCCCGTGGTTTTATTTGCTGCCTTTGTTGGTCTGGTTCTCGGCCTCTCGTTTTATTTTGCCCGTCAGGCAAAGTCGGCCGCCGGTTATTATGCCGCCGGCGGCAGTATTCACTGGTTTGTCAACGGCATTGCCTTCGCCGGCGATTACCTCTCGGCCGCTTCCTTTCTCGGCATCTGCGGCATGATCGCTACAGCCGGCTATGACGGATTTCTCTACTCGATCGGTTATCTGGCGGGCTGGATCGTCGCGCTGTTTGTCGTGGCCGAGCCAATGAAGCGCCTTGGCAAATACACCTTCACCGATGCTCTCGATGCCAAATTCAATTCGAAGGGTATTCAGCTTGCCGCTGCGCTCAGCACCATTATCGTGTCGCTGTTTTATCTGATTCCGCAGATGGTCGGTGCCGGCGTTCTCATTACACCGCTGCTCGGCTTTCCGCACTACATCGGGGTAATTCTCGTCGGTATCATCGTCATCACTATCGTCGCCACCGCCGGTATGACCTCGACCACTTATGTTCAGTTTCTTAAGGGCGGCCTGTTGATAGTGTTCTCGCTGATTCTGGTGGTCGTAACCCTGAATCAGGGCCTGACTACCACGCCAGATCAGGGTGGGAAAAAGCCTTTCTATCAATACAGAACGCTCGATGCTTCTGAAGCGAACGGCAGTCTGCAGCTCAGCGATGCTTCATATCAGGTTGCCGGTCAGCGCGAAGTTGACGGCCTGACTCTGGTTAAGCTGCTGAAAGACGGCAAAATCAGCTGGTGGAATCGTGAAACCGCCGCAGCCAACGGTCAGTTCATCCTCAGGGAAGCCCAGTGGGTTATACAGAAGGCCGATGGCACGAAAATCATCAACGGTGAGGCCGCTTCGGCCGAGAACACTCTCAGGCCGATCGGCAATCTCGAAGTCATCAGGGGAAAAACCGGTGAAGAAGCAAGAATACCCGCAGTCGGCCCGGCCGAATTTCTTGCTGTCATCGGCCACCCCGAGTCGAAAGTTAAAACCTGGAAATCGGTCAAGTTTGCCGAAGACCTCGATTCTGTCACGGTTCACGTTTCATCTCTGATCCCCGGGAACCGTATTTTGCGCCCTGGTCTTAAGTTCAAGGTCGATGGCAGCTTTCTGCAGAAACTCGATTTCGTTTCGCTGATGCTGGCTCTGTTCCTGGGCACCGCCTCGTTGCCGCATATTCTCATTCGCTACTATACGGTACCGAGTCCGGCGGCCGCGCGCAAATCGACGATTATCGCCATCGCCGCCATTGGTGCCTTCTATGTTCTGACCCTGTATATGGGCCTTGGCGCCATGGTTAACGGCACTATCAATCTGGCCGACAACAACATGTCAGCGCCGCTTCTGGCAAAGGCGTTCGGCACTTTTCTGTTCGCGATGATTTCGGCAATCGCCTTTGCAACCGTTCTCGGCACCGTCAGTGGTCTGATTGTAGCCGCCTCAGGCGCAGTTGCCCACGATCTTATGGATAGATATCTCGGTATGAACCTTTCAGAAGAGCGCAAGGTAAGGGCCGGCAAGATTTCAGCCTTTGCCATCGGCATCGTCAGTATTTTTCTGGGTATCATCTTTGAAGGCATGAATGTCTCGTTTCTCGTCGGCTGGGCCTTTTCGGTCGCCGCATCTGCCAATCTGCCCTCGATCATCATGCTGCTGTTCTGGAAACGCACCACCGCCGAAGGCATTATCGCCTCGATCGTGACTGGCGTAATTTCGGCCATGGGCCTGATTCTGCTGTCACCAAGCATGTACAAACTCTACGGTCTCGATGCTGCCACTGCCCCGGTTCCTATCGATAACCCGGGTGTGTTCTCGATTCCGTTGAGCTTTGTGGCTCTGGTCGTCGTTTCGTTGCTTACCGGCAGCAAAAAGGAAGCATCAGCTTCGGTCTGACACCGTCGGCAGTAACCCTGGCAGCAGGGTTACTGCCTTTTCACAGGACGCAATAATGAAGAATTTTATCTTTCGCAGCATTCTGCCGACTTTTCTGACGATTCTTCTGTTCGTCTGGGCTATTTTCTTTTTTACGCTGCCGGCGCTCGAAAAGAGCGTTCTCGATCAGAAGCGCGAGATGATCAGAGAGCTTACCAACTCGGCCTGGAACATTCTCGCCAACTTCGAGCATGACGAACGAACCGGCGTAATGACCCGCGAACAGGCTCAGAAGCTGGCGATCGAGTCTGTGAGAAACCTGCATTACGGGCAGGGAATGAAAGATTACTTCTGGATCAACGACATGCAGCCGCGCATGATCATTCATCCCTATCGCACCGATCTCAACGGTAAAGATCTTTCTGCAATCGAGGATTCGTCTGGAAACCGCATTTTCGTTAAATTCGTCGATCTGGTAAAACGCAGCAGCGCCGGCTATGTTGAATATCTATGGCAGTGGAAAGACGATGCCACGCGGATTTCGCCGAAGCTGTCGTATGTTAAGGGTTTCGAGCCCTGGGGCTGGATAATCGGCACCGGCGTCTATCTCAACGACGTGCGCCAGGAAATCGCCTCGATCAGAAATTACCTGCTCGTTATTTCGACCCTGATTCTCGTGCTGGCCTCGGCATTGCTGGCCTTTCTCGTCGCCGGCAGCTACCAGAACGAAAGACAGAGAGAGCGGGCCGAAGCCAGTCTGCGTGCGAGTGAAGAGAAATACCGCCTGCTCGTTGAATCGGCAGGTGAATACATGATCATGTCGCTTGGGGCCCAGAAGCTTTTCGCCAACTGCAGCATGCTTGGTCTTCTCGGTTACAGTGCCGAAGAGTTTGCGCGCCTCGATATTTCTCAGGTGGTCGAGATGTCGGCTGCCGAGATCGAGAAGGGGCGGTCTTTTCCGGTTGCGATGATGAGTGGCGAACTCAGCCCGATTCAGTATGAGTCGTATCTGGTCGGCAAAAACGGTGTCAGACATCATGTGATGATCTCGCTGTCGAGTATTCCGCAGGGTGACATGCCCGGCTTTCTGATGATCGCCTCTGAACTCACTTCGCAGCAGGAACGGGTGATCAGACAGGACCGCCTGCTCGAAGAACTGCAGCAGAGCCTGCTGTATTTTCACCAGCGGGTAACCGACATGGATACTCTGCCGGCAGTCATCTGCCCTGAAACCGTTTCTCTAGAAGAAATTGGCCGGCATTTTGAAAACGATGCCGTCACCGCCGTGCTGATTGGCAACGATGCTGGTTCTGTTAAGGGTGTGCTGATGCTTTCGGCGTTTCTCAGGCAGCTTTTTGCTGCTGGTGCCGCGGCACCGACAACAGTGCTGGCCGGGCAGCTTGAACCGGCCATCATTGTCGACGAAGATTGTCTGCTTTTCGATGTTTTTCTGCAGTATGAGAAGAACGGCTACCGGCCGGTATTTTTTCGCAATGCAGCCGGCGAGCTGAGAATGATGAACTATCGCAGTTTTATTTCGCTGCAGCGCTATTCGCCAACGGTGGCGCTGCGGCAGATTCAGGCAGCACCCGACAACGATAATCTGGCCAGAAGTGCCGGTATTCTGCCTGAACTGGCGCGCATTCTCATCAACAATAAAACGGCAGTCAGTCAGGTCAATCGCCTGATCACCGATTTTGCTGACATGACCATGGTGCGGGCGATAGAGCTTGCTGTTGGCAAGCTTGGGCGGCCGCCGGTCGAGTTCTGCTTTCTTGTTCTCGGCAGTCAGGGGCGCCGCGAGCAGACTCTGTGCACCGATCAGGACAACGCCATTCTCTATGCCGATCCCGAACCCGGCCAAGAAGAGCGGGTCGCCGGCTATTTCAGGGTTCTGGGTGAAGAGGTCTGCAATCTTCTAAATCGCTGCGGGTATGCCTATTGTGAGGGCAAAATCATGGCCATGAACCCGGTCTGGTGCCAGCCCCTGAAAAAATGGCAGGAGCTGTTTTCGGGCTGGATAACAGCGCTTGAAGCAGAAGACCTGCTGCAGACAAAGATTTTTTTCGATTTTCGCCCGGTAGTTACCCCTTCTGCCAGGTCTGACGGCTATGCAGCGCTTATCGACCAGCTGCAGCGACACCTCGAAGCCGAGCTGGCAGCCAACCCGCGCTTCTTTTTCCTGCTGGCGCGCAATATTCTGCAGTATGAGCCGCCGATCGGTGTTTTTGGTAACTTTATTGTCGAAAATAAAAGGCATAAAACCGATGTGCTCGACATCAAGTCGGTCATGAACCTGGTTGTCGATTTTGCCCGGATTTATGCCCTGAAACATGGTTTGAAGGAACGCAACACGCATGAGCGGCTGAAGGCCCTGCGAGAAGCCGGTATTTTTTCTGATCAGAGTTATTACGAGCTGAAAATTGCGCTGAGTTATCTGATGCGCATCAGACTCGACAAGCAGGCCGTTTCGATCGACCAGGGGCTGTCGCCCGACAATTTTGTCAGCCCCGACCTGCTGACTTCGATCGATCAGAAAATTCTCAAGGAAATTTTTGTGCAGATCAAGAATTTTCAGGTGCGTCTCAGTTACGATTTTACCGGCATGATGAGCAACTGACAGGAACAAGCGATGCTATTGATAATTGGTGACGTGCATGGGCGGTTTCAGGTGATCAATGAGCAGATTGTGCACGCTGAAACTCACTGTGGCTGCCGCGTCGATGCCGTAATCGTGCTCGGCGACATGGGCATTTTCGTCGACACGCTGCGGCGTTTTTTTGTCGATGCGAACCAGCGCTTTTTGCGGCCGGTATACTTTGTCGACGGCAACCACGAGGAATTTTCGTGCTTTGAGTCGCTGATCGAAGAATACCGCGAATTCTTTACCTGGCTGCCGCGCGGCCGGGTGACCGAAATATGTGGTCGGCGGTTTCTGTCGCTCGGTGGCGCCTGTTACATGGATGCGCTTAATTCGCCCTGCGGCTCTGAAATTCTCGATCATGATATTGACCGATGTCTGCGCAACCCGCCAGATGCGGTTGACATGATCGTTACTCACGATTGCCCCGAGGGCATTGGTGTTTCGGGTACCCCGGGGTTTGAATTCTACGGAACACCCGGCTTTGCGCGCAGTCAGGAGCTTGTAGAGCATTTCAAGCCCTGCCGCTGGTTTTTCGGGCATCATCATCGCTGGTTTCATGCGTCTATTGCCGGAACCGACTTTCACGGCCTGCCCGAAAGCTGGAAAGGCTTCGGTCTGCTCGATGAAAACATGAATTATCAAAGGGTTGAAAACAGCATAAGCCTTAAATCAGACAGCTGGCTGCAACGTTTATTGCAGTTTTTTATCGGCTGACTCCTTCGTTGTGCGCCTCAGACGAAAATGCGATTGAGCAGATGGCTGAGCTCGCGCAGGCTGTAGGGCTTGTGAATAAAGCCACACAGGCCCTTTTCCTGCATCATTTCGATGTCTTCTTCTTTTGAAAAACCTGAGGCGAGAACGACCTTGACGTCGGGGCAGATGCTTTTAAGGCGCTCGAAACATTCGCGACCGTTCATTTCGGGCATGATCATGTCGAGCAGCACCAGCCTGATATTCTGCCGGTCGGCTTTGAAAGCTTCGATGCCTTCACTGGCCGAGGCTGCGGTTACTGCCTCATAGCCGAAGTGTCTGAGAATGTCGGCGGCGGTTTCTCTGATGATTTTTTCGTCGTCAATGACGAGAATAGTGCCCTTGCCACGGTGAATGGCTTCATTTTTGTCTTCTTCGTGGCACTGAAGATTCGACAATGGCAGAAGAATGTTGAAAACCGCACCATTGCCTGGTTCGCTGTAGACGGAAATGGCGCCGAGGTGTTGCCTGATAATGCCGAAGCTGACTGCCAGGCCAAGCCCGGTGCCCTTGCCTGAGGGTTTGGTAGTGAAGAACGGCTCGAAAATGCGCGAAATATTCTCGGGGCTGATGCCGATGCCAGTGTCGCGCACCTGAATCTTTATGTAGAGGCCGGGCTCAAGCTCGTGCGCGTGCGCGGCGATTTCGTCGAGCTGAATGCACGAACTGCTGAATGACAGGGTGCCGCCGTCGGGCATTGCATGGCTGGCATTTATGCCGAGATTTATAAAAACCGTCTGCAGCTGTGAAAGATCGCCGTTGACGATTGAGTGGGGCGCCTGCAGTTGCTGCTCGATTCTGACTTTCTTGTCGATGCTGCATTCGAGCAGAGCGATGGCTTCATGCACCGCATTATGAACGTCTACCGGAACCGTGCTGAGAGGCTTCTGGCGGCCAAAGGTGAGCAGTTTCTTTATCAGGTCGGTAGCCCGGTGCGAAGAATCGAGAATAATGTTCAGAAATTTTTTCTGCCGCGGGTTGTCGCCGGCTTCCATGAACAGAAGTTCGGCTGCACCCATGATGCCGCCCAGAACATTGTTGAAGTCATGAGCGATGCCGCCGGCGAGCTGGCCGACCGCATCCATTTTCTGCGCCTGCTGCAGCTGCTGTTCAAGCTTGCGCTGTTCGGTAATTTCAAAAAAGGCGACGACAAAATGATCGGGTTTATATTGAAAGGCCAGCCCGTCATACCAGCGGTTGTTCAGCGGCAGATGCTGTCTGAATCTGAAGGTTTTGCCGGTTCTGGCGACCCTGCCATAGTTGCCTATCCAGTCGAACGGGTCGTTTTCTATGCCGGGAAAGGCTTCTCTGACGGTTTTGCCGCGCGGGTCGACACCTGTCAGATTCACATAATTTCTGTTCGCATCGATGAAATGGTAATCAAACGGGTTGCCATTTTCATCATAGATCATGCGATGATAGGCAACCCCGAGCGGCCCATTTTCAAACAGCGCGTTGAATTTCCACTCGGCTTCCTTCAGCTTCTGATGAATCAGGTACTCTTCGGTTATGTTTCTGAAAACGACAACCATGCCCTTCAGTTTCCCGTTTTCGTCGTGAATGAGAGAGGCCTGCTCGGAAATATGGTGTTCATCGCCATTTTTATTTATAAGAATGATGTCTTCAGAAGTCCTGAAATGTCTGGTGTTCTGAACAGCTTTTTGAACAGCGGATTTGCACCTGCCGAGCGTTGAGCCCGGGTTGACCTGATAAATCTCGCTTATATCGCGGTTAATGGCCTCTTCAAGTTTCCAGCCGGTTATTTCTTCGGCGGCCGGGTTCATGCCTTTGATCGCGCCATTGGTATCGGTCGAAATTACCGCATCGGCGATCGAATTCAGCGTCGTACGGTGCTTTTCTTCTTCACTTTTAATCTCTTCAAGCAGTTGATCGCGGTCTTCAATTGCACATTTTATCGAGGTTACCATCGAGTTCAGACAGCGCCCGAGTTTGCTGATTTCCTTAATTTCGCTTCTGGGAAGCTCGATAGCGCCAATTCCTTCTGATTCGATGCGTGCTGCCGCCGCCGCGAGTTCCTGCAGTGGCCGGCTCAGGCTGTCTGCAAGCATCGATGCGAGTATTGATGACAGCGAGAGGAGCAGGGTGAGAATCAGCAGGATTTTCCAGCGCAGGCGATAGAGCGGGCTTTTCAGCTCTTCTGTATATACGGATGCGACGATATACCAGTCGAGTGGTTTAAAATGAAAAGCGCAGGCTGTTTTCTCGAAGAGTGCCTTTTTGTCGCTGCCGGGTTTCTGCCATCTGTAAGAGAGCATTTCGCCCGGCCGCCCGGCAATCTGTACCAGCTGCCGCAGAATCGTTTTTTCGTGCTCCGGGTCCTGAAAACCCTCGGGCCCCTTGCCCTCGTAATCAGGGTGGACAAGTATGTTGAAGTTTGCATCGAAAAGAAAAAGATAGCTGTTTTCAGAAATTTTCACCTTGCTGAAAGCCTTTTTCAGTTCTTTGATTATAGCTTCCATGCGCAGTTGACTGTCGGTTTCGATGTCGTCCATGTAGATGCCGGCGCCGATAATCCAGTTCCAGGGTTTGAAGAGCTTCACGTAAGAAAGCTTGGCTTTTATTTCGGCGGTTCCTGAGGCGGTTGGTTTCGGCCAGAGATAGTCGACAAAACCTTCGCCATCTTCAGAGCAGGCCTGGACAAAAGCATTGAACAGGTTTTCTTTGCGACCCAGTGCATTGTTGAACAGGGGGTCGCTGCTGTCCATTCTCTGTCCTTCAAGCTCTGGCATTGCCGGGTGAGCGATAACCCGCGGATTCGGACTTTCTGCGGTGTTGACCCAGATGTAGCCGGTGCCGTCGGCATAGCGGAAATGCCGGATTCTATGCAGAAAACGTTGCTGGGCGGTCGCCTCGTCGAGCTGACCATTGATAATCTGCTGCTGGTAACTCTCTGCCATGCGGCTGGTGATTTCGACGATGTTCTGCAGATTCTGCTTACGCTCTCTGGTCAGCGATTCGCGATGAAATATATAACTGTCATACTGATTTTCAATCTGGGTCGCTGCCAGCTGCAGCATGCTTCTCGCATTGTTGAGTTCGAGTTCGACAGTGTGGCGCTCGGCCTGAATCTGCTGAAATATCGAAATCGACAGCGCAGTGATCAATACCAGCGCTGTTGTCAGGAAAAACACCCGTGCCTTGAATGATTCAAGAATTTTCATTGTACCTTGTCTGGTGAAAGCCCTGTCTGCAGATCCGGTGATGTGGTGTGAATCATGGTTTCTTGATCCAGTTCTCTGCTTCTCTCTGTTAATTATAAGGCATTTATGGCGACTGCACCACAAAGTGAAATTATTTATACAGTAAGTGTCATATTGACAGATGTCGAAAAAGTGATTATATTCTGGTTATGGAAGAAAAAAAGATAAATATCGGGCAGCTCGCTGAATTGAGCGGCGTCAGCCGCCGAACCATCAGGTTTTACGTGCAGAATGGTCTGCTGCAGCCGCCTCTGGGCGCCGGGCGCGGCCATTACTACACCGAAGACCATCTGCGTGACCTGTTGCGCATAAAAACCCTCAAAGAAAACAATCTCAGTCTCGAAGAAGTGGCCGGGCAGCTGCGTGGCAAGAATGAGCCCGATTCTGCGGCTTACCCGTTGCCGACTGCCTGGGTTCGCATCGAGGTCGGCCCGGGTATCGAACTGAATGTTCAGGGGGGTGTTTATCCGGTGACCCCGGCCAGAATCAGAAAACTGCAGAAGTTCGTTCATCAGCTGTTTGGCACAAATTCAACCCAGGGAGAGGTTTCTGATGAGTAATATTTACTGTTCATTGCACGACAAAACCAACGACAGGCTTGTTCCGTTGCAGGCGGTAGCCGTAAAGGGTCTGGTTAACGGCCTTTCGGTGAACTGGCAGGTAATTCAGCGTTTCACCAATAATGAAAAAAAGGCAATCGAGGCGGTTTTTTCCTTTCCGTTGCCCGCCGGCGCCACACTGGGTTCTCTTAAAATACTCACCGGCGACCGGGTTATTACCGCGGCCGTTGAAGAGCGTGAGAAAGCATTCGAAAAATATGACGAAGCGATAAGCGAAGGCGATGGAGCTTTTTTGCTCGACCAGGAACGCCCGGATCTTTTTGTCATGAGTCTCGGCAATCTTCTGCCCGGGCAGCAGGTTGAAATTCAGCTGGGCATGTTTCAGCTGCTCGAGGCTCAGGCAGATTCAGCAAGAGTTTCTTTTCCGGTGGTGATCGTGCCCAGATATTTTCCGGCCGCGAGTGCTGCCGAGATGTCTGAGTGGGAGAGAATCACTCCCGATTATGCCGCACGGGTTCCTTATGGATTCAGTTTCAATCTCAAGGTAATGCAGAATTCGGCGCTGCGCACCGTAGAGTCACCGAGTCACCCGATCAGAGTTGAACTGGGCCAGAATGAGGCCGATGTGTGTCTTGCACAGGCTTCGGTAATGCCTGATAAAGATATTGTGGTCAACTTTTCGCTGGCCGAAAAAATCAGACCGGCTGTTACACACTGTGTTTTCAACGGCCGTGAGCATCTGCTGGTTGAGCTTTTTCCGGAGATCGAGACCGGAGAGCCGGCAGCCCCGAAAGAAGTGGTTTTTGTGGTCGATTGCTCGGGGTCAATGCAGGGTGATTCGATTCGAGAGGCGGTTAATGCTCTGCAGCTTTGTGTCAGATCTTTGAATGAGGGCGATTATTTTCAGATTGTCTGCTTTGGCAGCAGCTTCAGGCGCCTTTTCAAAAAGCCGCAGGTTTTACATGACCAGTCGCTGGAAGAAGCTACCCGCCTGATTTCTGGCATCGGGGCTGATATGGGCGGCACTGAGATTCTGCCGGCCATGCAGGTTGCTGTTGAAGGCCTGCAGACCGAATTTGCCAGTCTGGTGCTTTTTACCGACGGTGAAGTCGGTAACGAAAAAGAAGTGATCGACTTTGCGGTCAGCAGTCGCAGCCGTTGCCGGGTATTTTCGTTCGGTATCGGCAATGGCGTCAGCGAATCGCTGGTGCGTGGGGTTGCCGATCGCAGTGGTGGTGCCGCCGAGTTTGTTTTTCCGGGCGAACGCATCGAGCCAAAGGTGCTGCGTCAGTTCAAACGGCTATCGGCGCCGATTCTTTCAGAAATAACCGCTGACTGGAGCTGTGGAGGACTTGAGAGTGCTCCGTTGTCCTTCAATAGGCTGTTTTCTGGTGAGGTGATACGGTTTGCCGCCCGGGCAGAGTCTGGCAAGCCATTGCCATCCGATCTGAAGGTAACTCTTTCGGCAATGTGTGGTGCAAAAAAGCTGGTTTATACGGCCGAAGCGCCGCGGTCGTCAGTCGGCAGCGTTCCGGCACTGTGGTGGGCGCAGAAATACATCGAAATGCTCGACAATGGCGAAGCAAAGACTGCTTCGGGTAGTCATCAGAATCGAAAGAAAGCAAAGAATGCCGATGCTGAAATGATCGAAATGTCGAAAGAATACGGCATCATCTGCTCGAAAACCAGTTACATAGGGATAGAAGAGCGCTGCAAAAGCGAAAAGAATGATGGTCGGGTCGAGCTGCGGCGTATCCCGGTTATGGTGCCGGCCGGTCGCGATTTTATGGGCAGCGTTGCTGGCGGTGGCATCATTTCGCGGTGCTGCAATTATCTTGCTGATTCTTTTGTGGCCTGTATTTCGCCGGCCCCGGCGATTTTGCGCAGTCTTAATGAAGACTCGGGCAAATGCTACTCTGCGCCGGTCAGTCGCTCGATGCCTTCCGGGACTGGTGCCGATCGGGTCGCAAAATCTGCAATTGAAATGCCGTTTGTTCCGTCGGCCCCGGCCGGCAAAGAAGACAGAATCGTTGAAATCCTGGTATTTGCCGGCTCAGATGGCTTGTTCAAACACTCTGAAAAGCTTCTCAGTCTTATCGCTGCCAGTGAAGCCGACTTTGCGGCACAGCTGGCACTGGCGCCGGCTGGTCTCGCGCCAGCTGACAAAGAAAAGTTTGCGATGTCGCTGCTGGTTAAAACCTACCTCGAAAACAATTGCCAACCCGAGAAAGATCTCTGGTCGGCAATTGTCGAAAAGGGCTGGCGCAAGCTGCAGGCAATGACTCTGGCGGATATGCCGGATAATCTGTAGTTACGCTGCATGTTATAATCAACCCGATGAGTTTTTTACAGAATCTTTGATCGAGGTTAATGATGGCTGAACAACAGCAGATGGCAGCGCCGTCGGTTGCCGATGCCAATGCCCGGGCAGAAGAGAAAAAGCTTGAGATGCTCGGGGCGCTGATTTCTGGCATTACGCACGAGATCAACACTCCGATGCATTATCTTGAAAACAATCTGACCTTCATGAAGTCATCGTTCAATGATCTGATCCGGTTGATCAATGGTTACAAAAAACTCGTCGAAACCGCCAGAGCCGGCAGAATGCCGTCAGCTCACGACTGGCAGGAGCTCAGCGAAATTGAATCTGAAAGCGAATCTGAATACCTGCAGGCCGAACTTGCTGATGCTCTGCAGCAATCGCTCGAAGGTATCGACATGGTTTCGCGACTGGTTCTGGCATTGAAAGATTTTTCGCACCCCTCGCTGCATGAATTCACTTTGATAGATGTTAATAAATGCATCGATACGGTCTGCACCATCTCGCGGCACGAATGGAAGCGCCTGGCAGACCTGCATTCAGACCTTGCCGGCGACCTGCCATATATTTACGGATCACGCGATGAACTGCATCAGGTGCTGCTCAACCTGATCGTCAATTCTGCCCATGCGATTGGCGAGAAGATTGCTGCCGGCACTTACCGCCGCGGTAACATCAGAATCAGCAGTCGTGCTGCCGGTGACCGTATCGAAATCGAAATTGCCGACGACGGGCCCGGTATTCCGCCAGAAAACCTGGCAAAGATCTTTGAACCGGATTTTACAACCAAACCTGCCGGCAAAGGTACCGGGCTTGGCTTGAGCCTTGTCAGAAAGATAGTCGAAGAAGCTCACGGTGGCTGTGTCAGTGTTGTTTCAGAGCCGCAGTGTGGTGTAACCTTCAGAATTCTGCTGCCGCACCGGCGCAATGAAAAAGATCTGTAAAGCCGCGGAGGAAGCGTGAAAACATACAGTATTCTGTTCGCCGACCCTGATCAGAAGGTGCATGATGGGCATCGACGCATGATCAGGGCTCTGAGGCCTGACTGGAACCTGCTGTTTGCGGTTTCGGCACGCGAGGCCATGAACAAGATTACCCTTTACCGTCCTGAAGTCGTTGTCTCAGAACTGAATATGAAGCTTGAAGACGGTTCTGATCTTTTAAAGGCCGTGCAGGTGGCTTACCCTGAGGTTATCCGCATCGTTCTTTCGAGTGAGCCCGATGGCGAATCCGAAGTGATTCTCAGATCGACACAGTCAGCACACCGTTTTCTCGCAAAGCCCTGCAAAGGCGAGATTCTGCTCGAACAGATCGAAAAGGCGGGCAGCCTGCGACGCCTGCTCAACAGCCGCGAGCTTCTTGAAATAATCAGCGGCATTCCGTATCTGCCGAGTCTGCCGCAACTTTATCATGAACTGGTGCGGGCGGTTGAGTCGCCATTGATATCACTCAGTGAAATTGGCGAAATTATCGCCCGCGATGTATCGATGACCGGCAGAGTGCTGCATCTGGTCAATTCGGCATTTTTTGGCCTGCCGCGCCAGGTTTCAAACCCGCAGACAGCGGTGGTTCTTCTCGGCATCAACGTCATCAAATCGCTTGTATGCTATGTGAAGCTCTTTTTTGCGGCCCCCGACATCATCATGCCCGGCCTGTCACTCGATAAGCTCTGGCTGCACAGCTCTCTGACGGCGCGCTTGAGTCGCGAAATCGCCACCAATCTGAATTCCCCGCCAAGTGTCCAGGAAGACGCCTTCCTTGCCGGCATGCTGCACGACGTCGGCAAACTGCTGCTGCTCGATCATCCGCGCTATTTTAGCCGGGTGCTGCAGCCGATGTCGGGTAATTCCGAAAAAGAATTTTCTGAAGCTGAATACAAAACCTTCGGCGTCTCTCACGCAGAGATCGGGGCCTACCTTCTTGGCCTCTGGGGTCTGCCCGATCCGGTTGTCGAGGCCGTTGCCTGCCACCACCGGCCCGGCCAGCTGAAACTCGAAAAATCGACCGTGCTGGTTGCTACTCACCTGGCAAATGCCTTTTTGTGCATGGCGGCAGGTGAGGCGGCGGTCATCGACCCTGGTATCGCCGCCGAAGTGCACGTCAAAAGGCTTTTCGATGCCTGGAAAAAGCGGGCCGGAGTTCTCTATCTTGAAAGCAACAGGGAAGCAGCCTGATGAAGCCAAAAGTTCTCTTCGTTGACGACGAACCCAATATCATTCACTCTTACAGCCGCGGGCTGCGCAAAGACTGGGAGCTGGTAACCGCTCTGAGCGGTGAAGAAGCTTTGCGGGCTGTCGAACAGCATGGCCCGTTTCCCGTTATCGTTGCCGATTTCAATATGCCGCGCATGGATGGCATCGCTTTTCTTGCCAGAACCATTGCATTGTCGCCAGAAAGCGTGCGCATGATGCTGACCGGTGAAGGCGACTTTCACATTGCCACCAAAGCGGTGAACGAAGGCAATATTTTTCGTTTCATTACCAAGCCCTGCCAGCTTGAACAGCTCAATCGCCTGCTGCACGAAGCCTATCGCCAGTATCGCCTGCAGCAGCTCGAAAAAGAAGCGCATCAGCAGGAACTCGTCATTGCCGGCGAAATTCAGAGTACACTGCTGATGGAAAAGGTGCCGGCTGAAGTCAACGGCCTTGATATTGCGGCGGTTACCGTGCCTTCAAAAGATGTCGATGGCGATTTTATCGATTTTTTCAGGTTCAACGATAATCGCTTCGACCTGGTAGTCGGCGATGTCATGGGCAAGGGACTGCACGCCGCCATGGTCGGTGCCGGTGCCCGCAACCAGCTGGCGCGGGTGCTCTGGCAGCTTTCATTGCGTGATGAAACCCGTGACCTTGAGCCAGCTGAAATAATGAATGCATTCAGGCATGTGATGGAACCCGGGCTGAATCAGGTGCAGAAATTTATCACCATGATGTATGCCAGTTTTGACATGTCGCAGCAGCTGATGACCTTTGTCGATGCCGGGCATGCACCGGTTCTCTGGTATTCTGCCGCAGAAAAGGTCTGGCGTGAGGTTAAAGGAAGCGGCGGCCCGGTTGGGCTGCCTTTCAAACGGCCTTTCGAGCAGAGCCGTCTGACTTTTGCGCCGGACGATATCGTTCTGTTTTATTCTGACGGCCTCTGGGACGGCCGCAACGCCGCAAAAGAGTCGTTTGGCGAGGTAGAGTTGATGCGCTGCGTCTCTCGTCTGGCCGATTGCGATGCCCGGCAGTTTGTCGAGTCACTGCTCGAAGATTACCGTCGCTTCGTGGTTCCGGGCCCATTTTTTGACGATCTGACGATGGTGGCTGTCAGGATACCACGCTGAGATTTCCGGCGGGAATCTGCCCCAATTGCCAATATTAAGGCGTTTTAGTGTGTCTGACCTGCTTCTTACGACTGCCGATTGCGCAATTTCTCTCTGTCAGTATAATTAATAGCTCAGGTAGTATTCTGGGGTGGAGGCTTTTATGCGCAGATATTTTCTTGCCCTTTCGCTGGCGGTTGCAGGCTGCTTTGCTCCTTCTGATGTTATGGCCGGGCCGATGACTCAGGTGTCGCCAAATATCAGCATCGGCTTTGGCCCTTCTAAACGGGGCGAAACCGGCCTGGATACTGAGTTTATCAAATTCGTCGATGGCGCCAGAAAAACTCTGCACGGAGCTTTTTTCGAAATTCGTCTCGATTCGGTTGTCGATGCCTTCATTCGCGCGAAGAAACGCGGCGTTGACGTTAAGCTGGTCGTTGACAACAACTACTACTTTCTGCCGCCCGATCCGGCAACCCAGGACGATGTCGATTCGCTGACACCGCACCCGATAAAGGCTCCGGCCCGTCGCAATGGCGCTCAGCCGGTTCAACCTGAACTCAACCCTTTTATTGCCAGACTTCTGGCTGCCGGCGTTGAAGTCTTAGATGACAACAACCGCTCCAGCCTGATGCACAACAAATTCGGTATTCGCGATGGCGAATCTGTCTGGACCGGCAGCTTCAATCTCACCGATACCTGCAGTTACAAAAACCCGAACAACGCCATTCAGGTTAAGTCTAAAGAGCTGGCCGCCATTTACTCGGCCGAATTTAAAGAAATGTTCTTCGACCGCTCATTTGGCCCGAGTTCGCCACGCCATGCCGAGCGTCAGATGGTCAAAGTCGATGATACCAACATCGAAGTATTTTTCGCACCCGAAGATAACCCGAATGCCCGCATTGCCGAGGCCATTTCTGAAGCCGAAAAAGAAGTGTTTTTTATGCAGTTTGCCTTTACTGCTGACGATCTTCGCGATCTGCTGATCAAAAAATTCAAAGCGGGTTGCGATGTTAAGGGCATTTTCGATCGCATGCTCTACCGCAGCACCGGCCCGTTCGGCGAATTTTCACACCTGACCGAGGTCGGTATTCCGGTCAGAATCTACCCAAACGAAGGCAAATTTCACCACAAGGTTTTTGTGGTCGACTCCAACGGTAAGGACCCGCGCGTGGTTCTCGGCTCGGAGAACGCCTCTACCAACGGTAACCGCGCCAATGATGAAAACATCATGGTTCTGCACTCAAAAAAAATTGCCGGCATGTTTCGCGAAGAATTCACCGAATATTTCGGAAAATTCAGCGATGCGGCCGCATTCATGCAGATCGCCGATCTGCCCTTTGCCGGCGAGCCGATCTCGATGGGTGAGCTGCATATTTTTGCCAATGGCCGCGACATCGACCAGATCAAGGTCGAGTATCCGGCCCGCTGGAAGGTTGACGGGCTTGGCCGCGGTGCGGTTGAAGTGCTGCGCGGCAAGCGCAATACTACCGAAGACGAAAAAATAAGATTTTTCCGCAACGGTTTCATTCTCGAAACCGCCGGTCTGCAGGGTAATGGAGCTAAATCAAGCTTGTCACTGCGCTTTAATCAGATTCCCGCCCCCGAAATTGCCGGGAAATATGCCGTTCTGGTTTCTGTGTCGGAACGTGGCGGGCCCGACAGGTTCGTGACTCTGCGCAACAATCCGACAGTCTGGGTTTTCAACCCTGAAAAGATCGAAGATTTCACCCGTCTTCTCGATTACACTGAATTGCTGCACAATTCTCTCGAAGCCATGAAGGGGAGCCTGAATTCGACTCAGCAGAAAAACCAGGCCAATATTTTCAGAATGGCGGTAAACAAAGTTCAGAAGATCGTCTGTGATGGAATCAGCGGCGGCGAGTATCAGCGGGCTGAAATGGCCATTGCCAAAATCGAAAGCTTCACAAAGCGCTGGCGCCCGTTCATTCTTTCTGTTTCGGGCAATCTCAAGCCGCTGCGCGACGCACTCAAACATCGCGTGGTGCATGACAGCGACGAAACCGCTGCCAGGCTTCTGAAGCGTGTCGAAAGCTTTATTCTCGATGCCACACAGTGATTGTTGCACAAGGAAACCTGAAATGATGAAACACCTGAAAAATCTGGCGCTTGCGGTTCTGCTCTTGTCTTCATCGGCCGCTCTGGCAACGGAGCTGACGATTGTTGTCAATGTTCCGGCTGCCACTCCCGATGCCGAAAAGGTCTGCATTACCGGCAATCATGAGCTTCTTTCCGAATGGTCGGGTGCCGGCATGCCCCTGCAGGAAACCGGCCCCGGGCTGCACCAGTTTCGCAGCGAAATCCCTGACGGAACGATGCTCGAATTCAAGTTTACCCGCGGCAGCTTCGCCACTGTCGAAAAGACGGCGCAGGGGCTCGAAAGACCGAATCGCCGCCTGCTGGTCAAGGGCGACAAGATGGTCGAACGTGCTGTGGTCGAAGCCTGGTCAGATCAGGCCGGCAGCGGTTCTGCAAACCAGCCGCCAATGATAACCGGAAACTATAAAGTTCTTCGCCAGGTGAAATCGGCATTTCTGGCGCCGGCGCGTGATGTGATCGTCTGGCTGCCGCCTTCCTATGACAAGCCAGGCAGTTCGAGTCGTCGTTACCCGGTTATTTACATGCACGACGGTGGCAATCTCTTCGACCCGGGCACCTCTTTCGGCGGCGTCGACTGGGGTATCGACGAGGCCATGGACGAAGGCATCGCCCGTGGTGAACTGAACGATGCCATTGTTGTCGGAATCGGCAACACCGCTGACCGCATGAGCGAGTATACGCCTTTTCCGGACCCGAAGCACAAGGGTGGCAATGGTGAAAAATATGCCCGTTTTCTTGTCGAAGAGCTCAAGCCCCTCGTTGATCGCAGTTTCAGGACTCTCAAAGATCGCCGCAATACCTTCGTCGGCGGTTCTTCACTCGGTGGCCTGATATCACTTTACATCGGGGTTTCGCGGCCAGAGGTGTTTTCGGGGATCATCGCCATGTCGCCTTCGATCTGGTGGGCCAATGGCGGCATAATAGAATGGCTGCTGCAGAATGATCTGGCGTCATGGCAGGGCAAGATCTGGGCCGATATGGGCACGCGCGAAGGCGAAGAGGCGATAAGATTCAGTCGTCAGCTCGCCGAAACCGTAAAACAGAAATGCCCGGCCTTCAAAGGCCTGGTTTATCGCGAATTTTCGGGTGGCAGCCATTCTGAAGCCTCCTGGAAGCAGAGAATACATCTGCCGCTGCGCCTCTTTATCGGCCGCCGCAAATAAAACTATAACATCTGTACAAAACACAACACCCCGCAGCAGTGCGGGGTGTTGTCGTTAAGGTTGGTTGCTGAAAGCCTGGTTTGGCTTCAGGGATAGTCGATGGTGAAGCCGGGACTGGCCTGGGCGAGGTCACTCGGGCTGGTCAGGTCGGTAAAGATCTTGCCGTCCCCGTTGCCGGGCATGAGTTTCGCAAGAGTGCCGCCGATGACCGGCCAGTTTTTGACGCTTTCACGTTTGCTGACGCCCCAGTCGACGATTTTCAGCACGGTTTTGACGCCTTCGGGAAGGTTGACCTGCTTGGTTTTGTCCATGCCGCCGAGTACTTCGCCGAAAGTGCCAAGGTTCTGATACACCGGTATAAAAATCTTCATCAGAACCATGGTCAGATCTTTGCGGCTGGCGCCGGTTTCTTTGCCGAGCCTGTCGATGTCTTTCAGCAGTGACAGCCCGACGTTGGCCTTGCTTTTCAGCTCGCGCAGCTTGCCGATACCCCAGCCGGCATTGAATTTTCCGGCTTTTTTGTCGTCTTCGTATGACTTGTTGGCAGCGGTAAAGCTTTTGAAGCCTTCGTTGCTTTTGATTTTATTGAATACCTTATTCAGCTTTGCGCGTCCTTCTGGGCCCGGAAAGGCCTTATCGAGAGTTTTGCAGTCAGGAACCAGATCGTTGATGATGAATTCCTGCAGTTTGTTGATATCGGGGCTGTGACTGTAAGCAACCGCAAAATTCATTACCTTGTCGGCAAGCTGATATTTGTTTTTGGGTTCGAGCCCGTCGATTACCGAGTGCAGGGCGACGATGATTTTGTCGCGTTCCGGATTCTTGGTGGCGATATTGCCTTTGAAGCCGGCGCCGTCGAAATATGCCTTGCTGACGAGTTCGCTGCAGTAAAAGGCGCGGTCGCCGTCACTGTTCGAGAATGAGTAATCATAAGGCTTGCCAAGCTGCGCTTCAGCGTAGCCAATCGCCTTTTCAATGATGGCGTTGGCCTGTGAAGCCGGCAGGCCGTGAGTTGGCCTGACAAGGCGATAATTGCTCCAGTTGCCGATTTCTTCATACCAGGTGCTCATTCGCACTTTGTCGCTGGTCGTGTCTGATTTGTTGGCAGTGATGCCGACCGCTTCAATGATGATTGGCGGTACACTGTCGACAACCATTGTCGCATGATAATAGGGGCCCTTGGTCATCAGACAGATAAAGTTTTTGTCGATTGCCTGCTTGTCTTTTGGGCCGTTGAGGAAGATGTCGCCCCGTTTCGTTGCGGTGACCATCTTCACCATTTTTTCATCTTTATTCCAGCGCTTCGCCCAGTCGAGCATTCTGACAGGGTTGCCGAAGTCGCGCGAATAGTTTCCCTTGCCCTGCGGGTAGAAACTTTTGCAGAGATTCTTGGCCGCCGTCAGTCCGCCGTCTTTGCCGGTGAACGGCTCTTTGCCTTCGGCGCATCTTTTGAGAACCGGGTAGTAGTAAGGCAGCAGCTGCATGTCGAGAAATTTCTGTTCTTCTTCGGTAAGGTCTACTGAAGCGCTGGCGTTGATCTGACTGATGTCGAAGCTTTTGCCTGCAGAAATGTAGACATTGTTGACCTGGAAAGGGTTGCTTTGCTGCGTATTTTGTGCGGCCAGATCGGCCGAAAAGCCGGCGGTCATGACCAGCGCGAGCGCAGTTGCATTGATAAGCCGGCTGAAAGTTTTTTTCATAGGAATATACTCCCTGCTTAATCTGCGAAGTAATACCAGAATTATACCCGAAAAATGGCCGGAAGTTTTTGCTTTCTGCCACGAAAAGCTAAAGATCAGGAATCCTGTTTCTGGAGCCAGAAACGTCGCAGTATGGTCCAGCCGGGCTTATACCACGCGACAGTGCTTTCTTTGGGGCTGTCTGGCTGCGCGGAAGTTTCCGTTCTGCCGAATCCGACGGCAAAAAGCAACAGATTTATCGCCAGAGCGACCAGGCCGGTGATGATGCCATAGCTGAAAGAGCCGGTCTGGTCAGCAATCAGGCCGCCGAGGGCCGGCCCGGTAAGGGCTGCAAAGCCGTAGGCGAGGAAGCAGAACGGGTATAGGCCGGCAAATTTGCGGTGCCCGAAAATTTCGACGACGGTCGAGGCATAAATGACAAAACAGCTGCCGAAAACCATGCCGATCAGAGGTATTGTCGGCAGCGCCCAGGCCGAAAGACTTTCAGAGAGCAGCGGTAGCAACGAAATTATAAAGAGGAGATTGCCGGCCAGAATGGTGCGGCGCGAGCCGATGCGGTCGTGAATCTGCCCCCACAGAATTCGACCGGCGATGTTGCCTGCCGCGAACAGGCTTATCGACATGGTGGCCCAGTATTCGCTGAAGTCGGCGGCCAGCATGATTGCCTTCAGGTTGCTGATGATCAAAAGCCCGGCAAAGGTGCCGGAAAACATTCCGAAAGCGATACAGGCGAAGTTTTTGGTCAGAATCAGCTTATGCAGAGGCGTGTTGCAGGTGTGATGGTGGTGCCGGTCGTGGTCGGCAGGCGGCTCGCTGAGAAAGCTGGCGGCCAGAAGTGCGCTGCCCCCAAAAATGAACGATAGAATGCGAAAAGTCATCATCAGGTCATAGCCGATTTCGTAGATGAGATACTCGCTGACGGCGCTCATCACAATCGCACCGCCGCCGAAGCCTGCCACCGAAAAGCCGGTGACCAGCCCGCGGTTGTCAGGAAACCATTTCATTCCGACAGTCAGCGGGCAGACGTATGCAAAGCCAGTGCCGGCGCCGGTAAGCAGGGCGAAACCGAGCAGCAGCAGGGCGAAATTTCCCTGTGAGAAAGAAGCGGTCAGATAACCCGCGATAAAAAAAAGGGCCCCGATTGATGCTGTCATCTTGGGACCCCAGGTGTGCAGTTTTCTGCCGGCGTAGACCATGGCCAGGGTAAAAATGGCGATGGTCAGGCCAAAAATGGCACCACATTCGCCACGGGAAAGGTTGTAGTTCTGGTGCAGCTTTACAGCAAATTCGCTCCAGGCATAGATTCCGCCCATCACCGTCTGAATGACGAAACCGGCGGCAAGAACCAGCCATTTTTTCATTGTTTAGTCCTGTTTGTCTGACTCCGGGTTGAGCCCGGGCTTTGTCTGTATACTGTGAATTTCTGGTGCTCCTTTGAGCAGGAGCAGCAGCAGTTCCCCGATAGTGTGCCCCGATTCGATCGGGTGTCTCAGGTGAAGCGCGCTGTTGAGGCGATAGCTGTTACAACGCCCGCGCCGGTCAATTTCGAGATAGCCCTCGTGTGTCAGGTCGGCAATGATTTTTTGAACCGCTCTCTCGGTAATACCGACACGGTCTGCGATGTCGCGCATGCGCATTGCCGGATTTATGCTCAGGCAAACGATTACGTGGGCATGGTTGGTGAGAAAGGTCCATTTATGGGTTTGTTCGCTTTTTTCGACCATTGCGGCTTCCTGACCTGAAAAATTTTACGCGATATAAAATACACGAATTATAGTTCGTGAGTCAAGATTTTTGTTATGCGGTCGATCTGATGGCCGAAATCCGCCGGGCTATTCGGCGAGATTGCGAAAACGATAAAGAGCTGGTGGGGCCGTTTTAAGCAGGGGTCGGAATGCCATCAGGCCTTTGATATTTTTGCCGGCGCGCAGATATTCGGCAAGATCCTGATCGGTGACCCGGTTGAGTTTGAGCGAAGCGTGGCGCAGCCAGCGTTTCTGATTCTGCTCGATATAGAAACCCATGTGGGTGACGTCGAGACCTTCTTTGTCGGTCACCATGGCCACAATATCGCCTGACTGAAGCGGTGCCGAGCCATCGAGCACTGCGGCCACCGGGAAATACCACATCAGACTTGGTTCGGCAGCAATCATGAAGCGGTCTTCGATGTAGTAGGTGCGGTTATTGCCGACCCGGTTGAGATAGAGACCGCGGCTGAGGGCCTTGGGGTGGTGCCTGGCGATATCGGTGAGGTAGCCCTTGCGCTCGTTCACGACGCCCCAGTATGACGTGAAGTGATTGCGGTGATGGTTCATCAGGGGTTTGCCGCCGGCATCGAACATCACGTCGATGAGCCGCAGCAGAAATTCTGTGTAAGAAGCTTTCTGGGAGGCAGCCATGGCGAGAACGTGCTCGACATAGGTCATACAGTCGAGGTAAGTCAGGTTTGATCTTAAAAACTCTACCGACAGCGGCTTTTCGTTGTTCGCTTCTCTTTTTGCCGGCTTTGGCGCGTGCTGCTTTTTGATGCGGGTTCTGGTTTCGGGGTGATATTTGCGGCCGAGCAGATATTTTGAGATGAATTCGATGCGACGCTGCGGTGGCATACCTTTGGCGCCTTTGATCAGGCTCTCAACTTCGTTGCGGTCGCGCATGCTCTTGAGGTTGACGACCGGCTTGGCGCTTTCCCCGGTGGCCAGTGAGCATACAAGCAAAAAAGCGAGCAGCATGATTCTTGTCATAAATGATTCGACTCCCGTAAAAATCTGAATAGCACAATTCTAACACGACTTTCTGACCGTTTGAGACTTCTGAAGTTTTGCCATTGGCGCTGAATTGAAGTAGAATCAGACATAACACCGCGAGAGTTGCCCAATGCACACAATCGACCTGACAACCTGGAAAAGACGCGAGCACTACCAGTATTTCTGCGGTCTTGCCGACCCTTACTGGGGCATTACGACCGCGCTCGACTGCGGCAAAACCTACTGGAACAGCAAACATAAGGGGCAGTCGTTTTTTCTCAGTTATCTGCACCGGTCACTGCAGGCCCTTAATCAGGTTGAAGAACTGAGGATGCGCATTGTCGGTGAAGAAGTGGTGTGCTATGACCGGGTCCATGCTTCAACGACGGTAATGCGCCCCGATGAGACCTTCGGGTGCTGCTTCATAGAATTCGTCGATGATTTTGCCGAATTTGCCAGAGTTGCAGCGGCCGAGATTGAAAAGGTCATGGCAACGACCGGAATGTGCCTGGAGAACGATTATCGGGCTGATCAGGTCTATTACTCAAGCATTCCCTGGCATCGCTTTTCGGGGCTGACTTTTGCCAAAGCCCTCAATTCAAGCGATTCTGTGCCAAGAATAACCTTTGGCAGAACTTACGAAGATGAAGGCAAGCTGCTGCTGCCGGTTGCAATTCAGGTGCACCACGGCCTTGTCGACGGCCTGCATGTGGCAAGATTTCTTGAAGCTTTTCAGCAGCGCCTTGCTGATTTGTGACGAAGAATCGGCCGGAATTTGCCCCTGAACCGATGTTCTGATAGAATAAAAATAGAAGATTCAAAGCAGCCAGTCAGAAATAATCAAAGAGGAGACGGCTGATGCAGACTGTACACGAATTGCGCAAATTTGTGGCACCTGAATTCATTTTTGGTATAGATGCCCGCAATCTGATTGGTCGCTACGCCGCCAATCTCGGCGCAGAAAAGGTTCTGATTGTCACAGATCCCGGTCTGATAGCGGCAGGCTGGGTTGATGATGTTGAAAAATGCCTGAAAGAAGAAGGCATTCCGTGGTATGTGTTTTCTGATGTCACTCCCAACCCGCGCGAAACACAGGTAATGGCCGGCGCCGAAGTTTTTATCAGAGAAAACTGCAACTCAATCATTGCGGTCGGCGGCGGCAGCCCTCTTGACTGTGCCAAAGGTATCGGCATCGTTGCCGCCAACGGCGGGCATATTCTCGATTACGAAGGCGTCGATGAAGTGCCGATGCCCTGCGTTCCGCTGATCTGTATCCCCTCAACCTCGGGCGCTGCAGCTGATGTGTCGCAGTTTGCCATAATTTCTGATACCAGCCGCCGGGTCAAAATCGCCATTGTTTCAAAAATGGTCGTGCCCGATCTCGCTCTGATCGATCCTCGGGTAACCGTTACCATGAGTCGTGATCTGACTTGCTTTACCGGCATGGACGCTCTGGTGCACGCAATCGAGGCCTATGTTTCGAATGCTTCTTCGCCAATCACCGATCTGCACGCTCTCGAAGCCATCAGGCTCATTCAGCAGAGCCTGTTGCAGGCAATTGAGTTTCCGCATAATCTTGAATACCGCAGTCAGATGATGCTGGCCAGCCTTTATGCCGGTCTGGCCTTTTCAAACGCAAGTCTCGGCGCTGTGCACGCACTGGCTCACAGCCTGGGCGGTTATGTCGATGCCCCGCACGGTGAAGCCAATGCCCTGCTGCTCGACCACGTGATTTATTGTAATTTCGCCGCCAGCCCTGAAAAATTCAGGCAGATCGGCCGGATCTTCGGAGCCGGTATCACTGGTGATCCGTTTGCAGACCGCGATTCTCTCTGCAGTGCAATTAATGCCTTCAAGAAAGCCGCCGGAATAAGCAAAACCCTGTCTGATCTGGGAGTAACTGCCTCTGATATCGGAATTCTTGCAGGCAATGCCTTTAAAGACGCCTGTCTGGTAACCAACCCGAAAGAACTGGGTCTCGATGACCTGAAAGGCATATATGAGCGAGCCCTCTGATAAAGACAGAAACAGCCTGCGTTCGAAAATCATCGGTCTGGGAGAGCGGTCGCACAAGAAAAGTTACTACCCGGAGCTGATGAAAAAGCTCAAGGAGCTTGAAAGATTTCGCGCTATTCTCGACCAGAGCAATGACTGCTTTTTCATGCTCAGCTTTCCGGAAGGTCGGCTCATCGAGTCGGGTATTACCGGGCGCAACATGTTTTTTCAGCAGGCCGATGAAGGTACCGGAAAAAGCTTTATCGACCTGGTAGTGCCGGCGCAGCGCCGCCAGATCGAAGACTTTTTCGCCGCGGCCGGCCGCTCTGAAAAGGATGAGCTGACAGTCGAGGTCGATCTGGTTACCGGAAAAAGCGAAGAAATTCCCTTCGAAATCAAGCTGAAGAAGGTCAGTTTCGAAAACGAGTTCTATTTTATTGCGGTTGCGCGCGATATTTCGTTTCGGCGCAAATCAGAAGAAAAGCTGATTGAAGCCCAGAAAATGGATTCAATTGGCAATCTCGCGGCGGGTATTGCCCACGATTTTAACAATATGCTCTGCGGCATAATGGGTTTTTCGACACTCATGCTGCGCAAAGAAAAAGATCCGGAAAATATTCTGTTTCTGCAGAATATCGTCAACTGCGGCAAAAAAGCCGGTGACCTTACCTCAAAGCTTCTTGCCTTCGGCCGGCGGGGTAAAAAAGTTGTTGAACCGGTTTCTCTGAACGAAATTGTTACCGGTGTTGTGGCTCTGATGCTCGGCAGTATCGACAAGGCCGACGAAATAGAAATAAAAACTCTCCTTGTGCCTGACTTGTGGCAGATCGAGGCAGATCCGGCCCAGATAACTCAGGTTGTGATGAATCTCTGTGTCAACGCCCGCGAAGCTATCAGTGGCCGCGGCCGCATTACGGCTTCAACCAGAAACCTGCATCGCGAAGACCTGAACGTGTCTCAATACCCGGAACTTAACGGTGAGAGATTTGTTGAACTTGTTGTGTCTGATACCGGGCACGGTATTGATGAATCGTTGAAGACCAGAATCTTTGAACCATTTTTTACGACCAAACAGGATGGCGAAAAAAAAGGCACCGGGCTTGGTCTGGCAATGGTTTATGGCATTGTGCGCAGTCATCGGGGCGCAATCGATCTGCAGTCTGAGCCGGGCAAAGGTGCTGCTTTTCGTGTCATTTTTCCGGTTTCTGGTCAGGTCAAGACTGAAGAAACAGTGCAACAGAAGACTACACCAGGCTCGGGCGGTACAATTCTTGTGGTCGAAGACGAAAATTCAGTTCTGGTAATTCTTGATGAAATTCTGCGCAGACTTGGTTACCAGACTCTGCTGGCCGCCGACGGCCGGCGCGCTGTCGAGGTATTTAAAGAAAATTCGGCAGCTGTCGATGGTGTGGTCCTTGATATGCGCCTGCCACTGTTATCTGCCCGCGAGGTTTTTCTGGAGATGCAAAAAGTCAGGCCAGACGTCAAAGTGCTTTTGACCACGGGTTATGGCAACAATGTCGAAGCGCAGGAACTTGTTAAAATGGGCGTGCATGGCGTTCTGCTCAAACCTTTCAACATGAAGGAAGTCGAAGCAATGGTTTACGACCTGGTGAAGAAGGTCTGACGGATGTCTGCCCCCTTACCCGCCTTCTGAACTTCTTCTGAAAACCACAAAACTGTTCTGCCAACTGACGACCGTTTCTGATATATTCATTCCGTTAATCCGCTATTACCGCTTTATTTGTCAACAGTTTTACAGGAAAGCAGAACCATATGGAAAACGGATCCGTTGCAGAAAAGAAAACCACCGGTAACCCCTGGCTCTTTGTGCCATCGCTGTTCTTTCTCGAAGGCATACCTTATTTTATCGTCAGCACCGTTTCGGTGACCATGTTCAAGCGCCTCGGCATTTCGAACGCCGAAATCGGCCTCTGGACAAGCCTTATCACCTGGCCCTGGATTCTCAAAATGCTCTGGGGCCCCCTGGTTGAATCGACCTCGACGAAACGCAAATGGATCGTCGGCACGCAGATACTCGGCATTATCACCATGCTCTGCGTCTCGATGACGATTACCATGGAAAACTTTCTGACGCCGACCCTCGTGGTTCTGACGATTCTGGCGTTTCTTTCGGCTACCCATGATATTGCCGCCGACGGCTTCTATATTCTCGCCCTTTCGCCTGAAGATCAGGCTTACTTCGTCGGTATTCGCGGCACAGCCTATCGACTTGCCAACGTTTTCTGCAATGGCGGCCTGATTTATCTGGCAGGAACCTTTGAAGCGATGCCTGGTGCCCTGATCCCGCTTGCGTGGCGCAACGTGCTGATCGTCGCGGCGCTCGTCTACCTGTTTTTTATCGTTGTCGGTTACCTGGCAATGCCGAAGCCGCGCAAAGACGCTGACAAGCATGAGTCGTTTCCCTTTAAAGAGGCTTTTGCCGAATATTTTTCGCAGGCGAAACTGCCGATCGTGCTTGGCTTCATTCTGCTCTATCGCTTTGGCGAGTCGATGGTCAGCAAGATGTCGAACCCTTTTCTCATCGATACGGTCGAAAAGGGCGGGCTGGGCATGACCACTTCTGAGGTCGGTTTTGTGACCGGCGTTGTCGGGGTAGTGGCGCTGACGCTGGGCGGCATTATCGGCGGCATGGTCATTTCGAAATACGGCATCAAGAAGTCATTGTGGCCGATGGTGCTGGCGATGAACGTGCCGAATCTCCTCTATATCTGGGCCGCAACCGTGCAGCCCGCCAAAATCTGGGTGACACTGATCGTTGGCTGCGACCAGTTCGGCTATGGTTTTGGCTTTGCGGCCTACATGGTTTATCTGATGTTCATCACCCAGGATTCGAAATACCCGACCGCGCATTACGCCATTTCAACCGGCCTGATGGCTCTGGGCGCAATGACCGCCGGCATTACCAGCGGTTACGTGCAGCAGAGCACCGGCTATGTCGGTTTCTTTATTGCAACCCTGGTGCTGGCAACCCCCGGTATCCTGCTGCTGCCGTTTCTGCCGCTCGAAAAAGAAGATCTGCACATCGCCCCGGTCGATATCGACTGAAGTTTGCCTGATTGCCGGCCGCGCCTGATTTTTAAAGGATTTATCAGTCGTTGCCGCACTCATTACCGGAACGGGAACATTCAGTAATCTTATTCTTCGAGGTAGTAGTCTTTATTTGCCGGGTGACTGTTTGAGCTGGCGGATTTCGGCTTCGAGTTTTTCTTTGAGGGCGGTCATCTGGCGCAGGTCGTTTTTGAGTTTGTCGATAAGTACCTGCGATTGCAGAGTGCTGCTTTCGATCATCATTTTTTCCTGCTGCAGTTTTTCTATTTCATCTTTCAGGCGGGAGTTTTCTGCTGCAAGATCAGACCCGGACTCAGAGCTTGAATTGGGTTCCGAGTCCGAATCCGATTCGTCTTTATCTGTAGTGGGCAACGGTTCTTTTCTTGCCTGCCAGGCGGTGGTGTTTTTCTTTTCTTCTTTTGGGGTGGCCGGGGTATCGAGTTTCACATTGATGACGCTGGTCCAGCCGGTACGGCCATCTTTCAGCTGCACTTTCAGCCATTTTTCGCCCTGGCGTTCGAGAACCGTGAATTCTTCGCCGGCTGTCGAAGAAAAGAGAAGTTTTGCTTTGCTGTCGGGCTTGTCTCTGACATTGCCTTCAGAATCAAGAAATCTGCCGGTCTGAGCGGCGTTAAGGCTTGTGGTGAACATTAAGGCGGCAAGGGCCAGCGCCATGAAAGGTTTTCTCATTCGATTCTCCTTATTCTCTTATTATGCCTTTTTCAGGCCTTGATATCGATTTTCGGGGCAGTTTTTCTGCCGCCATCTTCAGATTCTTCTTTTTTTTCGGTCTGCAGCTCGATGCGCGCCTGCGCCTGGGCCCGGTTGGCGGCTGCGGCAACGGAGCGGTCCTGTGACGACGGGTTTTTGGGGGCCAGTGCCGCCCGTTTCACCACTTCCATTTTTTCGATGGTGGCCTGCGGGTCATCAGGAACCTCGGAAGTGTCTATCTGAACCTCGCCGCCAACGGCATAGCGCTTGCCGTCAGGCCCGGTTTTGTATTCAAAACTGGCGCCGCCCTGAACATACTGACCGCCGGCGGCAACGTGGGCGGCTTCATGGGCGCGCACCTCGCGATCGGTTTGTTTTAGCTCATTTATGACTGCCAGTTCTTCGGGGTCGTGCTCTTTTGCCGGGCCGCCGGGGGCTGCTTTTGCATCTTTCTTCTGGTCTTTGCCGGCGCGGCCGCCTGCAATTCCGCTGGCAGAATCTTCTTTGTCCGATGCTTCGGGCTTTTGCCTGCCTGCCGCATCCGATAGCCCGGGCATTGTTAACGGGCTGGAAATTGGTGTGCTGCCGGGTGTTTCTGGCATAGCCCTGCTGTCAGACAGGTTTTTGTTCGTCTGGTATGAGTTTTTCGGCAGTTCGTTTCTGGTTATTTTCACTTTTTTCACCCGGAACACAGATGCTTCAGGTGTCTGAAACATTATTTGCGTCCACCATTGCTCTGTACAATTTTAACATACTTTTTCACCTCTCAGAAAGTTCTCATCCGGTTTTGCCGACAGCAAAAGACCCGCGCACCGCGCGGGTCTGAAGGCACCTGATTTTTTTGTCGGGAAGGATCCCCGTCAGAAGCTGTTACAACCGCTGACAGTGAATTGCAGAAACTTACTGACCAGCCTTCTGGGTCTTCGGGGTCAGATTCTTCATGGTTTCTTCGTAAATTTTCTGAAAGCGGGTGTTGAATTTTTCAACGCCGGTTTTGAAAACGGCTTTCATTTCGTCGTTGCCTTTGATGGTGTTGTTGTAGATTTCGTGCATGATTTCAGCATTGCGATTCATGTGTTCGAAGAACATTTCCATGTTCTTTCTGGTGTGGCCGCTCTGCTGTTCCATGGTAGCGTTCCAGAACTTGTTCATAACCGAAAAATTTTCGTTCATGAGCTGAGCGTATTCGTTTGAGAATTCAATCCCTTTGTTAGTGTTGTTAGTCATTTTAAAACTCCTGTTGAAGTATTGATTTCAGATTTTCCGCATCGCTGCGTTGCAAAATAAATATAACAAAAATGCTGCAATGCGTCAAGAAAAAAGATTTTATTTTTTTGGCAGTGCAAAAACCATTGCCTGACAGGAGTTCTGACAACCTTTTTCTGGCTGTTGCCATCGCGGGGCGCAGGCCAAATTACAAGAGCAGCGGGGTAGTCATCTGTTACACAAGAATTGCATAGTCCTCTGTCATTTCTGCGTTTATGCCCCGGAGGGGCGGCCGGCGACGAAATGACAGACAATCTGCATCAAGTTTGGCAGGCCAATGGATGGAGACAAAGCAATCAAATCCAATTTGCGAGCCGTTGCCGGCGGATAGGTTGAGCTTTGTTTGTACAGAGTTCAGCAGTTTGTTGCGCAGGTTTTTCCGGTTCTTTTTTGTTCTTCGAGGGCGATGGCTGCCGGGAAAAGTATGGTGTTTTCCTTGTGAATGTGGCGATGCAGGTCGTGTTCGAGATTCTGCAGCTGGGTAAAAAGGGTCTGCATGCTTCTGCAGGCCCATTCTGGCGACTGATAGCCATCGGTGAGACGGCGCAGTTTCTGCAGCAGTTCGCTGGCATCATCATGTTCAGTCAGCATCTGTCTGATCGGGTTGCCTACCGAACCGCAATGAAAAGATGGTAAGGAATTGCTGGCCTCGAGCTCTCGAATCATCGGGAAAAGAATCTGCTCTTCCTTGGCCAGATGATTCATCAGTTCGGACTGCAGCAGTGTCACTCCCTGCAGAACCTGATGCAGGCGGGTATCTCTTGCTGCATGGGTTGCTGTCACGCGTCCGGCAAGACTGATCAGCTCAGGAAGCTCGCGATACAGATAGACGTGATGCGTTTGCTCTATATGATTGGCCAGTTCGGTAAGTGTCATCTTCAGGAGTTCTGTCTGTACCTGATCTTTGCCTGTCGGCAGGTTTTCTATCTCACTGAGAACGGCTTCAGGGTCGAGGCCTTTTTCACGGCAGGCTTCAGCAAGAGGCTTGTCGCCATGGCAGCAATAATCGATGTGGTAATGTTCAAAAAGTTTCCAGAGAGAGGGGTTGACGGCCACAATTTCGCCGACCGATTGATTCAGGTTAAACATAAACGCTCCTTTTTTAGTATCATTTAATTTAAATGATACTAAAAAAGAATCAGATTGCAAGTGTTTTTTGCGGCGATACCAGAAGCCTTTTCGACAGGGTTTATTTAAGAGTTTCTTTGAGAAAGTCGTCGGTCAGACCGAGACGTGTTACGCCGTCAAGCCATATCTGAACCGCTTCTTCGGGGCTGCGGCTGCGCAATTCTTCAACCGGCGTGATGCGCTCGTCTTCTTCAGGGTAATGATTGAGCAGGAAATTGCGGATTTTTCCGACAACAAAAGTGTTCTGCTCGATAAAGCCGCCATGGGCGGCATTTTTGACCTTAAGCAGGCGACAATCGGGTATGCCTTCATACATGACTTCGGCATATTCTGGCGGGCAGATAAAATCGGTTTCGCCGACAACCACGAGTGTCGGTGCTTTGATCTGTCCAAGTCGGCTGATGACGTTGAACCCTGAAAAATGCGTGATGTTGTAATCTTTCATGAATGCCAGTCTGGGCTGAAAAATGCGTTCGCTGGCCCAGGCTTTGGTCCAGGGCGAGCTGTCAGCGGCTGAGCTGATGGCTCGCTGGTCGAGCATTTCAATGCCCTGCACCAGCACGATTGACACCGGCAGAGAACTGTAGGCGGCCCGGGCGGCCATTTCCCTGGCCGGGGCGAGAATGGCGTCGAGAATGTCTGACTGGCCATTCTGTGCGATCTGCAGCGCCATCGTCGCCATGGCAATCTGGCCCCTCAGCGAATAGGTATAAGGCAGGCAGAGTGTAAGAAAGTCGTTTGAGGTCAGGTTGTAGCCGTAGGCGTTGGATACTTCGCCGTTGTCGAATTTTTCGATGCAGCTGAGCATGTTCTCTTCGACTCCGGGCAGCACCTCTTCGAGTGCGGTCAGGCCATTCGACATGTTGATGTGCATGTTGGTGAAATAGGCGTTGCTTGGGGTCGAATCATGGATTATCAGCTTCGAAACATTGGCCGGATACATGATTGCATAGGTCAGCGCTACCGCGCCGCCGTAAGATTCGCCGAGCACCGCAATCTGCTTCTTTTTGATGACGTTTTTGCGCAGTTCTTCGATGTCGCGGCAGATATCGGGGGTGCCGTAGGTGCGGTAATTGCGGGTGCTGAGGTTGGTGTAGCTGAGGCCGGCTGAATTGCCGGTACCACGCTGGTCGAAGTAGTAAACGTCGAAATGGGTGCGCAGAGCCGAGAACCAGTCGCGGTTATAGCCGGTGCCTGCGGGTTGATGAAAGCTGTCGTGCGGCATGCCGGGGCCGCCATTGATCATGACGATCGCTTCGGGTGCGGCACCGGTGGCTTTGAGTTTTTCCCAGTAGATGCTGATTTTCTGGCTGCCGGCATACGAATAATTCTCGGGAACGGTTATTGTGCCCCAGTCGTAGTCGCGCGGGTGTGGAATGGCGCCGGGGCATGACCCGGCGACGAGAAGCAGCAGACCCAGAAGCAGCTTTTTCATGTATTCGCCTCTATTTTAACTGTATCTTCAAAGTTATTCAGGAATCTGTGCTTTTTCAACCGGAAAATTTACCTGCTGATTGTTGCGTCGCAGAAATTGGCAGCGGCCGTAAGTGCCGGAAATAAAAATCAGGGGCCCGTGTCACTGACACGGGCCCCCGCACTGGAGTTGATTGGAACTTAGTTTATCGAAACTCTTACTGACCGGCGTTCTGGGTCTTCGGAGCGATATTCTTCATGGTTTCTTCATAAATTTTCTGAAAGCGGGTGTTGAATTTTTCGATGTTGGCTTTGTAGATGGCTTTCAGTTCGTCATTGCCCTGGATGGTGTTGTTGTAGATTTCGTGCATGACTTCTACGTTGCGGTTCATGTGGTCGAAGAACAGTTCCATGTTCTTTCTGGTGTAGCCGGTGGTCTGTTCCATGGTGGCGTTCCAGAATTTGTTCATGACCTGAAAATTTTCGTTCATGAGCTGAGCGTATTCGTTTGAGAATTCCATCCATTTGTTAGTGTTGTTAGTCATTTTAGAAACTCCTGTTTGAAGTATTGATTTCGAACTTTTGGTTTGATTGATCGCTGCGTTATGAATTTATATTAACAATTTTGCTGCAATGTGTCAATAAAAATTTAAAAAATATTTTCTCGAATTAATGATATTGGCTTTTAGTGCTGGTTTTGTAATGCTGGATTGCAAAAAAATAAAACGCAAAGCGGCATGGTTTTGAAAAAATACATCCTGGCGGAGAACTTTTCATGTTTTTTGCGGTATTAGATATATAGCCGATTGTGTTATCAATCGTTTCTCTGGAGGAAACCGGAATGAAACCCAGAAATTATTTTGTCTTTGTTTTACTGTTGCTGCCCCTGTTTGTTTTCGCAGGATCGGACCTGCTGAAAGCCCAGACGGCTGCAGATGTCTTCGGACAGAGTTCCGTCGTCATCTCTGACCCGGCAAAAAGCCAGCCCGAAGCTTCTACTGCTCCATCAGGCATGGGTGGTTCCTTCAGTGGTACAGTCAGGGCCATACCTGGCCTCAATATTCGTAATGGCCCGTGGGGGGCGATCATCGGCTCATTCGGAAACGGTGCCAGCGTGACCGTAATCGGCCAGGAGGGCGAATGGTACAAAGTCAGTTATAATGGCACGGTTGGTTATTGCCATTCAGCATATATAACTCAGAGCTCGACGCCGGCGGCATCAGCTGCCCGCGGTGGTACTGTCAACGCTGTGCCGGGCCTGAATGTTCGCACCGGCCCGTGGGGAAGCATCGTCGGTTCATTCGCCAACGGTGCCAGAGTCTCTATTCTTGGCCAGGAAGGTGAATGGTACCGGGTCAGTTATAATGGCGCGGTTGGCTATTGCCATTCGGCCTATATCAACGCCGACAGTGCTTCTTCGACTGCGCCGGCTCAGCCTGCCAGCACTCCTGCCACCTCGGCTGGTTATGTCACTGCCGATGTTCTCAATGTCAGAAGTGCCCCGTGGGGCTCGATTCTCACCACTTTCAATTATGGCACGAAGATCGATATCGTCGGCAAAGAAGGTGACTGGTACAGAGTCAGCTGGAACGGGCGCATCGTTTATTGCCATGCCAGCTATGTTTCTTCTTCTAAGCCTTCTTCTGGCACCACTACTCCGGTGACCCCGGCTGCCGGTGCCAATGGCAAGGTCGTTCTGCCCGTGCCGCAGCAGTGCCAGGGTTATGTTAAATGCCCATACCCGTGGTCTGCCTGTGGTCCAACTTCTCTCGGCATGGCTCTTGCCTATCACAACAAGCAGAATGCCGGCGCTCTGGCCTCTACGCTCTGGAATACCTGTGGTTCGACCGGCGCAGCGGGCACTTCGCATGCTGGTATGCTCACCGGGGCCAGGGCCAATGGTTTCCCGAATGCAAAATGGCATTACAGCGTTGGTTTGTCGTGGGTGCGCGAGCAGATAAAGGCCGGCAAGCCGGTTATTGCCAACGTCTACAACCACTATGTCGTTATTACCGGTGTGGATGACAGCGGCAATATTTATTATAATGATCCCGCCAAAGACCCGGTGCCGCAGGTCAGGTCGTTTGACAGCTTCTCGGCCTGGTGGAACGGCGGTGGCTGTTATCACGCAGCCATGACCCTGAATTGACGGCGTGGAGTAAAAATATGATCAAGTTTATGATTATGGCACTTGCTTTGTTTATGCCTTTTTCTGCAACAACGGCCGCTGAACCTGCCGCGGCCGCCGCGACAGCTTTTGATGCCGGTGTTTTGGTGCCGGGAAGTTTTCTTTCACTGGCTGGCCGGAGTGATGGTTCGGTGTTTCTTCTGGGCACTGACCATCAGCTGGTGTGCCTTGCTCCTGACGGCGCCAGCAGTGCACTGACTCTGCCTCCGGTTGTTGAATCCAAGCCCGATGATCGTTTCTGCGACCTCGTTGTTGATGGCAACAATGCCTGGTTCTGCGGTTTTGCTTTTCCGGTGATTTTTGCGCTCGATCTTGAAAAGCTGGCTGAATACCAGATCGTCAGAGCCTCGGACCCTGAGGCGGCGGCCCTGAATCTCCTCAATCTCGATCGCCGCGGCAGCGGTTTTGCCATCCGTGATGCCGATGGCAATACTCTGGTTCTCGAAAACGAAAAACCGGTGGTAAAACTGGCAAATCATGCTTCGCTGCTTTGTGGCATGAGCGGGGAACCATTTATTATACCGCCGCCGGTGCCGGAGGCTGCCAGCTCGACAGTCGGCAGCGTGGTCATTCATCAGGCTGGCGGCATTTTCTGGAAAGCGCCATTGCCTGCGTTACCGCGAGTGCTGAAGTCGGTTGAGTTTCTGGGCTGTGATGACCAGAAACGCAGTATTTTTCTTGTAATCACCGGCAGTGGCGAACTCGACAGTGAATTTACCCTCTATGCGGTCAGTGCCGAAGGCAAAACTCTGGCTGAAAAGAAGATTATCGGCCCGTCCGGGCTTGAAATGCAGCGCTTCTGTCGCCTCTCGCCCGATGGCAGTATTCTGCTTGCCGAAAAAGCCCCCGGAAACGAACCCGGGGTCCTGGTTAAAAAACTGCGTCTGTAAAGTAAGGACAAATATTCTGGCCCCGGCTGGATGGGACAAAAAACCGGGGAAAAAAATCAGCTCCGTTTGCCTTGTGGCGAGCGGAGCTGATTTGTTTTGTCAGACGTTGGTGATTGGTTTTATGGATTACCGGTCTGTGGTGCGGCTTCAGTTGCTGGAGCGGCTTCTACTGCCGGGGTTGCTTCAGTTTTTGGGGCCGGCTGGGCTTCTTCCATCTGCGGCGCGGCTTCGGTGGCTTCGACAGCCTGAGGTTTTGCAACAGCTGTCTGGCCACTCTTCTTCATACCGCCGCGGGCGATTTTAAGCCACTTCTGGGCTTCTTTGTTGGCGGGGTTGAGGCGCAGCGATTCGTTGAGAAGTTCGACGGCGCGGGCGTATGAGCCCTGAGAGTAAAGCAGGTAGCTCCATTTGCGCAGAGAGTCTGAACCGTTAACTTTGGCTTCGGCGGCTTTTTCCGAATTCGGATACTTCTGCAGGAAATCGAGCCAGAGAGCAGATTCGCGTGAATAGAAATCGATGCGTTTGTGGGTCATGGCGAGGTTGAACAGGTGCTTTTCGGCGTTTTCAGCGTCGGTCTGCAGCAGGTATTCAAGACGCTTGATTTCGAGGTCGGCGACGGCCCGCGGAGATTCACCGAGCTTGAGCTGGGTTCTTACTTCGGGTGCGATAGTGGCGAGCACGCGCATTTCGGCAAGCGGCATAGAACAGTTGGCGCAGTAGTCAGCCTTGGCCATGTTGTCGTGACCGCATTTGAGGCAGTGGTTGAGCGGGTTCTGGCAGTTTTCGCAGAGAATGGTTTCAGCTTTGTTGATCCAGTTGCACTTGCCGCAGATGTTACGGCCGATCATGGCATAAGCCGAAGACAAGACCAGTACAAAGGCAGTTAACAGTACGATACTTCTGAAGAGAGATTTTGAAGTCATTATTTTCCCCTTTCTTTCGGGTTCAGTTTTTACCCGAAAAACAGACTCCTGTGAAAGCAGCATAACCACAAAGTGCCCATTAATTCAAGCTGCTTGCCCGAAAATTAATTAAATGAAGAATTTTAAAATTTTTAAATAAATCTGTGCGAAACTTGACTCTTGATTTGTGAAACCATGAAAAACCACAACCAGATAACCGAAATGCTCGAAATCTACCGGCAGAACCCGGAAAAGGGTTTTGCCCTGATCTATCAGGCGTTTTCGGCCCCGGTTTTTCGCTATCTGCGCAACTCATTCACGCTGTCGCGTGAAGAGGCTGAAGACATACTGCACAACGTCTTTCTGCCATGGGTGCAGAACCCGCAGAAATTCGCCACTGTCGAAAACCCGACAGCCTACCTGTTCACCAGCGCCAGAAATGCGGCGCTGAAAAAACGGGCGCAGCCGCGCGAACAGTCGGTGACAGTTGAGCCGGCCAGTCATGGGCATGAGAATCAGGTCGAAGATGCCATGCTCATCAGCCGGGCCCTCTCAGCCCTGCCGGAAGAGCAGAAAGAAGCCGTGGTTTTAAAAGTCTGGACCGACATGACCTTTGAAGAAATTGCCGAAGTCCAGCAGTGCTCGCTGCAGACGGTGGCATCAAGGTACCGTTATGCAATTGCCAGATTAAAGGAGTTGATCCCATGGAACCGCTGAACAAGGATCAATT
Source organism: Candidatus Rifleibacteriota bacterium (assembly GCA_024710355.1). Lineage (GTDB taxonomy): Bacteria > Muiribacteriota > Ozemobacteria > Ozemobacterales > Ozemobacteraceae > Rifleibacterium. The sequence goes on from JANJUX010000012.1 coordinate 62,336, forward strand.
TGAAAAATATCTCGAAGCTCACCGGCCGACTGAAGAACCGTCAGTCGAAGTCTTCAACCGTCTGCAGAAAGAAGCCGTCTGGAACAGGCCCGCGGGGCCCGGTAGATTTGCCTTGCCGCTGTTGCTGATTCTGGCCCTGCTGGCTATCGTTGTCGGCAATATCAGCGACAGTAATGTGCCTGAAAAGGTTAAAGGCAGCGAAAAGCCGGTTCCGGTAATTGAAAAGGTCGTTCCGGTACCGCCGCCGGTAATCGCTTCTGCCGAATTTCCCGAGAAAATCGGCGTCGCCAGACTTCTGCGCCACTATGACGATGATTTCAATCTTTCTTTTGCTGAAGATAAAACAGGTGTTTTAATGTTGGGCTCCTCGCGCGAACTGGACAACATTTGATTCATAAATTCATTTCAAGGAGAGCATTATGTTTAGAAATATCATGCTGATCACTGCTGTGATGCTTCTGTCTCTTTCTGTTGCCGCCTTCGCTGAATTCCCAGAGCCTTACCGTGACCCGAATGCCGCTCTGCGCTACCTGATGGCAATGGGCCGTATGCCGCAGCTTACCGAAGATGAGGTGAAACTGCTGACCGATATCAGTAGCGCAGAGGCATTTTCGGCATTGCCTGACTCGTTGAAGCGCAAAGTGGCTGAAGCCGGTTTCCAGAACATCTTTAACCAGCTTAAGGCGGCAGCCGCCTGCACAGAATGCAGTTTTGTGCCAGACAGCAAGTTCGAACCCCAGGATCTCATTCCCCCATACCGGGCGCTTCGCACTTTCGCCAGGTATGTGAATGCCGGTGCCTGGCAGGTCATTTCCGGGGGAGACCACGAAAAGGGCGCACAATTGCTGGTATACGTGTTCAAATTTGGTGCCGATTCTGAAAAATACCAGCCGCTGATTGGTTACATGCTTGGTGTCGGTATCAGATACATTGCCCTGAATTCGATGAAAAATGTTCTTGCTGGCAATTACAAGGTAGAAGCGAAGAAAATCATCACTGATTATCTCAAAGCCTTGCCGCGGCCAGCTTTTAACGCCAGAGACAGCCTGGTCTGGGAAAGAATTTATTTTGTTAAAACACTTGATATGCTTGCCAGCAGCACAGAAGGGGTTGTCGAACTGCTGAAGTCTGTCAGTGATGAGACAAAGCCGGTGGGTGAACAGTCGCTCAGCTGTGTTCCTTATCAGAGAATTCTTTTGGGTGCCGTTGAAATGGCGCTGATGGATGGTCTGAAGTTTGAACCCGGAAAACCTGCCGCGGAAATAATTGGAGAACTGGTTAAGAAGCAGTATCTGAAAGCGGCACCGGTTTGCCCTGACAAGGGTGAATACAAGATCGAATTCATCAAAGAAGACGATTTTAAAGTCAGCTGCAGCTGTGGTGCCGACCCCGAAAAATCTGTAGAGAAAAAGGAAGAGGTCAAACCGGCTATAAACCCTGAACTTGAAGCCAAAGCCAAAGAATACCTCTCTTCGGGCAGGCTTGCCAAAGATGTTAAAGAAATTCATGAGTATTTCGACAAAGTCATGGCCTGCGATCCGCTCGAATCAGGCCTTGTCGAGAAGCTGAAAACGATGAAAAATGATTATGAAGGCCGTGACAACATTCTTATCAAGGCAATTCTGCCGGACTTCTCCAAAGTATACGAAAAGCAGTTCAGCCTTCAGGAAGCCATCGATGGTTTGATCAGGTAAAACAACTGATTTCGGCGTGATAACGCTCTGGAGCGAGAAAGCAGGGCGGGCGTTGAAAAGCACGCGGGCAGATAGATTCTGAAATGTCGCTTATAAAAAGACACCGGTTGAGTTCCGGTGTCTTTTTTCATCTACGGCGTATTCGGTCGCATTCTCAGGTGCCGGAAAGAATCTTTCTGAAGAAGATCGCCTCTTTTTCGAGAGAATCGACGAGGTTGGCTTTCTGCCTGAATCCATGCGCTTCGGTGGGGTATTCGTAATATTCGTGCCGGATGTGTTTGCTCGCGAGAATTTCGGCCATTTCGCGTGAATTCTCGGGCGGCACGACCTTGTCTTCTGAACCCTGGAAGATAATCATCGGACTTTTGAGGTTAACGAGATGATTGATCGGCGACCGATCTTCGAAAATGTGGCGATGCGTGCTCATGGGCCCGCCGAGAAGTCCCTCAAGGTAACGCGATTCGAATTTGTGGGTCAGATTCTGCAGGGTGACGAGATTGCCGATGCCGAAATAACTGGCGCCGGTGGCAAACATCTCAGGAAACATCGTAAGCAGTCGTTGTACCGTATAGCCGCCGGCACTGCCGCCAGAAACCACAGCTTTGTCACCGATCATGCGCTTTTCGCGCAGGTATTGCAGACCGTCTTTGACGTCGCTGATCTCAAGAACTCCCCATTCGCCAAGCAGTGCGTCACGATAGGCCCTGCCAAAACCGGTTGAACCGCGATAGTTAACGTCGAAAATCGCATAGCCCTGGCTGGTCCAGAAGACATGCTCGCGGCTGAAACCGGCTCGTGCCAGGCTGGTCGGGCCGCCGTGCACGAGAACCCTTACCGGCGGGAGCTCCCCTTCGGGAGTTTTGTAATTGCTGTTTTTCGGGGGGTAGAAGTAACCGTGGCATAACTGGCCATCACTGGTTGGAAAGCTGATTTTTTCGGGGCTGCTGATGTCTGCAGCCGAAATATGGCATTCTGATGTGTGCCGTAGAATTTCGAGACTGGCATTTTTCTTTATCAGGGCCAGCTGAGTTGGCCTGTCAGCGGGGGTTCCGGTCAGGGCTAGATTTTCGCCACATACGACTGGCTTCGATATCGACAGAAACGGCGTCGGCAGTTCGGTTAAACTGCCGCTTTCAGCGTCAACCCAGGCCAGACCAGGCATTCCGTCGTTGAATGTCAGGGCAAGAATCCTGTCTGCAACGTGCAGAATATAGGCAATCTCATGCCCGGCCGCTGTTATGCGCTTTGTAGAGCCATTGTGCCAGGTGTAAATGTTGAAAAAATTATCGGTCGAATTCTGCCCGGCCCCTTTTCGGTCGATGCTGTAGCGTATTTCGCCGTTACTGTTGAAGGAAAAGTCGCTTATCGCTTCACTGTCTGAGCCGGCAATTCTGCACAGGGCCTTCTGGTTCACTTCGCCGTCGGCAAAGGGAGAGCAACAGAGAACCGTTGAATCCCAGGGCATATAGGGGTGATTCCATTGCAGCCAGGCGATATTTTTGCCGTCCGGCGAAAAAAACGGCTGTTTGTAAAAATCGGCACCGCACACCAGAATTTTGGGCTCCTGAATGCCAGGTTTTTGCAGGTCCAGAAGGCAGAGAGCGTTTTCTGGCTCATTGTGCCCGCCTTCAAGCTCAAAAGCTGCAACCAGCCAGCGGCCATCAGCAGACACGGCTGGCTGCATGAACTTCATCATCCGGCCGTCGGCGGCCTTTTCGGGGGTAATGGGGGCCGGAGTTTCGCTTTTACCGAAATCAAAGGCATAAAGGCGCTGATCAGAGAAGTTGGCGAATATAACCCGGGTTTCAGTCGTGACGTAAGGCATGCCGCCGTATTCCATGACCCTGGTTCTCGCTGAAAAAGGCGCGGGCAGCAGTTCTTTGATTGTGCCGTCGGGAGTGCGCAGCATGATGACGCAGCGACCTTTCTCTTCGGGGCGCATTTCAACCCAGAACAGCCTGCCGGCCGCATCGCCGGAGAGAAATGAAAAATTCACGGTTGCCTGAAAGACTTCTTCGGCGCTTATTGCCGGTTTCCAGGTGAGATATGACGCTGTGACTGGTGCGCTGTGCATTTGAATGTCTCCTTTGCCTGTCAGCTGTCTTTGCGGTTGAGAACGCACTGTGGGTCGTCGCCGAGCGGGTCGCCCGAAAGGGCCCGCGCCAGAGCCCGGCACCCAGGGCAGTCGTCGTATGGGCATGAGCCGCAGGCTATGCCATGCAGTTTTGGCCTTATGCGGCTGCATTCCCATTCTGCCAGCCGCAGTCTGATTGCAGAGAATGGCTCATGCAGGATATTGCCGACCGGAATCTGCAGGCGGCGGCACGGAAAAACGGTGCCGTCTGGCATCAAAGCCATCGATTCATGCCCGAGATTGCATAAAGCGGCTTCAAGCATGTCTTCTGGTTCTGCTTTGCCATTGGTAACCAGGCCAAAAGCCCGGCATGCAGCCAGTTCGTCGGGGTCGATTTCGAGACCGGCAGCGGCGCCGATGCTTCTTATGGCTTTATACCAGTCATCTGCCGACAACAATGACTCTGAAATGTCCAGACCTGTGCCCAACGGTATGAAGCGCTCGAAGAGAATGTCGTCAGCGCCGGTTTCTCTGGCGAAGTCGACCGTTTCTTTTATCGTTTCACAGTTGAGGCGCGAGAGTGTCATCATCAGCGTCACCGATTTGCCGGTGATTTCGCGGTAGAGTGGAATCGTGCGGCGCAGACCGCTCAATGAGCCGGTCCCGCGGATGAAATCGTTGATTTTTTCATCACCCGATTCGAGAGAGATTCTGAATGATCGCAGACGCTGAAAACTGCCGAGTCTGGTCAAAAGCGCCCGGTCTTCGATGGTGCCGTTGGTGATGATATTTATTTCGGCGAGGTTTTCGTAGCTTTCAAGGTGAGCGATAAGGTCAGTCAGGTCAGGCAGAAGCAAGGGTTCGCCGCCGGTAAGATTGACGGTTACCGGTTCATTGGGGATCGCCGCCAGAACAGCATCTGCTGCCAGACGTCGTCTGTCTGCCCCGTCAGACAAACTCTCGCGTTCATGTGCATTTTGATAACAGTGCCGGCACCGGCGATTGCACAGATCGGTCAGATGCCACTGAAACCCAAACATTCAGTCACCACCAGATATGATAAAAAGGCCCGGTCAGGAACATAACACTTTAAGCGGTCTGCAACAAGCCATTTTCTGCCTGAACGGTGCCTTTGCGGGAATGGCCCGGAAGAATGACCGTGCCATCATCGTGGCATATTCAAGAATTATTGAGGTTTTCGGCAGCCTGCTTTTCTCTCTGGATACGGGCTCTGTTTGTCCAGGTGTGTGGCAGAAGCACGAGCATCAGCCAGCCGATCAGCATCAAAACGATAGCCAGACCAAATGCCGCCTGAAAAGCGGCTGTTTCTCTGGTGCCGTCAGGTGATACCCAGCCGATGATCAGGCCCATGACCCACATTCCGAGGCCGCCGCCGACGAAACCGGTGAAATTGTAGACGCCGAGGGCGGTGCCGGCCATCGAGGCCGGAAAACACTCGCGTGCAATGCCGAAACTGATCGAAAAGAAGCCGGCGCAGAAACCCATAACCGCGAGCAGCGGAATCAGATAGCTCTGCATTGTTGAAGTGGCGAAAACCAGAGGTACCCAGCACAGCAGATAGCCGAACATTCCGGCTGTCAGAACCGTGTGGCGCCGCTGAACCGATTTCCCGGCCAGAATGCCGGAGACGATTGCCCCGAGCATCAGGCCAAGGGCAAGCCAGGTCAGGGCATAGCCGACCGATGTGTCTGGCATCTGATAGATGCGCTTGAGAAATGGGCCGGCCCAGAGGCCCTGAAAACTGATTATCGTGGTTTCGAAAGCGAAGAAGTAGAGAGTTACGGCCCAGAATCTTTTTGATTTGAGCATGCCGCGCAGGCCTGAACGCTCGCCCGGTTCCACTGTTTCGTCAGAGTCGTGGTGCTTTGCAGAACCGGCTTCTGGCCCACTTTCTTTTGGGCGTTCAGATTCTGGTGGCTGGTCTTTGACCACGAGCCAGACAAATATCACCAGAAGCAGGGTAATGACGCTGACGAGTTCCATCGTGGCCCGCCAGCCCCAGACGCTTTTTATTACAGCCAGCGGCCATGTCGAACTCAGTGCGCCAAGGTTGCCTACTGCCAGCATCATGCCGGTCATAAATACAAAAGATTCGCCGCCAAACCAGCAGCCCATAAGTCTGAGCGCCGGCACATAAACGCAGCCGACCCCGGCACCGACCAGCCAGCGCGATAGAACCGCCGTTTCGAATGAAGCCGCCTTGCCGAAAGCAAAGGCGCCGAGGCTTGCCAGCAGCAGAAACAGTGATATGGTCTTGCGGGCACCCCAGCGGTCTGAAAGGATGCCGACCGGTATCTGTACCGTTGCATAGCCAAGCAGATACATCGATGAGAGAAAACCGAGTGCTGCCGGTTCAAGGCCAAGGTCGGCGGTGAGGTCGCCGGCCATTACCGCAGTGCAGAACCGATGAAACATGACAAAGAAATAGGCAATCGCCAGAACCCAGAATATGGCCCACTTTCTTGTCATTGCGGCTTTCCTTGTTAATGTTCTCTTTACTTAAGCTTGCCTGTAAAGAAGCGTTTATGCAACTATTTTCTGATAGGACTGCCGGTTTTCCGCTTCGGGTATTTCTGTTACAATCGTCTGCATAATTTTGCTCAGACAGGGAAGAAATCTTATGACCTTTTCATTATCGCCCAGAAAAAGTCTGAAAGTCGTGCTGTTGCTGGCAGTGCTTTTTCTCGTGCTGGCTGTTGAACCTCAGCCATTGCAGGCAGATGATATCGAGAAACAGATGCGCGAACTGCTCGCTGAGGCTGGCCCTTTCCCTGAGGCGGTTGCCAGGCCGCGCGACCCTGTAAACACTGAGCTGACGATTCGTGAAAGATTTAATCGTATCTGGAACAATTTTCTGGGCTTCAGGGTCACCTATGCGACCGCGAGAGGTAAAGCCTGCCACGCAAACCAGCGGGTAATCGCCGGTGCGATTGAAATGTACAACATGGATAACGCGACGATGATGAAAACATTGCGGCACGACGACGCCGTTATGGCCTCGGGAGCGCTGGTCAGGGGCCTTTACCTTAAGAATGGGATTCGCCCGCCTGAATCTGACTGTGAATATTTCAGTTTTGGTGATCTGACAAAAAATGGCATAGTTTATTGCCGGCGACATGGCACGATTGAACCGTATTATAAAGCCATAGCAAAGGTTGCTGGTGTTAAAATGCCTGTCGATGAGCGGGCAGAAAATCTTCAGATTGCTTTGGCCGGCATGGTCGGTCTGATTCTGATCTCAATGGCGGTTCTGATCGTTCTGTTTTTCAGTCGCCGCCAGTCGTCAGAGGCATCAGACGCAGATAAATAGGCCTTTTTTGCCGGTTCTGTTTTTTGGCAGGTTTTATTTGAATCTGAGTGCCAAAAAAGGTTATAGTTAGAGCAATACATAGAAAGTTTCAAGTTCTGCAAAGTCATGTCATGCTTTAAGCGGCAGTTAACCTGCTTTCGCCCGCGCAACAGCGGTTTCGTTTTTCCGCTGATTCTTTTTGCATCCCTGGCGGTCGGCCTGTTTATTCTGACGCTTACCCAGTATCAATCAGCGAATCGAGTCAAGCTTCAGCATCTCAACGACTACCAGGGTGCATTTAACATCGCCTGGTCGGCACTTGTCGAAGTGCTGGCCGACATTCAGGCGAAGCAGTGGAGCAACCGTTCTTTTAAATCCGGGCCGAAAGACAAGTCTGCCAGCCTGTTCGGCGGCAGTTACAATCTCAGGGTGGCTGACCATGATGTGGCGCAGTATCTGTTCAATGTTAAAGTCAGGGTGAGCTTTAAAAACAAAAATCACCTGTTCTACTGGCGCATGAAATACAACCCGAATTTGCTCGATTTTACCAATCTTTTCATACCTGTCTGCTATGATGACATGCTCGATGAGCCTGGTGCGGCGCCTGGCGATATCGATGCAATCGTCGATGATATGCTCGAAACCCGTGAAGAGAACCGTGAGAAGGCCGAAGAGATCGCCAAAGCCATCAAAGCGACGCCGACTCTTAAGGAGGCACTGCAAAAAATCGGCATCAAACCCGACAAAGTCAAGGATGCCGACAAGCCAAGACCAGCGCCCCCAACGGTGCCGACTGCGCCGACTCCGCTGACGCTGAAAGATATCGCGGCCCTGGCTACCGGTGCTGACCCTGAAGTGGTCTTTGCAATCAAAGATTTTCATTTTGGTGGTGACGTCGCAGTGCTTACCGAAGAACAGAAAGACCTGCTCGACGCTATGGCTAAAATTCTTGCCGACCGGCCCGAGATTAAAATCGAGCTGCGTGGCCATACGACCGGTCTGGTTGGTACCGCCGAAAGCAATCTTGAATTCTCGATTCAGCGGGCACAGAACGTGGCCGACTATCTTATCAGTGTTGGTATTGCATCTGAAAGGCTCACAGTTAAAGGTTTTGGTCGCGATAAACCGCTCGCCAGCAACGACACAGAGGCCGGTCAGACGAAAAACCGCCGCGTCGAATTCGTTCTTTCATCCACATCAAGTTAGTTACAGCCGCAGCGGAGTTTGGGTTACCGACTATGAAAAATCGATCTGACAGAAGTTCTTTAACGGCCGCAAGTAGCGGTTTTACGGTATTGGAACTCGTGGTTGTCGTCGGCATAATGGCTCTGCTGGCGGCAATGGTATTCGGCATGTTTTCTACGACCAGTTCCAACCAGCAGAAGGTTTCGACCGACATGCAGATGCAGGCAATGATACTTAACTCGCAAAATCGCATCGTAAGAGCGGTCAGAGAAGGCATCGATTTTATTCTGCCCGAACTTGGTGAAGAGTCGGCTGCCCTCTTTTTTGCTGACAGTGAAAATAACATCAGGGTGCTCTATCAGCAGAAAGACGAAGAACTGTCAAAACGCACCGGCAAAACTTTGTACAAGCTCGTTCATCAAAAGGTTGAAACGAAAGGCTTTAATAGCAGCAGCCCGGCATCTGACCCGAAAATGTCGTCGACGGTTGCCGAGTATGTTAAAGACATCAAATTTCGCGTTTCAAGCGCCAATACGGTCAATGTTACCGCCAGTTTTGCGACCGAGCGCGCCGAATTTCAGACAATGTTCGAGATTGGCCTGCAGAATTCGGGAGTTGTTGAATGAACCAGCGAGCAAACCGTGGTATGACACTGCTTGAACTGCTGATCGGCTTTTTTCTGCTGGTTTCGGCCTCGATTATTTTTTTTCAGGCCATGCACAGCTTTAAAAAAGAAACCACCTTTACTTCGGAAAATTTCCTCGCGGCTTCTCTGACTGAAAAAGTGCTCGAGCAATGCTACCAGGAGGCCGACCTGAACCCGCATGGCCTGCAGGCAATCGGTCTGGCCGATGCCGACGGCGCGCTCTACCCGTTTTCGACCTTTGTGACTGACAGAGAGACAATTTTCTTTTCGAACCCGGGCATAACCGACACCGAAACCCCTAATCTACACAAGGTTCTCAAAGAAAATTTCAACCTCAAGGTGTCTGGTGAGAAGAAACCCGGGTTTTATGAAATCAACGCCGGTTTTAACTGGAAAGCTGGTTCAGGCAAGGGCGGTTCGTTTGCCTCTACCCGTATTCTCTCGTTCACCGGCGAAAAGGAAGTGCTGACCACCTTCGCTTTGTCGGATACCGAGGTGAAAAACCGCCTGGTAAAAGATGTGTTCAACGCGCCCGGTGCCGCCCTCGGCAGCAAAGTCAGCAGTGCCGGTGCCGAAAAACTGCTGCTCAGCGTCGGGCATGTCTATTACACCTGCCTCGACTGGTTGAATTCTTCCGAGTTCAAAGACCGCTATCAGAAAGCCCGCAGCCTCGAAATTATTTCGTCACCTGCATCTGAAGACTATGCTGACTGCACCCGCATGTATTTTGAGCTCGCCAGAGACATGCTGCATCTTATGATGAGTCTGAAAGGGCATGCAGAAGAGGCGGGCAAAGACATCAGCTTTCTTGCCGCCCTTCCGAAAACTGAGAAATACATCGTCGAGAGTCGTATCGAACGCGGTGGCCTGTTTTATCGCCAGCTGCGCCGTCTTTTCTTCAATTGCCTTTTCAGGGTTGCTGAGCGTTACGAGCAGCAGAGCAGGCATTCCGGGTCGCCAAAGCAACAGCGCCAGCTGATTGTGCGGCTGTTCAACATCAACCGGATTCTCTATGCCAATCGCAGCTTCAGCGATGAGGTTCCGGCAGCTGAGATCGAAAGCCGTTACCGCGATTTCATCACGAGAATGCAGACGGCGTTTCGTGATGCCGACCCTTCGATTTTTCGCCTTGCCGACCAGGAAAAGACGTTTATCACCGCCGGCAATCTCAAAGACCGCTTTTTCATGTTGAAGTTGACCGGCGAGCTTTTTGCCACCATCGATAAATTTCTGACGGTTCTCGACCCGGCCTAAAGGTTTTCTGCCAGACAAAAATACCCGGCCTTCACATTCCGGGCCGGGTTAAATACGCTTTAAGTGGCTGATGCGGTTATTTTCGCGTCAATACTTCACAGGATGTCTTAAATGCGGCAATCAAGACGTTCAGAACAGAAAGTCGGTGGTCAGAAAGCTCGACAGGTCGTCTTTGAGAATTTTCGTGATCAGCTGCTTGTTGTCGTCACTGTCTTTGGCAGCGACCAGGGTTCTGATCGAGAAAACCCGCAGAGCGTCGGAGACCGAAAGGGTTCCTTCGGCTGAATCCTTGCGGCCGGTGAACGGAAAGGTGTCGGGGCCGCGCTGGCACTGGCTGTTGATGTTGACGCGGCAGACCTGGTTAACCAGCGGGTCGATCAGTGAAGCCATCTGCTTCGCATCCTTGCCGAAAATACTGACCTGCTGGCCATAATCCGATTCGACGACATAGCTGATCGCTTCTTCGATCCGATTGTAGGCTGCAATCGGTATGACCGGGCCGAACTGTTCTTCGCGATACAGTTTCATTTTATCGTTCACCGGGTAGACAACGGCGGGAAAGAACAGAGAGTCGGAGAAAACGCCGCCCGAAGGGTTGACGATTCTGGCGCCGTTTGCCTGGGCATCTTTGATAAGATCGGTAAGGCGCTCTGCTTTGCCGGGCTCAGCGAGCGGAGTAATCTGGGCGCCCTTTTCCCAGGGCAGGTTGATCTGCAGCTTTTCTACTTCGGCCGAGAATTTTGCCAGAAACGCATCGGCAATTGAAGAATGCACAAAGATCATTTTCAGGGCGGTGCAGCGCTGGCCATTGAATGACAGACTGCCGAGAAGGCATTCTTTTACCGCCAGGTCGATATCGGCATCCGGAAGAATGATGCAGGGATTCTTGGCATCGAGACCGAGCACGCAGCGCAAGCGGTGCGGTTTCGGGTGTGATTTGCGGATAACGTCAGAAACACGGCTGGTGCCTATAAAAGCCAGAACATCGACTTTGCCTGAAGCCATCATCGGTGTGATTACGGTCTGGCCACTGCCATAAACCGTATTGATTACCCCTTTCGGAAATGAATCGCGAAAAGCTTCGAGCAGCGGCTGAAAAAGCAGCACGCCGAGTTTCGGCGGCTTGAAAACGACAGTGTTGCCCATGATCAGGGCAGGGATCAGCGTCGTAAAAGTTTCATTGAGCGGGTAATTGAACGGGCCCATGCAGAGTACGACGCCAAGGGGCGCCCGCCTGATCTGGCCGATGATCTTCTGCTGAATGGTAAAGCGCGATGAAGTGCGGTCGAGCTCTTTCAGAGCTTCGACCGTGTCGCGGATATAGTCGATGGTGCGGTCGAATTCCTTCTGGGCATCGGCAAGGTTTTTGCAGATTTCCCACATCAGCAGGTTGACGACGCGGTCACGGCAGCCGAGCATGCGCTCGACAAAATTCTGAACGTGCCTGATGCGTTCACCAACCGACATTGTCGGCCATTTTCCCCGACCGTTGTCATAGGCCGCAGCCGCTGCATTCAGAGCCTCGGTGGCGGCCTGTTCAGACATGCTTGGCACGCTGCCGAGTTTTACCTGTTCAGGCGCGTTGCCATTTCTGATTCTGACCGGCGAACTGATTTCCTGCATCGGGCCCTGCCACTGCCGGATTTCTCCATCGATCAGATATTCGCGCTGTTCGATCCGCGGTGCTTTGAACTCAGTCGGAATATTTGCATCCTGCGGGAAAAGGGCCGCAAGGGTTTCGCTTTTCAACATCGGGTTCCTCCATTTTTGTCAACGACAGCTGTAATCTTTAAGTCTGGTTTTTGCGATTTTAACTGACCGCCGGGTGCCAGTCCAATTTATTCGCAGCGACCCGTTCAAAGCTTGATTTTGTAACCTGAAACCATGTAGTCATCCTTGCCGAGGTGGTGAATGGTCTTCGGTTCAGAAATTTCCGGGTCGATTATTTTGTTTTCGGATTGAGTTCTTTGACCAGATCAGACCGCTTCGGCCATGGCTGAAAACCGTATCTGGGGCCGGGGCATGCTTCATTGATATATCTGATAAGATTGTTGGGCCTGGGGAAATGTGCCATCGGCACAATTTGCGAACCGACGAAGGCATTGAGTGCCTCCGAGTCTTCGAGGCCATCGTCACGCGCCGCTTCAAGGCTTGCTTCCAGTTCCTGTGGACTGAACAGAGGTTTTTCCCATGGCTGCTGCTCACCTTCAGCGACCAGCCACATAAAATCTCCCCATTGCAGGTTTCTGACCAGACTGCCGTTGCTCCAGGCAGCATAAATTCCTGAGGTGAGACCTCCGTCGATCAGATAAAAAGCTATTACCTCGCCAACCTGTGCCGACAGCTCGGCAAGTTCTTTTGCAATGGCCGGATCTGAAGCTTCAACCCACATTGGCGGGTAATCGGTGCGGTTCCAGCGGTCAACGACCGCAAACTGATGCACGGCCGGGTCGCCACCGAGAACCTTTAACGGACTGAACTCTTTCCCGGCGGCTCTGGCCTTTTTGATTGCCTCTTCAAGGGCTTCGATGCCTCCGTCAGGAAATTTTGCGTAAACTGCTCCGTCACAATCCATATTTCTGTCCTCCTGTGGCGTCTGCCGCCCTGTTTCTGTTTTTATGCAGCGCCACCAATTTAATACCAATTTAGCTTACCTTTTCTGCCTCGACAAGAAAAATGAGCATCCAACCAGTCTGGTTCCTTGTCGAAAATGGATTCGAGGACAGGCCGCCGAAGCAGGGAGCTTGAATCTTTATTGCCGAGCCTGCACTGCAATAGAAAAAAACTGCAACTCAAATGCAGTAATGGTCCGGAAGAATGATCTGCAAAGTTTGACAATTACAATTAAATTGAATACAATTTAATTGTAATAAATCGTAAGGAGCTGCTATGAATATTTATGAATTCACGGTTAAAGATATACATGAAAACCCGGTATCGCTGCGTGACTATCAGGGGCGGGTGCTGCTGATTGTCAACACTGCCACCGGCTGCGGGCTGACCCCGCAGTATGAAGGCCTTGAAAAGCTTTATAAAAAATATCATGACCAGGGATTCGAAATTCTCGATTTTCCGTGCAATCAGTTTCTTAACCAGGCTCCAGGCACCGGCGAAGAGATTGCCAGTTTCTGTCAGCTCAAATACGGCGTGTCGTTCCGCACTTTCGGTAAAGTCGAGGTAAATGGCGACAAAGCCGATCCGCTGTATGTTTACCTCAAACAGCAGGCGCCGGCCGATGTTGAAAATGCCGAGGCCGGAGCATTCAGGCAGATTCTTGTAAAACTCGCTCAGACGGTTGCCGGCAGCGGTATCAAATGGAACTTTACCAAATTTCTGATCGACCGCCAGGGCAGAGTGGTTACCCGGTTCGCTCCGACGGTTAAGCCCGAAGAACTTGAAGCTGCCATTGTTAAATTGCTGCCGCAGGAGAAAAAATGTGAAAAAGCCGGCGAAAGATAAATTTGCCGCATTAAGGCTTGATAATCAGCTGTGTTTTCCGCTTTATGCTGCTTCGAGGCTGGTGATCAAACTTTATAAGCCTTTTCTGGATCGGCATGGGCTGACTTATACTCAGTATATTGCGATGATGGCACTCTGGGAAAAGGATAATGTCGCGGTAAACGAACTGGGAGAGCGCCTTTTTCTCGATTCCGGCACCCTGACGCCGCTTTTGAAAAAACTCGAAACTCTCGGTTTTATCAGAAGAGAGCGCGATGCCGCCGACGAACGCACAGTGCGCATTCAACTGACCGGCCAGGGAAAAATGCTGCAGAAAACCATGTGCGATGTTCCCAGGCAGATGGCCGCCTGCGTTCATCTCGGCAGAGAAGAAGCCGGCAACCTGCATGAACTTCTCCACAATCTCATCAGAAATCTGAGCAGCACTGACGGCCGCAAAAACAGCCGGCCCGGTATTTTCTGATGCGGGCGGCACTGATTTTTCCGCCACAGTGGGATCCGCGGCAGCCGCCGCTGGCGCCGTCAATTCTCGCTGGCACCATGCGACGTGCCGGTGCCGATACCCGGGTATTCGATCTGAATGTCGCTTTGTACCGCCATCTGCTTCTATCACACGAGCCAGGAGGAATCGGGAGTTTTCTGCTGCAGAAACTGCTCGATCCGAAGAATCTGGTCGATGTACAAAGCTATCTGCGTATCAGTCAGGAAGCCCAGAAAATTTTCGATTCAGAGTTCGATCCGGCAGGCCGGGCGCGCTTGTTCTGGGATGCCTGCGGCGGGCTGCCATCGGTTAGTTCTTCTGCAGGCTGGAAGATAGCTGCAGAGAAACCGGAAAAGCTGCCGTTCATCGGGCATCTTGGCAAAGAACTGGCCGAAATACTGAGCTGGTCATCCGACTTCATTGGTTTTTCGATAATATCAGATACGCAGTTGCCGGCAGCGTTGGCTCTGGCGGCATTTATGCGTAAACGTCTGCCGGCTGCGAAGATTGTTTTTGGTGGTGACGCTGTTACTTACCGGCGCCGCCTTCTCACTAGTCAGGGCTGGCTTGGCTCGATAATCGATGCGGTCTGTCTTGGTGATGGCGAGCCGTTTGTCACAGCCGCTGCCAAGGGCATGAGTCCTGCCGGTTCGCCGAATTCTTTGAGCTGGGAGGTTGCCGGGCGCAGCTGTGGCGTGCAACAGTCTCTGCATGATTTTTCAAATTCAAGCCCGGCCGAATTTTCGGCTCTGCCGCTGCATGACTATCTGACTCCGCATCTGGTAATGCCGGTAGAAACAGCCAGGGGCTGCCCATGGGGCAGATGTGCATTCTGCATCCATCCTGTGCGGGCGGCGAGCGGCCGACCATTGTACCGGCCGCGTTCCATGGCTGCCGTCACCGAAGAAATTGAAACCCTTTTTGCGGCCGGGCATCGTCGGTTCTTTATTGTTGATGAAGCTTTGCCGCCTGCGCGTCTGCGTGAGCTGGCAGAAATTTTTGCCGCTCTGCCTGAACCGGTTTTCTGGATCGGTTATGCCCGCCTCGACGCCGGGCACACTCTTGAAGGCTTTTTGCGGGCCCGCGCTTCGGGGTGTCTGAAACTCTTTATTGGTCTTGAGACAGGATCAGATCGTATTCTTGCCAGATTCAACAAGGGTGTCGATCGGGCGCAGACCCGCCGGGTGCTGCTCGACGCTGCTGCTGCCGGCCTCGCGGTGCATACATTTCTGATGACCGGGTTTCCGGGCGAAGATGCGTCGGATCGGCAGGCGACCCTCGATCTGCTTGCCGATGTCTGGCCGGCCTTTGCCCCATTCGGAGTATCGTTCGATCTGTTCGCGCTGACCGGCGAACTCGAAACTGAAATGGCTGCCGATCCAGCATCCTTCGGGTGGGAAGGCCCGAAATTTGACGGGCGTAACGATCTTGCCTGGCAGTTTCCGCTGCTTACGGGTCCAGCTGCGGCCGAAACGCTGGCCGAATTCAGAGCCAGCCTGCACAGCCTTGCCGACAGGGTTCTGGGCAGAGAGTTTGGTTTGCGTCACGCCGCCCTGGCCCAGGATTCCCTGCATCTGCTGCTGCTCGAAGCAAAAACCAGTCTGCGTCGGCCATAATGGCTGTTACAGACTGGTTGAGGTGTCGAAAAAAGAATCAGATTGAGTCAGTCTTCCCCGTTATCAACAGGGGATTCTGGAATCATTTCGTTGGCGGTATCGTCGTCGAATTCACTGGAAAAATCGAAAACGGCATCAGGAAAACGTTTTCGCAGCTCTTCCTGGTCTTTGAGCTTCAATGCCGCATTGCCCATGGCAATATTGAGGCCTTTCAGATTTTTAAGTGAATCAGGCAGTCTGGTACCGCCGTTGGAGTTGATTGTAAGGTTTTTCAGATTCTTAAGATTGCCGACAAACTCTGGCAGTTCTTTGATGCCGTTATAATCCAGATTCAGGGTGACAAGTTTTGCAAGAGAGGCAACCTGCGGCGGCACTTCATTGAGCCCGTTTCTGCCAATATCGAGAACTTCAAGATTTTGAAGAGCTCCCAGAGCCTGCGGCAGCTTTTTTGCCTTAACCGGTTCGCCTTTTTCGTTTTCCATAATACCCGAAGCGTCGAAAGCCCCGTAGAGACGCAGAATTTTCAGCTTCTCAAGACCGGCAATCGTTTCAGGCAGCGAGACATTCATCTGGTAGCCATTGCCGTTGTCGATAACGATGCTTTCAAGGTTCTTGAGATTGCCGAGTTCCTTTGGCAGTTCTTCCAGTGCTTCAAGGCCGCCGATATTCAGTTCTTTCAGATTGGTCAGGCTGCCAAAGGCTTCGGGCAAAAGTTTCAGAGAAAAGTCCGGGTTGTTTTCTTCGACCGGTTCAGCCGCATCTTCCTGATATACTGCCCCAAGATCCAGTCTTGTAGCTTTTTCGGGGTTAGCCAGGGCCTCTGACAGATGTTTGTATGTTTCGGCCTGTGCTGAAACCGAAGAGCCGATTGCAAAAGCGATAAGCAGAGCACATACCTGTTTTAGTGAAGGCATGATAATTACTCCTGATCGTTATAGGTTTTCCAATATGGTTCCATGTCGATGCCGGCCGCTTTGCACGCAGATTCAAACACGTTCGCCTGGTCTCCGAGAACCATTTTTTCAATGATGGGGCCGGCTTCCATTGCGTTGGCGTCGGTTTCGTGGCCATTGGCGCGCCAGACCTGTTTGATCTGCTGTATGAGGGCGATTTTGCCGGCTTCGTCGAGGAGCTGCCAGTCGAAAATATCTTTCGTCACAAGGTTTTTGACGTGCTCCTTGTCGAGTTTCGGGGCGTTGTCTGCCTTTTTGGCAGGTTCTGCCGCCGGTGCTTCAGAGCCTTCGAGCGGGTCGGTAATTGATTCGCAGATCATCGGGCCGGTACTGGCGTCATCGGCCGGCGAAATGCACATGAATACCGGTCCTGAGGGCTCTTTATATTTGAACAGGATGCCTCTGGCATCGTCAGAAACCACGGTAGTCAGCGGCGATTGCAGCTGCAGGCCCTTGACCTGCCCAAAGCTCACCTGTGGCTGGCACACGGAAAACACATTCGTGACCTTGTTATTTTCGTAGCCAAGCATTCCCATCATCAGAAAATCGGGAGAGTCTGAGATGAGCCAGGTGTCGAGCTCGCCTGCATCAGCTGGTTTGCCGAGCATTTTGTGAGCTTCTTCTCTGGAAACCCCAATAAAGCTGGTTTCGGTCCAGAATTTCGCCGTAATTGCTTCGGCACTGCCGGCTGCGATAATTAACAGAACGAAGACGAGAATGATAATACTGTTGCGGTTTTTCATTGATTTTATTCCTTGTTATCTGTGGGAGTGGCTGATTCTGAGGCAACAGGTGTGGCTTCGTCGGCAACGATTTCGGTCGGAAGATATTCGACGAGAATGTGGCGTTCATCCTGAGCTTTGATCAAAGCTGAGAACTTACCGGCGACGCTTACTTCTTCACCGGCTTTTTCCCATTCTGCGGGAGTTGCATGTACATCGGGCGTGCCACCTGAACCGGTGCTGTAAATGGTGCCGCTGGCTTTGAAGGTGTCACTGCCAATGTCTTCGAGCGTGTCGAGCTGTGAGAAAACAAACATATCGCCATCGGCAACCGGTATTGAATATAATTTTTCCTTGTGCTGCGAAGGCTTCTGCCCGAAGTATTTTATCGCTGCCGTGTCAACCTGCTCAGTGGTCGCCGTGACATAATACCCGTCTTTAGAGGGTTTCAGCGATTTGAATTTGTTGAGATACAGGTGCCGAAGAGCAAAGTCGATCATCGCCTGGTCGGTCAACGCACCCTGCGAAAAGCTTGCCACATGGGCTTCAGAGAAGTTGCTGAAAAATACGTTCAGGTTCTTCTGCAGAGCCGGTTCGAGCTGCATCGGCTCTGCCAGACCCATCGAGGCCACGGTCATTATTACTGCCAGTAAAGTCAGGATTTTTCTCATTGAATTCTCCGTTTCAGATCATACTGTAAAGGTTCTGATCACTTCGCCGACAGCGGAACGATGGTGAAGGAATAGGCGGTATCTTCACCATCACCACCGGTTCGCAGCGTAAATTTCCAGCCCTGGTGTTCCCATACGGTGTTTTGGTAGCCTTCTTCTTTTTCGCCGTCTTTGCCGGCTCCGGCATTTTTTTCAAGCCATGTCTGCAGTTCTTTGTTCGGAACTTCTTCGCCGTCGATGCAGATTTCGGCGATTTTACCGGCTTCGTCCCAGTCGATGATAAGGGCTACCGGAGCTGATTCGGTTTCGATCTGGAAATCATACTGCAGTCTGCTCGCTTCTTCCATTTCGGCAGCTTCGCCGAGAATCGGCGTCAATTTGGCAGCCAGGTCATCGCGAGTGGCGTCTCTGCCGATGAAGACTTCGGTTCCCTTCAGCATCAGCGGAAATTCTGCCGTGGCGCTGGCGACATCAGCTGTGACTGCGGTTGTTGATGCAGTTTCTACTGCTGCGGCTGCGGCGGGTTTGACTTCGACTCCGGCAAAGCTCTGACAGGCTGCTGCCACGATGAATGCGAGAGCGACGGTTGTGAATCTGGTGTTGATCATATTTTTTTCTCCATGTGAAATTTTGTCAGCTGTATCTGCTGTTATTGCTGCGCCGGGGTGAATTTGCCGCTGATCGCCATATAGCGGAAGTTCGGGCCTTCAAAGCCGGGGCTGGTGTAAGAAACGATCACGACAATGCCGTCTTTGCAGCTGGTTACCCGGCGAACCTGGTAAGAAAGCGGATAGGCGCGGCTTTTTGGCAGACGCTTGTCTTCCTGAAGAATCTGTATGGTCCCGGAAGCTTCTTCAAGACCGGCAATCGACAGTTTGAGCATTTTTGCCGGGCCAAAATCAGTCGGCATATCTTTGATGGCAGGTGTTGTGTCAGTGGTTTCGAGCCTGACTTCATATTTTGCGGTGATACCTGAGGCTCCGCCATCGATGCCGGGCGTCAGAGAGAAAATATTGCCGGTAAATGGGCTGTGGTCGGTCGGCAGGTGTACCAGAAGGTCTGAACCCTGATTTTCATTGACTTTCAGTGCGAAGCGTTCGAGTCTGGCGGCTTCGATTGCTTTTTTGAGTGCCGGTTCGGCTGAGCCCGCCTCGATATCTTTGTCTTCGGTCAACTCGGTGGCGCTGGTGGCGACCTGCTCATTTTTCAGAACATCGATTACCCACAGTTCCGCATATGGAACCCCTGAGCCATCGTGGATACCCATCTGGGCAAAAGCGTAATACTGGCCTGATTGAGAGAAACCGAGCGGCCGGAATTCGGCAATATCGCCGGCCTGGCAGCTGGCAACAAAAAAGAACATGGCAAGGGTGACTAAAATGCGTTTCATTATTTTCTCCTGGGGTGTGATTATTTTCCGGGTCTGAATTCGATCAGTCGGCAATTGACTTCGCTGGTGGTTCCCTGATGTGAATAGATGTAGCCGGTAAAACCGACGCCATGGGTAAATTTCCAGGTGGTTGTGTCCGGGCCGGTAGACAGGCTGATCGAAACTTCGTCGGGAGTGCCGGTAAGCTTCAGACCTTTTACCGCTGCGGCAGAAAACGGTGTTTTGCCTTCAACCCGGTAAACATACATCGGAATGCCCGAAAGCAGCTGCGCAGTTTCGCCGAAGGTTTTTTCTTCTACCAGCGGAAAATCGAGCAGCAGATCAGCTTCGGTAACCGATTCGCCCAGGCTCTCGCCGGTGATGGCCTTTTCCCAGACCTCTTTGATTCTCTCGTCGCCCTGAATCAGATAGAGCCGCCAGGGCCCGGCCAGAATCATCAGAAATGGTGACGGTTTTTTGCCTTTTTCATAAAAGGTCAGGTCGCTCGGCAGGCCAGAGCCTTTTGCAAAAGTAATGTTTTCCCAGGCGGTTACCGAGGTTATTTCGGTTGTCCAGGTGAGGGTTTCGCTCAGTTCTTTGCCTTCAGAATCGGCTTTGACGTCGGCGCTGTAGACCCATGCGGTGCCGGTTGCCAGCTGCAGCGGCAGGCTTTCGGCTGCCGTTACGGTGAGGGAAATAAGACAGAAAATGACAATAAGAGCGTGTTTCATAGGTTTAATCCTGCTTTTGGAGTAATTGTCCTGGCGGTGTCCTGCTAAAAACCGGAAAACTGGCTGGTTTATTTTGTGTACCCTCTGATCCTCTCTAAGATTATGAAAAATATCACAAACTTCGCAAAGGTTCAAGTTTTTGCTCTTTGACTTTTCAAAGCCAGTTCTGATGCGAATCGGAGCGGTCGATTTTTCGTGTAAAGCTCGTTGCAAAGCTTGGTCAGGCGCAGCGGCAATTTATGTCATGGTTAAGGGTGGCCCGGCGCTCTGTGCGTAAAAATCAGTTGGTGAATCATTGCCGATCTGATAGACTCAGGTTTCACATACGGGGCTGTAATTGCCTGGATTTTTTGTGGGAACCTGTATTTTCGAACAAAAGGGGACATAAAGATGAAAAGAAATTTCAATCACCTGATTCTTGCAGTATTACTCGCTTTTACCGCACCGGGCTTTGCCGGCGAAGTTAAGCCGGCTGATGCTGCCGGGCAGCCGGTGACCGAACAGGCCGCTGTAACTGAACAGGCTGCTGTAAATCAGGAAACCGACATCGATATAAATAACCCGATTGAAAAAGCCTTCGCCAAAGATTTTGAGATGGCCCAGGCCACCCCGGAAATCAATTATGTGAACGAAGCTTATCTCGAAGCCTGGAAGGCGGAGATGGCCAATGCCGCCGCAGTTGTTAAAAAATCACTGCCACATCAGGATGACGGCAAGCGGGTTGATGAGTATGTTGCCGTCGGCAGCGCTCTTGCAGACAAAGCCTTTGAACTTGAAATGCTCAACTGGATTTCAGACCCCGAAGCGCCGATTGCCGACCGTTCTTTCGGAACCGGCGCCACCGGCGGTGCCATGCTTGCTCAGGCCAGAGTCTATAAACAGGTGACTTTGAATCTGATCACGCATTATCAGGCAAATCCAGATATGGCTTATTCCTTTATCTACAGCGGCAAAGGCGCCGATCTCGAAAAACTCAGAGCACAATAACTCTCTGATTCGAAGAAATCCCGTTCAATAAAATAAACCGACTCGGCTTTTGTCGAAGCTTACTGGCTTTTGAAGAAGCTGTCAGAAATGTTTTCTCTGCAAATATGTCGGGTACTGTCTATGGTTGACGCCCTGTAAATTCAGGCTGCCGCATTTTATCTTGCCCGGAAATAGATCAATGTGAGTCAGGCGGTTGTATTTGTTCTTTGATCCAGTCGGTTACAAGGCTCAGAGTCTCAGTTGCCACGGTTTCTGCAAGCGGGTAAGTTGCAGAGGCATATTTGACCGGTCTGCGCATCTGGTGGTCTAAATCTGGAAAAGTGTGGATTTTGAATGACGGGCATTGACTGGCACGCAGATGTTTTTCAAGTTCGGCTGCATTAGGTTCTGGCAGAACATTTTCGTCTAAGCCTGCAAAGACGCCAAGGACCGGGCAGGAAATCCCCCGATATGACGCGGCAGGGTCGAAAACTGCCATGAATAGCATCCAGGGACTGCACCATTCTTGTAATTCATTTTCTATGCCGATCTGTCCTTTTTCTCTTGCTGGAAACCCGATCATTACACGGTCTTCTTCTGACAGGCCGGCAAGAAAAGATGTGTAAAAAGTTCTGAAAATCAACTTGTCTGAGTTGTCTCTTGAGATTTTCACAAGTTTCTGCCAGGCTTCGGCTTCAAACTTTCTGCGCAATTCTGCCTGTCGCTCATTGGTTCCTTTTCTGCGGTTTATCGAAGGGGCCTGCTGTTCCCATATTTTGCTGATTGGAAAAACCGGCGGAGCCAGCAGAACCAGAAAGTCGACAGACCGACATTCTGAAGCGACCATGGCGGCAACCAGACCGCCTTCGCTGTGCCCGAGAATGCCGGTTCGGCTGACTTCGGGGCGTTTCTTCAGAAAGTCGATGCAGGAACTGGCATCTGCCGAAAAATCTGCAGTGGTAGCTTCATTAAAAATGCCTTCTGAGCCGCCAACGCCCCGGTCGTCACAGCGAAGCACAACCAGGCCGCTTCTTGTCAGGTGGTCGGCCCAGACCAGGAACGGGCGATGGAAATAACATTCTGAATCGCGGCCCTGAGCATGCTGGCCGTTTAAAAGGAGAATGGCGGTATAAGATCCTGGCTCAGCAGGTCTGGTGATGGTGCCTGCCAGTTCGGGCCGGTTGTCTTTGCCGGGTATTATGACCTCCTCGACCAGATAGGGAAACGGCGGCCAGGGGTGCTGCTTCGTGAACATGAAGGCTGGAGTTGCCACTGAGTTCATCGTCAGCCACCATGAAGTGTAAGGTTCTTCATTCCAGGCGCCAGTGATTGTGTTTGAAGCAATTGTTCCTGAAAAAGAAACGTTTCTGGTTGAGATTCTGAAGCTTAACTGGTTTCCCGATAGTTTCAGGTGGTCAACCGGGCCGGCCCAGCCCGGCCGCGAGGCGGTAACACTCATTTTCGGCTGTTTCCCGTCTGTGGACATCTGCAGGTAGAAGTGCAGCGGAAATTTGTCCGCTTCAAGGCGCCCTTCCCAGAAGGTCGTGGAACCGGGAGTTATTGCCGGTGCATTCGTCGCCTCTTGTTCGCCGCAGCCGCAGAAAAGTGTTGCCAGCAAAATGCCGATAATCGCGGCTGCATAAGTTTTATTCCGGTTAAAACATTTTTTCATTGCGAGAGGAGAGGGTAATTCAAGGCCTCATTTCGGTCAATTTTTTTGTCAGACTTTTTCTTAAGCCCGGTTGGTTTGCAACTCAATAAATATGCGTAGTTTAAATCGCCACAATGGCCCTGCCCACACCGTTTCAAATCGCTAAATTGCACATACTGGTAATTAACAGGCAGGTGTAATAAGATAACCTGATGATCGCAGTGCAAATGGCTTTGTCTCGAAAAACATCAGGACTGGTTAAAGATCTGGAGAATTAAATAAGGTGTAATCTGCTCATTACGAGCTATTTAAACAAATATGGACATCTCAAACTATCAAGGCATTATCTTTGACCTCGACGGAACTCTTCTCGATACCCTGACCGATCTCGCCGATGCGACGAACCGGGTGCTGGCGCGCCACGGCTTTGCAACGCATCCTGCCGCTGCCTACCGCTATTTCGTTGGCGATGGTATGCGCATGCTCGTCGAACGCGCCTTGCCGCCAGAACAGAGGGTTGCTGCGGTTATCGACGCGGTTTTTTTAGAGCTGCATGCCGATTACGGGGAAAACTGGGCCGTGGCCACCAGGCCATACGCGGGCGTGGTCGAACTGCTGGCCGGGTTGCAGCAGCGTGGCATAGTCATGTCGGTTCTTTCGAACAAACCCGATGAATTCACCGGCATCATGGTCAGAAAATATTTCCCTGACATCCCGTTTAAATGCATCTATGGCCTCAGTGAGCGGGTTGCGAAAAAACCTGACCCGTCCGGGGCACTGCGCATTGCCACCGAAACTGGCATAAAACCAGAACAGACACTGTATCTTGGCGATACTCTTGTAGATATGAAAACGGCCGTCGCTGCAGGCATGTTTTCGATTGGCGCTCTGTGGGGTTTTCGCGATGAAACCGAACTGCGCGCCGGCGGCGCAAAACTTTTGCTGCAGCACCCGATGCAGTTGTTTGCTTAATTGTCCAGGCTTTCTTTTTCGACGGTTTTTTTGAGCAGCTGACACAGTTCGAGAGCTTCTCTGGCAAGAGTTTCAAAATCAGGTGCCCATTCCAGCCGACCCTTGTGAAGAAACAGGGTTGAGCCGACGCCTTCGATCTGTGCCGCAGAACCGGCATAGCGCATCACGAAATTTCGAACCTCATTGTTGAAAAGATACCTTGCCAGAACTTCATCTTTGCTCTGCAATACAAAGGCCTTCGAAAACGGCAGATCTTCTTCGAAGTTGATATCCTGCATATCAAAAAAACGCCCGATACCGTCAGAAAGACTGTCTTCATATCTTAAATAAAAACTCGGCAGATTCATGCGGTAATCGATGATCAGGCAGGTCGTCGCGGCGCGCACCGAACC
Organism: Candidatus Rifleibacteriota bacterium; assembly: GCA_024710355.1. Classification (GTDB taxonomy): domain Bacteria; phylum Muiribacteriota; class Ozemobacteria; order Ozemobacterales; family Ozemobacteraceae; genus Rifleibacterium. The sequence goes on from JANJUX010000012.1 coordinate 86,482, forward strand.
ATCTTTGGAATAGTGAAGATCAGCAATTTTAATTTCAACGTCTTCATCTTTTTTTGAAAAACAGTTCGAGGCGCTTACTGCGCGGCACAGATAATTACTCTTTTTGACGATGCGCAAAAAGTCCGCATCGCTTTCTTTGAAGGCAAAACCGAGTTTTTCGGCAGTCGCCTTCAGCGATTTCGTTCTCTCGCGGCGATATTCCCGCCGTTGCACTAAAATCCACACGACAAACACTAAAAGCATCAAATACGGAAGAATATAGAGCAAAACTGATTTTCAACTCCTTGCCCTTATTTCATCAACAAAAATCCTGGCTGAAACCATTGATTATTGCCAAACAAAAGCAATCCGGCTTATAACCGGGTCGAAGAACCGGCTCAACTTCGTTTGTGTGCTAATAATGCCTGGCAGTTGTTCGCACTCGTATGATCCCCACAATATGGCGCTGCGAAGCAAAAATCAAGGGAAAAATTGAGATATAAAGGTGCTTCGCCTGACTTTGGCGGGCAACCGTCAAGAAAATCAGATCTAATCTTCTACGACCATCTTACTGATAACAAGCAGGTTTTAGTTCTGCCGGCCGGCGCGATTCGGCCCTTAGATCAGGCCTTTCTGTATGGCGAACTGAACCAGAGACGCGACATTCTTCGAGCCAAGTTTTTCGGAAAGGTTGGCGCGGTGATTTTCGACGGTGTGAATGCTTATCTGTAGATCGTGTGCAACTTCTTTGTTGGTCTTGCCGCTCGCGATCATAGTAAGAACCTGTTTTTCTCTTCGGGTGAGAATCTCGACTGACTGATCGTTTGCGTTGTCCATATTGTGAAGTTGCCTTTCAGCCAGCAGATTGTTCACAGATGGCGAAATGTACATTTTTCCGTTCTGGATTTTTTGTATTGCCCTGCACAATTCGTCTCCGGCGTCTTCTTTCGACATAAAACCTGCGGCCCCGAGGTTTTTTGCCTTTTCGAAGTGGGTGTAATCGCTCATCATCGACAGCATGAGCACTTTGATGTGAGGAAAACGATTTGAAATCTCTTTTAGGGCAGACAGGCCATCCATCTCGGGCATGGCGATATCTAGAACTATCAGGTCGCAGCTGATCTTTTTGAGCATTGCGAGAAGATCGATTCCATTTCTGGCTTCGCCAACGACTTTCCATCCCGGGTGCTTTTCTATGGCGCATTTAAGACCTTCGAGAAGGATGCTGTGATCGTCAGCCACAATAATTTTACATTCTTTCATACCACTTTTTTCTCCTTGACCGGTATCGTAACCTTAAGCAGAGTACCTTTGCCCTTGTGAGATTCAATGCTCAATCTGCCTTTAATCAGGGCCGCCTGCTGTTTCATGAGAGCCAGGCCCAGGCCTTTTGCTGAAGATGTAAGCGAAGAGTTAAAGCCTTTGCCATTGTCGCTGACCTCAAGGGAGAAAACCGTCTTCTTCATGACAACGCTGACTCGCACCCTGGTCGCCTCCGAGTGCTTATGGATATTGTGAAGTGCTTCCTGAAGAATGCGATAGATGATGATGTCTTTTTCTTTGAAACTTGCCTCATCAACATTGTTGTGAAAAAAGCGAATCTGAAGCTTTTCTGTCATCGAAGATTCAACCAGTTCCTTTATTGCCGGAATCAGACCGGCATACTTCAGACCCGGTGGCGAGAGTTTGTGTGCGAGAGTCCTGGTGTCACTGATTATCTTGTCGAGTTGCGACCTGATTTTTGCAAAAGCAGTGCGCATCAGGTGGTCTTTCTCGGGCAGAACTGAAGACGTGACGACCGTAAAAAGCTTTAAAGCGATGAGGGCCTGGCCGAACTCGGAATGAAGCACCTGAGAAATTCGGCTTCTTTCTTCTTCCTGGGCTATGATAATTCGTCTCGGAAGGTCCTGAAGCGAGGCAAATAAAAGGTTGTGACTGGTAATGTCTCTTTCGGTCGTTGCGAGGGCGAAAATTTTTCCATTCTGAATCAGGCGGGTTGCCTTTAGGCAGATGTCCAGTATGCTGCCGTCTCTGGCTATTCGCCTGGTTTCGAATGGTTTGATCAATACACCTGTGCGAACATCATCGAGCAAGTGGACTGTTTGTTGCTTGAGACGGGCAGGAGTCAGGTCGAATATCGACATTTTTATCGCATCAGCAGCAGAATAACCATACATTTTTTCTGCCATCTGGTTCCAGGCCATGATGTTGCCTTTTAAATCCATCAGACAGATAGCATCGTTTGAATCTTCGATGACCGTGATCAGTCTTTGCCGGGAAGGGTTCTCATCGACCAAGCATCTGAAATTCTGCAGAACCTCATTGCTGAGCGACTCGCACGTGCCCGCCGCGAGGTCATCTGCGCAGCATGTCTCGCCGACCTTGATACCACTGTTCATCGCTGTCCGGTTCGCGACGATTACTTTTCGATTTCTGTCGACAAGAACTGCCGATTGCGGCAGCAGACTCAGAAGCATTGCATTGAGATCGGCGCTTTCTTTGAGAGCAATTGCATTGAGTTTGCTTTCGTTAATATCAGTGAACGAAACCCGGATATTGGTGGTGGTGCTTTCTTCACAGCAGATAGCCATGCTTTCAAGATGGGCAAAAAATGGCCTGCCGGCAACTTTTTTTAATTTTAGATCACAGGACTCATGAGCTTCGCTTTTTCGCACCTTCGCAAGGTAGAAATACAGGGCGTCCTGGAATTCCGGGGTAACAAAATCGGTAAACGGGTGGTGCAGAACCTGTGGCTTATCGACACCGAGAAGCCTGGCTGCAGTCAGGTTCGCTTCGATGATTTTTCCCTTTTCGCCGAGGGTAATATAGCCAACCGGTGCGAAATCATACAGGTCTTTGTATTTTGCCTGAACCCGCTCGGCATTTTCATGGGCCAGACGAAGATCTTCGTTTTGCATTTCGAGTTCGATCTGGTGAATACGGAGTTCTTCGATAACCCTCTCCGGGGCCATTGCATTGTCATTGCCCGTGTAATCAGGCTTATTTCGCAAATACTTGACGGCGCGCCTTCGCAGCAAAGTTTTGCCCACAGTTTTTTTCTTCACGAGTTCCCCACCGTCCTTCCCGATTTCTGGCTCATTTCGAGCAGTCGGCAAAGCCTGGGTGATTTCGGGCCATTATGAATAAAGGGTGCATCTATGGCCTTTGTAATATCTGATTTACCGTCGTCAGGCCAAGACGCTGATGCTTTTGCTGATTGCATATACATTCTACCACGCCGGCAAAAAACAGGCCAAATAATTCGATGAAGGCCAGGGCAAACGCATTAAATTCATGGATTCCGGGTCTACGCCCGGAATGACGGAACCGGATTACGTCATTCCCGCGTTTATGCCCGGAACGGGTACAGGCGGGAATCTGGTCCAATTGAGATTCTAAGGTGTTTTAATGCGTTTGCCCTGCGATGAAGGCCTTCTGAAAAAATGTCACAAAACATAATTGGGGAGCCGGGAAGTTACAACTGCAGAAGTTTCGGTTTCAATGCATAGTTTGAATTTGTCATTTTTATGAATATTTCAGAGGATTTTACCTGTAAGAAAACAGCGCTATTCTTAAATTACCACCAGAAGAAGCGCTTTAGCTGCAACCAGGCATTTAAAAAGCGCTGAAAACGATGAGGTGGAAGGAGGAAGGCGTATGAATATTAGAAACTGGCTGTTTTTGGGGGTTTGCGCAATTGCTGTCGCGGGAGTCTTTCTGATTGTCGGTTGTTGCAAAAAGACCGGCATTGTTGAAAATCCGGCGGCCGGCCCTGCTGAGAAGGCCGGGGCCGCACTGGATAAGGCCGTCAAAACGACAGGTGAAGAGGCCGGAAAGCTTGCAGAAAAGGTAAATACAGAGGCCAGAGAAGCTGCCGGCAAGGCGATCAACAAAACCGGTCAGGCTCTTGAAAAAGCTGGTGACGGCCTGGCAAAAACTGGTGCAGATCTGCAGGAGAGCCTGGGTAATGCAATAAACCCATGACAAGAAATTGCCCCGTTCGTTTCACGCATGTGGAGCAAATCAAAAAAGGAGTAAAAATGACCTTATCGGAGAAAAAAGAAAAAGCGCGAGTAAACTTCGGGATTTCGGCGGCCCCGGGCAGTCAGGTGTCTGTTGCCGGAACTTTTAACAACTGGGATCCTACGGCAGCCCCGATGCATGACCAATCCGGCAAAGGCTACTTCAGGACAGATATGCTTATTCCGGAGGGTAAGCATGAATACAAATTCGTTGTCAACGGCGTCTGGGCAACAGATCCATCATGTCATAACCGGGTTCCGGGCCCATTCGGCTCTGAGAATTGCGTGCTTCAGGTTCAGAAAACAGAATTAAAAGCGCCTGAGCCAGTTAATTCCGGCAAAAAAAACGCCAAAATTGAAAAATCAAAGGATGTGGAATTATGCAGAAAAAGATGAATGTTCCGGCTTCAAATGCTGCGGCCAAAGCGCCTTTTACCGACCCGACCGGCAAACCCGGTTCGCCAGAAATTGACAAAAAAATCCTGTCTTCTTTCAGGCATTCCTACGTTTACCAGACCTTTCTCTCTGCAGACTCTATAGATGTTGCAGCCAAAGAAGGTGTTGTGACTTTGACCGGAACTGTTGAAGATGAATCTCATAAAATGTTGGCACAGGAAACCGTAGCCCGACTGTATGGAGTTGTTCGTGTCGACAATCAGCTGATTACGCCTTCAGAAGCGGCAGCCGAAAACGCTGACACCTGGATTGCACGCAAGGTAAAACTCACTCTTATTTTTCACTTTCACGTCAGCGCCAGTGCTACCATCGTTGAGGTAAAAGATCGCGTGGTGACCTTGAAGGGCGAGGCGACAAGCCTGGCTCAAAAAGAGCTGACTGCGGAATACGCTGGAGACATCGAGGGCGTAAAAATGGTTATTAATCAGATGACAGTGGCAAAAACTCCGTCACCGGCAAAACGTAGTGCCGAATCGAGGGTAGACGATGCATCGATCTTTGCACAGGTTTATTCTGCGTTGCTGACTCATCGATCTACCAGCGCCATGAAAACCACTGTGGAAACCAGAAATGGGGAGGTTATTCTGACCGGAACGGTCAAGAATGCTGCTGAAAAAGCTCTGGTTACCAAAATAGTGTCTGATATACACGGCGTTAACAGTGTGAATAACTTGATGGTGATAGAAGAATAAAAATTCTCCCAAAACGCCTGATTTTACCGGTGGGTATATTTTATACTCACCGGTTTTTTTCTGTACAGGAGCGCATTGAATATTTCTCGCCGATTCGGCGGTGCAGCCTATCAGCCGGGTTACTATAGACATTTTCAATGAGCTTTTAATATAAAACAGTTAAAACTTTGCATGAGCTGCGGTTCAGATGCATGTTTGTTTTTGGGGATTCAATTGGGGAATTGCTCCGGAACCGTTTCGGGGCCAAGAAGAACGGCAAACCAGAGAGTATCAGGGTTGTTCTCGCAGGCAAATTTAAGGGTCATGGTCAGCGGTATGCAAAGAACCATGCCGACCGGGCCAAGCAGATTGCCCCAGAAAATCAAAGACAGAAAAACAACCAGATTGGATAAGCCGAGTTTTTGCCCAGTGACCATTATTTCAATGATATTGCCCAGAATGAAGTTGATGACCAGAAACCCGGCCCCGGCCAGGAGGGCGCCTTCAATTCCATGGCTGATCAATGCAATAATGGAAGCCGGAATGGCAGCAATGACAGAACCAACGTTTGGTATATAGTTGAGCAGGAAAGCCAGGAACCCCCACAGAATTGGGAAATCTATATTGATCATAAAAAGCCATATTCCGATCAACAAGCCCGTCAATAAACTGAAAATCGTATGGATTATCACCCTGAATTCCCGGAAATTTGTAACCATTTAACCAGCTAAAATTCTTTTCTGATCGATAATTTAATGCATTTTCTGCTTGACTTTTTCATCGTTATAATATATTATTGTAACGATGAAAGGCGGTGCGGGAATGGCGACA
>JANJUX010000018.1 GCA_024710355.1 Candidatus Rifleibacteriota bacterium
GCCCGCCGCCCCAGAGCGGCCCGTCGAACTTGAAGTGCCCGTCGCAGTCGCAGTGCCCGTCGAAGTTGAACTGCCCGTCTAAGTTGATGGTCCCGTCGAAGTTGATGTTCCCGTCGAAGTCGAGGGGCCCGTCGAGGTTGAGGTGCCCGTCGAGGTTGAGGTGCCCGTCGAAGTCGAGGTGCCCGTCGAGGTTGAAGTGCCCGTCGAAGTAGACGTGCCTGTCGAGGTTGAAGTGCCCGTCGAGGTTGAAGTGCCCGTCGAGGTTGAAGTGCCCGTCGAGGTTGAAGTGCCCGTCGAGGTTGACGTGCCTGTCGAAGTAGATGTGCCTGTCGAAGTAGATGTGCCTGTCGAAGTAGATGTGCCCGTCGAAGTTGAAGTGCCCGTCGAAGTTGAAGTGCCCGTCGAAGTTGAAGTGCCCGTCGAAGTTGATGTTCCCGTCGAAGTTGATGTTCCCGTCGAAGTCGAGGTGCCCGTCGAGGTTGAGGTTCCCGTCGAAGTCGAGGTGCCCGTCGAAGTCGAGGTGCCCGTCGAGGTTGAGGTGCCCGTCGAAGTCGAGGTTCCCGTCGAGGTTGACGTGCCTGTCGAAGTCTGTGTTTCGGTTGTCGTCTGCGTCGTTGTCGAAGTGCCAGTTGATGTGGCAGTGCCGGTTTCCTGGTGATATTTTTTTCTTATGGTAGCTTTGTCCGCAAAAACACTGCCATTTTTGTTTTTTATCATAGCCGTAATTTGCATGAACTCAGGAAATTTATTCTTGTCCTGATTTTTCAGCGAGAGGCTGACCAGGTAGGTTTTTGAAAAGGATCCGGCGATTTCCTTGACCAGCTTGCGGTTTTGCAGGTCGATCTGCAGCCGGTGCGGTGCCGGCGACGACTTTTGTGTTGAAATCTGGCCGTCGTCAGCGATAAAAGACAGCTCAACCGCTGATGGAGCCAAAAACTCAAGCTGCAGATCTTCTGTTGATGAATTGGACAGGTTGTCATCGCGGCATGATATCTCGATTCTGACGCTGTCAGCGGCGAAGACTCCTCCGGTAATAACAACTTCTTCTGGAGTGATTTTTAACTCGGGAAATGCGTTGTCGGCGACCGTTTCCAGACTTTTTCTTTTCAGCACCACGAACTCGGAGAATTCAGAAAAGTCGATGCTGATCTGTGAATTTGCAATGTTGCATGGTAAAAAACGCCATTTGTCATCCAGCCGTTCAGCAACGAAAAGATGGTTGGCTGCAAGAATCGAGTCTATGCCAATGGTTATTGAGGCCGGCATTTTAAGGAGTTTTGCGTGTTCAGGGGTCAGAAAACTGTAGAGAGGTGAAATCTGAACGTAATCTTCCTCCAGGCCGAGGCTGGTGAAGTTGATCGGGGTTTTTCTGATCTGCAGCAGAAAGTTTTTCTCGACCGCACCCCTGGGGATGCTGATGGAAAAATCGCCCGCTGTAAAAAGTGTTTCGGAATCAGGCCCGATGCTTTGGTTAAATATAAAACCCGCCTGAGCTTCTGGCAGTTCAGGTGTGGAATAGCCGCTTCCACCGGGGACGAGGCTGCAGCCGGCGGCAATTATAACCAGCAGTAACCCGAATATTGTCAGACGATTACGCAACCACTTCATTCATACATGATAAATTAAGCTGCTCAGCCTGTAAAGAAGAGAATTTCACCGGTTATTTTCCGGGAAATTGTTGCAGTCTGGCTCTCTACGGATTATTTAAATGATCCCGTTTCTCTTTATGTGCCTTGAGATGTTCAAGACAGAAGGGAACTCCATCAGAGCCGCACTCTTCACAGGTACAGTAACGAAACTGCAGCTCAGGATCGGAAACGTCGGTTTTTCCGCAGACGTTACATTGATGACGAAAATCAGTCTGGCGGGTTGAAGCTCTGGTAAACTCATTCATTCTGATGCTGCGAGCACGATTGCTGCGGGCTGCTGCTATGGCTTCGCCCGAGAAGAAGAGCAGATAGTTTCCGAGAGCCAGCCCGACGGCAATTTTTATCGGCCATGCCGCGAAAGCGAGCTGATAAAGCATCAGGCCGCCCGAAAGCAGGGCCAGATATTTCATTTTTACGGGCAGAATGAACATGAAAAGGATCTCGTAGTCCGGGTAGAGGGTGGCGAAGCCGAGAAAAAGGCTCAGGTAGACAAAATAACTGCCAAACTGCACGCCCGGAACAATCATGGCTCCGGTTATTGTTAACAGGGCACCTGTAACGTAATAGGCAGTCAGTTTGAATGTACCCCATCGCGCCTCAAGGCCATCGGCGCACATGACCAGTATCGACAGTTCAAAAATGAGAAAAAGGAAGTTTGTGCTGGCTGGTATCAACAGAAAGGTGAAGAGTCGCCAGACCTGCCCGGAGAGAATCGCGTCACGGTGCAAATACAGCATGTGGTATGGCAACATTTCGCTTTGATTGAGGAAAAAGACTGTCAGCATCAAAAAAGAAACGTAGCGGATAAGCCCTTCGAGACCCCAGTGCGGGTAGCGAGTTTCAAGTCGGTCAAGCCATTTCATTGATTTTCTCCGGCTGCTGTGATTTTCTGACCGCGCGAAAGAATGATGCCGTTGGGATTAACCCTGTAAGGAACAACGGTTACGGTTATGTCGTCGCCCTGCTTGAAAGGCTTGGCCTCGGGCGTTTCAAACTTAACCATCAGCTGAGTATTCTCATGCACCATTACCAGGCTGGTGTCCGAGACAATTTTTTCAACTTTGCCGCTCAGCGAACAAGCCCTGTTCATGCGGAATTTTACTGGAACGCTCGACTGGACCGGCTTAACTCTTTCACTTACACGGTAATCCTGTTGCGTCTGCCGTCGTGGCTCCGGCGCCTCTTTTTCTGAAAGCAGCATGATCGGCAGCATGGCCAGAAAAACCAGCACTACCGCTCCGGACAGGATCAGCTGCCAGTTGACCGCTTCTTTCTGCTCGCTGGCAGCAGCTTTGGGATCAGCTTTATAGGAGGGCTTCCAGCTCTGGTTCTTTCTGGCGATTTCTCTGACCTTGCCTACTGAATATGGCTTTTCTGCAAGGTCTTCCCGCTTTTCAGGCGGTTCTGGTTCGGCTGGCGCCGGCATTTGTGAAACAATCTCAAAAAGGTCGTTCCTGGCCTGTGAAATGACCATCGAGACGGCGGGATTTGAAGTTCTGGTTATGTCGTCAAGAGCTTTGAGAACCATTTTTGCAGGGTTGCTCAGGAGAATGTTGCATATCTGGCGTGCTATTACCGGGTGATCTTCGCGGTCAAGCTGGTTCATGAGCATTTTAAATACCAGGTTGAACGGGCACAGTGCCAGGCAGCTTATGGCATTAGACCTGACGTTCTGCTCTGTTGAGCCAAGAAGCTTCTGCAAGGCTTCTATAGATGCTTTTTCTTCGAATTTGAGGCCAAACCTGACCGCTCTGACTCTCAGGTTTGGGTCATTTTCAAGCAGCAGAGCTGTTATTCTGTCCTTGAGGAAGTCCGGGTCGTAGCGCTCAAGCATCTTGAAGCCGGCAATTCTGACCTCGATGTCTTCTGCTTCAAGCGCCGATCTTGCAAGATCTTTCATTTTTACGTCAGGTCTTATTCGTAAAAGGGTGTTTAAGGCTTCTGTGCGTATTTTTGTAGTTCCGCTGGCGGCCTCAGACACGATCCAGCTGCGGTTTTCGGCAAAAGAATCAATCTCGATGGTTTTCAGTAGAGCAATTTTGTCATTGTCATTTTCAGGAACCTGACCATTCGTCAGGGTCGGCTTGCTTGGTTGTGTTTTTTCGGGCGCTTTGTCTTTTGGCTGTGATGACAACAGGCGATAAACGTCTTCTGTTTGCGGGTTGCGGCCAAGTCGCTCGATTAGTTCGACAACCCTTGGGTGTTGCCGGTTTTTCTGAATCCATTCGACAATTGCCTTCTTTTTGCCGGTGTCAGCGCAGGCGAGCTGAATTTCAAGATCATAGAGAAAACTTTGCAGTCTCTGCTGTTTCCAGATCTTAATCAGACTTTCAGGCGTAGACTGCTCTGATGGCAGTATTCCGGCAATTCCTATGCCTTTGCAGATAGTTTTAAAAACCTTCGACAGGCGGTTTTTCTGATCGGCCGGCACGGCGTCGATGCTGTCAAGAACGCTCAGTGCCGTGTCGAGCTCCGGGTTTGAGGCAAGAACCGTCTGGCAGGCGTCGAGAACTTCCTGGTCCTGCTCTTCTGGCAGAACCGAGAGCAGATAGCCTTTAACCCGATCAAACGGAAAGAGAATCGCGATGCCAATACCCGCAAGGCGGTCTTCTGGATCGCGCGAAGCAAGAAGATCGGAAAAATGGCGCTCGGCCTCATCGGGATCTATTTTTCGCAGGGCGCTTACGGCGCGGCTTCGCACCAGAGGTTCTCTGCTGGCCAGCAGGGTCGGCAGAACCCTTGGCAGAACCTGTGGCGCGACGTTTTCGGCAGCATTGATAAACGGCAGGGCCAGATTTGAATTATCGGTCATGAGCTGTTGCTCGATAAACAGAGCATCACCCATATTGCCATAGCGGCCCAGAAAGACTCCGACTGCCGGCAACACCTCAACGGGTATTTTCTCCGGTGTGTTACGTATCAGTTCGAGCAGTTCGTTGATTTTTTCCGGCGGCGGGGTGAGAAACGATCTGGCCGAAAGGCTTTGCTGATCTGCTTCGCTGGTCTGAAGCGACTCATTTAAAATTTCCTGAAGTTTCAGGCCCGTTTTCTGCTCGATTTTGTTGATAGCCTGCGAAGCAAAGAAGGCGGTCTCACGGTCATCACTTTTTGCAAAGGGTGCCAGAGCCCTCAATGCCTGCTCTGACTGCCCGGCCCGGGTAAGTTTGACAATAGCCTGAATTCTGACAGTGCGCTTGTCAGATCTGAGTTGAGCAATCAGCTCGCTTTCTGCGGTTGGCCCGGTCAATTGTATCCTGCCGATTCGGGTTTATTTACTGCTATTCTAAATACTTGCAGAATTCCCTGCAAGTTAATTTTCACGGCGACAGCGTCAGACGCGGTGAGTTGTAGGAACCTGCAGACTTTTCCCGATTGGCGGAGCGGTTGGCATCGCGGTGCACGATGTGCGGCGTGATAAAAATGATCAGCTCCGTTCGTATTTCCCGATTGGTTTTTTTCTGAAAAAGCCTGCCAATACCGGGCAGATCTCCGAGAAACGGCACTTTGCTGATTGTTTCACTCTTATCAGTCTTGATCATACCGCCAATGACGATTGTATGGTTATTTTTGCAGATAACCTGGGTTTGCGCACTGCGGTTGCTGAGGTTGGGGGTCGAATTGCCGCCAAGATCGGTGTAGCCAAGAACACTCGAAATGGTGGGCTGAATATCCAGGAAAACCTCGTCGTTGCCGGTTACTGATGGCGTGACCACGAGGGCGATATTGGCGTTTGCCTGGGCGATGGTATTGGTAACCTGGCCGGTTTCGGCATTGACCTGCGAGGCAGAGACGTAAGGAATCGCCTGACCGACGGTAATATTTGCCTGGCGATTGTTCAGTGTGGTAATGACCGGATTACTGAGTACTTTGGCAAAACTGTGAGTTGACAGCATTGCCAGCAGAGCTCTGAACTGGTTTATGTCAAGACTGCCGAATCTGAACACGCCAGTTCCGCCGGCATCGGATGTTTCGGGAGCAATTGACATGTCAAACACATTGTCGGCTGAGCCCGGTATCGGAATTGATTTCTGCCAGTTGATCCCGAGGCGTTCTTCTTCGTTTTTGTCGATTTCATAAATGTGAGCGTCGATGGTAACCTGAATTGGCGGTACATCGAGTTTTTCTATAAGCTCTCTGATACGGTCCAGATTGTTCTGAGTGTCAGTTATGATCATCATGTCCATGCGACCGGTGGTGGTGGTGCCGCCAGCAGCACCAGCCTGTGAAGCCTGGCTCGAAGAGAACTCCTGGATTTGTACATTTGCTGACAGCATTTTGATCGGCGCTGAAAGGGTGGTGGCATCAGCGTAATTCAGGTAATAAACTTCGGTAACCGGCCGCGATGTGACCTGTACAGCCGATTCCTTGACATCGATTTTGGGCAGAAGATTTTTAACTTCGTTGAGTTTGGCAGCAGTGTCGGTAACCATCAGCGAGTTCGTGCGACTGTCAATCTCAAGGGCCCCGACGTTGGGCGTCAGAATTTTGGTTACAATCTGCTGCAGATCAGCAGCATTGGTATGCTGGATCGAAAAAATGCGCGTCATGGTCGGTGCCGAAGATTTGGCGAAGATGCGAAGAATACTGCCTTCCCACGCAAAAGTCAGATTGAAATTCGTCAGAATTGTGTTGAAAGCCTCTTCAATTGTAACATCACTGAACAAAATCGTTACCTGACCGGTAATTTCCTGAGAAAGCATCAGATTGATCTTGATCAGCTGCGCCAGCGATCTCAGTGCATCCGGAACATCGGTGGCGCGAAAATCCAGTGATGATATCTTGATGTTTTTGTCAGCCGGAAATGTCAGGTATGAGCCCTGCAGCGCGATGTCACTTTCTGAATCGTCAGTTTGCGCGCCGCCTGTCGGTGGAACCAGGCTTTGTGAGACAGCACCGGTCACGGGCGAGCGTGTGTCCATCTGAAACCTGGCTTCTGGAGTCTGTTCTTTCAGTTGTCTTATTGTTTCAAGCACTTCCGCTGAAAGTTTGTTGGTGTTTTCGCCCTGATTGTCAGGCAGCCTGATACGGGCACCATTGCCGAGATTGACCCAGCCCTGGCTCCTTGCGGCGGCACTTTCCTGTCTTGGCGTATTGGCAGCGGGTGGGCGAATAGTCGGGTAGAATGAATTTCCGGCAGTCGGTGCCAGAGGATGACTGATGGCACCGCGGGTTGAACCCCTGAGCGGCTGCCAGGCATTGTTTTGTGCAAAAGCGCTGCTAGAAATCATGCCGGTCAGCAGAACCCAGCCAAATCCGGCAAGATAGAACCATTTCAGACTGCGGTTCATGGTGCTCTCCTGCTGGCCGCAGAAGATGTCTCTTCATACTTGTAAAGCAGACAGTGCGCTTCCCGGTCAACCCAGTTGCCGTTGATGTCGTTAAAATGAAGAGTAATTTTGGCCATTACCGGCGAAATATCTGAATTTGACAGCTCAAAAATATCAACCAGAGCTTTGGGGTAGATATTCATGGTTATGTTCAGAGAACCTTCCGCGTCCAGTTTTGTCTCCATCGGTTGTCTGCTGACTCTGAGGTAGGTAATTTCCTCGCCAAGAGATGTGAAAAAGGCGAAGCTGGCTGCCTTGAGCGTGCACGGTATCTTGGAAAGAGAGTTTATAGATATCTGGGTCGTTGGCAGTGATGCCGTATCGGTTGCAGTGGGGATCAACGCATAAGGGTCTACTCCGACCACTTCTATTTCTGTGGCAGGGTAGAGGGTTTTGTCTATACAGCCATTCGAAAAGACGGCTGTGACAAATAGCAGAGCAAACAATACTATCCGGGCTGAACGTTGCATATAACTATATATCGACCTTATGCAACGGTTTAATGACCAGAATTAAGGCCTTGTTAAGAAATTATTGTTTCACTTTGTTTAACGGTCCCTAATTTTTGTGGTAGTTGTCCTCAACCGTATAGGTACCGTCTTCAGGGTTGATATTGATGTTGACGCCGGTTTTGGGAAGCAGAAAAATTCCCGAGTCGTTTTCCATGGTTACATATTCTGGTTTTATATCTGTTATTTTTTTATCCTGAAAGGTTTCGCCTTTCCTGAAAAGGCTCCGGTCGATTACCGCCACCAGTTCGCTTTCGGTCTGTATGGTTGCCGAAAATGCTGCGGTAAGCAGTGAAACCGCTTTCTTTTCTTCCGGTTCATCCTTAACATCCATCGCCATGCGCAGTTGCTCGACAAGTTGGGCGTATGGCGACCTTTCGAACGGATTGCGCGGCATTTTTTTTAGGGCCACGATGATCGGATCGCTGTCCAGCAGGTCTACGGCCGCTGATGCTATTTCTGCGGTGTCAGAAGCTGTTTCTGAGCCTTCTTCGCCGTCGGCAGGAGCCTCCCCGGTTTCTTCCCCTTCGCCCTCGACACCATCCGCCGGAGTTTCTTCGCCTTCCTGCCCATCTTCGGGTTGTTCGGTAGGGGTGCCTTCTGCTTCAGAGGTTCCGGAAGCTTCGGTGCCATCCTGAAGCTGCAGGTCAGATAGATTGAGAGCGACTCTGGGCCGGTTGCTTTTGACCGGCCTGGTTTTGGGTCGATTCTTGAACCAGTGCATACCCATGGCTACTGACAAAAGAATCAGACTGAAAAAAAACAGCTGTTTACTGTTCATCGGGTATTATCTCACCAGAGCCCTCATCTGAAGATTCTTCGCCGCCTTCTGGCGCCGCTCCCTGTGCATCGAGCACCAGCTGGTCTGGCACAAGAATGGTGGTCGGAGTCAGTTCGACCTCGAACAATCCGCTTGCATTTGGCGTCAGCGGTGGTATGGAAATGAACGTGACCTTCTCTTCAAGCTCAACCAGCCTGAGAAAAATGCTCAACTGGGTCAGATCGCCTGTATAGAAAAAGGAGACGGGGAATTTTTCTGTAGAAATCTGCCCGACTTGTTGTGGGGTAATCGCCTGTGGGTTGACACTTTTGACGGTTATGCCAGCCTTTTGTGCCAGTTCGCGCACGCGACGCAGGAAAGCCGTCATTTCTGATTTGCGGTAACACACTTTCAGGGCGGTTGCCCACTTTGCTTTTCTTTCTTCGATGTCGAGTTTGATCTCTTCGAGGTTTTCTACGGCCGATTCAACTGTTTGAATCTGGCCTTCAACCCCTTTGTTTTTCTTTATCTCTTTGTTCAGTTCTATCACTTTGGGGGAATAAAGAAATTTATAGCCCATGAATGCTATTGCAGCAATAATTACCAGAGGTTGTGCTGCAACCTTGGGATCATCTTTGGCCTTTTTCAGCCAGTCGGTAATGTTTATTTCTTCTGCCATTATTCAAGCCCCATATCTTCCGCCCCATCCGAGGGCGGAGCTTCTTCAACGGGCTGTGCGTTGGTGAGTTTTTCCGGGTGGATTTTACCGTTGAGAACGAAACGGATAAAATACCTTGTTTCATCGATAGGCACTTCCTGAGTGCTTTCGAGTGCCGGTGAATGAAAAAGTGCTGATTTGCCAAGGTCGCTGAGAAATTCGAAAACGCTGTCTGAGTTGTCGGCATGCCCCTGCAGCTTGAAATGCGGGTCTTCACCGCTTGTTGCAAACTCTGCTGTTGTCAGAAAAATTTGTCTTGGTGTCATCGACGCAAGCTCAACAAGGAGTTGCGCGTTTTTTACTTTCAGTCGCTCGATTTCATTGGGAAAGCTTTCATACTGTTTCATTTTTTCCTGTTCTACCAGCATCGACTGAACGTCACCCTGGGAAGCATTAAGCTGTGAAAGCCTGGCGTTGAGTTTTTTGTATTCATCTTTGGTTTTGCTGACCTGCTGCCGGATTTTAACTATGGGGTAAAGACCGACAAGGATAAGCAGCGCGGCAAGCAGTCCGGCAATGATACGCAGCTTTTTTTCGTCGAGCTCGAAAAGCTTTGCGGAAATATTCCCGCCAAATTTTGAACTGACCCCGCCAATGTTGACCGACTGGCTTTTCCGGTTCGGGAAAAGGATGTCGACAAAATTGATGATCTCTGGTTCATTGTTATAAAGGGCCACGCCCAGAATAGGACTCAGAGCGGGGGCTTCGACTTCGAGTTTCTGTTCGTCGTATTTGATTTCCCCGATTTTTACCTTCAGAAAAGGATTGGCGAGAGAGGTTGAGACCTCAAGGCTTTCTTCAATAAAGTCTTTAAAGTTGCTCATTCCGGCGGAACCGCCGGTGAGTATGATCTTATCAAGCCCGGTCTCGCCCGATTGGGTGATGTAAAAGCTTATTGAAAGCTGGATGTGCTGAAAAATCTTTTCGACGGTTTCGAATATCTTTTGTGCGGCGAATTTCTCCGCACCGCTGAGGTTTTTAATCTCATCCGGAGGCATGACTCCGAGCTTGTGTTTGAGTTCCACCGCTTCGTTATAATGCTTGAATTTGATTTCCTGCCCATCGATTTCGCCGCCAGCATAGATTGCGTCAGTAATGGTGGCTCCGGCCATGTTGACGTCGCGAAAAAACTGGATTTTGCCGTTTTTATAAATCAGCACCGAGGTCGTGGTATTGCCGCAATGTATTATGCCGACTTTTTTATCACCCTCGGAATATGGGCCCATCTGTTTGCTCAGAGCCAGTTCCAGGGACTGTGGCAGGGTGAGAATACCTTCATTGCTGAGGCCGCCGCCTTTAAGGTTGCCGTTGACATGGTCGATAATGTCTTTTTGCAAGGCCGCCACCATGATTTGCGTCAGAGCCTTCTCGTCTTTAATGACATCACCCTGGACGTTGTAGCCCAGAACCGCATTGCCCATCGAAAATGGCATCTGCTTGTTGGCTTCCGCAGTGACCGCTTCGGTGAGCTTGTCTTTTTCAACAACCGGGGGGATTTCGATGCAGCGAATTGTTACCTCGCGGTTGGAGGCGAAGGTGATTGCCCGTTTTGTCTGTATTTCATTATCGTAGAGCAATTCGGTAATGTGGGTGGTGAGAAACTGTCGAAGCTCTTTGAGACAGTGCTCGCGCACATCGTCTTTGCTCATGGTCTCGCGCTGTTCTGGCGTCAGCTCGGTTTCATATGGTGGGATATTCAGCTGCGACAGAGTCTTTAAAACCGGGCTGCCATTTTCATCCCGGTAAACATACGCGAATTTCAGCGAAAAAGAGCCGATGTCAACGGCAACAAAAGGTTCAAAGCTGACTGGCTCTGCCATATTATTCCTCTGAATGAGTTTCCTGCCTTACCAATTTACTCTAAAACCAGCCTGCAGCGCAAATTAAACCTGAACAAGCAGAAGGCGGTTCGATAACGAACCGCCTTCTGCTTGTTCAGGTCAGGAGTTTAAATTAGAATGATTTGCGAACTTTGGCGATCGAGAGAACGATATCATCAACATCACCATTGGAAACCATTGTGGCGCAGAGAGCGCATTCAATACACCCGGTTACGCCATCAGGCTCAAACCCGGAGTTCGCACCCGACGACCAAAGATAGATGTTGTTCTTGTGAGCGATATATCTGAACCGGTTACCCCAAGAGTCAAACATAAAATCTGTCGGGTCTGAATCCATGTAGGGACCCTTCCACTTCTTTGAGTAGTTGGTAATACCAAAGTTTTGGGTGCCGCCGCCGGTGATGTTGCCAAAAGATTCATTCAGAAGCACATTCTTGTCGATGGTGTCGTCCAGAACAGATGTGGCACAATACGCATCCTTACATGCTACGCAGCCAGGTTTGCCAGAGAAGGGCAGTCGACCGACATCGCTTTGATAGGCAAGCATTGCACTTTTCAGGGCCGACATTTTGGACTTGGTTGCAGAAGATCGACCCTGATCTGTTATCGAACCGATCATAGGCCCGGCGACTGACGCCAGAACCGCGATAACGATGATAACGACCATGATTTCCATCAAGGTAAAACCTGCTCTCGTTTTATTCATATTTTAATCTCCTCCGCTGAACTACATGCAATATAGCGGCAAAAAAATAATCGTCAAGGGCTTTTTTTTTTCATAGCACCCGGAAAAAATAGTATACTTCCTTATCACACTTAATCAAGAAAATTTTATGCCAACCAAACAGAAATTTCTCGTTGCTTTAGTCGTCTTGTTACTATCGACAGTTTCTTTCATCTGGTTAACATCTCATTTATTCAGCCGTTACCCATGGCATGGTCAGTATCAACAGTGCGACCCAGATTCACTGCTTTTTACCAGGCTTCTAGAACAATCGATTCTCATGGGAAAAGTGGTTGAAACAGACAGTTATGGTTGTTATCCCTACGAAATAGAACATGGTTTTGCCCCATTTTACCTTTACTTTTTGCTTAATCTGACGGGGGCATTTTTCACGCTTTTTCCCGGTTGTGAATTCGAACCCCTTTACGTCGCGGGCTCCCTGCCAATAATATTCGCCCTTTTAACCGGGTTGATGATTCTGTTCACGCTTCTGAAAATCTCAAAAAAGCCCGGGCTGGTTTTGTTTTGCGCCTTTTGTATGCTGCCAGGCCTGGAGTTGGCTCTTTCTGCCACTTTTATGAAACTTGATTATGATTTTCTAGTTTCTTTCTACATCTGGAGCTGGATCTGTTCATGCATTCTCTTTCTGGAAACGGGCAACCGCGTTTTGAAAATTATGGCGGGTATAATCGCTGCACTGTTTCTGGCGACATGGTCTGGCACACCCTTGTTCTTCTTTTTTGTGACCGCTTTTGGCTTCATTCTCTGGTTCTCCGGGCAAAACGAAGCACCCCGCTATCTTGAATTTGCATCTTCGGGCATGTTGATTGGCTCAATTCTCAATCTGATATTTATCGTTACCTACAGAGACCCATTCTTATCTACGCTTATAAAATATAGTCTTTTCCAGCCTGGGTGTCTCCTGCTGGGCGGGATTTTTCTCTATTTTATCAAGTCGCTTTATAAATATGAGCGCCCCAGAACAATTGGTCTGACTGTCTTGTTTATCACGACTCTGGGCATAGTTTTTATTTTTAAAGAGGCCCTGATGCAGGCGACCGGAATTCTTTTCCAGACCGACCCTATACATAAGACAATTTCTGAGTTGGTACCGATTATTGATTTCTCCAAATTGGCAACGAACAGCAGAACTGTTGCCAGATTTACCGAATACCTCAATTGGCCTGCTATTTTTCTATTTTTTCTTTTATTTGCTTCTCCAATAGGGCTTCCGCCAGCTTCGAGCCGGACATTACGGTTTTGGTTGTTCATTATGGTTTTTCTGTCGGTCAGGCAGGTAAGATACCTGCGCTGGATTGGCGCCGGCGGTGGGGTGTTGTCGGGGATGATCGTCTATAGTCTTTTTCTGATGATGCGAAAGCATCTGCAGGGATCAGGTATGAAAAATGCCCGACTGGTTCTGATCTTTTTACCTCTGCTGGTGCTTTATTCTCTTCAGAATTTTTCTTTTCAGATAACTGATTCCAACCTTTCTGACCCGCAAATCGAAGCGTATAGCTGGATTGCCAGGAACACCCCGGAAACCTCGGGCTATTACGACGAAAAACGCCCTGAATACAGCATCTTGACCTATTGGGATGAAGGCAATCTGCTTTCGTATTATGCCAGAAGGCCGGTTGCGGTTAACAACGCCATGTGGGGTTATAAGACGATGGCAGACATTTTTTCGTCTTCAGATGAAGATGAGGCATTCAGGCTTTGCAGCGAGTATGGTGTCAGGTATGTCTTTTTGAGCACTTATCGCCAGTTTGATGAACAATCTTATTCGTTCTGGCCATATTTTAAATCTCAACCCAAAAAGCCGGAATACACAATGATTTACGAGGACATACCCCGCAGTTCAAAAGATCAGTACAAAAACTGGTTTTATTTCTGGCTTCTTGACCATCTTGGCCTCACACCGAAGGGAAAATTTCCCGCTTCATCAAGATTCCGGCTTGTTTATGCCGCTAAAGCCAAAGACGAAGAACTCGCCCCTTACATTCTTTTCGAGAGGGTGGCTGGAGCCCGGCTCGAAATGAGTGCAGCACCCGGAACCAAGGTGAGTATTTCTCTTGAACTGCAGGTCGGGGGTCAGCATTTTGGCTACAAAGTCCATAAAACCGCAGATGACTCGGGTACCGTGCGCTTTGTGCTGCCATATTCAAACGATTATTCTTCCGGCAGAGTTAAAACCAGCGATATTTACAAGATTGGTTACGGAGAAAACGCAGATAAAAAATTCTATTCTCTGAAAGTCTCTGAATCCTGCGTCAAAGAGGGGAAACTTTTACCAGCCTCTGCCCTGCAACAGGTGCAGCTGCAATAAATTACTGTTCTGGCTTTTTCTTTATTTCTTCCAGTTCATTCCTCAACAGGGCGATCTCTTGAGTCAGACTTTTCAATTTGTCGTTATTGCTGCTGATGACAATGGAGTAATTTATTAAAATCAGCAGCTCGGCAACGATCAGCAAAAGAAAAAGCAAAGCTGGAGGATAGTAGATCCCGGCCAGAGCGGCAAAGTAGTCGAGACCCTTTTTCCAGAAAGAAAAAAGAATGAAAATGCCACCAAAAACGAGCCAGAGCAGGGCATAAGCTTCTTTGATCTTCTGTCGCCGTATAAGCTCCAGAATTCCAAACATGAAGAACAGACTGCCTGCGAGCGAAATAAGCTGAATCCTATCAAAGACCGTCAGCATATCAATTCCTTATCTGTTGCGAAGTTCTGAGATAAATAAAAATCATCGCCAAAGTGACCTTCAGCATGAAATACACAGACATCGTCGATGAGATGGTTGACTCTCCCGACAGCCTTTCACGCATGGTAACAGGGATCTCTTTTACTCTTAGCCCATGCTTTGTTGCAATTACCAGCTCCTCTGGCTCCGGGTAATCAAAAGTTGGATAGTTCCTGGCCATAAACTCAATTGCCTTGCGGTTATAGGCGCGAAACCCGGATGTCGCATCGGTGAACCGCTGGCCTGTTAGAAACAGGGCGAGTTTTTCAAAAAATTTGATCCCGATTCGTCGTAACCATGACGATTTGAAACCTGAGTTGTCGGCTAGAAACCTTGAACCGACAACGATATCGGCCGTGTCTTCGTAAAGTGGCTTTAACAGCGACTGAATCGCTTCTGGTGGGTGCTGACCATCGCCATCGAGCTTTATCGCCAGTGAACGGCCTCTGGTATCCGCAAATTTCATGCCGGTCTGCACTGCCCCGCCGACTCCAAGGTTGGCCGGCAGATCTATTACTGTGGCTTTCAGGGTTTTTCTGGCAGCCAGGCTGGTCTGATCGGTTGAAGCGTCATTTACCACCAGAATTTCAAGGTCTTCGGCGTAAGGCCAAACCTCATCCACCACTCTGGCGATGTTGTTGGCTTCGTTATAACAGGGTATGATTATACAGCCTTTTTTCATGGTTTTAATTGTCGAACTGAGGTTAAGCCCTCTGGTTTGCATGTCACTGCGTTTTCTGATGTTATGTTATTATAAAACAGCTGCCGGTAAAAGCTATTTTTCGAGTTACGCGAGGTAAAGAGTTGCCAAGAGTGTCAATCATCATTTTAAACTGGAACGGCATGGAACATTTACAGGAATGCTTGGACAGCCTGAAAAACCAGACTTTTCGCGACTTCGAAACGATAGTGGTCGACAATGGCTCAAAGGACGGGTCGCAAACGTTTTTAAAACAGGTTTTCCCCTGGGTTCGACTGATTGAACTCGACAGAAACATTGGCTTTGCCGGAGGCAATGTGGCTGGCTATCGCCATAGCTCTGGCTCACTTATCGTGACGTTGAACAATGATACTGTGGTGGATAAAACCTGGCTGGAGGAGCTGGTGCGAGTTGCAGACCAGAGTTCCCGGAATGGTATGGTAGCTTCACGCATCTGTTCATACTTTGATAACGACAGGATTGATTCTCTTGGGATGAAAATTTGTCTCGATGGCATGAGCAGAGGTTGCGCCCGTGGCAGAAAATTCAGCAGCCTCAAGAGTCTGCCTGACCAGATTCTTATGCCTTCGGCCTGCGCCGCACTTTATCGCCGGCAAATGATTGAAGAAGTCGGTTTCTTTGATGAGGCATTCTTCGCTTATTGTGAGGACTCAGATCTAGGTTTACGGGCCAGAATTGCTGGTTGGGATGCGAAAATAGCTATAAATGCCGTTGTTTATCATAAATACTCGGCAACGGCAGGCAGCTTTTCACCTTTCAAGCTTTATCTGGTTGAAAGAAACCACTTTTGGGCGGTACTGAAAACTTTTCCGCCGCTTCTGCTTTTACTGCTGCCGCTGACAACTTTATATCGTTATGTTTTTCAGGCTCTTGTAATAATGCGTGGAACTGGTTCGGGAAACATGATCCGGCAGACATCAGATGCAAAAGCGTGCCTGCTTGCAGTTCTCAGGGGTTTGTGGCATGGATTGTGCAACCCATGGCCGATGCTTCGCAAGCGTCGCGAGTTTTTCAAAAACTGTCGCATAGGTTCTTCCGGCCTTCTAAGACTGATTCTTAAACACAGAATGAATTTTTCCGAGCTTCTTGACGCTGGTAATGGTCCATAATCAGTGGTTGCTTTGTGGCAAAATATTGACTGTCGGCCACAGGGCATGGTTTACTCTGGTTGCCCCAAGTTCGAATTGGCGGTGCGATAATAACGAATAAAATATCAAAATTTTCCAAATGAACCTGGGCCGGCTTTCTCATTTTGCATCTAGAGAGTATAATATGAATAAAAAGTTGCGGATTTTGTTGATAAATGCAGTCAATACAGGCGTTGAGGTTGAAAACCGCTATCCGCACCTGGGGTTTGGATATTTGATTTCTTATGCTCGTAAAAACCTTTCCAGTATTGAACTTGAATTTAAAGTTGTTGAAGGAGAGGCGAATTCCAATCTCACAGACTTTGTACCCGATATCGTAGGCATTTCTTCTGTAAGTCAGAATTTTACGATTGCACAAAGATTGTCCGATTTTTATGGTTGCAGAGGTATACCGGTTATCATCGGTGGCATTCACATAAGCGTCCTTCCTGATACATTGCCAAAGTCTGCTTTGGCAGGTTGCATCGGTGAAGGTGAGCAGACCTTCGCGGAAATTTTGCGTCTCTGCAGCAACGGAAAGCTCCGGGAAGAATTCGTAACCATTGCCGGTCTGGTTTATTGGAAAAACCATGAACTGAAGCACACTGAGCCGAGAATACCTCTCGACAATCTTGATGAAATTCCCGCCCCTGACCGTTCACACATGGTAATCGGATCACATGCTCATATGTTCACCTCACGTGGCTGTCCATACCGATGTGTGTTCTGTGCTTCGACACGCTTCTGGGATAAACTGCGCTTTCATTCTGCCGAGTATGTGGCTGATGAAATTGAATTCCTTTACAAAAATTACCATGTAAAAATAATCAGCTTTTTTGATGATTTGTTTGTGGCCAACCTTGAGCGAATGAAAAAGCTCAAAGATATTCTTGAGGAGAAGCATTTACTCGGGAAAATCAAATACACTACCAACTGCCGGGCCAATCTTGTAACAGTTGAACTGGCCCGGACTCTCAAGTCTTTGGGAGTAGTAAGTGTTGGACTCGGTTTAGAGTCTGGGGATGAAGAAACCTTGCGCTTTTTAAAAACTGGAAATGTAACTGTTGAACAAAACCATCAGGCAATAAACATAATTAAAAATGAGGGAATTTTTGCTAACGCCAGCTTTGTGATAGGATCTCCGGATGAATCTGAAAAGCAGGTTATGGCAACTTATCGATTCATAAAAAATAGCAGACTGGACTTGTTCGATATTTATTTTTTAACTCCTTATCCAGGAACCCCGGTGTGGGACTATTCCCTTAAAAAGGGGATAATAAGCAATGATATGAAAGATTGGAGCAGGCTGGACGTTAATGCTTATAGAGATTTCGACAAGGTAATTTTTGTTTCTGACAAAATTGCTCCTGCTCGTCTGGTTGCACTTTACAAAAAGTTTCGCCTTTTGCGCCTGATCAGAAACTCTATCAAAGTTTGGCGTCACCCGCTTTTGCACATGGTTCCAAAAATAGCTTTTATGATGTGCTATGACTACCTAAGACGACTGTTTGCCAGAATCAAACCTTGAGTAGACTGAAATTAAAAACGATTTGAGTTCGAGGGAGTTGCTGTGATTCAGCAATCATTGATACGGCAAACTTTCTTGAAAAGCCAGGAAAGTATGTAACGCATGATGGCCAAAGTAGTTGAAATGCCAGACAAAGATCAAGAATATGAATATTTCTGCCGCTTACGGAGCATCCTGCTTCCGGGGTTGATCAATAAGAGATGGATTTCTTCCGTGCTGATCAATCTTGTGTCAAAGAAGTTTGGCAAAAGGATTCTGGAAGTTGGCTGCGGGACCGGAAGCGGTATTCTGGGAGCATACCCCGAAAGAGTTGTTGGCATCGATGTAAACCGTTATGCCGTAGATTTTTGCTGCCAGAAAGGCTTTAATGCCCACCATATTTTTGTCGGCAAGCCTTACCCATTTTCTGACGCTGCTTTTGACGTGTGCGTGCTTGACAATGTTCTTGAGCACATCGAAGACCCGGGGCAGACTGTAGATGAATGCCTGCGGGTAACCACGGAAAGCGGCGGTGTGATTGTGGTAGTGCCAGGAGAAAAGGGTTACGCAGCTGACCCCGATCACAAAAAATACTATGAGGCCGAACATCTTGCGCGCCTTGACCCGAGGCTTCAGCTTATCAAACTTTTCTCGCTGCCTTTTATTTTTAAAAGCAGCACGATAAGTTCGATTTTTGCTTCTTATTGTCTGTCCGCAGTCTACCGAAAAAGCAGCACCAGAAGTTGATTACTTCATACTTTGGGTCATTTTGAAAAGGGGCATGAAAACCGAAAGGGCGATGGCACCGATAATGATACCCATCGCAACGGTAAGCAACGGTGTAATTGCCGAAGTCAGGCCGTCGAGAGCCTCTTTTACTTCGCGGTCGTAAAAGTCGGCGGCTTTGGTCAGCATGACGTCGAGATTACCGGTGTTTTCACCGACTTCGATCATCTTTTTTACCATCGGCGGGAAAATGGTTACCTTGACGAGGGTGCTGGCCAGGGTGTTACCCTGCTGAACCCCAATCGCCATGTTCGATATCATATCTTCCATCAGTGGGTTGCCCATAACCGATGCGGTGATCTGCAGTGCCTGAAGAATCGGGACGCCTGCACCCAGCAGTGAACAGAAGGTTCTTGAAAAACGGCTGACCGCAATTTTCTGGGTGAGGGGGCCAATGACCGGGCCCTTCAGGGTGATGTGAGCCATGATTACTTTGCCGATCTGGGTTTTCAGGCCAAAATAAAGAGCGGCAACAATGCCGGCAGCCCCGGCAACGACCATCATGGAATTTTCCAGGAGCATGTCCGAGGCAAACATCATCACCTCTGTGATCTTGGGCAGTTCAACCTTCATTTTCTTGAACAGGCTCGAAAAGTTCGGGAAAATCTTTACCAGAAGAAAAATTACCCCGAGTACTGCCAGAACCAGCTGAATGACCGGCATTGTCAGTGCGCCTTTGATCTTGCCGCGGATTTCGGCGTCGGCTTCGGCAAAGGCAGCCAGTCTCTGCAGAACCTGGTCGAGCATGCCGCCGGCCTCACCGGCTTCACACATGTTGCAGTAAATCTTGTCAAAAATTGTCGGATGTTTACGGATCGATACCGAAAAAGACTGCCCTGACTGCAGGTCGCGGCCGATTGAATTCAGAATGCCCTTGAAATACATATTCTGCGTCTGGTCAGCCAGAATACCAACCGCTTCTACGAGAGGGATGGCCGCGCCGACCAATGTCGACAGCTGAACTGTAAATACCATCATGTCTTTTTTCGAGACACTGCCACCAAAGCCGAAGCCGGCGCTGGCCTTGACTTCTTTGGCCTTGACCAGATAATAGCCCTTGTCTGAAAGACGATTGGCCAGTTCCTGGAGGTTGGGGGCCTCAAGGGTGGTTTTGATAATGTCGCCCTTGGAGTCTTTTACTTCACAATCGTATTTTGGCATTTAAAACCTCTCTTTGCGTCAGTCAGAACGGGCCAGAGCAAAAACCTCTTCGGGTGTGGTCAGACCCTGGGTAAATTTCAGAACCGCATCGTCCTTAAGTGTCTGCATGCCGAGCCTGATTGCCTCGTTTTTAAGATCGTCGGGGCCGACCTTCTGAATGATCATGCGTCGCAGATTTTCGTGCGTATACATGACCTCATGAATACCGACACGGCCCTTATAGCCTGTTTTTGCACACTTGTCACAGCCCTTGCCACGATAATAAGTGCCGTTGATCGCTTCGGGTGGCAACCCCAGATCGGCGATTGTTTCTGGGGTAATTTCGCTGTCGACTTCTTTGCAGAACTTGCAGACTCGACGGCCAAGGCGCTGCGAAACGATACAAAGAAGCGCCGAAGAAACCAGAAACGGCTCTACTCCCATATCTACGAGTCGAATCGCAGTACTCGGCGCATCGTTGGTATGCAGAGTCGCAAAAACCAGATGGCCGGTAAGAGCCGCTTCAACCGCGATACTGGCTGTTTCTTCATCCCGGATCTCACCAAGCATGATAACATCAGGGTCTTGTCGAAGAAAGGCGCGCAGAACCGTTGAAAAGTTCAACTCAATTTCTGGGCGCACCTGAACCTGATTGATGTATTTAATTTTATATTCGACCGGATTCTCAACCGTGCAGATATTGATATCTGGCCCCTTGATGGCGTTAAGACAGGAATACAGGGTGGTAGTTTTGCCCGAGCCTGTCGGACCCGTAACCAGACACATACCATTCGGAGACTGAATGGCTTTTTTTACCATGTCGTAGTTGGTCGGCGCAAAACCCATCTGGTCGAGCTGAACGTTGACGTTCGATTTATCAAGAATTCGCAGACAGGCCTTTTCGCCCCACGCTGTCGGAATGGTGTTGACACGGAAATCGATCGGCTTGTCCATGATCGTCATCTGAATTCGGCCATCCTGGGGCAGACGGCGTTCTGAGATGTCCATGCCGCTGAGAATCTTGATTCTCGACATTACCGAGGGCAGAGCTTCCGGCTGCAGGTTCATCGAAATGATAAGGTTGCCGTCGATACGCAGTCTGACACGCAGCTCCCCTTCGTCGGGCTCGATATGAATATCAGAAGCGCCCTTCTGAACCGCAGAGGTTAAAACCAGATTGACAAGTTTAATGATCGGGGTTTCTTCGCTTGCCTTTTTGAGGCCGTCAAGAGCTGCTCCATCAGCGCCGCCGCCGTCTTCGCCACCGGACATGGCGTTAAGAGCGTCGGCCATTGCACCGGCGACATAAAGGCGGTCAGTCGCATCGGCGATCTGGTTTTCTGAGCAGATCGCCCTGACCACTTCGCAGTTGTTCTGAAACTGAATTTCGTCGATGATAAATACATCGAGCGGGTCTGCCATACCGATCATCAGGCTTTTGCCATCAAAGCTGATAGGCACCAGATTGTGCTTGCGGCAGATCTTCTCGGGCACCATTTTGAGTACTTCGGGCTTGATCTCAACCTTGCTGAGATCGACGAATGGCACTTTCAGCTGCTTGCCGAGTATGGGCAGCAGCTTGTCTTCTGTCAGGTAGCCAAGCTCGATAAGAACCTGACCAATGCGCTTGCCGCGCTTTTTCTGCTCGGCCAGAGCAATGTTGAGTTCTTTTTCGCCGACATGGCCTGCTTCTATAAGCAGTTGTCCGATTTTTTTGCGTTTAAACATGGCTGTCAGCCAACTATTCTACTCTATTCCTGTCGCTTTGGAAACAGCAAAATAATTGGAAAAATCAACAGCGCTGCAGAGGCTTTTATTGGGCGGCTTCCCAGTATTTGCGGCGGGCTTCCATGTAGTGTGGGTTCAGCTTGATGGCGATGCGAAATTCTTCCATGGCCTCGTCAAGGTGCCCTTTTTTGCGCAGAATGATGCCGAGATGAAAATGCAGGTCGGCATATTCCGGGTGGTCTTTGATCAGCCGGCGGTATTCTGCCTCTGCCTGGTCAAGCAACCCCAGCTCAGAAAAAATTGCGCCAAGGTCGATGGTGACGCTGCCTCTGACGAGCTTGGCTCCCATGCTGTCTTCGATAACCTGTCGGTATTCTTTCATGGCTTTGGTAACTGAGCCCTGGTCTTCGTAAATGCGGCCAACGTAGTAGCGGGCGGCGGCATAACGCGGGTTGATGGCCAGGGCATTGGCAAAGCTTGCGAGCGCTTTATCGAAGGCTTTGCTGTCGTAAAAAATCAGACCGACATTGAAATGGGCGTCGGCAAAGCGTGGATTAAGCGTCAGCACCGATTCATAGGATGCTACGGCCTGGTCTCTGTCGCCAAGTTCGCGGTAGGCGTGCCCGAGGTGGGTGTAATAAACCGGGTTTTTCGGGTTCTGGTTAACTGCTTTGATATAACAGAAAGAGGCCTTATCGAACTGCCCCTTGAGAAAAAAGGCATTGCCCAGATAAAATAGCTTTTCGTGATCATTCGGGTGGGTTCGCAGGTGCTTGATGCAGGCATCTATAACCTCATCAAGCAGACCTTCGCGGTAGGTCGACGCCTCGGCCATCCAATAATCTCCTCTGAAAATCTGTTTTGACAGATTATTCTGTCATTCAGAGCCTCACACTGCAAGCATTTTTTGCAAAAAAATGCTTCTGCCTGCAGTAAAAAAACAAACCGGGCAAAAATTCATTGAACTTTCGGCAGAGCCGAATCAGACTTCTGAAAGAACTGCCTTAACGTCCTTGCCGAGTTTCGTTCTTGGCTCAAACTTTCTGAATGCGGGTTTGTCGGTGCAATAAATATGCAGAACTTCCAGACCTTCGTAATTTCTTTTCTGCAAACCCTGACGCATTGAAACAAATACTGGCTGCAGCTGTTTAAGACCCTCTTCCGGTTCAAACTGCTCGCGGGTGAAAAAACGATACTTGTGAATAACCCCGTCATCACGGCGAAAAATATCTACTTCTGGCTCTTCAAGCAGCCTTGAGCGGGCAGAAAAATTGCGGACATCGAAAAAATGCTGACGTTCATAGTCTTCGTAAATCGTCGCACCCCAGATGTAGGGGTTTCGGAAAAGCCAGAGCGGGAAAACCGGGCTGAGAAAATTCTTCAGGCTGTCTATCAGGTCATAGTTGTATTCGCTTTCCCGCACCGAAACATGCAGGTCACCATTTTGCAGCCTGAATTCGCCGCCTTCAATAAACCGGCCGGCAATCTTTTCGATTTTTTCTGGCTTGGGAATGCTTAGCAGAATCTTTTTGGTGCGGTCATTTATCGTCGAATAAAATTCGCTGGGCTGGTCGAGATAATCGACTTCAATGTCGCAGACAGGAAACAGGAAAATCCGCTCAAATACAGCCTGAAATACTTCACGGTCTTTCCGGTCACTCACAAAAACATGCTGTTCAAGAATCTGGCTTTCCTGGTTCATTGGCTACTCCGATTTGGCATAGATAAGAGTGTGATCTTCAACGGGCGGTTGCCCATGATTACCGGGTTTCAACTGCCTGCCCAGACTATCGAGCATGGCCGCTGCACTCTGTTCCGGCAATCTGTCGAGCATCTGGCGAAGTTCTTCGAGACTGATGCGTTCGCGCCCATCACTCGGAAACTCGGTAACTCCCTCAGTATAAAGTAAAATGCCATCGCCGGGCAACAACTGAATATTCTGGTTTTTATAAGGTTCGACACCTTTGTTGAACAGACCGAGCGGTACACCTGGGTCGAGCTGGGGGATTTCAACATAACCGCTGCGGCTGCGGTTGACTAACGGAACAGCATGGCCGGCGAGAGCGACGCTTACCGATCGGTCACCGGCTTTTAATAACACTGCTGCGGCTGTTGCAAAAAGATCATGCATCTGGTCGGAATTCATGATGCCGGAAAGACGATTCAGGATTTCGGCTGGGGAATTGCAGCTTTCAGAAAAGCAGCTGAGCATCGTGTGCAGCCGGCAGAGAAACATGGCGGCCTTGAGCCCATGACCAGAGCATTTGCCGATCAAAATCATCATGCGGTTGCCCGGCATGTTAAGATAAAGATGAAAATCTCCAGAATGTTCAGTTGAATAGCGGGCTGACTGAGCTATTTCCCAGCCCCGGATCGCCGGGGCTGAATCGGGCAGTAAATCTGAAAAAATGGTTTTTGCCAGCTGATACTCGGCCTGTTGCTGCTTTAGCTGTGTGTTGCTGTAAAAAAGCTCGTGATTTTCGAGCATGATTGCCAGTCCCCTGGCGGTCTCAGTCAGCAACTGCCTTGTTTCTGCGTTAATCTGTGATTTATGGTCACAGATTAAGGCCAGAACACCATGGAGTTGATTGAAAAAAGCTACGGGAATCAGCAGTCCCCTCTCGTCAGCAGCGTCGCCAACCGGGAAAGCGTGCAGGCCGATATGGATACTGTTGCGACGCAGGCTTTTTGAATCGGTGAAACCGATGATTTTTTCGCGAATTTCTTCTGCCAGACTGTCGCCCGGCAGAATGCGCCGAATAATTCTGCCGGCACCAGAGCGGGTTCCGGCGATAAAATCCGGCTGATTATCGTTCATGGCAAAATACAGGAAGGTCTGATTCTGAATTACTTCGGCAATGAAAGCCAGGGCCCCCTCAAACTTCTGCTTTAGGCCTTTTTCCGGATCGATCAGATGGAGAAAATGCTGGATGGCTGCGGAAGGATTCTGCAGGTGAAGCTCGGATTGTAATGTTGCTTCGCCGCTGGGATCTGATTCTGGTTTTTTGGCAAATACCTGTTTTGCAGAGCCAGTCTGGTGAATGCTCTCTGACAAACTAACAAAACCGGCTGTAAAAGACGCCAGAAGCAGGACAAGAGAAATTATGGCTGCAATATTGCTGATGTCATGATAGACGAGGCTGCGCATGACCACCAGCAGGCTGACAAGAAAAACAGCCACACTGGCTTTAAAGATTTTTTTTCTGTTTCCGGTCAGATTTTTCAAGGTTTATTTGCCTGACAGTTTTCTTTACTGCTTATTGCTTATTTGTCTGCACAGATGCTCGAAAGTTAAAGTCGCCGTTAAGCACGATGCCCGCCAGAGCGGGCACCATTGTATCTGTGTTCTGTCTTAATTTCAGGCGGCGCGGTAATTTTCGTAAGAGCGGCCTGACCGAACTTCGAGGTTGCGGCAATGACTTGCCATGGCTTCGATTGCTGCCGGGTCACCAATTTTTGCCAGGGCCTCACCAGCGGCCAGACTGACTTCTTCTCTTGGGTCTTCGAGTGCTTCGATCAGAGCTTCAACTACTGCAGTTCCGCGGCGATCACCAAGCTGCAGGCATGAGATTTTTCTGATGCGCCAGTCCGGGCTTTTGAGGCCTTTGATGTAACGCCAGGTCTGGTCGACCGGAGTTACAGTTGCCAGTGGCACGACTTTGCCGCGGGTTCTGGCTGGCAGAGGGGTTTCTTCTTCGCCTTTCCAGCGACGCCAGAGGCCGGCGAAAACTTTTTCGAACATGAACCAGCCTACAAAGTAAACCATTGTAAGGGCGATAATCTTGAGTTCAATGTGCATCATATAAATGCCTCCTGATTCTATTTTCTTCGAGAACCATCGGCAGAATGCACCCTGAAGTTTATACCTCTTTTACCACCCGGCAGAATCTACAGGCCAGTCGGAAAGCTCTGGTTTTGCTCTTCCTGTCAGAACGTCGAGAAGGGCGTTTATCGCCGGCGTTCTGAAGCCGAAGGTAGCGGCGCAGGTGCCTATGTCGGGGCATCCGGCCAGGTCATAGGGATTGCGCAGAGCGACAACGGCGACATTTTCGGTTTTGGCCCTGACAGCTCTGACAGCCTGCAATTGATCCTTGAATAGATGCCCGTTGTAGGTGAAAAAGACGACCCGGGTTGTGGCGCTGATTTTAAGCTTTTCAAGGCCGGCTGAAAGTTCGTTGAACGTTGATTTGGGCTCGTAGACAAAAGTGGCGGCCTTTGGGTATTCTTCGCTGAGAACTTTGACCAGGCTGCCCTGTTTATGCTCCTCTTCAACCTGAACGAGCGAAGAAATCTGTGGCACAACGAACATTATGTCGGAGCCGTCACCTTGCATCGGTATCATTTGAGGTGAACAGCGCAGAAACTTGACGCTTTTTTCATGCAGCTCTTTTATTAAAGGAACGTGCTGTCGCTGCCAGTCACTGATTGCGCCGGTCGAATCCGCTTCGGGCAGGCGTTTTCTGGCGGCGGCAATTCTTGCGAGGCTTTCGTCGACACGTCTGGCGGTTTCTTTGTTTTCCTGCGCCTGTTTTAAAAGAGTTTCGGCAGTCAGGCGCTGTTGGTCGAGGCGATGACAGATCAGCAGCAGGTCAGCGCCGGCATGAAACGACATGCTGGCGGCCTGGGCGATTCCGAATGACTCGGTTATTGCTCCCATTTCGAGATCGTCGGTAACCAGAATGCCTTTGAATTTGAGCTGGTCGCGTAGCAGGCCGGTAAGAACGCTTTTCGACAGAGTTGCCGGCAGGTCTTTTGCCGCTTCAAACGCCGGAAAAAATACATGGGCTGTCATTATTGCCGCCACATCAGCCTCGATGGCCTTTTTGAATGGCAGCAGTTCAAAAGAGTGCAGGTGTTCGGCAGAGTAGGGGATAACCGGTAGGGTGAGGTGCGAGTCAACCTGTGCATGTCCCTTGCCGGGAAAATGCTTGGCACAGGCAAGAACGCCGGCTTTCTGCAGGCCACGGATGGCTGCGCTGCCGTAAAGGGCAACCTGCTCGGGGCGATCGCCAAAAGATCGGGCGCCGATTCCAGGGTTATCGGGGTGGTTGATGTCGAGAACCGGTGCCAGGTTCCAGTTCAGGCCGAGGCTGAGCATTTCTTTACCCATGGCGTAATGAGAAGCTTCGGCCAGCCCTGTGCTGCCGGTTGCCGCCAGGGCCATGGCCGACGGAAACAGGCTGCCGCGACTGAGAATGCGCATGACCAGCCCGCCTTCCTGGTCGATCGAGGCGAAAATTTTCTGGCCGGCGGCTTCAGAAATCTTTTTGAGATGGCCGGGAAGCTTTTCCGGGTCAGTGAGGTTTCTGGCAAAAACGATGACACCGCCAATACCCCACTCTTCAACAAAAGACAGAAATTCGTCTGATGGCTCTTCGCCCTGGTAGCCGACTATAAACAACTGACCGATCTGTTTCTTCTGCATATGCTTCCTGGTTAGAAATCTTGGGATTACCCCTGAAAAAAACGCCTGCGGGTTATTTAAACAGGTGGCAGAATAGGGTATAATGCAGCTGCCATTTTTTCAAGGAGATGCCACATGTATTGTTTCAAATGCGGAAAGAAGCTGCCGGCCAGGGTAGTTAACTGCCCTGAATGCGACACCCCTCAGAAGCGGCGCCAGCGCTACCGCAGAAGAATGATTCTCGGCCTCTTCATCTTTCTTGCGGGGGCAGTTGCCGGCAGTCTTTTCGACAGCCTTTTCTTCAAGGGACAGGCCTGGGAACATTCTTTTCTGGGCGCATTTATCGATAGGGCACAGCAGTCAGCTCCCGAACAGCAGACTGCCTCAGGCACAACCGACGGTTCTTCTGAGCTTGCCGGAGCTTCAATCTCAGTCGATGTCGCTGGCTTTTCTGCCCCGGAAAACTCGACAGCAGTATCGATTTCGATTAACAACGCGTCAGGCAGTGACGCGGGGCTTGCTTCTGCCTCTGATAAACCTTCAGGTATTGCAGAAGTGACTGTCGCTTCTGAGACGGCTTCTGCCTCATTCGCGGCTTCATTAACGGCCACCGGCACAGCCACATCTCCCGCCGCTCCAGCATCAGAAGTTTCTGTGCCGATTGAAAAGAAGACTTTTCCGGCCGGCCGGCTCGTTTTTAAAAAGACCGAACCGCTGGAAAAAAGCTCAGGCTCGGACTATCACGGCTTTATGGCGCGTGATGGCTCCGAGCTGATTTTCGCCTCCAATCGTCTCAAGGTTGATGGCAGCCAGATTTATCAGTGCTTTCGCCGCCCGACTGATGGTTCCGGGCCTGCTGAAAAGGTTTTTGCCTGGCCCGGAAATGTCTGGACACCCGAAACGACCCCGGATAACCAGATGGTTGTCTTCTCAAGTGACAGCAGCAAACCCGAGCATATTTTCATTTACGATCGCAAATCAGGCAACAGTATGCCCCTTACCAGCGGCACCAGTAAAAACATGATGCCGGCAATTTCGCCCGATGGCCGGTTGATCGCATTCGTTTCCAACCGTAAGGGCAATAATGATATCTGGCTGGTTGGCATCGATGGTAGCAATCTGATGCAGATTACCAGCGGCGAAAATGATGACCGTGAGCCCCGCTGGTCACCCGACGGCTCAACTTTGCTGTTCACCAGAATCATCGAACCCCTTAAAAATTCACATATCATGAAGATTACTCTTGAGCCTCTTGGTGAGCCCGAGGCGATAATTGTAGCGGCAAAACGCAACTGGTTTGCCGACCTGTCGCCCGATGGCCGATATCTGACATTTACCCGCTCAGAAAGCACAGATGGCAGCAAAAATGTAATTTATATGCATGAGCTTGCGACCGGCAAAGAGAGCGCTCTTAAGCTTCTGGCTGGCGCTGAATGCTTCAGGCCGGTCTGGAACGCTGACTGCAGCGGTTTCGTTTTTCATGCCACGACCAGTCAGGGAAGAAGTCTTTATCAGGCCGTATTCGCGAGGGAGAATCAGTAATTGCCAGAGTCAGCCGAGCTGTTTTTTTCATTGACACTGCTTTGCCCATTGCTGATTTTTTATTTCGTATTCAAAAAGCACTGGGTCGATAATGATTTACGCCAGGCTTTCCTGAGTGGCCTGGCAGCCGGCATTGGTGCGATTGTCCTCACCAGAGTGGTTTATCTGCCGATTGAATATTTTCTCGGAACGGACCTGCGTTCGTTTATTTCTGCTTCAGGAACATGGTTTGTAACTTTGATGGCCTGCGTCGGCATTATTGGTCTGATTGAAGAGGCTTTAAAGGCGGCTGGTGGTATGCTTGCCAGTTATTATTCAGAGTTTATGAGGCGCCCGACTGCGATTTTCATGGGCTTTGCCGGCTGTGCCATGAGTTTCTCACTGCTTGAGAATATTCAATATTTTCTGCTGTTCGGTGTTTCTGTGGTTCTGCCGCGGATCGTCATCAGCTCTTCTGCACACCTGTTTTTTTCGAGCATCTGCGCCGTGATTGTGGCTGAGGCGGTCATCAGGAGGCGTCGGGCCACGGTCGTTTCGCTGCGTATCCTTGCAGGTATCGCCACGGCGGCAGTTGTGCATGGTTTTTTCGATTTTGTCGTGTTTCATTTCGATATTCAGGCGGTCAGTGGTCTGGTTATCAGTCTGCTTGCGGTTTTCCTTCTTGGTATTTACGAAGCCTGGCTGGGAGCATTGAAGCTCGATGCGCCCGAAGAAGCCAGACTGATGAGCTGCGCCGGTTGTGGCGCCTTTTCTCTCGATCGCGTAAGATTCTGCGGTTTTTGCGGCTCAAGAGTTGTCAGAATGCCGCACCGCCCCGAATTAAAAGTTACTGATGCTGAGGAATCCTGAAAATGGTTGAAACTACCCAGACGGTTTTTGAAAAAGAGCGCGCAATCGGGCTTGCTATCCAGATGTCCGGTCAGACAGACGAAGAAATCAGGCTTTCTCTCGAAGAGCTTGGCGAGCTGCTTAAGACTGCCGATGTCGAAATGGTCGGCACTCTGGTGCAGAAGCGCGACCGTGTTACCCGCGCCCTTTACATGGGCAGCGGCAAAATTGACGAGATCGCCGATGCAGTGAAAGCGGCAGACGCCAACCTGATCGTGGCTGATGACGAGCTTACCGCACTGCAGATCAAGACTATCGAAGAAACAACCGGAATTCCGGTCTGTGACCGGACCTCCATCATTCTCGAAATATTTGCCAGACACGCCTCAACCAGAGAGGGAAAACTGCAGGTCGAGCTGGCAAGCATGCAATACCAGCTGCTGCACCTGGTCGGAGGTTACGAGAACCTTTCGCGGCAGCGTGGCGGAATCGGCGTCAAGGGCCCTGGCGAAACAAAGCTCGAAACCGACCGCCGGGTGATCAAGAACAAGCTGAAAAAGCTGCGCGAAGACCTTGAAAAATCAGTTCAGGATCGCGAATTGCAGAGCCGGAAACGCCAGGATCGTCTGGCAACAGTGTTCTCGCTGGTTGGTTATACCAATGCCGGCAAATCAACGCTTCTCAATCGCCTGACCGGCAGCGACGTCAAAATTTGTGATGGTCTATTCACCACGCTCGATCCGACAGCCCGCCGGCTGAACTTCGCCAGTGGACGCTGGGGTATCGTTTCCGATACAGTCGGATTCATTAACAAACTACCTCACTCTTTGATCAAGGCTTTCAGAGCCACCCTCGAAAGTGTCGTGCACTCAGAGGTGCTTTTGATCGTCTGCGATATCTCTGACCCGCATTTTCGTGAAAGATTGACAGCGGTTGACGAGGTGCTCAAAGAAATCGGGGCAGGGGGGCATCGCGAACGCCTCTATGTTTTCAATAAAATCGATAAGCTCCAGGATCTCGATCGGGAGCCAATTCATGCCGCATATCCGGGAGCTGTATTTATTTCGGCCCGCACCGGAGAAGGCGTCGATGCATTGATTACCCGCCTCGACGAAGTAATTGCCAGGCAGTATGTGACTCTCAATCTCCTTCTTTCAACAAAATCCGAGCTGGTAAAAGAGATTATGCAGAGCGCCATTGTAAAAAGCCAGGAGTGGGGCCAGGGAACAGTCAAAATCTGTGCCGAGGTTCCGAGCAAGCTTCGCTCACGTCTCGAAAATTTCGTTATCGACCCATAAACAGAGAGGATCCGGAAAATGCAACGGAAGAAAAACTTTCATATATCTTTGCTATTAGCTCTCTTTCTGCTCTTTACAATTTTGTCAGAGGCCAAATCTCTCAGACCGCCGCCTGAAGAAGACAGAACGCCGGCGGTTACAGCACCCGTGGCCGGCAGTATCCTCAAAGGCGAAGAATGGCAATTTTTCAGAATTAATGCCCAATATCGCGGTACGGTCAAAAAGAGCTTCTCCAACCTCGGCTGCGCCATTGCCTGGTTTAAAGATCTTAGCCCGGATCAGGCACAGATAATCCTGCATGTCAGCGCTCTACACCCGGAAAAGAAACGTCAGAAATATGCCTTCAGGCTCAATCTGGTTTTTCGCCGGGAAGGGGCGCGCTACAGCCTTGTTAAGAGAGAATATGCCGAATTTTCCGGCATTACCGGCGATCGCCAGACACAGCTTGAACAACTCGCCGCCCTTTGGGTTTATATGCGTGCTTACTCAAAAGAGCTTAAACTCCTGCCGGAAATCGAGGCCTCTGGAGCCAGATTGCAACTGAATGAGGCAGTTATTGGCAGGGGGCGCTCGCGCGAAATTAACTGCAGCTGGCCCGGTCGACGTGGTTTTAACGGAAAATTCTTTTTTGAGAGAGCTGTAGACCCGGTGTTTCAAGAGCTTCTGGCTCTCGACAAACTGCGCTTCAAAAGTGGCAGACTCTCGGTTTCTCTGGTTAAAGACAGCCAGGAAGCAGTGACCAGAGATTTTAGCACTCGAGAACCTTTTGCTGCAGATGTTTTTAAATAGAACATCCGAGAAGATTCAAAGTTTCTGGGCTGGTCTAAGCCGGAAGAAACAGGATTGGGCAGTGTTCTGCATTTTTTTTCTGACCTGCCTGCTGTTGCTTCTTAGAAGTTTTAACGTGAACAACTGGCGAGCGACCCATTTCCTGTTCTCTTTTCAGGACGGGTTTGTTTCACGGGCTTTAATTGGAACATTCATCAGGACCTTTTTCTCACAGTATTTTGGTTCTTTCGCTGCAATAAAGATCATTTCCGCAGTCATTCTTGTTGTTTATTCATTGTTGCTGAGCATATCAGGCAGCAGATACTGGCGTGGCGACCGAAGTTTGCCATGCTTTTTAAATGTAATGATTATTTTGACTTCGCCCGCAACAATCGCTTTCATGGCCGGCGAAGCCGGCTGCTTCGATGCCGCCGCCTACGCTCTGGCGATGATTGCTTTGTTGTCCCTACCTGTTTTGCCAAAAAGACTGCACTGGTTATTTGTAAGCCTGGTGGCGTTCATTCTGGTATTGATTCATGAAGTGATGCTCATGTTGCCGATTCCGCTGCTGATTGCCTGCGTTTTGTCGCAGAATTATTCAATTGAGCCTTCAGGCCAGTTGCGTGGGATAAAGGCGGCAGTATTCTGGATGTTGCCTGCGATTTTGTTTGCCGGTTATTGCCTGACTTTTGGCCGCTTTGAGCTGTCACGGGATTCTTTCGGGCAGGTTCTGGCATTATTGCAAAACTACGCTGATTTTGAAGTTGCCCCGAGCTCGGTAGTAATTCATTTCACAGCTCTGAGAGAAAATGTTTTGTTTACCAGTGAAAATCTGCTTTATCACGGAATTTTTTCTTTTTTTATCATTTTTCCGTCTCTGGTTGCGGCTTTTGAAATTGCAAGACATTCGACTGCCGGTCGATCACAGCTGGCAGCCAGAATTATTCTCTGCAGTGCGCCTCTGGCCGTTTCTCTGGTCGGGTTTGACTATCCGAGATGGGTTGCCGCTGTAACTCTGAATTTGTTTATTGCAGGAGTATTCTCTGGGCACAGCCGCGATTGCCCGGCGCAGTCCGGAAATCTTTCACTGGTTGGAGTAATAGTGTTTAATCTTGTTGCCGGGCCGGTCAAAGTTCTTTGACCGCATGGTTTGCGTTAGAGCAGGCTGTGGTGGATTCTGTTTCTCTGATAAGGTATTGCGGCCTTCTTTTGGTTTCAAGATAGGTTTTGGCAAGATATTGCCCCAGAATACCGAGGCAGAACATCTGAACCCCGTTAACGAACAGAATGATAACGGCCAGAGATGGCCAGCCGCTTACCGGGTCGCCGTACATCAAAGTTCTGAATATAATGAAGCAGACAAAAAAGAGGGCGACAAAGCAGAAACAGATTCCCATCAGCGCCGAAAAGGCCAGAGGCACTGTTGAAAAGGCCGTAATACCCTCCAGAGAGTAGAGAAAAAGACCCCAGAATGACCATTTTGTGTTGCCGGCAGCTCTCTGAACGTTTTCGTATTCAATCCAGCGGGTTTTAAACCCTACCCATTCATTTATACCCTTTGTGAAGCGGTTGTATTCAGGTAATTTCAGTATGGCGTCGGCAACCTGCCTTGTAAAAAGCCGAAAATCCCTCGCTCCATCGACAAACTCGGTTTTTGAAATCATCCTGATGATTTTATAATACTGCCTGGCAAAAAATGACCTGATTGGTGGCTCGCCCGTGCGGTTTACCCGACGGGTTGCCGCCGCATCAAACCCCTCGGTGGTTACTGCCCTGTACATTTCGGCGAGCAGTGATGGCGGGTCCTGGAGGTCCGCATCCATTATGGCGATGTAATCACCCTTGCAGTGTTCCAGCCCGGCAAAAATTGCCGCTTCTTTGCCAAAATTGCGCGAGAAAGAAATGAACCTCACCCGCTTGTCTTTCTGGCTGAGCTCTCTGGCAATCCTCAGGGTTTCGTCGCGCGACCCGTCATCGATAAAAAGGAGTTCAATACTGACTCCAGATTTCGATAACTTGTCTGATTCTTCACATATTTCGTGATAAAAAAGCTCCAGCACTTCCTGTTCGTTGTAGCACGGAACGATGATTGAAAGCAGACTCATTGTTGCTGACCGCCTGTTCTGGGAGACCCCGAAGCTCTCGAGAAATAGATGGCCTTCTCGCTTTCCTTAAGAATCGGAAAACTCTCCGGCCGGGCACGAAGATAACTGGATAAACTACTGTTGGAGCGCAAAAGAAAAGCATCAAAATCATACTTGTCGATGAGACTTTGTACATTCAAAAACTTTTCTTTGGCACCCGGGTCAGACTGAACGAGGCGAAACAGACTTAACATGTCTTTGAGATTATGCGGCGAAAATAGATCGGCCCTGGCATCGGCAAAGGTTTCGATGCCATTGAAAATGAGGGCTTCCCCAAAGTTATAGTCATTATAGAGCCTTTTAGGCTGTTGTGTTTTTACAAATTCGATAAACTCTTTGTCGAGTGCTACCGAAATCAACTTTCCGCTCTGGTGGGTTTTGATCAGCTGCCCGAGCAGACTAATATTGATTATTACAAGCAGACCACAAACTATAAAAAAAGGTTTCCGGTCGTTAACGGCCTTAGGAGATGTTTGCCGTGGAATGGCGTAGTCGAAGGCAAAAAAGCTGCATGCAATCGCAAAGACAATTGCGAACCTGACGCTGCGAAAAAACATGTATGAAAAGAACAGAAACAGCAGCAGGTCAACTGCCTTTATTTTTTTTTCGGTCACGATAAAATTCAGCAGGCAGATTAAGACCGGCAGAAAAAACACCAGAACATGGGTGATGTTTTTTGCATCAGGCGGCTGCCATTCGTCAATGATTTCCTGCATGAAGGCGTCGCCCATGTTTGCATAAGGATAAATGATCATTTCTGTGCCATACGGATTTATTCCGATTGCGGCGAGGCTGATTATGCCAATGCAAAGAAAAAGACGCGCCTGTTTCTTTGAATTTTTCTCGAACTTGAGTTTTCCCCAGGAAAAATCGAAAAGCCCGGCTGCAAAGAAAATGAAGCACAAAATGTAGCACAGGGTTGATGAGCCTGCATGCAGATTTGCCCAGAGGATCGCAAATAGAGGTATCAGAAAAATTTTTCTGGAGTTTTCGTTGTTTTTGAAATCATAGAGACAGAGAATGGTCAGATAGATCAGGTAATAACTGAAAACATGCGGGCGGCCATAAAAAAGCGTAAACAGCTGTATCATCGGGGCCAGAAAAAGCGTTGCGGATAACAAATTCAGG
This sequence comes from Candidatus Rifleibacteriota bacterium, assembly GCA_024710355.1. Lineage (GTDB taxonomy): Bacteria > Muiribacteriota > Ozemobacteria > Ozemobacterales > Ozemobacteraceae > Rifleibacterium. The sequence goes on from JANJUX010000018.1 coordinate 34,388, forward strand.
CAGATTGATGTCTTGTTGCGAAAAAGTATCAAAAGCATCATTAAAACAGCGGCTGTGAATGAAAATATAAAAATTCCCGGCTCTGCAGAAACTCTGTAAATAAGGTGAAAAACAATCTGAGAAAGCCATTCGTGCGAAACCCAGACAATACCATTCTCTCTCGCATACCAGGAAAAGACGTCGACACCGGGCAGCGATAGATTGTTCACCATCCATTCGCCAGCCTTAACGTGCCACCAGAAATCGTTTCCCGAAATTCCCCGGCTGAAAACAAACATCAGCCCCGTCAGAAGAGTAGCAGACAATATCTTGAAAAGGTTCTCTGCATATTGGTTGCCGGTGGTTTCCTGGGCCATTGTGTTCCTCATTCCATGGTGGGAGCCGATTAAAAACACGACGCCGGTTCGAAACCAGCGCCTGACAAAACTGTCTTACGTTGCAGCAACCCCGAATAATCTGCCTTAATCTTAAAACTTCAGATTGTCTTCTCTTGTCCAGCCAGTTTTTCGGCCTTCATTGAATACGACTTCAAACCATCGCCATTTCCCGACAAGCCTGGTTGATTTGATTTTTACGGCCATCCCCTTGGGGAGCTTGCCGACTTTTTCGCTGGTCGTGCTGGGTTCGCTGCGAATGTTGGCAAAGCTTGGAGCTTCGATAGTGCCATTTTCAGGAAGAGGCTGCCCTTGCACATAGGTGTTTACGGTTTCTGATGCCGGCGCCGGTTTTGCAATCGCTACCGAAACCAGATTTTCCTTTATGGCCTGTTGAGCGGCAGCTTTGGCGATTTCATTGGTATCAATCTTGCCTGAGTCATCCGATTTTTGCAGGATGTTTACCATTACTGTTGCAGGCCCCTGAAGAAGAAGGTCGTCTCTTACCCAGCCGGTTTTACGATTAAAATCCCATTTTACCGACGTCCAGCCGTCACGCTTTTCTGTCACTACCCCTCTGGTGCCCTTGCTGACCTTAAAGAGGAGCTTTTCGCCTGTCGATGGTCCGCTGCGTACGTTGGTTCCGTTGCCTGAGGCATAGGCATACCACTTTGGCCCGTTCTGTTCAAACTTCGGCTCATTGCCCTGCTGTGCAGTCGATGGGGCTTCGCCCGGATTCGCAGGAGTTCCTGGTTTTTTCTCGGTCGGCGCTTCTGCAGGTGCAGGTAATGGCAAGCCCTGTTCAGCAAGTACAACACCGGTTCCTGTCGAGGTGTTTTCGCTGCTGTTGATATTGTAGAGCACTTTTACAGTCGATTCCTTCGCTGAATCTGTGCCTGTGGCTGCAGCTACCGGCTGGTCGGCTCCTGCCTCCATGAGTTTGAACATCTGTTTGCCCATAAACACGCCCAGTGCAATAACTGAGAGCATTATTACCACTATAGAAATTATTTTGGCCTTTTTCAAAACCTGCCCTCCGACAACTTTAAGTGAGTTGAGTCTAGTACGTAAAAAAAATGCTGTCAATACCTCACATAAAAGATTAATGCTTTACCGGGTTAAAAGCGGCGGGCATGGCAGAAACCTGCAGCCCTTCCAGTATTTCTCTGTCGTCTACCCTGAGATATTCGTTGCGCAAAACACCATTCGCCATAAACGTGACTTTGTAAGCGTCGTCAGAAACTGTCCGGCCATTATTGTAGCCAGTCGAATAGGGCAAAACAAAAGAAACTTTGCCCGCAGAATCACTGGTCATGCGAACATTATACAGATGTTTGACTGATCCCAGGTGCAGTGCGAGAGATACGGTGGCATCCGTTTCGGGATCTACCTGCAGCTTCAGTCTTGCCCCTTTGACTTTCTCGAAAATCACATACGGTGGCTTCGGTTTATCAACAGTGTCAGCCACGTAAATTATCCTGAAATGGCTTGAAATGCCAAACTCCCCGAGGTTTGCCAACGCCATGTCGTTACGCAGCCAGAAATAAAACCAGTTTTTAAAATTACCCGCTCTTGGAATGTCCTGGTTCAGAAGCCTGTATTCAGGCCCTTCGGGCAAAGATCTGAAAAAATGCCAGAAATTGTAATAATCATCTTCGTAGGATTCTACCGTATTGATGAATATGTATTTGACCCGGTATTTATCACATAGTGAAAAGGCTTCCTGTTCACTTTCAGCCGAAAAAATTTCTGCCATGGTCCTGAAGCCCCAGAAAGCATTACTGACAACGACAGGCCGCCTGGCATAATAAGCCAGAACATTACTGTCGTTGCGGTAGGTTAAGATGCCATATTCAGGGGTTCTGCCGTCATCATAGCCGGCAGTATGCGGCGTGTTTTTCTTTATCCAGCTGAATGCATCTATCTGTTCACTGGTTAACAGGTTCTTGCTTTCCTTGATGAATGTGTGGTTGAAAAAAAGATGCGCAATAAAGAATGGTAGAAAAATCAAGGCCAGTTCAAGATTTTTGAATTTGAACCCCGCAAGTCTCTTTTTTACAAACATAAAAACAAGGTAGGCAGAAATGCCCGAATATAGGCCGCTGCCAACGCTCAGCCAGCGTAAAAATCTTATCTGATGCAGTGAAAGAAGCAGAAAAATTGTCAACCAGTTGCGGAGAACAAACCATTCTGGTCTGGCAAAAAAACCTTCCCGGTAAAAAAAGCATGCCGGGAAAAAAAAGCTGATCGGCCCGAAGGTAGCGGCTAAAATGAAGAAGGCGCTCACCGGTGTTTCGGGGTCTTTGCTGAGGAGCGGGGCAAGTTCGGTAATAAACTTGTGAACGGGGTCGATATGAAATAAAAAACCGCCTGCCTGCGATAACTGTTCACGGAAAACAACCCAGAGAACCAGGCCGGCGAGAAGACTGAACGATATTGTCGCTGCTCCGGGTCTTGAAAAATACTGAAAGGAAGAAAGAAACAACAAAAACAGCCCCCCGGCAATTATGCATAAGGGTTGAAAATAACCAAAGTGGTTCAGGGAAAGGCTGAAAGGGGCGTCGAAAAAGATTAAATAAAGAAATACCGGAATACTGCTTACAATCAGTGATTCAGAGGCATACTTCAGCTGAAGGTCAACCTTCTGATAGTTCATCAGCCGGCAAAAACACGCCTGGCAAACGACAAAAAAGAAAAAAAAGGGCGAGCCAGCCCATGTAAAAGTCAGTAAAGTTCCTGAAAGACAGCCTGCAACCAGAAATTTCCTGTTTCCGGCACGAATGAACAAGAGGCAATTGCACAGCCAGAGCCAGATGAAAAAAGAGATCAGAAAGTCGTAATCAAGCTTCATATAGCCGCTGACCAGGCTGGCCGCTCTGCCTGGCAGCAGAAAAAACGAGCAAAGTATAACCAGAACGGCGTTTCTGGAAATTTTACAGAGACAATGAATTATGGCAAGAAGATTGAGCCAGACAAAAAGCACGGGGACAGCGCCCACTAAAGCCAGAGGCTCGACCGACCCGGGTACAATCGCGTCAAAAAAGCGCCCGAGAAAAAGGAGAAAGCCCATGTGGAAAGGTGGAAACCTGAGCTGTATGGAAAAAGGAAAGCATCCGTAGGTGTCTTCCTTGATGAGCTCGCCCCTGTGAAGAGACTGGGCAAAAAATCTTATAAACAGCACAGAATCAGGGTCTGATTGCAGACTCTGATTCTGAATGTTGTCGGATAGAATAGGGCTTAGCAGCCATACCAGGCTCAGGAGCGACAGTACCAGTAAAAAAGGTATCGCCAGCCTGATTGTGTTATGCATTTTTTAAAATTCTGCTGTGGAAGATTAATTTTATGCTTGATATTCAGGCAAAAACAGATCCCCTGATTCGTCTGCATCAGGTAAAAGCCCGTTAATTTGATGCAGAGCTATCTATGGCGTTACCGATCGAATTACTGTATTCGCCCCAGACATTGCCAAGGTTGCCGGAGAAGCCAACAAGGGCGCTCACGCAGACAAGTGCTATGAGCGATAGCAACAAGGCATACTCTACCAGACCCTGACCTCTTTTTGATTTTGGTTTCATAATAATTCCCAAAAATAGAATTGGGCCTCAAAAACAAAGGCCGCAAAATTGCGTTTTGCGGCCTTGCTTTTGCAAACCGTTAGTTGGAGATCGAGTTAGAAACGGTAGTCAGACCCTTGGAAATTTTGTTACCGGCAGTGGTGAGAGCAGCGATTGCTACGATAGCGATGAGACCAAGGATGAGTGCGTATTCTACGAGACCCTGACCTTCTTCTTCACGAACAAAACGTCTGATGAGTTCCATGGGAATCCTCCTGATAAGTTTTTGGCTACAGCCACAATGCATTATCGCAAAAGTAATGCCAAATTGCAAATTTTTCGCAAAAGTCCCACAAGCAGCTTGCTGGTGCGGGTATTGTGGATTTTTCTTAAAAAAGGGCCGGCTCCGTGGGAAAAATTACAGGTAATAATTACCGCGGCTGGGGTAAAGTTGCCACATGTTAATTTTCGAACGGTATCGACTCGCGTCTGATGCCCCACTGGTCAGTCAGATCAGGGTACGCCTGACGCAGACGATAGTCGTAGATGTCGCCGGTCAGCTCTTTCATCAGCAGTACATCGTCTGTTTTACTGTCAGCGGTAGCTTCACAGCCAATATAAGCGGTGTCGCCGGCAAAACCCTGAATATTGTTGGGTCCGAATTTTATCAGAGGCAGTGTACCTGCCAGATGTTCGATCCCTTTACGCCCGGTGCCAAATGCACTTCGATCCGCCATAAGAAGGTTCTTTCTGACGATCGAATTGCCAACGGCGATTTGTACACAGTAGGGCGAATCGAAAGTGTTGTATTCGACCAGCGGGCTTTGCTGCTGAATTTTCAACCCCAGCCCCAGGGGCGACACAAACAGGTTGTCAGAGAATTCGATGATACCGCCTGACTCATTGCTGATCAAACCATTCTCTGTGTATTCGAGGAAATTGCAGGCGATGATTTTCAGGCCATCGTTGCTCTGAGAATTGATGCCTGTATGCGGATGAACGAAGCTGCTTTCAGAAACCAGCAGTGAAGCATTGCTTTTCAGTTCCATGCCGATCGGGCAACGTTTTACGGTTATTCTGCCAAGCGTCAGACCGCTGGTATTCTCGCAAATGACGCCAGTTGAGCTGTTCGAGATGGCAATTGCAGAGAACGTGCCTTTTGCCTTGTCTATGTGCAGGGCGGTCTCGGCATCGGCAATGCTGACATTGACAAGAGTGTTGTCTGTGTTCTCAGAATTCTTGAATGAAATGCCATGCCATTGCCCTTTTTCGGGGCCGGTTTTGGCCGAGGCGAAAACGATCGGCAGGCTGCCGCCGGCGGAAGCAATCAATACGCCGCCGTCAACATTGAATTCAACCAGATTTTCGTTGCCACTGCGCAGGCCGTCGGTTTCGCTGATAAGAACCTCGACGCCAGCATCGATAAGCAGTCTTCCGGTTTCGCTTATACTGACGTCACCACCCACGTGATATGGGCTGTTGGCCCTGGTCCAGCGAACTTCGGTCGAGATATTGCCAGGAACCATCATACTGACAAGATTGTTGTAGCCACTCTCGTTGCCGGCCTGGTCAACAGCCGTAACCCGGTAATAGTATTTTTTGCCTGTGGTCACGGTGAAGTCGGTGAACCTCTCCTGACCGCGTGCAATCAGAGTATTGCTGATGAGGCTGAATACGCCATTTGCCACTTCGCTGCGATACACCTGATAACCCTTGAGGTCGGTGTCTGAAGAGGCTGCCCAGAAGACCGTCAGTTGACCGGGTCGGCCAGATAGAGCTATTTCGACTCCGGTTGGAGAAGCCGGCGGGGTGCGGTCTTCAAGTGTGCTGAGAGTATTGACTGTCTGCAGCGAAGATGTCTCTGCCGGTCGGCCCTCGCGATTGGCCACGATTTTGAAATAGTAGGTTTTGGCGCCGGTCAAACCGGTTATTTTGAGGCTGTGGCTGGTCGAAAACACCCCTGATTCTTCTCTGACGACTCTTCCGAGCGAGTCGGTTTCGCCATACTCGATCAGGCCGTTGGTATAATCTGTGGTTTTCCAGGTGACCACCGCATGGGTTGAAGATACCTCTGTAACCTTGATTTCCTGATAATCAAAGCTGCGGGCTTCCATCTTCACATTGCCGGCAGCGGTATTGGAACCCGAATAAACCGCTGCTTTGAAGCTTGCGGTTCTGTAACCGAAAGCCTCAACAACAAAATCCTGTTCGCCAAAGCCTATTCCATCGATGAAATAGGCACCATTCTCGTCAGTCAGACACCAGCGGGTTCTATCATAGGCCCAGGTAACCAGAGCGTCTTCAACCGGTTTCTCCGAGATATTGATAATTTTGCCGCTGATCGAGCCTTCGCGCGGCGTGACATTGCTGCCCGAACATCCGATGATGCCGGCAAAGGCCACGAATGCCAGCAATGCTGCCAGAGCAGCAAAGGCACCGCTGATTTTTCCGCTTCTAGCTGACTGACGCATGTTTCTGCCCTTTAAAGTCTGGTAAATGCTTCTTTGGCAAATCTTGAGATCTGAGTATTTGCCGGAGCGTTTTCGAAAGCCCGTTTGTAACATGCCTTGGCTTCTTTGATCAGGCGCTTTTCTTCGTAAGCCTGGCCAAGATAGAAACAGGCATAAGAATCACCGGGTGACAGGTTAACAACCCTTACCAGCGCGTCGATTGCCGAATCGGCCGCATGCTTGTCAAGGTAGGCGACGCCGAGGTTATACAGCGTGTAGGTGTCTTCGGGGTTGATTTCGACCGCGCGCTGCAATGAGGCGATGGCTTCGTCGATCTGCCCCTGTTCGTAGAACGAAAGGCCAAGGTGTGAATGTGAATAGGCATCGTCTGAGTCAAGCTCGATCGCCTGTGAAAAGGCCTTGATTGCCTGCGGTACTCTGCCGGTGTTCTTATAGAGCACGCCAAGGCTGTACTGCGAGAAAGCGTCTTCCGGGTTCAGAGAGATGGCTTTTTTGAAAGACTGTTCGGCAAGCTCGCGATTGCCCAGGCCACGATAAATGCTGCCAAGCAGATAGTGCGCGTAGAACTTGTCATCGTCGAGCCTGATGCTCATCATTACGCAGTTGAGTGCATTTTCCATCTGGTTCAGGCTCTTGTAAACCGAACCAAGAGCGAGAAGAACCGCCGGGTTGTCATCCTGGTATTTGAGCAGATCTTCAAACATTTCGCGGGCGTCTTCCATCATGCCGTTGTTCTTGTAGATCAGGCCGAGCAGATAACGGCTTTCGGTATCGGCCGGGTTGAGCTTGATCGTGCGCTTGATAGAACTGATAGCCTCTTCGAGACGGCCCTGATTAAGGTAGGCTTTGCCGAGATGGAAAAAGGCTTCCTGAAATTCCGGGTCGAGCTCGATGGTTTTATGCCACGAATTGATTGCCTGATCGGCCTTGCCCACGCTCTTGTAGGCGATACCCAGTTGCAGGTGCGCATGTGAAAAGTCGGGGTCCAGGGCGACGGCTTTTTCCCACTCGCGGATCGCTTCGTCGACCAGGCCCTTTTCGCGATAAGCCAGGCCAAGGCGGTAATGCGCGCCGGCATTGTCGGGGTTGATGGTAACCGAGCGTTTCCAGCGGGTCAGGTTCTGGTCATCGATGCCCTTGAGGCGATAGATTACTTCGAGGTTGTAGTTGGCGAAGCTGTCATACGGGTTCAGGGCAATGACCTTGCGGAACTCGATGATGGCTTCGTCATACATTTCCTTGTTTTTGTAGGCAGAGGCAAGCTTGTAGTGAGCTTCTGCATTGTTCGGGTTGTTGGCGATTTCGGCCTTGAACTTTTCGATCATCATATCCATTTCGGTTTTGCTTTTGATGATCGCTGCCGGCTTGGCGGCCTGCGAAGTCTCGGTGGTCGCGCCCGGTTTTTTACGCAGTTCGCTGGCTTTGCGCCAGTGATAGACAGCCTGTTCGCAGTTGCCTTTTACGTCATATATTTCGCCGAGAACATCGTGCGCGCGGCTGAGGCGCTGATCTAGGAAAAGACTGCGCTTTAATTCGCCGGTCGCTTCGTCGAGCATGCCGCGGTCTTTGTAGGCAAGACCGAGGTTGAAATGCAGTTCGGCGTCGTTCGGATTGAGGTTGTTTTCAAGCCTGAACTGCTCGATTGCTTTCTGAATCTCGCCTTTTTTGCGCAGAACCATGCCAATATAAAGGCGTAGTCGCGGGTATTTCGGGTCATTTTTCAGGGCTTTCTTGAATTCTGAGAGTGCGGCATCGTCCATGCCCTGCTTCTGAAAAGCTTGGCCAAGATAGACGTTGGCTTCAGTCAGCACCGGATTGATGGCAAGAACGCGTTTGAAAGACTCGACTGCCTCGTCGTAGCTTTGCCCGAAAAAGTGTGCCATGCCAAGATTGAGGAAGGCAAAGGCGTTGTCTGGGTTGATTTTGATCGATTCGCGCAGATGTCTGATCGCTTCTTCGTAGCTTTCCATGGCGACGAAACTGCGGCCAAGCTGGCAAAGAGCATAGGCGTCCTGCGGATTCAGCAGAACCGCTTTTTTAAACTCAACCACCGCCTTGCGTGGCTTGCCGATTTCGAGATAAACGGCGCCAAGCGAAAAATGTGCGTAGGCATAGTCGCGGTTGAGATCGATCGCATTTTTAAGGCGCACAATCGATTCATCATAGAGTTTCTTGAGCTTGTAAATCAAGCCCAGCTGCAGGTGTGCGAACGCGAAGTCGGGTTTCAGCGAAATGGCTTTTTTGAAACGTATGATCGCCTCGTCATACATGCCCTTGAGTTTGTAGATAACCCCAAGATTGGCATAAGGAAAGGCATAGCTCGTGTTGAACATGATCGCCTTTTTGAATTCGGTGATCGCTTCGTTGAGCATGCCCTTGTTGCGGTAGGCGAGACCGATAAAGTTGTGAGCATAAGCATCTTTCGGGTTGATGGTGATCGCATCTTTGAAAACATTGATGGCGCGATCGGTTTCGCCAGACATTTCCAGGGCGCGGGCCAGCTGGTAATAGGCAAAGAAGTCGCGTGGATTAGCTGCGATGCGTTTTTTGCAATCCTTGATCACCTGTTCGTATTTTTTTTCTACCATTGCCAGCCTCCGTCAGTCATGGAATCCATTCCAGGGTCTTAAACAATTCTGGGCTCTGACCTCTGGCGAATCTGATTATGTCTTCTTTCATCGCCGGGAATATTTCTTTATCAGCAAGCTCGTCAGCATCGAAAAAATCAAAACCTTCGACACGCTCATCGATACCGGTCGCCAGTGTCGAGAAGTCTGGGTTCAGACCTTCAAACACAAGAAACTGAATGTGGCGGCCATTGTCTGCATTCATCGATTCACGCACGAACAGCAGTCTGAATCCGGCTGCTCTGATACGCAGCTCTTCTTCAAGCTCGCGGGCCGCTGCCGTTTCTGCTGATTCGAGCGGGTCCTGGCCGCCGCCGGGCAGCAACCAGTAGCGCCTGCCATTTTTGTTGTGGCGGACAAAGCAGATTCGGCCGTCTTCCCGCTTCAGGAGAACGGTTACGCGAACGCGGATATGGTTATTGACTATTTCGGGCTGTTGCACACCTAATTAATCGGCAACGGGCCGCGCCGGAATGAATGAAAAATTACCGGCTCAGGTTTTCGATGTTCAAAATTTTGATCGAGCTCAGGTTAAAAAGTTCTTGAATATTGGGCATGTCACTGCGGTTGATGCATATCGAACGCGTTGGTTCAAGCTGATTTTCTGACTGTATTTTTTCGAGCTGATAATCGAAACCGTTGTTTTTGAGAATGTTCAATGCCCTGAGAAGGTCGGCGGGGGTGACAAAGTGAAAAATGCAGTATTCACGCCTTCCGCCTGATTTCTGGTAGATAATCTCGTTTTCAAGAAAAACCTTGCGTATGCCGGCAAGATTTTCGACGTGAATCATTTCGTTGGCGCTCGTGAAAAAATAGCCATCGGCGTTCAGCGCCTCGAAAAACCTTTCGGTCAGGCGCTGCTTGTTGTCGCTGTCGAAATAGATCATGGTGTTGCGGCAGAAAATGATGTCATAGCTGCGGGCCGGCCAGCTGTTAAGAAGATTGAGAACTTCAAACTCGACCATTTTGGCATATTCAGGCTTGACACACCAGCGCTCGTGCCCGGCAACCGTGAAAAATCTGGTCATTGTTCTCTGGTCGATCAGCCGCATCTGGTGACTGTTGAATGTGCATTGCCTGGCAGACTTAACGATTTCTGACGAGATATCGCTGCCGACAAGCTGCAGATTGAATTTTTCTGTGTCGGGAAGCACGTCGAGCAGGGCGAACAGAATCGAAAACAGTTCGGCCCCGGCTGAACAACCAGCAGACCAGATACTGATGCGATTGTCACCGGTTTTTTTCTTGCGCGCAAGCAACTCTGGCAGAACGTTGCGGCGCAGAATCGCAAAATGCTCGGGATGTCTGAAAAACCAGGTTTCATTGGTTGTCAGGTTGTTGAGAAGGTCCATGCGCAGCTTAAGATCGCGACGGGCCCTGAGAATAATATCAGAGAGAGTGCGGCAGCTGAAGTCTGCCATCAGCGGTTCAATGCGGTTTTCGACAAAAGAGTAGCGGGCTGGCGGAAAGCTCAGGCCGTATTCACGCGACAGAAACGAACAGAAATCTTCGATTTCCTTGCCGCTGAATCTGCTGAGTGCCATTTAACTGCCTTTCTTAAGCATTTCGCATACTTCTCGGAAAAACCCGGTTGGCGATTACCTGCCAGGTCGGGCGCATCTGACCACGAATCTCTTCTGCACACTGCTGACAGACAAGTCTTTCGCTGTTCTGAAACTTCAGATAACTGACTTCAGGTATTCTGAACTCTTTCATTTTCAGGCAAAGGGGGCATCTATCTTCCATGACGTCTCCAGTGCATAGATTGTAACACAATAAGAGAGCCTGTTCAAGCCTGTTCAGAATGATTTGAATTCTTCCGGGTCGCCCATGGTATCTTTCCATGAAATGACGACAAAACCCGCGAGTTCAAATTTGCTGTCTGCCAGACCCATTTTGGGCAGGGTTTCGTCATAAAGTTTGCGGCGGGTTGGTGGTTTGTAAGATACATTTACCCGATGAACGTCATACAGGCGCAGATTCATTTCTGAACCTAAAACCCGGTGAATAAAATGGGTCGAAAGTGAATGAAGCAGTCCGATGTTGTTGTCACTTCCAAGTCCGATTTTATTATAAAGCTTGTTGACATCCGGCCCGGCATAAAAAATGGTGTTGCGCTTGCCGCACGAAATGAACATGCCGTTGCAGGTCATTTCCGGGTAATAAAGATAGTCTCCCGGTGTGTCGGTAACCACGTTCGGTGTTACCTCATTGTTTGGGTCGATGATACCCATTTTCTTGCGCAAATCTTTCAGCAGCTTGTATACCCCGTAGTCAAGAGAGCGTGCATCGGCGCTCAGTGCTCCGCGCTCCCCTGCCGTGCTGCTTTCATAGTTGCCGGCGTAGGCTTTCCAGACTTCGAGGCTGGCCTCATCAAATTTTTTAAAGTTAAACTTCCCTTCGTTTTCTTCGTATGCGGTTTTCAGCTTGTTTTTCAGCTCACTGTGCGCAGTGTCATTAATTGGGAATTCGGTAAAAAAGCTATCGAGATCAGCCTCAAAGTCTTCGACCGTGCTTTTTGCTTCTATTGTTCCGCCATGATTGCGGTCGAGGCAGTTGGCCTTTGCAACGCCTTCATCGGCTATCTTCTCGGCGAGCTTATACTTCATGTAGGGAAAAAGCTCGTTTTCAAAACAGTCGACCGGGCTGCGGTAGTCATAGACAATGCGCTCTCTGGCAATAACTGTGGCTGCAACATGGTTCTTGAAAGCCGCATCATCAACATCGTCGCGAAAAAGTTGTCTGACTGTGTCGGAATAATCAGGGGCAGTCAATGCGCTTTTGCCTGAATCATAGTCCTGCGGAAAGCCGTAATAACCGTCGGTCGTCTCGCGATCGCCTCTTTGATTGAAGTCGCCTGCGACAAAAATGTTGCCATCACTGACGATACTGACGTTTTTGGGTGGGTTACCTTTGATTACGATGTCTTTTTCACAATAGATAACACCGTTTTCGGGGACATTGACCTTGCTTTCGCGCATATTGCTGCCGAAGTCGAGGTAGGCGGCCTTGACGTGGTTCGCTCCGTCTTTGGTCCAGCCGGAGGGCATGCGATATTTGACGCTGAGGCTGCTGGTGTCATTTGCAGCGATAAAAAGCCCCTTCGCAGTTTTTGCTTCTGCTTTGTAGTCGTTGAATTTGGGTGCCTGAGGAGGTAATGAGATGCCCGCATGTTTATCTTTTATCCATGGTTTCAGGTCTTCTCCGAAAGTCGGGGTTGTCTTTTTTAATTCATTTGGATAAGCACCATACGGCTTTTCGGCAGGATTGTCGTAAGTGCCGTTTGTCGGGAAAACAGTATTTGTCGGAATTACGATATTTTTTTCCGGGGCGCCGCGTTTTTCTCGAAAATTGGCTTTCAGAGGGCTGTAAATAAATATGCCACCGCCACCACTGATGATGGCGTTCATGTCCTGGAGTTCCTGGATGGTGCCGTGACCAACCGGGCTGTGGCTTGACATCATTATGCGCCCGATTTCGACGCCTTCGTGCCCATAAAGATGACCGGTCGAAAAAATGTTTCTGTTATTGTCGTTGGTTTTACCGAATACCAGCGAGAGAAATCCGCCGTCATACATGAGAAACTCACGGGCCGGAAACCTGCGGTTAATGACTGCTTCTACCTTTCTGACAGTGCTTTCGTAGATTCCCTGTGATTCGATTTTTATGTAACTGAGGCTTTCGTCTATGGTTTTTGTTTTGTCGTCGTCTCTATATTGAATACGCCCGACCCTTACGCGAAACTTGCCGTCGCCAAGACTGCCGGTGTAGGTGCCTGAATTTGTCTGGTCGATTTTCAGACCATGTGCTGATACATCCTGCAGATAACTTTTTCGCGTTTTCGTTCCCTGCCATTTGAGATCTTTCGACAGTTCGTGGGTCAAAAAGCTCGCATTTCTGAACAGTTCTCCAATTGCCAGCTCAAGACCGGCTTCAGCCAGAGCCAGGGCTTTCACCCTGCGACTTTCCTGAATCGTTGTCTGCATGCGGTATGAAGAGAACGTGTGAACGGCAGCGATAATGAAGAAGAGAACGATGCCCATGCCAATGGCGGTAATGATTGCTGAACCTCTGCGGGCGCTTTGTGAAAAGTTCATTCCGGGCTCGCCCCCCTCTCTTTTACTGAAATGACGATCTCATTGGCGTAATTGCCGGCATCAGGGCCATCCTGGCTTCTCGCCAGTTTCAGCCTGATGTAGATGTTGCCAGATCTTGATGCATCCGGGTCATTGACCCGGTAGAAGACGCATTCTTTGATGCCATTCAAAACCTGAAAAACCGTCATTTCTGAGTTGACCGGCTTTTTCTGGTTGTCATAAGGCATCATTTCGCGGTTGAGGATCCAGAGACTTTTCGGGTTGGTTTCATCTTCCTTTTCGACAAAATATCTGATTTCATGCTGCACGTAGTTCACCTGGCCCGCTGGCAGGTCCATCGGATCCTTTTCAAAATCGTAAAGAACTTTGGTGAATTTCAGCTGGTTGTCTGCGTTTTCGGTTTTCAGGCCGGCGACGGCATCAGGTGCTACTGCTGGCGGCATGTTGTCGAAAATGTAATTCGATTCGCGCAGGTCGTCAGTGATTTTCAGAAGGGTGCGGTCGAGTTCGTCATTAATGGTATGATTGGCAAGAATTTCTTTTGCACTCTGCTGACTGCTCGAGTATACCCGCCACAGTGCGGTCAAAATCAGTGTGAGAATGATTATTCCCACCATCAGTTCGACCACGGTTGTGCCTTTTTGAATGCTTCGCAACATTTTATTCCCTTTGCGAGATGGCGGTTGAAATGCTGAGACGGTGATTCCGCTTGTCTTTGCCCTCGTAGGCGATCGTGAACTTCAGCAGATACACATTCGGAATCGAACCGGGACCGGCGGCATCGGTGAGCACCGGGGTAATTGCGGTCTCGTCGGCAACAATCAGATAGTCTATGCCGTTAACCGTGTGCTTACGGTATTCGTCATCATTTTTGATTTTCCACTCAAAGGTTTTTTTCTTTTTGGCTTCGTCTGTGTATTGATCAGCGTCAAGCATGTCAAACTTGAACGAACGGCAGGTTTCCTGAATTTTCTGGGCGACGAAAGCTGCCGAAGAATGATCTCGGGTGGCTGTAACCGTCTGAGTTTGGCTGATGATGACATTCAAAGAGGGCACTACTATCAGAGCCAGAAGAATGACCCCGATCATGATTTCGACCATTGACATGCCCGAACGGAAACAGGCCATATTATTCCGGGTAGATGAGAAACTCCCGCCTCTTTTTCAGATAATCATTCAGTTCGCTCTGCAGGCCGGCATGAATCTGCAGTAGAGTCTGGCCGCCAAGAATGCCGCCTCTGACTTTGCCACTGCCGAGAAGAGTGTCGAGCGCCTCTGCCGCTGCCGCATTGCTCAGTGGGATGCGCTCAGGGTAAAGCTCGTTGAGAGCTCTCAAAATCGCCATACCCGCCAGAAAGGGGTCGAAGGTCAGCCGGTCGGTTACCACGATTTCGATGCCCGTGGTTTTTTTCTGGGCAAAAAGGCCATAATAAGGCTTTTCTGAGGCGGGTATGAATCTGACGCCAGTCAGTTTATGTCTTTCGAGTCTCTGAGAAAGGAGTTCGCCGTCGATCCAGGGGGCAAGAACGTAATGAAACGGCCGATTGGTGCCCACGCCGGTCGAGAAAACTCCCATCTCGCCGAGAAAGCCGGTTACGGCATAAAACAGCGGCGAATCTGGTTCAGGGATGTGGTCAGAGGGTGGCACCCAGTGCAGCCCAGTGTCTTTGAACGCCATGCCGCGCGAATAGCCTTCCATACCGATGATGGTAAGATTTGCACCCAGACCGAAAACCTTGTTGAAATAAAGGGCGAGCTCGCCGATCGTCAGGCCGTAGATGAGCGGAACCGGGTAGACGCCAAAGCGACTGCGCAGAGCAACTTCTAATACCGGGCCGCTGACCATGGTCGCATTGATCGGGTTGGGGCGGTCGAGCACCAGAACCGGCACGCCTGCTTCCCTGGCCAGATCGAGCAATTGCGCCATCAGGGTGACGTATTTGAAGTAACGCAGGCCGATGTCCTGAAAGTCGATTATCAGCAGATCAAGGCCCTGAATGGCAGAAACCGGCGGTCGCTGCAGCGGGTCAGAAATCTCGTAAACCCTGGCGTTAGTGAGGGCGTCATATTTTATCTCAGGGCCTTCGCCCGGCATCGTCTCGCGAAAATAGCTGTCGCCCGTGATGATTGTCTTGACCGAAGCGGCCTTCGCCAGCCGGTCGATACTGTGGCTCAGCGACATGTCGACTGCGGTTTTTGCCGTGAAAATCGCCAGCTTTTTGCCTCTTACCATCTCAGGGTGCTCTCTGGCCAGCACGTCGATGCCGATTTTTACCCGGGGTGCCGCAGACAGCTGCGGCAGAGAGAAAAGAATCAGCAGCAGTGCCAGCCCCGCATATAATTTATTGTATTGCAAGTTCATACCTATATCTTACTTGATAAATCCCCGCCCTTCAACCAGATTCCCCGCAATTTCGAACTTTGCCTTTAGCTGAAGCGTTGCGCACCAAAGTGAGGTATAATTAAACGAAAAGGTTGCGCAGGAGGAACTTATGATTCGTGAAACAGCGGTAGCGGGCCGGTTTTATGAGGCAGAAGCCAATCTGCTCAGATCCCAGATAGATGGCTGCTTCAGGCATAGACTCGGCGCGGCCTCGACCCCCGCACCTGTGCAGGGCCGCCTTGCCGGGTTCATCGCACCACACGCCGGCTATATGTTCAGCGGCCCCGTTGCTTCACATGCATTCGAACGTCTTGCCCGCGAAAACCCTCGGCCACAGACCATAATTATTCTCGGCCCGAAACATACGCATTATGGGGCTGATTTCTCAATCAGTGCCGCCTCTGCCTGGAAAACGCCTCTGGGGGCGCTCGAAGTCGATGCGGCCTTGCGTGACCGGCTGTTGTCGAGCATCAAAACTCTTAAAGCCGACAATGATGCCCACGCCATGGAACACTCGATTGAAGTGCAACTGCCTTTTATTCAGCACTTCATGCCTGGCAGCCCCAGAATTCTGCCCATAGCCCTGCATTATGCCCCGTTTCGGCTGATCGAGCAGCTCGCCTCCGAGATTGCAGAGGTACTTTCGGCCGAAAAAAATCAGAATATCATGCTGATCGCCAGTTCAGATTTTTCGCACGATACGCCGCGCGAAGAGGCTTATCGCCTGGATCGCGAGGTTGTCGATCGCATTCTTGCTCTCGATGCCGAAGGCTTCTACCGGCTGATCGTTGAAGAAGACCGCTCGGTTTGCGGCCTGATGCCGATCACGGCGTTACTGACCATTTTCGGCCGCACCAGGCAGAATATCTGCGCTTCGCTACTGAAATATGCCACCAGCATGGACATCATGCGGCATGAGCGTGGCGTCGGCTACGCTTCGATAATTTTCGAGGAAAAAGCATGACCCCATTCGAAATCGGCATTATTGTCGGTATGATCTGGTCATTCGCCCTGGTAGTCTGGACCCTGACCGAAATTACCAGCGGTGAGCCCAGCCCATGGCTGATGTTGGTCGCTTATATCTACGAGGGGTTCAACTTTACGCCGGCTGGCATTTTGAAGGGCGCCGGCTGGGCTTTTGCCGACGGCTTCATCTCGGGCTACATCATCAGCATGTTGATTCAGTGGGTGATTTACTGATCTCAGAACGATACGGTGCCGGCCAGTTCTAGCCGGCGTTCGCGGTAATAATCGTGCAGGCGGTCGCCGAGTGAGGCGAATAGACTGCCGGTCGAGAAACGGTATGAAAGAAAAACCGTGGCACCGACACCGTTTTCGGTAAAAGTTTCGGTGTTGCCGAAGCGGTAGCTGCTGACGATATAACTGCTGTCAACACCCCACCACCACTGTGCGCCAACCGAGCGCTCCCATGACAGGGCCAGTTCGCCGCCTTTGTGATCAGACGGAGCCCAGTAATTCAAGAGACTGCCGCTGCGGTCGACCTGTTTTTCAAAACTGGCCTGAAAGGCTCTGAGCGTCGCAGTCAGAAAGGGGGCATTGCGGTGAAATACCGCGTGAATCAATTCGCTGTCGTAACGGCGGCGCGAATTGCCATCAGAAATGTCGCCGAAAGTTACGGTCTGTACCGCCCGGGTTCGTCGGTGCAAATCTCCATATAGGCTTACGCCGGTTGATTTTTCATCATATTTGTTCTGCACGGTGAAAATGTTATCTTTGTAGGCACTTTTTCCGGTTCTCAGACCGAGCTTAAGGTTTTCAGTGCCAGAAATACCCTGAACCGAATAGCCGCCGACACTTTCACCGCCAGGGAACACCTCGGGCGCAAGCGCGACAGCAAAACTTGTCTGTTCATCTGCCTGATAGTGCAGGGTGCCAGAATAAACCTGACTTGATACCGAAACCCCGTTATGTTTATGTGACCAGTTCTCAAAACGGTATCTGCCACTGAGCTTGCGATACTCTGCCGACGGGAAAAAACCATCGATGGATGAGACGATCTCGAGCAGATTCTGGTCGTTCTCTCTGATACTGAGCCCGAGTGACCCTTCATTGCTGAGCTTGCGGCGATAGTTTTCAAGCTGCGAACGGTTGTAGTCTGAGAGCGGGTGAAACTGGTGAATCGTCTCGATCTTTTCTCTCGCCTGATTGAATTCGCCAAGATGGTAGTGCACCATTACCAGACCCTGGGTCGCCCGCAGATTTTTCGGCGACATTTCAAGGGCCATTTCGTAGAAGCGTCTGGCTTCTTCAAGTTTTCCCTGAGACAGTCGCAGGTCGGCAAGTTCCAGGTAGGCTTCAAGACGGGTTGGTTCGCGGGTGAGCTTCTCTATTGCCAGGTCACGCTCAACAGCCTGCAGGTTTCGCAGTTCATGGCTGAGAGTATCCGGGCTGTCGGTTCCGGGTATAATGGTGTCGAATGGCTGTCCGTGAAGGTTCGCAACAGTCATTAAAAAGCAGATGAGTAGAAGTGTTCTCAAATATTTTTTGAGCATGCACTTTACCTATCGGCATGCTGAGAAAATTACCAAATAAAAAAGGCTGCTCCGGAGAGCAGCCTTTTGTGTCAGCTTAAAGCTTATTCGCGTTCGGTGTCTTCTTCTTCAGAAGCTTCGTCTTTGTTTTCAGCACCGGGAGCCGGGGTTTCTTCGTCGGTTGATTCTTCAACTTCGACGCCGCCTTTTTCCTTCATTTCTTTTACTCTCTGTTCCATTTTGGCTTTGATTTCTTCAAGCTTGGCTTTCGGAACATTGAGGCTGATCTGAACGGTGGTTTCGTTGGCGGTCAGTTTGATCATGTTCATGATTTCGGCAGCTTCGGGAGCCTGGGCGGCGAACATCTTGAGCATGGCCAGGAAGCCGTTGAGGGCGGTCATGACGTTTTCAACATTTTCTTTCTTGTCGACTTCGCCGTTGAAATTGAAAATGATGTTTTCGCCGTGGGTGAAACCGAAGAAGAAATAGTTGAGAGCTGCGAGAGGGGCAGCCTGAGGATTCTGTTTTACTTTTTCCTTCAGTTCGGTCGGGATCATGCCGGCGCCGCTGATGGTGGCCTGAGCGTCAAGTTTCTGCAGGATTGCGTAGAAATCTTTTCTTTCAGTTACGGCTTTGCCTTTGCCCATTTTTACGGCTTTAACGGCGTTAACACCAGGTTCAGCGCCTACTACGGCAGTTGCGGCATCCAGAAAAATCGCGTAACCGTCTTTTTTATTCTTTGGAACGATAGCGTCAAAACCGTCGATCTTGGAGATTTCAACGTCTTTGGCAGCTTCTTTGTCGCCTTTGATAGCTTCGGTGATCTTGGCGGGGTCGAATTTGCCTTCGATGATGGCGCCGGCCATCTGGGAGGGGTTGGTTGGGTCAACCTTGCCAGAGGTGAAAACTACGAACTGATTGAGGCTTTCCATCGGGTTGAAACCGGTTTTGGCCATGAATTCATCGTAGGCTTTTTTCTGATCGGGGTTTTTCTGAAGGTTTTCTTCAAGAGCTTTTTTTACTTCGGGGGTGGCCAGGAACTTGGCGACGTTAACCTGAAAAACAAAGTCGGCTTCCTGGGGGATGAGCGGCATCAGGTCGGCAGCAAATACTGCTGAACCGGCAAAGGCGAACAACAGGGCGGCTACAAGCATCAGCTTTTTTAACATTTCTAACTCCTCAATTTGTTTGCGAACGTAGATTTCTAAAATCCAAGGGGCATGATATCGCCACCCTCCGATAATGTCAAGCACCGTACACTGACGGGTTTTGCAGCATGATGGGCGCCGGGTATTGAAAGTGCCGGCAGGCTGTGGTAGCATTTGCATGCCTGAAAAATCGATAGAACAGGAACCCGCCATAATGGAAGCAAATCAGATCAAAAAGCTCTATCAGGCCATGTCCGAGAATGGTTTTTCGACTCTCGAACTCGAGCTTGGTAAAAAGAACAGGGTCCGCCTGACCCTCGAACAGACCTCTGCGACCGAAATGATTCCCGGAGACGTTCTCGCACAGCTTGCCGAAGTCGAAGACAGCGAAACTCCTGCCAATACCCAGGTCGAGATCCGGTCTGACAAGGTTGGCACCTTTACTTTCTCCGATCGCAAGCTCAAAGCTGGCGACAGAATAAAAAAGGGCGAAACTCTTGGCCTGGTCAAGGGCATCAGTTTTCAGGACCGCATCAAATGCTCTCTCGACGGAATAATTCACAAAGTTGAAGTTGAAGATGGCGCCGTTGTCGACTATGGGCGTCTGCTGTTTCTTGTGAACATTGATTGACCTGTATTTCAGTCATTTAAACAGGAGAAAAAATACCTGATGTTTTCAAAAATCCTGATCGCTAATCGTGGCGAAATCGCCGTTCGCATTATCAGAACCTGCAAAAGAATGGGGATTGCCACTGTCGCTGTCTATTCAGAAGCAGACCAGAACGCCCTGCACGTAAAGATGGCTGACGAAGCTTATTGCATCGGCCCGGCCCGGCCTGACCTTTCTTATCTGAATATTCCCAATATTCTCTCTGTAGCTCACGCAACCAACTGTGAAGCCATCCATCCCGGCTACGGTTTTCTCTCTGAAAACCCTAGCTTTGCCGAGATTGTCGACAAATGCGGCTTTGTTTTTATCGGCCCCGATCACCGCGCCATCGAAAGAATGGGCCAGAAATCGGTTGCCCGTGATCTGATGATCAGATCCGGCGTGCCTGTTATGCCCGGCTCGCAGGGCAGCGTCGAAAGCGTTGACGAAGCGCTGGTTATCGCCAGAAAAATTGGTTTCCCCGTGCTGGTAAAGGCAACTTCTGGCGGTGGCGGCAAAGGCATGCGCCTGGTCGAAAAAGAAGAAGACTTTATCGGTCTCTTCAAAATGGCACAGGGCGAAGCCGAAGCTTCTTTCGGCGACAAGCGGGTTTATGTCGAAAAATACATGCGCAATCCCCGTCACGTAGAAGTTCAGATCATCGCCGATCAGCATGGCAAGGTTGTTGCACTGGGTGAACGTGAGTGTTCAATTCAGCGCCGGCACCAGAAGCTCATCGAAGAATCACCTTCTCCGGCAGTCACACCTGATCTGCGCCGACGTATGGCCGAAACCGCTGTAAAAGCAGCAAAGGCCATCAACTATCATAACGCCGGTACCATCGAATTCTTGCTCGACAGCGATGGCAACTTCTTTTTCATGGAAATGAACACCCGCCTGCAGGTCGAACACCCGGTTACCGAAATGGTCTGCAACTTCGATCTGGTTGAGCTGCAGCTGAAAGTGGCGGCCGGTGAGCCTCTGCCAATTGAAGGTGAACTCGTCGAACCGGATGGCTGGGCCATTGAATGTCGCGTCAACGCTGAAGACCCGGCAATGAACTTTATTCCATGCCCCGGAAAAATCGAAAAATACCTGGTTCCGGGTGGCCCGTGGGTGAGGGTTGATTCTGCCGCTTACCAGGGCTATCTGATAAGTTCCAACTATGATTCAATGGTTGCCAAGCTGATCGTCTGGGGCCGCACCCGCGAAGAGGCCATGGATAGAATGATAGCCGCGCTGCGTGAATATGATATCAAAGGGATCGAAACCACAATCCCATTCCATCTCTATGTGCTGCAGCATGGTGAATTTCGCTCGGGTACTTTCTCTACCAGCTTCGTCGATCGCAATTTTGCCGGCTTCATCAAAGAGCAGCAGGAATTGCAGACACGGGCGGCAAAGGCTGAGAAGGCTGTTACCGGCAGATAATGAATCTTTTCAAGCCTGAAGTTCCTTTTCCGGCGAAGGTGCTGAGCGTTAACGATCTGACAAAGCACCTCAAAAGCCTGATCGAAAATGATCGGCTGCTTTCCGGCGTCTGGATTCAGGGCGAAATTTCGAATCTGGTTAAGGCGGCTTCCGGTCACTGTTACTTTACCCTTAAAGACGACCAGGCGGTCATCAAGGCGGCCCTCTGGGCCGGAAACCGCCGCAAAATCGCCACCGACTTCAAGAATGGCGATTTTGTCATGGTGTATGGTGCCCTGTCGGTTTATCCGCCCCGTGGCGAGTATCAGATCACAGTTCAAGACCTGAGACCGGCAGGTATCGGTGCACTGTACGAAGCTTATGAAAAACTGAAAAAAAAGCTGCAGGCCGAAGGGCTTTTCGAGCCAGACCGTAAGCTGCCGTTGCCCTTTCTGCCCAAGGGCGTTGGCATTGTCACTTCGCCCCGTGGTGCAGTCGTTCAGGATATCTTTCGGGTTATCCGCCGCCGCTTTCCGAATATGCCGCTTTTCCTCGTTCCGGCCAAAGTGCAGGGAGAGGGCGCTGCCGCCGAAATTGTGGCTGGTATCGAGAGATTGAACCACGACCCGCGCGTTGACGTGATCATCATTGCCCGTGGCGGCGGCAGCCTCGAGGATCTGTGGGCGTTCAACGAAGAACCGGTGGCCCGTGCCATCAGCGCTTCAACCAAGCCGATTGTTTCGGCCGTCGGCCATGAGACCGATACGACGATTGCCGACCTGGTTGCTGACCGCCGGGCGGCAACTCCATCGGTTGCTGGTGAGCTGGTTGTGCCGGTGAAGAGTGAACTTGTCGATTTTGTTGCCCGTCAGCAGAAGCGTCTTGCGCGGTCGATCCGCGGCATGCTGCAGCTGCAGCGGCAAAGATTCAAGCGGGCAGCCAGCTGCCGGTTTCTCGTGAAACCTTCTTTGTTGATTGCCGAACGGCGTAATACTGTGATGAATCTGGCGCGCGAACTTGAAAATCTGGTCAGGCGCATGCTTGATAAAAAGACCCATAAAGCTGGCCTGTTACGGGCCAGGCTCGATTCACTCAACCCGATGACACTTCTGAATCGTGGTTACAGTATGGTGACCGATCAGGAGGGCAGGGTGGTGAATTCTGTAAACCTGCTGGCCGCGAACCAGAAACTTCGCATTCATTTTGCTGACGGTCGGGCTGGTGTCAGCGTTGAAAAGCTTGAAAAGAATGATTAAGGAGGGCACCGAATGCCTCGTATTAATGAACAGGAACTGGCTGAAATCCTCAAATTGAACCAGCAGCAGATTGACCAGCTTACCTATGAAGCTGCGATGCAGAAGCTGGAAATAATTGTCGAAGCCCTCGAACAGGAAGGCACGCCGCTCGAACTTGGCTTGAAGCTTTATCAGACCGGTAATGCTCTGGCGAAAAAGTGCGGGCTGGCCCTCGACGCGGCCGAAGAAGTGATGCTGCAACTGCGCGGCACGATCGAGAACCCCTCAGAAGCACCTTTTGACCCGGAAAAAGACGGAAGATGACTCAAGGCAGCCTGAAAACCGCATCAGATTTTGCACAGACCCTAAAAAAGCTGGCAACCCGGGTTGACGATGCTTTGCAGAGCTGGTTGCCACAGCCGATGCCGGAAGTTTCAGCAAAACTGAACGAGGCAATGCGCTACAGTGCCCTGGCTGGCGGCAAACGCATCCGGCCGGTTCTTTGTCTGACGGTTGCCGAAGCGGCCGGGCTGGAATCAGAGGCGGTGCTGCGGGCCGGGTGTGCCTACGAGCTGATTCACACCTACTCATTGATTCACGATGATCTGCCGGCCATGGATAACGATGATTTCAGGCGTGGCCAGCCCACAAACCATAAAGTTTATGGCGAAGCGACGGCAATTCTCGCCGGTGATGGGCTGCTGACCATGGCTTTTGCCTGGCTGGCCAGCCTGACTGGCAGTGGCGTCGCTGCCGAAAAAGTGGTCAAAATTATTGCTCTGGCGGCTGAAGCTGCTGGTCATGACGGCATGGTCGGCGGGCAGATGCTCGACATAGCCTGGGAAAAACAGAGAGCCGAACTGCCAGTGCTCGAAAGCATTCATCGCCGGAAAACCGGGGCCTTGATCAGGGCACCGATTCTTACGGGTGCCATTCTTGCAGGTGTTGCAGCCGACCATTATGAGGTTCTTGATCGTTACTCAGGCAGAATTGGTCTGCTGTTCCAGATTGTCGACGATATTCTCGACGTGGTGGGGGATGCTCAAAGTCTTGGTAAAACCACTGGTCGCGATGCACTGCTTGAAAAATCGACTTACCCATCGCTGCTTGGTCTCGATGGGGCCAGAGATTATGCTGCCAGGGTGCACGCCGAGGCGATAGCACTGGTCGCCCAGCTCCCGCCAGCCTTTTCCAGCCTGAAGGCAATGGCCGATATCATATTTTTTCGAAATAACTAGGAGACCGGTGATGCCAGATCAAAAGCAGGTTGTGGCGGTTGTGGTCGCCGGTGGCATGGGACAGCGCATGAAGTCGGCCACCCCCAAACAGTTTCTACTGCTAAAGGGCAGGCCTGTGGTGCAGTGGAGCCTGGAGTGCTTTGACAAAACCCCGGAAATAACCGGGCTGGTTCTGGTTCTGCCAGAAGAGTGGCTTGAAGAAGGCATGGCACGCCTGAAAAGCTTTAAACCTCATAAGCCTTTCAAGGTAGTGGCTGGGGGCGCCTTGCGCCAGGACTCGGTTCGGGCGGGGGTCGAAGCTGCCACTGCCGCTGATGGCTGGGTGGCAGTGCATGATGCTGCCCGACCCGGAATAACTCCGGCTCTGGTCAGCAATGCTCTCAATCAGGCTTTTACATTGGGCAACGCGGTTTGCGCCATGCCTTCACATGATACTCTGGTGCGGGTTGTCGATGGTGAGATTGTCGGGCAGATCAACCGCAATGAGGTTTTTCGCGTACAGACACCGCAGATTTTTAAAACGGCTATCCTGCGCCAGGCTCTCGAAAATGCAACTGCAAAAGGCCTGGTCGGAACCGATGAGGCCGGTCTTGTGCGTGAGCTTGGTTATCGCATCTACCTCGCGGAGGGCTCTGAGATGAGCGGTAAACTGACGACTCCCGAAGATCTCGATATGTTCGAAGCATTACTCTGAATACCGGACGGTGGAAACATGAAAAAAACTCTGATATTGCAGGCTCCGGCAAAAATAAACATCGGTTTGTGGGTCAAATTCAAGCGCCAGGATGGCTTTCATGAGCTTGGCAGCATTATGCAGACCATTTCTCTGCACGATATCATCACACTCAATGAGACTGCTGAGCCCGGAATAACTGTCAGCTGCAGCAGGCCGGGCGTTCCGCTCGATTCTACGAATCTGGCGCACCGCGCTGCGACGGTTTTTTTCGATCAGACGAATATTCACCCGGCCATTTCTATTCACATTGAAAAGAAAATTCCGGTCGCTGCGGGGCTTGCCGGCGGCAGTACTGATGCCGCAGCCGTTTTGATCGGCCTCAACCGTCTTTTCGACAAACGTCTGACAGTGGCTGATCTCATGCACATGGGCGCAACCATAGGTTCTGATGTTCCGTTCGTCATTCACGGCGGGCTTGCAGCCGCTGAAGGCCGGGGCGAAAAACTGGCCTTTCACGAACCGCCGCGGCCGCCATTGACCGTTGTTATCGCGGTGCCAACCGGTGTGGCGGTTTCGACGAAATGGGCCTACGAGAATTACCTGCCCGGTAATAACGAGGCAAAAGAGCGGTCTTTCAACCAGATTCTTGAAGCTTACAGGGACAGAAACCTCGATGCCTTGAAAAAGCTGGTATTTAACGACCTTGAGTCGGTCACGCTACATCGTTACCCCGAAGTTCTGCGCATCAAAGAACGCCTGTGCGCCAGCGACGAAGGGGTTGTCATGATGTCGGGCAGTGGTCCCTCTGTTTTCGGGCTTTTTGCTGACAAAAGAAGCGCCGTGCGCGCTGTTAAAAATCTCGATGGTCTGCCCGTCGATGTGTTTGTCGAACACACCGTAAAGAAGCACTTTTAACTGCCATGAAAAACATCGTTCTGCTCGGTTCGACCGGTTCTATCGGAAAAAGCACCCTCGAAGTCGTTCGCAATAATCCTGACCAACTGCAGGTAGTTTCATTGACCGGCGGCAATAACTGGCAGTTGCTTGCTGAGCAGGCACGCGAGTTCAGGCCGCGCTTTGTGGCTATTGCAGCTGAGGAGCACGCGGGTGATCTTCGCCTGGCTCTTAAAGACCTTGATGTCAAGGTCGGCGCCGGTTCTTCTGCGGTACTTGAAGCGGTTATGCAGCCTGGTGCCGATACCACCGTCGCCGCAATTGTCGGCTCTGCCGGTCTGCAGCCGGTTATGACCGCAATCTCTGCCGGGCACCAGATCTGTCTTGCCAACAAGGAAACCCTGGTGGTGGGTGGCAGTCTGGTTATGCAGGCAGTTGCCAGGTCCGGGCTCAAGCTGGTGCCGGTTGACAGCGAACATTCAGCTATTTTTCAATGTCTGCAGGGGGCTGTACATACACCGCCGCGCCGAATCATCATAACCGCTTCCGGGGGACCGTTTCGCGAATGGCCGGTTGAAAAGCTCGCAGCGGTGACAGTCGAGCAGGCATTGAAGCATCCGAACTGGAATATGGGCGGCAAGATCACCATCGATTCTGCCACACTTATGAACAAGGGCCTGGAGGTAATCGAAGCCCACTGGCTGTTTGCCGTCGATTATGATCGTATCGAGGTTACGGTGCACCCCCAGTCGATAATTCACAGTCTCGTCGAATTTTCTGATGGTTCGGTGGTTGCCCAGCTCGGCTGGCCTGACATGAAACTGCCTATTCAATACGCTTTGAGCTGGCCGGAACGCTGGCAACCGCCAGTTGCGGCGCTCGACCTTGCCAGGGTTGGCAGCATGACCTTTTCAGCACCGCGCTTCAAGGATTTTCCGTGCCTGCAGCTCGCTTACGAGGCCGGAAAAGCGGGTGGCATCATGCCATGTGTTTTGAACGCCGCCAATGAGGTTGCTGTTCACGCGTTCATGCAGAAAAAAACAGGTTTTACCGGTATTCCGGAAATTATCGCTGCGACTGTCGGCGCCTTTTCGAATTGCCCGGCAGTCAGCATTGAACAACTGGTGGCCGTCGATATCGAAGCCAGGCAGCGTGCCAGAGAATTTATCGGGGGCGCATGATGACTACATTCAGAATTGGCCTGGGGCACGATATTCATGCTCTCGTAGAGGGTCGCGAGCTGTGGCTGGGCGGTGTAAAGATTCCGTTTCATCTTGGCCTGAAAGGCCATTCCGATGCCGATGCTCTGATACATGCGATCATGGATGCGATGCTCGGAGCTCTGGCACTTGGCGACATCGGTGGGCTTTTCCCGGATACCGACCCGGCCTTTAAAAACATCAGTTCGATGCGGCTTCTCAGCGAAGTGGTGCGGAAAACCCGCGAGCATGGATATAAGGTCGGCAATCTCGACTGTATGATACATTGTGAGCGCCCAAAGATTGCGCCACATCGACCGGCAATGCTGGTGGCTCTATCTGAAGCCCTTCAGGTCGAAGCGGGCTGCATATCGATCAAGGCCGGAACCAATGAAGGCTTCGATGCGGTGGGGCAGGGCAGGGCGATTGCCTGTCAGGCAATAGTGCTGATGGAAAAGCTGCAGCCGTGACTTGCTGAATGGTCTTTGCCGTCACTTTGGCGGCGGTGCCCCCGGTGGGCGCGGTGGTTCAATGCCTGAGGGGGTGTGCCCTGGTATCCAGACATAATTCATGTGCGAGTATCCGGTTTTGCCGTTATATTCGACCTCAAAAAAGTCTCCCTGCAGACCGGTTACGGTCAGGCCGGTCGTCAGTGGCGGGATCTTGGCAATTACATCACCCCAGGGAGCGTCACGCAGCATTACACTCCAGTAATCCTCGACAATTTTGCCGGTGGCGGGGTAATTGAGAGTTTCTACCGGGTCTATATAGGTTTTTATTTCTTCTTTGATTTCACTGATTTTGGGCTTAGCTACATTAGACGGCTTGGTAGGCACCTTGGCGACGACCGGTCGGGGTTTGGCTGCATCTTTCAGATCATCGGCAGACTTGCCGGGTGGCAGGGCGCCAAGCTCCTTGAGAATATCTTCAGGTGTGTTTTTCTGTGCGACATTTTTGATGATGTCATCGAGATTGCTCTGGTTGTCGGCGGCATTTTTAAGAGACTCGTCGACAAGCTTGTCGATCTCTGTTTTTTTGGCCGGCTCAAACATTTCGGGTTCGAATTCACCGAAAAAAACCGGGAACACCACCCTGGTGAAGTCAAGCATGTTGGGGACATATCTCTGGCGCCAGTAAAAAAGATTGCGCTTCTCACCAATGGTAGTGCGGATTTTGACGTTGAAAGTACATTTGTCCGGTTCGTGGTCTTCGACCGCCATATCGTATGTGGTGCCAAAAAGGGTCTGCCCGGTTTTGATAAACGGCTTGCCCTTAAAAAAACGGTTGGCCCACTGTTTTTCGCGAATCTGCCCGGTTACGTCGACGTTGACCGAGTAGGCAACGTTCAGGGCCTGCTGGTAGCTGTTGAGGTGCTGCAACTGGTTATGATGAGATGATTGCAGCTGTACAAGGGTTATGATGAAAAACGAGATCGACAGCGTCGCCAGAAGAATCAGCGGAAATACATAACCAGTGCTGTTTTTCTGCATTTCAATTCTCCTGTTTTGCGTCTTTGGGAAGCGTCCAGCCAAGATACTTGCCGCCTGCCCATGCCTGGAGCTGAGAAAGGGGCATTTCGTGAATCCCGTCAAGGCCGGGCCCGCCGGTAGTAATGATTATCGGGTCGTTGTTCTTGAATTTACCGGTGGCAATGAATATATGCCCGTGGGGGTTGCCGGGCACCGGACCTGTGTACATGATTGCTCCGGCCGGAGGCTTTTTATCGGCCTTGATTTTGCCGGCCTGCTTGAAGTTTTCGTAGGTAGTGATTGCCGAAAGCTCTTTCAACTCGTTCAGGCGGCGGCCGTAAGCGCTTGCCACAAACGCAAGGCACCAGTTGTTCCAGGCAGAGACGTCATCTTTGGTTTTCATGCCATTATTGGTGTTCAAGCCTTCGCCTGTTCCACCATTGAGCTGGTCGCGGGCCCATGTCAGCGCGCCGCTGCGGGTGCCATCACCCATTGGCTTCCCGATTACGTCGCTTTTGGGGTCGAGGGTGCCGGGGTCGACTTCCGGGAGCTTGGTTTTGAGAGTGGCAAGCGTGGCAAAAATTTTGTAGACCAGGTCACAGGCATAATATCGCTTTTTCAGCAGGTCGCTCTGGGCGAATTTTTTTTCCTGGGCTGCAAGCCGTGCGAGAGTCAGGTCTTTGTCTGAAAAGTATTTTTCAAGGTCGGCGAGAAATTCATAATACTCGCTCTTGATGGTCGTGTTGGCGTCACCGCTGCTGAATGTCCCTTCGCCGAATTCTCTGGCCACAAACATCAATCGGTGCATGTCGAGGCATCTCTGAATCAGAGCCCGCTGCTGACGATTGTCAGAATAGGCATTCAACATGGCGCGATAGCGACTCGCCGCTTCGTGTACACAGATGAGAAAAAGCTTCTTGATTTCATCAAGCCCCATTATGGAGTTGAAGATATACTTTTCGAGTCGTGCGCGATTGCGCAGATTCATTGATTCGATCGTTTTGATGTCTTTGTTAATGGTTTCAACGTGGGGCTGCAGATAAACCATTACGTCGAGAATGTCGCGGGCGACATTGAAGTAATGTTCTGTGCCTTCGAAAAATTTTGCCGACGTGGGTGCGTGCGGTTCGCCGCCAATGGTTTCAGCCTTTTCCATGGCAGTTTTAAACTTTTCAGCCGCCATCATGCCCGAGCAGGTAAAATAGATGCGGCCGGTGGCGAGAGAAACTTCGCGTGCCGCCGGTGAACTTACGATCGCGCCGAGATTTTTATTTTTTTCTTCGAAAATTCTTTCTACAACCTTCTTTTCAAGCTTGTCTTCAGGAAACGCGAAGGTGGTAACGACCTCTTTTTTTGGCGAAAAACCCGGAAAACGGCATAAATAGTTAAAAGTGCCGGCCCCGGTGTTCGCTTTCCATTTAAAGGCCGTGTTGAGAGTGAAGTGTCGACTGCTCGATTCATCGGTAGTGATGTTCAGCATGAAGTCTTTCTGAAACATATTGTACAGAAAAGGTGTGGTTTCCTTGTTGATTTCGGGCTGTTTGAAAAACGTGGTCTGCCCCTCGGTAACCATCGTCGAAAATTTGAAGGGTTTGCCGTTTTCATCAGCCAGGCCCAGCGCCTCAATACCATAGGGATTGATTTCGGTTTCCTGAAAACAGGCTTCAACAACTTTTGCCGCCATTATCGAGGCGATGAAATGCTCTGAGTAGAACTCATTTTTCTGTTTCGATGACTGCATTGACTGAAGATAAATTACGGCAGCACCACCGATCAGGAACATCCCGATCGTTAATTCGAGAAGAGTCAGACCGCGGCGCTTTTTCATAATACGTCTCCAGAATTCATCAGGGGGCCTTCAGAAATGGTCTGAAAGACTTTGCCACCCTTCATGAAGGTGAAGGATATGGTTACCGAATTGGAGTTGGAGAGGTGAAAGCTTATATCTTTAACGTGTGAGCAGAGAGGCCTGAGATTTTTACTGTTGTGTGAGCCCGCACCCGAATATGATTTTGCCTCGGTTTTGTAGCAATAGACGTCATAGATGTCTTCGCCCTCTTCTTTGGTCATCTGGGTGTTTTTTAATGGAAAAATAGAAATGACGTTATTTTCGAAATCGGAAAAGGCCAGGATCGTCGATTTTTCGTTTAGCGAAGGCACAAGAAAGCCTCGTCCACTGCGAATTTCGCGCAATACCTTGTTGACGCCCGTTACTACGGCGGTCTGCATCTGCAGCCCATCGAGCAGAATGGTCTGGGAACGGTTTGCCTGAAAGTAAAAGCGAAAAACCAGAAAAGAAAAAAGAGACGCTATGCCTACCACCACAAGAACCTCGGCCAGTGTAAAGGCATTACGTCGACTGTCTGCACAAGGACGGTTAACGGTACACTGCAAAAACTTTTTCATCTCTACTATAGATTATAACACTTTTTTTTACTTTTAACGGGGCATAGCCGGTGGAGTTTTTCTGACCGGACAGTGCCAGATAAATTGTCTCTCCCTCATTCTCTCTGTCAAACTGCTATAACTATTGCGCCTCCCGTTGTTTAAAACTGTCAGGTCTTTTTTGTTTTCCGGAAAATCAAATTCCCGGAGCTACTTTTACTGGATACCATACGAACGTAAAAAAGTTTTATTTTTTTGCCTGCCATCAGAATTATTTTTTGTGATAGACTTTTTTCATGCCGGTTAAGTCAGACAAAAGAACTTCGAATCTTTTTATAGCGGGTGGTTATTGCCTGGTGGCGATAATCATTCTATTCAATTACCTGGGTCAGACAGATTCCAAAGACAGAGTCAGGCCGGCTCAGCCAAATTCTG
Organism: Candidatus Rifleibacteriota bacterium; assembly: GCA_024710355.1. Classification (GTDB taxonomy): domain Bacteria; phylum Muiribacteriota; class Ozemobacteria; order Ozemobacterales; family Ozemobacteraceae; genus Rifleibacterium. Next base: position 65,124 of record JANJUX010000018.1, read on the forward strand.
AGGCGCCAGCTGCCCCCGGCAGCGATTCCATTTCAAAACAGCTTGAAGAAGAAAAGCGCCTGAACCTCGAAATGCGCGACATTATCAGGCGTCTGCAGGGAGCCATCAAAGACCCGGCAGCTGTTTCGGCCATGCCGGAGAACGAACAGCCAACTGCAGAAAATTCGCTGGTTATCCCTGAGCTGAAAGATGACCTTGGCGGGTCTTTCAAAAAAGTTTCAAATCCTTTCATCCCCGGAAAGAACCCCTTTGCCGCCCCCAGATCAGAAATGGCGACAACAGAGAACGCCGAATCTTTTTCCCAGTTCTCGAACGTTCAATGTAACTCAAAAATGCCCTTTGTCTTTTCTGCTTCCAATTCGACTTCAGGCTATTTTTCCAACCACTGAAGCGGTCACCCGAAAAAAAACTCCGAAAGTTCTTTTTTTGTAGGTAAGAACTTGTCTGCATATTGCCGATATTGTTCACAGAGAATTGAAAGAACTTAAGGAGCACACAAAAATGAGGCAAACTGTAAGATCCGCAGGACTACTTTCCCTGTTTCTGCTGAATCTAACCACTCTTCCGGCTGAACCACTCGTCAGGGGTTTCTTTATCGAGAAACTCCCGGAAAAAACCGCCGGGAAAGAACTTGCCCCTGGCAAAGGTCTCGTGCTTGCCCATGTTTTTAACTCGGGCAACAGCGCCATCAACTCTGGCAGTTATCAGGTTGGGGTCGAGATCGAAAGCGCCGGCAAAAAGAAAACCTTTGTTTTGAACCCGAAAGAAACCATTACTGCCGGCGGTCTCAAGACTTTTCGCATGGCAGTTCCGGTCAGCAAGTCCGACAAGACCAGCGGCCAGTTCAGGGTTTTCAGCAAGATCAATGGCAACATGGTCTGGTCTGACAGGTATTCTTTCCTTCAGGGTGTGCTGACTGACGGAGACAATAAAATAACTACGCTCTACACCGAAGCTCCGATGGACCCTTCGATGATCCTGCCTCCGCGCGAAGTTCCTTTCGAAAATGAAAAAACAGCCAGAAAGGCTGCAGAGCTCGAAAAGGCTGCCATGAACATGAAACAGGGGAAAGCTGTTTCTGTTAAACAGTCTGCGGTAAAACCTGTTTCGGTCAAAGCCGTCTCTGCATCTGCAATAAAGGAAGTCGCGAAAGCCCCGGCCGATAAACTGGCTGCTAAAAGTGAAAAGACCGAAAAAACGCTGAAGGCAGCCAAGTCTGAAAAAGTTGAAAAAACTGAAAAGGTCGAAAAAGTCGCCAAAGCCGAGAAAAAGCCCGAAGTGAAAGAAACCAAGGTGGCGGCAGCTCCGGTGGTTGAAGAAGCTCCGGCCGAACGCCCCAGAAATATCGATCTGTCTGAATTCAAGAAGCTCAGAACCATCGATGAAGAGCTCATCATTTACGTAATCAAAGAAGGCGACTCGCTCAAATCGGTTGCTGAAAAATACTATGGCAACTCTGCCAAAGAAAGAGCCATTGCTGATCTGAACTTTATCGAGAAGGCCTCTTCTGTTAAAGTCGGCGAAGAAATCATTGTAGACGTCAGACCCCTGAATAAATCAGGGAAATCAAACAGCTGAGGGAGATAAAGCCTGATGATGACCAATTCACTTACCAGAACCAGAGCCGAAAAAGCCCCTCTCATTAAGGTCGAGTCTCGCAATGAGCTGAGCTTCACCTTTCAGATCAAGGGCAAAGCTTTTCAACAGGGCTACCTCTTCCTGAACCCTCAGATGAAAGAGCTGTTTCCTTTCAATGAAGACCTTTGCTCGGTAACTTTTATCGATGATGACGAAATAACCCATTCGGCCATCTACCACAAAATGCGTGGCTACATGGTTTGCCTGACCTTCAACGAATGGTGGGAAAAGAAAAAGGTTAACGAAGGTGACACCGTCGCCATTGAAATGCTCGATCTCGCCAATCGCACCTATCGCCTCAGACTTATGAATGGCGCCGGCGTGAAAACACCCGTCGATGCTGGCGAAAAAGTCGAACTTCGCATCGCATCTCAGGTTAATGCCGCGATCTCTTACAGCGATCACAACCTGGAAGTTCTCAGAAGAATCGTTAAGGGCGAATTTTCCCCTTTCCGCGAAACCAGCCTTATTCAGCTTGGCGAAGAACTTGCAGCCGGTATCTGCTCCGAAGAACTGCTGTCTCTTAAAACCTGCTTCGGTGTCAGCACCTATTTCCATCAGGTGCAGACCGCCCGCATGGTCATGGATAAACTCAACGGCCGCGCACTGCTTGCAGATGAAGTCGGTCTCGGTAAAACCATCGAAGCCGGCCTGATTCTCAAAGAATATCTCCTGCGCGGCATGGCCAAAAAGGTTCTCATTCTTACTCCGGCTTCGCTGATCACTCAGTGGCAGCAGGAACTCAAGACCAAGTTCGATCTTTCCTTCAAAAACCATCTCGAAATCAACGACTGGGAAGACAGCGATCTGGTCATCGCTTCACTCGATACCGCCAAGAGCCAGAAGAACCAGAGCACTGTTCAGAAGATCAAATACGACCTGCTGATCGTTGACGAAGCCCATAAACTCAAGAATAAAAAGACTAAAAACTGGAAATTCGTGAACTCGATCAATACCAAGTATCTGCTGATGCTCACCGCTACGCCGATTCAGAACGATATGATCGAACTGTTCAATCTGATTTCGATTCTCAAACCCGGTCACCTTTCGACCGTTCAGAAATTCAAAGATGAATTTCTTGCCGAACGCGATAAACGCCTGCCAAAGAACTCGACCAGACTGCGCGAAATGCTGTCTGACATCATGATCAGACATCGCCGTGCCGACACCCTGATCAAGTTCCCGCAGCGCTTTGTTCATACCCATGCGGTCGATCTCAATCCCGATGAAGCCGAACTGTATCGCGAACTGACCGATTTCATCCGAAAAAGATATTTCACTCTGCCGACTCACAAGAACCCCCGCGGTATCAATCGCCTTACCCTTATTCTGCTGCAGAAACTGATGGGCAGTTCAACCCATGCTCTGGCAAAAGCTCTCGACAAGATGATTGCCAGCAATTTCTACAAAGACGACTTCGATCACTCCCTCAAGCGCCTGCTCGACATGGCCCGCAATGTTAAACATTCGAAAAAGGGCCAGGTTATGATGGAAATCGTCAAGAGCCTGAATGAAAAGGTGATTATCTTCACGCAGTTCCGCGGCACCCAGGATTATATCGTGAAGATGCTCGAAGACGAAGGCTATTCAGTAGCCGTTTTCAACGGTCAGATGTCACAGGTCGACAAGGACCGTTGCATCGAAGAATTCCGCCGCGACAAGCAGATTCTCGTTTCGACCGAGTCGGGCGGTGAAGGCCGCAACCTGCAGTTCTGCAAAGTTCTGATAAATTTCGACCTGCCCTGGAACCCGATGCGGATCGAACAGCGCATCGGTCGTATTCACCGCCTTGGCCAGAACGACGACGTGCATATCATCAACCTCAGCGCTCGCGACACCATTGAATCATACGTGCTGGAGCTGCTGGACAAGAAGATCAATCTCTTCAGGCTGATCATCGGTGAACTCGAAATGATTCTTGGCAATATGCACTCCAAGCGCACTCTTGAACAGATCATCATTGACATTGTCACGATGTCGCCGAATCAGGATGCTATGAAACGCAAGTTCAAGACTCTCGGCAACAAGCTCGAAAAAGCCCTGCAGACACACAACGATATTACCAGAGCCCAGGAGGAAATTTTCAATGGTGAATAAGATTCAGGAACTCGTGTTTTCTTTCATGGACATGGTCAATATCAAACGCAGTGAAATTGAGTCCGGTATCTGGATGGCCAGAATTCCAGCTGCTGAACAGGCTTTTTTCAACGGCTTTGAAAACCTGAAATTCACCTTTGACCGCGAGAAGGCCGAGCTTCACCGCGATCTCGAACTGATCTGCGAAGGTTCATTTCTGCTGAGAAAAATTATCGAGCGGCTCGCAGAGCTTCCCAGGGTCAGCCGTCTTTTCTCTCTCAAGGCTCCCGCTGTTCCGCCCCAGGGCCCGTCACACGAGTTGCGGGTTGTATCTGATAACGTCTATTACCGCCCCAGAGTGGTTTTTAACTTCAAAGTTCAGTTCGAATGCGATCAGCGTCGCGAAAAACTGTTTTCAGTGGTTGCCGATACAGCTTCTGAAGCTCTCGGAGTCGAAGAAGGCCTTTATACCATCGACATGACTGAATATTCAGAGGCCCCTCAGGCCGGGCTGAAAATAAGTGAATCCAATACCGATATTCTGCGTTTGTATCTGCAGGCATGTCAGAAACTCGAAGACTCACTTGTCGACGATATTACTGAATTACAGGATTGGGGCAACGAGCAGTGCCAGGAAAATCTGAAAGTTTTTGAAGCATATCTTGATGAACAGAAGCAGGAACTGTTAAAAAAGAAAGAGAACGTAAGTTTTCACCTTTATTTCTTCCAGAAGGAAGAAGAGATCGACCGGCTCATTGACAATCTCGAAGAAGAACGCAAGCGCAAGTATTCAGAGCTGAAAGACAAATTTTCGGTTCGCGTGAAAATTGGCCTGGTGAACTCGGTGGTTCTCTACACTCCAACTGTTGGTGTCGCCTCGCACAAACCGCGCAAAGCCTCTGATAGATTGGTTATGATGCCTGCCTTTGCCTCTTCTCAGGGATGTGAAACCCGGTCGGCTATTCAGTAACGCCGGAGGCCGCAAATGTTTTTCAAACACATTCTGATTGGGTTCATGATTCTCGGGGTGCTTGGTTACCTTTTCGGTGACCACGTCTTCTACTATCAGGGCAACCTGATGATGCGCTGGCAATACCCGATGCCGGCCTATGAAGCCTATGAACGAATCGTGCGTTATTACCCCGACAGCAAATACGCCAAAGAAGCGAGATTGATGATGACGGCGCTGCGTGAACGCAGTTCAGACCTGAATCGATATCTCGAAAAAAAGGAAAAGGAAATTAAAAAGATTCAGGATGACCGCCAGAAAAAACAGTCTTTCCACTGAGCATTTTCATTAAAATGCAATCATCTATGGTGAATTTGTAAAATTCCGAATTCCCGCCGGACGCAAAATTATCTGGCGGGAATTTACGTTTTAACAGGTGATAAAATGACCGAATCCGAACAGGCGCTTTTAACTCCACGGCAACGCTGGCTTCACAACATAATTTACGAGGCCGACACCTTTGCCGGTAAATGCTTCGATGTTTGTCTTATTTTCATGATTCTTTTGAGCACAACTGCCGTCATGCTTGATTCAATCAGAAGTGTCCGCGAGACATGGGGTGGGGTGCTGAACGGCGTCGACTGGTTCATCACCATTGTTTTTACACTCGAATACTGCCTGCGTATTTATGCCGTCAACCGGCCAAAGAACTACATGACCAGCTTTTATGGGCTCATAGATCTTGTGTCGGTGCTGCCAAGCTATCTTAGTCTGATTGTTCCCGGTGCTCATTATTTTTCGATCATCAGAATCTTTCGCGTTTTGCGTATCTTTCGTATTCTCAAGCTGGCTCAGTATCTTTCTGCCGCTGATGAGCTGGCTTCTGCTCTTATCGCGAGCCGGCAGCGCATAACTGTGTTTATTCTGGGGGTTTTGACCCTTGTTGTATTTATTGGCTCTGCAATGTACGTTATCGAGGGCGAAGAAAACGGTTTTACCAGCATTCCGGTCAGCATCTACTGGGCTGTTGTGACTCTGACCACGGTTGGCTACGGTGATATCTCGCCAAAAACTCCTCTGGGCCAGGCTTTTTCGGTGCTGATAATGATTCTGGGCTATGGCATCATTGCAATTCCGACCGGCATCGTCACCGCCGAACTGGCAGCGGGGAAAAGGGCCGAACCGACCTCACAGGCCTGCCCGGTCTGCTGCGCTGAAGGGCATGATCATGATGCCATATATTGCAAATACTGCGCCAGCAAACTCAATTAAAGCTCTGCCGTATTTTTTTGTTTTAACTTGCCCTGAGGTTGTGCTAATAATAGTGCAGCTCAACCTCAGGGGAATCCCGATGAAAAAACTGTATTACCGCTATTTGTCAGTTTTTCTTTTACTGCTGGGTTCAGCCTGGCCTGTCATGGCAGATAAGCTCTGCCCGGTCTGCAGACAGAATTTTGAAGACAAAGTCAATTTCTGCCCGGTTGACGGGGCCAAGCTCGAAACAGCCTCAGGCAGCGAACCTGTAACTCTTGAATTAAATACCGGCCCGGCTGATGCAAGCATCAGGGTGAACGGCAGGGCTTCTGACGCCAAAGTTCTTAAAATTGATGCGAATACCGAATACAAGATCGAAATCGCTTCTGAAGGCTTTAAGCCCACAGTTGTCGGCTTTAAAAAAAACGGTGGCAAAATAATTCTCTCACTGAACCTTTGCTCACTGAGCCCGGAAGAACTGAGAGCCGCCAAGATGGCGAATCTTGCCGGCAGCCGGGATCACGACATGGCCGAGGTAAAGGCCGGGGTTTATACTCTGGGCAGTGAGCGTGGTAACCATGACGAAAAGCCTCTGCGCAAGGTTGAAACCGCCGGTTTCTGGATCGATCGCCATGAAGTTACCTGCGCTCAGTATCAGCGCTTTCTCGAAGACGTCCGCAAGCACGGCCACAAGTGGTGCCATCCGTCTGAAGCTCCTCACAAAGACCATACCCCTTACCACACTTACGCCTGGGCACTCAAGTTCAGCTGGGTCGGCGGCCAACCACCGCGTGGTATGGGCGATTTTCCGGTTGTTCTCGTTGACTGGTATGACGCCTGGGCCTATGCCAACTGGGCCGGCAAGCGTCTGCCGACCGAAAACGAGTGGGAAATTGCGGCGCGCAGCTCAGATGGGCGCGAATACCCCTGGGGCAACACCTTTTCCGATGACCGCTGCAATGTCGGCGATCAGCCGGTAGAAGTCGGCACCTTTGCAACCGGAGCATCGCCATGGGGTGTCCATGACCTGGCCGGCAATGTTGCCGAATGGACCGAAACTGCTTATGAACCCAGAGCTGTCGATGCCCAGGCATTCTCCGGCAAGTTCGGGCAACCGGTAATCAGGGGCGGCTCGTGGGATGACAACTCAAAAACCTGTCGCTCGGCAGCACGCGACGTCAGAAGGTCGCCGGTTTACCGCAGCACTACGGTAGGTTTTCGCTGCGTCGCCGATCACGACCCCTCACATATTCAACAGGGAAAAATTAAATAACCTAAAAGAAAGCCCCCGGCGGTTATTGCAACCGCCGGGGGCTTTCTTTTAGGTTATTTTTTGATGCAGTCCATGGTGTCCTGGGCGATTACGAGTTCTTCATTGGTCGGGATAACGAGAACTTTTACCTTCGAGTCGGGCGTGGTGATGTCGCCTTCAGCGCCTCTCCAGGTAACTTCGTTCTTTTCGAGATCGAGCTTGACTCCAAGCCAGTCCATTTCACGATGTACGATGCTTCTGACGATCGGGCTGTTTTCGCCGACGCCGGCGGTCCAGACGATGGCGTCGACGCCGTTGAGAACGGCAATATAGGAACCGATGTATTTTTTGATACGGTGTGAATATACATCGAGTGCCAGATTTGCCCGTTCGCTTTTCTTCGGCCAGTCTTCTTCAAGATCGCGCAGGTCGCTCGAAATCTGGCTGATGCCAAGCACGCCCGAATGTTTGTTGAGCAGGTTGTCCATTTCAGAAATGGTGAGTTCGTATTCTTTCATGATGTGAAGAATCAGCGCCGGGTCCATGTCACCGCAGCGGGTGCCCATTACCAGGCCTTCGAGCGGAGTGTGCCCCATCGAGGTATCTACTGATTTGCCTTTATTGATCGCACACACAGAGCCACCGTTGCCGAGGTGAACGGTGATCAGTTTCAGTTCGCTGAGCGGCTTACCAAGCAATTTGGCGGCGCGGGATGCCACGTAGCGATGGCTGGTTCCATGGAAGCCGTAGCGTCTGATGCGGTGTTTTTCGTAAAACATATATGGCAGAGCATAGATGTAGGCTTCAGCCGGCATGGTCTGATGAAAGGCGGTGTCGAAAACGGCAACCTGCTTAACTTTCGGCAGAATTTCTTCTACGGCTTCGACGCCTTTGAGGTTGGGCGGGTTGTGCAGGGGAGCAAAAACGATGCAGTCTCTGATGGCGTTTTTTACTTCTTCGGTGATCAGCACGCTTGAAGAAAATTTGTCGCCACCGTGAACAATGCGGTGTCCGACAGCGCCGAGTTCTTCGAGGCTTTTCAGAACAGCCTCTTCGCCGGTGGTCAGAAGTTCGAATATCTTCTGAATGCCGATTTTATGGTCAAGAATGTCTGATTCATAGACCTTCTTCTTGCCGTCATCGCCTTTGCGATAGTCGATGGTGGAGCCGGCCATGCCGACGCGCTGTACCAGGCCCTTGGCCATAACGGTAGTGGTGGTCATGTCGAAAAGCTGATATTTGATTGATGATGAGCCGCAGTTTAATACGAGTACTTTCATTCTGTTTTCTCCCTGTTACTGATGGTTGGCCTGTGAAAGCTGTTCCGCTTTCAGACCGCTGTCTGAGAGGCGCAGACCATCGTTGCCGTAGCGATAGAAGCCTTTGCCGGTTTTGATGCCCTTGTAGCCGGCGCGCACCAGTTTTTTCAGGAGTTTTGCCGGAAGATAGCTCTGATCAAAGGTTTCTTTGTAGAGATTTTCGAGGTAGAAGACGACAGTGTCGATGCCGATTTTGTCAGCCAGAGTCAGGGGGCCGGCATTGAGGCCAAAACCGAGCTTCATGGCGGTGTCAATCTGTTCGCAGGAAGCGATACCTTCTTCAAGCACTTTAACGGCCTGGTTGATCATCGGCAGAATGATGCGGGTGGTAATGAAACCCGGGCAGTCATAAACGCTGACCACGGTTTTGTTGATCATTTTGGCAAAACGAACGGCGGCTTCGAAGGTTTCTTCGCTGGTTTTCAGACCGCGTGAAATTTCGACGAGCGGCACTTTGGGAATCGGGCTCTGGAAGTGCATGGCAATGGTGCGTTCTGGATATTTGCATTCAGAGGCGATTTCGGTGATCGAAATGGTCGCTGAGTTCGAAGCGATAATCGTTGAGGGCTTGCATGTGGCGTCGAGTTCTTTGAACAGCTGGCGCTTGACGTCGAGAGTTTCTTTAAGAGTCTCGATAACCATCCAGCCTTTGGCCGCTTCGCGGATGTCGGTTGAGCCCTTGATGCGGCTCATGATCGCGCGTTTTTCACCAGAGGTGAGGCCCCAGCGGGCAATTTCTGCGTCGAGAGACGCTTCGACCTTCTGCAGGCCCTTTTTAAGCTTCTCTTCGGAATGGTCAACGAGAATAACTTCGCACCCGGCGGTAGCTACTGCCTGGACCAGTTCCTGGCCCATAGTGGCTGCGCCATAAATCACGACTGTCTTCTGGCTCATCTAAATTGTCTCCATGAAAAAATATGACTTTCAAGACCCATGTGCTGTTAAAACAAGCCAGACTACCAGTCTGCAGCGGCCCTGTCAAGTTTTGTGTGAGTATGTGAAAAACGAAAAAGCCCCGAACCAGAGGCTCGGGGCTTTCGGTGCGCGAGGAAGATCAGTCGTTATGGATCTGGCGAAAGCGGTTTTTAACGCTCTGCACAGCCTTGATTCTGGCCTTGGTGACGATAGTGCGGTTCGGATCTCTGAGGGTATTGGTACCGCAGTGAATTTCACCCATCGAGGTGTGATAGGGTGTGTCGTCGACAAAATGCACTTTGTTGCCCTGGGCTTTCAGCCTTGCTTCAATTGCTTTGTCGAAGCCGGGAATATGGGTAGCTGGAACGATGAGGTGATCTCTGACGACCAGAAGGTTTACGACGCCGGGCAGAAAAGCGTGGCAACCGCGGGGGTTGGTTGTACCCGAGCCTTCGAACAGTGACGGCCAGGCAACTTCTTCAAAGTTGCGTTCTTCGCCGGTGGTTCTGCTGATGTATTCTTTGAGTTTGCCGACGTTTTCTTCAATGATGTCGTTGATGGCATAGTTGAGGGCGATAAAGTCGCCTTCGGCAGTGCCGCGGCCGGCGTTCGGATCTTTCATCTGAGCGTTGAGAACGGCTTTGACCTTGAGCAGAAAGTTGCGGTCATAGCTGCTGATCTTGGCCAGCTCAGAATCGGGGGCATTCTTGATCAGGTCGAGAGCGTAAGCGGTATCGGCTCTGACGATTGAATAACCACCCGGCGCCCAGGCAGTAGGAATGAAGCCGAGATACTCATCGATGTGGCCAACCTGTAGCCATTTGGTTGCTCCGATAAACATGCGGTCTTTGTAGCCGTTGGCTTCGAAAAACTTGCGGCAGGGCTCGGTGATGGTGTCGCCAACCACAAGAATATCATCAAAAGGGGTAACTTCGAGGTTTCCGCCGTAATCACCGTGATCCTGTGCGTTCGATGGGTTTTTGTAATAAACCATATCCCACATCTGGGCGAGAACACCGGGCAGACGGCCAAGGCCACGGCCACGGTTCGAATCGAAAACAGCCGGAACCAGTTTGCCATTTTTCAGAACGGCAGAACAGAGTTCCATGCAGTCCTGCATCCAGATGTCGCTTGAGTTGAATTTGGGGTTTACTTCGACGTATTTTTTTGCATCTTCGGGCGAAATGCCACTCCCCGAAATCGGGTCGCCACCACCAGATACGATATGAAGCTTAATTAAATCGTCACCACTGAGCTGTTCGGTGACATTGATTTTCTTGATTACATCAAAAAGATCTTTTACGAATTTCTGGTTGCCATAACCAGAAACGACAAGCACTTTGCTGGGAATATTGTTATTGTTGTTGAACTTGAGTCTGCTGATTTCGCTCATTGCCGGAGCGGCAGAAAGATCAAGTGTACAACTGCCCAGAAAAGCAGCGAGAGACATTGCACAAAGCGATTTTACCAGTTTCTTCATACTTCCTCCTCGGGTGCACGCGATGCAGTATTTTGCAATTATATCACCTGAAATTTGAATTTCAAAGGGGGGTACAAAATTCTTTTCAGGGAGCCTGCCAGATGATGGCTTCTTCTTTTTGCAGAATCGTCAGGGCCTGATGTAGAAGTTGTCTGGCCCGTTCTCTTGATATGTCGAGTTTTCTGCCAATATCTGCGAGAGACAGTTCTTCGTCATTAAAACCATAAAAGCTTTCGACAACGAAACGAAGACGTTCCGGCAGCCTGGCAAGTGCCTCTTTCACCGTTTCATTTTTTATTTTTTCCAGAGCGGCTTCTTCTGGAGTCAGATTTTTTTTGTCTTCCAGGTAATATTCCATGCCCTCGGCATTGTCTGAATCGCTGTCAGTGCTCGCATGGATCGAAACCGGAGTCTGGGTTATGCTGAGAACATTGAGAATTTTTTCCTTCTCCATGCCCAGAGTCTGAGAGAGCTCACTGATAGAAGGCGATCTGAAAAACTGGCTTTCAAACTCCTGGATATGTCGCCGTATTTTGTGCGCCACAGTCAGCAGGTGATGAGGAATTTTGACGGTTGTACCCTGGCTGGCCACCGCTTTCTGCATATAGTATCTGATCCAGTATGCGGCGTAAGTTGAGAAACGGTACCCCAGTGTGTAGTCGAATTTTGCGATTGCCTTTATCAGGCCGATGTTTCCTTCCTGTATCAGATCCATTATCGGAATACTGCCGCTTGAGAATTTTTTGGCAACTCTGGTCACGAGCTTGAGGTTGGCCATAAGAAAAAGTTCAGATGCCTCGCGGTCACCCGCGATTTTTTGCGCCAGCTTGAACTCTTCTTCGCGCGACAGAGGCTTTCTGGAGAGTTCTGCCAGATACATTTCGACCAGGCTGTTGCGTTTTACCCTGTCTGCGGCAGCGAGGTTCAGTTTCTTTTTTTCAATGATATCTGCAAACAGGCTTTCATCAAGCAGACCCATATCCCAACCACGTTTATAAAAACATTCTTCACAGGTGCGGTCGGTACAGGTCATTTTTTTCTTTTCTTCCGGGCTGCGACGCTTGAAAAACTGAAAGCACTGGATAATCTGTTGAGCTCTGACAACACAATTCGGGTTTGGGCAGTCGATCAGTTCATGACAAAAACGCATTCCCGGCTGACCAACCCGCTCTGGCGGAACAGCAAAAACCATCTCATCGCCCGGTTCGGCCTTCTTCGCTTCTGCTTCCGCCTCTGGCAGAAAATCCGGGCTGGTATCATGGGCTATGTCCGCTGATTCAAGGCTTTTCTCTGGTTCTGCCTTTGTCTCGTCAGGCCTCTGCAGGTTTTCCTGTTTTGGTTCCTCTTCCCCTTTTCTCTCTTCCTTCTCTTTTTTTTCTGATCCCGATTCAGGACTTTCTTCTTCTTTAAATTCAGGCAGCAGGCTCTCCGGGGTTGGGTCCGGTATTTCCGGGAACATGGATTCGTCTATCAGACCGATTTCCCATCCCAGGCGGTAATTGCATCGGTCACAGGGCGCAAACGGGCAGTCTTCCTGCGTTACCTCTCTTTTGTTGGCTGCCTCAAGATACTGCCAGCAGCGCATAATCTGGCGGCGCTGCACCGGGCAGTCATATTTTGTGCATCTGTGGGCTTCAAAGCAGTACATCAGGTTTTTTCAGGTGATTCCCCTGGCAACAGCCAGATCCCCGCAAAGATAAGGGCCGCACCGATCAGGCCCCCGGTCGAAAGACTCTCTCCAAGCCACATCCATCCGACGATTACCCCTCCCACAGGCTGGGCATAAAGGGTGACGGCCATGACCCCGGCTTCGGTATGTCTGAGAATGATATTCCAGATAACATAACAGATGGCATTACAGATCACGCCAAGAAACATTATCGCAAGAATCGCCTCTCTTGTAAATGCAAGCGGCCAGAGCTGCGAAAGTTCCATGAGCGAAATCGGTGCCAGCAGCAGGGCCCCGATGATAAAGCTGTAAGACGTGGCGCGCATGGCGCCAAGCCGCTGGGCCACAGGCTTCATCAGGATCGAGTAGAGCGCAGTGGTAAAAATTGACAGAACCACCAGGATGTCGCCAAGAAACCCGCCCGATGAATACAGCTCCCTGAAAAGCTGACCGACAGATTTGTTGTCGAGAAGCAGCATCGCCGCACCGAATATGGAAATGGCTGTCGCTGCCATGGTGCGCTTCTGCAGAATTTCCTTGAGCATCAGAGCCGCCAGTACTATCGTGAAAACCGGCTCAAGCGAGGCGGCAATCGCGGTTTTGGTCGATGTGGTCATCTGCAGCCCGAGATTGAGCAGGGCATTAGAAATGGCCAGACCAAGCGATCCAATTATGAAAAGATCTTTCCAGTCTTTTGTCGACAACCTTGAATGCTTTTCGCGTGAAGGAAGAATTAAAAGAAAAAAGCCGCCAATGAAAAATCTCATGCAGGCGAGCGTAGAAGGGGGGACAACATCGAGGGCGTATTTGGCAACCGCATAGGATGCGCCCCAGGCCAGATTGATCGACAGAAGAACCGCAATGCTGAAAAGCGGCGAATAGAGCCGGTGATGGTGGTCAGAATGAGATTTGCTCACAGGTGGTTCCCTTATTATGACTGAATTGTGACTGCCTGTTCTTCTTCGGTAATTTTGAGAAAGATGGCCTCGAGATCGTTGCCCGGAAGGCTGGCCTTCTGCTGCAGTTCATCGAGGTTACCAAGGGCAACGATATCGCCGTTGCGAATGATTGCGATCCGGTCGCACAGGTCTTCGGCTACCGAGAGAGTGTGAGTGGTCAGAAAAACGGTTTTGCCCTCGTCGGCAAGCCTGCGGAAATAGTCTTTCGCCAGCTTGACGCTGCGCGGGTCTAGGCCGACTGTGGGTTCATCGACGACGAAAATTTCGGGGTCATGCAGAATCGCTGCACTCATCGCAACCTTCTGCTTCATGCCGTGTGAAAAGCTTTCTATCAGCTCGTGGCGGCGATCCCAGAGATGAAAAAGCTTCAGCATCTCTTCGCCCTTTTCGAGAATGCGCGCCGGCTTGACGTTGTAAAGGCCACCCATGAAATCGAAGTATTCGAGCGGCGTCAGTTTTTCATAGAGATAGGGCCGGTCAGGAACATAGCCGAGCAGTGCTTTTGCCTGGTCCGGTTGGGCATAAAGATCGAATGGGCCGACGAAAACCTTGCCGGCTGTGGGTTTGATGATGCCGGTGAGAATCCTTATCAGCGTGGTTTTTCCGGCGCCATTGGGGCCGAGAAAGCCGAAGAGTTCGCCTTTGTGAATATCGAGATTGACGCCCTTCAGAGCGGTAAAATCACCGTAGCGTTTTTTTATATCGGCGAACCTTATCATGACATCATTCTGGTTCATAGTTTTCGATTGTTTCCAAGCCTTTCTGGAAGGGTAGATAAACCCAGGCCGCAGTGCAGACAATCAGCAGAACAGCGCTGATGCCAAGAAAAACGTAGGGCGAGCCGCCCCGCATCAGATAAAAGCGGCTGTGAAAAAAGCGGTACATCGGGTAGACCTCAAGTGCCAGCAGGTTGATGACATAGAGTCCCGAAAGAATCATGTAGATGAAACCGCCGTATGAACCGGCGATTTTAAGAGGCGAGTCGGCGGCAAAGTCGGCATAAATGGCGCCAACGCCAATAGCCAGAGAGGTGATGACCGTGGTGATCATTATGACATTGATGAAACTAAGCCAGAACAGGGCCGGATGCGAAACCTGAAAAACCGAGTTGGTGACGATACAGAGAATGATACCGATCAGCAGCATTGGCACAAGGTAGACAATCAGCTTGATTGTCAGAATTCGTCTCGGGTTGACCGGCGAAGATTTGACCGCCCAGAAGGCCCGGCCTTCCATACTGATCGACGGAAAAACGAAACGCATGCCTATCGAAGCTATAATGAAGCCAATAAAGGGGCCATTGAGAAAGACAAGGGTATCGTTGAGCTCGCCGCTGTAAAGGGTCGGAATGTCTTTGAGCGGCAGAATCGAAAGATTGTAGCCGTAAACGAAGACGATGGCGGCCATCATGAAAATCTGTGAGAATATCGCCGGGTCACGCATGAAAGTCGTGATTTCCTTGCTGGCAATAACCCTGAATTCCGGGCTGAAAAAGCGAAACGGCCAGATGATTGCTCTTCTCAGCCATTCAAGGCTCAAAACCTGGTTGTCGACGGCTTCCATCGAAAGCTGCCAGCTGGTGCGATAGAACCGCACCGCGAAATAATTTACCAGGAGAAAGCCGGTGATCGACGCAACGAAAAGTGGCATAAACTGCATTACGGCATCATGGGTTGAGTTGCGAAAAAGCGACATGGTTGCCTGGTGCAGCCATGACGAGGGCGAATACTGCAGCAGCGGCAGTTGCAGGCTGAGAAGATACTGCGAAACATCCTTGAAGTAGCTGGGGTTGAGCAGTTTCTCTGCCTCAAGCGAGCGTAAAAAGAAGATCAGGGCGGTCAGCACAATGATTGAAAGGAACTGAAAAACCTTTTTCATCTGTCTGACCGGGAAAAATGCCGCCAGAAGCAGAGAGGCAAAGGCCCCGGTCAGGTTGGGCAGCATGACGAAAGCCGCGAGAAATACCGGAAAAATGAAATAGGCCTGCCATTCTGCCTTGAGGGCGGTGGCAAAGGCCAGCAGGGCTGGCATGAAAAAAATGACCACCATCCAGGTGCTTTCTGCCGAGAGCAGAATAAATCTCGATCTGAAGATCATACCGACCGGAATCGGTGATGACATCAGCACCGTCAACTCATCGTTGAGAAAAAGGCTCGACAGCGCCGCAATTATACTGCTGAAGAGAATCATGAAAAACAGTGTCATGAACAGCATTTCAAGAAGCTTGGAAACGAGAAGCCCGCCAACAATCGGGCCAAGCGTCTCGCCCAGCATCGGGGCGCGCCCGACATAGTCGAGAAAACGGTAGAGACCGTAATAAATTGTGAAGGCCAGCAGCAGCGATCCGACACCGAGCGCCCAGATAACCTTGCGATTGCGTACAGAAAAAACGCGGCGCAACTTTTTAAGGGCCGGGGTGACCAGGGTTAAAGAGTTCATTTACCAGACAAGGGGGTGCCAGTCAGGGCCTGAAGGGTCGAAGGGCGCAAATTCGTAAAAACCGTTTTTTCTGACAAGAAGCCCGGACTTTTCTGCCCGTGCAAGCAGGGTAGAGTCTTTGCTTTGACAGATTGCTTCATGCAGTTTTTCGAGTTCTTCGGCAGTTGCTCTGCCGTTGAAAACATTCTGGCCGACTATCAGGTGTCTGGCCTGCCAGATCAGGCTGGCATGAATCTGGGCAATGACCCGATCATGGTCGAAAGCCATCTCGGGGAGTTTACGGATGTCGAACCAGCACGCATCGGCAGCGTCATCGTCGCCGCGCGGTGAAAAATCGGTGTCGCGAACCATGCAGCCATAAACCATGGTTATGGTGCGGCCGCGCGGGTCTCTGCCCGGTTCGCCGCAGGTAAAAAGCGGTTTTAAAGGCAGATTTTCAAGGCGGGTTTCTTCTTTGAGCTCGCGGGCCGCGCCGGTACATGGAGTTTCGTCCATTTCAAGAAAGCCGCCGGGCAGAGCCCATCGGCCGGCGAATGGCTCGCGCCCTCTTTTAATCAGAAGAATTTCCGGGTCCGCCAGATCAGGAACGCGTATTATTGCCGCATCGAGGGTGACAGAGGGGCGTGGGTATTCATAGGTAAAAGGCATCGGTTAATCCAGTATGGCGCGAAGGTGGCGCTCGAGCCCTGATTTGTCAATCAGACCACAGAAGCGTTCTTCACCGCACTCGATGGTTGGCAGCATTCTGACACGCTCGTGCCCCCAGAGCATGGTGAGTTCGGTGGCTCTGGTTTCGGTTTTCGGGTCTTCAAGAGCGCTGGCGAGAATCGATGAATCGAGGCCTTCTGACTGCAGGTGCAATCGCAGCGAGGTCGGTATGGAAATATCGACGCGGGCGCAGAAAACCCCTCTGAAAATGCTGGTAATGTAGTCTTCGGCGTTCAGGTTACCATAGGCTTCAATTGCCCGGGCAGCCGGAATGCCGTTGACATAACGCTCGGGCCGGCTGATCTTGAGGCCAACTGCAGCCGCATCGGCAATGATCCGGTTCCAGCGCAGATCGCCCCATATTTCTCTGAAATGGTATTTGGTGTTGCCCGGCGGGTTCAGGCCGATCTCGATTGGCTGAAGCGTGAGCCGACTCTGCTTGAGAAGCGAACGCAGCAGTTCCCAGGCGATATAGGAATACGGGCACTGAAAGCTGAAATAAAATTTGATGTCAGGGTTATTGAATGTGATGTTCATCACCACAAATATAACAGCAAAATCTCAGCTTTTCAATCGCCCCGGTCAGTCTTCGGCGGTTATGTTGAAAAAGGGGAAGACGATTTCGCGGTCGAGCTTGTGTCTGATGCGGTCGAGCATCTGAATCGGCCGCCCGAACAGCAGTCTGGCAACGCCATTGATTCTGACCTCTGAATACTGGCTGAAGTCGACTGACGAAATTTTTCTGAATTCATCGTCACCGGTGATCATGGTGCCACGGTGAACCACCATTGAAAACTGTTCGGGCTTTTTGCCAATGAAGTTTTCGAATGGGTCGACATCTTCGATGTCCTCGAAAACCACAAAATCGGCGTGCTTCCCGGGGGTAAGTGTGCCCGTCTGCTTTTCGAGGCCAAAGGCTCTGGCGGCGTTCATGGTTGTCATCTCGATAAGATCTTTTGCTGAAATCATTGATTCCAGATGATTGCGTGAAAATTCGAGGGCCTTTTTGAGTTCACCGAGAAGGTGGGTCGAGCCGGTAACCGAACTGTCGGTGCCGAGAGTCAACGGAATGCCAAGCTCAACGGCCCTTTTGATGTCGGGCTGCCTGCCAAAGATATTCTGCGACGAAGTCGGCAGCCAGACCAGAGTACAACCTCTGCTGGCGATAAGCTGTAGGTCAGCATCCTGGAGGTGGGTGCCATTTACCAGAATTGTGTTGCGGTCGAGAACCCCGAGTCGGTTGAGAGTTTCGATTTCTTCGGTAATTTCTTTGCTGGTTCCTTCGCCGATGTGAAGAATGAACGGCAGAATTCCGCGCGCCTGATTGAACTGCTCCTGAATATTGCGTCCCCATGAAAGCTGATGATTCGAAGCTGAATGCACGAGATAGAAGTGCTCGAGCAGGGTGACGAGCTCATGACGGGCAAAAGTACCCGAAACCTCGGCCGGGAAATGGTCGACAACGGTGGTGACACCCGACAGAACGTTTTTATACATTCCGACAATATAAAGGTCGGTTACCGACAGTTTCTGCAGCAGCTTGTATTCTGCCGTCGACCGCATGCTGCGATCCCAGTCATACCAGTTCTCGACCGGGGTTTCGCCAATCCCTTGCCAGCAGGTGTCGATAAGATGATCATGGGCGTTGATCAACCCCGGGAAAACGATTTTGCCTTCGAGGTCGATTTCGCAGTCGACAGGTTTGAGAGGCTTCTGATCAGGTGTCAGGATGTCGTAGATAATGTCGTCCTGAACCAGAACACCGGCCGGCTCAAGCGAAAAATCCGGCTTGAGAACCAGCCCATTGGTGAAGAGCTTGAACATAATTGCTTCCTTCTACAGTCTGCCGAATTGGGGAGTTTCCTGCTGAATTTCCTTGAGAAACAGCTCCCAGCTTTTGTCGGCAAATGCCATGCTGACAAAGTGCCGGCCGATTTCTTCGAGATACTGCAGAAAGGTTATGCGCTGCAGATCAGGCTTCAATGTTCTCACCCGCGCGAATGAGCGATAAAACTCATCGGTGTTGGTAAGATTCAGGGCGGCGCAGGTATGCCCGAAGAGGGCTTCGATATCAAAATTCTTGTCTTTTTCGATTGGCAGAATCTGTGAGCCAAGAAGGGTTCCGATCATTTCGCCGCGTATTTCAAGAGGTACGGCAAAAATGAGAAAGCCGGCATAGCAGACGTTGACAAATGGGGTCTTGCGCCGCAGCAGACGGTCTTCAATGTTGCGGTAGGTCTTGCGACACCTTTGCCGGCCTCGCTCGGTGCCTCTGATAATACTGCACGGACCGTAGAAATAGTCGGTTTTGCAGACCACCTCACCGGTAGTAGACCGCAATGACAGAGCCACGCCGAGAAAACGCTCGAGCTTTTTCAGAATCTCGGGTATGTGCCCGTGGGTGAATCGGACTGTTGAATTAACGTTCTTCTGACCGGCACCTGTCATTGCGTTTTCCTTTCTCTGCCAGAGCTTCAGGCTCCGGCGTTCATGCCCTGCCTGGCCGCAGCCTTCTGCCAGAGGGCGACGCCAAGCAAAAGAGAATTGAACTTGGTCGCGTTGTCGTCGGCCCTGGAGGTGAGAACTACCGGGCAGCGGGCTCCGTAAAGCAGACCACCCATCGGCGCTTTCACATAATACTGCAGCGATTTGTAAAAGGCATTGCCGGTATCGAGGCGCGGCACCACAAAAATGTCGGCATTGCCCTGAATCCGGCCCTTGTATTTCTTGATGCGGGCAGAATCTTCGCTGACAGCCAGATCAAAGGAAATGGGCCCCTCGACCGTCATGTCACTGCGGCTGGCGAGAGAGCCGGCCACTTTTTCTGCCAGCTGCGTCGAAGGCATTTTTTCTGAGACCTTTTCGTTGGCCGCCAGAAGGGCAACCAGCGGCGGGCGGTTTTCGAAAGTTGCAAACGCTTCGCGGGCGTTTTCAATTTCTTTTTCGAGGGTATCGGCATCAGGTGCGATACACATGGCGGCATCGGTGAGAATTTTCAGCCCCTGCCGGTTCGGAAATTCAAAGAAAGTCAGATGCGAAAGAATCGGATTTTTGCGCAGGCCGGTGTTTGAGTTCAACACTGCCTTCAGCAGGCTTGAGGTCGCCACCAGCCCTTTCATCAGTATGTCGCAGCGGCCCTCGCGCACCTCAGCCACGGCTTTGGCGCAGGCTGTCTTTTCGTCACGCTCGTCGATGATGGTGACACGTTCATGTCTGGCCACATCACCATACATGGCTCTTATCTGCTCGGGGTCGCCAATCAGAGTTGCGCTGAGAATGCCGGTTTTTATGGCATGACAGACAGCGTAGGCGCAGGCGTCATCGTTGGCGAGCGGAATCGCCACCCGGCAGTTCATTTTTTTATCAAGAGTCGCTACCAGTCTGCTGAAAAAATTGTCGCTCATCGTTTTCTCCGTTCTCAGCCGGTCAGGAATGGTATTCTCTGGCCTTGGTTTCTTTACGCAGAACGCGCAGGCCACCGAGAGCCAGAGCAGAAAGTTCGTCTTCGCCAGGAACCACATGAATGGGGGCGAAGCATTTTACGTATTCGCTGACCTTGTCGATAAGAGGCTTGCAGCGGGCGCCGCCACCGGTGATGATGATGCGGGTAACCTTGCCTTTGAGAACCGCCACATAAGAGCCGATGGTTTTGGCAATCTGGTAGCACATGGCATTGAAAACCTTGATATATTCTTCGTCGCCGGCAACAACTTTGTTTTCAACATCGAGAAGTGAGCTGGTGCCAAGATAATTCACAATGCCGCCCTGACCGACGAGCATCTTGTTGATTTCTTTCTGGGTGTATTTACCGGAGAAACAGAGTTTGACCAGCTCAATGGTCGGCAGACAGCCGGCGCGCTCCGGCGTGAACGGACCTTCATCGAGTCCGTTGCTTACGTCGATGCAGCGACCCTTTTCGATTGCGGCAACGCTGATGCCACCGCCAAGATGGGCAGCGACAAAATTTTCTTTGCTGACTTCCATGCCGAGATTGGTGCAGGTCTGTCTGACGACGGCGGTAATGTTAAGCGCGTGCCAGACACTGCGGCGCGGAATTTCTTTCAGCCCGGAATATCTGGCTTCATCCTGCAGTTCGTCAACAATTACCGGGTCGACGATAAACGAAGGCACGCCAAATTCTCTGGTGTAGCTGTAGGCAAGCAGAGCGCCGAGGTTGCTGGCGTGTTCGCCATATTTCGACGCCTTGAGATCGGCAACGA
The DNA here is from genome assembly GCA_024710355.1 of Candidatus Rifleibacteriota bacterium. Lineage (GTDB taxonomy): Bacteria > Muiribacteriota > Ozemobacteria > Ozemobacterales > Ozemobacteraceae > Rifleibacterium. The sequence goes on from JANJUX010000018.1 coordinate 86,002, forward strand.
TGTCTTCATTGACTTTATAGGTGCCGCCCGGGAGTGGCTTGAGGAGACCGCCGCGGCCGACAACCGCCGAGAGATCCTTTGGTTCAAGCTTCATTTCTTTGAGAAAGTCATCCATGGCCGCTCTTCTGAAGCCGTCCTGGTCCATGATGTGGGGGAAGCGGGCAATGTCTTCGGCAGAATGATTGAGTTTCTTTTCGGCAACCAGCTCTTCGTTCTCGAACAGCCCGAGTTTGGTAGAAGTCGAACCGGGGTTGATGACGAGAATTCTGAATGTTTCAGACATGGAGAGTTCCTTTCCGGTGTGTTGTGTAATTTTTCCCTGAGAATGTTAGCATCTGCAGGGGGTGGTGTCAACGCTGTTAAACTGGCATTTCAGATATTGAAAAAGGTACCGAAAAACGGGTTGCTGCTTTTTTCGTCGGCAATTGTGGTTTCCGGGCCGTGACCCGGAAAAACCTGCCGGTTGCTCAGAGAAAAAATCTTCTCTTTGATGCCTTTGATCAATTGTTTGCCGTCACCGCCCGGAAAATCGGAGCGCCCGACTGAACCGGCAAACAGAGTGTCGCCCGAAAAAACCATGCCGTCGAAGATGAGGGCCATACCGCCCGGGGTGTGACCGGCAATGTGTGAAAGGGTTCCCTCGTGGGCACCGGTTTTAAGAGTGTCGCCATCTTTGAGGAGAATGTCGGCGCTGCCCACTTCGACCGCATCACCAATAAATACAGATAAATTAAGGGTCGGACTGGGAAGCATCGCCGCGTCTTCCTCTGAAATGGCGACTTTGCTGACCGGGAAATGCTTGCGGAAAAACTCGACACCCTGAATGTGGTCGGCATGACCGTGGGTGATAAAAATGGTCAGGGTTTTGAAATCAAGTTCTTTGAGGCGTTTGAGAATGGTCTGAGAATCTTCTGCCGGATCGATGAGGATACCCTCTGAAGAACCCTTTTCGTATACCAGATAAGTATTTACCTCGAGCGGACCAAGAATGTAGCGCTCGCAGATCAGGCTGCCGCTGTTGAAATTAACCATGGGCGTCTCTTTTCTTTTAACGATATTCGTCCTTAACCACACCAATATACGGGAGATTGCGCAGATAACCCTTGAAGTCAAGTCCATAGCCCACCACAAATTCGTCTTCGAGCTTGAACCCGCAGTAGTCGACTTTAACGTGCTGCTGCTTGTTCGAGGGTTTGTTACAGAGAACACAGACCTTTATATCTGCGGGCTGCCGGTCCTGCAGAATTTTTACGATATATGACAGGGTCAGGCCTGAGTCGATGATGTCTTCGACAATGAGAACATGCTTGCCCTGAATACTTTCAGAGAGATCTTTTTCGATTTTTACAATGCCTGAGCTGCGGGTTGCGTCTCCGTAACTCGAAACGGCCATAAAATCGAGTTTCTGGGGCAGGTCGATCTGGCGGCACAGGTCGGAGGTGAATAGAAAAGCGCCTTTGAGAATGCAGACCAACACCAGCTCCTTACCGCGATAATCTGCGGAAATTTCTGCCCCAAGCTCGGTAATGCGCTTTTGAATACTTTCGGGGTCGATCAGGATATGTTTTATGTGTTTGTCAGTTTTTTGTGGTTTCGACATATTTTTTTGCCCAGTCAATAGTCTTTTTCAGTCCTTCTTCGAGACCGACAAGCGGTTCCCAGTTCAGGAGGGTACGAGCTCTGGTGATATCCGGCTGTCGGCGCTTCGGGTCATCCTGGGGCAGAGGTTTGAAAACCATTTTGGCTTCGATGCCGGTCAATTCGATAATTTTTTCGGCAAACTGGCGTATGGTTATTTCGGCCGGGTTGCCGAGGTTGATCGGGTTCTGGTCAGCCTGTTCCATTACGCCCATCATGCCGCGCACCAGATCGGATACGTAGCAGAAACTGCGCGTCTGACTGCCGTCACCAAAGATGGACAGGTCTTCACCGTTGAGAATCTGTGAAATGAAGGCCGGCACGACCCGCCCGTCATTAAGGCGCATTCTTGGACCGTAGGTATTGAATATTCTGATGATGCGGGTCTCGACCTTGTGATAATCACGGTAGGCAACCACGATCGCTTCGGCAAAGCGCTTTGATTCGTCATAGCAGCCACGCGGGCCGACCGGGTTGACGTTTCCCCAGTAGGTTTCTTTCTGAGGGTGAATCTCGGGATCACCATAGACCTCTGATGTGGAAGCCAGCAGCAGGCGTGCTCCGTGGGCCTTGGCCATGCCCAGCATGTTGTGACTGCCAAGGGCGCCGACTTTCAGTGTCTGAATCGGCAGTTTCTGGTAGTCGATCGGGCTGGCGGGAGAGGCAAGATGATATATCCGGTCAATCTTTTCTGCGAGGTAGATGGGTTTGGTAATGTCGTGCTCGATGATGCAGAGCTTTTCGCCCGGCAGATGATCCAGGTTTTTGCGCGAGCCCGTGATGAAGTTGTCGATGACAACGACACTATGCCCCTGTTTTAATAATTCTTCGGTGAGGTGCGAGCCAATAAAACCGGCGCCGCCAGTAACCACTATTCGCATGGTTTTCTCCTGCTGTGAATTGAAAACCAGTTAAACATCAACTGTTTAAAAGGTCAAGGCGAAATTTGGAACCCGGCGTGCTGTTCACCGGTCAAAAATTGTTGAAGATTTACAGGAGGTAAATTAATGATTCGCAACACCTTTGTCTGGTTCATGATTCTTGTGGTGTTCTTCGGCAGTCCGGCATCAGTTTCCGCTGCCGACGATTCGGGGCTGCAGGCTGCCATGAGCATGCAGAAAGCTTTTGTTGATGTCGCACGCACCCTGAAACCCAGCGTGGTAAATATCAGAATCGAAAGAACTTCGTCGGGCGGTATCAGCTGGCTGTCGCCGGAGGATGCGCCAGAGGGCAGCGCTGAAGAATTTTTTCGGCAGTTTTTCCGTGGTCAGAAGTTTCAGCGACCGCCGGAACAGAAAATTGAAGGTGCCGGTTCCGGGGTGATCATCAGTTCTGATGGCACAATTCTGACTAACAACCATGTGGTAAAGGAAGCCAGCAAAATTGTCGTCAAACTTCACGACCAGACCGAACTGCCTGCTGAAATTGTCGGCCAGGACCCGCAGACCGACCTTGCAGTCATCAAGGTTAAGGCTGATAAAGAGCTGCCGGCGGCACAGTTTGCCAATTCAGACGAAGTCGAAGTCGGGCAGTGGTGCATTGCCGTCGGTAATCCTCTCGGACTTGAGCAGACAGTAACCGTTGGTGTGGTCAGTGCTCTCGGGCGTTCCGGCATCGGTGCCACCGCGATTGAAGACTTCATTCAGACAGATGCCAGCATCAACCCCGGCAACTCGGGCGGCCCGCTGGTTGACCTCAAAGGCCGGGTAATCGGTATCAACACCTTGATTTTTACTGCTCCGGGCTCGGGTATCGGCTTCGCGATCCCTTCGAACATGGCTTCGCGCATTTCGCAGCAGATTGCCAGCAAGGGAAAAGTCGAGCGCCCATATCTCGGCATAACCATGCAGGGCGTAACTGAAGAACTCGCAAAACATTATGATCTCAAAGATCGTGATGGTGCTGTAGTTATGCAGCTTTCAGAAGACAGCCCCGCTTCTAAGGGTGGTCTTAAGCCCATGGATATTATCAGAAAAATTGACGGCAAAGTCATGAAGACCACCAACGATGTTCAGAAAAGTATTCTGAGCATGGAAGTCGGTAAGTCTGTCGACATGGAAATTTTGCGCAACGGCAAAACTGCTGAATTGAAGATAAAACTCGAGCAGATGCCCGATTCGTTTGGTCTGAGCCCACGTGAAATAAGTAAATTGCCGCGGCCGAAGCAGCAGGGCGAGGGGCTCGCTGGCCAACTGGGCTTCAAGGTGCAGAAACTCACCCCGGAAATGGCTCGCAGCATGGCTGTTGATGCTAAGAGCGGTCTTGTGGTTGCCGGTGTGCGCGAAACTTCCGCTGCCGAAAAGGGCGGTTTGAAGGCCGGCGACGTCATAGTTCAGGTGAATGGCCAGGAAGTGGCCGATGAAGAAGCATTCGAAAAGTCTCTCAAGGAAGGCGAAGCAAAGAAAAGCTCGGTGATACTGGTTAACCGTTCCGGCACCCCGATGTTTCTCGTGATCTCACATACTGACTGAAGAATTTCTGATTAAAACCTTTTCACAATATGCATGTGGGTGGCTTTCGCAAGATTGCCGCCCTTCTTTTTTTGTTTGCTGGTTGACAAAGATTTTGGGTGACTCATTAAAAATGCCGGTTGTGTCGATAGGGTTACGGCACGGAATATCTGAGGGAGTCACACATTATCATGCTCAAAGAACTTACGGTTGCGGTTACTCTGACCATCATCTTTTCAATTGGTGTTGGTGTTCTGTTTATCAGAACTCTGGTCGAAATGGTCGAACTGTTTTTTAATGGTGAAGTTGAAAAGAAAGACCCATCACCGGCAAGAGGCAAAGAAGCGAGATAGGGCTGTGCTCAATTTTTCAGAGTGCCGTGAATCGAGCAGTTAAAGAGTCTTCTGCCGTCTTTATAGATAATTGAATATCGCCCGCCGCGCGGGCAGGCCGGTGCTTCCTGGAAGGCGCCGATTTTTACCAGTTCGTCGGCATCGAACTTGGTCATGCGCGCCCCGGTTTTGCGATCGTAAAAAAGAACCGCAAGTATGAGTGAGCGCATCTTGGCAAAGCATTTCAGCCGAAAATCCTTTTCGTATTCTTCAACCTTCTTGAGGGTGTCTGAGAAGTCTGCCCTGGCCCGGTTGTAGCTTTTGAAAAGGTCTCTGTCTTTTCTGGTGTTGATTTTGGTAGTGTCGGCCGAGCCTATTTTCTGGATCAGATCAAGATAAGATGCCTGAAAATTCTGGTGCTTTTTCTGAAACTCGAGCCGCTCGAGAAGGTTCTTTTTCTCGTCTGAGCCGTCGTCGAGCCCGGCCGGTTGCGCCACACTGGTCGGTCGGTTCGGCACATAGGGCTCGGCAGGTTGAATGTTAATGAACATGCTTGCCAGGAACGACAAAACGGCCAGAGCCAAAAAAGCTATCCCCAGCCATTGTAAAGGTATTCGAGAAAAAAAATCTTTACTTTTCACATTAGAGGTTCTTATCATAATATCTTTGAAAGTGGCTGTCAATTTTAAGGTGAGCAGGAACAGATTTTAAATGTAAAGAAAATTGTCGAGTCTTTGCGCCTGTGATATAATCGCGACGCATTCAGCTCAGTCGGGAGAAATAAAATGTCGGACGAATCCAAAAAAACGGTCTTCAGAAAAGTTGTCGTGACCGAAGAAATGAAGAAAAAATTTCTGGTCGGCAATACGCCGCCATTTCTCGGTAAGCCTTTTGAACTGAATTCCTCTGATGTTTTTACGATCGGCCGTGAAGAAGGCAGAACCCTGGTGCTGCCCAGCGAGATGGTATCGAGAATGCATGCGACCATAGAAGTAAAAGAAGGTAAGTGCGTTCTTACCGACAAAGACAGTTCGAACGGTACCTTTCTCAACAGCGGGCAGATTCCGGCAAATGCTGGCCATGTCCTTAACCATCGCGATATCGTCAAATTTGACGCATTCGAATTTATTTTTATCGACACCGCAGTCGGTGATCTCTGGCAGACTCTCAAACCCCTTTCGCGCGAGGGCTCACAGATTGTTTCTTTCTACAGTCCCAAGGGCGGAACGGGCATCAGCACGATCGTCGTTAACCTTGCAAAGATTCTGGCGGAAAAATCAGACAAAAAAGTTGCTGTAGTCGATCTCGACCTGAGATTCGGCGATATTCTGACTTTTGTGGTCGGCAAACCGGGCCTGACCATTTCTGATCTGATCAAGGAAACCGACATCACCCCCGACTGTATTACCAAATATATGCAGAAAGGTCCGGGTTTTGATTATCTGGCCGCGCCCAAAAAGACCGAGCTGGCTGAGCTTATCTCTGCCCAGCACATCAAAACCATTCTCTGGAGCCTCGAAGCCAAATACGACTTTGTTCTTGTCGATCTCAAGACCGACATCGACGACATTACCATCACCGCCTGGGAACTCTCGAACCTCATCTATCTGGTCGGTTTGCCCGAAATCGGTCATCTGCTCGCAGCCAGAAGAGTCATTGAAATCATGAATACCTTCAAGTTCCCCGAAAGCAAATTCAAGGTGATCATGAACAAGTTTGGCCGTGAAGGCACGATCACAACCGCAGAAGAAGTCAGAAGCTTTCTCAAAAAAGATGTTTCAATTCTGCCCTACGCCCCTGATGACGCGGTAATAACCTCAAATGGCGGCAGACTGCTGCTCTCAGAAAAGTCGGCATCGCCGCTCACTCAGGCCATGGTGAACCTCAACCGCCAGATTGTTGGCGAGGAGCTGGTTGCCGAATCGGGCGGAATTTTCTCGAAACTCAAATCAATTCTCGGTTTCTAAGGGTCTCATTTTGGCTGACTATTCAAACAAAAAGGCTGGCAACTATACCATCATCAGAAAACTTGGTGATGGCGGTTTTGCAACTGTTTATCTCGCTCAGCATTCAGTACTCGAGAAAAAGGCTGCCGTTAAATTTTTGCTCGAAGACTGGGTTGATGACCTTGACGTGGTGGCCCGCTTTTTTGACGAAGCGAGAACCATGGAGCGACTGCATGATCATCCGAGTATCGTCAAGATCATCGACATTGCAACCGTTGAAAAATGCCGCGAAGAGGGCCTGCCGCCTTACTTTATCATGGAATTCATCGACGGCAAGTCACTTGAAGACCTGATAAAGGGCAGCGAGGGGTTCACTCTCGATGACATCGTCAAGATTATGGTCTGTGCCCTGTCAGCGTTGCAGCATTGCCATGATCAGGGTGTCGTTCACCGCGATATCAAGCCAAGCAATTTCATGATCACCTCGACCGGTGATGTCAAACTCACTGATTTCGGTATTGCCAAGGCCTGTAAAAATACCAGCAAGACCGGCGAAGGCCTTACTCTTGGCTCAACTGACTACATGTCACCAGAACAGGCCCTCGGAAAACGCGACCTGGATTACCGATCCGATATTTATTCTCTCGGCGTAACCCTTTACCAGCTTGTCTGCGACCGCTTGCCGTTTGTTGGCGACAGCGCCAATGCCATCGCTCTCAAGCACATTCAGGAAAAACCTCTTGCACCGATCGAAATTAACGATGCCGTTCCGCAGCGGCTCAACGATATTATTCTCAAGGCAATGGCCAAGGAGCGAGAACACCGGTTTCAATCGTGTGATGAGATGCTTCAGGCGCTGATAAAGCTGAATGAACCAGAGGTAGAACAGCCTGGGCAGAAAACGGCAACGCTTGACCTGACCGAACTGAAGCCTGACCAGACTGACGATGCCTATGCCACAGAGTTTGAAACTTCAGGCGGAACGCATCCGACCACCCGCAAGTTTGCGCCAAAGCCGCCTCAGGCTCTGATTCACACTATCAGAATCGGGCTGATCATGGCTGCTTTTACTTTGCTTTTTCTTGGCGTTTTTAAAGGTTACTACCATCTGACGCAGGCGCACCTCAAGCTTGAAAGCTGGCCCGCCGGCGCGGTTATTACCATCAACAAAGAGATTGTCGGCAGCAGTCCGGTTGATCTCTCGCTTCCGCCAATGGGCTATCTGATAAGTTTTTCGCTCCCGGGGTTCGCCACTTCCACCGTTTATTATGACGTGGTCGCACGTCAGAATCTCAATCTGAATCAGAAACTTTTCGAGCTTGAAACGCCCTCCCTGAAAGATTTTCAGGAAAAAATCACGGCGCTTACATCGATGCTGCGCCGCCTCCCGGATGCCCCCCCGAAAACCAAAAAAGATCAGGGAGCCTATGAAGACGCTCTGGAAGCTATTGAAAAAGAGTGGAACCAGCTCACGGAACAGCTCACGGAGTTCGCTGATTACGAAGAATACAATCGAACCTTTCTTGACTTCTGTATCAGAACCGGTAACCAGAGGCGGGCCTGGGAAGTATACGCAGGTCTGATGAAGAACAAGCCCTCAGCAACGGTTTTTACCTTTGCCGGTCTGCTGAAGAAACATGAAAAAGACCTTAAAGAAGCGCTGAGGCTTTACATGGAGGCCTGGAACAAGGACCCGAACAACCGCCTGCTTCTTAATACTCTTGGTGAGTATTTTGCCGAGGATCAAAAGCCTGACAAGGCCAGACAATATTATGAGATGTCTCTCTTTCTCTACCCAGAACAGGACGAGGTCAGAAAAAAACTTGCTGAGCTGAAATGACCGGGAGGAATTGTGCGTTACTCAGCTTTCGGTAAAACTCATGTTGGTAAGGTTCGAGACCATAACGAAGACTCCTACTATGTCTCGGAAAATGGTGGTTTTTTCATCGTTTCTGACGGCATGGGCGGTCTGGCTTCGGGTGAAGTGGCTTCGCAGCTGACACGAGACGTTATCAGCGAGTTCCTTGGCGAGCCTCACGATCCTGCCGTTCCTTACGAAAAGATTCTGCGTGATGCATTTTCGCGGGCCAATCATCGGGTGCGCCGCATGCTTGAAGAAAAGCCAACCTCAAAGGGAATGGGCTGTACCTGTGTTGTTCTGGCTTTTCATGACAATGATTTTTATATCGCCTATGTTGGCGACAGCCGCATTTATCTGTACCGCAACAATGTTCTCAAGCAGATCAGCCGTGACCATTCATACGTCGAAGAGTTGTTTTTAAGAGGGCTGATCACTGCTGAAGAAAAGGTCGATCACCCCTATAAAAGCTCGATCACCAGATATATCGGCCTTGCCGACAATGTCGAGGTTGATATCACTTCGGGCCCGGTTGCCAACAATGACGTCTTCATACTTTGCTCTGATGGTCTGACGGGCGAGGTTAACGATGCAGTCATCGCCGAAATTCTCAAGGCTAACCCGGAACCTGGGGATTGTGTCGAGCAGCTGGTGCAAAAGGCTCTTGACAACGGTGGTGGCGACAACATTTCAATAATTGCCGTCAAGGTCGAAAAGAAAAAGCCCGGCTTTTTCAGAAAACTTTTCAACTGGTAAGGCGTTTCCGCCAGAAACTTGCCTGAAACGATGATTTTACACGTTCAATGTTGTCAGGTCTGTGCAGATCGCTAGATGCCAAACACTTCTTTAAGAAGCGAAAACATGTTCCAGGTGCCCTTTTCGATTTCTTCGCCGGTAAGGCTGGCGCACAATTTGCGCATGGCCAGAAGAATCGCGGTGCCGTCGCTGCTCTTGGAAAGCACGAATGGGGTGCCCTGGTTGACCGATGGAACAACGATATTGCCCTCACTCGGAATAAAATGGCTGATTGCGTAGCGCAGCGATTTTTCGACCTTGGCCGGTTCAAGCCCCATTGATTTGAAGGCGCGATTGAGAATGACCTTGATTTTGTCGCGCGGAATCTTTGATCTGATCAGCAGATCAAGCAGCAGTTTGGTGTTTTTGATGAAAGTGAGTTCCATGGTCATGACCAGCATGATCAGGCTGCTGCAGTCAAAAATTTTCAGTTCCATTTCTGTGAGCTGATTGTGGGTGTCGATGATGATAAAGTCATAATGCGGCTTGAGAGCTTCGATAATTCTGTCTACCAGATCCGGCGAAATCGTTTCGGCCAGCTCAGGCAGCGGTGGCGGCAGCAGCACCTTCAGCCCAGAAGAATGCAGGGTCAGCTGCCTCTCGATGCTTGACAGCTTGAGCGGGCCGGTTTCTTCGAGAAGTTTGTGAATGTGTTTGTCGGTTGGCAGGCCGAGAAGTATCGCCTGGTCACCAAAGGCCAGGTTCAGGTCGAGAAGCACCACCTTCTTTTTCCAGAAACGGGCCAGCATGGTGGCGACATTCGACGAAATAACCGACTTGCCGGCACCGCCCTTGACGTTGAAGAAGGTCACGACGCGAGCTTCCTGGGTGCGGGGTTCACCTTCTTCGAGCAGTTGCGAGGCCCGGCGTGAATACAGGTCCCGCGCTTCCTTGGCAAAGCCGGGGCAGAGGCCGATCAGGCGCAAAACCGCGTCTTTCGGGATGAACATCAGGTGGAATTCCTGATAGCCGATCAGAGTCGCGAGAGCCGGTGTACCGTTGAGAATTTCGACTTCACCGTAGGCATCGCCCGGGTCAAGGTTGAACAGCGTGGTTTTACGTTCTCCGTAAGTTTTGATAACCGCAAGCTGCCCCTCGACAACAACTATGAGGTCTTCGATCGCTTCTTTTTCAATGATGACGCGGGTGCCTGAGGTATATTTCTGAAAGCGGCAGACACGTTTGAGTTTTTCAAGCTCTCGCGTAGGAAGGGTGCTGAGAAAAGAAAATGATTTCAGGTCGATCATCGCGGTATCCCCATTGCTGATTGCATTATTGTTTTCAAGCAAAATATATATGCAAAATTGCCAATTTGCAAGAAATGTAAACTTTTTGCAGATTTTGCGGTAAAATATAAATACCGATCAAGGGGGATGTGCCATGAAACCGCTTCATAAAATGATTTGGTTGTTTCTTGTTATAACACTGACGACAGGCGTGCCGGCCGCGGCCAATACGCCATTTGCCGAAGGTCCGGTGAATATCGGTTCTTCTGCCAATGCTGATGCAGATAAAACAGCAAAAGCAGCGGTTGATAAGAACGAAAAGACGGTTACCGGAACGGTTACCAATGCAGCCTCACTTAACCTCCGCACTTCACCCTGGGGTGACGTTATCGGAACAGTTAAAAATGGCGACAAAGTTACTATAACCGGTACGGTCGGCGACTGGTACAAGGTTTCGGTAAACGGTAAAACAGCCTATGTTCACTCTGCCTACGTTCTAAAACCGGGCGAGAAGGCAAAGACTTTTCCGAGTGCTGGTTACGTCAATTGTACCGCTTTGAACGTCAGGCGTGTCCCGCACGGTGACATTCTCACACAGATTAAAAACGGCCAGCGCGTCGAAATTCTCGGTGTTGCCGGCGATTGGTACAAAATCAGGTGGGGCAATAACGAAGCTTTTGTTGCTAAACGATATATCGACGAGAAAAAGCCGGCGGCACCTCCTGCAAATCCCTATAATTTTACCGGTTATGTCACTGCCAGCGCTCTCAATGTGCGCCATTCCCCCTGGGGCAAGATTGAGACAACCATCCCTAACGGTATCGCTGTGAAGGTGACCGGTAAAGAAGGTGACTGGTACAAAATTGATTACAACGGCAAAACCCGTTATGTGCATGCAAGCTACATCTCCAAGACCAGAGGCGGCACTTCCGGTGGTGGCAACAATTCAGCTCCGCCTGTCAGCGCCTCAGGCAACTTGCAGAAACGTATCGTGACCCAGGCCAGAGCCCTCGTTGGCAGCACCGCCTTCAGAACCTCCGATGTGGCAGGTGGCCGTCTCGCCTGCGCCAAAGTCGTGACTACCGCCCTCAAGAATGCCGGCGCCCTTAGTCAGATACATCTTAACTGTCGCGCTGCTGTTTCAGATCTAAAATCAAAGGGCTGGAAAGAAGTTTCTGTGCCGCCATTTGCCGAAGGCGACGTAATTCTCTGGAAAACCTATGATTACACCGGCGACGGCATCAAAGACCCCGATACCCATATTGGCATCATTCTCAAAGAAGGTAACAGTTACAAGGCTATGAACAACTCTTCGTCACTGCGCACCCCGCGTATTACCGATCCTTACGCGATCGGCCCGATTACCAGAGTTCTCAGAAAGGTTTGACAGAATGAAACGCCGGATTTCCGCAGCACTAGCTGTCTGTCTGTTTGCCCTCTCAGTTGCGGCCAACGCCCAGTCCTGGAAGATTCCCTACGGCAGCGAAAAAGGTAAAGTCGCCGTTTACAATAGCAAAACCGACCCGAAATTCGCTGAAGATGCACCCTATGGCCCAATGGCGTTCAGAGTTTACAACGAAAATCTCTGGGTTCTTGACTCAATCGGCGGCCGTATTTACGGCTTCGATCAGAAAAATGAACTCAAAACTGATGTGACCGTATCTGGTCTCGAAGGTTTCAAGCTCCTGGAAGACTTTGCCCTGGTCGCAGGTGCTTCCGGGCGCCCGGAATCTGCCTGGGTTGCCGATGCTGCCAGCTGTGATATCCGCAAAATTTCTCTCGTTGACGGCAAAGAACTGCTGCGCATTGGTGGCCGCGGTTCTGAGCCCGGCAAGTTTCTGCAGATCAACCAGCTTGAAGTCGATGCCGGTGGCCGCCTCTATGTCGGAGACTATGGCCGCACCGTAATTTCTGTTTTTACCGCCTACGGCGAGCTGGTTCGCGAAATCCCGTGGCAGCGCACCGGCTTTGCCGTCGACAGGAAAGGGCAGTTGCATCTGCTTGTCTGGCGCGAAAAGGGCGGTTATTTCCATCGGGTCTATTCGGCCCGTGGTCAGCTGCTCAAGAGCCTGCATGTCGGTCTTGCCGACCTGCAGAATGCCAGGGTCTGGGGCGTTACTGCCAATGACAGTCTGCTGGTGTCATTCGTTCCTGCCGGAGGTTTCAAGGGCTCTCTGCAGCTTTTCGAAATCACCGAAGCGGCCCGGATCGATCGCCGGCTTTCTTTTGTGCCGCCCGCTTCGATGAACCGTTTTGTCGCCGATGCCGGTCAGAAGGTTTTTATCGCCGAAGCAGATTTTGCCACCGCCCCCGATGGCGATTTTGCCGTGAAAAACATGGAATGGGAAGTGAAAAAATGATCAGGTCATTCAGATCGTTTATTGTTGTCGCAGCTATGGTTTTTTCAGCAGGCCTGCTTCTGGCCCAGGATATAACCAGAGAACCTCTCTTCAGGGTCGCTGACGAGTTATTGCCCGGCATTCTTGGTATGCGCAGTGCCGAGGGCAAGGTTTTTGTTGCCAACAGCTCGGGCAGATTCGTCAGATTCGATCTCGAAACCGGCGAGTCTTTCAGCAGCAGGACCAGTGGCGAAAAAATCGTCGATTTCGACATCGTTCTTGGTCAGATGATTTTTCTTGATGAAAACGGCAGGCTCGGCGGTCATATTCTGCCCGGCTGGCCAGCAAAATCCTGGGATGCCTGCCGTATCGAAGCCTGTGATGAGGGTGTGTTGCTGGCTGGCGGTGACAAGGCCTTTTTTCTTGGCAAAAACGCCACTCAGGCTGTTGAAATCGATCAGGTCGACTTTGCCATGCCGATTCCGAACGGTTTTTTCTGGAGCATGCAGATACGTCCCGAAGGCAACTGGGGGGCTGATCTCTATGACTGCCTTGGCAACCTGATGAGCAAAATCTACAACTTTTCGCCCGAATTCGTGCCGGCCGGCATCGAACTTGGCCCGCCAGGCTCAGAAGGCGAGCTGCTTGTATCTTCTGTAGAAGAAGGCGCCCGCAAGCTTGCTTTCATCGGAAATAACGGCCGCATGTTCTGGAAAATCGACGGCCCCGAGAAGATCAGCCCGCGCGATGTCGCCTTTGACAATCAGGGTAACCTCCTCGTGCTCGAAATGAAGGGGCGCGAACTTTGGCTCAACCGCTGGAAAATGGTTCAGCCCGAAGGTTGACCCCTCATTAACAAATAGTCTTAACAGGCGCGGCCCCGTGTTTGCGGGGCCGCGTTGTTTTTGTCGTTTCGCTTTTCAGCGGCGTGGGTAGATGAAAAATTCTTTGCGTGCACGCCTGAAGTCGTCGACGCCTGCATTGGCAGACTGCAGAATCGCGTCTGGTTTTTTGCCCGCGAGCAGTCCCTTTCTGATAAGGCTGGTACCGGCAAGGTAGTCGATGAAAGGTTCGCTCAGATTCGGACGCCCGGCAAAGGCAACCTGGCCCGGATGTGTCTGCATAAGTGCATACAGTGCCGCAACTCCGATGTAAACAGCGTTGTCGATATTGCGAGTGCTGCTTTCAAGGTTGATGCCGTGGCAGTGCTCGCCGGCGCACTTGCCGAATTCTGGCACAAAATCGGTTGCCCTGACACTTATATTTGCAGGCAGCAGAGGCTTCAGGCATTCAGCCCAGGCTCTGCCATTGGCCCATGGCGCCCCAAGATTGCGGAAAGGGGCATCGGTGCCACGACCTTCGGCAAGCTCTGTGCCTTCGAACAGGCAGGTGCCAGGATAAAATGCGGCAGTTACCGTGTCGGGCATGCTCGGAGACGGCTTGAACCACGGAAATCCAAGATCGTTGAAGTCTGTCGGACATACATAATTCTGGCACTCAAAGACTTTTACCTCGATTCCGAGACCTTTTTCAGCTTTCCACCAGCGGGCCAGCTCGCCGGGGGTCAGGCCATAGCGCAGCGCAACTGGCAGATGCCCGACAAAAGAAGTCAGATGCGGTTCGAGCATCGGGCCTTCGACAATCACGCCGCCAAGCACATCGGGCCGGTCGAGAACTGCAACGGGCACACCTGCTTCATCAGCGGCTTCCATGATGTTTCTCAATGTCGAAATATAGGTGTAGAACCTGACTCCGACATCCTGAATGTCATAGATGATCAGGTCTAGATCTTCAAGCAGCTTGACATCGGGTTTTTTGTTAGGTCCATAGAGGCTGACGATTTCGACTTTCAACTCTTCATGTTTTGAGTCGGCAACATGCTCTCCATCGGGCGCATCTGAATTGAAGCCATGCTCAGGAGTGAAGATTCTCTTGAGACTGAAGCGCTTATCTTCTCCGAGACGTCTGACAAGATGAACACCATGCCGGTCACGGCCGGTAAAATTGGTTACTGCAGCAACTTTGAGAATACCTTTGAACGAGCTGTTAAAAAACGTTTCTATTCCGGGTGCGAAGTTCATTTTGCATTTGCTTCCTTGAGAGCTTCTGAAATCAAGTAGAGAGAACCGGTTACCAGAACGCAGCCGGCGTTCTGACGGCAATTGGCGAGAGCTTCCTGAAGATTGTCGTGCCATTGCCATTTCTCTGCGAGTGGTGTTGCGTCGAATTGCTCTCTGGTCATGGTGCGGCTGCACTGCGGCGGAACAAAGCAGAGATACTGGCCAAACTGTGCCAGCTGTTCGGCCATATCGACAAATGGCTTGTCTTTGAGTGCTCCAAAAATTATGTTGAGGGGAGCGGGTGGCGGAAAATCTCTAAGATAGCTGACAAGTGAAGCCAGGCCTTCGGCATTGTGTGCTCCGTCGAGCAGTAATGGTGGATTGCCTTTTATCCACTGCAGTCGTCCCGGCCACCTGGCCCCGGCAATTCCCTTGCTTATCGCTTCGTCTGGTATGTCGAAGCCGTGTTTGCGCAGCTGCTTGACCAGTTCGAGTGCGATTGCCAGATTGTCGAGCTGGTGCTCGCCTGGCAGTGCCATGAAAACAGGCTCTTCACTTTCTGGCAGTCTGATGAGATGACCTTCGGCATTGCTTTCAACCAGCTCAAAATTTCCTGCCGGGCGGGCAATGATCAGCTGGCTGTTGCTTTTTTTGCATGCAGCTTCAAATTCTGCAAGTATCTCCGGGGCTTTTTCGGCAGTGATCAGTGGTCGGTTTTTTCGCAGAATTCCGAGTTTTTCCCGGGCAATTGCAAGCTTTCCGGTGCCGAGGTATTCCTGGTGGTCGGTGCCGATGTTGGTGATCACCGAAATTTCCGGGCTGCAGGCATTGGTGGAGTCGAAGCGGCCGCCAAGACCGACCTCTACAAGTGCCAGGTCGATTTCTGACTCGTTGAAGCCCCAGAAAGCCAGAGCGGTTACCGCTTCAAAAAAGCTCGCCGGGCCAATAGAGGCCTCTTTTTCCATGATTTTGTAGACTTCCTGGATTGTCTCGGTGCCTTTAATCCAGAGTTTGTCAGGCATCGGGCGCCCCTGTATTTTTATACGCTCGCGAATATCCACCAGATGGGGCGAAGTAAAACTGCCCGTAAGATAATCCTGGCATTGCAGCATGATCGATTCGGTAATGGCGGTTACCGAACCTTTGCCGTTGGTGCCGCCGATCAGAACGCAGGCACAGTTGTTCTGCGGGCTGTCGAGTTCTTCGAGTAAAAAGCTGATACGGTCGAGACCGTATGGGCCGGTTCTGACTCCCCGGTCAAGTATCCATCTGGTTGCTTCGTGAATTTTCATGGTCTGCTTTCCGTCTGTTGCAGTGAATTAGGGCCGTAAACGTCGCCAATATAGCAGAACCCTGCCAACAAAAAAAGACAATTTGTATTGTTTTCTCACCTGTTGCCTTGAAAATGCCGATTGTTTTATTGTACTCTGTCGCAACAGGATGGTGCCTTATGCTTTTTTTTAACGGGGAAGACCCCGAAGAAATTGAAGATCCCAACGAAGAAGACGAAGATAATGAGTCTGAGACGATAACTCAGAAGATCATCGGCTGGCTCTGGTTTTTTTTCAAACTTGGCTTTGTTCTCAGTATCATTGCCGTAATTGTGGTGACCGGCGCTGTTATCGGTATCGTTAAAGGGTTTTCCGAAAAAATTCCGATTATCGCCGATAATTCCTACCGGCCAAACCTGACAACTCAGGTTTATGATGCCAAGGGTAAGTTACTGGCCAAGCTGCATGCCGAAGAAAACCGCACCCGAATTCTTGCCGCCCAGGAAATCCCTGACAATATGCGGCATGCCGTCGTTGCCATCGAAGACGAACGTTTTTACGAACATTATGGCATCGACATGGTTGGTATTGCCCGTGCCATGGCCAAGAATATCCAGGCCGGCCGTGTGGTTCAGGGCGCCTCCACGCTGACGCAGCAGCTGGTAAAAAATGCGTTTCTGACCAGTGAAAAGACCTTCAAACGTAAGGCTATCGAAGCGATGATGGCCTTTCAGATTGAACGCAAATATTCCAAAGAAGAGATTCTCACTCTTTATCTGAATGAAATCTATTTTGGCCACGGTGCTTACGGCCTTGCCGCCGCCGCCGAAATCTATTTTAATAAAGATCCCAAAGACCTCACCATTGCCGAATGCGCAATGTTAGCCGGGATTCCCAAGAGTCCGGTCGCTTTTTCTCCTTTCAAAAACCCGAAAAATAACGAAGGAAGAAAGGCTCTGGTTCTGGCAAAAATGGTCGAACTCGGCTTCATTTCGCCCGCTCAGTATGAGGAGGCAAAAGTTGAAAAGCCGGTTCTTGTCCCGCTTAAAGCCCAGGAAATCAAGGCGCCGTATTTTGTCACCTACGTCAGAGACCAGCTTCTCGAAAAATATGGTGCAAATCTGGTCTATTGCGGCGGCTTAAAGGTGCATACGACTCTCGATCTTGAATTTCAGGAATACGCCGATCAGGCTATGGCCTCAGCTCCTATTTTCAAAGAATTTCCCATTAACAAATACCCCGGCCTGAACGGTTCGCTCGTTTGTCTAGATCCTAAAAACGGTTATATAAAGGCTCTGTATGGCGGCCGAAGTTTTGAGCAGTCTCAATTCAACCGCGTTACCCAGGCATATCGCCAGCCGGGTTCTTCTTTCAAGCCGTTTGTTTATGCCAGCGCGCTCGAAGAAGGCAGTCTGCCAAATGATCCGGTTGTCGACGAATATATTTCCTACACCAACCCCTGGACCCGCAAGGTCTGGTCGCCAAAAAACTATGACCTGAAATATCACGGAACAGTGACGCTGATGAAAGCTCTCTGCAAGAGCTTCAACGTTCCGGCGGTCAAGCTTATTGATAAACTGACGCCAGCCAAGGTTATCAGATTCGCCAAAAGGCTTGGAGTCTCGGCACCCATGGAACCAAACCTCTCACTGGCGCTGGGCTCAGGCCAGTTTACCCCGCTCGAAATGGCTTCGGCTTACGGCGTTTTTGTTAACTCCGGTATTTACTGCCGGCCGATCTCGATCGTAAAGGTCGTTGACCGCGACGGAAACATTCTCGAAGAAAATCTGCCAAAAGCGAAAGAAGTCATGAAGGCAGTCAATGCTGCAATGATCTGCGACATGCTGCGCATCGCGGTTGAACGTGGCACCGGCGCCCGCGCCAGAATTTCCGGCAAAGTCGTTGCCGGTAAAACCGGTACCACCAACGATTACGTCGATGCCTGGTTCAATGGCTTTACTCCTGACCTGGTTACCATCGTTCAGTTCGGATTCGACATGCCGAAAACCCTCGGCAAAGGTAAGGCCGGCGGTGCTGTATGTGGCCCGGTCTGGAAAGACTTCATGGAAAAAGTACTCAAGGCTTATCCGAACAACGATTTCCCCGTGCCGGAAGGAGCTGTTCGCTGCCGCGTCTGCATGGCAACCGGCAAGCTTGCTTCTAAGGGCTGCCCCGGAAATGAAGTTGTATCACAGGTTTTTCCGATCGAGTCGCAGCCGCTGGTTGAGTGCCGTCATGGTGGCGGTCTGCTTGGCCCGGTAGTTGCAGCCTCTAATGGCTATGAAGCCGAAGACAGCGATGTGCCATCTGCCGCTGAAGACAGCGCTTTCATGCCTGATCCTGATTTCTTCCGGGGCAATTATCAGAACCCGGCGCAACCGGTCAAGCCACCTGCAGTCAGCGGCACCTGGTCATCACGCGAAAATCCTGATACCGCAGTTCTGCAGAGTGCTCCGCAGCAGAAGCCCCCGACTTCATACATTCCCGACGAGGCGTTTCTCGATGATGATCTCGCCAATGCGCCGGCTGTCGATGAAGACGACCTTGCCGATGCGCCGGCCGTTGAAGAAACTCCTGCTCCTGCCCGTGCTCCAATTCGTGAGCCTGGTGTCGTCATAACCCCTCCCGCCGGTGGCGTGGAATTTCGTGACGATTATAACTGAAGAGGGGCTGACTGATTAAAACGAGGGCTGTTTCACCGGAGTGTGAAACAGCCCTCGATCTTTACCGCAGCTTTTAGAAAAAGCCTGACTTTCAGATATTTAATTAATGAGCCTTATCGTTAAAGCCTCGTTATCTCCCCTTAGACAAGCGCAGGTCTGACGCATCGACAGCGCCCGGTTCAGGATTTTTTCTGACCGGCCCTGATTTCGGCGTTGGCAACTATAGTTCTGGCGGCGTTGCAGAGCTGGGCAATTTCGATCGGTTCGGTCATGCCGAAATCTTCCGAACTCTGCGCCAGGTCGATGCCAAGGCTTTTCAGGGCAGTCGCCGGTACACACATGAAGTGAAATCTTGGAATGTCGTTGTAGGAGCTTTCCTGGGGAAAATCACGGTAGTTGAATTCGAGAAAATCTGATAGAAAGTGAAACAGCAACATGGCACTGCTGCCACGTGTAACTTCTTTGCCGCGCGAAAAATTATGCAGGGCTCTGGTATAGTCGCTGCTCGAATCGGCCGGAAAACGACCCTGATTGAGTTTCTGAGCCAGAGGCTTGAGATGTCTTATGAGAAGATCGACAACCTGATGCAGGTCGGCGGCATTGGCGTATTCACCCTGCCTGCGGTTGCGACAGAGAGATTGCAGGTCTTTTTCGAACCTGACTGCAAAGTCTTCATGAAAGCTGAACTGCTGGGCCTGAAAGTAGCTGGGCAGGAGTCGGCCGTTTTCGTGACTGCCCTGCATGCCCATCGAGCCGAAAGCAAAAAAGCTCAGCAGGCCGCCAAAGGCCAGACCGGTCGCGAATTTACGCATTTTTAAGCGCTGTATGAAAGAAACCTGACGGTTGACGAAGGTCTGCGCTCTAATCACGACCGTCATGCCACGACCACAGCCGCCACAGAATCTGGCACCAGGGATGTTAAGATGGCCGCAGTCAGAACATTTATTTCTCAGAGAATAACCGCAGTTGCCACAGTTCCCGGCTGCATTCAGTTTGCCGGTCTCACATTTCGGGCAGTAAGAAAACATATTGGCCTCAAAATAAAATGATTTCATTCTTTTATCGGCACTCGGCACGTTCTGACCGAAGCGGTAAACTACCAGCAGCGAAAAAAAGCTGAAAATAATAACCCCGCCTGGCGGCGGGGTTAAAAATTCGTTGTGATCAGGCGCGTCTGGTGGGCACCTTTTTCGGTGGCGGCGGATCGTTGTCGATTTCTTCGTCGAAATCGGGGAATGGGCGCCTTGGAGCCGGTTTAGGCAGAGGTCTGGCCGGTTCTTCGCCTTCGGGGCGGCGCCGATAACCGGTACCGCTCTCTTCGCCTTCGGGTCTGCGTCTGTAACCAGCGTTATCATCTTCACCCTCAGGGCGGCGTCTGTAACCAGTACTGCCTTCTTCGCGTCTGTAGCCGGTGCCGGCAGGTCTTGGGCCCGACGGTCTGCCCATGCGGATCGGCGGTCTGAGAGGTGGCAGAACCGAGATATAAATGATCGAAGATTTGTAAACAATCTCGACTTTGTCTTTAAAAGAAAGCGAAACGGAGAACTGATCGTAGGCCTTGAGCTTGCCGCGCAAAACCGTACCAGTCTCAAGAATCACCTCAACCTTGAGGTGCCTTTTGCGTGCCTGGGATAAGAACTGATTCTGCACTTGCGATTTATACTGAGACATTCGAATCTCCTGTCAGGCGTTTATTCCTGAACATCTTACATCCTTCCGGGTAAAATTACAACCCGTTTACTTCATGCCGGCGATGGCTTTGGCTTTAGTCTGCAGATCCTGCAGCAGTGACTCGATCTTTTTGGCTTCGAGTGCCGAATCTTCTGCGAGTTTTTTCATTTCGGCCGCAACCACCGAGAAGGCACGCCCCGCTTCACCAACGCGGGCAGCTTCAATAGATGCGTTCAATGAGAGCAGGTTGCTCTTTCTCGCAATCTTGGTTATGACCCTGATGACGTCTTCCATCTGGTTGGTAGATGCTTCGAGTTCTTTGAGGTGAACATTCGTGGCTCTGAGGCGCTCGGTGGTCATTTTCAGAATCTGAAACGAGATTTCCGGAACGTCGGCGAGCAGGTTGCGAAAGTCATCTTTGGTGAGAATGAGGAAGGTGGTTTCCTGGATAGTGGCGATGGATGCAGATCTTGGCTGATCGTCGATGATGGCCATGTCGCCGATGACGGCGCCCTTGCCAAGGGACACCAGAACCGAATCCGCCCCTGAACTGTTACGCTTGAGAACGTTGACTTTGCCACTTTTTACGATATAAAGCGCATCGCCCTTGTCGCCTTCTTTAAAGACCATATTCTTGGGCGGAATCGTCTGCTCGATCGTAATGGCAGAAAGGTCGAGCAGTGCTTTGTCGGAAAGACTTCTGAAAAGCGCTACCTGTCTGAGAAATTGAATTTTGTCAAGTTCTGACATCTATGCTTCCTGCCTTGGATTCGTGCAATATCGTAACATCGTCAGAATTCTGTGTCAATCAGCAGTTGAAGTTTGCAGGGCCCCCGAGAAAAAATCACGGCCGGTATCGATGACTACAGAAGGGTTGCGCTCGTTGCACAGCGCGTGCCGCAGTTTGGCGGAGTGCGGGTGATTCCGCAGATAGCCGAACAGGTGCACCCGGAAAAGCGGTACTGCAGCCGGGCCGTGCTCCATCATCATGTCGATCAGCTGATGCCGGAAAATTTTGAACCGCAGGGCAGGGGAAGAAAACATGCTGTGCCCGAGCAGTTCTGCAAACAACCAGGGTTTGCCGACGCAGCCCCGTCCGATCATATACCCATCGCACCCGGTGCGCCGGTGCAGCTCGATAAGATGTTCTGCTGAAGCTATATCACCATTGGCGAAAAAAGGAATGTCTCCACAGATTTCCTTGATGCCTTCGAGGTGTTGCCATTGGGCGGTGCCGGTATAGCCCGCCTGTCTGGTGCGTGCGTGAATGGTGATTGCCTGTGCCCCAGCTTCAATAACGGTTCTGGCGAATTCTTTGACATTTATTGTGGTTTCGCTCCAGCCGATGCGGAACTTGGCAGTTACCGGTACCTTCACGGCAGCCTTTACCCGGCGGATAATTTCGGCGGCCAGTGGCGGGTTTTTCATCAGGGCTGAGCCAGCGCCGGTTTTAACCACCTTGGCGACCGGGCAGCCCATATTGATGTCGATGATATCGCAGATGTTCAGTTCATCGATGATGGCGGCAGCTTT
>JANJUX010000022.1 GCA_024710355.1 Candidatus Rifleibacteriota bacterium
GCCCGTGTGGGGCGCGACCAAAAGTAAAACAATAGTAAAAAAACAAAATGGTTTCAATCCACGCGCCCGTGTGGGGCGCGACGTCAGTTCAGGCATGGCCCTGCAGGCTTTTGCAGTTTCAATCCACGCGCCCGTGTGGGGCGCGACCTGTTGTTGCTCCCGGCTTTGTTTGTGTGACAGTTTCAATCCACGCGCCCGTGTGGGGCGCGACACCACTACTCTGAGAGTCTGGAAACAAAACTGTTCCAGACCCTTATTTCGCTACTTTGAAGGATAACACATATCTGGAAAAAAATTGCCGGAGGAAATTTCTTCTTTCGCTGTCTGCATCCTTGTCGCTAACCTTTATAGGGAAAAAAATGGAGCTCAAGGTCAGCGACAAAACAATTGCGATTATTTTGTCAAAATTGAAATTGCCAGACTTTGCACAGTCTCAATTACTGCGGCTGGAGCTTTAAAAATCAACTCCACATTTCGCCTGGCCAGATCAATAGACTTCAACTGATCAGCAAGAATAACGCCCTTGATCTTGAAACCTTCCGGAATCGGAACTTCAAAAGGATAGCCTTTGACTCTTGATGTTATTGGGCAGACAATAGCTAAACCAACTTTTTGATTATATCTGCAGGAAGAAAGAATCAAGCCAGGCCTTCGGCCAGCCTGTTCATGGCCCAAGGATGGGTCAAAATCAATCCAGACAATATCCCCGCGATCTGGAACATTCCCGGTCATTTTTACCAGACCTCTTTCCCGCGTGGCATGCCAAAATCGACAAGGTCATGCAGATTATCTTCGCTTACTTTTTCCAGAAGCTTTTCAAAATCAATTTCTTCTAAAACTGGCTCAACTTGGAGCACCCCATTCTTCAATGAAATTTCCACCTCTGAATTGTTGGTCAAATGAATTTCATTCGCAAAGGCTCTTGGGATTCTAACAGCAAGGCTATTACCCCACATTTGAACTTTACCCTTCATGCAAGCCTCCTTATGTATCTACAATAATGATATACAAAATAAACCATCAGGTCAAATCTGCTGTCGAGTTCACTAAAGTTGCATCATGACGACTTGTTAAGCAAAGAAGAATCACAGCAATAAAAGACCGTTCATATCAGGAGGCTGGTTAGCACCGTGGTGCTCAACTTTTCTTTCCCAGTTTGAGCCAAGATAATAAAATCGCAGACTGTCTTCGGTTTCATCTATGATTCCCAAAAGCCTGTTCTTTAAATGGGCCCATTGGGCCGGATCGATCTCACATTCAAAAATAGACTTCTGCGCTCTGACGCCATAATCCTTGCAGGCCTTGGCAACCCGGTTCAGACGCTTTCTGCCAGCAGGAGTAACAGTTGAAACGTCATAAGTAATTAGAACCAGCATGCTACCTCCAGATAAAAGCAGGGTAAAAATCAAGTTCGCCGCGAAAATATCGAGCCAGCAAGCGTGCCTGCGAAATATAGACTATTCCGGTTTCCATGTTTTCTTCAAAGAATGGATGATAAATTTCTTCGCGTTTTCTTTTCTGCCAAGCTGCAAGCAAGGCTTTTCTTGTTTCGTCATCCATTTCAACCTCACCGCTTGGTTTGATCTTGAAGCCGGAAGCAGCAACCTGCCGCATGTTTACCAGACTTAAAACCAGGCGGTCAGCAATCGGGGCGCGGAATTCTTCCATCAGGTCAAGCGCAAGACTGGGCCGGCCAGGCCTTTCAGCATGGAGATAACCAACATATGGGTCAAGTCCAACGGCCTCAAGTGCAGAACGCATATCAAGAGCCAAAATGGAATAGGCGTAAGAAAGCAAAGCATTAATACGGTCCATGGGCGGCCTTCTGCTCCTGCTATGAAATCTGAAATCCGGGCCTGGCAACAAAACCATATAATCGAAAACAGCAAAATATTCTTCTGCGGCTGCACCTTCAATGCCTCTTAAAATGCCCAGATCGCTGCAATTTCTTGCGGAATTGAGCGAGTTTTCCATTGCGGCAAGAGCAGTCCGGATCTCACTTTCACCTTCGCCATCCGGATGGTTGCGCAAATGTCTCAATAGAACTGTGCGCTGATTCTGTATCTTGGCAGCAACACAGCATTTCGCGAGCATCAGCGTCCGTTCCGGATTATCTGCATCGCGATACTGGGCACGACGCAAAAGCACATTCCCCTGAACCGGCCCCTGAAGCCGCGCCAAAAACTGGCCTTTTCCATCGATATAAGAAACCGTGACCTTTTCGGTCGCGCAATGCTCTACGAGCTGCGGAGAAATATTTATTCCATAGCCAAAACAAACCAGCTCACCAATCTGATGAATTGGGAACTGACCAATTTTTCGGTTGTCTTTATGAATAGTTACAGTCTCGCCGTCTTTGTGAACCCAAGCCCCCTCAATCGTAACATACAGGGTGTTTCTAACCTTTTTCACCAAGCAACTCCTGACGATATTTCATAATAACCGTTGTTTTCATCTTGTCTGGAAGGCAAATGTCAAACAACGAACATGAATGGCAATGTTTCTGAAAATCAGGGGGTGGCACAGTTCCACTTTCAAGCATTTTATGGGCCAGAGAAATCAAGGCCTTAGTCTGCATTCGTAATTGCTCAGAAAAGATAACTTCAATACGTTTCTTTGTCTGACCATAAAAAATTGCTCCGGATTGAATTTTGGAGCCTGTCATCTCTTCAAGACAAAGAGCTTGAGCACAAAGTTGAATGCTGTCTGATTCAATTGAGAATGCCTTCCCTCTCTTAAACTCAACCGGATAAAGCTCCCAAAGCCCTTTGAGCCCGAACAAAACGATTTCTTGTTCCAGAGAGTCTGTTTTTACAGCTTCCACTAGGTCGGTTCGACCAAATATGCCGAGTTCAACGCTCTTAACATACAGCCCTGAATATTGCCGTAAGCCCTTTCTGAACTCGCAATACCCCTGGTCGACCCGCTGATGCATATTACGGCCATCGGCAGTCAGGTAGTTTTCTTCCCATTCCTGGTCAATGTGAATCAGTGCCCATCTGCGCCGGCAAAAGGAAAGATGCTGTAGACCGGAAATCTGTATAAAATCTTCATCTTTGAACATAAGAAAGCAAAAGTTTTTCCATTGCTGCAGCGTCAAAGCCAGTGAAGCATCATCTGCAACAATGGAGTTAAACTTTCCTCAAATCAGAATCCGTCAATTTCTTCCGGGCGAAGGTCAGGCAGCTCTTTCAGTGAATAACTTCCATCAGAATTGACTTTTAATGTCTGGTGAACCTTTGCAGAGGAATATTGCCCGGCCTTGCTGCCATGCTTCCACCAGATCACCTTTTTGACCTGCATGCTGCCTTCTGGCCGGGCTGATGAAGCATCACCTTCAAACAGTTTTGGCAAAATAGATTTAACGACCATGGCGTCTTCGTCACTGAAGCCTGTTTTCTCTGCCAACTGTGGGGTAATTGCACCGTATGCAACGTAGATGCCCTGATCAACTCGATGCTTCATGCCCATGGTATCTGAGCCTCTCTTACTCCCATCACCTTCACCGCTGACGCTTTTAGTAATCTGTGTACTCGTAACACTTACTGGTTCCACACTAAAAGCCGACTGCAAGGTTACAGGCCCCCTTATTGGAACAGAAACACCTGAAGCATCTTCTCCCTTACCGAATGCAAAAACCTGCCCAAAAGCTCTGACATCAAACCATTTTTCGCAAGCCAGTTTTACGGTCTGATCTTTTGAAGTCTTTTTGGGATTAAACGCATCCTTCCCCAAGCCGTGTTTACTATCTTCGGCACGATTTTTCAGACTGGTCATTCCGTCAGTTTTTTTCTCATCAGTCTGCACAAAAATGCAGTGCCCACTATCCTGCAAACGGTCTCTAATTTTGCGTTTCAAGCAAACGTCAGATATCTCACCTTTGCCGGAGAAATCGGTTCTTGGGCGGTTACCATTCAAAGGGTCGCCATTTGGGTTTGCATTTGTCACGCCAATAATCAAAGCAAAATCAATCTTATGTTTCAGACTCATTGTTATTCTCCTTTATTTTCAGTGTCGCTTTTCTTTAACAGTTCCATTTTCTGGCAGTGGTAACCAAGCAGAAATTCGCCAGAGAGCGCGTTATCAGAAGTAAAATCCGTATCATTGAACAAATTCATGATTTCTGTTTCCTCTTTTTCGCGCTTGATCAGAAAGCCTGGACGATTTTTTCTCAGCCTGTCCTTATATGGCACAAGAGCAAGCGCAATATTACGCCAGGTATTGAAAGGTCGGGCCGCGAAGCGTTGCATATAACGTTCGGCCGTAGTCGAACGCGAACGGTCTTCACCGGTTATCGAAAGAGCGTATCCTTCAAGGTTTTCAGCAACAGCAAGCAGTCTTCCGTAAAGGTAATCTCTTGAGCGGTTTCCCTTGTCCAGTGCCATAGAAAAAAATCTCCTTTTCTCAATCTGTGGGTGGCGTGTGCAATAACCACGATAAACGGCGCAGGCTACGCCAACATCTTTTTCCCATTCCCATTTTTCTGAACCTGCCGGATTACATGCCCGGCTAAAACATTTTTGAACAATATCGAATGGAAATGCCCTTCCTGAGCCCTCGACTATGCAAGGCAATATCCGCGCCACAATCTGCTTTCTCAATTCTGAAGTCAGTGTTTTGCCAAAAGCGGTCTCAGCAATGCTTCTGGCAGTTGGTGCAATTTGAGGCCATACCGTATATCTGATCTGCTTGTTATTGGCGCCCGGCCGCTCAATTTTTTGCCTCTGATACCATGAAAAGTCCTCCTGCCATTCTTTTAACGCGGCAAAATATGCATCAGGGGAAAACTCACGATAAAATGTAATTGCCATTCTGCCAGGGGTCGCAGAGTCAAGACTGATAAGCGATAACTGATCTGAATTATCTATCTGCTGCCGATAACCCATCAATGCAGACTTGAGTTTTAAAGCGATTCCCTGACCAAGGTCGATGCCATGATCGATAGTTTCTGACTCTTGATCCGCCAAAGACTCCGATAACAAATCCGCATCCTGAAGATAATCAAAAATATCAGTAAGCGGATTTGGAATATTCTTGCCAGAAAGCGCCCAAGCAACTGTCACCTGGTCGTCATTACGATAACCCTGTCTCGAAATCAGCCAACGCAATGCACTATGGGCATTCTGCGAAACCTCGGAACCAATCGAAGCACTTTGCACAGCGTCGAAAAAGCGGCCAAGATAAGTCAAACCTTTATCGTCATTTGATGATATTAATTTTGCTTTATCGCCGCTATTTCGAAGCTTAGCAGGATGAAGCCTTGCCACAACCTGATCTTTACCGGTCCCAAAACAAAAGCCTTTCTCAGTTTGGCTTGAGGAAAGGTATTTAATCCAAGAATCCCAAATGGCTGTGTCTTTCCATGTATCAGCGCTGTTTTCAGGGTTTCCTGAAATTTCTACTGACCAGCAAACAAGCGCGGTTCTTGGGTCTATTTCTCCTTTGTTTTTTGGTAATGCTGAAAACAAAGCAGGAGATTCCACATCTTTATTTTCCCAGCGTCTTAAAAATTGCTGGTTTGAGTCAAGAGGAATAACACCATGACTAACCAAATCTTCAATAACACGCCCCTTTTTTACGTAAGTCAAAACAGACTTGACCTTTTGGTGAGCGAATGAAGAACTGCACCAGTTTTCAAGCTGTTTTACATAGCTATCAAAAAAAGACTGCTTTTCGCCGCCATATTTAGGATAATCCTTGGCAACATATTGAAGAGTGTCTGCAAGGGCATGTGGAGCCTCATTTCCAACTCTGTTCTGAGAGATTTCTGTTGCTGGAAGAATAATCTTTGCTTTTTCTAACACGCTAGCTCTCAAAATGTTTCCTGAGCCATCAAGGACTATGTTGATATGAGCATTTTGAATTGTATGCTCTGCAGGTACAGGTTTTTCAGAATCCGGTAAATCAAGAGTATTTGCTTGCTTATAAGTCTGATAGAGTCTTTGTAACCAGCTCATATAGCTTCTTCCTCTTTTTCAACAGGCAATAGATTCTGATTTATATCGAATACCTTGGCATTCATGGGCCTTACAGACCTTTTTATCAGGTTGTCAGAGTTAAAAGAAGGAAATTCAATTATCCCCTTTCGCATTTTTGCAACCCAAAACCGGGCCTGTAATTCCTTGCTACCAGTCTCATCAGGATAGCCAAAGCTATGAAACATAAGGCCAAATGCCATTTCTTCAATCTGATCATATGCTCCGAGGCCTTCTCCAAACGTGCATGGTTCAACATAACCCTGACAATCGCGTGTTCCCAGGAAAATGTCCTGGCGGCCGCCTTTTTCAAGCATCCTTCTGGCCACGTTGAAATGCTTTCCGTCTATTCGATCATTTTTCAGTTCCGGCCGGAACTCGTTCCATTCAAAATGGGCTTCAACCTGATATTCAACTTCTTGTAAAAAAGTGTAAATTGCCAGACTGTTGCCACCATTCCATGAAAGTGGCTTCATTCCTTTACTTTGCGTCTTAACAGGCTTAATTACACGCAATCTGTCGATATGCCAGATTATTGTCGGTTTCCAGTAAATCGACTTCAAAACTCCTTTGATCGCCTCATAAGTGGGCACCTGATAAGAACACTTTTCTCCCCCAATTTTTGTCACAGGGTCGGTGAACAATGCATTCTGCCCCCATAGCCTGAAACTTATATCGTTTTTCAACAGAAACCTCCTTTTCATCACACCATCAGAAAATCAGCCTCAGCAACCTTCTCTGCCGCAAGGCCAAATTCAAGGTCATAATACTGTTCATCAAGGTAGAAAACGCCTGTTTGCGGAATTTCATAAATACACCTGGCTCTCAGTAATTCATTCCAGGCATTAGGAAAAACATTGATGCTGAATTTTTGCGCATCACGCAAAACCCTTTTAAATTCAGCAGCCGACAAGTCTGAGCAAAGAGTTGCAATCATTTCCCGCCCCTCTCGACCGTAAGGAACGATCACGCTTTTTGTAGGGGCTTCAATGGCTGCAAATCCTCTGCCGGCAGTTGCGAAAGACTGCATCAGGAGCGGAACTTGCCTCTTAGCAAACCTTTCACTGTTTTTTTGACTAAAAGTATTCAAACAGTTGTCACTCAAAAGATTAAATATGCTGTCATCTTTGCCGCTTGAATGTTTAAATCGGTAGGCCATTTCATCAGCGCGCTCAAAAAAATAGTATTGAAAATACTTTCTTATGCTTTCTGGCTGAAGCAGACTGCCATTTTTGATTTCTTCAAAAACTCTTCTGACAGACCTCTGTCCCTGCGCAATATCTTCCAGTCTGGTAACGTTTTCCTTATCAGGGTTTACAACAAAAAGTTTTGCCCGGCAGGGTTTCCCAGCATTGTCCACCATCAGCCCGTGCCGATTAACCCGGCCGGCAGCCTGAGCAATCGAGTCTAAACCAGCTAAAAATCGAATCCCTGAATTAAAGCTTATATCAACACCAGCCTCAATAAGCTGTGTGCTAAAACATAAAGCAGGCAAACCGTCTTCCAGTCGTTTTTTCATTCCATTAAGCAACAATTTGCGGTGAGCCGGGCATTGATTGGTGCTTAAATGAAACAGGGAATCCTTACCAATTCCTTCATTTTTACAGAATAAGAACAGGTTTTTTGCCCAGGCTTTAGTGTTTACAATTACTATACAACTACCTGTGGTATTGAGGTTTTCAATAGCGAGCCCAGCGATATCTTCGGCACTCCAGCCGGAGACTTTGCATTTATTGATAACTTCGACCCGTTCAAGCTTTTCAAACAAAACGCTGACCTCATCAGCATTCCCGATTATTTCTTTTGCAGTAAGCAATTCACCCTTATTTTCGCCGTATTTCAGCTGGCTTAAAACCGGCTGCGTCGCAGTACAAAGCACCACCGAGCTGTTCCCGCAGAGCGCAAGGAAGTTCATTGCATTACAAAACATATGAACGCATTTAACCGGTAAAGTCTGGACCTCATCAAAAATAAGAACCGCCCTGGCCATCTGATGTAAACGCCTCACGCCTTTGGTACCGCCACCAAACCATGCTTCGAGAAATTGCACCATGGTGGTAACAACAATTGGCGAATCCCAGTTCTCAGAAAATAGTTTTGCTTTCCAGGTCTGCTTATCGGGTTCAAGATTAGAATGGTGCTCAAGAACCCACGTAGAGAGTTCTTCCTCTTCTGTTTCCAGAACTTTTCTGATTTCCTGTGAATTCTGCTCTATGATAGAGGTATACGGGATCACATAAATTATTTTCTCAAGTTTGTTCTTTTTTGCGTGATGAATTGCGAATCTCAGGCTGGAAAATGTCTTTCCGCCGCCTGTCGGAACACTCAGGCTAAAAATTCCCGTTGGCTGTTCTGCTGCCTGACGGCAGCGTTCGGAAATTTCCATCCGGATTCTATCTATGGGCCTGTTCTGCTTTAATGTCTTAAAAAAGTTTTCGAATCTTTCGACAGCAATTCCCCACTCCGGCGATTTTATGGAACGTGCAGAAGAATTACCCTGATTTTCAAAATCAGCACTGCTGATTCTGTCTGCATCGACCAGACAGCTGAATAGAAATCGGGTCAGGCAGCCTAAAAAGAATTCGCGAATTTTAGCCCCAGCATTTTTTCCTTGAAATAAGTCTGCAGAAAAAATCTTTTTAATCCAAATATCCGCTTCATTTCTGGTATATGAGCCATTCAGCCGTTCAATCTCAGCTAAAAGTACAGCAGACAATTTTGACTTAGCCTCTATAAAATTAGTGTCTTTATCTTGTTTAGAAATTCGTCTGCGGTAGTTATCCTGACCATCAGGATCTAATGAATCAATCAGACCACCATGATGTGAAACCAAGCAGATATTCATAATCTGCGACCATAAGGGCGAAAAACCGCGAGTTTCAAAAAAATATTTCTGAACCCACTGTGCTGCAGCTGTTGAGTGGTCTATTTTGCCCTTAGAAAATTTTATTTCGACTGAATCGACGTCTACGTCGAAATCAATTGTGCCTGAAACCTGCCCAGTACCGGTGCACTCTCGAATATATCCTTGAAAAGCGCTGCTCAATTTGCCAAGATCGTGCAAAAGACCGATTAAAGCCCCAGTTTTTGGCAAATCTAACTTAGCAGCTAATCGACCGGCGATTGCAGACGTTTCAAGCAGGTGTGCTTCAACCGTCTGAATGGCCTTATCGCTTTGCCGAACATGAGCAATAAAGCTTGTTTCTGACAAAAAAATCACGCTCCTCATTTTTTATGCTGAGAATGGACTTTTTGTCTCTTTTCTCAACATCCCCTAACCGACTTTTTAATAGTTACATCAATAAAGCATAATTTTCAACCACCTAAAAATTCAAGTTCAGTATCAGCCTGCAAGCCTGCGGGGGCGGGTAATCATGTCGACGAGGCGGCCGTCGATGATCAGGAGGCCGGAGAAGATCAGGAGCATGCCGAGGATGTCGCTGGGCTTGAGGGTTTCGCCGAGAACGGTGCTGGCGAGAAGCAGGGCGCTGACCGGGATCATCAGGGTGACGAGCAGGGCGTTGGTGGCGCCGGCGGTTGAGATGATACGAAAGTAGATGATGTAGGCGATACCGGTGCAGAAAACGCCTAGCATGGTCAGTGCCAGCCAGGTAAGAGGCTTGAGAGCCATAAAGGCAGGGGGTTCGGCCAGCAGCAGGCCGGGCAGCAGAAAAACCAGGGCGCCGATCAGGCTGACGGCGGTAACCATAACCGACGGCAGGTGTTTGAAACGCCGGGCGTAAATACCTGCCAGAGCGTAGTTGAAAGTGCCGCCGAGAATGGCCAGCTGCGCCATGCCCGCCAGAACGATGCCGCTCGCCAGCGACGACCAGACCATTGCGACGATGCCGGCGATGCCGGTCAGAACGCCGGTTACCTTGCGCCAGGTCAGTTTCTCGTCATCGGTGAGAAAATGCGCCAGAATCATCACGAAAACCGGCGAAGTGGCATTGAGAATCGAGGCGGTGCTGCTGTCGACAAACTGCTGCGCCCAGCTGATCATGTAGAAAGGCAGACCGGTATTGATGACGCCCAGAAAGCCGATCGACAGCCACGAACGCAGATCACGCGGAAAAGACAGGCGCATGAACCGGCAAACCATAACCATAAAAGGCACCGCAAACGCCAGCCGGAAAAAAATCAGCCAGAATGGCGTCAATTCGCGCAGCGCAATCTTGAGGAACATGAACGAGCTCCCCCAGATTACCGACAATATTATCATCCACAGCCAGTCAGTTGCTTTCATAATACCGGGCTGATGATACAACAAGCCGCGCCGGAATGCAGAAAATAATGCAAACTGTTGCAAGCGATTGAACGACAGCCCTTTGCCCTTCGCCCCCTTCGACAAGTTCAGAAACATGAAGGGGCAGACTTACTAAAACACCCTGCATTCTAAATTGAACTGGATTCCCGCCTTCGCGGGAATGACAGGGCTTAAAGGCAATGCAAGGGAGACAACGGGAAAGAGTAAATTGGTTTGACTTGACGGGAATGGGTATTTATACTGTCAGCGGGTCAGAACAACGTCTGCCCCTGTTTTTGCGTATTTCAGACAGACCGGAGAGAGAAACTTGAATAACAGCCAGAATACTGCCAACAATGTGCGCCACAGCTACCCGATCGCCATTCGTGATGATTCAATCAAAACCGCTTTTGGGCTGCTGCTGCAGACGCTGCCCTACGCCATGATCAGATTCGGAATCCTTCTGGCGGTCAGCCTGGTCACCCTGGTCTGGGCCATCATCACCTTCGGTGGTGCTGCGTTTCTCAGTGATAAAATTCACGGTATCTTCGGTTTTGGCTGGCTGGCCGGTCTCGGCGGTATCTACGGCTATATCTGGTATACCATCGTGCGCTACGGCCTTTACCTGATCAAATGTGGTCACATCGCCGTTCTCACCGAGCTGATCACCCATGGGCAGATCGGCAACGGCAACGAAGGCATGTTCGCCTACGGTCGCCGCATCATTCAGGAAAAATTCACCCAGGTAAACGTGCTGTTCGCTCTCGATCTTCTTGTCGACGGTGTGGTCAAGGCATTCAACAACACCCTCGACTGGATTGGCAGCCTGTTGCCGATTCCGGGCCTCGACAGCCTGATGAAACTGGTGAACAGCGTGCTTTTCATGGCTTCGACCTACATCGACGAAACCATCTTCTCTTATTCGCTCGCCCGCGGCGAAACCAACCCGTGGCGCGGCGGCCAGGACGGCCTGCTCTATTACTGCAACAACGTTAAAGAAATTCTTAAAACCGCTCTCTGGGCAGTGATTCTCGACAAAGTCTGCACTTTCCTGCTCTGGGCCGTGTTTATGGCACCAGCCATGCTTTTCGTCTGGGTATCACCGTTTCCGGTGCTCAGCGGCGCCGCGATTCTCGCAGCCTTTCTCTGCGCCGCCAACGCCCGCAGCGCTTTCCTTGAACCACTGTTTCTCATCATGGTCATGATCAAGTTCCATGTTGCTGCCGAAAATCAGCCGGTAAACCTCGACTGGGATACCCGCCTGACCACCCTCAGCGGCAATTTTGTTGAAATCAAGGAAAAGGCAGCAGCCTGGGTGACTTCAACAAACCCGTCACCAGTGCCAGAAGCGGGTCAGAGCGGTGTCTGAAACCTCTCTCACCAGCGGCCAGCTGAAAAAACTCTGCGACGCCGGCAATAAGATCAACGCCCTGATCGAATCGCCCGATTTTCTTGAAGTCAGAAAAGGGCTCGACGCCTGTGTCAGCCTGCTGCGGGAAATGGCCGCCATGGGCACAGTCGATTCGTATCTGGCGGCAAAACTGGCGCTTGCCTTTGCTGCCGGCCTGGCCATTACAGAGCAGGGCAGTCTGCTCAGTAACCTTTTCGAGCTCGGCCGCCTTTTCAACGACGACGCGAAAGTGCTCGAAGCGCGGTGCAATCTCGGTGAAAACTATGATGGCATGCAGCTCGAAACCCGACTCGAGCCCAGAGACCTGCGACTGCTGTCGATGGGCATGTTTTTCGCCTGCAACCCTGAATGTGTTCAGCTTTCAGTCGGTGACGCCATTGTCATTCTGCAGATAAAAATGGTCGAAAAAGTGCTGCTGAAGCTCGAAATTGAGCAGGACACGCGAAAAGCCGAAACCCTTAAAGAAGAGTTGTCCGGCTCATTCACGAAAATACCTGCCCTGGTATTTGAGCACCTGAGCCACAGTCAGATGCCGATCAAACAGTTTTTCATGGCCTTCTGGGAATACCTGCTCGAAAAAGCCTGGGGCAAGGAAATCCCCGAAGACTGCCGCCAGCCCTTCGGCCAGATGCTGAGCCAGATTCCGGTCGTTGAAAGACACAACCACATCAGACTGCTGCCAATGCTTGAATGGCACATCGACAGCGAATCGGCCAGCCCGGTGCAGGTCTTTACACCAAACGGGCTGCCAGCAAAAAGAAGAACCAAAGCAACCGGTGACCTGCAAACCGGCTGGTTTCGCGAAATACCGATGCTGGGCGGCCCCATCCGGGTCATACTAACGCTGTATTTTCTCATCAGTCTGATCGCGGTCGGCCCGAGCATGGGCTTTTTCTGGACCATTATCGCCATAACTCTTGCCTCGACCTATTACCGGGTCTGCCTGCTGTTCAAAGACGACATGAACGAGGGTATAGCACCAACCGCCGCGTTTCTCATCTATCTGTTCGCCGGCTTCATGAGCATCGGCGCCCTGGTTTCAGAGACTCTGATCGTCGGTATGATGGCGGCCCTGTTCATGAACATCGCTTTTCCGGCGGCATTTGGCGTATTTCTGACCGGCCGGCGTAAAATCATGGAAACATTGACCGATATCTACAAAAACGATAAAAAGCGCCTCAAATAAACGCAGACACCTGCGGGGCAGCGGCAGATCGGTGGCAAAACTGCTTGACAAAGCGGCGGCAAAATCGGGATATTATTGCAGAAGCTCTGAACCAGAAACGATATCAACAGAAATAAAGAGGCAAAAACTTGAAAGAACTGGCATTACCAATCACTGATCCGGTGCTGATTTTTGCCATTCTTCTATTCATCATTCTTCTGACACCGCTGTTGCTCAACCGCCTGCGCATTCCGCATCTTATCGGCATGATCATTGCCGGCGCCGCAGTCGGTCCGCACGGGCTCAACCTGCTGCACCGCGACAGCGCCATCGTGCTGTTCGGCACTGTCGGGCTGCTGTATATAATGTTTCTCGCCGGGCTCGAAATCGAGATTGCCGATTTCAAGAAAAACAGCCGGCGCAGCCTGATTTTTGGCTTCTACACCTTCTCGATACCGATGTTTCTCGGTATTCTGGCCGGGCACTACTGGCTGCAGATGCCACTTCTGTCATCGATTCTTCTGGCGAGCATGTTCGCCTCGCACACCCTGATCGCCTACCCCATTGTCAGCAGTTTTGGCGTTATCCGCAATCAGGCGGTAGTCGTCGCTATCGGCGGCACGATGATCACCGACACCATGGCCCTGCTGGTACTGGCTGCCATCGTCGGGGTTACCAGCGGCACGATTACCGAGGGTTTCTGGCTGCGAATGGGCCTGTCACTGGCTACCGTCGGTGCCGTGATTCTTTTTATTTTTCCGATAATCGGGCGCTGGTTTTTCAAACGCTTCGACCAGAGCATAGCGCAGTTCAACTTCGTTCTTGCCATGGTTTTTCTGGCATCATTTCTTGTCGAACTGGCCGGTGTCGAACCGATAATCGGGGCTTTTCTCGCCGGGCTGGCCCTGAATCGCCTGATTCCAAGAGTATCTGCACTCATGAATCGCATCGAGTTTGTCGGAAACGCGCTTTTCATACCGTTCTTTCTGATCGGGGTCGGCATGCTGATCGACTACCGCGCCTTTTTCAGAGATTTTCGGACCCTTAACGTTGCAATAACCATGACGGTTGTCGCCACCGTCGCCAAGTATCTGGCTGCCTGGCTGACCCAGAAAACCTTCCACTATTCAGACGATCAGCGACGGCTTATCTTTGGCCTCAGTAACGCACAGGCGGCCGCCACACTCGCTGCCGTTCTGGTTGGCTACAATGTCATCACCGGGCACACGCCAGAAGGTCTGCCGATAAGGCTTCTCGACGGCAGCATTCTCAACGGCACGATTCTGATGATTCTGGTTACCTGCACAATTGCGTCATTGGCAGCCCAGAAGGGCGCAGAAAGTCTGGCTCTCAAACGCCAGCTCGGCAATGATCACCATGAAACCGGGCACGAAGAGCGCATCCTCATTCCGGTCGGCAACAGCGAAAATGCAGCTGAACTGGTTAATCTGAGTGTGACTGTCAAATCGCGCCAGAGCCACAGCAGCCTCTATGCTCTGACCGTCATCAATCAGGCAAGTTCTGAAGAACTCGACGAAAAAGAAGCCCAGGCGATTCTCGACACCGCCAAAAAAGCGGCAAGCGCCACCGACAGCAAACTCAAACGCCTGCTGCGCTACGACCACAGCGTGATCAACGCCATCAACGGCATAGCCAGGCACTACCGCATCACCGACCTGATTCTTGGTCTGCATCATCAGAAAAGTCTGAGTGACACCTTTCTCGGGCACCTTACCGAGGGCATTCTCAACAGCTGCAATGTCACGACGATGATTTACCGGCCGCGACAACCTCTTTCGACGATCAAACGTGACATCGTCATCGTGCCTGATCAGGCCGAGCGCGAAGTTGGTTTTCCGTTCTGGGTGTCGAAAATCTGGAATATCGGCCGCAACACCGGTTCCAAACTGGTTTTTCACGCCACGGCACGCACCTGCGAATACCTGCGCGAAATCAACCGCAAGTTCCCGATCGAGGCTGAATTCAACGTTTTCGAAGACTGGAACGACTTTCTCATACTTGCCAGAGACATAAAGGCCGACGACAACCTCATCATCGTCATGAGCCGCCGCAGTGGCCTCTCGCACAACCCGGGCATGGAAAAGATCCCTTACTATCTCAACCGCTATTTCACCAGCAACAACTTTATCCTCATCTATCCGATGCAGATTGGCGTCGACGAAAACCGTGAATTCGACATGGCCAGCCCCTCTTTTCTCGAACCGCTGATGGAAAACTTCACCCGCCTCGACGAACTGGGCCGCACGGTAGTAAAACTGTTCAGAAAATTTGACCACAAAACCGGCAAACCCGCAGGCAGAAAACCACCCGAAGACAGCAAACCGCAGAATTAGACCAATCAGATCAGACGTTTTACCATGCGCACCTGATTGCCACAGCCGAGAAAGGTGCACTCATCGAACTGCAGGCGGGCAAGCATGATTCCGCGCCCATGGCATTTGATGAGATTTTCCGGGTCATTCGGATCGGGCAGATTGTTAAAATCAAAGCCCTCGCCCTGATCGGTGACAAGCCATTCACAACGCTCACGATTCAGTTTGAAATCGACCTGTACCTTGCGCCCACAGTATGGTTCTGAATGCATGCGTTCTTCGATGACCTGTTCGAGCCCGTTTGGGCCACGCTCGATCGCCAGACTCTTTTCATGATAGCCGATACCAAGGTTACCGTGCTCGATGGCATTTATGAGAATTTCCATGAGACCGAGCCTGATGCCGAGACGGTCTTTCGGCTCAAGTGCCGATTCGGTTTCGAGAATCAGGCGATCGACAATCTTGCTCAGCAGATCGAGGCGGTTCGAAATTTCCATGCTCAGCTCGCGCCGTGAAATACAGCCAAGCACCTCACGATGCATGGTGCGATGTTTGAGAATATCTTCATATTTGCTGATGATTTCATGCAGATCCTTCATCAGAGCTGGTTTGATCAGATAATCGTTGGCCTTCAGCCGCAGCGCCTTGAGAGTGTATTCGGGAGCGTCGAGGGTGGTGTTGATGATAACGAGGGCCTCGTTATCAATCTTGCGCAGCTTTTCGAGCATTTCAAGACCATTCATGACCGGCATTTGAATGTCAGCAAAAACAATGTCGGGCTTGAAAGCGTTGAACGCCTGCAGACCGGCCTTGCCGTCGGCGGCGGCCCGAGTTTCATGGCCAAGGCCCTCGATGGCCATTACCATGAATTCTCTGGTGACTTCTTCGTCTTCAACCACAAGAATTTTCATGAACTTCTCCTGAAGACCTGAGAGTAAAAATCAGCGTGGTTCCGTCATGTTCATTCGAAACGAACGACAGATTACCGCCAAGGGTCGCGGCCATGATTCTGGCAGAGTAGGTGCCGAGCCCGGAGCCCCTGTCTTTTCCGAATGTGACGTAACGCTCGAAGAAACGGTCGCGAATCTTTTCTGGAATGCTGCCGCTGTTATGAATCTTCACCGTTGCTTCATGGCCGTGATAAAGACTGACTTTTACCAGCCCGCCATCAGGCGAAGCCTCGATAGCGTTCTTGACCAGATTCGAGAAAATAGAAGAAAACAGAAGCTCTTCGCCTTTAACTTCGAATGTTTCGCTGTCCTGCGGCTCGCGGTCGTCTACACGAATATCACAAACGACATCGCGACTCGCTGCCAACCCGGAGCATTCCCGCAACACTTCGCGCAGAACCCTGAGAATGTCGACACCGGCCGGTTTTAGTTCGTAAGTTCCCTGTTCCATCTTGTAAAGATCGAGCGAGTGGTGGATCATTTCCATCAGACGTCGTGTGGTTCTGATCTGCAGATTGAGAATATTCTGCTGCGCCTGATTGAGGGGCCCTGCCGCCATAAGCATCTCGGGCGCATTCATAAAAACGGTCATCGGCCCTTTGAGGTCATGGCGGGCAATGCGCTCGATGTCTTCGCGCAGTCTGATGTTTTCCTGGAGAAGGCAGTTCTGTTTTTCGAGCTGGCGCATCGCCGAAGTCAGGCTCAGATGGGTTCTGACGCGGGCTCTGACAATCGCCGGGCTGACCGGCTTGACGATATAATCGACCGCACCGAGAGCAAAACCGTTCACTTCATCGATCTCTTCGTCGCGGGCCGAAACAAAAATGACCGGAATCCTGTCCGTCTGCGGACTGGCTTTGAGGCGACGGCAAACTTCACTGCCATCGATGTCCGGCATGACAATATCGAGCAGAATCAGGTCGGGCGGGTTGGGCCCGCTGGCGAGCTGCAGCGCTTTCTGGCCATTCATGGCCATGATTACCTCGTATTCAGTTCGCAGAATACTGCCAAGAATCTCAATATTATCGATAATATCGTCTACAACAAGTATTCTTGGCTTCGTCCGGTTTTCCATGCTTTGTCTTCCCGTGTTATTTGTCAGCTTCGATGTCGATCTGCAGCCTGGCAGCCAGCTTCGTCAGGGGCTCGACGGCCTGGTCGAATTCGCCGGTTCTGACGGCTTTTTCCAGGAGCGAGTATTCTTCCTGACTGCATACGGATCGCAATTCTTCACTGAGATTCTTATAACATTCTATCAGCTCGACGCTGCTTTGTTTAAGAAGTTTTATCAGAAGCGGCAATTCTTTATGAAGTTTCTGGGAAATCTGCGGCGTTGCCTGCCCGTCAAACTCGCTGGTTACCGGCTGCTCGTCCGGCAGGGCCACCCTTATGGCAGAAACGAGAGAACCGAGCCGGGCCGAGAAGTTTTTCATTTCAGTTTCAATCTGGGCGGCAGGTCTTGCTTCTTTGATGCAGCGTTCGAGGTTTTGAGCCTGGGCGAACACTTCGGTTGCCCCGAGATTGCCTGAAACTCCCTTGATGGCGTGCACAAGCTGAGCGGCCCGGGTGGTATCACCCTGTTCGAGAAGCTGGGTAATTCTGGTGGAAACATTTGCCTGCTCCTCGACAAAGCGGCGCAGCAGCTTGACATAGAGAGAAAAGTTGCCCATAACCCTTCGCATGCCTGAAACGACGTCTAGCCCATCAACCCTGAAGCTTTCGGGGCTGCTCTCGGCAAGAACTTTCACCTGCTGAGCCCTGGGAATCTGCTGATCCGGGCGGCAGAAACGTCTGATCGTCTGAAAAAGATCTTCGGGGTTGATCGGTTTAACGATATGGGCATTCATGCCTGACTGCAGACAGCGGTCGCGCGCATCGCTCATCGCATGGGCAGTCATGGCAACGATCGGCAGATCGGCAAATCTTGAATCTGCTCTGATCATGCGGGTCGCGTCGAGGCCATCCATGTGAGGCATCTGAACGTCCATCAGAACTATATCCCACGGAACATCAGCCGCCATTATTTCTTCGACTGCCTGACAGCCATCACTGGCGATGCGCACCGAGCAACCAGCCTGCTGCAGAAGTTCGAGCGCGATTTCCTGATTAATCAGATTGTCTTCGGCGAGCAGTACCCTGACGCCATAGAGCTGGTTTTTCCAGTCGTGCTCCTCAAAATGCTTCATGCCCTGACGGCGCAGCACCGGGGCGAAAATGCCAATTACCGTATTCATCATATCAGACGGGGTTATCGGAGCCATGATCACGTCGTCGGCAACTGTGCTGCGAATGGTTTTGTCGTTGCAGAGCGCCGAAAATTCATCGCGGTGAGCGACCAGCACCACCGCCGGGCGCTTTTTAAGGGTTTGATCGTTGCGTATGGTGCGAGCCAGCTCCACACCATCCATATCTGTCAATTTGGCATAGATAAAAACCAGATCGCAGAGCTGCTCTTCAGGCTCGCTTTTCAAGGCTTCGAGAAGCTCACGCCCGGAAGGCACCAGTCTGACGGTGGCAGAAGACATTTCGAGATGCGCCATGAGACCGCGCCATGGCAGCACCCGGCTGTCAGTGATGATGAACCGGCGACCGCCGAGAACCTCTGAAACCGGCTGAGATTTTGCCGTTTCAACCCCGAACCAGGCCGAGAAAAAGAAGCGGCTGCCGCGACCGGGCTCTGATTCAACCTCGAGTTGACCGCCCATGGCGTTTGCCAGCTTTCGCGATATGCTCAGACCAAGGCCGGTGCCGCCATATTTGCGTGTCGTAGAGCCATCAGCCTGCGAAAAATCTTCAAAAATGCGTTTCTGTTGCTCTGGCGAAAGACCAATACCGGTGTCACGCACCGAGAACTCAAGCTTGACCTGCGACTCGATTTTTTCGAGCAGCGCCACTCTGACCTCTATTTCGCCGCGCTCGGTAAATTTGAACGCGTTCGAAACCAGATTGGTCAGAATCTGGCCCAGCCGATGCGGGTCACCAACCAGATTTTCAGGAATATCGGGCGGAATCATGAAAAAGAAATAGATTTCCCTGCCGTTACCGCCTGCCGAAACGACATTGGCAAGATCGCTCATCACCTCGTCGAGAACGAAACTGGTATTTTCGATGCTGAGCTTGCCGGCCTCGATCTTCGAAAAATCGAGAATATCGTTGATCAGTTCGAGAACCTTATTGCCAGAAACAAGAATCTTGTTGAGGTATTCATGAATCTTGTCGGGCATACCAGACTTCAATGCCAGGTGCGAATAGCCGATTACTGCATTCATCGGCGTTCTGATTTCATGACTCATATTGGCGAGAAATTGCGTTTTCGCGACGTTCGCACCTTCGGCAGCCTTTTTCGCCTCTTCAAGCGCCTTCTGGGTATTCAGACTTTCGGTAATATCTTCTTTGACCGCTATAAAATGAGCAATCCTGCCCTCGGCATCGATAACCGGAGAAATATTGGCAGACTCCCAGTAAAGCTCGCCCGACTTGCGTCGGTTGCAAAAGCGGCCGGTCCAGCTTTTTCCGCTGAGAATTGTCTGCCACATGTCACGATAATATTCTGCCGGATGAACCTGCGAATTGACGATGCCCGGCGTCTTGCCAATCACCTCATCACGGCTGTAACCGCTGCTTTTACAGAATGAGCTGTTGACATACTCGATCACACCATTGGCATCAGTGATGACAACCATATTGGCACTGTTTTCGATGGCGCGTGACAACAGCATCATGCCGTGCATCGAGTCGGCGAGTTCGTTCAGGGCCTGTTGCCTGCCGTAGAGAGCGAACGCGAAAATCGAAAGAACGATACTGAGAATGAAACTGCTTATAAGTACAAAGGCAGAATCGAAACGCTGCATCGAATCTTCGTAAGCCGGCAATGAGAAAAACCTCGCATGTAAAAACCGGCCACAGATATCGACGGTAGACGTTGCTATAAAACGTGATCTGCGGCAGCTGCCAATGCCAAGACCGGTTGAATCACACACCATTGTCTCAACACTTTCTGTAGAATTGTCGAAAAGCTGAACGCCGATCTCATCTCTGTGACCACCAAGAACTGAACGAACATACTCGACAAGGTAAACCGGGCTGATCACCATGCCCGACAAATGCCGGGTCTCTGATGCCTGCCCTTCTGATCGCAGCTTTCTGACAACCGGAAAAACCCTCAGGAAACCCGTTTTGGCTTCGCCAGCCGATGCACTCTCGATCAGATTTATCCGACCCGAAATTGCGGAATTGCCCGTTTTTACAGCTTCCTCAACCGCCTGCCGCCGAACCGGGTCGGACAGGAGGTCAAAACCAATGACCCTGTCGATCTGGCTGCCCTGTGGCGAAACCATGATCACCGGCAGGTAGCTCTCTCTTTTACCGTCAGGCTTTATCTGCAAGGAGGATGACGCGAGAATGACCGTATCTGTGCCTTTTTGAAACAGACTGTCGTTGTCCGTGAACTGGGCAAAACCAATCGCGTAAACCCCTGGGTAAAAACGTTTTACCTGTAGAGATGCGACGAATGAATCCCATTCCTGGCTGGTTACTTCTGACGAGGCCTCAAACAGAGCTGCGCAACTGCGCAGAAGCGCATCGTGCCCATTTGAAACGGCGGCAATACGATGCATAAACTCAAGCACCGACGAGTTGAACTGAATTCTGTCACGTTCAGAATCGTGGGTTGTCACCTTTTGCCAGACCCAGACAGAAGCGACGAACGACACAACCAGAACCAGCCAGGGAAT
Organism: Candidatus Rifleibacteriota bacterium; assembly: GCA_024710355.1. Classification (GTDB taxonomy): domain Bacteria; phylum Muiribacteriota; class Ozemobacteria; order Ozemobacterales; family Ozemobacteraceae; genus Rifleibacterium. Next base: position 20,814 of record JANJUX010000022.1, read on the forward strand.
AAGCCACCCCGCGGTTTTTCGACCTGCGCCATGCCTCTTGAGAGCCGAAGCATCGCCATTCGACGGCTTCCGGTCCATTTATCTGCACCTCTGATCAGCTTTTTGTCTAGAACTGCGGCGCTGCAGAACGAACAGAGCTGGCAGCGGCAGGCGGCCGGCACACCTTAGCGCAAGTGTACACAGCCTCGATTTTCTCCCCCAAGTATAGCATGACCGTAAAATACGAAACGGATTATTCAGAAAAAAATCGGGGCCGTTTCGCCAGTATGCGAAACAGCCCCTGCCGTAAAAGCGATAGATTATTTGTCGCGACGGATGATGTGGTAGCCGAACGGGCTTTTCACAACACCCGAGATTTTACCCACCTCAAGCGCATAGGCGGCATCTTCGAACTCTTTTGCCATCATACCCCGGCCAAATTCGCCGAGCGAACCGGCGGCCGATTTGCCGCTCGGGCAATCGGAATTTTCAGAGGCAATTTTGCCGAAATCTTCGCCTTTTTTTATACGATCGAGAAGCTCTTCAGCCAGTTTTTTTGCCTCTTCGTCGCTCCGCGTCGCCTCACTACGCTCGGCGCCCTTATAGGCAAGAAGAATATGGCTGGCAGAAACCTTGTCGCTGACCGCAGCGGCCGCGCTGGCAACTTCTGCCGTGCCCGAAGCATCGGCAGGCGGTTCCGGCTTCGGCTTCGCTTCGCTGAGATCGGCAGATTTCAGCATCAGGGGCCTGACCCGGTGTTCCTGCAGAGCATAAAGCATTTTTTTCGCGTTAGCCGCAAGCTCATCGGCAATAGAACGAACCCCGGCATCTGAACCGGCGTATTCAGCGCCAAGCCACAGCAGATGCATTTTGCCTTTGCCGGGAATCTCGACTGCACCAGAACTGACAAGCAGCTGAAGCTTCAGACCATCGAAACTTTCAACAGCGAGCGTCAGACTGTCGGACAGGTCTTTGTGCAGCTCCGGGCTGTCGGTTGCTATAAAATCGTCGAAGGTCAGATTGGCAAAAAAGTTCTGCACTGCCGGCAAAGCCGACTGTTTCGTCTGCATATCCTCGGCAAGCCCGCTCAAAACAAGGCTGTCGGTAGCACCGGCGCGGGCCAGGCTGAATTTTTCACTGTCGTCTGAATATTTCCAGGCGATCTGTTTCAGCTTGTCGGCACTGATTTTGACCAGCTCTTTGCCCAGCCAGTTTTTCTGATCTTTATCGAGCCAGATAAAGCTCGACAACAGATAAACATAGTCAGACCCGCCAAAACGGAAATACTGGCCGTCGTTGCCAAAACCCTGGCTGCCATCGACCGATTTTGCCTGACGCCCCTTGCCCAGATACAATTCTCTGACAGTTGCGCCCGAAACGTCTTTGAGAGTTATCAGAGCGCTGTCGGCGCCACTCACTGTCGCAGCATCGACAGCGACAGAAGCAACGCCGAGATCGGCATGACGCTGCGGGTTACCGCTGACGCTTTCAACGATTTTGGCGGCATTGACCTGCTGAAAAAATTCTTCGAGGCGGTTTGAATCGACGCGCATGTCATGCAGACCGGGTAGACGCCAGATACCGTTGACCTTTTTCAGTTCGAGCGAACCCTGGTCGGATTTGAGGGTTATACCAGAAATGCCGTCGATATCGGCAGCTTCAACCAGGTTTTTGCCGACAAACGGGTCAGGAGCCACTTCAGGCCGGCTGCCATGCTGCAGCGCGAACGCCACAGCCACAAGTACAATGGCAATCAGCAATAATTTCAGGTTTTTCACAGCATCGACCTCCTGGTGTTCTGTCTGAAATAGATGAAACTGCCGAGAAGCATCACAAGAATCGGCATCAGCAAAAGATTAACGAAAGTAACCCGGGCACCGAGGCTTTCGATATCCTGGCGCAGCAGTTTGCGGATTTCGCGGCGCCGGCGCATGGTTTCAGACTGTTCGGCGCGGGCCCGTTCAACCTCGCCGCGCTGTTCGGCACTCAGAATCAGGCGTTCACCATCTTTCTTCTGAGACTGCAGCTGGTTGATACGGTTTTGAATCTCTTCGAGCTTGCGGGTCAGGGTGATTTCTTCTTCCTGCCACTTTTTCTGGGCTTCGCGCTCGATCTCTTCGACTCTGGTGAAAGAGCGGTTCGAACGGTTGCGCGAGCGCACCGCGATCAGATCAGAAGAACCGGCAAGCAGGTCGACCGAGTTGGCGATGAAGGCCAGGTTGTCGTTGAGCGGCTGCAGCAGCAGGCTGCCGAAGAAGTTGACCGCTCTGACCGAGTAATCGTTCTGCAGCAGGTCGGTATCGGCGACCACCATTACCGAAACGGCCGAAGCGGCTTTGGCCACGTGTTTTGTCTTAAGATCGGCATGGCGAGCCTCTCTGACTTTTTTCGCGTCTTCAGTTTCGCCTTCAGGAGCGGCAATCGCCGGGGGTTCTGCAAAAGCCGAGGCGAACTGCCCTCTGACCATCGCCGCAAGCGTCTTCTGACTGCCGGTTGCCGGCAGACTGCGCACGATTTCGTCAGGAATCGTCATCGCCTTCATGATATCAGTTTCGTTACCGGCGGCTGTGGTCTGCAGAACATTGGTGAATTCATGCGTCGAACCCTGCGCCTTGCTCAAAAAGCCCGAATTAACCAGCAGCATAGTGTTCAGCTTACCGCTGACTGCAGCTTCACGGTTAAATGATTCGCCCTTGATGCTCAGCCAGAGCGGATGATTGCCAAGTCCCTGCGGGCCCATGTTGACCTGGGTGGCCGAATTGACGTCGGCGGCAAGTTTCTGCGGGCTGTAATCGATACCCCAGGCCTTGAACAGGGCCGGAACATCGGACGAGCGATTCATCATGCCCATGAACGGGTTGGCGGCGGCCTGCTGGTTATCGGCCATCGCTGCCGGGTCGACCATGACGATCGCCCGACCGCCCTTGACCACGAACTGGTCGATCGCATAAACCGTCGCCTCGGACAGATTCTTCGGGTGAATGACCATCAGCAGATTGATTTCGGGGCTGATAGCCTCACTGTTCTCTTCAACTTTTCGGATATCGAAGTTCTTGCGCAGTTCTTTGACAAAAAGCCAGTCGTCGGGCTGCCCCGGCTGGGGCGCCATAAACGGCATACTGTCAGCCCTGAGAACCGGCAGTGACGAGAGAATGCCGATCACCGGTTTTTTCGCGGCCGAAACCTGAACGATGGCACGGGTAATGTCGTATTCAAGAAATTCTTCGCGGTCGACAGCAAAAAACGGAATCACTTCTTCTTTATCAGCGGCCATAGCCACCATGCCAAGATAGAACTTCTCACCGGTCGGCAGTCCGGCGGCGGCGAGACCGTATTTGACGGCCCATTCTTCGACATCGGTGTCGGGCTGCGGGTCGAGAATTTCGAGTTCGAGCCGGCCACCGCTGGCAGATACGTATTCGCCGAGAAATTCCTCTACCCTTTTCCCATACTGTTTGTAAAGAAAGGGCACGTTGGCCATCGAACGCGAAAAGTAGAATTTGAGGCGGGTTTTGTCATTGAGCTTGCCGAGTACTGCCCGGGTGCCTTCAGAAAGCGTGAACAGCTTTTCGGCGGTCAGATCGGCACGCAGAACCGCAAAGCCCGCAATGAAATTTACCGCGATGAGAATTACGCCGAACAGCAGCACTGAAGCCAGTGAAGCCGCAATGCCGCCAATTTTTGCATTATGATTGGTATTGCTGGTCATTGTCTGCCTCCTTACTCGGCTTTCTTGCGTTCAAGCACCAGAGCATTGGCTGCGAGCATGAACACAATCACCGAAATGAAATATACCAGATCGCGGCTGTCGATCAGACCACGCTGAAAGCCCTGGTAATGCGTAAAGAAACTGAAAGCCGAAATCGCATCAGACAGCCAGACCGGCAGGTAACGGTTCAAAAAGTCGGTAAAGACACCGACACCGAGCATCAGCATCGCAAAGCAGGCAACGACCGAAATTACAAAGCTGATGACCTGATTTTTCGTCATCGCCGAGAACAGGCAGGTCACCGCGAGAAAGCCGCCAGCCAGCATAAAAGAACCGAGATATGAGCTCAAGATGATGCCATAATCAGGGCTGCCAAGATAGGCGACAGTCAGCACCATCGGAAAAGTCAACACCAGAGCGATACCGATGAACAGCCAGGCCGCGACGAATTTGCCGGCCAGGGCTTCCCACAGGGTAATCGGCAGAGTGAACAGCAGTTCAATTGTGCCGCTCTTGCGCTCTTCAGACCAGAGGCGCATGCCTACTGCCGGCACCAGAAACAGATACAGCCAGGGGTGCCAGATAAAAAACGGTTCGAGCGTAGCGATGCGGTTTTCAAAAAACCTTGAAATGAAGAAAGTGCAGCCCGAGGTTGCCAGCAGAAAGATCACGATAAAGACATAAGCCACCGGTGATTCGAAATAGCTTTTGAGTTCGCGTTTCAACACAGCTTTGAAGTTTCTCATCTGGCAACGCCCCCTTTCGTCAGGCTATAAAACACTTCGTTCAGATCGCCCTTCTCGACGGTGAAACCGTCGACCTGCCAGTTTTTCTGATGAATGAAACTTGCGGTTTCATGAGCAATCGACTTGCCGCTCATCGGATAAAGACGCAGCCTGATGACTTTTTTGCCGTTCTTTTCAGCACCGCCCTCTGCGGCCGATGGTGTCAGGTCGGTCACACGGTCGACGAACTGTACCTTTTCGAGACCGGCCAGGGCATCTTTAGCCTCGACGCCGATAAGTTCAAGAGTTATGGCGCCGTGCAGTTTCGAGCGGCTGCGCAGCTCTTCGGGGCTGCCGTCGGCGACGATTTTTCCCTCGCCGATGATGATGGCGCGGCTACAGACCGCTTCGACCTCTTCGAGAATGTGAGTCGAGAGAATGATGCACTTTTCGCGGCCCATCTGCTTGATCAGGTTGCGCACTTCCTGCTTTTGATTGGGGTCGAGACCATCGGTGGGCTCGTCGAGAATCAGATACTCAGGGTCATGCAGAAAAGCCTGCGCGAAACCGACGCGCTGCCTGAAGCCCTTCGACAGGGTATCGATCTGCTGATAGGCAACCTCTTTGAGATTGCAGGTCTCCATAATCTTTTTAACCCGGTTCAGGCGCTCGTCACCGTCATAGCCGCGCACTTCGGCCGCGAACATGAGAAAGTCAAAAACGTTCATGTCGCGATATGACGGCGAAGATTCGGGCAGATAGCCGATCTTCGCGCGCGCTTCGAGCGGCTGCGCGATCACGTCGAAGCCGCCGACGGTTGCCGTACCCGATGTGGGTGGCAAAAACGTGGTAATCATTTTCATGGTTGTCGATTTGCCCGCGCCGTTCGGCCCGAGAAAGCCAAGGATTTCGCCCTTGCCGACCGTGAATGATATGTTGTCTACGGCCTTTATCGAGCCAAAATGCCGGGTCAATGACTGTACCGCAATCATGGCAAAACCTCCTTACATTCTTTCTGAATATCTCTTGACCCGAAAGAATTAAAAAGGTTTCAACTTTTTTATTTTTTTGATTTCAGCTAGAATCAAATCAATTACAACAACGAGGCTGACATGGAATCATCGACAGCAGCACATCCGTTCATCGTCAGAGACTGCGGTTTCGGAGTGATGGAATTCATCAACACCGACACCGTGATCGACGGCTCACACCGGTCGATCGGAGCGCTCAACATACTGGCACGCAAGTTCAAGGGCGTGGTTTTTTCGCTGCAGCCGCAATGCCGCCTGACCCCCGACGTCGGCCCTCAGCTGAAGCTTATTTCTGAAAAAACCATCTTGAAGATGGCCTATCAGAATGAAGCTCAGGTACCGTTTGCCCACGATTTCGCCGAAGCCTTCGCCGCCCCTGATGATGCGGTCTGCAGCATCAAAAGTGCGATTGTCATCGAAAAGGTGATCAAGGATTTTGCCGATGTCACCCCATTCAGGACTTCGGCGCTGAACATTCTCGACATGCTCAAACAGCCGGATATCTCTTTCGACAAAATTCAGAAGGGCATCATCGACGAGCCCCTGCTGATTGCGCGCATTCTGCAGGTGGCCAACTCGGCCTTCTATATGCGCCGCAACCCGGTAGACAACATCGAAAACGCCCTCGCCTACCTGGGGCTTGAGGGCATAAGACAGGTTCTCGTGCAGCTGATTTTCCAGAGTCTGGCGACCAAATACTTCGCACATCAGAAAGACAAGTTGATCCACGGCGAATGTTGTGCACATCTTGCAGTCAAACTGGCTGAAAGAAAGACCAAAGACCTCATGACTCTCGGGAAAATACGTGTCGCGGCCCTGCTGCACGATGTCGGCTCGCTGGCTCTGCAGTTCTGCTATCTCGACGAATACGCAAAAGCCCTTTCCAGAGCTGTTTCTGAAAAGCTGAACATTCTGACGACTGAGAAAGAAATGTTCGGCACCACTCACTGCGACGTCGGCGCCAGGCTCGCAACTGAATGGAAACTGCCCGACTACGTTAAAACCTGCGCTTCAGATCATCACAGCATTGTCTCGGGCCCGTTCGACAAGATCGTTCGGCCGGTAATCTGCGCCAACGCCTTTCTCAACAGCGCCATCGACAAGCTGCCGGGCCTTGATTTCTCACCACTGGCGAAAGAGTTCTCGGTTACGCCAAACACGTCAGATAACGAGGCGAGAATGGAACTTCTTGCCTTCTTTACCGAAACCATGAAGTCTTTCACGCCAGAATCGGCCTGAACTGACACAAAACACAGCTGCCCTTCTTCTTTCAAGCCTGAATTAAACACAATTAAAGCAGATTGACTTCAAAAATAGTCAATGCTAGCTTTGTGTACCCCTTTCTAAGGGTAAGTCAGGAAGTTGATAAGGATCGATCATGAAAAAAATTCTCACCGCTCTCGCCGTGTTCTGTGTGCTTTTTGCCGGTTATGCCTTTGCTGCCGTTGAAGAATTCACTTTCCCCGATGGAAAAGTCGACCTCGTGTGCCCGGATGGCTGGAAACATGAAATGACTGACGAAGCAATCCGCATGGCTTCACCCGACGAAGCTGTCCAGTTCGTTTTCGAAGTTCTCGATGTTAAAGACCTTGAAGCTGGCCTCGAAAAAGCCAAGGCCGAAATCGATAAAGCCATCGGCACCACCACTTTTGGTGAACCGGTCGAAGAAAAAATCAACGAAATGCCAGCCATTACCTTTGAAGGCACCTGTGCCGAAAAGGGTCTCGAAGTAATGGTTTCAGTCATCATCACCCCGGCCGAAAACGCTCTCTGTGTTTATTATTTCGCCGCCAAGGCAGCTGAAGAAAAGCATGCCGCCGGCATCGCCGAAGTAATCAAAGGCATCAAACCTGCCGCGCCTGAAGCCGTGGCCCCAGCTGCAGCCCTGACTGCAACTGAAGAAACAGAAGATACCGAAGAAACTGAAGGCACCGAAGAAGAAACCGCCGGTGACGAAGAATAATTGAACCAGTCGCCTCACTGAACAGTCAGGGTGTCTGCCTCATGGCAGGCACCCTTTTCTCACAGGAGAACCAATATCAATAAGCATCTTTTAACCATTCTCACCCTTCTTTTCATCTTCTGCCTGATCAAGCCGGGTTTCTCTCAGGGCGGGCTGAATGCAAAATCAGAAAAAGCCGCCGGGCTTTCTGGTAAAACTCAGATTCGCCCATCTGGTCCGGGCAAAAAAGCTGCGGGCTGGACAAAGAAGTTAATCGACCAGACTGTTTCAGACACGTCTGAAAACGATGATTCGGAAGATTCTTCCCTGTCGGATTCAGACGAAGAAGGCTCTGAGGACGACGTAATCACAGAAGATTCAGAAGAAACGGCAGAAGAAAGTGAAGAACCGGTTGAAGAAGCAAATGAACAGGAGTCAGAAGAGGCAACAGTAAAGAAGCCTGAAATTAACCTTACCAATCCTGGCGACTGGGAACCTTTCATAGAAATGGACGCGAACTTTTTCCCATCATTTCTGATTTCCACCTCCATCATCAAGCTTGATGCGCCAGAAACTTCCGACCCAACAATTCACGGTGATCAGAATGGCCTGATCGGCATTGCCGTCAGAAACCCCGCAAAAGGCACCCGGGTGCGTCTGACCATCAGTGAAAATCTTATTATGAACGCTGCCACCGTCGAAGCCACTCTGGAAAAAGCTGATGAAACCTATTTTCTCTGCCCACAGATCAGCTTTAAATACGACGTTTTGCTTAAACAAAAGCAACCTCTACCCTTGAGCATCAATTTCGCGCTGTCGGTAGACGGTAAAGAGCCAGTCACCAGAAGTAAAACCGCTCTCATACGCTCGATAAACGATTGCCCAACCTTCTATGTCAGTCTGGCAGATGAATCCTATGCCGACATCAGCTTTCTATTCGCTGCTTACGTTAATGAAAGCCACCCGATGATAGATGTACTGCTCAAAGAGGCGTTGAAAACAAAAATCGTCGACGGCTTTGACGGCTATCAGTCAGGCGACAGCGATGAGGTTATCAGACAGGTTTTCGCAATCTGGACAGCCCTGCAGAAACGCGGCATAAAATACAGTTCCATAACCACTCCATCGGCGCATTCTGAAGTGGTTTACTCTCAAAATGTCCGGTTCATAGAAGAATCATTGAACAACATTCAGGCGAACTGCGTTGACGGCAGCGTTCTCATCGCCTCCGTGCTTTACAAAATCGGCATAAATCCATTTCTGGTAATTGTTCCTGGGCATATGTATCTCGGATTCTATCTCGATGATAAAGCGGAATCATATTGCTGCCTCGAAACAACGCTGCTTTCAGCGGGCAAGGGCGAAGATTTTTTTGTCGAAACACTGCAGGCAACCATGGAAGACTTCCAGAAGCATGAGAAAAAGTTCATTGCCGACAACGACCCAGACTACCAGATCATCGACATCGATGAAGCCCGTCAACTCGGAATTGTTCCGATCGCGTTCAGCAGTCACTGACTGCCTGACACCCTGACCGCTCAGTTGCGCTTGTGTGCGAAGACAGAGCAGGCTATCTGCGACTGCAGAACCCATTCGCTGTCTTCGCGCCTGGCTGCGACCTCGGAAAGGGCGGCAAGAATTTGCTGTTCAAGAGGTGAAGCAACGCAAAGTATTCCGTATTCACACGGAACACTGTGACCCTTCTTGTCGCCGGCTAGACGAATAGCTCTCAGGCGTGCAATAGTCGCCCCCTCGGCCCCGGCCTGCATGGCGGCATGTACGAATGCGTCGCCTTCGCCCTCGTGGCAGAGAAAGCCGATTTCACGATGTGTGTAGACCGGCTGCCCCGAGCTGTCGTAATTTGATTCCATGCCGAAAAAGCGTTTACGCCAGGCAGTACCCTTCTTGAGATCGTCGATTGCAGCAATAATCTGTTCGATGCTCGCTGCGTGTTCCTGGCGCCCGATTCTGATCAGCGGGTCGACTATTCCGGCCCGTATCGGGGTCTGGTAGAGAAACCCGCCGCCCGGCCGGTCGAGGTGCCCTTCTTCGATCAACAGACGCTGCAGACCGTCGGCGTCGTGCGAAGGCACCATAAGGTATACCAGTTCTTTTTCTGGCGAAATGGTGACGCGCAGAAGCCCAAGCCGATCACGAATACCGGTGCCAATACCGATACTGACTACAGGAACGCCAACTCCGAGCTTCAGAGCAACTCTGAACAGGTTGGCGCCACTGCCGGATTTCGATTGAATACCGGTTATGAGCGACAAATCTTTCAGCAACCTCAGGTCGTCAACACCTTCGCAGCTGATTTCTGAAGCATCCATGCGGGTTATTTCGGTGAGTTCCTGGGCAAAAACCGCGCCGCGACCAGGAATCTGCAGCTCAAGCTCCTTGATCAGTCGGCAGAGAACAGCATCTGCCACTGCAACAGGAACAGTAACTCTGAAAATCTCGGTGGCCACGTCGCTGAATTCCATGCCCAGCCCCGGAATTCCGAGAAAACTGGTATTAACTTTCTGCCTGACACAACGCGAGTTCTCAGCAAACAGAGTTCTGACACCGAGCCCGGCGAAAATCTCCATGATTTTACCGTTCAGGCTCTGATGTGCAATGAGAGTGATTCTTGAAACTTCGCGTGAAATGCCTGTAAGATCATTCATCGCCGTTCACCTCCGTCTGAGCCTGAAGAAGCTGGCGCTGACGCATCTGCACGATGATTCCGTAAATCAGCATCGTCAGAATCGGAAACACCGATGCCATCGCCACGATGCCAAAGCCGTCGACCACATTCAACTCGCCGCCAATCCCCAGACCCATGGCAAGAACCAGAGGCACGGTAATCGGACCGGTGGTTACACCGCCAGAATCCCAGGCGATGCCGGCAAAATCGTCTTCACTGAAATAGGTCAGAATCATCACGATCAGGTATGACGGCAGCAGCAGCCAGACTACCGGTATCGAGTAAAGAATGCGGGCAACCCCTGCCACAAGCCCCATGCCGACCCCAAGCGAAACGGTGTAAATAACCCCGCTTTTTTTAACGGTTCCGACCGTGAGATCTTCGACTGTCGCGCCCAGAGCGCTCAAAGCCGGTTCGGCCACCGTCGAGCCGTAGCCCATGCCGAATGCAAAAACAAAAACCAGCGCGATACCGATCATCGTCAATTCTGGCCCGAACATTGGCGGACGTTCGACGATATGCTCGTAACGCCGGGCTTTTTGGTCGAATCTGGTCGCATCGAAAGGCACCGGGTGCGGGATTCCCTTGCGATCCTGCAGATAAAAAAACCGGCTGACCGCACCGCTCTGTGAAAATGAGGTCAGAACCGAGCCAAGATCGAATGGTTCGAGGATAATGCGCCCCTCTTCGTGCGTTTCACTTCTGAAAACCTGTGGCAGCGGGCGGCCGACCTGGTCGCCAAGCGGGCCAAGCCCAAGCCTGATGCCGCTGGTGAGAATGCCCATGCCGGCCAGTGCAAAAAGAATGCCCAGCAAAACTTCATCAGTGCGCCGGGGTTTGTCGCGCAAAACGACCACAAGAATAAACACAAGCAGCATTACCAGTGGCACAACGGCTCTAAATGCCAGTTTTGCCTCGTTTTTCATAACTTCTGCGCTGTCGAGAGCTGCGACCCCCTGAGCTGCCGGTCGCCCCGACATTTCGAGGGCCACCATCGCCCGTTCATTTTTTGAAGCACGCCTGACCAGCCAGTCGTTCAATGAAAGTGCCCCCAGCAGTTCAGAGCGTTTCTCGTTGTCGGCCACAATCCGCAGAGCCGCTTCATAGTTAAGCTGATGACCATAGAACGACCGTCGGGCCGCTTCGTCACCACGCTGAAAAGCAATGGCCTCCAGATCTTTTTCATTTTTTACCAGTTTCATGGCATTGACACGATTGCCGGCCGAAAAGAATTCAGCTGCAGGAACCGGTCTGGGTGTGCTTGAATTCAGCCAGGCGCCCATACATAAAACACCGATGACCGGGAAAAGCGAGGCGAGAGCAACGATACCGAAGCCGGACGCCGTACCTTCGTGCTTGCCTGCCGAACGGCTGACCCCGATACCCATGGCAAGCACCAGAGGAACAGTCACCGGGCCGGTTGTGACGCCACCCGTATCCCATGCCAGATTGAGAATATGGCAAAGGTTTTCGTCGCGCGAAAAGACCGCGGTCATCGCGAGCAAGACCGGCACCAGAAAATAAATAAAGGGCTTGATCGACACGCCCCAGTAGAATCGCACCATACCGAAAGCGACCGCAAAGCCGACACCTGCACCTATAGACATGACAAGCTTGTCGGTTTCGGCCTCAAGCAGGCGGTACAGCAAAGGAGTTTCCCAGGGGGTAACGGTTATACCTGCCAGTCTGAGGGCGGCAATGGCAGGCTCGGCCAACGTGGCGCTCACTCCGAGCAGCAGACCAAAACCCATAATCACTGCAATATTGCAGCGCTGTGGCAATTGTAGCCCCACCCGTTCCCCAAGCGGCATCAGGCCAAGAAACAACCCTTCAAGAAAAAAGGCCAGACCCAGCACAACCATTCCGATACCGGCAGAAACCTGCAACGCATTGGTTGGCGGCTCATTGAGCACAACAATTTTGAAAGCGACCAGATAGAGAATAATGAAGGCAACAGATCTGATCTGCTCATAAATCCGCACTCGGGCGTAATTCCAGATCATCGAGACCGCGACGCGGAAAGGGATATGAATCCGATCAGGCAGTGCCATAACTCCCCCGAAAAAAATTGAAGTGACTTAAGATACCGTCAGTCGCAGACAGGCGCAACAAAACCATGAAAGTCCGCCTTAATTCAGTCATGTTAGCCGGTCTGCCGGTTCTTGTCAAACGCCCGGAAAAACTCTTCTCCATCCGAACCCAACTCTTGGCAATATCTCATAATCATGCTTAAATTAAAGATGGGGATTATTACCGCCTTATTATATGGAGGCTTCAAAATGATAAAATTCAACTCCGTCAGAAATACAGGTCTATGCCTGCTGATGATAATCTTTTTACTTTCAACCCTCCCGGCTGTCGTGGCAGAACAGGCGACGATGGGCCTGAGTCCCGAACAGATCAAAGAAATCACCACTAAGGTCGACCCGGTTCTAAAGGGAAAACCGGTGAGCGACATACCCGAAGAAGACCGGTCGCAGCTGTTTCTGGCCGAAGGTTTGTTCCCGGGCTCCTATGACCTTTTTTTCCGTCATGCCGAATATCTCGCTCTAGAAAAGCGCAGTTACACCGAAGCGGTACCCAGGCTGAAAAAAGCCCTTGAATTGAAACCCAAAGATCTCGCCGCCCTCGAACTTCTCGCAAACTGCTACACCGAGCTAAAAGAGACCTCAGAAGAAGTCTCCTGCTGGGAAACCATTCGCCACCTCATCGAAGACGATGACTCAGAAGCAACCCGTGAACTGCGCGAACGGGTCACGCTCAACCTCGGTCGCATGGCCGCCGAAAATGAGATGGTCATGCGTCAGGGCCGGCGCTTCATCATCTATACCCCGGTCAGCAGCGACCATTTTCACGTCGATAAAGAGCTGACTGACGAGCGTCTCGAAGAGGTTTTTGCGCAGGTTACCGGCGATCTTGAGTGTTTTCCTGCCTTCAGAACCTCGATTATCATTCTTGACCCGGTCAAATTCAACGAAGTTAAGCCGACCTCGTGGGCCGGTGGCTTTGCCCAGGGCGGCAGATCGATGACTCTCAAAACCGAAAGTTTCCCGCAGACCGACCCGGAATCGCGCCTGCCGGCCAGAAAGATACTGCTGCACGAATTTACCCACAACATCGTCGCCATCGCTGCCGACGGGCGTTGCCCGACCTGGCTCAACGAGGGTCTGGCGGTATTCGCCGAGAACAAAGACGACAGCTTCACCGAGTTCAGACCGCAGATACCCTCGCCGGAAAATATGATGACACTCGAACAGCTCGAAAAAGAATTCTACGACATCAGGCAGATCGATGGCGGCCCCCGTGTCGCGGCCGCCTACAATCTTGCCGGCCTTTATGCACGTTTTCTGATTCAGAATTACACCATGACCGCCCCAAGACTCATGCTCAACGAGCTGAAAAACCGGAAACCTCTTGAAGAAGCCCTGCAGCAGGTCTGCACACTTACAGTCGCCGCGTTTGAACAACGGTTCCGCAACTGGGTTCACGAACTGGCAAACCAGTAAAATCCGCAGGCTGCTTGCATCGCCCGCAGCGCACCATTATAATTGGCGCAGCAGATTTAACTTTGTGCAAAAAAGGCGGGCCACTGAAAAATGCAGGACTTTTATACCAATCCGGCTGTTCCGAGCCTGAGCATCGACACCAGCCAGCCAACCGCGAAAGACAATGCCCTCGCCGTCTGGCCCGACGTCATTGCCTACATTTTCGCGGGGTTTTGCCTGTCTTATCTGATTATTACCTCAATCGAAACAAAAGACCTCGACATGGCTCTCACCTGGGGCGCCGTCGGCTTTGCCGCGCTCTGGGGCTTCACCGGCTTCAGACACGGCCTGTTCAACGAAGTTTTATTGCTGGCCCGACTCGCAGTGCCCGCCTTTCTCGCCTGGCAATTCGGAAGCGAAGTCGGCAGTCTTCTCGGCATGCCAAATTTCATCGGCCTCGCAGTTGGCAGCCCGCTGGTTTTCATGTTGTCGTATTTTATCGTCGGCCGGGTTTTTAGAGAGCACATACTCAAGCCAAAGATACCAACGCTTCCGGGGCAGATTCTCGGCCTGTTCGCCGGTGTTGTCGAAGCCGGTGCAGTGATTGCGGTAACCGGGTTTGCCCTCAGCTACATTCCGACCGGCAATTTCAAAATGGAAAACTCACTGACCGCAGAGCTCGGCAAAGCTGTCGAGCAGGCGTTTTTTCAGCCGATGCTTGCATCGGTTGCCACCGGCCCGGCCAGTATTCTGCCGCTGCTGGCCGACAAAAAATTCATCGAGAACGCCCCTAAAGTGGACTGGGGAACGATCGAAGTCGAACTGACAACCATTGGAAACCATCCGAAGATTCAGTCTCTGATCGAAGATCCCGAACTTACAGAACTGGTAAAAAACAAAAAAATTGCTGAGTATGTTAAGCATCCCAAAATCAGGGGCATGCTCACCGACCCAGAACTCGGCAGAATCGCCGAAAACATCAACTGGCAGAAGATTCACAATATCATCGAAGCGGGCATGCGCCAGCAGAGACCGGTTCAGACACAGCAACCGGACAGTCCACTGCCGGCGGAACCGGGTCAAGCACCCGACACCGCCCCGTTCCAGTTGCCTGTGTTGGCTCCCTAGCCCACTATCACATTTGAATCCGTAGTTTTTTCGTCACTCCCGAGCAGAGGTGACATATTGCCTGCCCGTTCCTGAAATCAGATTTTGTCAGAGGCCGGATCTCAAACATGCCTTCGGGCTGATTATATTGAATCATAAAAAAAGCGTTACTAAACACTTGCAAAGTTGCCGTTTATGGTCTAAAAAGGAACTTATCTGGAGAGGTGCCGGAGCGGTCGAACGGGGCGGTCTCGAAAACCGTTGAGGGCTTTGCCTTCCGCGAGTTCAAATCTCGCCCTCTCCGCTTTTTTTTTGCCATTTTTTGGCTCGTTTTATTGCGAATTTTTCAAAAGTTGACAACGAAACAGAGAAAATATGCGAACCTGTCCTGACCTGCCAATGAAACAGATGCCGGTGATCGTCAAGATCGGCAGCCCCATAAGCATTAATTTTGCGCTTTTTTGTGTTGCCTTTTTTCTGGTTGGCATCTGGGGAATGGGGTTGCTGTTCCGCTGGCCGGGCAAGCATTTCGTGAGCATCACACTTCTCTCTCTTATGATGATCGTGCCCTTTCTCGGTATCTTCTATCGCAAAATCGAAATGTCGATCACGAAAAAAATGGTCAGATGGGAATCGGCACGCTGGCCATTTCTAGCAATCAGGTGGCAGGAGCCATTCTCCGGCTTCAAATACATTGTCGTTGAAGAGACTCAGCCGTCTCTTGATGGGCCAGAACTGCTTCATTTTCGCCCAGACCGTCTGACCCTCATCAGAAAAGGCAAATACGGCCGGGTTGAATCGCGTCTGCTGCATATCATGCTCTATCACCCCGGAAACCCCGCGAAATTCTCGGTTTCTCTCGCCTGTTTCGGTTTTTCTGAAATAGAAAAAGCCAGAGAATACCTCGATTCAGCCCACAAGCTTCTCGGCCTGCCCAAAGCCATGCTCAAAAACGGGCAGATTGAAGAAATCGAAGAACTCACGGGCGAATAAGCCATTGTTGCCAGGCCTGGCAAACCAGAACAAGATACCCACGCCCGACAGCAAAAACCAGGAAAAACTGTTAGACCGCCTTTAAATGGGCAGCTTTCAGCAATCCGGCTAAAGCGGCTAAAGCAAAAGAGCCCTCGTTTTCACGAGGACTCTCTCGGTGCCGGGAGCGGGACTTGAACCCGCATGGCTCTCGCCACACGCCCCTCAAACGTGCGTGTCTACCAGTTCCACCATCCCGGCGGGGGACGTGATGGTGATTATAGCGCAACCCGGATTTACAGTCAACAAAAAATTAAAAGTTTTTGCTTTGCGATTTTTTTCACAATAAATTAAACTGTCTTCTGAAACCTTACGGGTCGAAAATAACTGCCGCATATCTGGACAAAAACGTCAGACGGTGGCAAAATCAGCAACGAAAATCGAACAGAAAACCAAGGAAAGCCGGCCATGCTCGACAGTTTTGAAAAATATCTGTATCAGACGGTTTTTCCGATGCAGCCACCGGAAAACATCTACCACTACACCACCCAGAAAGGCATTCTGGGCATCGTCACCCGCCGCGAAATGTGGGCAACCCAGGTGCATTTTCTCAACGACAAGAACGAAGTCTTTCTCACCTTCAAACTGCTCGAACGCGAGCTCAAAAAACAGGCCGGCCGCTCCCAGAATCCGGCCATCAAAGCGATACTGAACGACATCAGGCGTAACCTGCCCCGCATCGACCAGGGGCATATCTGCATCGCCTCATTCTGTGAAGAAAGCGACCTTCTCAGCCAGTGGCGCGGCTATGGCAATCAGGGCAAAGGCTACGCCATCGGTTTCAACCTCAAGGAACTGACCCATATCGCCAAACGCCAGCATTTCGTTCTCTGGCCCTGCGTCTATAACACCGCCCTGCAGATGGAGCTGGTGACCTACCTGATTGACAGCTGGTGCCGCGAATTCGGCGGGCAAAAAACCGTTCAGCACGATAAAATGCTGGCGATCATCAACACCAGCGTCTGCCAGCTGGCCCCGATCATCAAAGACGAAAGCTTCTCAGAAGAAAAGGAATGGCGCCTGGTCTCATCGGTGGTTTCGAGCAAATCGCCGCAATTCGCCTTCAGAGAAGGCGAGTTTTCGCTGATTCCGTATTACAACTTTCAGATTGAGGACGAGCACGGCCGGCTGAGCATCAGATCGATCGTCGTCGGGCCATCACCGCACATGGAACTGGCGCGCAACAGCCTGTCGACTTTTCTTGCCGCCAGCAAACTGCCGGCCGTCGACATCGTCAGCTCGAAAATACCTTTCCGCAACTGGAAATAGCCCCGCCAGCTATTGCCAGCGGGGCTATATACAGAGGACGTATTTACGAAAAGCGCCTGAGCTTCAGTCAATCTTCGACGGTTGCGGCGTTGTTGAGATATTTCTTGTATTCGGCGGCTGAGAGAACGATTTCGGGGTATTCATTGCTGACCCAGAATCGCCGGCCATCGGGGGCCTGGCGCCATTCGCCGTCGAGCAGGTTGACTTCGTTGCCATAGATCATCGCGACTTTCTTCTTGCTGCGCGGGAAATTCGGCTGTTTGCCTTCGCCATGCCATTCTTCGAGGAGGTAGGCAAGATCCGAGCGTCTTTCGTGCACGACTTCGAAGTTGACTCTTTCGAAAAAGCGGCTGAGAATATCTGATTCGGTGGCTTCGGCAGTCTCGACGAAGCGCTGAACGTCACTTTTAGAGGCCAGCAGCGTCGTGAAAAGCTCAGACTCGCGCAGCTGCAGGGAAACATCGCGCGATGCTTCCTGAGTGCTCATTGCCCTGTCATTGGCCATCAGTTCGGCGACGACGTCACACCAGGCGGCAGATACGGTGAATAGTGCGAATAAAAGAACCAGCCATGAGAGCCTGTTAACTTTCATATCAGCCTCGGTTATAAGATTTGCAATTATCTTGTCGCAATTTGCGTACCATTTCTTGAAAGCCTGCCAGCAGCGATAAATACAGAATTACTTTCTTATCGCGGGCAAAAGTGCTAAATTATCAGCAGCCGGTTGCTGAGAAATTACATGAACAAGCCAAATCTGATTATTCGCATTCATAACTACAACAGGGTCAGTCTCGGCGCCATCCTGGGTGCCTGCCGCCCTGCCCTGCTGCAATATTTCAATGTTCTCACCTGGGTCAGCGACGCCCCGCCACCGGCCGAGCTCGAACTGAAACCCTCGCTGCTCGTCTGCTCTTATATGCAGCCGCACGAAAAGCCGGTCGAAGCCGAGTTACGCGCCGTCAAACAACAGTTTCCGCATCTGGAAGCAATATGCGGTGGTGCTCAACCGACCTCGGCCCCCGAGGCCGCTGTCGATATGGGTTTCGACTACGTGGTCGCCGGTGAAGCTGAAGATTTCTTCCCGGAATTTCTTGAAAAGTGGCTCGCCGGATGCGCCGAAAAGGGCATTCACCAGACGCCGCGCGGCAAGGTCAATCTCGACCTCTACCCCGGCTTTTCGTCAATCACCGAGTATCTGCCTCCGATCGAAATCAGCCGCGGCTGTCGCTTCGGCTGTATGTTCTGCGGCGTACCCCGCCTGAACGCGGCGACATTACGGCACCGCAGTCTGGCCGGTATCGAAGCGGTCATAAAAGAATATTTCAGACTCAAGCCGAGCCGCAAGCGCATCAAGTTTCTGGCGCCCAACGCCTTTGCCTACGGCTCAGACGGTCTCAAGCCAGACCTGAGTGCGCTGCACGGACTGCTCGAAATGCTCAAGCGGGTCGGCGTGCCAGAAATCAATCTCGGCAGTTTCCCGTCGGAGGTGCGCCCTGACTTCGTCACGCGCGAGGTCATGGAACTGGTAACTCCATATCTGTCGAACAAAACGATCGTCATGGGCGTTCAGACCGGTTCAGACAGCATGCTTAAACGCATGAATCGCGGGCATAGCCGCCAGCAATCGATAAATGCCATCTCACTGATCCGCGAATTCGGTTTTCAGCCGCACGTCGATTTTATCGTCGGCAACCCCGACGAGACCGAAGAAGACCAGTTCGAACTGATCGACTTCATGGAGCAGATGCTGCGCGACTACGCCATCCGCATTCACATGCACACTTTCGTGCCCCTGCCCTCGACCCCCTGGGAAAACAAACTGCAGTCACCGATCAACGAGAAGGTCAAAAAGCACCTGCGCGACCTCGAAAAGCGCGGCGTTCTCGACGGCTGGTGGGAAAACCACATCGGTCACGCCCGCCACGCCAGAGGCAACTCCTGATTATTTCGGCAATTTTTCAAAAAATATTTGACTCGCCACCCCGACGGTGCTATAATCAACCCCATCGACGATGGGGTGTCGTCTAATGGTAGGACAGCAGTCTCTGGAACTGCTTATTGGGGTTCGACTCCCTGCACCCCAGCTCTGAAGCCCGCTGCAAAGCGGGCTTTTGCTTTATAATAGCTTAGCAAGCTATTTTACAATAGCCTGCCTTTTTCTAAAAGTTCAAGAACACCCAAGTTTTTTTGAAGAATGCCGTGGCAAAATTCGTAGCATAATCCGTAGCAATTTTGAAGTTACACCCCAACCCGCCTACTGCCCCGGCTTTTTACACAAGCGTTTTCTTATGTAAAATCTTTGCCGTTTTTCTTACACATAAATTCCTTGTGTAAAATTTGCGCAGCACTTCTTACATATAAAAAATCTTATGTAAAAATCGATCAGTATGAAAAGGAGCCGGTCTATTCAAATTTCACCGACAGCCTGCAGTTGGCATCACAAGATCACAGGCTTTTTTCGGATAGGGCCTGTAGCCATATAGATAATTATTCAGATGAATAGTTACGGAATAATCTATTCTTAATAAGCTTATAATAAAATTATCTGTGATACTGTGATTTAATCAGTTCTTGCAGCAGGCGGCACCCTACAATAAAGGGTTTCCGAAGATCACAGACCCCCGACAAATTTCCGTGATTGCCTTTGATAGCCGTGATCTGACACCCCCGGCCCTGAGCACCAAAATCACCAGCTGTCACCATCAGATTGGTGCTGTGTAAATCCCTTGCAGATAAGGGTTTTAAATACTTTTCACCAAATTCACCAAGATTTAGAGCATATATGCCTGAATTCAGTCATTATCGATTCATCTGAATAAGTATATGTATATGCTGATTCCTGGTGATTTTGGTGACAAACCCCTGCATTTCCTGTATTTATTCAGACTTCAGCATGGTTTTATCTTGATGCTGGCCGTGGTGAATTGGTGCCAGCTACCAGAATTTTCATTTGACTTCCCGGCAAATCGTGAACATATTCTCACCACAGCCGGCTTGTGCGCAGCCATTTAATATGAGTGCGCTTTTGTCGATAGACTCTGCGCCTCAAAATGGAACTCACAACATGAGCAAAGACCTTATAACAGGGAATCTTGAAAACCGCATTTATACCATTCGCGGCCAGAAAGTCATGCTCGATTCTGATCTGGCAGAGTTATACCAGATCGAAACCAAAACGCTGAAGCGCTCAGTTAAACGCAACATAGATCGTTTCCCAGCTGATTTTATGTTCGAGCTGACGAAGGAAGAGGCAGAAAATTCAAGGTGCCAAAATGGTACCTTGAAAACGAGGCAAGGTTACAATATCAAATATTTGCCATACGCCTTTACAGAACAGGGCTTGGCCATGTTGTCAGGCATCCTGAACAGTCCGGTTGCAATAAAGGTTAACATTGAAATTATGAGGGCATTTGTAAGAATGAGAGCTATAGCAGCCATTCATGGTGAGTTCAGCGTTAGACTGGCAGAACTTGAAAAAACAGTTAAGACGCAGGGCGGCAGCATAGACTTTATTCTTGACCTAATCGACCGGGAACTGAAAAAGAAGCGAATTGGCTTCAAGCCAAAATGAACTTGCTGATACTCAGCAAACAGAACAAAGAACTTACCACGGCAGCTGTTTGATGGCTTCAAGCAACACCTCTGGCCGGTATCGCTTGCCGTAGCGGTTCATGGTTATTGAATCGACCTTGTGGCCAAGGAGTTCGCTGATTACCTCGCCTGGGGTCTTCAGTTGCTTAAGCTCATTGGCAACTGAATGCCGGATACTGTGGAATGTTTTCTTCGGGTCCTGGGTAATGTATCTGCGGTTGAAGGTGGTAAACCACTTTCCCAGCTGATGACCGTAACCGTTTACTGAATGCTGCTGCAACAGTGGAAAAAGCCGATCACATTTCTTTTTCTTAATAACCTCCAGGTATTGTAATAAACCAAGACTTTGAAGCTTCGAATGAACAGGTATCTTTCTTCTGCTGGTCTCATTTTTGAGGCGTTTATCGCCCTCAGGATTTATATCGAAACACAGAACCCCATCTACAGGAGTTATGTCTTCAACACGCAGCTGGCAGATTTCCCCGAGCCGCATTCCAGAATACAAAGCTATAAGCGGCACCCAGAATCTCTCAGGTCGGGAGCGCATTTCCTCTGATTTTTCATTCAAAGTAATAATCATGGCATTGATCTCGTCAACGCTATAAGCATTCCGCTCCTCACTGGCATTACGAAACTTAGGCAAAAGCAGACTGTGAGCCGGGTTCTTCATTATATACTCATGTATGCTCAACCACTTGAAATAACTGGTCAGGCAAAGCAGATACTTGTTTATCTGCCGCACGGAAAGCTTGACCTCATTTTCCATTGCAGCAATTTCCATAAGTTTCTTCCGCTTCAAAGATGGCGTTTTTTCAATGTTTGGCGGGAGCTTCAATAATAAATCCCTGTAAGTAAGCAGCAACTTATGGTCAATCTCTCCTCTTCCGGTTTCGAGCCAGAATGTCTGGAAAAGTCTGAACGAAGCTGCGTATTCTTTCTGGGTTTTATTGCACCATTTCCCGAGCTTGATCTGTTCAAAAGAGTATTTCTCAAAGAGTTTCACAATATCTGGCTGCTCTTTGACCTTGTTATTAGCGGAATCTCGGCTTTTAAATCCGATCTCCTGCAGCTTCCTCAGAGCATCTTCCTGCTTTATGATGTTAAAGCGATACTCTGTTTCAATGGACAGTATTATTTTATTCAGCCGCTCTGCCAGTTCATTAGCACGACTACGGTCTTCTGTCCTGAGACTGAAGCTGATTTCGGAGCGCTCAATCAACTGCTTCAAATATACAGGTGTAATCTTTCGAAAGTGGTACACACCTCTGATTCTCCTGGTAAGCATTTATTTTCCCTGCAAATAATACTTACTATGGAGAAAACCATGGAGAACATACCCAACCCGTTGCGATTTAATGTCACTGCATGGCTCATCAGCAGTCTCTGGAACTGCTTATTGGGGTTCGACTCCCTGCACCCCAGCTCTGAAGCCCGCTGCAAAGCGGGCTTTTGTATTTTCCGGCAATACGGCCACCAGTGCTATGAAATGATTGAGTTACTTCAGACCGGCTGAATCGAAGATCGAGCCGACTTCGAAGATGGTGCGGCGGGCGGGCTGCCAGTTGGCTTTGAAGAATGGGGTGGTGAGTTCTTCGGGGGCGCTTTTGGCGGTCTTTGACGTGTATTCGTCGCTGATGAGCAGCAGCAGACTGCTGAGAAACTTCGTCGGGCCGTGCGGCATCGGCAGCGTTTTCCAGTTGTCTTTGAACTGCAGCGGACTCTTCATTACTTTGAGAACCTGCGCCCGGCCGGGTGCGTAATGGCGCAGAAAACAGTGATAAGCCTCGTCATCGCTGGTCAGGGTCTGAAAATTCTTTTCACAGGCCTGGAGCAAAGCCTGATGAAAAGCGGTCACACCGAGCATACTTTGTTCGACGCTTCCGGGGCGGGCTTCAGCAGTTACGCCGGGCATGGAGCGCGGTTTGAGATAAATTGAATAAAACACGACCGAAGCGAGAAAGCTCTTCTGTTCGGCCTGACCGGCATTTTTAACCAGCAGCGACGGAAACGGCATCTGCTCTGTAAACTGGCGATTCGAAGCGTCGATAAGGCCCATTTTAACAAGAAGATTGCGCCGGTCGGCCATAAACGTCGAGATCTCAGAACCACCGGTAATTTTATTGATGCCGAAATCGGCAGGCAGCGGCGCAACGATCGGCAGATGCCTGATTTTTTCGGGAAACCGGTAGAGTTTGATGAAATAGTTCATTTCGGTCGGGTCAGCGACATCAGGAATACTGAATCCCATACCCTTGAAGCCGTTATACGGAATATTGGTGATATCAGCGGCATAAGTGGCCACAAAACCTAACGGCTCGACAATTTCGACAGGCTTTGCCACATCGGTGTCTGCAGCTGACGGCAGAATACCGATGCTGAAACCATAGTCACTGTCGACGCGCCAGCCTTCGCCCGGGGGCACCGGCCCGGCATGAACTGCCATAGCGGAGAAAAGCAGCAACGAAACTGCCAGCAGCAGACTCAATCTGTTTTTTATCATATTAAACATAAGCAGGCTTATCCTTCAGGCAGAATTATTGTCGGTACAAAGCCAGTCTATTACCGGTCAGGCGATAATGCAATCAATTGTCATCAAAGTTATGGCAATTCTGCACTTGTCAGCGTTACGGCAATCTGTTATCCTTTAGTTAAGGGTTCGGAGTTTTTCCGAAGGTTTTATGAATGGTCGGGCCGCCATTCGCAGACGCGGGTGGCGGCTTTCTTATGTACAAGACATGGGGCCCGTTCCACTCAACGAATGCGAATGACGTGCGATGCGCGTTTTTTCGTTGTTCAAGCATGCAAAGGAGCCGACCAATGTCAGAATACAACCAGTCAGAGTATGAACGCGAACCCGAAAATACTCAGCAAAACCAGGCCGACTCAGGCACAGGTGATGTCGCGAGTGAAATTAAAGCCAAGCTTCTTTTCTTTGTCGTGGCAGTTGCCTTTATTTTCGTGATCAAGATTTTCCTGCTCTAGAATCAAAAAGCCCCGGGCCAAATGCCCGGGGCTTTTTGATTCCAGCGATTTTTAAAGCTATTTCAGCGGGTAATAGCCTGCAAAGATTTTGCCGGCGATTTCGGCAAACTTTTTCTTCTGTTCGGCATTCAGCTGCTTGTTGGCGGCTTCCTGCAGGTAGCGCAGAAAGCGCAGATTTTCGGTGGTGACGTCAACCGGGTAACCCTTGATGGTGAAGCAGCCCCAGCCCTTTTCGGTGAGTCTGACGCGTGGATATTTAGCCATGTCTACCGCAAAAAAGGTTCTAATCGCCTGCCGCACTGCGGTTACCACGAGCTTGTCGACGGCTTCAGCATTCAGAGCCAGTCGCAACTGCCAGACGAACGAACGCATCGGATTGAGCGAATTATGACCTTCTGAGAGCATGTGCTTAACCCGCTTGTCACCTTTTCTGATTTCTTCGAGATAGCCGGCAAGCGTTCTATCCTGGCTGAACACGCGTTTCATGTCCTGGGGCACGGCGCTGTAATTGTGCAGATTGATGCACTTGGTATAGCCGTTGGCGATCGAAACATAGTCGGCGAAGAATTCATTAACAGCCAGAATATTTGAACAGATGAAGAAAATCTGAATGTTGGTCCATTTTTTCTTCGGGTTATTTTTGTTCAATATCTCTTTGACCATCAGATGAAAAACGTGATGACCGTATTCGTGCACAGTGGTGTCGAGGTAACGGTGCAAAGAACCGGGTTTGCTGACCGGCACCCACAGAACCGCCTTGTCGGGCGAATAAGCGGCGCTTTTAAAAATCATGTAATTGTTCAGCTGGCCGCTTACCGGCTTATCGAGGCCTTCTTCGATTTCCTTCTTTTCGGTTTTAATTATATCGAGGACTTCCTGAAGGACTTCGCCCTTGATTGCCGCAGGATTAACGAAATATTTGCGCTTGATATAATCGGGAAAGGGATTGAGAAAAAAGTAATCGTCATCGAGCTTATCAGCCATGTGGGCGAATTCGTAGCCAGAGGTGCTGCAGAAAACCAGACCGCTGTTTTCTTCGTAGGCGTCAAGCGCTGCCTTGTCAGGCTTCATACCAGCTGCCAGCCACATATCACGGGCCGGGAAATCGGTATCGGTATAAAATCTGATATGAACACGGGCATCCATGTTGATACCCCACGAGCGCATCAGCTTTTCAGCCTTTCGGAAAGCCTCGATCTGCTTGCTCAGCGATCGGGTCTCGTCGTGCGAAGCCTTGCGACTACCGAGCATCGAGATGGTGTAGGTGTCGCCAATATATGCCGTGTGACCGTTTGAGAGGGTAAAGTCAGCGTAAACACTGCTGACGAAGAACAAAAACATGGCTGCCAGAGACAGCAGAACGAATATTCGTCTGTTGAAGGCGGTCGACTGTTTCATTAGCTGGTTCCCCATTCCTGTTAAATAACTCCTAAATTATACTGATTATTGATGAAACGACAACTGCCCCGCTTCAATCTTTTTTTTCAGTTAATCTGAGTATCTTTTAGACATGCCGGATCGGCGAAACCACGGTCTAAAGCCAATTTAATCACCTATTCCGGAAACTGAAAGTTAGGATTATAATATGGGCAAGATAAGAAAAAAGTTCGAGAGAGAGTTCTGACTTCGTTAAAAAACTTCTGAAAAATGCTGCTGCCATTTTTCAGGGGTTTCGTTCTTTTCTCAAAAAAACTCCTGTGAGATTGAAGATAACAGAAACAAGAGAATAACCACACAAGCTCTGTTCTGATTCAAGATCAAAAAGGAGAACACCTATGTGGGAGAGAATCCTGAGCGCCATCGAAGTCTCTGACAACGAGCTGGTAAATTTCTATCTCAACACCGAAGCTGCCCTCGTCTATGAACAGAACGCCCGCAGCGAGACACTCCTTCATTACGCGGCACGCTATTCAGACGCAGGCACAATCAACGAGTTCCTTATACGCGGGGCAAGACCGGATGTAGCCGATGACTTCGGCTGGACTCCACTTCACGAAGCATGCCGGTCAGGAAACGAAGACGCAGTATCTCTGTTTATCAAAACCGGTATCAATCTGAATTTTGTTAATCAACGCCGTGAGTCACCCCTGCATGTTGCTGCAAGGCATAATTTTCCGAGAATAACGGCAAGACTTGTCGAAGCCGGTGCTGAAAAGAATCTGCAGAACGCCGAAGGCAACACACCGCTGCAGCTCGCCCTGGTAAACGGGCACGTTGGCATTGTGGATGTGCTGTTGACCGCGGGGGCCGACCCGAACCTTAAAAACCGGGAAGGCTTTTCGCCATTGCACACCGCCGCCAGATACGGCAGATTCATGTGTGCCGACCTTCTTCTCTCTAACTGTGCCGATCCAGCTCAGAAAGACAACGGCGGCAACACTTTCACCGACATTGCCAGAATTTTCCATAACGAAACTTTTCTGCTTCTGATCAATGTCAGACTGCAACAGGAAAGCACCAGGCCCGACGAAAGCTGCGATGACACAATCACCAGAAAACGCAGTGCCATACTCCAGAAATACATCAACGAAGGCTCGCCAGCGCCAAAATCAAAAGTGCGTAAAAACTTCCTGAATGCCTTTTTGCGCTTTTTCTTCAAGCGGAAAACCTTTTCAAGCATATCGGATGCTTTCTGGCTGCTTGAATCGGCAGCATGGTTCGGCCTGTTCCCATATCTTCTGTTTCTTATCTGGAAAGGCATTGAATGTGCGGCAGTTCCGCCGGTATTACATTTCAGCGCCAGCCCCTGGAGCCAGATTTCCGGAATATTTGCCCAGAATCTGGCCAACTGGCTGCTGATTTTCGGTTTTTCCTGCCTGCTCGTACACTCTGAAAGCGATAAGGCTTCCGTTCTGCATTTCTTCAATAATCTCAGGGAAGCTGTGTTCTTCAGGGTCACCCACTTTGCGTTGATCGCTGCCTACTTCTGCAGAAACCTGACCTTAGGGCCAGCCATTCTTTCTGAATTCGCGATTTTCTGGCTTGGATTTTTCGCACTCTACGCAGTTTCTTATTCGATCTGGTGGTTCGATACCCACAGCGTCCCGCAAGGCCGTTCAGAAATACTGCAACAGAACCTGCAAACTTCGGAAGAGGCTATTGTCATAGAAAATCGTTATCAGAACGTTCTCTCGTATCTGTTTGAATTCTCAAGTCAGTCAGAGAAACCATGAGCAGGGCAAGTCGGCAACAGACTTTCCAGCTTTTCAGATTTTTTATTGCAGACCGGGCAATACCTGTTTAGAATAGGCGCGGCATCCGGAAATGAATATTTTCGGGCCGGTACCGATTCGATTGTCAGAACCAGCCGCAGTCGCCTGCAGGGTGATAAATGGCATACGGGTCGCGCCAAAAGCTACAGGAGTTATACTAATATGCTTGGAAGCCTTGTATTTTGTGCAATCGGGCTGGTCATACTCACCTATGCCGCCGACAAACTCGTCGAAGGGGCATCGAATCTCGCAATAAATATTGGCGTCAGCAAAATGGTCATCGGCCTTACCATTGTCGCGGCCGGCACCTCTCTGCCTGAACTGGTGGTCAGCGTCAACGCCTCGCTTAAAGGCAACCCGGCCCTTTCGCTCGGTAACGTCGTCGGCTCGAATATCATGAACGTGGCGTTGATTCTTGGCATCGCCTCTCTCATTCAGCCAATTGCCTGCGAACGCCAGATGGTACGCCGCGAAACCCCGATCATGATCGCGATCTCAGGATTGGTATGGTATATGGCTTCGACCGGCAACGTTATTTCCCCGAAGGAAGGGCTGATTCTCATTGGCCTGTTCATCGCCTACACCATAATGAGCTACATTATCGGCCGCCGTGAGAACGCTATCGCCGAAGAAATCAAAGAAAAAGCCGACGCAGTGGTCACCGCCGATGGAGAGGCTGAAGCAAAACCGACCACGCTCAATAACATAATATATGTGTTTGGCGGCCTGGTCGGCCTGGTTATCGGCGCCGAACTGCTGGTGCGCGGTGCCGTTACCATTGCCCAGAGCTTTGGTATCTCTGACGAAATCATCGGCCTCACTCTGATCGCCATCGGTACTTCGCTGCCCGAACTGGCCACCTCGGTCGTCGCCGCCCGCAAAGGCCAGTCAGACATTTCGGTCGGCAACGTCGTCGGCTCGAATATCTTCAACCTGCTCGGCATCGTCGGTTGTGCAGCCGCCCTGCCACTGGTTATACCTGGATCAACCCCGGCCAATTACCTGATTGTGTCCCCTAACATGCTCGGAATCCATATTCCGCTGATGTTTGTCGTTGGCCTTGGCGTCCTGCCAATCATGCGTACCGGCATGAAAATTGTCAGACTCGAAGGCGCTTTTCTGCTCGCCTGCTACATTGCCTACACCGTCATGCTTTATCAGACCACCGGTTCAGATGCACCAACACCGGCTCCGGCACCGGCAGTTTCGATCGAAGCCCCGGCACAGGGAAACGGCCAGACCGCCACGGCAACCGCTGAAACCGCGCAACCCGCTTCTGCCACTGCAGTTTTCGAAAGCGCCCCGGCTCTGCCAACTGCCGCTTCTGCCACAGTGACAACTCCCTGATCCGTCTTGAATAAAAGCCCGGCAGACACAAAATCTGCCGGGCTTTGTTTATTTCAGCGAAACGGTTTTAATCTTTGAGGTCGTTGAGCAGCTGCAGGTTGAGGGCAAGCATCGACATCAGCAACTGCTGAGCTTCGGCCCGCGTCATGTTGTCGAGCTGGCCAAAAGAGAAATTGCGCCTGAACACCTGAAACTGAGCTTCTGACATATGTCTGAGCTGGCGAAGCTCGCGGCGGTGCAGCCGATTCATGGTCTCGAGCTGTTCACGGGAAACCTTTACTTCTGTTTCAGCCTGCATCATCTCCGAACCCCAGACCGGTGCGGTCTACCGGCGCGTTTTTAGCCATGCGTGTTAACAATAAAATTACCAGACGGAAAATGTAAGACCAGGCGAGAGGAATTTTAATTTAGGCCAGCACCACATTAGAGCG
>JANJUX010000026.1 GCA_024710355.1 Candidatus Rifleibacteriota bacterium
CAAGGTCAGCATTCAGCCGGATCACGACAAGTGTCATGTGCAGGCCCAGCACACGGGCGCGTGGATTGAAACTGGGCGAAATCGTGTTGAATCCCGATCCCGAAGTCGCGCCCCACACGGGCGCGTGGATTGAAACTGCACTCTGGCGACGATCAGCCGCCAGACAGAGTCGCGCCCCACACGGGCGCGTGGATTGAAACTATCAGCCGTAGTCTTTTGATTCCAGCCATAAGTCGCGCCCCACGCGGGCGCGTGGATTGAAACAAACAGTATTGAATTTGATAATTTAAGACCCAGTCGCGCCCCACGCGGGCGCGTGGATTGAAACAAAAAATGGGGTGAAGCCTGATGATAACTAGAGTCGCGCCCCACGCGGGCGCGTGGATTGAAACGGCCCTGTTAAGATTGTTGATACTGGCCGTTGGTCGCGCCCCACGCGGGCGCGTGGATTGAAACAAAGTTAGAATCATGGAAAATGAATTCTTGGCGTCGCGCCCCACGCGGGCGCGTGGATTGAAACAGGTTTGCAGACAAGCTACTCAGAAGTCGCTAGTCGCGCCCCACGCGGGCGCGTGGATTCCAGCTTGATACCGACAACTACCTGCTTGTTATTATCGAGATCAAAAGCTGCCTGGGTGGCTGTCTTGAAAATCAGGCAATAATAGCTCGGGTAAGTTTTCCCTGGTTTTGTCTGGCTCAAAAAGCCCTATGAGCAAAAAAACTCAGGATTTTTTCTTCTTTGGTTTCGCTGCCGGAAGTTCTTTCGCGGTGATGCGGAGAAGCTCGGTGAACCATTCGCGGTCTTCGAGGCGGCCGTCTATGAGAAGGGCCGGTTTGGCACCGGGATAGGGAAGCCCCTCGGTAACTTCTCCGATGAAAGCTCTGCCGCCGTTGGTCGGTTTGACAAAGCATTGATTGTCGCAGATCAGAGCCACAACCTTGTCGTCAAAGTAGAGGGCATACTCGCCAAACATCTTGCGAAACCTGACCCGGTCGTGGCACTCGATCTGGTCCATTACAAATTCAATAAAACCTGCATCTGTAGACATATTTTCCCCTTGCCGTCGAAGGTTTCAGACATGAAGCAAAAAAGACTGAATTCTCAGTGTCATCATACTCCCCAGTGCCGGTCAGCGCGGTGAGCCGGCGGGCTGATAACCGTAGGTGAGCCAGCCATGCAGGCCGGCTGGGTATTCGATTATGCTCTGATAGCCCAGAGTTCTGAGATCGGCTACGAAAGAGGCCAGCTGACCACCTTCGATGCCCGGGTAGACGATCGTCAGACTGCCGGAAGCGCTGAGAACAGCGGCGAAACTCGCCGGTGGCATGTCGTCGTAGACGATGACGGCCCCGGGAATGCTTATGTCACGGGTCTGATTTCTGGTGCGGTATTCAACCAGCTGCAGCGGCGCACCTGACTTCAGCAGACCGGCGAGAGTGTCGGCACTGATGCTCGAATCAGGGACGGCAAAGGTCACTGAGGCGACTGCCGTGCAGCCATTGCCCGGACAACCGCCGGTGCAGGCAAAGGCGGGTATCAGCGCGGCCAGAATCAGGCCGGCAGACAATATGAATTCACGGCTTTTCCGGTTGGGCATAGCGTTTTATCATGTTTACAAGCAGGGCATTGCTGGCACTCGCCGCCATGTCGATCGGCAGACGGCCGTCGTTTCTCGCCAGAGCCGGGTTCGCACCCCCGACGAGAAGAACCTGGGCGGCAAGATGTGCCAGGCTGCCGCCGCAGAGATGCAGGGGCGTTTCACCTGCCTGATTACGGCAGTCAGGGTTGGCCCCACATTGGAGAAGAGTGGCGATGACGCCAACCAGCCCATTGCGCGCCGCAATATGCAGTGCCGTTTCACCTGCACTGTCGGCGGCGTTGACGTCGATGCCGGCCGAAGCCAGAAGCTGCGGAACCGTCAGCGGGCAGATCGTAACTTCGCCGGCCTGGGGCTGCGGATTGAAACAGAGAGCCTGAATGTTCACCGTGTGATGTAGAGCGTTGCGCCCGTCATTGCTGCGAAAATTGATGTCGGCACCCTGTGCCAGCAGTGAGGTTACCATTTCGACAGCACCAAGAGCGCAGGCATGATGCAGGGGCGTCATGCCGGCTGAATCGGTCGCATTGATCGCCGGGTTTTCCTGCATCGTCTGCCGGAACAGCTTTAAATCAAGGCTGCGTACCGCGATATGGAGTGGATCGGCCGTGGCCGGGGACAGTGAAATGACAACGAGCGAAAGAGCCAGAAAAAGACAGGTAGACTTGTGCATCAATGTTCTCCACAGGTGGGGCAGTCGATAATTGCCGGCGCGGAAGCGGTGAAAACGGGCGGAACAGCGGACGGCTGGTGAAAAGCGTCGTTAAAGCGCAGAACATGCTCGCCGCCGTCGGTAACCTGGCCGAAATCAATGACGAGAGGCCTGGAAGAATTCTTTTCGAGCCTGATCAGATAGCCGCCGAGCGGCGAAATTATCGGGTCGACAAGTATGGTCGGCGAGACAGTAAACTCATCGATGAAAAGCGGGTTACCGGCTGAATCGCTGACCCGTGTTAAAATTCTGACCTCTTCGCGTAATACCGTGCGGTACAGCTGATAAAGCTTGAAATTAAGGTCGTTGAGAATGATCGCATCATGGCCGGAAGCGGAAATTTCGAGCTGCAGACGGTAACAACCTGACGCCACGCTGCCAGTCGCTTCTGATTCAGGCTGTTGCAGCTGTGTGAAAGTTTCGGCAGAAGCATCTGCCCAGACAACGTCAAGGGCCGCAAGCAGATTGTCATAATCGCCCTGAGAAATGGGGGTAGAATCGGCACGGACCGCACGGAAAAGCCGGATCGGGCCGGTTGCCAGACCACAGTTGCGCATTTCTCTTTCGAATTTATCGCGAAACTGCAGCAGCGCATCAACGAGCGCATAAACCCCGGCATCGCCAGGCCCGCCGGTTTTTTCGACCTGTTTCCAGATGCTGGGTTCCATGGTGCAGGCCAGCAGAGGCTGTGGAGCCGGCAGCAGCAGAAACAGCAGAATGACCGTGAAAAGTTTATGCATGTGCTTTCCTCAGTTCAGCGGCCAGGAACCTGCAGGTGCAGTTCTGACTTCGGCAACGGTGCGGTCATGAACCCTGGCTGTAATACGCTCGCTAAGCTGTACGATCGTTTTCGAGCGCGGCTTCTGCAGCATTACCTCAACGGTTATGAAGACTTCAGGGCGCCCGAGATCGACCGCGTCGGTGGCCTGCTGTACGTAAACGCCAATGCCGCTGACGTCTTCAAGGCTGATCGAAAAGTCACCGGTAACATTGCCGAACGCAAATTTGCCGAGGTCGGGTGACCCCACTTCGGCCGGTGTTACAGTCGGCATCTGGTTCCAGTTGCCGGTCTGATAGCAACGCAGAACATTTTTTCGGCATTCAAGGGCACAGCCTTTCCAGCTGCCTATTCTTGGCGCCTGACCCAGCTCAGGAACTGCCGGCACAAAAGGCGTGGTTATCGAAAAGAACATTACCGCGTGGTCGCTGGCCGAAGCCAGTTTGTCGCGCCAGGTGCCGTTGACAAAAATATCGCGGCTGCCGCCCAGACGGTTGGTTTTGCCGTCAGGCTTGATTTCGTAGGCATGATTGGCTTTTTCGAGAGCTTCTTTGAGGCGCAGCAGAAAAATCTGTGCCTGCTTCTGCCGCTGCAGACGCCATGAGCCCGTGTCGAAGCCTGTCTGGCTCGAGCTGAAAACGCCAAAGGCAGAAATCATGAACATTGAAAAAACTGCGGTAGCGATGAGAATCTCGGTCAGAGTTATCCCGCGATCGGCGCGCTGGTCAGTCATAAAATTGTCATTCATGCTATAGCCTCGCTGTCTGACTGGCGTCGAGACTCATACGGTAGGTTCCAACCAGATCTTTGCCTTCGAGGCGCAGATTGACGACGATTTCGATGAAGCCTCGCTTGAAATCATCGGCAGACAGCAGCGAAAACTGGGTGGAGTAGGTGGCGATGCGCAGCGGTTCGGTGAATTTGTCACGGCTGTCGTCAGCATCAGGAATATGATTGAGGATGTCACGCGGATTGCCCGGATAGGCCCCTGTGAACTTGGCGAACGGCAGCGGGTTTGTGGCCGGCACGATTGGTGCCCCAAGGCCCGTTTCGCCTGCAGCGATCCGCCGATGATAGACCATGTGTCTGTAAGCCCTGAGAAAGAAGTCAGGGTAACGTTTGACCTTGAACAGGGCAATATTCTGAATGCCCCTGGCAAAGAATTCGGCCTGAATCTGGTCGAGCTGCAGTTTGCTGGTGACGGTCGCCTGCGAAAACGATTTAAGATAGGTGACGCCAAGCAGTAGAAGAATCGAGGCGATAGACAGCACCACCATGATCGCCATGCCGGCGCGGTTTGAGATCAACGCTGAAATCCTGTTTCTGCAGGGAATTGCCATATTTATGACTCCAGGTCGGCAACGAATGTGATTGCCGCCACTTCGCGTTCGTCGGTCATGCCGCCGACCGGCTTGACAGAAACGGTGATCTTGATAACCGCGTAAGGGGCACTGCTGCCGTCAAAGGTTTCGGCCGGGCGGTCCCTGAATATCCAGCTCGAAGGGGAAGCCGGGTTATAGGCCGGGTTCGGGAAGCTGAGCTCCATCAATGAATTGAACGTGATTTTCTGCCTTTTCAGGGTTGCGTGCACTCTGTAGGTGTGTTTGTCGATTTTAACCTCGTCGCCAAGTTCGATTCCTTCGAGCGGGTTGTTGAACGTGTATTCGTCAGAGCCGGCCGAAACCAGAAATGAATCGAGCCTGGCGAAAGGAAGGGCTGAAAGCCGGTTGAGTCTGTCGACAAGAATCTGTAGAGCATCGCCCTGTCGGAAATCTGCCGTCGTGCCGCGGTGCCCGAAGCTGATGACGCCGGCGGCCGAGAAGGCAGCTGTGCAGAGGATCAGAAAAGCCAGCATGATCTCGACCAGGCTGATGCCTGATCGAGACCTGCGGGCGGTTTGAGTCATCACTTTGCCTTTCTTCACTGACCGATGCGGTTGCGTTCGATTACCCTGAAATCGAGGCGAGTGGGCACGACATCGAATACCGCTTCGACCTTGCGCTTGTTGACCTGCGGGCTTACGCCGGGCGATGTGCCTGGCACGGCGTCAGAGGCGTAGGCCGCGGGGTTACTTGGCCAGGTTGTCGCATTGTCGCTGATTTCAAGAATGACTTTGTAACGCCCCGGTTGTCTGAATACATACTGCAGCGGCAGATTGGCGCCGAAGGTGCCATCGGCGAGCGTTGTGCCGGCCGCGTCGACGATTTTGTAGGTCAGGGTTGCGACTGTGCCGGCGTTATCAGCGGTAAGGGTTTCAAAGCGCACTGGAACGTCGACTTCGAGTTCCTGACCTGCCGGGAAGAGGACGTTGGTAACCTGACCGGCGCTTAGCCTGAAGGGTGGCGCAAAGGCAGCGGTGTTGTCGTCGCGGTTCCAGTTTTCGGGGCCGTTATTGACAGACTCGTTCATGCCCGGGGCAGAGAAGCGCACCCAGGCCGGTGGAATCGCACCGGTGCCGGTTTCGATATTATTCGGAACCATGAAATTCTGGTCGAGGTATTTATCCTGGCTGGCTCTGACAAAGGCATTCGGGCGGTCATTGTCGCGAACCACGATCTGGCCACTCTTCTGGGCGGCGATGCTGAGGTCGTTGCCGGCACTGTAACAGGCTTCGCGCCAGGCCAGACCGAATTCGAGGTTCTTGTAGCCGCTGCTGTTGTTGGCGTGCTGCGGATGCATGCGCGGCGACCAGGACCCGTTGTAACCCCAGCGCTGATTGCCGTCTTTGGCCAGTTCGCGGCTGAAATGTGCCAGATCACTGAGGTTGATCGTGTAGACCCGATAAGAGAAGCTCTTGTTATAGAGCCCGCTCGTGCCGGTTATAGTGTCGAATTCAGCCTGACTGTTGATAGCCGCCGCTGCCAGCTTATATGACGCGTTCGAGCCGCTTGAATACCAGCGCCGCTGCTCGGCCTGCTCGGCAGTCATGGTTGATCCGGGCGCAACATTGGGCGGCATGATTCCGTGCACCGTATCATAGGTGAAAGTGCCGATCTGATTGGAAGTATTGTGATAGACACGCAATTTGCTGCCAATCCCGGCGACTGTCGAATGATACGGATCGCGGCCGGGGTTGCCGATGCTGCTGTTTGCCATCGGATTGTTGTCGCCGACCACAAAGATCAGTTGCGCCGGGTTGCCGGCCGGAGGTGATTCGGTCTCGTTCAGGCCCTCTCCTGTGGTGCCGTAAAGCGTATTGTTGTTGATGAAATAAGCCTGCGACACCGGGCTCGTCGAACTGTTCGAAATGTCGGCATAGGGGTTGAGATAGAAGCGGTTCGGCGGCGTATTGTCGGTGACGAGCACTTCGGCATCAGACCAGATACGCATGTTGATAACCCTCGGAACCGGTTTGGTTTCGCGAACCAGCGTGCCACCAACCCTGCGCCAGACTTCCTGGTAAATTTCGTAGCGGTAGGTTCTTCTGAAATCAACGCTGAGCGTGTAACTGGCTGGCTCAGATGGCACGGGAAAAAGCTGGCGCAGCTGTGTGAGCGGTAATGCAGCCTGGGTGGTGTTTATCTGTTTGTCGATAATGACCTCTGACCCGCGTTTCAGCTCAGATTTCCAGGTTACCGACAGGCCGCCAACCCATCTGACGCTGCCCGGGATAAGGTTGTCGTCCTCGGGCTCAGGTGGTTCTTCGCTGGTCATGGAAGCAACACGGTTTACACCTCTTGCCAGATTGTAGTTCGACTCTCGCAGTCTGAGGCTCCAGTATGAGGGCGTGGTGGAATACTCAAGTTTCCAGCTGCCATCGGCATTTTGTACTGCCTTACTCGGAACGAGACTGCTGCCGTCGAGAATGAAACCTGTTGGTGCAAGACTTGTATTGGCAGGGTTACAGAATGTGTGGCGGCATCTTTCGTTGCCCCAGAGAGCATTGTTACAGCCATAACCAAGGGCTGTGGGGCCTGGCTTATAATTCGAAAGCATCGGGTCGTTCGGGTTGGCCGAAGTGCCGATACCGCTCATGATGACACCGCGATCCTGCGGTGAAATTACCGGCGGAACCTGCTTGATGCTGATCACAGACCAGGCATAGTTTTCGGAATCCTGGCCGGCCGAAACAAGCGGGACTTCAGTGAGCGGCGGTTTGAGAACGTCACCCTTGCGGCTGGACAGAGCGCCAACCGGGAGATCGCGGTAATCGTAATAACGATAGGTGACCTTGACGCCAACTCTGAATTTGCCGGCCCCTGGCGGGAAAAGAAACAGATAGTCACCGCTGACACCGTCGGTTTCCATGTCGAGAATCGTGGCCGGGGCGGTCATCAGCGCTCCATAACGATCGTGCGTCTGAATGACTTTCCAGTAGTAGCGAATACTTGATTTCTGGATGGTGTTGGGGAACTGACCGATGCGGCCGTTGCTGTTGGTGTCTTCGCCGACGTTGCCGAGGTTTACTTCGTTGGCGTCGAAGTATGGCGCGTTTTCGACCATGAACCAGTAATCTTTATCGTCGGTGTAATCGCCATTGGCGTCAGGAACAGCGTTTTCAAAGCCAGTGGTTGCCGAAACCATCGGACCGACGCAGTCGGTTCTGGCTTCGAGACTTGAAGGGCGGGGCGGTGAGGGGGAGTTGATTACTGCCAGTTCGGTTCTGATATTCGAATTGATTATCGGCGCCAGTTGCACAAAACCGGAAACCCATATTTTAGCGGAATTTATGTTGTTATCGGAGGTTATGTAGTCTCTGACAAAAGTGTTGGTGCCAAGCTTGACGCGGTTGTTCAGTTTTTCAATGCGGCCGCCCTGGTCATAAAGTCGGCGGTAGACGGTTTTATAGACATTCTGCTTGTATTCAGCCCTGAACAGTGGAATCCCGCCGGCCATAGTGCCGTTGGCAAACTTGCGGTTTTCGTTGCCGTCACGGAAAGAAGTCGTATTGACCGGTTCATACTCGGTTCGCAGCATATACAGAGAACCATGCCCGTCGGCGCCGATTTTATCGGGCAGAACTCCGTCAGCGCTGACGTTGATTTCACTGGGAATACCGTTGGTGCCGTTTTCGTTACGAACGAAGCAGTAGACACTGCCTTTGGTGGCATCGTAGGCGTAAATCATGCCGCCAGTCTGCCACCACTGGTCAGAAACGGCTACGTCGGTGAGCTGGTTCAGCTTCATGCTTGCCGGAGCGTTGGCCTCAGTCAGCCACTGGTTGATCTGGTTAAGCCCAAGCAGGTAGACATAGTTGCCGGTTTCGCTTTTTGAGCTGATGCCGAGAAATTTACAGGTGAGATCGCCGCCATTGCCGACCAGCTGGTCGTTGATGTTGGAGCCGGTCAGGGTAAAGCTGGTAGAATCCTGGTCGCGGCGGTAGAGATAAGTGCGGTTGACGATCGATGAATAGATGCACGACAGATACGGGCTCGGAACCCCTGGCATGGCAGCACCGTCGACCCTGGCAATACAACCGTCGCAGCACTCACCGTTCATGTCCATGGTGCCGGTGACGCGGGCGAGGACATTAGCCACATCGCGGTCGAGAGTCGGTGTCGACGCGCCCGAATCGATGCGATATTTGAAAAGCTTAAGGTTGCGATAGGCTCCGAAAAGGTTTTCGCGGATCATACGGCGAACCCAGCCACCGCGGATCCATCCGCTGCCAGGGTTGTTGCCGGCACAGCAGACGGCCCATGGGCCTCTGGTTGGCGGGGAGCCATCGGTTCGCTGGTTATACTGTTCACTTGCCGGCGGCGGGTTTGCGGTAGTGCGCCGGTTTGCGGCGGCAGTACCGTAAGTCCAGTTGCTCCAGACAACGACGTCAGCAGAATGATAAAAGCCTCTGCCCATCGGATACCAGTAATACCCAGGCATGGTGGCAACTGCTGTCGGAACAGTATTGCACGGGTAGTCGATGCCGCCGAACAGTGAGTTTATGGTGCCTGCCGGGTGATTGCCCCGCCCGGTCGGGCTGGCATTCGGAGCGCCATGAAATCGATGCACGGTATAGGGCGGCACTTCGCTGAAATTATAGACGTTGGTTGTTGCGCTCATGACGATGCGTCTTGGGGCCATCTGCCCGGTCAAACTTGTCAAAGCGCCTTCGGTTCCGGCGAAGGTGAACAGGTCTTTATCTGACTTCAGTAAAACCGTGTTCCACTTCTGGGCTGCGGTAATACCATAGGCGTCGCCGGGATCATACAAAGGCACTGATGAAGCCCCTGCGACCAGGTTGTTGAGAGCCCATACGGCCCTGGCATTGCCTTCACCCACGAGAACGTAGCAGTCGCCGTTCTGTTCATAAAATGGATGCAGCCGTTCCTGGGCGGTCGCCGGAAAACAGGCCATGGCAAGGCAGATAGCTGCCAGAACCAGTTTCTGAAACATTTTTTTCATAAGCTCCCTCCTTGTAGAGAAGCCCGGTCAGAGCGGAGGTCAGTAGTTACGTTCACGCACGGCAGGGTCACGGTCGAAGTTAAGGTAATTTCTCAGAGTTACCATGAAGGCGTTTTTCACTGAATCGGGCACCTTATAGCGGTCGAAAAGCTGGCGGGCCACCCAGGGGGTAAGATCGATACCGCCCATGATGAACATTCGGCCGTTTGAAAAGCCCGCGACTCTCTCAGGCAGGTAATTGCGAAATTCGAGATACTGGGTAAGATTGCTCTGCATGCCGAGCGAGCGCCCGACGATCAGATGTTCAGGCGGCAGAGGGCTGCCATCAGGACCCTGTACCGTTGCGGCAAATGCCGGGTCGATGGTGAGATTGTTGAAAGAGTGGAACAGCGAAGAGGAAACGACGTCAGGAGCCTCATCGGTGGCCGGTATCATCTTCAGTTTTTCTTTGCGCTGAGGCGAGCGCATGGCAAAGGAGTTGTCGATTACCGTGGCGATTTTACCTTCTTCGGCCGCCTTCTTTATCAGGGTATCGATCTCGTCTCTGATCTTTGTAAGACGTGCTGCGGTTTCTTCACTGGTAAGATAAACTGCCTGCAGCGATTTTTCTTCGTTGATGCGTATCTGGTCGGTGATTTTTATCAGCTCATCGTCAATTTTTTTTATTTTGGCATCGATCTGAGCTGCGGTTTTGTCGGATTCTTCCGGGCTGGCGGCGCCGGCCAGGCGACTGTTGATGATTTCGAGCCGCCCCTGCAGATCGACGCGTCTGGCGGCAAAAAGTCTTTCTGAATCACGATCTGCCGGCTTCTGGCGTTTGAGTTCTTCGAGTGAGCTTTCGAGCAATGCTTTTTCCTTGTGGAACTTTTCAATGTCGCCAGGGGCCGGGGCACCGTCAGTGCGGCTTTTCTGCTGCACCAGGCTGAATCTTTCCTGGAACAGCCTGGTCTGACGTTCTCTGAGTGGCGCGTTTTCTTTGCCGGCACGGTCATGTGCGGCTTTCAGCTCGCCGATGGTTTTTTCGATATTTCTCTCGCCTTTTTCACGAAAAAATCGGCCATTGCTGTAATCGAAGCCGTTCATCTCGGGGTGCAGCATCAGAAGTATGCGTGTGTCCACAGTTGCCCAGCCACCTTCGGCGGCCAGCGGGCTGGTGCCGGCCATGGCGTTGAAAATCAGAATCATGAAAAATAAGGCTGTCTTGACTGAATTTCTCATTTTTTGAGCCCCTTTGTGCGTTCTTCGATCAATTTGACTGCTTCAAGCCTGACGTCTCTGGCACCAACCGGAATAACACTGGCATCGAGCCCGAGTTTTCCGGCCCACCAGCTGTCGGCTGCGTCGAGCCAGGCCGCGAATTCGGGGCTGGAAGCGATGGCGGGGTCTTTCCAGAGACGGGCATGCAGGTTGGCAGATAAGGCTGGCGGGGTTGCTTTCGGTTTGGCGACAATTGGCAGAAGCTCTGCACTGTCGATGATGACATCAGTTTTATGCGTTTCTTTCAGCTGCCTGAGAACTGCCCTGATGTCGGCAGCAATTTCGTTTATCTGAGGCATGGTCGAAGCTTCGGGCGTCACTCCGGGCCGGCCAGGCACGAGGCGCGCATTATAGGCACGAATCTGCAGCATTGCCAGCCTTGACTCGACTTCGCGCTTTTCTGCCAGGAAGGCACGCTCGGCTGCGGCACGGTCGGGTACCGGCACGTTTTTGAGCTTTTCCTGCAGGTGTTTGGGGGAGGCCAGCAGCCAGGCATCGAGGCGGCGAATTTCGGCAACCAGCTGGTCGACGCCTTCCTGCCCACCTTCGACAAATTCAGAAGAAGTGCCGCGAAACCTGGCGGTTTGCGGGTCAAATTGCGTGAACAGGGGGTGAGCAAGCAACATCAGGCGGGTATCGACCATGATGGGCTCTGCCTGCACAACGGGCAGGGCAATGACGCCTGCCATAAAAATCAAGAGAAGTTTTTTCAGCACCTGTTTAGTGTACCTCCCATCCGTTCTCTCTTATATCCTAACAAGGCGGGGGTAGATGCAGCAATGAAAAAGTTTTTTACGGTGTGTTGAAGAACTGGCGGTTGAGAAGTGATTGCTTGAAACTGATAAAGCGATTCAGCAGCACCTGAAATGCTGCGTGTCCTGCAGGGGAGAGGCGGTTTTCGCTGCCACCCGAAGCGGCATGAAAAATGTTGAAGTGTGCGTCGAGCTGGTCAAGTTCTGCAGTCTCAGAAGCAAGAAGAAGTGGCCTGAATTCGGCAGTGGCTCTATGCAGATGATTTTCGCCGATCAATTTCTGCAGCTCTGTGTGATCACCAAAAAATGGCCGCAGCGAGAAAATCGCCAGTTCGATATCGAGAAATTTACGCATCTTCTGGTGATCGTTTATTACGGCGCTGACGAGCGAAATGCGGGTGATCGTGGCTTCAAGAATCTCGTGAATGAGGGTCATGTCGTCACTGTCGAGTTGTCGGCGCACTTTGCCAAGATCGCGTGAAATATTCATCAGCAGCCCCGAAACCGGGGAAAAACCGGGGTTGGAGTTCTGTGACGTAAGGGTGGTCAGTTCTGTGGCTGTCTGCAGCCAGTTTTCCATGACTTCACGATGAAGTCTGCGGGCAGCGGCAATATTGAAACCATTCAGGTATTCGCCCGTCTGTTGAATTTTCTGGCAGATGGCCAGGGTCTTTGTGGTGATTTCCTTTTGGATGCTTGAGCCGGTCAGAATGGTCAGCATCGAGCTGTCGCAGGCCCGAACCGGGCTGGCTGCGGCCAGCGACAATAAAAGCACCGGCAGAACGGCGGCCTGTCTGAAGCTTCTGTTCATTGTGCTGTCAGCCCAGGGATCGGAATTCGCGGGGTCTGGATTCTGGCCGGTCGAGCCTCTGTGGTGGCGAGGCGTTCAAGAGCGGCGCGGGCTTCAGTAGAAAAACCGCTGCCGGAATGTTCCTTGAGTAAATTTTCATAGGCATTGCTGGCTTCTTCAGGAGTGGCAGAGGTTTCGAGGAAACGGGCATATTCGAGCATGGCGCGTGGTGATCGGCCTGAGAGCGCGACGAATTTTTCGTAATGCTGTCTGGCGCGGTCGCGGTCACCCTGACTGACGGCAGCTGAAGCCTGTAATAGACTGATTTCCGGGCGATCCCCATTTTTGGCGGCCTGATCGAGAATTCTGCCGGCTCCAGCCAGATCACCGCTGACAAGCAGCCCTTCAGCTTCGGTAAGCATGGCATCTATGCTTTCCGGGTGTTTCTGCTGAATATTTCTGGCTTCTTCAAGGCCCTGCGGGACATGGAAATTTCTGATCATTGCCAGGGCGAGCATGGCGCGGTATTCAGGGTTGTCAGGGTTAGCCTGAACCGCTATTTTTGCCTCTTCTGACGCTTCTGCATACATGCGGTCTTCCATGAGCAGTCGGGCTTTGAGCAGTCTGGCCCTGGCATTTTCGGGTCTGGTCGAGAGGATCTGGTTGACCGCCGCGGTTGCTGAGGCGTTGAAGCCCCTGGCATACTGAATTTCGGCCAGCCCCGCCGCCGCGTCCTGTATTTCGGGGTGGTTTTTTATAAGAGTTTTAAAGGCGTTTTCGGCTTCAGAATATTTTTTCTGACGCAGATAAATCTCGGCAAGATTCAGTCGGCAGAAAATATCGTTCTGCAGGCTGAGAGCCTTGTTAAAGTGCTTTTCAGCTTTTTCATACTGCTGCAGCGACATGCAGCTCGACCCGGCGAGAAAGCTGGTTTCGAATTCGCGGCTGCCATTGTCGACAGCTTTGTCAAAGTGTCTGATTGCCTGCAGGTAGTCACGCTGGTTGAAAGCGACGACGCCTAGCAGGTGCCAGGCACGCGCGCTGCGTGGTTCGCGGTCAGTGATTTTTTTAAGAATCAGGGAAGCGGAAGCGTAGTTTTCTTCGTCGATCATTGACTGCGCCTGATCAAGCTCGGTTACTTTCTTTTCTTGGCGGGGTGTCGAAACGGGCCGGGAGGCAGCGGTCGGCTCATTGGCCTGCCGGACTGTCTCACTGTTTTCAGCGCCTGCAGTTATCGGTCGGGTCAGCGAGAATTGCTGTTGTTCAAGCTGTTGCACAATGATGCGGTATTGTGGCTGCCCCGGGAAACGCTCGGCGAGAACGCGCGCATGCGGCAGTGCCTTTTTGCTTCTGCCACTGCTGTTAAGACTGAACACCAGATAATATCTGGCCAGATCGTTAGCTGGTTCCATTTGTACGACCTGCTCCAGGTATTCAGCTGCCCCGGCAAAGTCACCAGCAGAATAAAGCCGCATGCCCTGGGCGTAGATTCCGGAGGCCAGGTTTTGTGCCGCTGCTGCAAGTGTCAGAAGCAGAAATGAGAATATGATTAGGTGTTTTTTCATTTTCAGACCGCTGCCGCTAATTCTAACAGAGTTTTCAGACCCCGACCACTTTTCTAAAAACTGACAGGCTCCCGTTTTTATGCGGGAGCCCGTCGGTAAAATTTTGTTTTCGCTTAAATCAGGCTTTTTTGCCTTTGCTTACTTTGCGGAAGTGACCGTTGGTAAGGGTTTTATTACCTTTTTTGTAGTGGCCCTTCACGAAGGTTTTCTTGGCTTTTTTGCCGGTGATGGCTGATTTGGCTTTTACAGCTGAATCAACAACGGCATTCTGAGCGGCAGCGCCGGTTTTAACGATGGCCTTTTTGGTTTTCTTAACAGCCTTTTTGACATTCTTTTTAACGGTTTTAGCCATTTTCTTGAAGCATGAGGTTTCTTTTTTGGCGGCCATTACAGAAGAAACTTCAGCGGAGCCGGCGAACAGACCAACGGTTACCAGTGCTACCGAAAGAACTTTAAACAGGTTTTTCATACTTATACCTCCGTGGGTTTCTTATTGATTGCTGGTTTCAAGCTTTAATGTCTTGAATTATAAGAATAAAAACTCGAACCCGTAACCCCCCGGCTTATTTTTTTTTAAATACATGTCTGAACCCTTTAAATTCAGGGGTTTTCTCGATTGTTGCGGGCTCGATGCTGAAAAAAGTTTACTGATTTTTACCGGCATTTCTGTTGTAATATGTATACTGATAAACAAAAACGGGTTGGTACAAAGTTCAGACTTCACCATTTGAAAAATTATCAATAGCCGCTATGGTAAAGAATTGGTTTGCAACCGTTCCCCGAAGCCGGCTTGAACCGAAAGGATTCTTGTTGTGGTGTTAGCGATAAGGGTCAGATACCTGTCTTTAGTTCTGCTTCTGCTGGCTGTTCTTATGGCAGCTCAGACCGGCTCTGCCGAACCGAAGGTTCTGCGGGTTGTCAGCGACGACAATTACCCGCCCTATATTTTTCGCGACAAGTCAGGGGCCCTCGTCGGAATCATCGTCGACCAGTGGCGACTCTGGGAAAAAACGACCGGTGTCAGAGTCGAGCTGCACGCCTGCAAATGGACCGAAGCCCTGCAGCGCATGCATGACCGGGAATTTGACGTTATCGATACTATTTTTTTCAGCGAAGACCGGGCAAGGTTTTATGATTTTCTCGACCCCTATGCGGATATAGATGTACCGCTCTTTTTTCATAAAGATCTTTCGGCCATAAGAAACGCCGAAGATGCGGTTGGTTTTGCGGTTGGTGCCAAAGCCGGTGATAACGTCATTTCAATATTGAAGAAAGCCGGTGTTAATACCATCGTCGAATACCCGAGCTATGAAGCAGTGATGCGGGCCGCTGCCGATGGGGCCTGCAAAGTTTTCAGTGTCGATCGACCGCCGGCTTTTTATTACCTGAATCGCATGGGAGTCGTCGATCAGTTTCGTGAAACCGAGCCGCTGTATCGGGGGCAATTTCATCGTGCTGTTCATAAGGGCAATGCCGAGATTGCCGGCCTGGTACAGATGGGGTTCAACGCGATTCCGAAAGCCGATCTCGATGCAATTAACGATTCGTGGCTCGGAAAAATGCTGCACCAGAATTCTTCGCAGCATTTCTGGCGACTTTTGTTC
The DNA here is from genome assembly GCA_024710355.1 of Candidatus Rifleibacteriota bacterium. Classification (GTDB taxonomy): domain Bacteria; phylum Muiribacteriota; class Ozemobacteria; order Ozemobacterales; family Ozemobacteraceae; genus Rifleibacterium. The sequence continues at coordinate 15,399 of JANJUX010000026.1, forward strand.
TATGGCGGCTTTGTTGCTGCCATCGTAATTCTTTTTCTGGGTGTGTGGCTCGGCATGCTGCGCCGCATGGTCAGTCTGAGAACTTCAGAGCTGCTCTCTGCCAATGAGTCTCTGAAAAAGGAAATCAGCGAGCGCCAGAAAGCCGAAGAAGAGAAAGAACTGCTGCAGAATCAGCTGCAGCAGGCCATGAAGATGGAGGCGGTCGGCCGACTGGCAGGTGGTGTTGCTCATGATTTTAACAACCTGTTAACCGCTATCATTGGCAACGTCTCGCTGGCATCTATCGACCTTCCGGCTGACAGTCGCGTTGTCGGAAACCTTAACGAAATCGAGAAAGCTGCTCGCAGCGCCGCATTGCTGACCCAGCAGCTGCTTGCCTTTTCCCGTCGTCAGAATATCGAGCCAAAAGTGCTGAACATCAACGAAATCATTGCCAATCTTTACAAAATGCTTTGCAGTATGGCCGGTGAGCGTATCGAACTTCAACTGCTCACCGCCCGTGACCTTGGCAATGTCATGCTCGACCCCGGGCAGTTCGAAAGAATTCTTATCAACCTGGTTTTGAATGCCCGCGATGCAATGCCTGACGGCGGCATCATCCGCATGACTACGGTCAATATCGTCCTTTCTGAGGCCGAATGCAGCCGCTGGCCCGATGTAAAGCCGGGTGATTACGTCCGTCTGACTTTCAGTGACAACGGCGTCGGCATGTCAGAGGAAGTCGTCGATCATCTTTTTGAGCCATTTTTTACCACCAAGCCGCGCGGACGCGGTACCGGCCTGGGTTTGTCGGCAATTTACGGCATCATCAGGCAGGCTGGCGGTTTTATCAATGTTTCTTCGACGCCCGGGAAAGGCACGATTTTTGAAATCTGCATGCCGGTAACCATGCGGCCGATCGAGCGTGAGGCACCGCCGTCTGAAAAGGTTGAAGGTGGCAATGAAACCGTGCTGCTGGTCGAAGACGAAGATATCGTCAGGTTTATCGGGGCGGAAATTTTGAAGAAGCTTGGTTACAACCTGATTGAGGCAGCCAATGGGCGAGAAGCTCTCGAAATCTTCAAAAAACACGGCAGCATAATCGATCTGATGCTGACCGATCTGATGATGCCGGGCATGACCGGCCGTGAACTGGCCGAAAAGGTCAGGGAGATAAGCCCCCGCACCCGCATTCTTTTCACTTCGGCCTGCACCGACGATGTTATCGACGGCCAGGAAATTGCCGACCAGGGGTTGAACTTTATTGCCAAACCCTTTTCGCTTGAGTCACTGGCAATCAAGATCCGCAGCGTTCTGTCGCGGCCCTGAAAAAAATATCAGCGGGTATTTTTGCTTTTAAGACCGCCGATCCAGGTGCATGAGTCGGCGAACTCATCTTCGCCGGCAAAAACTGCCGTTTTCTTTGCCGGTATGCCTTTGACAAAGGCGATGAAGTCGAGTTGCCGGTCTGATCTTGTGCGGCGGTCGGCAAAGTCTTTTACGATAGAGTCTGCGGGAATACCGTAGTTACCAAGGCTTTTGACCATCGGAAAACGGAGACCGTGCCCGTCGACCTGACTGCTGTAAGCCTTGGTCACCAGTTCGGTGCAGACAAGCGACTGTTCGGTGTTGAAACTGAACTGAAAGTCATACTCGCGGCCGAAATACGAGAGCGCCAGCATGATTGCATGCGCTTTCGCAACTTTGCTCAGCCGTGGCCTGACGGCGGCTACGTAGTCACAATGCAGGGCGCCTGGCAGCGAGTTGAGAACGATGCCCTCGCTGATCGCTTCCATGATGCAGCGCGGTTTGCCATCTGCCCGGTTCATGGTTTTCCAGGTGGTAAATGCTTTGTTGTAGCGCTTTTCGAGCAAGGCCGAAAAATTGCGGGCATCGTATCGCTTGCACCAGCGGCTTATTTCGGGGTCATTGTCGAAGGTGGCACTGATTTCGGCCGGTGTGCCTACATAGAGCAGGGCGTGCGGCCAGAAACCCGGCAGAAAGATGTTCGACAGATAATAATCCTGACGCCCGACAAGAATGTCACCTGGCTGCAGCATACTGCCGAATTTTTCAAGCTGAGCGGCCGAAATCAGGCGAGAATGCCGGTTTTTGACGCGGGTGTCGCCAACCCAGGTGAAAAGCTCACGCTGCACCGGCAATACCAGTTCAAGCGACGCATTGATAAGGCTGCGGCTGAGAAATTTCCAGGTGGGGTCGCTGGCAACCTTGCGCGACAGGGTGTTGAGAAAATCGCTGTGGGCGAGCAGGTAGCTTGAAACCGTCTGTGGCAGAGCAGGGTCACCCGCCATATCGATTTCTTCGAAGTGCGAAATTCTGAAGCGATAGAGCTGTGCCAGATTCTCTGTGCTCAGAGATCTTTTGACCGCTTTGCTGAAAGACCCGGCCGGAATAGCGTATTCCGAGTTGCCTTCATTGAGCAGGTCTTCGAGGCCGCCACGGCGCGCAAGAAAGTTCATCATTTCAGAAACCATGATCACCTGAGCGAGCCTGGCCGACATGCCAAGGGCATACCCGGCAAAAAAGTTTCTGACTTTATCTTTGTGTCCAAAGATCAGCGGCACTTCATACTTGCGGCTGATAAAATTCAGATCGTCGAGAAAAGAGCGGTAAAGATTCCAGAAACGGTAAATCGGGCGCAAAGTTTCGTGATTTTTCAGGGTGTCTTTGCGCGAGAGGCGGTCTAGATACGAATTGTCGTGAAATGAGCCTTCGCAGAGCCTCTGAAGTTTGCCGGCCCGGTCGTTGAAAAGCTTCAGATCATCGGTAAGGTGGCGACGGTAAAGGCTTTCTGCCGAACGGCTGCCCTCGATTATCGTCTGTTCGAAAGAAAACGGCCCGAGTTCGGCGGCTGGGGCCCACGAACCGCAACAAAGCACCAGAACGACTATGAGAAGCATTCGCTGCGAAAATTTCATTTTTAATCTCCGAAAGACTCTCGAAAATTCAACCAGATGTACACCTCATTATACCCACCTGCAGATTCTACGGCAATACCCCGACAAAAAATGCCGCACCAGTAGGTCTGATGCGGCATGGTCGAACGATTTATCCGTTTATCAGGCAAAAACGCCCTGTATAAAAACAATGCCAATCGCAATTGGGGCGATCCACTTGATCAGAAATACCCAGACCGGCGCCAGAGCGAAGTTGATTTTTCCGTCATTGGTAACTTCTTTTATCGCATCGGTATAGGCAAGTTCCCAGGTGATGATGGTTTTGCCATCATCTGTTTTATAGATGCGCTGTTCGCGGTAAAGGCCCCAGATCCAGCCGACGAAGACACTCAGGAAAATGCCGCCGAGCGGCAGCAGCACGTTGGTAGCCAGAAAGTCTACCGAGTCGAGAATGTTTTTTCCCTTGATCAGTGTAATGTGCGACCACGGACCCTGGCTGAGTGAACACGGAATGCCGAGAAGGAAAATCAGGGCAGAAATCAGGTAGGTCGCTTTCTTCCTTGTCCATTTCCATTCATCGACGGCATAAGATACACAGACTTCGAGCAGCGAAATCGATGAAGTAACTGCGGCAAACAGCGCCAGAACGAAAAAGGCGACGCCAACGAGCGAACCCATCGGCATTTTCGAAAAGACCGCCGGCAGGGTGATGAAGAGAAGGCCCGGGCCAGCGCTTGGCGAGAACCCGAAAGCGAATACGGCCGGCAGAATGGCCAGACCGGCAAGCAAAGCGACGCCCGTGTCGATCAGAGGTATGATCATCGAACTCTGCGGAATGTTTTCGTCTTTGCTGAGGTAGCTGCCGTAAGTGATCATGCAGCCCATACCCAGACTGAGAGAGAAGAAAACCTGGCCGAGGGCCGACAGGATAACGCCACCGTTGATTTTTGAAAAATCGGGGGTCAGAAAGAACCTGATGCCTTCCATGGCGCCGTCGAGGGTTACGGAACGCAGCACAACCAGCACCAGAATAACGAAGAGTGAAGGCATCATGATCTTTGAGTATTTTTCGATGCCGTTCTGGATGCCGCCGATTACAATCCCGAGAGTGATCAGCATGAAAATGGCATGGTAGAAAATCGGCATGCCGGCAGACGAGATAAATTCGCTGAACATACCGCCGAGCACCATCACATCAGCGGTGTTGAAGCTGCCTGAAGCGGCCTTTACCAGATAGCTGATGATCCAGCCGCCGACAACGCTGTAGAACGACAGAATCAGAAAACCGGCAAGCACACCCAGGCTGCCGACCCAGCCCCAGTTTGCCTTGATCTTGCGATAGGCGCCGATCGCATTTAGCTGAGCGTAACGACCCACCGCTATTTCTGCCATCATCAGCGTAAAACCGACGACGAACAGAATCACCAGGTAGACAAGAACGAAGGCACCACCGCCGTTCTGCCCGGCCAGAAAAGGAAACTTCCAGAGGTTGCCAAGACCCACGGCCGAACCGGCCGCCGCCATGATAAACCCAAGCTTTGAACCCCATTGATCTCTTTGTGTTTCTGAACTTTGCATGCAATCTCTCTAAAACTCTGAATTTACTCCTGACTGAGCGCAGCCGGAGCGCCTGCAAGCATACAGAAAAAATACCCGGAATTCCAGAAAAAAATGTCAGAAAAAATATCAAAAAAATAAGCCGAAGGCAGATTTAAGCCTGCCTTCGGCTGTTGCGCCTGTTAGAGAGCTTTTTTGCTGACTTCAGAATTTCAGATCGAAAACATCGGCGATGGTTTTAGTCGCTTCAAGCAGTCTGACAACTTTTCCGCCGATGGTTACCAGAATTGTTCCTTCCGGCTGCGGCGGCAGCTCATACAGAATGTAGGGCGGCAGTGGGGTTACCTGCTGATAAAGATTGCCAGGAAAGGTTTTGCCTCTGGCGAGCTTTTTCTGCCATCCGGGTGGCAGTCGCTTGCCGCGGGCAACATTCTTCGCCAGACCGGGTGGAAGTCTCTGGTCGGTCGGCGCTGGTGCCGGTGGCAGAGCGATGATTTTATCGGCATGGCGCAGAAGAATACCCTTTTCTGGTATCGAAAGCTGAACTTTCAGCCAGGGTTCTTTGTCGCCGGCGTTTTCACGATAATACTCAGAATTATGCTGTCGGTAGCCTGAGTTCCCGGGCTGTTTTTTGCCGGGTTTTGCCGTGACGGCGTCAGCCGAACCCAGGATTACCAGAAGGGCGAGAACGACACTCAAAGGTCTTTTCATAATTTTTCTCCTTATTCTCTTGTTAAATCAGAACGGAAATTCGTTTTCGGCTTTGGGGGCCAGTTTTTCCTGCTCGGGCAAAGTGATCATCGTCTGCTCTGCCACGGGTTTGACAATGATGGCTTTGTCGGGCCGCACCGGGCAGATATGTTCGCAGCTGCCGCAGCCGATGCAGATCGACGGGTCGGTCTGTGGAATCATCAGGTTGTTGCGGTACGGCACCATGCGTACCGCCTGGGTCGGGCAGTGCTCGGCGCAGGCGCCACAGTCGGTACCGTTGGTTTCGACGACGCAGAGATTCTGCTTATAAACCACTTCACCAATTTTGAGAAACTTTTTATGTTCGGTCATTATTGGCTTGATGGCCATTACCGGGCATATCTGCGAACAGAGATTGCAGTTCTGTTCGCACATGCCGAGATCGAAAACCAGCGATGGCTGCTGCAGGCTGCGCAGGCCAGTGCCGGACGAGGAAGGTCTGATGACCGATGAGGGACAGGCGGCAACGCAGAGATGACACGAAATGCAGCGACTGCTGAAATCTTTATGGTTACCGGCGCCCGGTGGCAGAATCGTATCCGCAGCCGGCGCTGACTGGAACTTGACCGGCAGAAAATACCCGGCCGCCGCCGCTGCCAGACCGCCGACAAAGGCCCGGCGACCGTTCGAGGTTGGTGCTGAGGTTTTTGTGTGCTTGTTAGCACCGGCTTTAAGAAGGATGCCGCTGAGCCGGCAGCTGTCGAGGCAGTTGAAGCAGGCGATACAGCGCGAATTGTCGATCGTCTTTGTGGCGGCATCGATGCAGCCGGCTTTGCAGATTTTTTCACAGACTCCGCAGCTGACGCACTTCTCTGTGTCGATGACGACTTTGACCATTGAATGGCCGGCAATCATTCGCAATACCGCGCCGACGGGGCAGAGAGAGTTACAGTAGACCCGTCCCCAGCGCCAGCAGAGAATAAACAGCAGCAGGGTCATGGCCACCACAATCGCGGTGCCGGCCACATCGAATGCCTTTAAAGACGCCATGCCCAGCCAGTTTACACTGTCGCCGAAAAATGAGCTTTTGTATTTAAAGAGAACCGCCGCCAGTGGCTGAAAAACTCCGGCGAAAATGCGCCCGCCGGCAGCGAAGGGCTCCAATAAAGCTGTCGGCAGCATGTAACCGGCAAGCCAGGTGCCGCCAACCATAGCTGCCACAATGGCATGCAATACAGCGAGTGATGGCAGAGTGCGGTAACCGGTTTTGCCGATCAGTCGGCGCAGGCGCAGCATCAGGTCCTGAACCAGACCGAGCGGGCAGATGACCGAACAGTAAACTCTGCCGAACAGCGCTGTGAAAATTAAAATGCCGGCAATCACAACAGCAGACGACCACATGAAAGGGGCGGTAAGGGCGGGCGCAAACTGTGGCAGCCCGATCGCTGCCAGCAGGCTGCCGAAACTGTCGAATCGGACAAAAACCAGAACGAAAATCGCAAACACCGCCATTGCCAGAAGCTGGCGGACTCTTTTTAAATAAGACATGCCGCTTAACCCGGCTTACATGGTCAGACGCTCGATACGCAGCTTGTCGAGCGCATTGCTGCCAGTTCCGTGCTCAACGGCTTTGGCAATGTAGGCGATTTCCTGCTGGTCGACCTCAAGAATTCTGGCAGCGGCCACATCTATGGCAACCATGTCTGTCGACAGCAGGAGCATTTTGCGGGTCACCAGGTCATCGGTCGAGACACCGCGCGGCCCGTTGCGCATCATGACGTTATAAGCGTCGACGACGTTAAGTGTTGGTTTTTTCGCGATTGTGGTGAAATCGGCGATGCACTGGTGCAGATCGTTGCTGTGATAATAACGCCGGTCGAAGATGACACCCATGAGATTCTTCATGGCGGCGGTCATTCTCGCGCCACCGTGGTGTTTCAGAATCGGAACATTGATGATCACATCACTGTCGAGCCAGGCCTGATGCACCGTCGTCTTTTTGAGAACCTTGCCGGCCGGCACGTCGACCGGGGTGAAGAGGCTCTCTTCATGTGCCATCAACATTTTGCCGCCGGCCTCTTTGACCGCAGTTTCGATGCCACTGTTGCCATAACAGGCCTGCCAGTGATTGCAGGTATTGTCGAAAACCCTGACTTCAGCCGCACCGGCTTTGAGACAAAGCTCGACAATACGCTTTACCAGCTCGGGCGAAGTGTTGGCGCCTTCTTCGGGCTTTTTATCCCAGCCGATGTTCGGCTTGACGAGAACCTTCTGACCCTGTCTGACAAAACGTTCGATGCCGCCGGCCGCCGCAATGGCCCGGTCGAACATCGCCGCCGGAGTGCCACCGGCAACCCCGACGAGATCCGGAAACCCGCCACTTGCCACCGCCGCGGGCGCCGCTTCTTCGGCGGCAAGCGCCAGAGGAAATTTCAGATTGTATGAAGCCGCTATCGTCGATAAAAGGGCGATAAATTTTCTTCTGTCCATGGTGCCTCCCCGTAATATTCGTTGCGTCAGCAGAAGGGAAAAAAGGCGCAGCAAAAGATCTTGTTATAGTAAATGATATATTCCATCCGAGCCGTTAGTCAAACGAAAGATGTTTTTGATTCGCCGCCTCTCTGTTATCATCGTTGAGTAGATAACTTGGTCAGGTGGTGCAGATGCTGCAGGGTGAACACAAAGAAGGCTCGTTCGTCGAGCACCTCGAAGAGCTGCGCTGGGCGATCATCAGGTCGCTGATCAGCGTCGTGGTGCTTTTTCCGCTGGCCTTCTATTTTTCCGGTGACCTGACGGCCATGCTCGTCGGCAGATTCTGCCCGCCAGGTCTCAAACTGCGCTACTTCTCGCCAGTCGAACCTCTGCTGGTGCAGCTGAAAATGGCGATGTACCTGGCAATTATCGTTGCGGCGCCCTATATTCTCAAGCAGGTCTGGGGTTTCGTCGCCCCCGGCCTTTATCTCAGGGAAAGGCGTCTCGCCGGCGGGTTGCTGCTGGCCAGCTGCCTGTTGTTCATTGTCGGCGGCGCCTTCGCTATGATTCTGATTCTGCCGGTGGTCATGAACTTTTCGGTCGGCTTTCAGAGCGCCTGGCTCGAACCGTCGATCGGTTTTGAGCAGTTCGTCAATCTCACCGGCCTTCTCGCCATAAGCTTCGGGGCCATGTTTCAATGCCCGGCGGCGGTTTTCATCCTCATACGAACCGGTATCGTAAGTTATGAAAAACTGGCATCGCTGCGCCCGGTCATCATCGTCGTCATTTTTATTCTCTCAGCCATCCTGACGCCACCAGACGCAGTCAGTCAGCTTTTGATGGGTATCCCCACCTGGCTGCTTTTCGAACTTGGTCTGCTGCTCGCCCGCTTCGCCGCACCCCGCGGCAGCTGATTTTTGCGCCAGGCGGCGAAATTGTGTATATTGATGAATAAATTGCCCTGATGGAGATGGATAATGCTTGAAGTCATGCTCAACGAGCTGCCGCGCAAACTTTCGCCCTTCGATGCCGTCGAACAGTGCTATCAGGACCAGCTGCGCTTCGTCTGCGCCCGCCTGAAAGAAGATGTTTCGGTGCTGATACGCTGCGAAAAACAGATTATTCCGTATCTGCAGACGATTCTTAAACGACGACTGGCAGCTGACGGCAAGAGCATCGGTATTATCGACGGCCGTGAAACTGCCGAGAACCAGCAGGGTCCCGGCACCCGCCTCAGCCGCATTGTCGCCCAGTTACGCGATCTGGTTAATAACACCGAACCCAACAAGGTATTTTTTCTGCCGTATCTCGATATCATCACTTCGATGCTGCCCGGCGGCCTGACCATGGAAGCCCGCGAAATCATGACCACCATCCATGAAAACCCGATGCTGAACCTGGTGGCCTTTGAAGACCCTGATTTTACTTTGCCAGAGCTGATTTCGCAGGCTTTTCCGGCCCGCTGTGAAATGCTCGGTATTGCCCGCAACCGCATTTCAAGCCTGATTACCGAGATCGAGGCGCGCAAGTTCGCCGTCGACAAAATCAACCTCATGGGTATTTTCAAATTCGTATCAGGCCTCAATCCGGTTAGATTCCGCGAAGTCATGGGTATTTTCTCGCGTAAGGCCGATTATGACCCGACCGTAAAAGACATGCTGCCTAATTACATGCGTGAACTTCGTGACTATACTGCCTGTGGCGGTGTGTCGCTCTCTGAAATCGAGCTGAACCGTGATATTGCCGGTTATGACAAGGTTAAAACTCAGATCCGTGAGAATGTGCTCAATCTGCTGCAGGCTACTGCCGCAATGACCGACGAGAACGCCATCCGCAAAATCGAGTCGATCATTCCGCGTGGTCTGATTTTTCATGGCCCGCCCGGCACCGGTAAAACCCTTTTTGCCAAAGGCATTGCCGAAGCTCTGAATGCGGCAATCTATATCGTCAGCGGTCCTGAGCTGAAATCAAAATGGGTGGGCGAAGGCGAAGCCAATATTCGCCGCCTGTTTGCCAGGGCCAGAGCTACCGCACCCTCGGTCATCGTCTTTGACGAGCTCGATTCAATTGCGCAGGCCCGCAGTGGCAACGCCTCTGACGGCGCCTCACAGGCGGCCCATTCAATGGTTAACCAGCTTCTCACCGAAATGGACGGCTTCCGCAAAGAGCAGATGGTGCTGATCATCGGCACTACCAACTTCGTCGAAAGTCTTGACCCGGCGTTTCTTCGCCCGGGCCGTTTCGAATACCAGATCGAGATCCCATACCCCGAATGGGAAGACCGGCGCGCCATTCTCAATCTTTACAACAAAAAGTTCGAAACCGGTATGACTGATGCCCAGGTTGATCGCCTTGCCGGCTGGACCGGTCGCTCGACCGACCTTGGCACTCCGCACACCGGCGACCACCTCAGTGCCCTGATCAAGGGACTGAAGCGTTATCTGATCAACCACCAGAAAGACACGGCCGACGAAGAAACGATGCAGACCTGGCTGAACAGTCTGGTAGAAAAGGCACAGCTTTCAGACAACGAAGAAAAGGTCGTTGCCACGCACGAGGCCGGGCATGCCCTGATGTTCTTTCTTTACGGGCGGCAGAGCGAGATTACCCGCATCACTCTCGAAACCGGTGGCAGCGATGCTCTTGGCTTCGTCGAATCGGTTACGCGCCGGCCCTACTTCTATACCGAAGGGCGTCTGCGCAGCGAGATCGGCATTTCGCTCGGTGGTTATGCCGCTGAACGCCTGATATTCGGTGAAGTTTCGACCGGTGCCTCACAGGATCTGCGCAAGGCGACCGCCATTGCCACCGATATGGCCACCGTCTACGGTATGGCCGGAACCCCTCGCGAATTCACCTTTCAGAACAATCGCCCAGACCCGTATTATCTGCCGCAACTGTCGCCGCAGATCAACCGGATCATCGACGAGGTTTATAAAGACGTCTGCACCTTCATCGAAAAGAATCGTGGCAGACTCACCGATCTGGTAGTAAAATTGCAGAAGCAGCGAACGCTGCAGCGCGAAGAAGTCGAAGCAATCTTTTCTCCTGAGAGCCTACAGAAATGAGCAAAACCGAACGCTACCTGAAAATGCGCACGCCGGCAGATTTGCTGACGGTGCGGTATTTTTCGAGCAGCGGTCAGCTGAAGGGCCAGTTTGTGCAGGAACAGGACCCACCCTGGACAATCTGGTGGCAGATTCCGGCCGATCAGGGCCTGATCGGGCGCCTCGGCAACATGATCAGCGGTTCGATCGAGGCCCCCGAAAAAGTCTGGGAAGAGGGCAAGCCGGGCAGCAAACTGCGCGAGATATCCTGGCTCGACCTTTTCCGTAAAGCCGTCATCAGGCCGGAACCGACCCGGCAGGTAAGCGATGAGGTCATTCTGCTGACTTCTGACCGCGAAACATTTTTTGCCGCCGTTAAAAAGCATTTCGTTCTGCAGCAGGGCCAGTATGAATTTGCGGTTCTCGAAACCGGCGGTCGCGAATATTTTCTTTTAAAAATCAACAACCCGTCGCTCTGGGTTTTCAATACGCTCGATCAGAGCGGTTTTACCTGGTTCAATCTGCTGCCCGGCCATTCTGGTATCTACATGGAAGCCGGCTGGCGCATTCACGATATCTCCGGTGCCGAGTGTTTCAACCAGTTCAAGATTGTCGACGGCGGCATTCTCATCATCCAGAAAGACGGGCGGCTGCTCAGTCTCAAGCCTGCCTGGAAAAAGGGTGAGAGCGTTATCAAGATCGAAACCGGCCGTATCGATATTCCGCAGAAGAATACCGAAGCTGAGATCGTTATCAAGCCGGGTCTGCGCAAAACCGACCGCCACCAGCTGCCGGTTTTCTGGAAAATCGATGATCTGAACCGGCTCAAGGCGATTCTGGCAAATGAATCGCTCGAACAGTTTCGCAATTACCGCAGCTGGAACTGCGCCGACGGGCGCATGTTCATCATGGCCCGCGACCAGCGCGCCGACCGTGCGATCGCCAGTATCCTCTCCGATGCTTTTCCTGCCTTCGCCGAGGTTGAAGAGCGGGTAATGGTGCCGCTTGGGCACCTGCTGACGCCTCGTCTTTCCTCAGAGCGCCTGCACACTTTTTTCGGGGCGCCGCTGCATGATTACCTGTGTTTTGAAAAAGATGCGGGAGTAATCGAGAGCACCCTGCTGGCAGAAAAGGACATGTTGACCGTTGAAGATTTTGTCGCGCTCGAGATAGAGCGGGCCGCAGGGCGGGCCGAGACAATTCAACCGGGCTGGAAATTCGAGTTCAAGGAACTCAAAAAAAAAAAGCGGCTGATTGAGATTGAAGTGAACCCGCAGTCTTTCGAGCGGCTAAAAGCTCAGAAAGAGGGCGGCGAAGTTCTCGAAGGCGTTACCGGCGCTGCTGGCCCGAGCCGCAATCACACCAGACTGAATCTTGAAAATGTGCCACAGCTTGGCGATTCAGAGATAGCAGCCCTGAAGCTGCAGCTGCTCGACGTTGACCGGCTGCTCAATTCGAACCCGACCCGTGCCGACCTCTGGGAACAGCGTTCCGAGCTGGCCAGACGCATGCGCATGCGCGCTTCGGCTCTGGCGTCAATGATGAATTCCGCTGTTCTCAAGGGTAATATCGAACTGCTTGTCGACTGTCTCTTCGAGTTCTGTCGCGAGCGCCCCGAATTGGCGGCACTGCTCAAGCCCTCGATCAGCGAAGTCGAGAAAGGGCGCCTGCTCTCGGTCATCAGAGATGAAAAAATGTACAGTGAGTTCCATTACGGGTTGCTGCTGGTTTTTGGCGCGCGTTTCAACGACCCGGATATTTTTTCGCAGGCGATAGCCGGTATGAAAATCGGCTTTTCAGGCGAAAAACGCTGCTTTTTCAACTTCACAGAGACCCGGGTTGCTTCTGGCGGCGGCATGAACGTTGAAAACCGGGTTGAATTGCTCACCGAAAAAGATTACCCGCGCATCAAAATGAATGTGACCAAATTTCTGCAGCACGTCGACTGTTGCAGAAGCTACAGCGCAACTTATGCAGTCAGATCGCAGCTGTATAAAATCCTGGCGGTGCACCTCAGCCCGCAGTCGGCCTGGACTCTGCTTGGTAACACCGGTGCCCCGCCGACCGGCCAACATCATGAACAGAGACCTGCTTCGTCTACCTCCCGGCAGTACAGGCGGGTCATGAATATTGGAGATTATTTTGTCGATCTGATCAGAGACTGGCCCGATTCTCTGAATGACGATAAACTCGAACCGGAAGTGGCGCGCTGGCTGAAGCTTTTCACGATGGAGAAAATACGTGAAACGCCGCTGCGCGATTTCTTTACCGGCGAACTTTACCGGCCGCCTTTCATGTTGAACAGAAAAGATGAAGAAACTCTTGATAACGGTATAATTAAACGTTGCAAGTGGCTGAAAGACCTCAATCAGAGCGAATTTCCTGAACTGTCAGATGGTAAACCGGTGGCGCGGGCGTTTTTTAAAAGATTCGGCGACGGGTTTAAAGACTGGTCGGATTTCTTCAGAGCCGCTTTAAAGACCGATGATTTTGTCATGAAGGCGAAAGCGCAGCGCCTGCTGTTGCTTATGGTCTCTGAATACGGCCCGCACCAGGCTTTTGCCGACTTTATCGAGGCGCCGCAGATCGCCGCCCGCAAAGACGAAGTCTGGAACATCTATCGTCTGACCATGTACTGCGACATGTTCAGGCTTTGCCTTGCCTATCGCCGGCCGATCGACGAGCAGCGTCTTTTCGATATGCTGCTGAACCGTATTCCGAGACCGCCCCAGGGTTGGGAAGATTTTATCGGCTCAGCGGAGTGGATCATCATGTGTCTGTTGCTGACCAACTCACCGAAACGGCGCTTTCAGCTCGATGATCTGCTTAACCGTTCGATGCTCTGGCTGGCGCGCGCCGGCACAACACAGGACTATGATATTTTTGCCCAGGCCATGACCGTGATGAGCTTTCTCAGTATCGGGGTGCTTGCCGACCTGGTGCCCGAAAAGCTCGAAATGCATCAGTTGCTCGAAAAGCGACGTGTTTTCTGGATACAGCACGCTTTCAACCTTGCCGCGCAGGGTGAGAAGGCCTTTATTGCCTGGCAGAAGGCCTGCGGAATTTAGGAAAATTGACAGGAGAAGAGCATGAATTATCAAACTCAGGATACAGATCAGATCAATGCCGCAAGGGGTCGCATCGTCGACTATTACACCAGGCTCAACGATTTTTTTCTCAAACGCTCTGAACTGCTGAAGCTGATGATGGTGGCCGCTGCGGCCCAGGAACCGATGTTGTTCATCGGCAGGCCCGGTACGGCCAAGTCATTGCTGGTTTCGGTTTTCTGTCAGGGTATGGGAATGAAGCAGGATGAATACTTCGAATACATGCTCACTAAATTCACCGAACCCAGCGAAATCATGGGGCCGGTCGATATTCAGGAACTGAAGTCCGGCCGTTATCTGCGCAAGGTTGAAGGGCATCTGCCGACCTCGAAGATTGCTTTTCTCGACGAAATTTTCAAGGCCAATTCGGCGATTCTCAACGTGCTGCTCACCGTTATAAACGAGCGCAAATATTATCAGGAAGGCCGCCCGTTGCCGGTACCGCTCGTCTGCATGTTCGCCGCCAGCAACGAAATACCTGATTTCGGCGAATTTGACGCTCTCAAAGACCGCTTTATCATCAAAGCTGAAACTTTGCCGGTGCGCGATACCTGCTTTTATGAACTGATCCGTTCAGGGGTTGCCTTCGAAAGCCGCACCCACAACCGTGAAAAACCATGGAAATCTGACTGTACTCTCGATGATTTCGTCATGATTCATGATTACGTTGTCAGCACGGTTCTGCCAAGGGCCATCGAACGCGAAGACAAGGTTCTGCTCGGTGATGAACGCATTACGACTGCTTTTAAAGCTCTGATTTCGGTGCTCGCCGATGAACTCAAGGTCGAAATAACCGACCGCAAACTGATCAAACTCTATAAGCTTATTCTTACGCAGGCTTTCATCTTTAATGGCGGCAATGTGACGCGCGAAGAACTAAAGATTCTCTGCTATTGCGGCAACAATTTCTCCGATGTGCGCAAAATCAAGGATTACATCGAAGAACGTCTTGCCAATCTCGACTGACAGGGGCCAATATGCGATTTTTACTTCCTGATCAGATTGCCTTCTGGTATCGCCAGTCGCTGCATAAATCAGGCTATAAAGAAGTTTTTGCCTTCGTGCGTGACTTCTGGAAAGACCTGGTGCGCCGCGGCAACCATGCGGTGCCGCCCGGTTTCGTTGCCAGGCTGATGGGCAGATTTCTTTCGGTTCCGGTCGGTGAACGCCTTGCCGGGCATGTTGGTTTCACCGCCGAAAATGAATATCTCGATGCCATCTGCCATGCTGAAGGGGCCGACCGCCTGGAGGGCATCTTTCTATTGACCGGCGCCGACCGTGATACGGCACTGGCGCAGGGCATTTTTCAGCAGATCATCGAACGGCTGCCGCCGTTTCAGCATTCTGAGATTGCCTTTTCCGACAGTGAACTCGAAAAATCCTTCTCGATCGAACATGCCGTTTCGGCCGGTTTTGACGTCGATCAGGCATTGAATGATATTTATGCCAATGCCGCCGGCCAGTTCAAACGCAGCGATTTCAGATTCTATGCCGACGATATTTTCGAAATCGGTCACCCGGGCCTGTTTGTCAGGGCGGCTGATCGCCTGTTCTTCAGGCGCATGACGCGGGCGATGAAAGGCATGGCCTTCTGGACCCGCAGCGTCTTCACGCTCAAGGAAGAAAGTTCGTGGGTCGTGGCAAAATACGGCGAACCCCAGACCCTGCCGCTTGGCGGCTATGACGAGCTGACCAATAAGGGCACCCTGTCTTCGATTGTGCCGTCGGAGCTTGCCTACATCGATGACAGCATGCAGTTCGATCTTTTTGATTACAAGTTCATCGAAAACCAGCTGATGTATTTTAAACGTGACTCGGGTGCGGTTTTTCGCATTCGCCGCGATATTGTCGTCAAGGTTACCCTGACTGAGTTTTTCGAACATGAGCGGCATCTTGGCCTGCTTTTCGGCTGGGTTTTCAACTTTGCCGAGAAGCTGATAGAAACCTTTGTAAAGGATATGGTGAACGTCATCATCGTTCTCGATGGCTACGAACCTTCATCATTAAAGGATGCCGGCGAATTTTTCACGCATTTTCTGCGCGAGAAAATGCTCGACCAGCGTATCGCGCTGCTTGCCGGGCGCAAAGCTTCAGTCACTCTGCCTGATAAGTTGCGTGCCAACGCGCAGGTCTGGTATTTTGCCGCTAAAGATGAGCCCGGGCAGAAATCGGTGCGTTTCGTGTTTCCGCAGACCGATGAGTTTGCCGCAAGCAAAGGCGATGAGCAGGAAAAAATTCTTGGTGAACTGATCAACGAAGCGATCGACAGGATGGTTAAAGGTGCAGATAGCCAGATTTGAAGCAAAAACAGCGGTTGAAGGCCCGGGTGAACGCTCGGCCCTGTGGCTGCAGGGGTGTTCGCTCAAATGCCCCGGCTGTTGCAACCCGGAACTGCAGCAGTTTGGCAACGGCCAGAATCTTTCTGTCGAAGAGATTGCCGCGCAAATTCTGCAGGCCAGGGCTGACGGGCTGACGCTGCTCGGCGGAGAGCCGCTCGATCAGGCCAGAGAACTGCTGCAGTTGTTGCAGTTGCTGCGTCAGAGTGGCTATTGCGGGATCATCATGTTTTCTGGCTACACCTGGGCTGAAATTGAGGCTGATGCCGGCAGAAAAAGCGTCGCCGGCCTCTGCGATCTGGTCATTGCCGGGCGCTTCGATCGGCAGTTTTCCCCGGGGGGGCGGCGCTGGATCGGCAGCGATAACCAGACCCTGCACTTTGTCAGTGATTATTATGCCGGGCTGCGCGAACACTGGCCTGAGAATGTTCGCGAAATCGAGATTTTCATCAGAGATGGTGTCATAATGGTCAATGGCAGCCCCCTCGATGCTGATCACGAAATCAGCCGCATGCTTGGCGGGCGTGCCATATTGTATTGAGCGGAGGAAGCAGATGCGAAAATTCATTCTCGACTTTGAATTCAACGAAAAGAACGGGGCAACCCGTATCGTTGTCGATTTTAACGACCCTTCGATGTCGAACATCGAGATCAACGAAGCCATTCGCAGCGGCGAACTGCTCGAAGCGGTTCTGAAAGAGGCCGCCAGCATCTTTGGCGAGAATATCGCCAATCGTGTCAGAAATGGTGAAATTGCCGCCGTCTGTCTCGACCATCACCCTGAGCTGCGCAGCTGTGACGGGGCAATTCAGATCAATCAGCAGACCGAGACGAAGAAGGAGATCAAGCAGTGAAGGTCGAGCTCTGTCCTGAAGACATGCTGCTCGAATACGTCGAAAACCGCCTGAGCGGCAAGTTTGACGCGGTCATCAGGCATGAGCAGTATCTCAAGCATCTGCCGCACGACTTCGAACCCTCAGAAGAATTCGCCGCCCGCTGGCAGACCATGGTTTCGGCGGCATTGAAGCGCTTCATCTCGTCGACATTCGGGCTGCGGGGCTTTCTCTTTGAAGTGAACGGCTATACAAAGCGTTTTTCGCCGGCCGATACCGATTTCTGGCAGGGCCTTGAGTTCAGATTCTCGCACCGGGGCGCCGAAAGACTGTATGAGCAGATGCTGCGGCGCGTCACCAATGAAGAACCGCTTTTCCCGGTTGCTTTGCCGGCCGATGCACTGTTGATAAGTGTCTGCCATAATGATTTTTCATTATATTCTTTTCCGTGGCTGGCCAAAAACTCGGCAAATTGGCTGATCAAAGCCTGCCACATCGCCTGGCAGCGGGTAGCGCCGACTCAGGTTGACTGGCAATGCTTTTTCAATGAGCCTGCCAGTGTTGAACTGCCGTTGCGTGAGTTTCTTGTCGAGAGAGCCGCAGATTATCTCGCTGCCGTGAATACTCTGGTCAAAGCACAGTTTCCGGCGGCTTTATACGGGCACACGCCCCGACCATGCCGCTGCCTTGAGGTAACGCTCGATCAGCGTCAGGTAAGCCTGCCCAACGTTTTCGCCTTTGTCGGAAACTTTGTTGCCTCGGTGCGCAAAGCGGTTGCTTACTGGGCTGGCGAGGGCTGTGTCTGCATCGATGACGAAAAATTCATTGCCGGGGCGCCGAAAGCTTACGGTCTCGATCTTGAGTTCGAGGCCTTCAACAAAGGGGTTGCCGGCATCGTCGAAAATATGAACGAACAGGAGCAGATTTATGAGTCGCTCATACGCAATTAGAATACCGATCGAGGTTCTTCTTTCCGAGAATCTGCGCAACCGTCTCGCCGATTTTCGCCTCAATTTTCCGCTGCTCGACATTCTGCCGCCAGAACGCATGCAGGAAATGCTGAAAAAGCGCCTGATCGAAGCCGGATTTCAGGAAACCGAAGCCGGGCTGGTCATGCCGACGCCGACGGGGCAGACCGCGGTTTTTGACCCGGCGACGATGGAGATGCGGCTCAGCATAGCTGTTCCGGAGGCTCATAATATCCGCATGTACGAAGAATCTATAAACTGGATGGAAGAGCAGATCAAAAGGGCGCTTGCCGCCGGCACAGTGCTGGAAAAAGCTCCCGGTTCAGAGCTTGCTTCGCGTATGGCCGAACAGATGGCTGAACTGGCCGTAAAAGCCAGAGCGGCTGTTAATGCCGTCCTAAAAGACGTCTACCGCGAAGCGATAAGGGAAAAGGCCGGCCAGCTCGGGTCAGTCAGCAATGTCAGTGAGTCGAGCGACGGCTCCACGTTTAGAATCAGAATCGAGATCGACGCCTGATTATTTGAAGGTGCCGAGCATTTCGATGCGGTTCTGCAGGTCTTCGTCAGAGAAAACACTGCTCTGCTGATTGCGGAAAAACAGCAGCATGCCCGAAATGTCGCGGGCGAACGGCGCCAGATGCTGGTTGCCTGATGCTGACTCGATGAATGAATCGACGGTGGTCAGCGAACCCATTTCGATATCGCGTTTGACGGTTCTGATGAGCAGATTGGCGTAATGCTCGCGCATTCTGATATTGGCGACCGAGTAATCGCTGGCGGCGTGATTGACTGCCTCGATGAAAGCGTTCATGTCGAGATTGTGAGTGCCGCGGCTGGCATTGGCGATGGCCTCGACAACTTCGAAATTGAGATCATAAATAAAGCCCGAGGCGGGCATGTAGGTGGCGTCGTCGACTTCTTCGGGCGCAAGGGCCATGATAACGATATTGAGAGCATCATAGCTGCCGTCACAGTTCACTTCGATCGAACCGATCAGCCGGTTTTTGTCGGCCGGGTTGACGTCGAGATTGAAAAAAGTGATTTTCGGCGTCTGAATACCGGTTGAATCCTGCAGGATGGCGGCCAGTCTGAAATATGGCTGGGTCGAGCCGATCGAACGGCGGTAACCGCTGAAAGAGATTTTCAGGCGGCTGGCGACGTTAGAAATGTCGGCGAAGATCGAGTCTGAGCCCCAGACATAGACCGAATCGCTGACTTTCTGCGGAAAAGTCTTAACATGCTTGGTCGGCGGCAATCTGAACTTTTTGAGGGCGCTCTGAGTATAGGCGTAGCGCCCTTTTGCCAGACGCGGGTCATTGATGCGATTGGCGATCGAAAAGTCGGTGAAGGTATCCGAAAAGCTGCGGTTGATACCTTTGAGGGCATTGATGTAACCACCGATGCTCTTCTTTTTGCTGGCAACGAGAGTTTTGAAAAAACCGGAGCGACTGGCGGCATCGGGCAGGCAGTGGTCAACGATAAACTGGTTCCAGAGATAGACCTGGCCGTAATCGGGCATCGGGTTCCATTTTGCCCAGTTGTTCAGGCTGCGGTCGGGGTCGTCTTTAAGAAGCTTGTAATGGCCTGGCGGGCGAAAACCGCAGAAAACCGGTGCGATCTGCGAGCAGCCCTCGTTAACCCAGGTGACTTCGTCGCGGTCGAGGTTGTGGTGAATCATGTGTTGGAATTCGTGGGCGACGATTTCGAGATAGTCAGAGGCTTTCGGGTCGCAAGGGTAGGTGTCGAGGTAGAGAATCTCGCGCTCGTTACTTTTGACTCTGCTGTGACTTTCGAATTCAGACTGCAGCATCTGGTCACCGGCAAAGAAATAGCCGGCAACATAACCATCGTTGGGGTTGGCGTAGCCATCTTGAATGTCGAGCATCAACAGCGTGATGCGCGGGTCACCGTCGAGGCCGGGTTTGTTTTCGCTGCCGAAGTGACCGGTATTGACCGGGTAGATCTGCTCGTCAAACTGCTTTTGAACCCGGGTAATCGCCGATTGATCGACGGTCTGTGTGTCTTGAACAAACACATGACAGTGCTTGCCGATAGCACGCAGAGTGGCGGTTATCTGCTCAAATTTGCCGCTGGCGATGTTGTTGGTCCAGAAGGTTTCTTTCTGGCCGAGCTGCTTCGGGGCTGCCGTGCGGCGTACTCTTCTGATATCGGTCTGCCCGTCGGCATAGGCGACTCCCGCGGCGGCGCCAACGCCCTGTTTGGGCAGTTCGTATTCGCGTGCGAGTATATGGGTGGCGTCGATGCGGTTCGTCAGGTCGGCAAAAGCCGGTCGGGCGACCGTAAGGCCTGCAAAAGTAAGACCTGCGAGCAAAGACAGACCGAAAAGTTTTCTGGTGTACATTTTATTTTTCTCCGCTACCCGATAATTATACTCGAAAAACTGACATTCCGAAACCATATACGGGCAGCAACAATCAGCAGATTTACCGCAAAAACAGCAGGCTTGCGCAATCGGGCAGTTTTCGACGGTGTCTGATATACATCGGTTAATAAAGGTTGCAGATGAGTCGATAAAGGGGGCAGGTACTCTCATTTATCAATGTTGCAGGCAGAAAATGTTAAAAATGATGCGAACTTTGTTGTTTTGCGCAATTTTGTGCGGTCTGGCAGTTTTTCTGTTTTCCAGGGCAGAAGTTTCGGCCGACGAGGTCAAGGAAGATACTTCTACCGGCTTTGTCGACCCGGCACTGCTCGAAATCATCACGGTCGAGTTTGCTGCCGACCCCTATTCAAAAGCAAATTATGACCCTTTTATCAAGATACGGGTTTTCAATAATTCGCCCGAAGTGATCACCCGTGCTTTCATCGATGTCGAATTCACGGCTGATGAAGGCAAACACCGGCTTTTCAGCGAGCGTTTCGTTCAGATCGTCAATGGTGGCATGCGCCCATATACAACCGGGGTCTGGCTGTTTTATCCGCGCGGTTCGAGCGCCATGGCACTCAAGGGGCTGCCACGCGATACCATGATTTCAGCCAGTGTTCACAAGGTTTTCTGCCCGAAAAAAAACTCCCCATGGCAGTATGAACACAAATTCAATTACCCCAGCCGCCACGACTTTGCCTGGTAGGCCTGGCAAATCGGCTGAAAAAAAGCGCACTGTCGGCTGACAGTGCGCTTTTTACAGTTTTAAAGATTATTTGATCTCGTGATAATCTTCGTGAATCGCGGCGTCGGCTTTGAGGCCGAGGAAGCTGAGCAGTGAAGAGACGAGTTTGGTTTTCTGCTCGGCGTCGATGCGGCTCCAGGTCTTGCTCTTGATTTCGACGAATTTGCCGATTTCGGGCTGGTTCATCGTGTCGACGTTGATGAAGAACTTGATGCCCTTGAACAGAACATGGAATCTCTGACGGTCTTTCTGCACTTCGAAGACCGAATCGGGTCTGAAATATTCACGGTAGAAGCGCAGTGAGTTGCCGGCGGCGGCAAGATAACGGCTGCGCGAGAGCAGAATCTTGGTTTCGGGGCTGACACCATGCTTGGTTTCGCCAATGAGGGTCAGGCGTGAGCGTACATTCTTGACTCCGCCTTTCTCGTCGAGCAGTTCGTCTTCGCGGTAGCGGATCATCTGCTCGGTATTGTTGAAGCGGAAATAGGTATCGAATTGCTTGTAATGCTTCTTCTGTTCGATAACGATTTCGGGCATGTTGATCTTTTCGAGAACCGGCGCGATATCGTCGACTCTGACCTTGGTCTGAATTTCGAAGCTTTCTTCCTGGGTGGCGCCACCGATGGTGACGAGCTTCGAGAGCAGCGACTGTTCTCTTTCCATCAAAAACTTGTCAACCTTGGCGGCAAAGGCTTTAGCTTCGGTCAGCAGTGAAGATTCGTCGATGGTGAGCAGCTGGCGTTCTTTCATCAGCCAGTTGCCGTTGACCATTACGTGGGTCACGTCGTTGGATTTGGCGGCATAAACGATCTGGGCATAGAGGCCATCTGGATCACGCATGAAGCGGGGGGCGTTGTGAACCGGGCTGATATCGACGAGAATCATGTCGGCGCGCTTGCCGGGCTCAATAGAGCCGGTGAGCTTGTCGAGATGCAGGGCTTTGGCGCCGCCGCGGGTAGCCATGTAGATAATTGTCTTGGCAGGCAGGGAAGTGGGGTCACCGGTCTGCAGTTTGCCCAAAAACGAGGCGAGGCGCATTTCTTCGAACATGTCGAGGTCGTTGTTCGAGGCGGGGCCGTCGGTGCCGATGCCGACGTTCATGTTCAGTTCGACCATTTTGGTGACCGGAGCGGTACCGGAGGCGAGCTTCATGTTTGAAGAGGGGTTATGAACGCCGCCGCAGCCATATTTGGCCAGATCGCGGATTTCGCCTTCGTCGATGTGAACGAGGTGGGCGCCGATCAGCTTGGTGTCGAGCAGGTGGTGGCGCTTGATGTAGGGAATAACCGGAACACCGTGTTCAGCGCGCAGACCATCGACTTCCCAGGCGGTTTCGGCGAGGTGAATCATCAGTGGTACATCGAATTCGCGGGCGATCGAGGCACATGCCTGCAGGATTTCGGGGGTGCATGTATAGGGAGCGTGCGGCGCAATGGCCGGAACAATCAGCGGGTGTTTGTGATACTGTTCGATGAAGGTGCGGGTGCGGGTCAGTGATTCTTCGTAAAACTGCGCATCGGGTGAGGGAAACTTGAGAACGCTCTCGGCGCAGATAGCACGCATGCCAGCTTCGGCAGTTGCTTTGGCGATATGTTCTTCGAAATAATACATGTCGGCGAAAGTGGTGGTACCGCAGCGGATCATTTCGGCGCAGGCGATTTTAGTGCCGAGAACTACCATTTCGGGCGAAACGAATTCGCGTTCGACCGGCATGATATAGCCCATCAGCCAGACGTCAAGGCGCAGGTCATCAGACAGACCGCGCAGCAGTGTCATCGGAACGTGGGTGTGGCCGTTGACCAGACCCGGCATGAGAATTTTGCCATGGCAGTCGAGAACTTCGGCGGCTTCGTATTGTTTGCAGATTTCTTCCTGGGGGCCAACTGCCACGATTGCGTCGCCTGATACGGCAACGGCGCCATTCGGAAACTGATTGAATTTTTCATCGACGGTCAGAACCGTTGCATTTTTAAAAAGTTTATCAACTTTTTTCATCTTTTAACCTTTCCTGTTATCTGAGTTACCTGAAAGGATAGCAGCATATTTAACTAAAATCCAGCGGCGTCGACTTCAATTGCCGGCGGCTTTTTTTAACTTTTTCATATTGGACTTTCAGGCTGCTGAAGTGATATTATCAAATCAGCGCCGGTTGAGACACAGACAAATAAAACATTCAAGGCTACAGATATTCAGCCTGCGAATTGAAAGATCCGCTGAAGAGGGTTCTGGTATATGTCTGAGAAAATCGTGGTATTCTCGGTCGGCGATTCACTCTGTGCCTTGCCGCTTGCCGGTGTTGAAAAGGTTATTAGAGCGGTGCAGATTTCCCCGCTCCCGGAAGCACCCGATATTATTGCCGGAGCCATAAATCTTGCCGGGCAGATTTTGCCCGTGATCAACCTGCGCCGGCGATTTTGCTTTGCCGATCGAGATCTCAGGGTAGATGATCGCTTTATCATTGCCACTACCCAAAAGCGAACCGTTGCCTTGATGGCAGATGCCGTAGAGGGCCTCAGAGAGGTTTCTTCTGAACAGCTCGTTCGTCTGGAAGACCCGCTCGCATTCGCTCCCCAGCTGCGCGGGGCCGCAAAAATTTCCGGTGAACTCATTCTTATCTTTGACCTCGACCTCTTTCTTTCCGAAAATGAGGAACGCTCACTAGAAAAAGCTTTGAAGGCCTGACCGCATGCAAAAGACCGTCCTGGATAGCCCGGATCAGACGCAGCCTGCCGGCCAGAAAAAGTCTGAAAATATTTCAAGGCATCTGCTCGATGAGTTTCTCGATTACGTCGAAACTTCAACCGGTCTGCATTTTTCCCGTGAACGCTATTCAGATGTCGAGCAGAAGCTGCTGGCCGCCGTAAACGAGTTCGGATTTTCCCGCGTCGACGAGTTTCTTGGCTGGCTCAAAGGCAGGTCTCTTTCTGTTCCTCAAATGGAACTGCTCGCCGGTCTGCTGACTGTCGGTGAAACTTATTTCTGGCGGGAACCGGCCATATTCAGGGCACTCGAAGAGAATATCCTGCCAGACCTCATCAGGCGCAAGGAAAATACCGGAAAGACTCTGCGCATCTGGAGCGCCGGTTGTTCGAGCGGCGAAGAGGCTTACTCTCTGGCTATTGCGGTAAAGCGCTCGCTGTTTCATCGACCCGACTGGCACGTCACCATTCTTGCCACCGATCTAAACCCGAGAGCCCTGCGCAAGGCGAACGGTGGCATTTATACCGACTGGTCATTTCGTAATGCGCCCAAATGGCTGAAGGATGGCTATTTCCGTTCTCTTGCCCGCGGACGGTATGCAATTTCTCCGGAAATTCAAAAAATGGTCACCTTTGCCCCCCTGAATCTTGCGATTGACAAGTTTCCGGATCTTGAAAACAACACCGCTTCAATGGATATTGATTGCGGGCTTTGCCCATGATGCGGTTCTGCCTGATTCCGGCGGGCTTACCGCCGGCCGCCTCCGGGAAATTATACAGTCGACGATGCGTTCAGGAGGTATTGATTGAGCGAACAAATCAAATTAAAGCCTGCAGACGAAAGCAGTGCAATACTCAGGGCACGTGCTGCTGTTCTGGCAAAGGAGCCCGAACAAACCCGCTTTAAAAGTGCCGGGTTCAACACGGTTGTTTTCGCTCTCGGCGGCGAAACTTACGCATTTGCGTCTGAGTTTGTCAGAGAAGTCTACCCGCTGAAAGATTACACGGTCGTTCCGGGGCTGCCGGGCTTCATACTTGGCATTGTGAATGTTCGCGGGCAGATTGTCTCTGTCGTTGATCTGAGAAAATTTTTTGGCCTGCCCGAGAAGGGTCTGGGCGAACTCAACAAGGTGATCGTTCTGCGCAATGACAGAATGGAGTTCGGCATTATGGCTGATCTGATTCTTGGCAGCAGGAAAATATACGATGAGGAGCTGCAGTCTTCTCTGTTAACGATAAGCGGGCTGCGAGCAGATTTTTTGCGGGGGGTTACTACGGATTCGCTGATAGTTCTCGATGCCGATCGGATTCTGAACGATCCGGGCATGCTGATTCACGAAGAGTTTAATGCCCGGCCGGATTGATTCTTTATATGGTTGTGGCATCGATGTGCCCGCTTTAACCGCAAAGGCGATAAAAAAAGGCTTGATTTCTCAGGCTGAGGCCGAAAAGCTCGACAAAGATTCGGCTCTTGCCCTGATCTTTAAATCCGGCTTTTCCACCAGCCCGATTATTACCGACATTTCCGGTCGTGGTATGGGTCTGGCAATTGTTCGGGAAAAAGTTGAAAAACTTGGCGGGACGATCAGGGTAGAGTCTGAAAAAGATCTGGGCACCACCTTTCGCATTACGCTGCCCATGTCACTGGCAACTTTTCGTGGCGTGCTGGTCGAAGTTAATGAAGCCATGTTCGTTATTCCCACTTCTTATGTCGAGACGACCGTGCGTATTAAGCAGAGCGCCATCAAGACCGTAGAGGGCCGCGAAACGGTTACTCTCGATGGCAATGTGATGTCTCTGGCGCACCTCGACCAGATTCTCGATGTTAAATCAGCGGCGCGTGAAAGATTATTGCTGAAAAAGACCGATACCAGGCAGGTCTTTGTCAATCTGGTCGTTCTTTCGGCGGCAGGATCTCGACTGGCACTCAAGGTTGACAGGGTCGTCGACGAGCTGCAGGTTCTGGTTAAAACTCTGGGGCGCCAGCTAAGCCGGGTACGTAACATTGCCGGAGCCACCATTCTTGGTAACGGGCGTCTGGTTCCGGTAGTACATGTGCCTGATCTGGTAATTGCCGCCACAATGGTGCAAACCAGGCAGAAGTCGGGTGAAACGGAAATTTCCGCTTCTGGCCGCAGGATTCTCGTCGCCGAAGATTCGATTACCTCAAGAACATTGCTCAAAACTATTCTCGAAAATGCCGGTTTTGTCGTCACCACCGCTGTAGATGGCGCTGATGCCTTTTCGCAGGCAAGAACCGGAGAATTTGATTTGCTCGTTTCAGACGTTGATATGCCGAGAATGAGTGGTTTTGAGTTGACCGCAAGAGTGCGGGCTGATAAAAAGCTCAGCGACATACCGGTGGTTCTGGTTACGGCTCTTGAATCGCGTGAAGACCGTGAGCGCGGCATAGATGCGGGAGCGGATGCATATATTGTAAAAAGCAGTTTTGACCAGAGTAATCTGGTCGAGGTGATAAACAAACTTATCTGATGGAAAACAAAATAAAAGTTCTGATAGTCGATGATTCGCCGGCAGCAAGAGAATTGCTCGCGCATATTCTCTCTGCTGACCCTGATATCATTATTGCCGGCTTTGCTGCCGATGGTGGCGCCGCGCTCGAGGCTGTCAAAAAGTTGAAGCCAGATATCGTCACCATGGACATAAACATGCCAAAGCTTGATGGTTTGTCGGCAACCCGGCAGATAATGGCAACCTGCCCGGTGCCAATTGTTGTCGTAAGCGATAATATGGCTGTTGATCAGGTTTCACACGCTTTTGACGCGATTGAGGCAGGCGCACTCGCTGTTTTGCGTCGCCCGCCGGGGGTGACCAGCCCGGAGCACGCCCGCGCGGCGG
The DNA here is from genome assembly GCA_024710355.1 of Candidatus Rifleibacteriota bacterium. Taxonomy (GTDB): domain Bacteria; phylum Muiribacteriota; class Ozemobacteria; order Ozemobacterales; family Ozemobacteraceae; genus Rifleibacterium. The sequence goes on from JANJUX010000026.1 coordinate 41,995, forward strand.
CCGAATTGACCAAAACTGTCAAGCTTATGTCAGAAATAAAAGTTGTAACAAGAATACGCCGGAATAACAACAGACAGAAATCTGATCCAGCAATCAATCCGTGGAATGGCCAGACTTCGAAGATCCGGGTTGTGGCTATTGGCGCTTCTACCGGCGGGCCCATCGCTTTGCAGAAAATTGTGTCGGAGCTGCCCGAAGGCTTTGTGTTCCCGGTTCTGGTTGTGCAGCATATTGCCTCCGGGTTTATCGAGGGGTTTATCAGCTGGCTTGGCAGTTTCTGCCGCCTGCCGGTAAAAATTGCGGCCCATGGTCTGCCGGCATTACCGGGGCATGTTTATGTGGCACTCGAAAAAAAGCACATGGGCATAGACAGAAATATGCGTCTGATTCTTTCAGACGGTTCTCCGGAAAATGGCGTTCGCCCTTCGGTCTCGTTTCTTTTTCGTTCCATTGCCGAAGAGATTAACGGCGCTGCCGCAGCGATTCTTCTGACAGGTATGGGTCGTGATGGGGCGCATGAATTAAAGCTTTTGCGCGAGAAGGGGGCTATTACGATCGCCCAGAGCGAAGAAAGCTCGGTTGTTTTCGGAATGCCCGGGGAAGCTGTCAAGCTCGAGGCGGCGGCAAATATTCTGTCGCCCACTGAGATTGCCTCGCTTCTTGAGAGATTGAACAGAACAATGACAGGGGGAGCCGAATGGATACCAGAAAAAAAAGCATAGATATTCTACTGGTCGAAGATAGTCTCACTCAGGCGCAGATGCTGCAGAGCTTACTTGAAAATGACGGTTTCGAGGTCAGGGTTGCTGAAAATGGCCGCGTAGCCATTGAACTCGTCAATTTGCGCAAGCCCGATCTCATTCTTACCGATATTGTCATGCCGGAGATGAACGGTTTTGAGTTGTGTCGTGAAATCAAGGGCTGCGAAGAAACCCTCGATATTCCGGTAATTCTTCTTACCTCTCTGACGAACCCCGAGGATATTATCGAAGGGCTGGCGTGTGGCGCCGACAATTTCATCACCAAGCCTTTTCAGCAGGACTATCTGCTGAACCATATTCAGCATATTCTTGCCAACCGCCGGCTTTTTGGCTTAGACCGGGTGCGCATCGGGATTGAGGTTCTGTTTGCCGGAAAAAAACGCTTCATAACCGCCAACCAGCAGCAGATGCTTTCCCTGCTGCTTTCCAGCTATGAGGCCGCCTCGCGCCGCAACAATGAACTGATAGAGGCTCAGGATGAATTGAGAAACCTCAATGACCGTCTTGAAGACCTCGTAGAGGAGAGAACGGCCGAACTGATGGCTGAAAGAGATTTTGCGGAGGTTATTCTCGACACCGCCCAGGCCATCATTCTGGTTCTCGACAAAAATGGGCGGATTGTCAGGTTCAATCCTTATTTTGCCGCGCTTTCCGGCTATAACCTCGATGAAATAAAGGGCAGCGATTTCTTTGAAATATTTTTCAACGGCGATGAGCCGCTGCGAAAGAAGGAATTTTTGCATCAGGGGCTGATCGGCTCTCCCATAAATGGTTCTGTGCATACCATTACGTCTAAAAATGGTGAAAAAAGGCATATCGAGTGGTTTGCCAATGCCATACGAAACACTAATGGCGAAAGCGCCGGCCTTCTCGCAATTGGTCAGGATATTACCGAACGACTCAAGGTCGATCATCGAATTCTGCATCTAAACCGCGTTCTTCGCGCCATAAGACATATTCATCAACAGATACTCATCGAAAAAGACTCTGGCAGGCTTATCGAAAAGATCTGTCATCTGCTGGTGGAGCATCGTGGTTACTGGGGAGCCTGGGTATTGCTCGTCGACAGGGCCGGTAAATATTGCGGCGGTGCCCATGCCGGATTCGGCGGTGAGCCTGTTAATATGCAGGAAAGGTTTGCTGAAAAACTTCTGCCGGCCTGTCTCAACTGTCGCTCTAACAGGTCTGCAGCCAGGCTGGTCGAAATTGAAAATGACGAAGAAAAATGCTGGCTCAATGGTTTTAAGGGCAAATACGAGTTTCTCTGTAACAATATGGAGCATGAAGGCCGCTTTTTTGGCCGCATCGGAGTTCTGGTCGAGCGCAATATCGGCGTTGAAAACGAGGAGCGGGAGTTATTGTCTGAAACGGCCGATGACGTCGCTTTTGCGCTGTTTTCCATCGAGCAGGCAAGAGAAATGGCGGCCGGAGAAGAGCGCCGGACAATGCTTGAGTCGCAGCTGCACCAGTCGCAGAAAATGGAAGCTATCGGCCAGCTTGCCGGCGGGGTGGCGCATGATTTCAACAACATGCTGCAGATAATCAATGCCAACGCCGAGATGGCATTGATGAATCTTGATCCAGCTTCAGACGTTTACAACAATCTCCGGGAGATAGTTTCTGCCGGCGAACGCTCGGCGAAACTTACACGCCAGCTTCTGGCGTTTGCCCGCAAACAGAAGATTTCTCCCCAGCTGCTGGATCTCAACGAAACCGTGTTCAACATTCTGAAACTCCTCAAGAGACTGGTCGGGGAAAATATCGTTCCGACCTTCAAGCCCTGCATAAATAAATGCCTGGTTAATATGGATCCCGCCCAGATCGACCAGATTCTTGCCAATCTTGTTGTAAACGCCCGCGATGCCATTGACGGTATTGGCAACATTTTTGTCGAAGTTGGCATTGTCGAATTTTTGCCGGAAGATACGCCTTTCTGTGCTGACTGGCGGCCGGGCAGCTATGTGATGCTCAGAGTTGAAGATGATGGCTGTGGCATGAGCCGGGAAACGCTGCCCCACATTTTCGAACCCTTTTTTACAACCAAGGCGAAAGGCAAGGGAACTGGTCTTGGTTTGCCGACCGTTTATGGGATCGTCAGCCAGAACAACGGGTTTATTCACGTGGATAGCGAGCCTGGTAAAGGCACAATTTTTTCAATCTATTTGCCTTTGGCAGCAGCTGGTGAAAGCCCCGGCGTTATTGCGAGTCCCGTTGATTTGCTGCCGCACGGCAACGAGCTGATTCTCGTCGTTGAAGATGAGCCGGCTCTGCTGAGCATCTGCACTAATCATCTCGAAACGCTCGGATACCGTGTGTTAGGTGCTGATAAGCCTGAAACTGCCATTCAGCTCGCCAGGGAATACGGCGAAAAAATTGTTCTGCTGCTGACCGACGTGCTGATGCCGCAAATGAACGGACGGGAACTTTCGCTGAAAATCAGCAGCATCAGACCTGGCATCAGTGTGGTTTTTATGTCCGGGTACACGGCGGATGCAGAAATTCTGTGTGATGATGCCGGGAATGGCTGCAATTTCCTGCAGAAGCCTTTTTCCAAGAAGGTCCTGGCCACAAAAATCAGGAGTGTGCTTGACGCCAGATAGCTGCAGCTTGTGAAACCGTCTGAAAAAGTCTGTTGAGCCCGGTTCAGAGACAACTTGAACATAAGGCCGCCTCAGGTTAAAATGTGCGGGCATCCTCAGACAGCGATAAAACAGATGGATAACAGCGCCGGGATAATTCATCGAATACTCACAGAAAAACTTGATGACGGACAGATCAAGCAGCTCGTCAGCAGTGTAAAAACTGCTGAACACGGCGATTATGCCAGAGTTCTGACTGATATTCTCGAGCAGGTCGCTGACCTGCTCAATGTCAGTGAGCGCCTGCTTGATAACCTGTTGCAACTGCTGGTAGAGATAACTTCTGATATTGCCGGTGCCGAACGCGGCACGCTTTTTCTCTTCGATGCCGACTCGGGCGAGCTTTTTTCGCGGGTTTTTGTCGGTGAGAATATCGAAGAAATCAGATTTCCGGCTGATAAGGGTATCGCTGGCGCGGTTTTTGAAACCGGCGAACCGATTATTTCCTCGAACGCCTATGCCAACCCTTTGTTCAATTCCGAAATTGATAAACAGACGGGTTTTCAGACGAACAACCTGATCTGTGTGCCGGTCAAGATTGCCAGAACCGGCCAGATTATCGGCGTTCTCGAATTGATGAACATCAGAGAGATGCCTTTGTCGGCGCAGACCATGACAATTCTCGAAAAGGTGACCGATAACTCGGCCCGGGTATTGCATAATGCACATCAGTTCGAGCAGACGAAACAGGCGCGTGAGAACGAATCGCATCTGCTCGAAATCACCTCGGTCATTTCTTCTGAACTGCAGTTGAAACCGCTGCTCGAAAAGCTCATGGAAGCAGTGACCATGATTCTCAACTGCGAGCGGGCCACCATCTTTCTGCATGACCCTAAGAGCAACGAGCTCTGGTCGCAGGTTGCGCTCGGCATGCACGACCAGGAAATCCGCATTCCGGCAAACCGCGGCATTGCCGGCGAAGTTTTCACGACCGGCCAGACAGTCAATATTCCAGACGCCTATAAAGACCCGAGATTCAACCCCGAAGTCGATCGCAGGACCGGCTACCGCACCCGCAATATCCTCTGTATGCCCCTGATCAACAAGTCAGGCACCATAATCGGCGTGACGCAGGTTCTCAGCAAGAAGGGTGGAGCTTTCAACCGTCTCGACGAGAAAAAGCTGCGAAGCTTCTCGGCTCAGGCCTCGATCGCCATCGAAAACGCCAAACTGTTCAACGAAGTTCTCAACGCCAACAACTACAGCGAAAGCATCCTCAGAAGCCTCAGTAACGGCGTTATCAGCGTCAACAACATGCGCCGCATCGAGAAGGCCAACACTGTGGCCCTGCGCATTCTCGGCGCCGAAGATCATCAGGTCATCGGAAAATATGCCGACATCTTCTTTACCGGCGACAATCACTGGGTTGTCGACAGTCTGCGCCGTGTCATTGCCCGCAACGACTGCGACACCTTTTTCGATACCGAGCTTACAAACCTGCAGGGGCGCAAGGCCTCGATAAATATGGCGGTGGTGCCGCTGCGGGATGTTTATGACCAGCCGATGGGCGGTCTGATGATCATCGAGGATCTTTCAGTCGAAAAGCGCCTGAAAGGCACTCTGGCTCGCTATATGACCAAGGAAATCGCCGACCAGCTTATGGATGGTGATGCCCAGCTCGGCGGTCAGATCAAGGAACTCAGCATTCTGTTTTCTGATATCCGCAATTTTACGACCATTTCTGAGCGCCTTGGCCCCCAGGAAACGGTTGTCATGCTTAATGAATACTTCTCGACCATGGTTGATACTCTTTTCCACCATGGCGGCATTCTCGACAAGTTCATCGGTGACGCGATGCTCGCCATTTTCGGGGCGCCGTTCAGCACCGGCGAAGACGCTGACCGCGCTGTGACCACGGCTGTTGAGATGATGCGGGCTCTGAAGCAGTTCAACACGGCCCGGATGCTTAAGAGTCAGGAAACTATCGCGATCGGTATCGGTATCGCGACCGACAATGTTCTGGTCGGCAACATCGGTTCGATGAAGCGTATGGATTACACGGTCATTGGTGACGGGGTAAATCTGGCTTCAAGGCTCGAGGGCGCAACCAAATTCTATCATTCCGACATTCTCATCAGCGAAAAAACCTATGAGCAGCTGAAATATCGCTATCAGGTGCGCGAAGTCGATCTGATCAGAGTCAAGGGCAAACTGCAGCCGGTCAAGGTGCTGCAGATTCTCGATCATCACGATCGCCAGTCTTTCCCGAATATGGATGAGGTCATTGGTTATACTCACCGTGGTATCGATTTTTATCGTCAGCAACGCTGGGAAGAAGCTGTCGCTGATTTCGAATCAGCCATCAAACTGCACCGTCGCGATGAACTGGCGAGAATGTATGTCAGCCGCTGTCACCATTTCATGAAGAACCCGCCCGGTGAAACATGGGACGGCGTCTGGACCATGACCAGCAAGTCCTGATTTAATTGTAAACTGCTTCAGATTCTAATATCATATTATCCGTGTCTAATAATAACGAACAAAAGAATCTGATAGATGATCTGAAGGCCCCAATCAAGTCGTTCAGAATTTTTGCGCTTGAAGAAGTCATCAGAAGCGGTTCTTCGCCAGAGCTGCTGCAGGTTCTTGAAGATATCAGCCGTTTTGAAGATGATGCCGAATGTTCGATGCTGATCAATCATGCGATCAGCGCCGTAAAAGGCCGGCTTGCCGGTGCCAGGTCATTGCCGGCCGCGATATTGAGCGGTCAGTCAGAATTCGTCGATGCCTGGCAGAAGGCCGATGACAACGAAAAAATGCGCATTCTGTCCGACCTGCCGACCCGGCTGCCAAAAGAACTGCGTGAGCTTGGTCCCGACCTGATCGTCAACGAAACCAGCCCGGTCATCATTGCCAGAATCATCAGGGTCTTCTGCCGCAACTGGCCAGATGAGCGCTTTGACCGCATTGCCGTTTATCTCGACTCGCAGAGCTTAACGCTCAAACTGGCGGCCCTGAGAACCATCGTTCACATGAAACCGGAACTCCTCGTCAACGACCTGCCGGCGTTGCTGTCATCAAAAGACCCTCAGATAAAGGCTCTGGCAATCAGGGGTCTGGTTAAAATAGACAAAGAAGAGGCTTTGAATCATCTGCAGGCTCTGTTGCTCTCTGCCGACCTGTCTGACCGGCTTGCCGGTATTCAGAACTGCCCGTTTCTGCCCTTCGACATGGTCAAGCCGGTACTGCTCAAATATTTTGCTGCCGAAAACCACCCGGAACTGCTCATCAGAGCCGGCTGGATTCTCGAAATGAACCCTGACGTTCAGGTCCCTTTCAAACTGTTCGAAATTGCCGAACGTTCGCCGGCCCGCAAAGCTGAGCTGGTTAGAGGTATTCTCAATGAGGCGGTCAAGCTGCTCGAAAAATCAGGCATTCTTGGCAAGCAGTTTGCCGCCTATACACGCAAACTGCAGACCTGGGTTTCGCGCCGCAATGCTCTGAGATTTGCCCGTCAGGCGGTTGCCCGCCTCGATGCCGAAAAAATAGACCCTGAACTCGATCAGACATTGCGCAACGGCTTAAAACAGCAGGTCGTTATCGATGCCTTTAAAGAAGCCCTTGAATGGCCGGTTTCTGAGACTGTTAAGGGGCGACTGCGGGCATATATAAAAAGCGTTGCCGCCGAAGCGGAAACAAGGCCAGAAGCTGCTGTCAAGCCTGCGACTGCCCGGCAAACCGAAAAAAAACCTTCAGCTGAAGCCTCTGCCGATGAAGATCAACTGGGCAGAATTTTTGCCGGCAGTGATGAAGCCGGAAAACTCGCAGCTCTGACCACTCTCGATAAAGATCGGGCGCCCGGAGTACTTGCGATACTGCAAAAGCTTTTTAGCGGCCGTGAAACTTCGAGCGAAATTCGTGTTGCCACTCTGCACAGCCTGGGGCGCCTGCGTCTGCGCGGGCTTGAAGACGCTGCAATAAAGCTTATTACCAACCCGAACGTCAGTCTCGCAACTGCGGCCGTCGAGTATCTTGGCGAAGTTGACCCTGACGCGATTTTTCCATATCTCGGGCAATGCCTTAAAGTTGCCGACGTGCGCATGAAATCTGCAGCTCTCGGCATTCTCAAAAACTTTGATTTCAACCAGGCCCTGTCTTCGCTCAATGCCATGCTGCGTTCTGCCGACCCCGAGCAGCAGAAAATGGCGATTCAATGCATGGAACAGTTTGACTTCGCCCTGATTCGCGAGCAGCTGACCGACTATCTCTGCCGTTGTGAAAACGAAAACCTGGCCGAAGCCGGTCTCTGCCATTTTGCTGCCAACCCCGGGCCTGATAACGTTTACAGTCTTTATAAAATCGAAAAGGCTCATGCGGGGCGAATTACTGAACAGGCCCGCCAGCTGCGCGAAGCCTGTCGCTCTGGCTCCGGTGAAGAACCGCAGGTCTCGTCTCAGTCGGGTGAGCCGGTTGCCGAAGAGGGTGATGAAAGTCTTCAAGAGCGCTGGAAAGCCGAGCAGGAAAAGAAGAAAAGCCGCCGACCGGCTTATGCTTACAGATCACCGGCCGAAGAAGAAAAACTGACGCCGCGCCAGACTGTTGAAGCCCTCGCAAATACTGTCAGAAGTTTTGCAGCTGCCCGCAGTTCATGGATAGCACTGGCGATTCTGCTGCTGTTCGCCGGTGCCTTTTACGTTCTTTTTGTGCCGCGCGGTTCTGAAGCCGGCCCCGGCACGGGTGGGGCCATTGTTGTCGACCAGGTCGTCAGAGAAGGAACCGTTAAGCTGGTAGTGAATGCGGCGGTGGAATTCGAGAGCACGCAGGGCGAAAAATTCGTTCTGACTCCGGCAAGGGAGGGCTACAGGGTGCCGGTAGTCGGCACAAAGCTGCGGGTGTCGCTGGTTCCGTTTCGTAAGGGGCCCGACAATAGTTATCTTGCCAGAATCAGGGCTTTGCGCGAAATCGAAAGTTTTTCGTCTCCCGAAACCGGAGGCGAAAAATGAGCAATGGTGAACGGCCCGATGCTGCCGCCTGTCGTCAGGCTGAGGATCTTGCGCTTGTTAGAAAGATACGTGCGGGTGACAGCACTGCCATGGGGCGGCTGGTCGACCGTTATTTGCCGCAGCTGCTGGCGTTTTTCAGGTATCTCAGGGTTCCTGAGGCCAGTCTTGAAGACATGGTTCAGGCAACGTTCGAACGCTTGCTTCTCAAGCTCGATTCATTTGAAGAAGACCGCAAATTTTCGGCATGGCTGATGACCGTGGGCCGTAATCTTTATTTCGATGAATGCCGGCGTGAGAATCGCCGCCGCGACTTTCAGCCCGAAAGCATGCATGAGCATGTGGCAACTCCCGAAGAAGAAGTGATCGTAAGGCATTCAGCCGGCGAACTGTTGGCCGCCCTTGCTCCGGCCGAGCGTTTTCTGGTTGAAATGCGGGTTTTTCAGGCCATGCCTTTTGCCGAAATTGCCGAACTGACTGGCGACGTCGAGGCAACTCTGCGCTCACGGTTTTTTCGTATCATGGGCAAATTGCGGCTCGAGGTAGAAAAAAACAGCTCCCGCGCCTAGGCAGGAGCCATTTTTATCGTTAAAAAATATGGTTAACTACTCACTGTCGACAGCCGGTATTATTTCGGTTTCAGAAGAGATACCTGGCTGATACATCTCTGTTTTTTCGCCGGCATTGAGAACCGTTTCTGTGTGATTGTCGCCAGAAACCCTGACCCGTCCAGAGGTTACTTCGACGAGCGTGCGCCGCTGGTCGGTGGTAACCGTAAACACGGTGCCGAGAACCGTTATCTGACCATGCGGTGTCGTTGCGACGAATTCGCCTTTGCCGGCAACTACTTCGGCTTTGATCTGCCCCTGCAGCAGGTGAAACCCGCGTGGGCAGACGTTCAGTCTTGCCGGGCCGGTCACATGCAGGGTCGAGCCGTCAGGAACATTGATAACTGCACTGTCGCCATTGAAAAGTGAGATCGGGTTGTCAAGCGAAACCTGGGTCGGTGTGCCGGAGTTAAGGGCTATCATAAAGGAGGTCGGGGCGGTGCTGATAACCGTCTGAGGGGGAGCTGCGGGCCCGGGGTGGGCAGGGTTGAAATTCTGGTATATGAGAGCGATGCCAAGAACTGTGATGCAGAAAACCGAGGCAAACCTGAAAAGCCAGTTTGCGGCGACAACGGGTGGCCGTGCCGGTTCTGCGGCAGCGTTTCGTCGCTGCTGCAGAACCGGTTCGAGGCGTTGCATGATTCTGATTTTGAGCTCGGGATATGATTCGCCGGAAAAGGCTGAACCCTGATGCCGCAGGTGCGCGATGGTGCTGAGCATAGCCGCGCATTCGGGGCATGCTGCCAGGTGCTGCTGCAGAGAGGGATCGCGCAGCAGTTCTGCTTCGTTGCCACTTATGACTTCGAGGCACTTCTGGCACATTGCGCTTTTTTGCTGGCTGGTCATATTCTCTTTTCCTTGCGGATGGTCGAGATTACTTGTTGAAAACTGACGAGAAAGAGTCTTTTATACTGTTGAAGCTGTTTTCAAGGCCGCTTACGGTATTCTTGACCGATTCAATAGTGCCCTTGGCCAGGTCGGCATACTTCTGAGCCGTGGCGGCAAGGCTGTCGACGTCTCCCTTGGCAGCTTTGAGCTGTCTCTGGGCTTCTTTTGAGGTCGGGTCTTTGAGCACTGCCTTCAGGCTGTCGCGCAATTTGTTGATTTTCTCTTCGGTAGCCTTGCGTTCTGCGTCAGAGATCTTCATCTGCTTAAGATTTCTCGAAAGGTTGTCAACAGCGGCGCTGATCTGGTTAACATTCGTGGTTACCGATTTGGTGACCGCTTCGCGTTCGGCCGGGGTCATAAGAGAATTGACTGCGGCGGAGGCAGTAGCATTGGCGGCAACATTGGCTGATGCCGTGGCATTGCCTTCGGGGCGGATGGTAATGACTGCGTCTTCGTCATCGCGTGCCGGAACTTGTTCACTGGTCGGAGCATTGTTGTCTATGCGGTTGCCAATAGCGTCGTTGCCGCCCTCTTTCATCTGCTTGCCAAAGTCAGAAATGGCATTGCCGGCGTCCTGAACCTTGTTTACAATATTCTGGGCCTTGTCAAAACCATCTTTAACCTTTTCGGCGATCGGTTTGACCTTATCGTAGATCTCTTTGCCCTTGTCGAGAATCGGGGTGACGAACTCCTTGGCCTTGCCGATAAAATCTTTGGCCATGCCGATGCCCTTATCGATAAAGCCACCCAGATTCTGGCTGAGGTTACCGACGACATTTTTCAGACCGCTCAGAATCGCGCCAAAATCGACGTTACAACCTGAAAGGGTTATGGAAACCATTAGCAGCAGGGAGATAAAAAGTGAGTTTCGCAATATTGACACAAACATTAGTCGACCTCCTGATCAAACAGTTGAATCTACCTGACTTACGAAGCGAAAGTTTTTTTTGTTGCAGAAAATTTTAAAAAAAAATTATGGCGCTTCAGGAAGCTTCAGCTGAGAATGCCAGTTCGGAATCACCCTGGTCTGGTTCCATACCGAGTGAAAAAATTCCGGGTAGACGACATCGAAGAAGTCGGCAAGAATGACATCTTTCTGCAGTTCGTCGAGACGGGTGCCGGCGGTTCGCCCTTTCATTTCACTGGCGTGTACCGCATCGATCAGTTGCAGCGTCACAAGAAAATAGAACTGGTTTTTGCCATAGGGCTGCAACATTATGGGCTTGATCTCGAAAAAATTGATGCGCTCGGTCAAAATTCTGGTGTTGACTTTGCCGCCGAATGATTCGGTTCTGATGAGGCGTAGAAAGGGATTGTCGGGGTTTTTGCCCGCTTCGACCCTGTAGGTAATCTCGGAAACTCTGCGAAAATTTACGCCACCGGTCTGACTGGTAAAGATGTCGCTCATCTTCTGATGCACCGGAAAGGAATAAAATTTGTATGAATTGTGCGGTGGCGACCCGGAAACCTGCATTACGTCAGAAAAATTGTAGTTGGAACTGTATGGCAGCTCAAAACAAGCCATTTTCAGATCGGCATAGATCTGCTTGATTACCCGGCGGGCCTCAAGGGTCGTGTCGATGCGCAACATGCCTTTGAGTGAAGTTTTTGTGCTCGAACGCAGCACGAGAAAAATCGGCCCCATCAACAGTGCGGTACAGATGAGAACGATCATTATTTCGACCAGAGTGAATGCCTGACGTCGCTGGTTTGAGTTCATTTTGGGCGCTCCATAACCAGAGATTCGAGGGAAACGGCCTTGCGGCTCATCCAGACTTCAACGCGGCTCTGTCCCTTTACTGCCACCGTAACTTTAATCCGCATGCCCTGCAATTTTCCGGCGGTCACCGGAGTCAGTTCGATCAGACGCTGAAAAAGCCTGGCTTCGGCCGGATACTGCATGTCTGACATCAGACTGAACTCGATGTCTTTCATGGTGCCGACCGGGTACCAGGCTGGCGGCGAAACATTGCCGTCGGCAACCATTTTTAGATAATCGTAGCCAAAGCCGCGAAATACTTCTATTGGCTCGCGGGCGAGCGAAAATGCAAGAAATTCGTAGTAGGCATCCATGGAACCCTGATTTGAAGCACGGTTCATCCAGAACATCGAGAGAATGGCCACTGACAGAAAAGCCATGGCAATGATTACTTCGAGCAGAGAAAACCCGCGTCTTTTCATTCGTCCTGTTCCACCATTCTTTCGAAGGTTACCCAGCGGGCGATGTTGACCTGATACAGGTCATCATTGCGTTTGAAAAAGGGGTCGTAAGCCACCCGGTGCTCGACTCCGGGAGCCCATTTGTCTAGCTTGAGCCGGTCGGTGGCGATGCAGCCGTGCAGATTCATTTTTCGGGTGGCAATAATCTGCCCGTTGCGGTCGTTTCTGCCCATGCTGACCAGAGCGGCTTCAACCAGATTTTCAGTGCTGACTTCGATCGGATGCCCGCGTGTTACCAGTATACAGGCCGAATTGGTGCCTGGTTTTCGCTTCAGGCCGTTTTTGATGGTAATGCCGGGAGCGATTATTACACCCAGGCCTTCATATTCAACGTCACCGTTCTCGCCTATGACCAGGGGCTCGGACAATTCGATCACCCCGCGCAGAAACAGCTTTTTTTGCGCCGGCTGATAGATGCCATATTCTTCAAGGCGGTCTGTCGGGGCATTGCGCCTTGCCCAGAGGTTCATGTGAGCGAAGGGAACGGATGCCATGGTTGGGTCGTCGAGAGAACCGGCATTTCTGAAGTGAAACATGGCGGGGTGGGGAAGTGCCGTATTCAGCCCCTTGAGATAACGGTTTTCGATGTCGGTGCGGCAGAGCACCTCAGGAAAGCGGTTGGCGATGTTGTTTTTAATATAACCCAGTTTCATCATGTCGGGGTTGATTTCGCCATGATGGTCAAAGTTGAAGCACGGCATGCGGCGGTTTTTGAATTTTTCAACGAGTTCAGGGTCGCCAAGGTGGATGGTGAAGTCTTCATCGCTGATTTCCAGGTCTAGCCTGCAGTTGCTCAGGTCGACGAAGAAGTAGCCGTAATGGAAATACCGCTGCCTGACATCGCCTTCGATAATTTTGTCGAGAGCGTTGACCGGAAGAAACTTTATGCCAGCCGGGACAATCGGGGGCTCAGTCTGCCCCGCAACTTTGAGTTCGCCTTTGCGGGTCAGGTCGCGGCTGCCTTTAAGTTCGGCATTGGCAGCGTAAGCCTCGTCGGCCATCGGGTAGCGCTCATATTCAAAATAGGCTTTCTGTCCTGACATTTTGAAGCTTTCGAGGTCTCCGCCCTGCTGGTCTGCCAGTTTGCTGGTTTCTGCTTCAATATACTTCTTCAGGGCCGGTATGATTTCGATGGTTTCAAGATCGGTTGCTTCGTAAATTTTTTCGACTTTCTGCGGTTCGGGAATCATCTCTTTGCGTTCAGAGTCGAGGTTGATAAAAACATGACTGCCGCGGCGGTTGCCGAGGTAAATTTTACCGTATTTGTCTGCAGACAGGCTTGTCTGGTCGATTGCCAGCATACGGTTCTGTGAATTGAAGCCATGGCTGTAGGTCGAGGCAAATTCTTCCTGGCCGTCGCGAACGAAAAGTGCGTAATCGAGAATATAACTGTTCGTGTATGAGGTTCGCTGGGTATTGTTATCGCGTCGCGAAACGATAGAAACGATCTTATAATCATGATGTCTGGTAATGGTGCAGGCGCCCTGCAGCTGTTTCTTGAATTCGGGCTTCGGTTCGACGGTTACACGCAGTTCGAGGGTGCCAACCCCTTCGTTCTCGTAGTAGCGGGCTCCGGTTGAATCGGTGTTGCGAAAATCGACGATTCTGGCGGTAGCATCTATTTTCAGGCGTGAACCAATCGGCATGGCGGCGGCCTGCGCCTGAGTCAGAACGACAGGAACCGGCACCCCTTTGCTGTTCTTGTTGTCGAGACCGGTATTTGACGCGTCTAGCTCGCTCGAACGGCTGACAAGTTTGTTAAACAGAGCGCCGGACTGGTTTTCGGTTTCGTTATGAACATACATGAACGCCTCTTCGATGGCGGCGGCAGCCAGTTGTCTCGCGAGCTCAGAAGTCTGGAAACGGAAGGCGGTCGACTGGGCCTGCCGCGTCATGTAATGAAACTGCATCGCCAGCAGCCCGACGATGATCATGACAAAGATTGCCGAAAACATGGCAACCCCGGCGCGCTTGCTTTGTCCTGTCACTTCTGGCATTATTTCCTCCGGTTTTCTCTGTTCAGTTTACACGCAGAGGAGCGCAAAGGCAAGAATTGCCCCATGTCTTTTACCGATCACAAAACTTTGTGCAGTTTTCTGGAATTTGATACATGGCCATGGTAAATTGACTGCAATAACTCTTTAGCTGGAGCTTTTATGACAGAGGAAAAAAAGTATCGACTGGTAACCCGCAGTGACTTCGATGGCCTGGTCTGCGCCGTGCTGCTCAAAGATCTTGGTATGATCGACGATATCAAGTTCGTGCACCCGAAAGACATGCAGGATGGCAAAATCGAGATCACCGACCGCGATATAACCACGAATCTGCCCTACGTTAACGGCGCATATCTGGTTTTTGACCACCATCTCAGCGAAACGATCCGCAACGAAGGTCAGCGCGAAAATCACATCATCGAAGCCACCGCCAAGTCAGCCGCCCGGGTTGTTTATAACTATTACGGCGGCAGAGAGCGATTTCCGCAGATTTCTGAAGACATGATGGAAGCCGTTGACAAAGCCGATGCTGCCCAGTTCAGTGTCGATGAAATTCTGCATCCGCAGGGCTGGGTGCTGCTCAACTATCTCATGGACCCACGCACCGGTCTCGGTCGCTTCAGAAATTTCCGCATTTCGAACTATCAGCTGATGATGGATCTGATCGACTGCTGCAAAGATATGACCATCGACGAGATCATGGATCTGCCCGATGTAAAGGCGCGCGTCGACCTCTATTTCGAACAGGAAGAAAAATTCAGAGAACAGCTGCGGCGCTGCTCAAAGATTTATCACAACCTGATCGTGCTCGATCTGCGCGACGAAGAGGTGATTCACGCCGGCAACCGCTTTATGATCTATGCCTTGAACCCTGAATGTAATATTTCAATTCACATTCTCTGGGGCTTTCAGAAGCAGAATACCGTCTATGCGGTCGGCAAGTCGATTGTCAACCGTTCTTCAAAGACCAATGTCGGTGAACTGATGCTGAAATACGGTGGTGGTGGGCATCATGCCGCCGGCACCTGCCAGATCGACCATGACAAGGCCCCGGGTGTCTTGAAAGAACTGATCGGAAAAATCACCCGCGACGGCTGAAAATAATTACTCTAGTCCTCTGTCACATTTGGATTCAAGGGACGACAATTTGTGCGTCATCCCTGCGAATGCAGGGATCTAAGCCTTATAGATGAGATTCCCGCCTTCGCGGGAATGACGCGGCAAAACCACAAATTCAACTTTGCGAGACTACTATTAGCTGGGGTCAGACAGAGATATTTTCTGTCTGGCTTTTATTTTGCCGGTTTCCAGGCTGAAAGGCGTTTTTTGGCTTCGGTAACCTGATCTTTGCTGAGTTTTAGCTCAAGCTCGCGGCGCAGGCGCTGCGCGTCTTTGTCGTTCTGTTTTTCGGCCAGAGAATACCAGAAATAAGCCTCGACGAGACTGCGCCCGACCCCTTCGCCATTTTCATACATGGTGCCGAGGCTGAACTGGGCGTTGGCATGGTTCTGGTCAGCGGCCAGGCGATAAAGTTCGGCGGCTTTTTTGTGGTCTTTGGGCACATGCATGCCGCAGTAATACATAAAAGCCATGTTAACCTGAGCTTCGGGGTCACCTTTTTCGGCGGCCGGAGCAAAAATTGCGGCTGCTTTGGCGAAATCGCCGCTCTGATAAGCTTTGCCGGCTTCTTCCAGAGATGCTTTACGGCTGCAGCAACCGGTAAAAAACAACACCGGCAGGGCGAGCAACATTAAAGCACAATAGCGGTATGGCAATTTCATGTATCGTTCCTTATTCAATTGTTACTTCGAATTTAAATGTTTTTGACCGGTTTGTAAAGTTGCTTAACCGTCAAAACTTCTGCCTGGCTGGTAGATAATCAGGGCCGAATAGGTTAAGATGTCTGGCAGATCGAGAGGCTACAGATGAACCGACGACTGAAAATGGCATTACCTCTGGTATTTGCATTTTTTCTGACGCTTCTGCCATTCGGGCTGCTTGAATATAACCAACATCAACGCGCCCTGATTCAGCATGAGCGTGAAATTCTGCAATGGGAACACCGTGCCGGTAACTATCTGCAGCTTTTCAAGTCGCTCTGGTCGGTTGAGCAGCAGATTCGCCACCGGCAGTTCCTTTTTAAAAAGGCCAGACAGAAAGCCGGTTTTACCAGAAAGTTTTCCGGTGCCAGGTTTATGGCTGACATGCAGACTGTTTTTTCGCAGAAAATGCAGCCACGGGTGACCTACGCCGGCATCTTCAGACCTGAAGACGGCCTCAAGATGCTCTCGGGCCCAGGGTTCACCATGCAGAAACAGAGATTTTTCAAGCGTATTCTCGAAGGGTTGATAAATAAAGAGCTTGGCCGGCCGGTAGAGTCTGTGACTCTTGACAGCCTGGTGCGGGGTGCCTTTGGCGATGTTCTCGATTTTCAGGTGCTGGCCAGTCACCGCAAGGGAAAAGTTTCAAGAGTAATGTTTGAAAACGAACTGCAGCTGGTCTTCTGGGATATCTGCAGTGGCAGCGACGGTTCGTTGCTGGTATATTTGCAGCTGTTCGCCGCCGGCGAAACCGATCGCCTTCCTCTGATGCGCCGCGTTGCCGATTCACTCAGCGACAAGAACTCCTCGATTTGCTCCGTGCTGATGCCGCTCGAATTTGTCGACCCTTCGATCAAGCCGGTTTTTGACGCGACGGTGCCGACCGAGCAGAAACAGAGAATAAGATCTCTCTATGAAGCCATTGCCGGCAAACCTCTCGAAAGGGATCGACTGGTGCCTGCCGGAAAATTTGTCGACTATCAGGGCGTCAGAATTTTGCGCGATTTCATCGATTACGCTGTGCCATATGAAATCTGGGTTCTCAGCCGCGATAATCCTGAAATGAAATTGCAGGAGCCGACTGTCAGCTTTCTTCTGCGCCTGTTGTTTTTTTCGAGCTGGATTCTTGTTTTCTGCAAAGTTTTGATCAGTGGCCGCCCGGTCGGGATAAGCCTTAAACACTGGCTCACGCTGACTTTTACTGTGGTCGGCATTCTGCCATTGCTGGTCTTTTTTGTCGCCGGCATTTTTCATATCGATGCCGCCGCTTTCCGTCGCGAACAGGAAGCGGTAAAAGACGCTTTGCAGCAGCTCGAAGAGGCTGACGCTTCGGGCGAAGTCATCATGGCCGAATTTCGCGATGCCTGCCGCCGCTGGACAATCAGAAACGACTGGATGCATGAAATCTCCACCTGGGATCCAGCCCTCTGGCAGAATGCGGTCGACCGCATGATTGGCCATTTTTCTGAAGCCGGGCTCAAGAAGGGTGCTGTTTATATCTACCCGCCTGATAAGTCCGGCCTTGACAATCAATGCTACCTGTTGCCCGGGTCGCTCGATAAGAAGACCGACGAAGAGCAGGCATGCGCGTTCTACTCGACCTGGGTAAAAAAGGCCTATCACAAGATTGCCCCTGACCTGATGATCGGGCCTGAGCCTGAAATGAGCATGTTTCACGGGCGCACCGGTCAGGAAATTCTGCGCATCTTTCTCAGCAACCGCAGCGATATCGAATTCGTCGATCTTGGCGAAGAAAAACAGCTGATCTACCAGAATTACGTGCTCGTCGACGGCAAGCCAATGAACTGGTATTTTTTCCGCTTCGATATCACCGAGATTTTCGAAGACTATCTGCGCGAAACCATCACCAGCATGCAGAAGATCTACCGCGAAAACTTCTATGCCATAACCGTGGTAGACCGGGCTGAGACCAGAATGCTTTTTCCGCCGCCGCGCAGCCGTGAAGCCGGAATCATCAATGACTCGGCCGGCCGCCTGATCGATCTGGCAACCGTTACCCGCAGTCAGTTGATCGAGCAGTCAGATGATAAACTGGTAATTGCTTACCCCTGCATTAAGTCAGGCTCTTCGGTTGTGGTCAACGTGGTTTTTTTCAGAGCTTTTCGTGAGGCGGCCTACCGCCAGGAACTGCTGCTGTCGGTCATTGTTCTGCTGATGGCGGTTCCGGTATTTCTCATTTCGCGGTTGACTGCCGATTATCTGGTAAGCCCGCTGCTTGGTGTCGAAAATGGTCTGAAGCGCATTTCTGAAGAAGATTATTCGGCAAGGCTGCATCTGAACCGTGAAGATGAGCTTGGCAGGCTGACCAGAGCTTTTGACCAGATGGTCGAAGGGCTCAAGGAAAGACGCAATCTTGGCCGTTTTGTTTCTGCCGCACTCGACCACCAGGTTTCACAGGCCGTCGAAATGGCTGAAGAAAGACTGATCAAACGCGAAGGGGCGGTTCTTTGCTCCGACATCAGATCCTTTACTTCGATTGGTGAAAAGCACGGGGCTCGTGAGGTCGTGGAGATGCTGAACGAGCATCTGGCCGCGATGTCTGAATGTATCAGAGAAAACGGCGGGCTGGTTGAGCAGTTTATCGGCGACGCAGTTCTGGCGGTTTTTCACGGCGACTCCCTTCCAGAAGCCTGCCAGAAGGCAGTCAGGGCCGGGATAGCCATGATGCGGCGCCATCAGGAAAATTGCCTGAGTCGCCGTCAGCAGGGCAAGTTTCTTTATGACATCGGGGTCGGAATAGAGGGGGGCGAACTGCTGTCGGGAACCGTAACAGCAGGCCAGCGCAGCGACTACACTGTCGTCGGCGCCGCCCGGAACGCGGCCGAAGATCTTGAATCCATGTCACGATACGGTCGGAGCACGAAAATAATGGTGTCACCCCTGGTTTACGAGTCGGTGAACAACTTCAGATTTGTCGAGCACGAAAATAATGCTGCATACGAGCTTGTGACCCTGGAGGAAAGAGAGTGAGACTGCCGGCTGCACTTTTTTATGCCCTGCTCTTCGTCGCAGTGCTTTTTTGCCTGTTCAAAATCGAGGGAAATCTGGCAGGTTCAGTCGATCTTGAGCAGAAGCGGCTTCAGGATGCCTACCTGATGACCGAAAAAATGCGCGGCGAAGCAAATCTGGATTACCAGCTGCAGGCGGCTTTCAATGTTTTTCGCGAGGGTCTGGTCGACGACCTGTCCCTGCTGCTCGGTATGAGAGAAGAACCGGCTTTTCTCAAGCTGCTTCCTTCTCACACTCTTTCTCTGGCCGTAACTGATGCTTCCGGCAGTCTGAAAGATTTTGTCAATCTTGCCGGCAGTATGAACGAGGAATTTGCCAGGCAGTTTATCAGAATTGATCAGCAGACTTCGGTAGAGCAGAAAGAAGTTTTTCTCGAACCGGAATATATCGGGCAGATCGAAGCGGCTGACCGTCTGCTGACCGAATTTCTCGGCATCAGCACCGATCGTACGGCATATATGCAGCTTCGCGCTTCCCGCATGAGCCTGTTCGACGCCCGTGGGCATCTGCTCGGCCTTTACTGGGACAGCCAGCTTCTGCCCGATGGCGGCAAGGCTTACTTTTTCAGTCGCTTTGACCTTTCGGCATTGTCAGATCTTTACCCGGCCCGGATGTATCTTAAGTCCAACCCTCATAAACGGGCTGTCTGCGCGTTTTACGATCTGCAGCGCGGTCTTTTTGTCGGCAATCAGGCTTTTGCTGCTTTGCCCGGCAAAACGATTGCAGGCATTCGTGATGCCTGCGAAGAAATCGGTCGCGGTGATGACGGCAACGTCGGCGTCCTTCCAACAGGGGACCTGCTCGGGGTTGTCGGGCGTCGAATGATGAACCCGGGCATGGTTCCGGTAGTTCTTCTCGACTCGGAGTATGCCAGACCTTCTTCAACAGGCGTTACGGCAAGCCTGATCTTTTTTTCGGCAGTCTGTCTCGCCCTGTTTTTCTTCGTTCAGTCAATCTGCTTCGCCCGTGGTTTCAGAATGACGGTTGGCCGGGCTCTTCTTTTTGCAAGTCTGGCGGCCATCAGCATGCCATTCATGATGGGTAACTCAATTTTTCGGCTGATTCTGAACGAGGCCTCAGAAAGTGGTCGCCTTAAACTTGAAAGAAACCTGCACGGGCAGATCAGGGGTATAGATGTCGGCGCCAGGCTCTTTCACGCCAACGTTCTGCAGAATTTCAAACGCCAGATCCGCAGCCCGAAAACGCTGCAGCAGCTCCGACAGGAAGAACGTCACGAGGCGAAGCTCAAGGCCGGCGATAATGCAGCCGCAGCCGTGCCGGCATCAGAAACGCTCAATATCGCTGGCGGTGACCTGATTCAAAAGGTGGCGGTCGAAATCTTCGCGCCATTCATGGAGGGGCTCGATCTGGTCAAAGACATGCATCGAAAAGCCAACGCCATCATTATTATGGGCCCTGACAACTTCACCCGCTATTTTGACCGTTTCAAGAGTTATACCTACCTTACCCGCAGCCTGCCTGAGACTGACCCGATTTTTCTGATTCTCAATCTTTACCGTCGCACCGTCGAGAAATTCTTCAGATCGGACCAGCTGGCAAATGGTCTGGCTCTGCAGCCAAAGCATGGCCGGGCCGGTGAAATCGAGCTGTTCAAGTTCGAAGAAATCAAAAAACACGTTGCTGCCTCGGTCGGTAACGAAAAGGTTTATTCGATGCTGACCAATTTCGAAGGTTTGAACAGCTTCAGAACTTCGATCGGGCTGGTAAATTTTGCCATTTTCCCGGTATGGATAAATAACGTCATCAGCTATTTCTGCGGGGTATCATGGGATGAATTCGTGATCAGCCGCATCTATCTCGGCAGGGTTTTTGCCAGCTACAGACGTGGCATGATCGATTCTCAAAAAAAGCTCGACTCGGTTTTTGACCTGGTCGATCCGGTGAATTATGTGGTTGAGCCGCCATTGAAGCTGCAGGCATACGGCAATGTCAGGGGCGACATGCTGTTTTCCGGCGAAAAAGCTTCTTCGCGACTTGGTATGCTGCTTAAAACCGGCCAGAGAACCCGAAGAATGATCAAACTGCAGACACCCGACAGTGGCGAGGCTCTTTATTACGTTCTGCCCGGGCGCTTTTTCAATCTTTACATCCTTGGCGGGCTGCAGTCGACGGCGCATTTAAAGCAGATCGAAGACTGGCGGGCACTGATTCTTTTCATGGGAACAATTCTGTTTATCATCTGTGCCTCTCTCGCTGCCGTGAATATCAGCAGGTCGGTCAGCAGCCCCCTTGAACACCTGCTCTGGGGTATCAGCAGAATCGAAAGAAGCGACTTCAGTGTCAGACTGCTTGCCAGTCGCGAAGACGAATTCGGTTCGATCTCGCGCGCCTTCAATGTCATGGCCCGGCGCCTGCGCGAGCGTGACACACTTGGCAAGTTCGTCTCACCGGCGGTGCGCCGGCTGGCCCGCAACCCGGAACTCTTTCAACAGGCCCGCGCCGGCAATGAAATCTCAGCGACGATTCTGTTTGCCGCCCTGGAAGGCTTTGACCAGTTTGCCGCTTCGGCTCCGGTTCAACAGGTGCAATCGCTGCTTGAATCGGTTCTCGAACAGTTCTATCAGCAGGCCGCCCTGTCTGGCGGCGAAGTCGACAAATTGATCGGCGGCAAACTGCTGATCGTTTTTCCGCACCAGAATGCCGGAGCGCATGGCGCTGCGGTAAATGCCGCGAATTTTGTCGAGACCATTCTCAGATCGTTTTGTGATAATCAGCTGATACGGCCGGTCTTTGGCCTGAATTCCGGCCGCGTCATTTCTGGTATAATCGGAACCCCTTCAGTGCGAATGGATAACACCATCATTGGCGACCCGGTCAATGTGGCGGCCAGACTTTGCTCTCTCGCCCGCTCGGCCGATCGGCCAGTAATGATCTCTGAAACGGTTGCCGCGTCTCTGAAGCACCTCTACCCGATTGAGAAGGTCGATATCGGAAGTATCAGAG
This sequence comes from Candidatus Rifleibacteriota bacterium, assembly GCA_024710355.1. Classification (GTDB taxonomy): domain Bacteria; phylum Muiribacteriota; class Ozemobacteria; order Ozemobacterales; family Ozemobacteraceae; genus Rifleibacterium. The sequence goes on from JANJUX010000026.1 coordinate 63,859, forward strand.
GCAAATCGCAGGAAGTCGAAGTGTTTGCGCTTAAAGTCAGGGCCGCGGGCTGAAAATTACCTCGGCCAGAACGGCATGGTGGTCAGAGAAGCGTTTTTCCCATTCGACCCGACTGCCTGGTATTCTGATCGCAGATGGGTCCTGCTGGTCAGCAGCAAGAACATAATCGAGTTTTTTTTGAATTTTGCGGCCCGCCGTCGGCAGATTGCAGTCGTCGCGCATAATCCGCTCCGGCAGGTAAGATTCAAGCTCGGCGGGTTCAAGGTTCATGTCACCGCCGACGATAACCAGGTCTGGGGCGGCCTGCATGCGTTGCAGCAAGTGTCTGAACTGCCATGTGTTTGGCCGGAAACGCGCCTTCGCCGCCGATGAATAAAGATGTGTGGTCGCCAGCCAGATCTGGCGCCCGCTGCAGCTGATTTCGGCCCAGAGGATACCCTTGCGCGCTATCAGCTCTTCGGGGTTATGGTTCAGAGTCAGAGGGAAGGATTCGGCCGTCGCCCTGACCGGCGCAATTCGCGAAAAAATCATCAGACCGCCAAGGTTGAACAGAGGATTTGGCGCTATCACCGCATGATAATCAGGAAACCTGGCCAGAAGAAGGCGCAGGCTGTTGTTGTCCCAGACTTCCTGAAGGAAAATGATATCGGGCGAGACCGAGCGGGCAAGCTTCGCAAATTCTGAGATTCTCTCTGCCTGATCGCTGTAGAACGGCCATGGAAAAAGCAGGGTGTTGGCGGTAAGGATGCGCAGCCGCCCAGGCTTTGTCTGCGGTGCGGCCCGACCGGATGCTGGAATTATCATTGTTTCAGGTTTTCCGGCGGTATGCAGCAGGTTTATCAGATGTGTGAAGCCTGTCAGCGATTCCAGCAGACTGGGCAGACCGGCCTTATCAGCGCTGATGATAAGGCTGCGAAAAGATTCGAGAATCAATGGCCGCTCGGGTTTGCCCGGGTAATCGCCCTGAGCGCCACAGAGCACCGGAAAAATCAGCTGCGCGAACAGGCAGAATGCCACCAGCCATCTTTTTTGAAAAAAAAGTTTCATTTCTTTAAATTAGTGTCATGTTGATAAAAATGCAAGAAAAACGAAGAAAACCGGTGAAATGTAAGACTCATTGCCCGAAAACCCCGTTAAATTTGCCCGCTGCCGAAGTCGATTAATAAATTAGAGACTAAGACGAATGGGAAACGCCACCTTCCGGCCTGAAAAATAAGGAGTCCGAAAATGAACGGTAGAAAAAACGTTAAGGGCAGCAAATTGTTCGATGTTCTTACGGTGTTTGCCTTCGAGCCTCTGATTAAATCGGTACACTGGCCGGCTCTGACTTCGGTTGCAGTAAATGAGCGTTAAATTTCAGGGGGCAATATGAGCATAAGCAAAATTCAGACAAATTCGGTTGCGAACTACGAAAACAGTCGGCCGGTCGAAAGTTCTTCCGGCAAGGCATTTGCCAGCGTGATCAACCAGGAGGTTGATAAACAGGTTGCCTGTCGACCCTGTATAAGGGTGACACAGCCTGTTCCGGTCGAAGAACCGGTTCCTGCTGCAGTGGAACCCGCAGTCGGCGTGACCGCTGCCGATTCAGCAGAAGTGACAGCTGCTGAAACAGGGGATACCGTTACGGCAACGACTGTTAAAGACACCGCAGCTGAAGCTGCCGCCGGTGAAAAAGCCGGTGGCGTGGACCAGGCTGTCAGCAGTCGCTCAGCCATGTATCGTTTCACGATGTATATCAGAATCAGCGGTGATATGGGCGGTCTGCAGCAGAGCCTCGTCGATGAATTCAGGCAGGCGACCCGCAGCTTTGTCGGCGCTTTACGTTCAGACAGCGGCTACGGTCTCGATTCACTCGATCAGTATCTCGGAAAAGCCGAAGAAGCGTCAGCTGCCGGGCTTGCCTCATCGAAGTCATTCATTGACAACATTCTTGCGGCGGCTGATAACGGTCTGAAGGCTGTCACCGCTTCGATAGCCAGTTCCGCCTGGATGTCGGGTCTCAATCTCACCGGCTCGGCAGTGAACTCTTCTGCCCTGGGTTCTGGCTCGCCAATGGATCTTGTAAAACTGCGGCTGCAGGAAGCCATGCTGAAGACCAGTCAGCAGGTTTCATCGAGCTCTTCGGCTGCGCCGATGGTTGATTACGGTTCGGGTTTTTCTCTGTCGATGCTCAAGAATCGCACTGACCTTAAAAAGGTCGATGCTTCAGGCAATTCGTCAGATGAGATCGGCAAAGTGGCCGAAACAACTGCAGCTCCTGTGCAGCTGGCTTCTTCAAACAATGAACTTACGCTGGGCATTCGCAACTCAGTTCTCGACAAGTTTCTTGAACTCATCGACAGCCTGTCATCATCTCTGGGTGGTGGGGCAACGGTCGTCAGGGCCGGGTTCTCGTTCGCTGTAGGAAATGGATTCCAGGGAAGTCACATGGAAGTTGACAATTCCAGCAGCCAGAACCGGTCAGACGGAGATGAAACTGAAACTGTCGCTGAACCGGACGCCGTGACAGCATAAAACATCACAGACACATCGAAAGGGAATTCAGGGAAGATTGCAAACCTTTTTGAACTGCCTTTTTCAAAGGGCAGTTCTCTGTTGTACAGCTGATCTTTACAATTCTGTCTCTTTCCCGGGTTGCCGGTTGGCAGGCGCTGTCTTATAATTACAAAAAAACGGAGATGGATATGTCAAAGCATTACGACAGCTTCAGAGAACTGTACGAGCAGCGCTGGGCACTCAACAGCGGCGACAGCCCCGAAAAAGAAACCGCCGCCTTCTGGGATGAAAAAGCCGGTGATTTTGCAGCCAGGGCGCATTCGCCCGAGGCCCGGGCTGAGGCTGAGACTTTTCTGAGCCGCTTCGCCTGGAGTCAGGATGAAACGGTTCTCGACGTGGCGGCTGGCCCGGGCACTTTTGCGATTCCGCTTTCACATCTGGTGAAAAGTATTACAGTTACCGACTTTTCTACCGGTATGCTCGACCAGTTACTCCGACATGCGGTTGCCGAGGGTGTTCACAACCTGGATCTGATCCGGGGTCGCTGGCTTGAAATCGATGCCCCTGGCGTTTTTGACACGGTGCTTTGCCTCAACAGTCTTGGGGTAGTGTCGACCGATGGCAACCATCAGCCAAAACTGGCTGAAGCTCTGAAAAAGCTGCGCGATGCCTGCAGTCGCCGTCTTGTAGTTCTGATTCCGCATGCCGATTCGCCCCTCGATGAAACGATGCGGCAGATTCTTGGTCTGGAAGAAGTCTGCAGTGAGCGTCGTCGCGTCGCCATTCTCTATTTTGCCATGGTTGACTGCGGCATGCTGCCGAACCTTGAAATTATCAGCCGCCCCTTTCGCTGGACATTCGCCAGTCGCGAAGAGGCGTGTGAAACGCTGCTGCGCAAGGCCGGTGTGAGCCCAGAACTTTGCTGTATGCCAAAATTTGCCGATTATCTTGCCACTCGGCTGATCAAAGACCCTGATGGTCGTTATAATCTGGTTTATAACGTTTCACAGGCGCTTTTTACCTGGAACCGGCAGCTCTGAAGACTATTTGTGGAGAACTCTGAAGACGCCGTCCCAGTCGGGGCCCGGCGGTCGGTCATGCAGTTCGCGGCAGCGGGTGAGATACATTTCGGCTGCGGCGTCTTCTGGCGAAATGTCGAGTATCTGCTGAAATTGCTCGTAAGATTCTCGCCACTGACGGTTAAGGTAGCTTTCGAGCGCCTTTTCCGCCATCTCTGCCAGCCGGTTGAACTGGTCTGCCTTCGGGTCGTCGGCCCGGCCGAGCAGTTGAAAAATTCTGACACTTTTTTTGCGGCCCTTGACCGCCACCAGATCGAGCGGACGGAAAATGAAGCCTTTACCGGCAACGGCTACGGTGGATTCACTGACGATGACTTCTGAGCCGTAAATTTTATTGAGGCCTTCAAGCCGGCTGGCAAGGTTGACGCTGTCGCCGACGGCAGTGTAATTGAAGCGGTCTGATGAACCAAAATTGCCGATCAGAGAAATGCCCGTGTTTATACCGATTCTGGTTTTAAGCTGATCGCTGTTCTCTGCCAGCCAGCGGGCGTTGAGTTTTTTTATCGCCGCTTCAATTTCGAGGGCAGCGATACAGGCGTGTTCTGCCTGGCGCGAATCGCGGGCCGGAGCGCCCCAGAAGGCCATGACCGAGTCGCCGATGTATTTGTCGATGGTGCCGCCGTGCCGATGAATGACGGCTGCGATGCAGTCAAAATATTCAGACAGTTGTTTCATCAGCTCTGCTGGTGCGACCCGTTCGGTGATTGCCGAAAAGTCGCTGATATCGGTAAACATCAGGGTGATTTCTTCGGCCTGGGCCTGCAGTCTTGCCTCGTCGCGGCTGTGAACCAGGCCCTGAACAATTTCTGACGGAACATATTTTTTGAAGGCGCCCAGTGCTTTTTTCATTGAATCCATGGTTTCGCCCATCTGCTGAATTTCGGTGATTGGTGAGCGCAGGTCGATCGAACCGTCGAAGTCGAGATTCTGAATGCGGCCGGCTTCGGCGGTCAGGCGTTTGATCGGTTCGGTGAGTTCACGGGCGATGGCCGAGGTGAGAAACCCGGCAATGATCAGCAGCCAGAATGAGAACAGCAGAGTGGTTTCGTGGATGCGGGCAATTGGCCCGATAAAATCATCTTCGGGCACGATGATGCCGAGAACCCAGTCGCGGCCAAAATTCTCGGGAAAAGGGCGAAACGATGAAACATAACGATTGCCGTCGTGGTCGATGGTGAACTTGAACTGACGGCTGTTCAGGTAATTTTCGATAGCTGCCTTGATCGGGCCCGACTTAAGACTCTCGCGGGTCGGCGACCGGGGGGCTCTTATATTTTCCGGGCTGATATCTGATTTTTCTGGATAGGCGAGGACATTGCCTTCACTGTCGGCGATGAAAGCAATGCCGGACTCGCCGATTTTGAGGCTTTTGAGAAATTCGGCGAGTTCATAAAGTCTGAAATCAATGCCTACGGCGCCGACAAAGCTTCCTTCGTAATCGAATACGGGGTGGGCGCAGGTGATGCCGGGTACCTGATCTGTAAACAAGCGGTATTCACGGCTCCAGACTGTGCTTCCCTCAGACTTTGCCAGTACATACCAGGGTCTTTCACGCGGGTCATAGCTGAGCAGCGAACTGCTGCGGGTGGCAATGATCTGCCAGTGCTGGTCGCGGTCGATTTCGATCATGCCCGAGGGTTCGCTGGTCCGTGAAATGATTCGCGTCGAAAAATTACCGTCTTCAAGCCGGCGTGACATGATGAAATTGCCATTTTCGTCGCCAAGATAGACAGCCGAAAACTGCGGGTAGATTTCGAGAGTTTCGAGACTGATCGTTTCTACCAGTTCGGGTGATTTTGAGAATGAGTTGCCGCGTTCGATCATTTTGCGCAGCAGGGTGCCGGTTTTGCGGGCCGGGTCGAGATGATTGCTTGTCTGTCTGATGACGGTTTCAGAGATCTGGTAGAGCAGTTCATCAGAAGACTGCAGCATGATTTCTGAATTGCTGCGATAGCCGTAGACGACGATTCCGGCGACTATGAGCGAAAAGAGCGCCAGAAAAGAAAAAAAGACCACGACCTGCAGGCGGTATGTACGAAAACCGGTATTGTTCATCAGTTGATCCTGATCGAAATTCTAGCACTTTTGCCGGTTTTTCGCAGCAATATTAAACCACCGTCCGTATCTTTGCCTGTTGCTCAAAATCGGGCGAAAGGTTATATTATCTGTCGAAAAAAGACAGCCCGGAGGTCGCAAGGAATGTTGGACAACAAGACAATTGCCGCTGCCATGACTATCAGGCTCGATGCCGAACTGCCGTCTTACCCGGCCTTTGAACCAGGTATCAGAAGAGCCCCGGATCGTGGCTTTACTCTCAATCAGAGCGAAACTGAAACTGCCCTCAAGAACGCTCTGCGCTATATTCCTGAAGAGCTGCACGAAGCGCTGATTCCTGAATTTCTCGATGAGCTCAAAACCCGTGGCCGCATTTATGGCTATCGTTTTCGTCCGGCCGGTAACCTCAAGGGTCGGCCGATCGATGAATACAAGGGCAACTGCATCGAGGGCAAAGCTTTTCAGGTAATGATCGACAACAATCTCGACTTTGCCATCGCGCTTTACCCCTACGAACTCGTTACTTACGGCGAAACCGGCCAGGTCTGCCAGAACTGGATGCAGTACCGCCTGATCAAAAAATATCTCGAAATCATGACCCAGGACCAGACGCTGGTGGTTATGTCAGGGCACCCGCTCGGCCTGTTCAGGTCGCACCCCTCGGCACCGCGCGTCATCATGAGCCACGGTCTGATGATCGGCATGTTCGACAACCAGGAAGAATGGCATCGCGGCATGCAGCTCGGCGTCACCAATTACGGTCAGATGACCGCCGGTGGCTGGATGTACATCGGGCCGCAGGGCATCGTGCACGGAACCTTCAACACCATTTTGAATGCCGGCCGCATGAAGCTCGGCGTTGGCGCTGATGAAGATCTTACCGGGCATCTGTTCGTTTCTTCTGGTCTGGGCGGTATGAGCGGGGCACAGCCGAAGGCCATCGAAATCGCCAATGGCGTCGGCATCGTTGCTGAAGTCGATGAATCACGCATCAAGACTCGCCACGAACAAGGCTGGGTTGCCAAAGTCGCCAAAACGCCGGCTGAAGCCTTCGATATGGCGCATGAACACATGCGCGCCCGCAAAAGCACCTCGATCGCTTTCCATGGCAATATTGTCGATCTGCTTGAATACGCGGTTAACAAACGTATTCCGATCGAACTGCTTTCGGATCAGACTTCGTGCCATGCCGTCTACGACGGCGGGTACTGCCCGAAAGGCCTGACCTTCGCTGAACGCACCGAAATGATCGCGAAGAGCCCGGCTAAATTCAGAGAAATGGTCGATGCTTCGTTGAAAGCGCATTTCAAGGCGATCAAAACCCTCTGTCAGCGTGGTACTTACTTTTTCGATTACGGCAATGCCTTTATGCGCTCGGTTTTCGATGCCGGGGTCAAAGAAATCTGCGCCAATGGCGAGAATCCGCGCGATGGTTTTATCTGGCCCTCTTATGTCGAAGATATCATGGGCCCGATGCTGTTCGATTATGGCTATGGGCCATTCAGATGGGTCTGTCTCAGTGGCCGCAAAGAAGATCTGGGCAAAACCGACCAGGCTGCCATGGCCTGCATCGATCCGAACCGCCGCGCCCAGGACCGCGACAACTACGTCTGGATCAGAGACGCCGAAAAGAATGCGCTGGTGGTCGGAACCCAGGCACGAATTCTCTATCAGGATACCGAAGGTCGGGTTAAGATCGCGCTTAGATTCAATGAAATGGTGCGCAACGGCGAAATCGGCCCGGTAATGCTCGGTCGTGACCACCACGACACCGGCGGCACCGATTCACCTTACCGCGAAACCGCCAATATCAGAGATGGCAGCAATATCATGGCCGAAATGGCTACGCACTGCTATGCCGGCAATGCCGCTCGTGGCATGAGTCTGATTTCGCTGCACAACGGCGGTGGCGTCGGCATCGGCAAATCGATCAACGGTGGCTTCGGGCTGGTTCTCGATGGCAGCGAAAGGGTCGATGAAATCATCAGACAGGCCATGACCTGGGATGTCATGTGCGGCGTTTCACGCCGTGCCTGGGGGCGCTGCGAGAATGCCATTGAAGTGACCGCCGCCTTTAACCGCAACGGTGCTGGTAACCACGTAACCCTGCCGTTCATTCCGCAGGAAGATGCAGTCAAGAAGGCCGTCGCCGATCTGTTTAACAAATAAATCTGCCTCATTAAGGTGCATGCCCGCATATCCTGCTTTGGCAGGCCGCGGGCATGTTTTTTTCTGTGCGTTTTTAAAGCAGTTCGATCAGGTTTTCTGCGGGCTGATCTGAACTGATCTGCTGGCGTTGCCAGGTTGCGGGCAGATCGATGCTGGTTGCGGCATCGATCATTACACGGCTGGCGGTACCTGATTTGCTTCTGCTTTCGAGCTGGGCGGCTTGAGCGACCAGACTGCCAATTACGGTGGCGTCGAGCATACCCTGTTCTGAGCCGACCCGGCCGCTGATAACACTGCCGGTGCAGATGCCGACGCCGTTTTCTATGGTGAAAAGACCTTTCTGCTGCCGATCGAGGTTGAATCCGTGCAGGGCGGCCCGCATCGCCAGGCCGGCTTTAACTGCGCTTTCGGCACAGTTTTCGTTTTCGTGGGCATAAAATACCGCCTGAATGGCGTCGCCAATCAGTTTGTCGATCAGACCGCCGTTGATTTCGATGCAGTCGGCCATGCGGCTGAAATAATCATTGAGCATGGCGACAACCTCTTCGGGTGGGTAATTTTCAGAAATGGTCGTAAAACCACGAATATCAGAAAACAGTATGCTTGCCCGGACACGGCTGCCACCAGGCTTCAACAGGTGCTCATCGTCCTGCGAAATTGCATCGAGTACGTTGCGCGAAACCAGCTGGCTCAGCTGCTGCTTTTCGAAAAGCTTGCGCGACGCCTGATTGAAAGCTGTCGCCAGTCGATCAAATTCGTCACCGTTATTAATCTGCAGATGAAAACTGAAGTTCTGGCAGTTCAGATGCGCAACCGCTTCTTCGAGCGCCGGAATCGGGCGCAGCAATACGCGGCTCAGCCCTCTGGCAAGAACCAGACCGCAGAGAATGGCCAGGGCAGCCAGTAACATCAGACCTGTCGAGCTCGATACGCTTTTCCCGCCGCCTTCTGGTCTGGCATAGCCCATTATCCAGACGTCGCCGTCGGCTGCCGGGGTAGTAAAAATCAGGTGCGGTTCAGGGGCGTCGAGATTGTTCATTCTCAGTGAATCGCCGAATGAATACAGCGCTTCAGCCAGTGGCCAGAGCTGCCGCCAGGCCATATTGTTGTGAACGCTGGTTTTGACCGACTGGTCGGTGAGGCTGCGGTGATTGTAAGACTGCCTGAGATAAAGGTTGAGAAAAATGCGATAACCATTGTGTGAGAACACCTGATTTATCAGACCTCTCTCGATGAGCTCGCTGAAATCGTAAAACCAGCAGGATGCAGCAGTCTGAAGAATCGAAATGCCTTTGATTCTGCCGCCGCCGTCGCGCCAGATCGATGTGGTCAGCTGTTCGCGTCTGGTGCTCATGACGTTGGGCACGGGAGCTTTTTCCTCGGCAAGCGTTTTAGAGGTCATGCGGTTGTCGATGATATTGTCGAGAAAACCCATCGTATACTGGGATTTATTGAGAACCTGGCGGATCTTTTCCGGCGGCAGGTGATCCATGGCGCCAAGCTGATGCAGAATGTTCCTGGCATGGCCTCCGACGAAGATATAGGGCGTTTCGGTGATTTTTTTGCGGTTGCTGCACATGCCAATTATGTCGTCGAGGTCCGGCTGATAAAAAATATAGGAATCAATCAGATCGGTCAGGCGCAGATGTTTCCTGCCGGGCTCTTTTTCGCCTTCTTCGACAAAAAAGCCGGTTCGGTCATTTATGGTTTTCAGTTTTTCCGGTTGCCAGCCAGAAAGAATATCTGTGAAAAGATTGCGGAAAAGAGCGTTACGGGCCAGCTGGGTTTTTATGGACTGATCGGTGACGAAGGCGGCATTTCGCATGCGGTCGAGCACGTCTTCTGCTTCAAGGTGCCGGCTGGTGTTCAGGTAGCAGATGCCAAACCAGACCGAACCGCTCAGCGGTAGAAGCATGCCGGCAAAAAGCCCGGCGGCCACTATTTTCTGGATGCTCTGCATGCTTTTGGCCCGGCCCGACCTGATTGCCGCCATCGCCATGGTCATGGCGAGAGCATAGACGAGAAGAACAATGCTTACCAGGGTTTTTCTGGTTTCAGAGTTTTCCTGGCGGGCGTCAGAAATGCTTATTGCCAGAGGTTTCTCGCCCTTTTCGATGTGTTTCCAGGCCAGTTTTCTGAAGGATTCCGGGGCGGCGCCTATCAGGGCGAGTCTGCCCTCTGTTTCGATGAACCTGGGCAGGCTGCTTAACGCTGTGCTGCCGAAGCTGTGCTTCGAAAAAGAGCTGCTGAACCTCTGGCAGGTCGTCTGCAGCATGAACCTCGGGTTCAGATTAGCGGCTGATACGGCCGAAAGAACGAATCTGTGGTCGAGTCTGCCGGCTGCATCAGGTATCGGCAGCAGACTGATGAACAATTCATTGTTGTTGACCGTCGAAAAATGCAGCTTTGCGAGATTCAGACCGGTAGAGACAAAGTCGAAAATCCCGAAGAGCTGGCTGAGTTCTATGTCGGTGCTGAGGTAACGGTTATGGTCGGGAAGCTGCGCCATAAGATTTTTCTGCCGTTTTGACATTTTCAGCCAGCCTTGCGAAAGAATCTGCCGCAGCTGCTGAGCGTCGCGCGGCTGCGCGAACGGGGCGTTGATGCGCCAGCCGCACCGGGAGGTATCAGATGCGATAATGATGACAATATCAGGGTTGGTACCGGTGAAACGCTTGAACTGTCTTGAAAATACCTCTATTCCATGATCCGGATCATTGCCAGAATTCATTATTGAGGCCAGAAAAGGGTGGCGAAGATATTCGTCGACCCCGGCCTCTTTTTTATAAATTTTATGCATGATCTGGTCAAAGTCGTCGGCGCGCAGCGCGTTTCTGACCCAGTGTCTTGGCTCAAGGGCCGTGTCATATTTTTTCAGCTCGATGCTGAATTTCTGACGCATTCTTGAATCTTCCAGCTGCTTTTCCATGGTGATTGCCGCGGCAAAAATGACTCTGGCGACAATAACCGGGATAAGAATCAGAAAAAGCCAGAGAAGAACCGGCGTAAATCTGCTGTCAGGCTGTCTGCCGCCGTGTCCGGTTTCGGTTACTTTCATGGCGCGACTCCCTTCAGTTCAAAAACTGAAACCGGCTGGCTTTTGCCTTTTATGGCCAGATTGCCATGCGGGCAGGTGATGAAAGTGGTCTTAACGGCCTGGGCAGTCTCATTATCAAGCAGTATATGTGATTGTCTGTCGAAATGTGAGTTTGCTTCGAGTCTGGCGGCAAGATTAACCGGGTCACCGATCAGGGTGAAGTCTTTTCGACTCTGTCTTGCTCCGATTTTGCCCCTGATGACGCTGCCGGCGGCAATGCCGATGCCGATTCTTATTTCCGGCAGTCCGGCGTCTGACAGGTCTTTATTCAGCTGCGGCAAAGCTGCCAGGCATGCAAGGGTTGCGGCACATGCGGCGGCTGCAGGGCTGTTGTCACAATTTTCCGGCGAAAAGCTGACCATAATTGCGTCACCGATATACTTTTCGATCTGCCCGCGGCCAGTTTTCAGGCAGGGTTCGAAAGCCGAGAAATAACGGTTCAGCAGCAAGATTGCCGACTCTGGTTCGATTTTCTCGCACATCCCGGCAAAATCCCGGATGTGTATAAAAACGACAACCCGGTAGACCAGTGTGCCTGACGATTGCTGCATCGTTGTCGCTTCAAGAATTATCGAATCTGAAACCTCTTCTGAGACGAAACGCTGCAGTTTTTGTCTCTGCTTCATGCCTTCAGACATGGTGTTGAAGTGTTCAACCAGGGTGCCCAGCTCATTTTCAGACCTGAAGTCGATTTTCGGAAAACGGCCCTGTTCGAGCTGATAACTGCCCTCGATCAGAAGGTTGATCGGTTTGAGAAAAATTTCTGCCAGCAAAGAGCTCAAAAGCGCCAGAAGCAGCATGGCATAAGGAATAAGCAGCAGCCCGGCCACTCTGAACAGTTGCTCGTTTATTGCCAGGGTGCTTATCAGACACTTTGAGACGATGATGAACGGCAGTTCGGCCATGGCTCTGACGGCAAAAATACTGATAATGCCGTTGCGGTCTTTTGCTACCCAGCTGGTTTCTTTTTCGTTGTTATCCAGCTTTCTCGCGGCTTCGATCATATCTTTTTCGCGCAGGGCCGATGCCGGCCACGCAACCGACTGATCAATTTCGCTTGAATTTTCCTGGCAGCGGAAGACTGCTGATTGAAAAAGCATCTGATCGCGGCTGTTGAAAAAGATTCCGTGCTGATTCTGGGTTGCAAGGTAGTTCTCGACTGTGCTGCGTGCATTTTTTATAAAGGTGACACCGGCCCAGAGTTCTCTTTTGTCGAACTCAGGAAACAGATGATGAAACGACAGCCTGAAATAGTTTTTGTCGGCGTTGCGTGACATAAAATACTGGCCGTCAGTGCAGCAGAACGAATCTCGGTCGATTTCGTTCATGTGAACGCTGTAAGCTTTCCATTTTACCAGGTTGGTTTTATTTTCGAGCCTTTCAGAAAATTCGGGGTGCAGAACTCCGGCAAAATCGAAGATATTGTAGAGCTGACCAAAGCTGATTTCCTGGGCCATACGGAACTTGTTCACGTCATCGACGGAAATGCCGGTCGTGTCGGGGAGATTTTCAAGAAAAAGGCCATCGCTGCGCAGAAAGCCATAGCCTTCGTAAAGTTTACCGATCTGGCTTTTGAGTAACTGTTCAATAACTTCGCGGCTCTGCATGCGGCGTTCGCGAAGATGTTTCACGAACAGCGAGTTGGCGCGTCGCTCCTGTAGGTCGTGATTGAGAATGCTGAATTCAAGCATCTGCAGATCGCTGATCAGGTTCTGCGTCTGCGCCGAAATGGTGACCCGGTTGAAATGAGCGATGAATTCGAGCGAAGTCAATATGAAAGCTGCAAAGGGCAGCAGAGTTGCCGCAAGAATGGCGGCTTTAAAACGCTGAAGCAGCGGTGCGGGTGGCAGCTTGCCGGTAAGATATTGCCTGACCAGTGCCAGCCCGAAAAAAGCGAACAGCAGGAGTGCAAGGCTGATCTGCGGTAGATGGATCTTAAGAACTGAACCCCGGAAATCTGTAGTGACAAGAAGATATGGCAGTCTTGATGGTTTTTGTGCCGCCATGCCTGAGCGGATACTGCGGTCATACCAGCTTTGTCCTTTGTGAGAGCCAATTCGAAGGGCGGCAGGATCGACAGGCGCAACGCAGGCCAGTCTGCCGTCAGCTGTCATGAAAAAGTCTCTTTCTGGCACAACTTTGAGAACAGCATAACTGCGCCTGGAATTCTCTTCGGCGCGTTTGCGGGCGAAGTCAAACAGCTGCTGCGGGGCAAGCGAGTTCTCTGAAAACACCAGCATGAATGCGTAATTTATGCCATCTGTCCGGTTCTGAAAGCGATTGTGGTAAATCAGCATGCGGTCAGTGTCATTTTTGCAGAAAAAGCCGCTGGCAAAAACGCCGGGCCGTTCTGCCGGCGTGAGGTAGTTGCCGAAAACCGTTTTTGCAATTGCCGGAAAAAGCTTGTCGGCACCTTTGTCTGGTCTGGCCGGGTCAGGAAAAAGATGCTGCATGATAATTTCGAAAGATTTGCGACCCGGGTTGACCGGCGAAGAGTCGATGGCTGAACTGCCGGTTTTTCGATCAGAAAGGCGCATGATACCGCAGAAAATTGGCTGAATCCCGCAGTTTCTGGCAATTGATGCAGAAAAATACTGGCTGAGCGACTCAGGTGATTCACCTGCCGCCGCCGGCAGTTCACTTGTTCTGAGCCAGACAATTGCCTGTTCGATACCGTTACTGAGAAGTGTTTCGAGGCTCAGATCCTGTCTGAAACTCTCCAGTTCTTCGCGCAATGCTTGTGAGGCGGTCAGCATGGCTTTGCCGTGATCGGCTTCAATGTAAACATTCAGGAAAAAGCGGCAGCAGACAGCCGGCAAAGCAAAGACGAACAGCCAGAAAACAAGCAGATTGCCGGTTCCCGGGCGTGCCGGATTGATTATTTTCAGCTGTGACCCGTCAGGCATCGAGCAATTCCTGTAATTCGTGGATTGGCATTTTCTGTGATATTTCAGGCACGTCTAATGATACCACCCTGGCGCGATTTTTAAGCAGGGTTTCTGTTGCCGGGTCAATGATTATGCAGGTATTGGTTGCGAACTTGCTGTATGACTCAAGGGTGGCGGCCAGCTGCAACGGTTCGCCGATAATAGCCGCTTCGAGTTTGCCGGTATTCGAACCGGTAACCCCGGTGGTGACCTGACCGCTCGCAATGCCGATGCCGTTGTTTATGGTGAAATGGTCGGCAGCCGCTCTGGCGGCGTTGAACTCAGCAAGCCGGCGACGCATTTCCAGTGCAGCTCTGGCTGCCGATATTGCACGGATTTCCTCGTTTTCAGCGAGAAAGACGGCTTGAATGGCATCGCCGATCAGTTTGTCGATATGCCCCCCATTCGCCTCGATTATCGGGCACATAAGGGTAAAATAATCGTTGAGCATGGCAACGACCTCTTCGGCACTGTGGTTTTCGCTGAGAGTCGTGAAACCCCTGATATCAGAAAACAGTATAGTCGCGGACCGCCGTCGGGGTGCTTCTTGCGTGTTGCCGGTCTTAACGGCCTCAGCTGCAGTATGTGATACCAGCTGCAGCATTTTTTGTCTTTCGAACAGTTTGAGATTCATTTCGTTCATCGAAGCGGCAAGATTGTCGAATTCGTCACCGGTATTCAAGCTTAGCAGCCAGTCATGCCGGTTTTCTTCAATTGCTCTGATAGCCTCAAGGAAAGGCGGAACCGGCATCAGAATCAGGCGCGAGATGCCGGTGGCAAGCGTCAGACAGCTTAGCAGTGCCAGAAAAGCGAGCATGCCGGCCCCGGTATATTGTCGACTTGTGGTGTGCAATGGTTTTACTCTGGCAACGCCAAAGATTGACCGTTCGAGCATGGTTTCGGTTACCAGCAGATGCGGGTCTTCAAGGTGAAGATTGTCGACTGTACTGGCGTCAGAATTGCTGTATAGCGCATCTGCGGCCTCTGTTGTCATTATTGGCGGGTTATCTTTGGCATACGCCAGCCAGCGGCCTTTCAAACTGCGCTCATAAAATTCACTGATTGCGTAGAAATCCATCTCTACCCGATAACCATCGAGGGTAAATTTGTTTTTAAAGCTGCCGCGGGCATTGATTTCGTCAATAATATGCATTGGCAGAAGGTGGTTGGTTACAAGGCAGAGAATGCCCGCCATCCGCTGTGGTCCCTTAAGAAAGAACATTATCAGCAGATCGCGTCTGGCAAGCAGCGTGGCGTTATTGAGTTCGCCGGGGCTACTCATGAAGCTGTTAAAGAATTTGTCATCTACGAGTTCTTCAATGACGCCGCTCGAAAAGTCTGCCACCTGCGAAATTTTTCGTCGCCCCGCATCCGACATGTGATCAAAGGCGTCAGTAAACATCATGGCCCGGCGAAAGGCGCCAGAAAGCACGTTTGGCAGTTCGTTCTTGCGAAAACGTTCTTCAGGATACTGACCGCGAAAATAGTCTCGGTCATTCGCAGCCGAATAGAGATAAAAATTGGCGATATGATGCTTGAAGCGTGAATGAAAGTCATTGTAGAAAAAGCGGTTAACATAATCGCCCCATTTTTCGGGCGAAAGATTGGCAATTATTCTGCTGATATAAAACATGAGAAGTTGCTGGCGATATATCTGCAGGCGAAAGGCCGTTTCGCTCTGGCGCAGCAGTTGTCCGACCTGCCGGGTTATCTTGCGGGCTTCTAAGTCACGCGCATTGCGGGAGTTCGCGGCAGCAAGCCATGCCAGACCCGTTAAAGGCAGAAACATGCTGACAAAAAAGGCCACGGTGATCAGTCTGGCCAGACTGGTGCGCAGCTTCATCTGGCCAAGACTGGTGCCGGCTCCCAGCAGAAAACTGGTCGACAGAAAAACCAGCAGAGCCAGATCGATATGAACTGCATGTTCGCGCAGCAGCTTTTGCCTTGTTTCGGCAGGAATGGTCAGTTTGACGGCCGTTCGACCAAGTCTGTCAGTCGAGCCGGGGCGGTTGAAAACTGCGCGGAAATGCTCGGAAAGCCTGGTGATCATAGAGATATCACCGTTTTCTTCGACGAATTCTGGCAGTTTATCAGGGTCTGCCTGCCCCCAGGTAATTGTGATTTCCTCGTCTGACATGTCGCGACAGGCTCTTGTGATTACCTTTGCCGGGTCGAGATTGCTGATCAGTATCCCGACTATGATGTTGTTACCCTGCCCTGGGGGGAATGGCGGCCGCATACTGATGATATGCAGACGTTCACGGTAGCGACCCGAGAATGAACCGTGCAGACTCCAGAAGTGAGTGCTGAAGTGGTCGAATATTTCGAGAAAATGGCTGAAAAAATTGAAAGGCGCATAGGTTTTGAGCTCGGGAGGTTCGTTTTCTATAAAGTTCGCTCTTGAATTGAGAAAAATGCACATTTCGGCGAACTCACGCCTGATTGCCTGCATTTCTTCGGCAGCGGGCTCTGCTTCGTTCTGCAGAAACAGTCCGCATTTTTGCGGGTCGGGGTGCAGCCCGGCGATGAAGGTCGGTCTGATGCCGGTCTCCGACTCAAGAAAACGGCTGAAAGAAGCGAGCTGGCTGGCGATGTCGCCTGAAAAATCAGGCAGAGCTCTGCCGATTGGCGAAGCAGCCAGAACCGAAGGGTTGTTCTGATGAATGACCTTGTCGTAGGCGCGGGTGTAAAAATCAAGGTTCAGCTGCTTTTTGAGCAGCAGCTCCGGGTGTAATCTGGCTTCGAGTTCTCTGGCGCGGGTCATCAGCTGGTGCTGTCCCATGGCGGCGAGCTGTTCCTGCTGGTCTTTGAAAGTGGCGAAATAAAGGTTGCGGCCAACCAGAACCGGGATGAAGATCGCAACCAGCCAGAGCAGCACCGGCGCAACTTTCATGAAGGTGCTGCGGCGTATGTTGAGGAGAGTCTGATCAGTAGATGATTTCATAGACCTTTACCGGCAGCGCCTTTCCCTTGATTTTTATTTCACCATGCAGCCTGGCGGCAATTTCTGCGCCTGCGGCCGCAAGAGTATCGGCATCTGTCAGAATATGGCAGGTATTATCGAAGTGCGACGATGCTTCAAGCCTGGCGGCAAGGTTTACCCGGTCGCCGATTACCGTATAGTCAAGCCGGCCCTGATAAGAGCCAATTCTGCCCAGAATGACTTCGCCGGTCGAGATGCCGGCTCCGGTAACGATCTCAGGAAGCCCGTTCCGCTTCAGGCTCCGGTTGAATTCGGGCAGTCGACTCATGACTCTGATCATGGCATTGCAGGCGCGTCTTGCTGCTGGCAAACCTGCTTCGTCAGAAAAAACCGCCATGATGGCATCGCCGATATATTTGTCGATCTGCCCTCCGGCGTCAGCTATTTCGGCCTCGACAAACGGAAAATACAGGTTCAGCATCTGGAAAAGCTGTTCCGGACTCAGCGCCGTGTTGAGCTCGCTGAAATGGCGGATATGCATGAATACAATGCTGCGGCGCACCTGTCTGGACAAAACTTCACTGCGGGTTCGGCTTTCAGAAACGATTGTGCGTGTCGCTTCTGGTGAGATGAACCTTTCCAGACGCTCCCGTTCACGTATATGCTGGCTCATACGGTTAAACTCATTTGTCAGCTGTGAAAGTTCATTGCTGAAGCTGTTGCTGATCCTGACGAGCATGCCTTCCCCGGTCAGTCTGGCGGCATTCAGCAACCGGTCGATCGGTGGGTTGAACAACTCTGAAAGTATACTTACCAGCATGCTTAGAAGCAGAAAGATGTAGACAAGATTGGCGCCGATAATGGCCAAAACGAGTGACCGCTGCTGGGAGATTCTGCTCATACGGCAGCTCGCAACTGCGATCAGCGGGTAACCCGCAATTTTTCTGCCGCTGATGAGAACAGGCGTGCCATCCTTGTCTTCGAGTCTGATTTCAGCTTCAGCCCGGCCATTGGTGAGAAGTCTCGCAACCTGCAGCTGTTCGCTGCCCGGTCTTTGCCCTTCCGGCCAGACTTTGTCAAGGTCGAGACTCGAACCGTTCAGGTCGAAAGAGCTGATGATCTGGCTTTCTATAAGTCCCTCAGCGGTTGTCTGTCTGAATGCCTGCCAGTTTTCGCCCAGTTGTCTCACAATCAGGTGGGCAAGCTCGCGAATATCCTGAATCAGCAGCAGAACCGCGCCTTTTCTTTGCTCGCCCGGGTTCACAGGGGGCAAAATCTTGTAGTTCATCATTCTGAAATTGCCGAAGTCCTGTTTTGACGTCTGGGCGGTGCCTTCATAGCTGCAGAAATTGTCGACATCGATAGGCGGAAAAATTTCTGCCATGGCCAGCAGCTTCTTGCCGCGGGCTGTGCTTTGCAGGTGCTGCTGCAGTCTCTCAGGCATCAGATTGGTCAGCTGAAAAAATCTGATGATCGAGGCATACATGAATTCGCGTGTCAGGTTCAGCTTCTTCTCAAGCTTGATGACATACACTTTTTGGTAATCGAGGAACTCAAGAATAAGGCCGTCGTTGCGCAGCAGACCCGCTCCGGAAAATGTCCGGTCCAGTTCGCTGTGTATAAATTTCCTCAGGTAGTCTTCGTCTGCGGTGCAGGCAAATTCGCGCATGCGGTTGATAAAACCGCTGAACTTTGCGAAATGGTTGTGATCACCGGCTTTGATCGACAGTTCGAGCTGTTGCAGATGACTTCGCAGCTTCAGGCTCATCTGGCTCTGCCTTCTCTGTAATTCAAGACTCAGGTGTCGATGCGTATAGAAGACGAAGATGGCAACCGGCAATACCGTAGCCAGCAGAACCGAGAGAAACAGGCGGGTTCGGATATTGACTCTCAGATTGCCGTGCTGGTGAAAACTTCTGAGTGCCAGCAGTGTCAAACAAAGAAAAAGAAAGATGATGAACCCTGGTTCGACCGTCTTTTCATGGTTTACATGCAGGCCTGGTGTTGCAGAAATCTCGAAATGCGGGTAGAGTGCCGGCCGATGCGCCATGATTCCGCGATTCAGCAGGTCGGTGATCTGGTCTTTCTGTCTGAAAATGCCTGAAGTGAGAAGGCCTATATTGATGGGGGCGACCAGCTTCGGCTGATTGTCTGCAGTTGTGTGAATAAACGGAAACGGTAGCGCCGGTTTAAGCACCATTCTTGCATTCAGCCCAGAAGAAGCAAGGTCTCTTCGGGCGAGGGCGAAACTGTGGGCGAGGGAACTGTCGGTTTCCCGAAAAAGGGCGATGTAGATGAAAATGACTTTGCCATGTGCGTCTTTTATGAGACGTCTGGCGGTGCGCAGCCGATTTATGCCACTTTTATCACTGAAACCGCGGGTGAAATCCTCGTCGGCGTCGACCGGGTCGAGATAAGTGCCGAAGGTTGAAGTGATGAAGCTTCTCAGTATTTTACGACTGTCTTTTTTGCCAGTCGACTGTTGCTGGTCGCCGTGCTGCTTCAGCAGCTCACCCAGAATTTCACGGGCTGCCCTGAGACCCGGTCGCGGAAAATCAGGAGCCCGTACCGGATCGGTGAAGACCGCAAGATTCTTCAGGTCGCCCCCGGCTGCCATAAGAAGCAGCAGATCATGACTTCTGATGCGTGAAAACAGGCGGTTCAGATGCGGAGCTGCTGATTCGGCAATATTGGCAGCCGGCAGCAGCTTTGAATTTCTTGGCGGCAGCCCGGCGATCGTTTCGGCCATTTCAACCTGGCTGACAAACCAGGCTCCTGGTTCACAGGCTTTGTTGAGCTTATCGTAAGCATCGAGCAGCTGGTCGGCAAGATCTGCCTGAACGGTTTCGCGTTGCTGCTGCACAGAAAAATTGAGCAGCCCGAGAATCGCCAGGGCCGGCAGAAGAATGGCCAGAACCCAGAACAGCAGCAGGCTTTCGAGACGGAATTGTCTGGGGCGCAGTCTGCGCAATGCGCCATCCTGAGACGTCTGCGTCTGCATTTTAACTCAGTTTGCTGACTGCGGCAGAATATTCACTTCAGCAGGAAGCTGCTTCTCTGAGGGATTCTGTCCTTCAATTTCAAAGCGGTTGCTGAGCAGGTTCCGGGCGGCCTGAGACTTTGCCAGCTGCAGCGCGGTTTTGCCACGATTGTTGATAACCGCAAAGTCAGCTCCATTTTTGAGCAGAGCTGAAATCATCGGGATATTGTCATTTTTCACGGCCAGGTGCAGTGGTGTGTTGCCGTTTACATCTTCCTGGTTGACGTTGCAGCCATTACTGATGAGAACTTCGAACATCATCGAATTTGAATTTTCACTGGCAATGTGGATCATACCGCGTGAAAAATTATTTTCGGCAAAGATGTTGGCGCCACGGTTGATTAATTCGGCTGCGAGAGCATTCTGGCTGTTGGCGAGGGCATAGTGCAGAGCTGTATTGCCGGATTTATCGGCGTGCGAAAGGTCTGGCTTCTTTTGCAGGATCTGCCGCGCAAAGTCCTCATGTCGGTATTCGATCGCATAAAGCAGAGCGTTCTTGCCGTTTGCATCGGTTGCGGCCAGATCTGCCGCTTTCTTTAACAGATAGTCTGCGGCCTGCAGCTTGCGGTTGGCAATGGCCAGGCAGAGTGGCGGGGTGCCGGCCGGGCTTTTCTGCTTCAGATCAACGCCATGGCTTTCGAGTTCTGCGAGCTGGTCGGCAGAATCGGCTTCGATAGCTCTGAAAAACTGTGAAGTGGTGAAGGGGATCGCGATGATTTCCTGCTGGCTGAAGAAGGGCCAGCCATTTACGAGGTTGAATTCGTTAATGATCGTGCTTTGCGAAAAAATGGCGCCCTTGCTCTGCAGATAATTCGTTATCGGCTCGCTTTTGCTGAATGCCAGGTCGCCGGGGGTCCAACCGTAGCCGATGCGGGCGTTCTTGTCAGCCCCGTTTTCGACGAGCAGAACCGTAATGCGCAGGTGGTTCTCTCGGGCAGCGTAATGCAGCGGCGTAAAGCCGCCGTATGCTTCTACCGAAGGTTTTACACCGGCTTTGAGTGCCGCTTTGGCCACGTCATAAAAACCGTAGCGGGCCGCATGGTGCAGAATGGTATAGCCGTTGCGGGTGACTGCCGTAACGTCAGCTCCTGCCTGCATCAGTATCTGCACCGATTCTGAAGCCTGGTTCTCGAGCGCGAGATGCAGCGGCGTGACCTGATTTTTGTCGCGCGGGCTGACGTTTTCTTTGCTGTCGATCAGCATTCTGAGAACCTGATGGCGGTTCAGCATTGCCGCCACGTGCAGCCCGGTGCGGTTCGTCTGTGGGTCGATGACGCCCGACAGGCGGCCGTTTCTGTGCAGTTCGACAAGTTCTTCGTCTGAGTGATATTTGACCAGCGCGATCGCCGGTTCGACCTTTTGCCCATTGGCTTCACGCCGTGGCTCTTCAGTCTTGTCAGAGAACATCTGGGCGATCATGACGAGAGCGAAAAGCAGATAAAAGCCGCAGCCGGGTGTGTCGTTCGCTTTACGTGTTCTGGCCATAGAATCCGCTCCTGTCTCAGGTTTTATTGAATTGTAACATAAAGCCTGCTAGTATGTGTGTAAAAATGGCTTGCAGGAAAGGAACCCGTCATGACCCTGTTTAGAACCGATCTGCTCAAAGCCGGCCCACCGGCCGATATCTCCGTTCCGCGCAAAAAGAACATGATGTGCCTGAACGAAAGCGTTCTCGACCCGTATCAGACGATCGACGAGGCTTTTCATCAGAATATGCAGCAGGTGCATCTCAATCGCTATTTCAGCGGCGTAACCTCAGAACTCAAAAAGCTTCTCGTCGACTACGTCGGTCACGGAATCACGGGTGAGAACCTGCTCTGGGGCAACGGCGCCGACGACATGCTGTTTGCCGCCTTCCTGGCCGTGCGCGAGAACAATGACGCGTTCGCACTTTCCCTGGCTCCGTCTTATTTCGACTACTCGACCTATTCGCAGGCCGCCGGTCTCGGAATCAGATTCATGGACTTTCTGCCCGGTTTCGACTTTGACGAGAAGGAATACGTCAAGGTTCTCAACTCGGATAACTGCCGGCTCGGCATTCTCTGCAACCCGAACAATCCGACCGGGCACCTGCTCAGCGATGAAAAGATTCTCTACGTGCTCAACAACACCCGCAAGCCGGTGCTGCTCGACGAAACCTATTTCGAGTTCAGCGGGATCACCTGGGTCGACCGGATCAAAGACTTCAGTAATCTGCTGATTGTCAGGTCGTTTTCGAAATCATTTTCGGCGGCCGGCCTGCGTTTTGGCTACATTGTCAGTCAGCCGCAGAATATTGTCGAACTGCGCAAGGTTCAGACGATTTTCAACACCAGCATCATGGTGCAGACCTTCGTCATGACGATGCTGATGAACAAAGACCTGTTTCTGCGCCACACCCGTGAAGCGGTTGCTCTCAAAAAGAGTCTCTATGAAGAAATGCAGGGGATCGAAGGCCTGAAATCATACCCGTCGCACACCAACTTCGTGACCTTCAGTGCCGGCGAGCGTTCTGCCGCTCTTTTCGAGCACCTGAAGAACAACGATATCGCCATTCGCGACGTCGGGGCGCATCGGTTGCTGAAGAACTGCCTGCGCGTCAGTGTCGGCAGCCTCGAACAGAACCGTTATTTTATCGATCAGGTCAAGGCATTCTTCGCCGCCTGAGTCTTTCTGCCGCTCGAAAAAGCCGGGGCTGCTCCACTATTTTGTGAGGCAGCCCCGGTTGTTTTTTTGTGTTGAGCTTTACGAAAAGCTTACTTGAGCATGTTGCGCTTCGGGCACTGGGCGACCGGGCGGGTGATCAGGTCGAGCGGCGTGCCGCCACCATTGGAGTTGTGGTTCAGGCGGCTGTGACTTGATTTTTCCTGGCCGAGCTTGAATTTGAGAGCTTCTGAAGTTTCGTCTTCCTTGCGGCGTTTCGGGCTGTGGCCGGGGTGCCCGACGGTTTCGACCTTGATCATGTTGGTGCCGCCGCTGCGGCCGACCGGAATACCGGCGACGAGAATGATTGTGTCACCCTCTTTGATCATGCCGGTTTCGAGGCTGAGTCGTACCGATTCTCGATAGAGCTCTTCGATGGTCTTGAAATGGCTGCCGATGACCGGTGTGATGCCCCAGTTGATACTGAGCTGGTTAAAAAGTCTCTGGTTGGCAACCACCGCGATGATCGGAATGCTTGGCCGCAGGCGCGATAGAGCCTGGGCGGTGCGGCCTGACTCTGTAACCGTGATGATGGCAGTCGCCGACAGGCTGTAGGCAGTGGCAATCGCGGCATTGGTGACGGCGCTGGTGCGGTCTGGAAATTCTTCGTTGCTGGCGAAGGCATTGTAAATGCGCTTGTAGTCGATGGCGTCTTCGGTGTTGCGTGAAACGCGGTCCATGAGTTTGACGCATTCGACCGGGTATTTGCCGATCGAAGTTTCGCCCGAAAGCATTATGGCCGAGGTGAAGTCATAGATGGCGTTGGCGACGTCAGAGACTTCGGCGCGGGTCGGGCGCGGCGCATCGATCATGGTGTGCAGCATCTGGGTCGCGGTGATGACCGGTTTACCAGCCATATAGCAGCGTCTGATAATTTCTTTCTGCACGATCGGCACTTCTTCGGGCAGCAGTTCGACGCCGAGGTCGCCGCGGGCGACCATGATACCGTCGGCCACTTCGAGGATATCGTCGAAGTTGTTGAGGCCGGCGTGGTTCTCGATCTTGGCGATTACTTTGATGTCGGGCTTGCCTTCGATGTCGAGAATGGCTTTGACGCGTCTGATTGTATCTTCTGATTCGGTGAACGAAACGGCGATGAAGTCAAAATCGTTGCGTGCGGCAAAAATGATGTCATCGCGGTCTTTTTCGGTCGGATTCGACATGTTCAGATGCAGTTTCGGAACGTTGACGCCGCGCCGTGACTTGATGCTGCCGCTGTTGAGAATTTTGCAGACAATGGTTTTGTCGTCGGGGATGTGTTCGACTGCGAGCTGGATCAGCCCGTCGTCGAGCAGAATCGTCGAACCGCTTTCGAGCATCGAGGGCAGGCGGTCGAACGAAATGCTGAGAAGGTCGGCGGTGCCGGTGACGGTCGTGGTCGTGAGCGTGATGCTTTTGCCGGCTTCAAGATGAATCTTGTCACCTTCGATCATGCCGGTTCTGATTTCGGGGCCTTTGGTGTCGAGCATCAGGGCCACCGGTTTTTTCATTTCTTCGCGCAGCTTCTTGACGGTGGCGACCCGCGCTCCGTGTTCTTCATAATCGCCGTGAGAAAAGTTCAGCCGGGCTACGTTCATGCCGGCATTGATCAGTTCACGCAATACCGGTTCCTGTTCGGCTGAGGGTCCAAGTGTGACAAGTATTTTGGTTTTTCGCATATAGTCGGTGCTTTGATTTCCTTTCGCTGCGCAAAAAGTGCCCAGTTCTTGATGGGTCACCAGCTTATAGCAAAAAGCATGCCATGGTTGGTGTTTAAAAAATGAACAGTTGTTGTGGATGAGTTTGATGCCATTGTTGCGCAGTTCCTGCTGAAGAATCGTCGGAATAATTTCCCGCGATCATTAATTATTTCTGCTTCTCCGCGGCCGGCGCACGTTTCTTCAGAAAAAAGAAGGGGCCGCCAGAATTTTTCTGGCGGCCCCTGGTTAATGAGCGTTTATTTCAGTTCGTTCGCAAGAAAGGCGAGAATGTTTTCCTGCGGTATGAATTCGGCGTTGCCGCCGGCACGTCTCTTGACTTCATACTGCTTGTTTTCGAGGTTCTTGCTGCTGACGGTAATGCGGATCGGGCAGCCGATGAGGTCTGAATCGGCAAATTTGGCGCCCGGGTTGACGTTGGGTCGGTCATCCCAGAGGGTTTCGACGTTGTTGGCGCAGAGCAGATTGTAGAGCTTTTCCGATTCGGCGGCGATGGTATCTTCTTTGCCGAGAGAGATGATGTGAACATGATAGGGGGCGATATTTTTCGGCCAGATGATGCCCTTTTCGTCGTTGCAGGTTTCGACGATGGTGCCCATGGTGCGGGCCGGCCCGATGCCGTAGCTGCCCATGACGACCGGGAATCTTTCGCCGTTCTCGGCGACATAGTGCAGGCCGAGGGCGTCAGAAAATTTGGTGCCGAGCTTGAAGATGTTGCCGACTTCGATCGATTTCTTTTCGACGAAGTCTTCGCGCTTCAGGCCGAATTCGCTGATGATGTCATCGGTGAAGATTTCGCGGTTGATGGCGATTTTCTTTTCTTCGTTGATGTAGATCAGGTCTTCGCCGTATTCGCACAGGGTCTGGAATTCATGGCTGAATTTGCAGAAAGTGCCGCCCGAGGCGAAGGTTACGTAGGTGATTTTGCCGAGGCCGAGGCGATCGAAGATTTTTACGTAGGCGGCTTTGGCCCTTTCGTAATATTCGTCGAGGTCCTGCTGATTGCGGCCGAACGAATAGAGATCTTTCATGATGAATTCGCGGGTGCGCAGAATGCCCGATTTTGCTCTGGTTTCGTTGCGGAACTTCGTCTGGAACTGATAAGCGAAAACCGGCAGGTCTTTATAAGAGTTGATGAACTTTTTCATCAGCTTGGTCAGGGGTTCTTCGTGGGTCGGGGCGAGGCCGAGCTGGTTGCCGTTCTTCAGTTCGGTTTTGAACCAGACGTCCATTTTTTCATCGTCCCAGCGGTCGGTCGGTTCCCAGGTGGCGGGGGCCTGCAGGGCGGTGAGCATGATTTCCTGGCCGTCGATCGCGTTCATTTCTTCGCGGATGATGTTGATGATCTTGTTGAGCACGCGATGGCCAAGCGGCAGGAAAGAATAGGCGCCGGCGATTTCCTTGTCGATAAAGCCGCTCTTGAGAAGCAGCTGTGAATTGAGGCTGACTTCGTCTTTGGGAAGGGTCTTCGAGGTTTTGGTAAACAGTTTTGATTGTTTCATTTTATGCCACACCGAGTTGTTTGAATTGGGGATGCACCTTTGGTAATTGGTTCTGCAAATTTATCACAATTTCGGTCGAAATTGTCCGGCAATTTTGCAATTCTGCAAAGTCTGATGATCATGGCCATTTCGCGGTCGGCGATGCGGTTGATTTTCAGCCAGAGCGAATCGCCTCTAAACTTCACAGATATTGCAACAAGTCTGCATGGTTAACAGCTTATTCTTCAATCAGTTTCGCAGTAACCACCATGACAATCTCGTTATCCGTCTTCTCGCTGTCGCGACCTCTGGCCAGACCGCCGAAAAGCGGAATATTGCCGACCAGCGGAATCTTCGACCTGGTTTCGCGCTCTTCGCGGTTGATCAGACCGCCCATGACGATTGACGCGCCGTTTTCGACGCGCAGTGAACTCTCGGCCTCGCGGGTGCGAATCTGCGGGTAGCCCTGCTTCGTCTGGGCGACAACCGAACTCACTTCACCCTTGATCTTCATATTGATGCTGTCATTGGTGCCGATATCGACGTCTTTAACCGTCATTTTGATGCCG
>JANJUX010000035.1 GCA_024710355.1 Candidatus Rifleibacteriota bacterium
CTTGACTTGGCGACCAGTAAGCTTGAAAAGCGAAGTTTCCTTCATAAATGCCTCCAAAAATGTCTCGCTTATCATGCTATAGCAGGAAGAATTCAAGTACAACCCCCTTTCTTACAAAATTCAGTACGCTTTTATATAACAGCTCGTCAGAAACTCTGAAAACTCTTTTTTGTTATTTGATCAAAGTCATGGAAGCAAAATATCAAGAAACTGTTTCCACTGATTGTAGAGCTGGCGAAGTAATTCTTTCTAGGATTGAGCAATATCAAGAGCTTTTAACAGAATCAGACAAGGTTTTACCTGATTCTGTTATTAAAAGATTCTCTTTAAATGTCAACGGCGCTGCTAATGGTAAAATAAAGACTAATTACCCAATTATCATTGATAAAATGTTGGTCGATTGTGCTGGTTCCAGCATCATTACAAATGTTTTGTTGGAAAATCCAAACCCCGATTACTTATTGTTTCAATCTTGTTTGAAGTCGCTGTTTCAAAGTAAAAAAGAAATTTCAGAGCTCACTCAAATTGAAGTAAATAATCTTTTGGCCGGTGGTTATGACATTTTCTGTGCAGCAATTGAAAATAAAGATATTGTGCCTCAAACTAATACTTCGGCCAATACCAAGTCTTTAAATGGTAAACTTTTTCCTGCCGCACTATTTTTGATCGTTGTTATATATTTTGCTTTTTAAAACTTTGTCTTGTTATTGCGCGATGCGCTGAAACCACAACAATTGTTGCTTAAATCAGATCCGCCAGCAACTTCGACGACTGTGAGAAAACAAGGCCGAGCAGTATATGAATAAATTTCTGGTCTGAAGCCATTTAAAGCAGTTAGAATTGTTAGTGCATGCAAATTTCCGTATGGTGCCATGCCCCCTTTATTCAACAATCAGCTTTGATAATAGCTCTAACTTTTGTAGGTAGGACGCCATGTGCTCTTTTCCCCGAGTTGGGTTGCAGCCATCGTTATATAGATATATTTTTTTGCAATCGCTGTTGCCATTGAATGAAATCTTCGTGATTTTTGCTTCAGTTAGCCCTTCGATGGTAACTAAAACCGGGTAATCATCATACTTAATGTGGCCAGAAGTCAGGAAGCCGACTGGTTTATAAGCCCTGTTTAAAATCGCGTAACGCCCATCAGCCTGTTGTTCTAAACAATACGGCATAAAGACAGATTGAATACTTTTTTTTGTCATAAACTCTCCTGTGCTAAGGCTTTAATTATCAGTGTTGATTAATAAGTTTTTTGGGTTGCCATGCGTTGTGCATTTTAAAAAACCATGCCCTGACAAGTCACCATCAGAAACATAAATGCCAGGCGGATTTCCTGGGCATAAATATTTTTCAGGCTTTGCTTGAAGGTCTTTAAGATACTCTGTGCCAAGTTGCGACATTGTTTTTTGATTGAATGTTTGTATCATAGCTGGATGGTCCAAGTTATACATCTCTATAGCACCAGTTAATACCCGCAAATTAGCATGGCAACGCTTGGTCATTGCAGTTTCCAATGCTTGTTTATCATGAAATACAACTTCTGGTTCATTTTCAGCATTTACCAAAACACCCGCTTTAGTTTTTCTGTCTTTGTCATAAAATTCTAGTCCGACCGTATTGTTGCTTAAAACAGATAAAGCAACTCTAGTCACCCCACTATCGTCGGCAAGCTGCAACACAGGACTTCCGTCAGCCCTCAAGCCGGCTGTGAGTCTTTGTTTTATATTTTTGTCATAAAACTCTATTGCTGAAGAACCGTCTTGATACATGGATATTAAATTTCTAACTTTGCCCGTTTCGTCTGCCATAGACATGACAGGCGTACCATCCTTTTTTTACCCTAGTGCTATTCTTGTTTTGCCTGTATTATCTGCTACTTCTAAGACCGGATCACCGCCAGATGTTACTACTAATCCGCACTTGGGAAGACCTTTATCGTCACTTAATGTTAGAGAAGTTGATCCGTCAGGCATTGCGTGAAATGCGCCTCGACTTTTTCCTGTTGTGTCAACAATTTTAAGATGATTAACTTCGAGTGTCTGTATTTTTACAACATCCCCTGTTGCAATATTGCTCTGCTGTTGGCACCCCGTCAGGGTTAACTCGAATAGTGTAATAATGCCTATCGCCAAAATAAATCTAGTGTTGATCACACTTTTATCCTCTGTTAAATGTTTTTGCTATACGACCACCTATGATAACCCCTCTGTGCGTGGGTTATCAAGACTTTGTTCTTCGCGGCTAGAAACCCTTCTTTAAGTCATGTTTTGCTGTATTTATGACGATGAATTATAGAAAGATTTATTGTTTTAGTGAGGCAATATGGCACTAACAAACTGTCCTGACTGTTCCCGTCCAGTTTCTGACCAGGCTACTATCTGCCTGAATTGCGGCAGACCTATAAAGCAATCTTTGCTAAGTAAGCTCGCTATTCAAAGAAAATCCGGTTTTCTTCAATATCCTTCATCGATTCAAGAGCCTTGGCATTCGGAATCTTCAACTCGAACGGAATTCTCTTTTCCAACTTGACCCGATTTAAAAAAATCGTAATCGCTTCCGAAGCCGAAATGCCGATCTCTCGAAATATTCTTTCAACTTCGGCCTTAAGGTTCGGCTCAGCCCTGATTTGAATTAAAGCAGTTTTCATAATTACCCCCACACTCTTAATTGTAATACACATGTATTACAACAGTAAGTAAAAAGCACCGAACCGTCACAAAATTATCAATACAGCCGCCGCCGGTGCAGCAAACTCATTGCCCAACGGCCACACAACCAGATTCTTGCCGGGGGAGTCAGAAAAGCAGCGGTTGCATTACGGGTTTTGGCGGGAAAACGCCGACTATGACGAACGGGTTTGGACTTTTTCGCAGGTGGAATTCTCTGGTGGTGCCGAGAAAGAGATACAGATCTTTTGTTAAGGCGAAATCGTCGTAGTATTTTTTCTTCACATCGGCCAGCGCTTCTTTTTCGCTTTTTTTCCTGTCGAGGCAGTTCCAGAACAGGGCACCGATTTCCCAGTCTTCGATCATGAGGCGGCTTTCAAGCCCTTCGCTATCACGAAATTTGTAATAAAACTTGTATGGCAGCTTGTTGACTGCCTCGAATGGGTTTTTGTCCTGAGCAAAAAGGTCGCCCTGGCGGTTGCGTGCTTCAATTTCAGCCAGTTTCTTTTTGTCCCATTCGCGTTCGACCGGTTCATATTCGAACTCCAGAATTTTCTCTGGTTTGAATGTGCAAAGCGACATTTCCATAGCTCTAGCTTTTCTGATAATCTCGGTTTTACTTCTATAGACCTGCTTCGTTACAAGTTTTCGGCGTTCATGCCATTCGCCTGAAGCGTCAGTAACTATTTCAGAACCGGGAACGATTTTATTGTAATCGTAAATTTTGTAGCTTTCTGGCCGTGGATCTTCGGTATTCTTGAAGATTTCGGCAGTAATCCACTGATATTTTTTGTATTTGCCATTTTGATCGAGCATTCTGAAGGGCACCGGGTAAAGCCTGATCCAGTCACCTTCACGGGTAATGCCCGCTGTGCACACCAGTTCCAGGTATTTTGTCGACAGAGTCGGGTAAGTTTTTACCGTGATCAGAATATCTTTCTTTTCTCTACAGGTGCTCAACCTTCAGTTCTCCTCTGCAGGTGTTCTGCAATGCCGTTGTCAGTCTGTTTCTATGGCATCTGCTCAGATCTTTCTCAAAACAGGTAATCGCAACCCGTTGTTTATTTTCAAGCGTCTGTAAAATCAGCTGTTGAGATTTTCCGGTTATTGGAAGCACTTCTGTTTCATAAACGGCAAAAACAGCCTCATAGTCATCCTGTGTGTTGAGCTGCCGGCGTCGATCAGAATCGATGCCGAGTTCAGGCAAATGAACATAATCGATATCAAGACTTTCACAGCATTTTTTCAGCGTTGTCTTTGAAAACCCATATTTCATGCTCAACGCATTTTTTCTTACATCGAACAGGGTTTTAACATTATGGCAAAGCAGCTGATACAGATACTCATCGATACTTTTACCTTCATAGCCGATCGTGAAAAATGTCTTTTCGCGATTCTGCTTCTGCATCTCTTCGATAACCGCCAGTTCGGTTTTCGAAAGGAGTTTGTCAGCAATAAGGCTTCTGGTGGCAAACCTGGGGTAATTTATATAGGTGAACCTTATCAGTTCATCTGTTTCAAGATTATTGAACTGTGCAAAGAGCTTGTCAATGGCGCGGCGGTCTTCACTGTTTATTTCAGATAAGAAATGGCTGCCTGCCGAAACATGCCAGCTTTTTTCTGTTTCGTTGACCTGCCCGAGTTTCTTCATGACCGACAGATCGTAGTTTGCCTGAAAAGAAAAACAGCCGAATTTGTATGGCACAAAATCGAATTGCCGGCCTGAAGACCGCTGCATCAGCAGAAACAAAAGCTTCTGCAGGGCCATTTTGTCGAGACTTCCGTTGAAGCGCTCAATTAGAGCCAATATGCATTTTCTGCGGTAATACATCCTGTATCCCCTTATGGCTACATCTTATCACCAGAGATGAAGTTGCCGCAAACCGAAACTTTTGCGAACCAGGGCCGCTATTTTGGCGGCAGGCGGTGAACTGGTTTGAGCTGAATTGAAAGAATTCGGGTGAATTTTTTCAGCCCGGGTCGTCGCGGCCGTCGTCGCGGGCAAGGTAGCGAACCAGGCATGAATGAAAGAGAAACCATGATTGCCGGCTCATGCGGGCCAGCAGTTTTGCGTGCCTGCTCAGGCCTTCGCGTTCAACCGAGCACATCTGGGTGAAGTCGATAAAGTAGCCTCTGCCGGTATCCGTGCGCTGCCACACCGGCAGGTAAAACCTTTTGTAGGTTGAATATGAGTAGAAACCATTCTGAAGTTCTTCGGCCGTTTGTTCAGGCACTTTTTCGACCGGGCAGATGTGGGTGTATTTAAAATCTCCGGTCTTCTTTGAAAAATCGCAGGTGTTTCCGGCAAAAAGCCACAAATTATCAGGGTTCGGAATAAACGAAATTTCGCCATCAGCGTCGATGAACGGAAAGTCGGTTGCAAACTGGATAATGTCGCCCTGGCAGAAAAACGGCAGATCGCTCTGACAATAAAATGTTTCAGAGAACCCCTTTTGCTCTCTAAGCCTGTTAATCTGCTTCTGCAGAGTGTCCGAGTCGTAGGCAGGGGGCCATCTGTCAGCCATGTTACACCTTAGCTGCGTCGTGAATGGAGTTTAACGGGTTTTTTCTTTATGGTCGCGAAAAAATCATCCATCTTCTTTTCAAGGTGCAGATCAACAGGAAGAGTAGGAATTTCAGAAATCTGCCTGAAAGACTGCAGTAAATGCTGTTCTGAAAGATGGGGCATGAAAATATTGGCCGAAGCGTTTCCGAATGAGTCAAAGGAAGAATTCGTCTGAAAAGCACTCTGGCTGACAATGTGCGTTCTATTCAGCAATCCCTGCCTGATAATGTGCAGGCCGGTATTTTTTACATGCAGACCGGATTTCACGCTTGCTGCAAAGGCTTCAGGCCTGACAGCTGTCTGAGTGGAGCCTGGCCCTGAAAAGCCTGATTTAAGCAGATAGACTGGTTTTGAGCTGGAAAATTCTTTCATGGTGCATACTCCGGGCATAACTGCGCCAGAAAATCTTCGTTCAGCAGTGAGAAAAAATGTTCCTTGTCAATTTGATGGCAGGTTTCGATAGTCTGTAGAATCTGATCAGGGGTTGAGTTTTCCTGAAAATCAATAAATGAGTCGATGTCTATGATTGAGCCGCCAGAAGCCGTCTTTTCTTCGATAACCAGAGCAATGTTGTTGGCAATCTGAAGGTTTGACGATATGCCGGACCGGTTAAGCTGGCAGCTGAATGCTTTTGGGATTTCGGCGAGTTCACGGTCTTGAAGGGAGATCTTCATTTTTATTCTGGGGAAGATGTCGAATTTGAAATGGTCGATGTATCTGACGCCAACCCTGCAGAACCTTTTTTCTGTTTCGAGGCGGTTAAAATCGGCAAAGAGTTTTTTGAACTTCGCGAAGTATTTTTCCCAGCCGACGTAATCGCCGGGGTTCGAAAGAGATATAACCCTGGGGCCGAACCTGAGAACAAAACCTTCTGATCGGGCCTGAAAATAAGGGCTGAATCTTAGATTCGGGTCATTCTGCTTGACTTCATCAGGCAATTGAGCCACGGGAAGCTTTTCGAACCTGGGAAAATCCGACCTGAACTGCCCAAAAAAGAGCCCAAAGATCGCGTCATCAGGAAGCCCTGTTTCAAAGCGTGTTTCAATGACGCTGTCTATGATCGGACAGGGAGAAATTCTAAGGGGCAGTTTCATAATTTTTCTCAGCCTCGGAAAAACCTTAAAAGAACTCTGTTTGCAATCTTGTATCAACTCTAATATCCTAAATACCATACTTGAAAAGCGCTTATCAACCAATTCTTTTAACCTGCAGGTTTAAATGAACAGCAAAACGCCTGCGTTTGATGGGCAGCCGGCTGAATCTTTTATTCCTCAAACGATTGTTGCCAGCCGATTCCGGTGGAAAATTTTCTTTCCTGCTGTTTGAATATTCGGTTGGAAAAGATTTTGAATTTAATTACCCGCTGGCAGGCCGTCGGCGAGCTGGTTTACTTTGTTGAGGAATATGCGGTTGAAGTCGGGGAGGGGGATCAGCGGGGCTTCGAGGGCCTGCTGCAGCTCGGCTGATATGCGGCCGGTTTTGGCGGTTTCGCGGCCGGCCTGTTTTACCAGATTCAGGTAGCGGTCGATGTGTTCTGAGAATTCAGGCACGATGCCGGCCAGAAGGCCGCCGGCGCCGCGGTAAATTTCGCCGGCGAGTTCGAGGTGCATGTTGCGGCACAGGCGTCTGAAAAAGAGCCGCAGCACGTCGAAATGGGTCTGCTCGGGGTAACCACAATTACTTACCGCCACCAGTCTGGTGGGTTTCGGGTGACGGCGGCAGTGGCGGCTTTCGCCGTGTTCGTCGAATTCCCAGTGCGGGTCACCGGTTGTGATCAGGCGGTCGAGAAAGACTTTCAGCAGACCGGAAACATTATCGGTGTAGATGGGCGAAGCCAGAATCACCAGATCTGAGTTGATGAATTTTTCGGTCAGAGCGGCCATGTCGTCCTGAATTACGCATTTTCCGGGTGTTTTCTGCCAGCAGGCTTTGCAGGCAAGACAGGGCTGAATTTTATGATTGGCAAGTCTTATCTGTTCGGTTCTGGCGCCGGCTTCGGTCGCACCCTGCAAAAAAGCGTCGGCAATTATGGCCGTGTTCGAGGGGCCAGTTTTGTGAGTGCCGTTAAAAGCGGTGATGATCATAAAAACTCCTTTAAAAGTGAATGTCTTATTCACTAAAGAAAATTCTGGCAAAAAAAATCAGACCAAAGCAATCAGACCAAAGCGATCAGACCAGAGAAATCAACAGAGCGCAGCCAGGCCGGCCTGATGGTATTTCAACAGCCCGATCAAAGATTGCCGGCAGGCCTTGCGATTGCTCTCAGAGCCTAAAATCGTTATGGTGACGTTTATAAGATTTTCGTATATTCCGGTCAGCAGAACAGGGTCGGGTCTGGCATCAGACCTGCCCACGATACCGGCAAAAAAATCACCTGCCTTTTCTATAACCGTCTTCTGGGCGACAGTTCGAAAATCATGCCACCTGGTGCCGCTGCAGCCGCGCAGAAGAATCAGAAGTTTCTGCCGGTTATCGAGAATGAATTTTAAAAGCGCGGCGTTGCTCTTGCGAAATTCTCGCGAAACGGCAATTTGCTTCGCGTTCATACCCATTGCCAGGTCGATTTTTTGCCGCAGCATCTGCAGGCAGCTTTCGACAAAGCTTTCAGGAATAAGGGCATAGAGAAGCTCTTCTTTGTTGCTGTGATAACGATACAGATTGCCGGTCGATATGCCTGCCATGGCCGCAATTTCAGCCATGGTCGTGCAATCGAAGCCACGGGCCGCGAAAAGCTGCAGGGCCGCCCGTTCGATTTGAACTCTTATATTGTTTTTCAGAATCTGCATAATAATGAATTTATTGTTCATTATTAAAATATCTGTTTCTGGTTATTGCGTCAAGTCTAAAAAAGCAATTATTTCATACTGCATAAGCGAACTTAAGCTGGCTTGCGTGTGCCGCGGGATTATTTTTTCCTGGCTGTTTTCTTGCTGGGTGGAGCTTTGGCGGGCGGGCGGGCGACGATTTCGGTGCGCCATGGCACTTTATCTTCTTTAAGTGCGAACTCAGCCGGTGAAATGCCGAATACTTCGCAGAGGTTGATTTTAAGTTCGGGAAAAAGGGCTGGGCTGGCCGGGTTGAAAATATCGAAAATTTCGGGTCGGCCATAAACACCATTAAGTAGTCTGTAAGCGGTTACCAGCTGGTCAGTGGGGTGCACGAGCCAGAATTCTTTGACGCCATATTTTTCGTAGAGGGCCCGTTTTTTGATGTTGTCATAAGAGGCCGATGATGGCGAGACAATTTCGACAACCAGATCGGGGGAACCGAGGCAGCCTTTGTCGTCGAGTTTTTCGTGGTCGCAGATAACCGACAGATCAGGCTGCACGACGTCGAAAATCTCATTTTCATTTTTTGCACGGTCAACAAAACGCACGTCGAAAGGCGCAACATAAACCTTGCAGGGCTTGCCTTTGAGAAAGTTGGCAAACTGCAGAAAGAGTTCGCCGAGGATTTCCTGGTGAATGCGCAGAGGAGCATTCATTGCGTAAACAGTGCCATCGATTATTTCACAGCGTTCGTCGTCAGGCCACGTCTGGTAATCAGCGTAAGACTGCTTCCTGTCATGTGTCCGCCGGGCATTTGCCACCATATAACACCTCCTGCGTTTCACAAAATTATAACACAGCCCTTTTTTTATGCAATTGGTCTGAAGCCTGATGTCTTGTGTTAAAATTCACGGCATGAGAGAAAAGGCGATCGGAAAAAAGCGGAGCAACTTCTGGCTGAGGATGTTGCCGTTTATCATGTGGCTGCTGCCGGTTCTGGCTCTGAACATCGGGTTCAGATTTCTGGCCAGGATCGAGCTGAGCTGGAAAGAGCGTGAGCTCGCTGAAACGGCACAGCAGGAGCTGGAGGCGTTGACCCGCAGTTCGACGGCCGAATATCGTCTGAACCGTTTTGGCGGGCAGATTATCGACAAACTGACGGTTGCCGGGAGCGGTGTTTATGATCAGAGCAGCTGGCAGCAGCTGCAAAGCTCTCTGTTTGCAGATATTGGCCAGGTTTTTCCCGACTTCAAGCTGCATGTCTTTGGCAAAGCGACGGCAAAGGCTGAATTCGAAATGCTGCATGCGCATAGCGACAAAGTCGAGAGTCGTCGCGCCATGGGCATGATTTTTAATCACCTGACAGGGCAGCATAAGGGGCTGGTGTTGCCTGACAACATCAAGCGGCAGCGTGACAAAATCGCCGAAAATTATTTCGGGGTCGGTATCAGCACCGACGCGGTTGCCGGCAGCATGAAAGGTCGTACCTGCAATATTCTGCACAGTCGGCGACCACACTGGTTTGTCTGGGATTATTACGAAAAGCCTGATGGCACGGGCTACGGTTATATGATGACCGCCGAAGTGCTCGAAAGCACACGAGTCTCTGCTTTGCAGACCGCTGCCGAAGAATGTCGCAGGCGGGGCAAAGGAGTGGGCGCTTTCGTTCCGGTGCTGAAATTCAGAGACCCCGTGGTCGGCTCGGAAAAGCTCACCAGGTCTGCTCTTTTCAGAAGCTGGCGTGAAAAGGAAGTCAGGCACCTTTTTTACGATCGCATCCACTGGATGGAACATGGCCCGCCGGCACCGGCGAACCTTGGCCGCTATAGAATTTACAGTCATCTTGGTTCAGGCATGAATCATCTTTCGGTGTTTGCAGCGAAACTGCCGCCTGTAATACCGGTGCCGCTCTGGCTTGAGTTTCTCAATACATGCAGCGGTTTTATCTGGGTATTGCTCATTTGTCGTGGTCTTATTCTCAATATCTGGCCAGAAATGTCGCTGACCCGAAGGTTTCTGATGCTGTATTTTCTGGCTGCCACCTTCCCGCTTGGTTTTCTAGGGATCTCTGCCGTTGCTTATCATCTGCAGATCGAACGTTCGGCCCGCAACCAGATTGCCGACAATCTCGAAGGTTGTTTGAGGCAGGTCGAAAGCACCCGCATGCAGCTGCAGGACGATTATCAGAAGGTTGCGCGTCGATTGTTCTCTGACTCGAAGCTTGCACAGCTTATCAAACTGCACGGGCACTCCTCAGCAGAAGTTGAGCGATACATTCTTAATGAGTTTTATTCGCACGAGCCGCCACTTCCTTTGATCGGCTTCATGCTTCTAGATAATGCCGGTAAAGGCCTTGAATTTGCCAGTGACGCGGCTTCTAAAGTTCGGCTGAAGAACATTTTCGGGGTATATCGTGCTCCGGTAATAGAAAACATGCGAAAACGATTTCTCAAAAATAAACCCGAAGAAAAGCTGCCTGAATTTGAGGTTACAGATGAAGAGAAGTTTGGTTCACAGGCTTACAATTCGCTTTCGGGCAATACTTTCAGCCACGAAATAGAGAAACGCCGCAATTTCTGCATCGGCCAGACATCAGGCGAGATGACCGCCAAATTGATTTATGATCAGATCGAAATTGATGATCTTCCGGCCGCGGTTTTATTCCTCGTCTGGGATGAAGGAAAACTATTCGAGAAATCGGTTTCGCTTGCCATCGAAGGCTTTCGCCGCGATTTTGCCGATTTTTCGTTCATTGCTTTTAGAAACACGCCTCAGGGCCTCAGAATTCTTTATCGCCCGGAGAATGACGATCTTGCTGCTCAGGGCTTTTCTGGAGCTGCCAGAGTTACTGAAACGGCTGCAGCCAGAGGGGGCACCGTAAAAAATCACCTGCATGGCATGACTGTGGTTGCCATGCCTTACGGGCAAAACTCAGAAATAATTGTTGCCGGCATGGCTGGTCACAGCAGGATAGAGCATGACAGTGCGGTGCGTCGGCGAACTTTCGAGATATTGATATTTATTTCACTGATGATTGCAGGTCTATGCGCAAGGTTTGTCGCGACACTGCTGCTGCAGCCGATAACAACTTTAAAGATTGCTCTCGACAAGGTTTCGCAGGGAGATTACAGCTTTAATCTTGCAGTTGCAGGGAAAGATGAGCTTGCCAGCCTGACCGGCGAATTCGGAAAAATGGTCGAGGGTTTGAAAGAGCGTGAACGCCTGTCGGCTCTGCTGTCTGATCATGCGGTTGAGGCTCTGGCCAAGAATTCAGAAGAGACCGGTCAGCTTCAGAGTCGTTCATTTCGAGGTATTGCACTGGTTTCTGACATCAGGAGCTTTACGACCCTCTGTGAGACTTACCAGACTCATGAAATAACCGAGATGCTGAACCATCATTTTGCTGCCATGTCAGAGGTGATAAACGGTAATGGCGGGCGCATATACAAATTTATCGGTGACGCGGTCGAGGCTATTTTTGAAGGACCTGACGGCAGAGTCGTTGCGCTGAATGCCATTTCTGCTGCCGTTAAGATGCAGAAGGCAATGCAGGAAATCAACCAGCATCGTCGCAACCGCGGTTTATTCACCTATGCTTCCGGGGTTGGGCTTGCCTGTGGCGAGTTTCATGCCGGGCATGTCGGCAGCGATGATACCCGACTTGATTACAGCATTATCGGCGAGGCTTTCGCTGTTGCCGCTAATCATGAGGCCGCGACCAAAAAGTGCCGGGATCTTCCGATAGCCTTTTCCGCTGATGTTGCCGCTTTGATTGAGCCCGGAATCAAAGTCTGCCAAATTGATGAAGACGGCGAGGTTTTTTCGTTGCAGCCTGATCAGGACCAGGTCAGAAAAATAGGTGAGGATTTTGCCGGTCTGGAAATTCTCAAGGTTGTCGAAGATGCTTCCCCTGCAAGTGTAGCAGAGAATCCAGAACTGCAGAAGACCACAGACTTGAACCAATTTTTTCTGGTTTTTTCTGTGGCTGTTTTTGCGGTGGCTCTGGCAATCGGCATTTTTTATGGCTTTGAGTGGCGGCGGCAAAGGGCAAAAGAGGTTGCCAGACATCAGGCTGAACAGAAGATCGCAAGGCTTGCCAGACAGCTCAGATCAGACAGTGCCGGCTATGTCGCCATGGAGACGGTAATGAACGACTGTCTTAAAAGGGTCGAGAGCCGCCTCGCCTTCGAACCTTCAGAAAATGATGCCGGGTTGATGCGGGCCGAGGTCGAGCGCACGCTTGCCGACCTGTCGCGGGCCGGTTTCCGACCGACGCGAGTAATGGGTATCAATCTGAATCGTGGGCATGAAATAACTGCAGAAACTTTCTACAGGCATGGTATGGCCGGGGAGCAGGAAGAGCGGTTTTTCTGGCTGGCGCGTTATCTGGGGCTCATTTATCAGCGGGTTGACTCAATCCCTCTGCGTGGCAGGGTCGACCCGTTCCTTTCGGAACTTTTCGGTTCAAGCGGCTCAGCTGAGTTTCTGACAAATGAGAAAATCGGCTTTGTCGGTCTGACCATGAATGGCCAGAAGCAGGAAGCGGTTTACTGGAATTATATGAAAGTTTTTCCGGCGAGGCTGGCTGGTGCAAGACTGCCAGAAAAAAATTCCGACCTGTTTTTTTATGACCATTATCTGGCAAGGGTTGCGGGGGTTGTAGTCGTCACAGTTCCGGTTGAGCAGCTGCGTGATAACCCGTCGCTGCTTGCTGAGGCATACAGCGATAACGATGTGACCCTGTCGGTAAAAACACCTGCCGGTATTGAATACGGCCGCGAAAGCTCTAAGGTGGGGCAAAGCGAGCCACAATCCATCGCATCGCCAACGGGGCGGGTTTTCCATACTGAAAATATCAGGGTCGGCGGCGAGATTTGCGAATTCCGACTTGGCAGTGCTATTGAGGTTGAAGACAGCTCTCAGAGGCGAAATCAGATT
The DNA here is from genome assembly GCA_024710355.1 of Candidatus Rifleibacteriota bacterium. Taxonomy (GTDB): domain Bacteria; phylum Muiribacteriota; class Ozemobacteria; order Ozemobacterales; family Ozemobacteraceae; genus Rifleibacterium. The sequence continues at coordinate 12,939 of JANJUX010000035.1, forward strand.
CTATTCCTTGTTCTGTTAACCATTTTGATCATCTGGTTTGCGGGCAAAACCCTTTTGGGCAGCAGTTTTATCAATCGCTCGATTCGAGCCCAGATTCTTCTTTCAATTCTTATGACCGCCATGGTGCCATTGTTGACAGTTTTTTTCGTCGCCCAGAGTTTTGTGTTTGAAAATCATCAGGCGCTTCTGCATCAGCAGAGAACTGAATTGAAACGGTTTCTCGATGAGTTTGAGCTGCGCCAGGGATACTACCAGCAGGTCGTTACCTGGCAGCTTGAGCGCTATAGCACAAACCCGAGGGTAACCGCACTCGTTGCCCGATCGGTAAATGAGATCCAGAACAGCGATTTTTTAGCTGAATTCAGCAGATACTTTGCCGGGGTTTATCAGGCAGTCAACCTGGTTGGCGACTGGAGCTCGAGTGTCACGGTCAGAAATGTGATTCTCGTAAATCGCACCGAAAAAGAGCTTACCTACCGCGAAAATAAGAGCAAAGATGAGTTCTCCGCGTTATTGGGTCAGGTGATCAGACTTCTGCTGAAAAATCTCTCATTACAGGCAGGCGGTTCTGAACTGCAGATGCAGAACGTCAAGGGCGAACTGTTTTTTGATGCGGCGATGAAGAGTATCAGGTCTAACTTCGGCGATGAAGCCTATCTAAGGTTGAACGCAGCACACGGCATGCCGGTTGAGTTTGCCATCACTACCGGAGCGGCCATGATGCTTTCATTTGTATTGCCAACGATTTCGCAGCCCGAGGCCGCTCTTACATGGATGGTGACCTTTGCCGGCGGCGGTTACATGACGCGGATTGCCAAACGAAATCAGTCGCCATGGGCCGTTTTTACGCTTGAATATCATTCGTACGGCTGCATTGAAGATCAGTTCGTGCCATGGCCAGGTCTGAGACTCGGCAGGGCGGCCGGCTGGGTCAATGCCTCGAATCTGCCAGTGTCTTTTGAAGAAAAGGTGGGCGACGAACTGGTGACGATCGAGGGGCGCCCCGGTATCAGACAACCTCACAATTTTGTGATTGGTGCGGCAATGCAGCGGCCGGTCACCGAAGAAACCCTAAAAATAAGCATTTACAGCCGCTATCTGTTGGTTATGGCGGTTGTGCTGTTCATTCTGATCGGTCTGCAGACTGCGGCTGACATTACCGTGCCGGTTCAGGCTCTGACAGAGGGCATGCGCCAGATCAGTCTTGAAAACTATGCCTTTCGCATCAATCTCGACCGCGAAGACGAGCTTGGGCAGCTTTGCCGGTCGTATGACCGGTTTGCCCGGAGCCTGTCAGAGAAAGAAACGATGGGGAAAATGCTGTCGCGCAGCGCCCGGCAGGCAGTGCTGAGTGGTGACGGTCTGGCTGGTGCCTGGCGTGAATTTGTTTTTATTTTCTGCGGCAGCCTTGATTTTACGGCCCGACTCGGCTCTGAAGGCACCGGGCATCTTTTCAAACTGTTGAAAGAGCAGGTTGCGATGATCTGCAGAATCATACTTGAAGAGGGCGGCGATATCGATAAACTGATTGGTGACAAGGTGCTGGGTGTGTTTCCGATTGAAGAAGGTCACGCGGTAGCGGCGCGCCAGGCAGCTGTAAGAGCCGCTGAACGTATTGTGGCTGCTGAAAAGTCCGGCAGTCTGCATTTTTCAATGGCAACAGGCGTCAACGCGGGCAAAGTAATCAGCGGCATGCTGGGTTTCGGCTCAAAACGAGATTTTACTGTCATTGGTGACGCGGTGAATGTTTCGGCGAGAATTCAGAAAGAGGCCGAAAAACTGCCTGATTCGCGCTGCCTGTATTCTGAGAGCTTTATAAAAGGTCTGGCAGATGGCTCGGGTTTTGTTTTGCACGGCGAAACGGCTCTTAAGGGCAAATCAGAAAAGGTGCGTCTCTTTAAGAGGGCCTGATCAACTCATATTCAGAAATACCATAGACTGCAACCAGTCGCTCGACAAGAGTTTCGCGCACGACGATCACCAAGTCGATGTCTGCTCCGAGCAGGGCTTCGAGTAGATGATGAAACCCGTCGCCCTGCACTTCAAGATGCCCGGCCTCATCGAGATAAAAGCGCCTGATGTTGTTGAGTATGGCATTCTGGGTGATGTGACGGGCAAAGAGAAAGCCGGCACTGCTGAAGCTGAAGCGATCGTTGAGGCGGGCGGTTTCATCCCAGCCCGGTGGAATATGGTTGAAGGTGCGGATGAGAGGGCAGGTCAGACCGGTTTTGAGGTGAAAAAGGTCGTAACCGGTCATTTCTGCGCCGACCCAGACTTTTTTGCAGGCAAAGCCGTCCGCCTCCGGAAAATTTTGATAATCATTGAGAACCCATGAGGTTTTGCCGCTGTTTACCGGCCCGGTCAGCAGGTAGATCATCGGTTGAGTTCCTGCAGCCACTGTTCGGCCGCAATGGCGAAACCGTGCTCATCATTGGCGGGTGCGGTAAGAAAGCGCCGGCGCAGGTCTTCTGGCCCGTTGGCGACGACAAAGCCGTGGTTTGTCCATTCGAGCATGGCGAGGTCATTGTAGTCGTTACCGATACTCATGGTGTGGCGCTGCTCGATACCGAGTTCTTCGCACAGCCACCTGGCCGCAAGCCCTTTTGATGCGTGCGGGTGAAAGACTTCGATCCAGACGTGCCGGCCGTCAATTGGCGAAGTGGTTCTGATGATGCTCAGATTCGGAAACCTTCTCTGTAGTTCTTGGATGATTGCCAGACCATCGGTAGAGATTGCAAGAAACTGGGTGGCGCGTGAAAGCTGTTGATATGGCCCCTGGATGGCGAATTCTTTGAGATAATGCAGTCGCGACAGCAGGTCGGAAGACGGTTCTGGTGCCGCAAACCAGTGAAAACGGTGATTCTCGGGTATCGGGTGATGAATCGAAAAATCGACTTCACATTCGAGAAAGAATTCGGAGAGGGCGTGGATATCGTGGCGGCCGAGTTCATGGGCGCAGATGACATGATCGTCTTCGAATGAGCAGATGCCGGCGCCGGTTGAGAAGACCAGGTAGTCGAAAGGCAGATCATGTTTGACTACCTCGCGTGAAGAATGTAGGGTGCGGCCGGTGGCAGCCACTCTGACAACGTCATTTTCGCCGAGCCGGTGCAGCATGGCAAGATTCTCGGGGCTGATGCGGCCCGAGCTGTTGAGAAAGGTGCCGTCGAGATCGGTTAGAACCATGCCGCGTGGCATTTTGTATTCACTCCTGTTCGAGAAGCTCAAAGCAGCCGGGTCTGAAGGGTGCACTCAGATTTGGCAGCACTTTTTCAAGAAAAATACCGGCACGCGGGTCGTGAGTATGCCCGTAAGTAGCTCTGACCGCAATCGAAATGAACTGTACCGCCCGGTCAAGGGCCACCGGCAGGCTGTCACCCTGCATCAGGCAGCCGGTGACAACACTGGTGAAGGTGTCGCCGGTGCCGGGGTAATGGGCCGGGATATAGTCGCACTGGACCTTCCAGATACGGCGGTCGGCGCGGTTATAGGCATAGACAAAGGTCTGTTTTTTGCGGTCTGACTTGTTGACATTGGTGATGATGACAATGCCAGGGCCCTTTTCGCTGAGAGCTTTGAGAACCTTTTTAAGTTCGCTTTCAGGCATTTTCTCGGTATATTTCATATCGAGCAGGGCGCAGGCTTCGGTCAGATTCGGGGTTATCAGGTCGGCCCGCGAGATCAGGGTTTTCATCTCGCTGACCATGTCAGGGGTCATTGAGTCATAAAGTTTGCCGTCATCACCGAGAACCGGGTCGACGACAATCAGCTGATTAGGGTTTTTAAAGTGATCGATGAATTCTTTGACTATCTCAATCTGCAGATGCGAGCCGAGAAAGCCGCTGTATATGCCGTCGAAAGTCAGGTTCATCGACTTCCAGTGGTCGATCATCGCGCGCATATTGGCGGTCAGATCGACAAAACAGAAACCAGAAAATTCTGTATTCGACGACAGGACTGCGGTTGGCAGCGGGCAGACCTGCAGCCCCATCGACGAAAGTATCGGTATTGCGACGGTCAGTGAAACGCGGCCAAAACCAGACAGGTCATGAATTGCCGCTATGCGTTTTGTCGGGTGGCGAAACATGCGGTTTCAGCTGAGCGAAATGGCCGAGGTCGGGCACGAATCTGCCGCCTGTTTTGCCGAAGCTTCATTTTCGGGGGCAACTGGTTTCTGAATTACGGTGGATTTGCCGTCGTTCAGTTTGAAAACAGCGGGGCAGATCATTTCGCACTGGCCACAGCCAATGCAGATATCATGGTCAACAAATGCTTTCATGTTTTTGCTCCAAAAAAAGAATCAGGGCTCGACGCATTAATTAAAGATAAAGCGTTGAGCCCTGACAGGCAAGTCAATTAATCAGTCGAGGGTGTGAATTACCATGCCTGATCTGAGTTTGGGTTCGAACCAGGTTGATTTTGGGGGCATGACTTCGCCGCTGTCGGCAATTTTCATCAGCTGTTCAATCGAGGTCGGAAACATCGCAAAGGCGACGACGAATTTGCCGTTGTCAACGATTCTTTCGAGCTCTTTAACGCCTCTGATGCCGCCGATAAAGTCGATGCGCTTGTCGGTGCGGGGGTCGCCGATGCCAAGAATCGGGTTGAGCAGGTTATCCTGCATGATCGACACATCGAGGCTCTTGACCGGGTCTTTGGCGTCGAATGAGCCGGGTTTGGCAGTCAGCTTATACCAGGTGCCCTTCAGATACATGCCGAAGGTATTGGCTGCGGTCGGCTTTTTGTATTCCTGCTTTTCGACGGTGAATTTTTCGCCGACCTTCTTGAGAAATTCGGCTTCGCTCAGGCCGTTGAGATCATGCACGGCGCGGTTGTAGTCCATGATCAGCAGGTGATTGTGCGGGAAAATGACTGACATGAAGAAGTTGTATTCTTCATTGCCGGTGTGTTTCGGGTTCTTTTCGGCGCGTACTTTGGCGACACGTGCGGCGGCCTGGGTGCGGTGGTGGCCATCGGCGACATAAAGGGCCGGGATCTGGGCAAATTCAGCAGTTACCTTTTTGCCCCATTCGGCGTCTTTAACGACCCAGAGAACGTGCTGGATGCCGTCTTCAGAGGTGAAGTCGACTTCTGGCGCGTTTTTGGTTATCTGGTCAACCATGGCATTGATCGAGGCGCGGGCCGGGTAGGTGAGAAAAACCGGGCCGGCATTGCAGTTGGTCATGTCGACGTGTTTCAGACGATCTTCTTCTTTGTCTTTGCGGGTGAATTCGTGGCGCTTGATTTTGCCGTCCCAGTATTCCTGGGCGCTGCAGCAGCACATCAGACCGGTCTGGGCACGGCCGTTCATGACCTGGCGGTAGATATAAAAACATTCGCCGGCGTCGCGGACCAGCCAGCCTTTCTGCTGAAACATTTTGAAATTTTCGACCGCTTTGTCATAGACACGCTGGTCATAAAGATCGATTTTGGGGTCGAGGTCGATCTCGGGCTTGTTTATGTGCAGAAAAGACTGAGGGTTGCCTTTTGCCAGTTCACGGGCTTCATCAGAGTTGATGACGTCGTAGGGGAAAGCTGCCACTTTGGCGGCGATATCTTTCGGGGGGCGCAGACCTTTGAATGGGCGTACAATTGCCATTTTCCTTCTCCTTGAAGAGTGAATTCTGATGAGGGCATGCTAACAATACCCCGTTAAACTGTCAACTTTTGCTTAACCGCCCCGTATACTGGCAGAAATAACTTATTTGCCGCTTTGCATTCAGCACACGGGCTGACGGAAAATTGCGGCGTCATTTCCGGCGCAGACTATGAATCCTGGCTGAGGAACTATCAGTTCTGGCGCAGATAAAGATCCTGATAGACCCCGCAGCTGGCCATGAGCTGGCTGTGGGTGCCGCGTTCGACGATGCTGCCATTCTTTAAAACGCATATCTGGTCTGCATTTTTGATAGTGGTGAGGCGATGCGCTATAATCAGCGCGGTTCTGCCGGTCAGCAGCTTTTGCAGCGCATCCTGAATCAGAGCTTCGGTAAGGGTGTCGATGCTGGCTGTAGCCTCATCCATTATCAGAATTCGCGGGTTGGCAAGCACGGCTCTGGCAATGCTCAAAAGCTGTCTCTGACCAATCGAGAGGTTGACGCCGCCCTCAAGTATTCTTGTCGCATAGCCTTCCGGCAGAGAAACGATAAAATTGTGGGCGTTGGCCATTTCGGCGGCTTTGATAATCTGATCAGCAGAAGCTTCTGGTCGAGAAAATCTGATGTTGTCAGCCACTGAACCGCCAAATAAAAACGGTTCCTGGGGAACCAGTGCCATCTGGCGCCGCAACGACGACTGGGTAAACTGCCGTATATCCTGGCTGTCTATGAGAATGGCGCCTGCAGTCACATCGTAGAGACGCATTATCAGATTGGCCATCGTGGTTTTACCGGCCCCGGTCGGCCCGACAATGGCCATTGTCTGACCCGGTTCAATCTTCAAGTCGATGTTTTTGAGAACCTGTGATTCGGGGGTATACGAAAAAGCTACCTGCCTGAACTCAATTTTTCCGGTAATCTCGCCAATATCTTTGGCAGAATCGACATCCTGAATTACGGGCACGGTATCGAGCAGTTCGAATACTCTTTCGCCGCCGGCCATGGCTGATTGCATGGTGGTGTAGAGCTGTGATAGGTCTTGAATTGGCTGAAAGAACCTGGTTACATAGGCGATAAAAGCGACCACGATGCCAAGAGTGATTTCGCCGCGGGCAACCAGCAGGCCGCCATAGAGAAGCACGATTCCGGTAGCGAGCACGCCGAGAAAATCTACGGCTGGCAGAAACATGAATGACAGAGACATGGCCCTGATATTGGCGTCACGGTTCGCCTGGTTGACTTCGTTGAAGCGGTCGGCCGAAACACCTTCGCGGGCAAAGGCCTGAATGACCCTGATTCCTGAAATGTCTTCAGCAAGCCCCCCGACAACGGCAGCAATGCGTTGTCGCGTCTGTCTGAAAGCAATTCTGGCATTTTTTGAAAACAGCCAGGTTGCGGCAAGCATGAGCGGAACCACGGTAAAGGCTGCGAGAGCGAGGGGAACATGAAAAGCGAGCATGACACCGACGATCCCGAACAGTAAAACCGTATCGCCGATCAGGGTTGCCACGCCTTCGGAGAGAAGGTCGTTGATGACAGAAACATCACTGATTACCCGTGAAATGGTGACGCCGACGATATGTTTGTGATGCCATTCGAGGGGCAGTCGCTGCAGATGCCTGAACAGCCTCGATCTGAGGGCTGTCAGAACCTTGAGACCGATTTTGGCCAACAGGTGCTGCTGCAGTGAAGCAGCCAGATAAATACCGACAAAAGCCGCGGTCATCATGAACGCTGTCTGAAGAAGTCCATTGCCATTGTGTGTGGCTATATCGTCGTCGATGGCGACCTTTATCAGGTAGGGCACTGACAGTGCCAGTGCCGAATTCAACAGCATCAGCAGCAGGGCAGCCAGCATACGGCGGCGGTGCGGCCGCAACAGACGGAGCAGTCGGCGAAAAACGTGCGGGTTGAAAGCCTGGCCGGCACTTTCCCGGCCAAAGCTGCTCATGGCGGTGCGTGGCCCCATTGCTGAACCGGAAGATCCGATTGAAAAGCTCATAAGCGGTTCACCTGTGACTGCTGATTGTAAATGTCTGAATAAAGACCGCAACTGGCCAGCAGCTGTTCATGAGACCCATGGCCAATTACCCGGCCGTGATCGAGCACCAGGGTCATATCGGCCCGACGCAAGGTGCTGAGGCGTTGGGCGATTACGAAGCAGGTGCGCCCCGACATGAGCGTGTCGAGGGCTTTTTGGATCAGCTGCTCGGTTTCGGTGTCGACGCTGGCAGTGGCATCGTCGAGAATGAGAACGCGCGGGTTGCGCAGCAGGGTTCTGGCTATCGCCAGTCTCTGCTTTTGCCCGCCCGAAAGGGTAACGCCCTTTTCGCCTACCGGAGTATCGTAGCCAGATGGCATCTGGCAGATAAACTGGTGGGCCTGAGCGGCTCTGGCGGCTTCGACCATTTCGTTTTCGCTGGCGTCGGGTTTTCCGAAGAGCAGATTTTCGCGGATTGTGGCGGCAAAAAGGGTGGTTTCCTGCAGCACAATGCCGACCTGGTCGCGCAGCGAAGCCAGAGTTACGTCTCTGATATCGTGCCCGTCGATTGTGATACGCCCGGCGGTTGCGTCGTAAAACCTTGGTATCAGGTTTATGATCGTTGATTTACCTGAGCCGGTGCGGCCGATAAGGGCGATAATCTGGCCCGGTGCGGCTTCGAAGGAAACATTTCTGAGAATATTGTGCCCGTGCGTGTAGGCAAAGCTGACGTTTTCGAACCTGACCAGACCTTGAACCGCTGGCAGGCGAACGGCACCTGGCTGGTCATGCACTTCTGAGACCACGTCGAGAATTTCAAAAACCCGTTCGCCGGAGGCAACAGCCTGTGCCAGGGCCGAAACGATGTTGCCGAGGCGCCGCACCGGAACAGCGAGCAGGCCGATACAGGTGGTAAAGGCGACCAGATCGCCGGTTGTCAGGGTGCCGCGGGTGACCAGCCAGCCGCCGCCGGCAATCACGATTACTGTGCCGAGGTTAGCGATCAGGTCGATGAGCGGTGCATTGAAGGCCTGTAGTCTGGCAGATCGGGCTGATAACGACAACCAGCGGTTGTTCTCGCGGTTGAATTTTGCAATTTCGGTGTTTTCCTGGGTGAAGGCCTTGACAATGCGTATGCCACGCAGGTTCTGTTCCAGGCGTGTCGTCAGCCGGGTTAATTGCCTCTGAATCAGCAGTGCCAGCGGCCTTTGCCGGCTTCCGAGATAGATTGCCCGCCAGATGATCAGCGGCATGGTCGAGAGCGCCATCAAACCGAGAACCGGGTTGATATGTATGAGAAAAATCCCGGTTCCGGTGAGAAGAACAATGCCGTCAGCTATTCTGACAAAGGCCCTGCCGGTAATGAAGCGTATTCTTTCGACATCCTGAACGGCCCGTGAAAGCAGTTGCCCGGTCTCGGCCCGGTCGTGGTATGAGAATGAAAGACTGGCCAGCTGTGCATGAATTTTCTGGCGCAGGTCGCAGGCAACGTTTTGTGATGCTGTTTCGGTCCAGCGCCCCTGAAGGTAAGTGAGCAGACCTCGCAGCATGGCGAGACAGACAAGCCCGAGCACGGCATTGATTAACAGCTGGCGGTTTCCCTGACTGATGCCGTGATCTATTATCCAGCGGATAAACTGCGGAATAGCCAGGGTAAGGGTGTTGATCGCGATCAACGCAAGGTAACCGCCGAGCGTCAGGTGCCAGTAGGGTTTTAAAAAGCCGAAGCAGCGGCTGAGAACCTTCGTGGTATTGCGAAATGACTGGGCTGGGGCAGACTTTTTCATTTTGACCAGGTGCGCTTTTGTTGACGTTGGCGCCAGTTTATCACAAAAGGCTGTTGTCTGCCGCCTGGCCCGCTGTCGCAGGCCAGGCATGATTTTGTCTGCTGGTGCGGAGCCTATACTGAATCAGCGGCCCCGGTTCAACGGAGGGTGCCCGGTCAGGGAGCCCTCGTTGCGGTGGTCAGACATGCGGTGACTGTTCAATTCTTTGTCGCTGGCTATCAACCAGCGCTGAAAAAACACGAGAATGCTGAGGTCCATCATAACACTCCTCCTTTCGTTAAGAATGCAAAACAGGTAACGCATTTTGCGTGCCAGTTTGCCGGAATGTGATGTAAACCCGCGTTGTGCAACTGTTTTGGCGAGATTTTAGCTGAGGCGCTGCTTAATAAGAGGGCATTAAATGGTGTGCAAAAAATGAACACCCAGTAAAGTTGACCGGTAGCGTCGGAATTAGTATAGTCTTTAGGCAAACCAAACAGGAAAGGGATTGATATGACTCCACATCTGAAGCTTAAAGCCGGCCAGATTTCTCCTTACGTTCTTGTCTGCGGTGACCCGGCGCGCGCAGAAAAAATTGCAAAACTTTGTGAGAGCTTTGAAGAGCTTGCCTATAATCGCGAATACCGCACCTTTGTCGGTGTTTATAAGGGTGAGCGCATTACGATCACCTCACATGGCGTCGGTTCAGCCGGGGCGTCGATCTGTTTTGAAGAATTGATCAAAATTGGCGCAAAGGTAATCGTCAGAGTCGGCACCTGTGGCAGCCTGCAGGATTACCTCGGCCAGGGCGACCATATCATTGCTACCGGCGCGGTCAGAGAAGACGGTGTTACGCCGTTGCTGGTGCCGCTCGGTTACCCGGCGATTGCTGACGCAGAGGTCTGTCAGGCAATTGAAGCCGCCTGCAAAGATATTCAGGCGCCATATCGCCGTGGCATCATGGTCACCAGCGATCTTTTCTACCCGGGCGTATTGCCTTCTTCTCTTGAATTATACAGCAAAGCCGGCGTGCCTGGCGTTGAAATGGAAGTTTCGGCCCTTTATGTAATCGCTTCTCTGCGTGGTGTAAGAGCCGGCGCCATCGCCACCGTCGACGGCAACCCGCTTAAATGGGATGAAGGTAACTATGATCCGCATGGCGAAAAGGTTACCAGAGGCAAAGAGAGAATGCTGCAGATTGGTCTCGAAGCCATGGCCGCCATGAGCCGCGCCAGGCTGTAAAACCCGACATCAAGCCCCTGTCGCCTGGTGCGGCAGGGGTTGTTTTATTTTGCGCGGCCCGATATAATAGGGTTTGCTGTTCCTTTGGCATAAAACCGAAACGATCGAGAATTGAGAGATTTGAGTCATGTCAGAAAACTGGTTTTCAGGCCAGCTTGACTATATCTATTTCCTTTACGGCATCGCATTTTTCATGCTGTCGATCGTTGCATGGCGATTTTCAGTGCTGGACGAAGAGCAAAAGCTGCACTGGAAATCACTTGCGCTGTTCGGGTTTCTGCACGGTGCGAACGAATGGCTCGATCTCTGGGCAATTTTTGTCGCAAACGGCTTATGGATTAGCTTTGCCCGTATTGTTTTCCTGGGTGCTTCTTTTCTTGCACTGATGGAATTTGGCCGGCAAAGTCTGATCGCGCAGCGGGGGTTGCAGCTGCCGCGCTGGCTGATGCTTTTTCTGTTTCTGCTGGCTGGGCTCTGTGGTTTTTATGGTCTCGATGCTTTTACAGCCGGCTGTCGCTACTTTCTGGCATTGCCCGGCTCGCTTCTGGCAACCTGGATTCTGTTGCATGAAGCGCGAAAAACTTCCAGCCTCTCGCTCGGGCTGTCGGCAATCTTTATGGCCTTTTACGGCATTTTTGCAGGGCTTCTGGCCGCACCCTCGGTTATCTGGCCTTCAGACGGTTTCAACACAGAAACTTTTGCGGCTGCCACAGGCATACCGGCGATAGTTTTTCGGGCTCTCTGTGCCATTCTTATCATGACCGGGCTCTGGCTGCATTTTCGCCGAAAAATGCCTGCCAGTGAAGACTCTCTGGTGTTTCGCCGCCTGTTTCTGCCTCTTCTGCTGCCGATGCTTCTGGCCGCCGGCTGGTGGGCCACCGACTGGCGCGGCAAGGCTTATGACAGCGTGTTTCGTCACGAAACCCTGAGAAATGGCATTGCCATCGCTCAGACGCTGAATCATGACCGTATTCGCGACCTCTCTTTTACGGCCGAAGACGAAAAAAATCCTTCATTTTTGCGGTTGAGAAGCCAGATGCAGGCATACAGCCGTTCGCATTCGGGCTTGCGCGGCATCTATACCGTAGCCAGAAGAGGTTCTCTTCTGGTTTTTGGGCCTGAGAACTATGCGAGTGACGACCCGCTTGCTTCGCCGGTTGGCACAGTGTATGAAAAACCCGACCCCAGAGTCTGGCAGGCTTTTAATGATGGTGGACCGGCCGTGGTGGGACCCTACACCGACGAATACGGCACCTTTGTTTCGGCATTCGTGCCTGTGTCTGACCCGAAAACCAATGAGGTGCTGATTCTTCTTTGTATCGATGTGCTGGCCGAAGACTGGAAGAGCATGCTGATGCAGGCCCGCCTCGACGTCATAAAAGGAACCATGCTGCTCGCGTTTGTGGCTCTGCTGAGCCTGTTTCTGCTTTTCTGGCGCGAAAAGTTCCCCCCCCGGCGATCATTGTGGTGGCTGGCCCATTCAGAAACCATCATTTCTCTCGTTTTTGGGCTGCTGACAACTCTTTTTATCACACACCTCGTTCAGGAGGCTGAAAGCGCAAGAAACCGGCAGGAATTCCGCTGGATCGCCGACGCCAAAAACCAGCTGGTCAGTGCTTCTTTCAAGCAGCTGCGTCGCGATCTGGAACAGCTTTCCAAGCTGCTTGGCAACGGCCGAGGCAAAAAAACATACGATGAGTTTGCCTACTTTGTCAGACCGCTGGCCAGAACTTTGTCAGTGCAGGCCTGGGCCTGGGTGCCACGGGTGCCGGCTTCAGATGTAGCTGCATTTACTGACGATATCAAGAGTCAGGGTTTCAGAGACTTCACGCTGTTTTCTCTCGATCAGAGTGGCGCAAGAATCGCGGCGGCCCCTTCAGAGGTTTATTTTCCGATTGCCTATGTTTTTCCGTTCGAGGCTAACCCGCGCTGGCAGGGCTGTAATTTATACGGCGGCCCGGAATTCAGAAAGCTGATTGACGAGGCTGAAAGAACGGGGCTGGTATGTTCCGCGTTTTTCAATGCCCGTCGCGGTGCAGTCAGAGACGATGTGAGCCACTTGATAGTCATTCAGCCGGTTTTTAATGAAAAAGAGCCTGTCGGCTTTGTCTGTGCCGCTTTTAAGGTTCAGGATATCATCAACAGCATTATTCCTGGAAGTTTTGTCGTTAACGAGGGCGTCTGCCTTACAGTCACTGATTGTAACGCCGATTCGTTCAGAACTCTTGCGGTTTTTCCCGAAGCAACAGGGTCTGTCTCAGATAGTCCCTTTGTGCAGGAAAAGGCTATGCATCTGCGTTACCCAATGTTCATTTTCGGCCGCTGTCTGATTCTGAACGTTCACCCGGGCCCGAGTTATCTTGCCAGTGCCAGGCTTGCGCGATCAGTCGGGGCTACCGCCGGCGTCGGCGTCGTGATTACGTTTTTATTGACACTTTTTGTCGGTTTTCTCAGAAGCCGGCAGTTCAATCTTGAGCTGCTTGTTGCAGAAAGATCCCGCGAATTGCGTGAAAGGGAAAATGACCTTTTCATCACACTTAATTCGATTGGCGATGCGGTTATCGCAACAGATCTTGAAGGCATAATTACCAGAATCAATCCGATAGCGCTGAAACTCACCGGCTGGGCGCTTCATGACGCACTGGGAACGCACCTTAACGATGTTTTCAAGGCTGTGAGTTACAAATCTGGCAAGCCGGTAAGCTGCCCGGTCGATGAGGTTCTCGAAAAGGGCGAAATTATCGAGCTCGCCAGTGACACCACCCTTATTGCGAGAGACGCAACTGCAAGACAGATTGCCGACAGCGCTGCCCCGATTCGCGATGTCGACGGGGCAATCAAGGGCGTGGTTCTGGTTTTTCATGATGTCACAGATCAATACAGGGTAAGAGAAGAGCTTCGCCGCAGCGAGGAAAGACTGAAAACTCTGGTGGCAAACCTTCCCGGCATCTCTTACCGGTGTCTGAACGATCAGCACTGGACCATGGAATTCATCAGCGATGAAGTGCAGAGGCTGACCGGCTACCCTGCCGAAGATTTTATCAGAAACGCCGTTCGTTCTTTTGCGAGCGTTATTCACGAAGATGACCTGCGGGCCAACGATCAGATTATGCGGAACTGTATTCATGGGCGAAAGCCCTATGAGATGCAATACCGCATTCGCCGAAGTGATGGCAGATTTATCTGGGTTTTCGAGCGTGGACAGGGTGTCTACGACGAGAATGGGCATCTGCTCTGGCTGGATGGCGTCATAATTGATATAGACCGGCGAAAGCTCGCCGAAGAAAAGGTGGCTGAAACCCTTTCTGAACTGGAAAAAGCGAATGCCGAACTGCAGGAAATCACCAGCAGGGCACGCGAGCTGGCTGCCCAGGCTGATCAGGCCAACCAGGCCAAGAGTGAATTTCTCGCCAACATGAGCCACGAAATCAGAACCCCGATGAACGGCATCATTGGCATGAGCAGCCTGATGCTCGATACTGAACTGTCGCCAGAACAAAGGCAGTATGCAGAAGTGGTGCGCTCAAGTGCCGAAAATCTGCTGTCGTTGATCAACGATATTCTCGACTTTTCGAAGATCGAGGCCGGTAAAATGAGCCTGGAAGAGATAAACTTCGACCTGCGCACCACTGTCGAAGATGCAATTGAAATGCTGGCCATCAAGGCGCACGAAAAAAATCTTGAACTGGCCTGTCTTGTTGCTCCCGAAGTACCATCACTGCTGGTAGGCGACCCCGGCCGATTGCGGCAGATAATCATCAACCTGGTCGGAAACGCAGTCAAATTCACCGAAAAGGGTGAGGTAGTCATAACTGTTGAGAATGAGCACGAGAACGAATACGAAGTTGTGCTCAAGTTTATCATCAAAGACACCGGAATCGGGATTCCGGAAGAAAGTCTCGGAAGGCTTTTCAACCTGTTTACGCAGGTAGACGGTTCGACGACCCGCAAATTTGGTGGCACCGGCCTTGGTCTGGCTATTTCTAAACAGCTTGCAACCTTGCTGAGTGGTAAAATTGGTGTGCAAAGCCAGCTGCATGAGGGGTCGAAATTCTGGTTCACTGCCTGTTTCCGTAAGCAGACAGATCAGAAGCATGCCGAAGAGCTGCCAGTTGCCGATATCAAAGGAATTCGCATTCTCGTCGTCGACGACCATGCAGTCAACCGCCTTCTGGTCACAAGTCTTCTGGCCAACTGGGGCTGCCGCTATTCAGAGACTGAAGATGGCAAGGTCGCTCTGGTGATGCTTAAACAGGCCGTTGATGCCGGCGACCCCTATCGGGTTGCGCTTCTCGATATGCTGATGCCCGAAATGGACGGTCGTGAGCTGTCGATGCTGATCAAACAGGACCCCAAAATCAGCTCGACCCGGCTCATTCTCCTCACATCGCTGGGGCACCGCGGTGACGCCGCCTGGATACAGAAGGCCGGCTTCTCAGGTTATCTGACCAAGCCAATCAGGCAATCACAGCTGCACGATTGTCTGGCGATGGTTGCTGGCCTCGATTCAGAGGCGGTTTCGCAGACCCTGATCACGCGGCATCATGTGGCCGAGGCCAACCGCCGCAATTTCAGAATTCTTCTCGTCGAAGATAATTACACCAACCAGGAAGTGGCTCTGGCCATTCTCAAAAAGCTTGGTTATAAAGTCGATCTGGTTAACAATGGTGTCGAAGCGATAGCTGCTCTTGAGCAGAAACAATATCAGCTGGTGTTGATGGATTGCCAGATGCCAATGATGGATGGTTTTGAAGCAGCTCAAACAATTCGTGGTGGCGCGACCTCTGTTCTCAATCCTTCTGTTCCGATCATTGCGATGACCGCAAATGCAATGCAGGGTGACAAGGAAAGATGCATTCAGTCAGGCATGGATGACTACATTGCCAAGCCGGTACAGCCGAAGGATCTGGTCGAAAAACTGTCGCTGTGGCTTTCAAAAGAAAAAACGCAACCGGTTCAGGTTGCAGAAATAGTGCAGGAGAAAGGTATGGGATATTCGGATCTGGAGGTATTCGGGGAAAAGGAGCTGCAGGCGCGACTGATGAACGATGTGGCTCTGGTGCGGCGCATAATCAAAGCTTTTTTCAGTGATACGCCGCTGCACGTCAGCGAGTTGAAACTGGCTCTGATTCAGAAAGAGTATGATGATGCAAGGCGACTTGCCCACAATATCAAGGGATCGGCAGCCAATATTTCGGCAAAAGCACTTAAACAGGCTGCTATAGACCTTGAAGATCTTCTCAAGGCCGGAAAGAGCGAAGAATATGATTTTGCTTTTCAGCGCCTCGAAACTCAGTTCGCGGTTTTAACTTCGGCATTGCGCGAAGCCGGCTACTTTTGAAGTCAGCGACAGCTGGCGAGTCTGAAGAACTGATCGTCCAGGGCCCTGGCGAATGGTATCGCGAAATGCGGCTTCTGGCTACCACGCATTTGCCTGATAATATTGCAGCCGGCGCCCGAGAAGACTGAGCTGGCCCTTGTAATGAGCCAGCCGGCCGGCCACAGATTGAAGTGAAGCGCTGAAGGCAGGCATGAACTGGGCCGCTCGCCCGAACTCACCACGACAAAAGGCGTTTCACAGCCTCTTATTTCGCTGGTTTCCAGCGCATAACGGCAGAGTTCTTCTACTTCGCTGACAGGGCCCGAATGTATAATCAGCGAGAATTCTGCCGGCAATTGCCGGGCAATGGGTTCGACGACCTGAGCTGGCGGATCGAGCAACTCGATTTTGCTGATTTGACTGCATAGCTGCGCGTTAAATGCCTGGTGCTCCGGCTTGAGCCTTTCGAGCTCAAAAATACTGCTTATTTTCGGCAGGCGGTGCTGGCCGGTTCGCTGCAGATATTTTTCGAGCTGCAGAATCCGGGCAAGATAGACGCACTCGATCGAATCTAGTTCATGCAGCTCACAAAGCTCACCAAATATGCCGCCCGGAAAAGCATCGATGATCAGTCGGTCTGGTTTGTGCTCAAACAGCGTTTCTTTTAGCCATGCGCGCAGACCATCTCTGGTAATGGCAGATTTTTCGGGCGTCAGGCATGCAACGCCGGCTGGAAGCAGCCGGCTGTCGGTGGCGGCCGGGCAATTGGTCAGCAGTAGCGGCTTTTCGCCTGTGGTATGACACCAGGCGATAAAACGGGTGAAATGGCCGAGGCCGCCCCCAAAACAGTAATACAGGGTTTTCATCTGCCCCGGCGAAGAATCTCTGAAATGATTATGGCACGGTGGGCGAGGGGAATGTGCTTGAAAAGAATGACCCCGGGTGCGAGCGAAAACTGACTGTCTTTGGTAACCAGTATTTCTGCGCCGGCCGCATCTTTTACTTTCAGCTTGCCGTTATCACTGTAAAATCTGACATTGCCGATTTCGTTGCCTGACTGATCGCGAATCTCGCCCTTATCAGCCGATTTGATCTTGATTTCGCATGAATTGTTGCCATCTTCATTGTCGCTGATCTTGATCTTGTCGTCGTTGAACCTGACTTTCCAGATCAGCGCTTCTTTTTCATCGACAAGTTTGACGCTGTCGGGTTTGATTTTTACCTCGGCTACCAGCTGCTTTTCACCTGCTTCACCGGCAACTTCCTTGTATTTTACCCGGTCGGCGACTTCGGTTCTGCCTTTAAAAACTGAATTGGTGCCTTCAAAGCTCAGCTCTATCTTGTCGTGGTCTTTGTAGCGTTTGATGCTCAACGCTTCTGAGCCGTCGCCGGTTTTGAACTTGAAACGGGCCAGGTAGCTTTCGCCAGCCTCGTCGGCCGGTCGGGCAGCTTCCGGCTGGCTGGTCACAGGAGGTTGTACCGCAGGTGCCTGCGTGGCCGGTGCTTTTTGTTCGCCGCAGCCGGAAATGAACAAGGACACACAAACGCTGAGCATAAGAATTATGAGACTGGCAGTTTTTCTGGTTGTCATAAATTCCTCTTTTATATTGAATTTATCAGCTGAATATAAGCTGAAGTTTCTCTGGCAACGGCAAAGTCGCCGCTTATTTTTTTCTGCAGTGCTTTTCCGGCTGTCTGGCGGTTATCGGCAGACATGGTGCAGGCGTTCAGCAGTGCCTGGCGGCAGCCTTCGGCGTCACCCGGGTGAAAGGTCAGTGCCCGCATTTCTGCAGGCAGCACTTCACTGATGCCGCCGGTTCTGGCAGCAATCACCGGCAGACCTAGGGCCCCGGCCTCGAGCAGAACATTCGGCATGCCGTCGTAATGGGAGGGCAGGGCAATGAAATCACAGGCAAGATAGTGACTGATCAGATCGAACCTGTCGGTGAAGGGCACGATACAGACTTTGAGAATCTGTTGCTTTTCGCTCAGCCAGCTTTGCAGGGCCGGTTCGATATCACCGACGACGAGAAACTGCATGGCATTTTCGAGCCCGGCGGCCAGAACGTTTTCAAGAAAAAACAGCCCGCCTTTCTTGTTTTTGAACTGGCCGATCAGGCCGACAACCGGCTTTGTGGCACTGCCGTTTTCGGCCCGCCATTTTCTGGCGTTGTCGACGTCGAAAGCCTGCGGTTGCCACATGTCGAGGTCGATGCCATTCGCAATCAGCCTGATATCAGCCCGTGGCCGCAAACTGGCGACCCTTTGCTGCATTTCACCGCTGAGGACGCAGATGGCATCAGAGGCTGCAATCGCGTCATAAAGGGCGAGCCGGCGCTGTGGCACAAAAACCCCGAGATCAAAATCATTGCCGCGAAATAGAGTTATGGCACGGCAGCCGAGCCAGGCTTTGAAGACAGGCAGTGCAATAACCGGCAGATTGCCGCCAAAGGCGACGATGTGTGTGTAATCCTGTCGATTGGCCGGGCTTGTAAGCAGGTTGTAGAGGCAGTTCAGGTCGTGGGCATGGCTTTCGCTCATCGCGGCGACTATCTCGCGGCCGTTCTGTCTCTCGATGACTCTTGTTGCTGCCGCCGCGCACGAGAAAAATACGAGATCGACCGTCAGACCCGCTTTTCTCAGGTTGTGTACAATGCGGTCGCAGGCCTGCGCCATGCCGCCCCGACGGGGCGGGTAGTTCTCAGTGAGCCAGAGAATGCGCATCAGCTGTCGAATCCGTCTGCTTCGGCATTCGGATCATCGTCGAAGTCATCGGCCGATTCGCTGTCGAAAACTCTGACTTCATGCCCGTCAAAACTGGTATCTGCATTTGCCTGACCGATATACCAGGGTCGATAATGCGAGCCCGAGTAAAAACTGCGGCGATAGCCGTAAGACCAGCCCGGTTCGAAAAGATCGTCTTCGTAATCACTCCCCCGGCTTGGTTTCTGCAGTTCTTTACCCAGGCAGTCGAGGCACGCCGGCTCGTTTTTGCCCGGTCTGATACGCAGATGCTCGTCGCAGAAGGGTTTGCCGCAGAGCGTGCACTGGCGGCGCGCCGGGTGATCACAGGGACGCAGAAAGAAGAAACCTCTTTTCATGCTGCAGTTTTCCATGTCAGGCTCCTTTCGCTTTCGCCGGCGCGGCGTTCATAAGAATTTTGCCAACCAGATTCAGGCATACAGCTGGTTCCAGCACTGAGTCCTCACTGGTTGAAATTTGACAAACCGTCATACCAACCGCTTTGCGCTGGTTTTTATCTTTGACCTTGAGCCGGTCGCAAAGATTGTTCAACGGCCCAGTCTTATCGAGATTATAGATTTTGGTTTTCATGGACAGCGAGGCGGTTATCTTGCTTTTTATCTTGATTTTTGTCTTGAATTTGGTTTTGCCCGAGCTGCTCGAATAGGTTTTTTTGCGCTGCCGCACACTGTCGTCGATTGTGATCTTGAGGGTAGAGCCGTCCACTAGCGGGGCAACACAACTGAACCAGTAGTCTTTGAAAATATAGGTGCTGAGCTTCGGGTATCTGAACCAGCCGGGGTTGTCGTGCTTCTGGCTGATCATCTTGCTTTTACAGGTCTTGCCGCGCAGATCGACCTTGAAAATCATGTTTTTACCCGGCGCCATGTCCTGTTGCAGGGCGTTGAGCAGTGGCACGACGAACAGGCGCAGATTGTTGTGCATATCCATGCTGCCGAGCAGCCAGCGGGCAATGAATGAGCCAACACCCAGGGTCAGCACCAGAAACATGGCAATACCCGCCGAAGATTCCGGAATCACCTCGTTACCAATCATTATGGCGACGACAAAAGACAGAATCAGACCGCCACAACCGATTTTCATCAGCTGGTCACGGCCTTTGTCGAGGTCAGAATCAAATGCTGCCAGCGGCCTCAGAAAGCTGATGATTGTCGACGGCGGCTGATTGCAGGCCCAGATGCCTTTCGAAATGAACTGCCGCTGAGCCGAAGTCAGGGCAAAATATTTGCGCAGAGCTGAAAACAATTTCATCGCGGGCTCCTCTCTACTGACCCAGTCAGTATAACATACCCAATTTTCAGTTCACAGTTTTTCGGAAACAATGCCGGTGCCGGTCAGCTGCTTATAGAGAGCGCGCAGTTCTGCCGCCGCTTTCTGCCACGAAAAGTCACGTGTCGCTTTCACGTGGGCGGCATCTTTGATTCTGTCGGCCTCCGGTCGGTTTGCCAGCAGTATGCGGACCGCCCTGGCCAGTTCAGAAGGGCGGTCGGGGCGAACCAGCCAGCCGGTCTGATTGTGATCGACCAGTTCTCTTACTACCGGCATGTCTGAGGCAATGACCGGCACTTTCATGGCCATGGCTTCGAGAATTTTGAGGGGGCAGCAGCCCTGCTGCAGATTGCGAGTGCATTCGGTGAGTGGCGCCACCGAAATGCGGGCATGCACCAGCCATGGCAGCAGTTCGTTCTGGTTCAGACGATACTGCCAGACGAGCCGGTCGTTTATCTGCATGCGCTCAGCCAGCTTGTTAAGAAATTTGAGGCGCTGCCTGCTGCCCGAGACGCAAAGAACCAGCTTTAAATCAGGCATGTCGGCGAGAAAAGTCATGGCCTTGAAGAGAATCTCGATGCCCTGCCATGATTGTACGGCGCCCACATAGACCAGGTAGTCTGCGGGAGCCTCTTCGGGACGCGACAGACCGGCCGGGTCGATGCTGACCGCACCGTTTCTGATGACACTGATTTTTCCGGCAGCAACGCCACGTTCAATCAGAAAATTGCGAATGACATCAGAAGGGCAGATTATCGCGTCTGAGCGCTGCAGGCACTCGTTTTCGATGTTTCTGATTTTATCGAGCACCACCGACGTAATGTTTCTAAACCTGACCGGCAGCTCGATCGATGGCAGAGCATTGACTTCAAATACCGTGCGGCATTGTGAGGCAACGCTTCGCAGAATCGGCAGCCCGCCCCAGGGGTCGCGAAAATGCGCGAGTCTGAGGTCGTTTTTCAGAAGCTCGGCATGAAACTGCACAAACTGCGAAAACTCACCGGCTTTTCTGAGAAAATTGCTTTCATCAGAGATCATGCGCCTGATTTCGCAGTTACCCTCGAACTGCCAGGCCGGCAGTTCTGGCGAACCGAGCGCCAGCAGCAGCCCGCTGCCAAAATGCTCGAACAGGGCGGCAGAGAATTCGCGAATGTGAATTGCCGCCCCTTTTGGTGCGGGGTAGGTATCAAAAGCGGCATAGAGGCACTCAGGCGGCCGATGCATCAGTTACTCTCCAGTTTTTATCTCTGCCAATTTTACCATCATGCTGCTGCCCAGGCCATTATTATCGATGAGTGTGAAATTATTGATAGTTGCGTGAATAAAGCCGGTTTTGGGTTAGGACAAGGCGCGGGGAGAAGTCGGGATTGCTTTTTCGTAAGCTTGTGAGCGAAGCGAATCGCTGAAGAAAAAGCAACCCGACTGATAGACCGGGCCGCCGAACCGGTTAACCAGATTTTAATTTTACAGGAATCAATAAAACAGGTTTATCCGGCTCGGCTGCCAGTTCTGTCGTCAGGTCGCGGCGGGCGCATAAATATAGATTTTTCTCGCCTGCGGGGGCGGTTTAGAGTATGCTGTCTGTCTGAAAATTTACGCTTTTCTGGAGATAATGAGCGAAATGGCACTTGTTTCACTGCAGAATGTCAGCCTTTCTTTCGGCGGTACGGTAATTCTCGAAAATCTCAATCTGCAGATCGAGAAAAATCAGCGCATCTGCCTGCTCGGCCGCAACGGGGCCGGCAAAACGACTCTGATGCGCACCCTGGCCGGCGAAGTCAAACCTGACTCGGGCATTGTTCAGACCGGCACCGATGTGCGGGTTTCATATTTCGCTCAGAATATCCCACTGGATCTTCAGGGCAGCGCGTTTGCCATTATCGCCAATGCTCTCGGGGAAAGCGGCCGCCTGATCGTCAGTTATCACGAGGCCGAGAATGCGCTCAAGGCCGGCAGTCCCGATGCTGCTGAAGAACTCGAAGTTTTGCGGCAGCAAATGGACAAACTCGAAGCCTGGAAACTGCTCGACGATATCGGCCGCATTATTTCGCGCATGGATATCGATGGCGACTGGCGCTATGAAAGTCTTTCCGGCGGTCAGAAACGCCGGGTGCTGCTGGCGGCGGCTCTGGTTTCGCAGCCTGACGTGCTGCTGCTCGACGAACCGACCAACCATCTCGATATCGATACAATCGCCTGGCTCGAAGATTTTCTTCTGCGCACCGGCATTACGATTCTCTTTGTCACTCATGACCGCATGCTGCTGCGCCGGCTGGCGAACCGTATCATCGAGGTCGACCGCGGTCGCATCTACGACTGGGAATGCAGTTACGACACCTTTCTGGCACGCAAAGAAGAGGTTCTGGCCGCCGAGATGAAAGACTGGGAACGCTTCGACAAAAAACTCGCCCAGGAAGAAGTCTGGATCAGAAAAGGTGTTAAAGCGCGCGGTAGCCGCAACGAAGGCCGCGTCAAGGCGCTTAAAAAAATGCGCGAAGAAAGAAAACAGCGCCGGCAGCATGTCGGCAAGGTTAATATGCAGATCAGCCAGGCGGCAAACTCAGGTCGCGACGTGATCGAAGCAAAAAATATCAGCTTTGCCTATGATGACAAACAGATCATCAGAGACTTTTCGCTGAAAATCTGCCGTGGCGACAAGATCGGTGTCGTTGGTGCCAACGGCTGCGGCAAAACGACGCTGGTTAAGCTGCTGCTGGGGCAGCTGCAGCCTGCCACCGGCGAAGTCAGCTATGGCACCAGTCTCGAGACGGTTTATTTCGACCAGATGCGGGCCCAGCTCGACGAGCAGAAAACCGTCTGGGAAAACGTGCAGCCCAGCGGCGATACGGTCGAAGTCAACGGGCGCAGCATTCATATCATTACCTATCTGCAGAATTTTCTATTCAACTCAGAGCGGGCAAAGACCAAAGTCAGCATTCTTTCTGGCGGCGAGCGCAATCGCGTGCTGCTGGCCAGGCTGTTTACCATGCCGGCCAATCTGCTGGTTCTCGATGAACCTACCAACGACCTCGACATCGAAACCCTAGAACTGCTCGAAGAACTGCTGGTCGAGTTCAGCGGCACGGTTCTGCTGATCTGCCACGATCGAACATTTTTGAACAATGTGGTTTCGAGCACCGTCGCTTTTGCCGGTAATGGCGAAGTAAGAGAGATCATCGGCGGTTATGACGAATGGATGGCCGAACGCCGGGCGATTGAAGACGCGCAGCAGAAAGCCCTGGAGACAGAAAAAGCACGGCAGGCGCAGCAGGCGAAGGCCGCCGCTTCCGAAAGCCGGCCGCAGAAGCTCAGTTTTAAAGAAAAGCAGGAACTGCAGTCTTTGCCAGGCATTATTCAAGCAGCCGAAACCGAGATTTCAGAGATTCAGAAGCGTCTGGCTGACCCGACCTTTTATAAATCGGGTGAGAATTCGGGGCAGCTGCACAGTCGCCTGCTCGAACTCGAAGAAAACCTTATGGTCTGGCTTGAACGCTGGGAAGAACTCGAAAAGAAGCAGAGCTGATTCAACTATCGTAAATAATTCGTGCGATTCTGCCGATGCGGCGCCTGACGCCCTTAGAACTATCTCATCCGACCGGCGGTGGAAATTATATGCCTTTTGAAATCAAGGATAAGCTTGTAATAGCGGTTGCCTCGAGCGCTCTGTTCGATCTCAGCGAATCTGACAAGGTTTTTAAAGAACGCGGTTACGACAATTACCGCAAATACCAGCGTCAGAAGCAGAATGTGCCGTTGAAGCCCGGGGTTGCTTTTCCTTTCGTCAGGCGCCTCTTGTCGATCAACAAGCGTTTCCCCGGCCGGCAGCCGATCGAGGTGGTGCTGCTGTCGAAAAATGACCCGGACACCGGTCTGCGCGTCTTCAATTCAATGCACCATTACAATCTTGAAATTATCAGAGCCGGCTTTCTGAACGGCAAGTCGCCGATCAAGTATATTCCGGCTTTCAATGCTTCGCTGTTTCTGTCGGCCAGCGCCGAAGATGTGAAAGAGGCTATCAAGGCGGGCTACCCGGCCGGAACGGTTCTCGGCAGCGCTTTCGAAGATGATATGGCCGATGACGAACTGCGCATCGCCTTTGACTTTGACGGTGTCCTCGTCGATGATGAGGCCGAAAAAGTGTTTCAGGAAAGCCACGATATCGACCAGTTCCATGAATCGGAGTCGCGCCAGGCCGACAAACCGCTTGACCCGGGCCCGCTGTTCAAACTATTCAAGCAGTTGTCGGTGTTTCAGAAGTTCGATCGCCTGCAGGAACGTCGCATAAAAGGCTACAAAAGGTTTTTGCGCATCGCTATCGTCACTGCCCGCAGTGCCCCCGCCCATGAACGCGCCATCAACACGCTGCGCAAATGGAAAATGCACATCGACGAGGCCTTCTTTCTCGGTGGTATCGAGAAGCGCAGAATTCTCGAGGTAATGCACCCGCACATCTTTTTTGACGACCAGATGGTGCATCTCAAGTCGGCATCGGGCAAGAGTATTCCGTCGGTTCATATTCCGTTCGGCGTTACCAACCTCGATAAGGTCTGAAGATGAGGTTCTGCCTCGAACTCAAAACTTCAATAACCGAGCAGTCGGCCGGAAAGACTCTTGTTGAATCGGTTGCAACGCGCTTTACCTATTGCGACCGTGATGCCTGGTTTGACCGCATCACCAGCGGCCAGCTTAAGGTTAACGGTCTGGCGGCAGCGCCGGATCAGATTCTCAAACCAGGCGATGAACTGCAGTTCTGCATACCCGATTTTTACGAGCGCGACCTCGACACCTGTTATCACAAGATCTGGGAAAACGAAAACCTGATTCTGGTAAGCAAACCGGCCGATCTGCCGGTTCACGGCAATCATCGTTTCATTTTTCAGACAATGACCGCAATTCTGCGCCGCGATGAGGGGCTGCCCGAGCTTAATCCGCTGCATCGGCTCGATCGCGAAACCAGCGGTCTGATGCTGTTCATGAAAAAGAATTTTACAAATCGCCGCTTGCGACGCGACCCTGGGCAAATTCTCAAAGAAAAGTTTTATCTGGCGGTTGTTAGCGGCAGTTTTTCGCAGCCACACGTCATGATCGATCAGCCCCTCAAAGAGGCTGGTGAACCGCCGGTGCGTTATAAAATGCTGCCGGCATCCGAGGGTGAGGGCAAAACGGCGCGCAGCGAAGTTTTTCGACTGGGTGTCAGCGATGATGAGAGTCTTCTGCTGGTGCGGCTGGAAACCGGGCGTAAGCACCAGATCAGGGCGCATCTCGCCAATCTTGGCTTTCCGTTAGTTGGCGACAAGCTCTACGCCAATAACGGCTTGTATTTTATCAAACGCTGTAACGATCAGCTTGGCCCCGAAGACATCGAAGAGATGGGAGCACCGCATCATCTGCTGCATGCCTATGCCTTATGGCTGCAGCTGCCGGTTGAGGGACGACAACTGTTCGTTTCTGAGTTTTTTCCTGACGAACTGGCGCTGCGGTTGCCGCGTTTCGGCGGCTGGCAGGCGGCTGCGCAGGCGATTATTTCGTCATATTGAGGGCAAGAATGTAGTCGTCCATGACGAAGCCACCGCCGATATCGGTTACGGTGGGGCCTTCACTGGCAAAGCCAAGCTTTTCGTAGGCCTGCAAGGCCAGCTTGTTATTTTTATTCACCGTCAGGCTGATGCGCTTAAGGCAATTGTCTGCCGCGACTGCTTTGACGAACTGCAGGGCTCTGGCTGCCAGGCCGCGCCCGCGCATACGGGCTCTCACATAAAGCTTGCTGAGAAAAACCTCGTTCGGACGCAGCTGAATGGCAAAATAGCCTTCGGCATTGCCGGCAAAATGAATGAGAAAATAGACGAGTTCGCCACTGTCGATCTGCTGCGTTATTGCCTCCGGGCCCTGAAACCTGGCGATCATGTATTTTACCTGATCGGCGCCGATAATCGGAGTGTAGTGTTCCTGCCAGATTTCGGCTGCCAGCGTGGCGGTTGTCTGAATCTGTTCGCGGGTGGCTACCCTGATGATCTCGATCATATCTTCTCTCCAAGCTCTGCCGGCACTGCCCGGCATGAATTATTTGCAGGGTATGATAGCAAGTTTTTCTCGAAAAATACATTACAAAAGTTATGCAGGACAAAAAACGGCGAAAATCGAATAAAAGGGGCGCAATGCTTTGCACAGGGTCGAAAAAAATGGTGCAGGTTGTTTGCAGATTTAGAAGCGCCGCAATCTGCCGGAAAATGGCTTTTGCGGTTCGGGCAAAGAGGCGTATCATCCGTCCGTTTCTTCAGTTGTTCTGTGCCGCAAGGAGTATTTTTATGCCGCTTTACACAGTTTTACCCTTTATTGCATGGCTGCTTACCATCGCGCTGGCACCCCTGCTTTTTGAACACTTCTGGGAACGCAACCGCAACAAGGCTTTGCTGAGCGGGCTTTTTGCCTTGCCGGTTTTTTATTATCTGATCACGCATCAGATGCAGAAAGAGCTGATTTTGAGCGCTGAAGAATACTTTTCTTTCATTGTGCTGCTGGGTTCGCTGTTTGTGGTTTCGGGCGGCATTCTGGTCGAGGGCGATATCAGGGCGACGCCGCGCAATAACTCGCTGCTGTTCATTATCGGCGCCATACTCTCGAATTTTATCGGCACGACCGGCGCCAGCATGGTTCTGATCAGGCCGTTGCTCAAGATTAACTCGCAGCGCACGCGTATCGTGCACATACCGGTGTTTTTCATTTTCATTGTCAGCAATCTTGGTGGCTGTCTGACGCCTCTGGGCGACCCGCCGGTTTTTCTCGGCTTTCTAAAAGGTGTACCGTTTTTCTGGACCCTCAGCCTGCTGCCGATGTGGCTGCTGAACCTGTCTGTTGTTCTCGGCGCTTTTTATCTGATCGACTCATATAATTACCGCCTCGAACCAGAATCTGCATTAAAGCGCGACAAAGAAGAAATAGACCCGGTCAAGGTCTCTGGAAAACGCAATACCTGGTTTCTGCTTGGCATTATTTCTGCCGTGTTCATGCCGACACCAGCCCGTGAAATCGTCATGATCGCCATGACCGTCATGTCGCTGCGCCTGACCCCGCAGCATTGTCGGGTTAAAAACAGCTTTTCGTTCGGGCCGATCAATGAGGTGGCCATTCTTTTCGCCGGCATTTTTGTGACCATGATTCCGGCACTTATCATTCTCAAGGAACGCGGGGCCGAACTTGGAATCACCCAGCCCTGGCAGTTTTTCTGGGTGACCGGTACCCTGTCGTCGTTTCTTGATAATGCGCCGACCTACCTCACCGACCTTTCGCTGGCCCAGGGTATGGCAGCCAAAGACCCTTCGATGATGAGGGAAGTCGTCGGCATACCGAATGTCTATCTGCGGGCCATCAGTGCCGGTGCCGTGTTTATGGGTGCAAATACCTACATTGGCAATGGTCCGAACTTTATGGTCAAAACCATATCAGAAGCCTCAGGCGTTAAAATGCCTTCATTCTTTGGCTACATCGTCTATTCGCTGCTGATACTGATTCCGGTTTTCATACTCGATACCCTGCTGTTTTTCTAAAACCGGGTTTACTTTTTACTTTTCCGGGTCGGCCATGGAACCCATATCCGATCCGGAAATTTACTTTTCAGTATGTATTGCTTCATATCTTCTTCAGATTCAAATATTTTTATAATATCAAAAGCCCTGAAGTGCTTCTCGCCGACAATGTCGATTTCGATAACCGGTCGTTGAACGCGATCCTGGTCGGGTGGGTCGATGTCGAGCAGGCACCAGCGCATAATATTCTTGTCGCGGCACATCTGGCAGCGCTCAGGGCCGCGCTTGCAATGCGGTACCTGCATAAAGTTCACGCAATATCTGGGCATGGGAATAGTTGGGGTGGTATCTAAATCTGTATCGACTGGGCCCATTGTCGGTATTTCATTTATCTGAGCGGTTTCTTCCGTGTCGCTTCTGACATACTCGACAATACCCTGCAATATGGCTCTGGCCATAAGTTCCTGATGCTGTGGTTCTTTAATGAAGGCTGCATCAGAGGCATTGTTGAGATAAACCATCTCGACAACGACCGCGGGCACCTGCGAGAAAATCGAGCCGGTCAATGCCCCCTGTTTTGCGCCGACGAAGGTGACAGAATCGGTTTTGACCGGGTTTAAATGCAGCTGTTGCCCAAGTGTGGCGGCGAGACCCTTCTGCATTGCCTCAGCCGCATTGCGGCTTTTATCGATTACTTCCCAGGCCGGGCCGGTTACACCCTCGACCGTACCCTGGCGATCGGGGTAATAAACCGTACAGCCGGTGCCTTTGCCTGAATCGCAATGCAGCCTGACCATAAGGGCCGCGCCGGCGGCGTTGGCAATTTCGGCGCGCTGACGGTTGGTCACCATCTGGTCGACGCTGCCTTTGGTTTTGATGGCCTTCAGGCCGGCCTGATCATTTATGAGTTTTTCGAGCTTCAGGGCGATGTCCCAGCAGAGCTGCAGTTCGGTCAGTCCATGATGCGCGCAGCCATTGCTCGTTTCAGAGGGGTGTCCCGGGTCGACAACGATAACGTCCGGTTTAGTCGTTTTTTCATTCATGCTGGCGTTTTCCTGCCCCGACAAAGATTGAATCTGTAGAGCCATAATGCATAGAACAGCGATTAAAGCCACTGGCAAGCGAGAGCTTGTGAGAGATCCCTTTTTCATAAAAACACCTCATTTTCTGTAAATCTACCATGAATTCTGCGACGTCAGCCACGAAAAAACCGTCAGAAACATTAAATTGCCTGGGTTTTGGGTCTGGAAACCGGATTGACAAAGATCTATCAGTTAGTCCCGTTTTTTGCGTGTAAGAAACGGCGGTGGTGATTGGTCCAGAGACTTTTGATTTTATTAAATGTGATTCTGGGTTAGAATGGCTTAACATTTTTCTGAAGGAGAAGGATATGGCGGCAGCTAACGGGGCGCATCGCTGGAAATTTTTTCGCTATGGCGGTCTTGATCAGGTCAGCCTTGAGACGGCAGAAGATTTGAGATCGCTTGAACAGCTTGATCCGAAGCTCTGGGCAGCGATGACCTGCCCGACGAACAATATTGAATTCGATCGAACGACCCTTGACTATATCGATGCCGACAAGGATTGCCGCATCAAGATTCCTGAACTGCTGGCCGCATTGAAATGGGTCTGTTCGATGGTAAAGAACCCAGAGGTGCTGATTAAGCCGGCCGAAGCCATGCCTCTCGATATCATCAACCAGGAAACCGCTGAGGGCAAAGCGTTATATGCTTCAGCCCGGCAGATTCTCAACAATCTTGGCAAGGGCCAGGAAACCTCTATTGCGCTGGCTGATCTTGCTGATACCAAAAAGATTTTTGCCGCGAACGCCTTTAATGGCGATGGCATTGTCCCGGCCGACATCTCTTCTGATGAAAAAATTCGCCAGGCGATTGCCGATATTATCGCCTGTCTTGGCAGCGAAACAGATCGCAGCGGTTTGCCCGGTATTTCTCAGGCGCTTCTCGACAAGTTTATGGTCGAGGCTTCGGCTTACGTAAACTGGCAGAAACAGGCTGAAGAAAAAGCTGCCGACATCATGTTCGCCGGTGCCGATACTCCGGCTCTCGCATCGGTCTACCTGACTCTCAAACCTCGCATCGATGATTACTTCGTCAGATGTCGTCTGGCAGCCTATGACAGCAAATTTGCCGCCGCCAGTGCCAATCTCGAAAGTGAATTTGTGGCGGTTCTTAAAAAGAGTCTTTCGACCTCTACACCTGAATTGAAAGAATTGCCGCTGGCGGTTGTCAGTCTCGAAGGCAGTCTGCCTCTTACCGATAAGGTCAACCCTGCCTGGGCTCTTGAAATCAACGAATTCGCCGCTAAAATTGCGAAACCCTATGCCGGCGGCGTTGATAAATTAACCGAATCAGGCTGGCTCGCCATAAAGAACCGTTTTGCTGCTTATGAAGCATGGCAGGCGCAGAAGACTGGTGCCGCAGTCGAGAAGTTCGGACTGGCGAGACTTAAAGAATTGCTTGCTGCGGACATCGTTAAAAATCTTGGCGATCTGATCGCAAAAGACAAAGCGGTTGAGGCCGAATTCAATGCGATCAGCAATGTTGACCGTCTGGTGCGTTATTATCGCTTTATCTATCAGTTGTTGAGCAACTTTGTGGTTTTTAAAGACTTTTATGGCGGCAAAAATAAAGCGGTTTTCCAGGCTGGCACCCTGTTTATGGACAGCCGGAGCTGTGATCTGGCTGTCAAGGTCGAAGATCTTGCCAAACACAGCACCATGGCGGCTGCCTGCAATACCTTTCTGGTTTACTGTGATTGCGTCAGGCAGGGCTCATCAGAAAAGATGACGGTTGCCGCAGCTTTTACCGACGGTGACTCAGATCAGCTGACCCCCGGTCGTAATGGCCTTTTTGTCGACCGTGCCGGCAACTACTGGGATGCCACGATCGTCAAGATCATCGATCATCCGATAAGCATCAGGCAGGCATTCTGGGCGCCATATAAGCGTCTGGGCCGAATGATTCACGAGCAGATCGAAAAATTTGCCGCTTCAAAAGACAAGTCGATGACCGATTCGCTTTCGGCTTCGGTAAATGATGCGGGTGCAAAAATTGAGGCCCCGAAACCAGATGCACCGCCACCACCGCCTTTTGATGCGGGCAAGTTTGCCGGTATTTTTGCAGCTATCGGTCTTGCTCTGGCTGCTGTCGGCTCAGCCGTCGCATCGGTTGTTTCTGGTTTTATGAGCCTTACCTGGTGGCAGATGCCGCTGGCGGTTATCGGCATTCTGCTTCTCATTTCGGGCCCGTCGATGCTCATGGCCGCTCTTCGCCTGCGCCAGCGAAATCTCGGCGCGATTCTCGACGCCAATGGCTGGGCTGTGAACACCCGCGCCCAGATAAACATGGCATTTGGCAAGACGCTGACAAAAATGGCCGAACTGCCTGCAGGCGCCATCAGATCTTTTGATGACCCCTTCGCCGAAAAGAAAACTCCGTGGGGCCTTTATCTTGCCCTGATTCTGGTTCTATCTTTGCTTGCCGGCGCAATCGCCAGTCCCATAATACGCAATCGTGCTAAAATTGGCTTCAAAAGAATTTTCGGCATGGAAGTGAAAAAGCCGGCAGATTGCAAGCCTCTGTCAGCAGGTAAAACCGCCGATAAGGCCGCCCCGGAAGCCCCTGCCGGGGCCACTGCTCCGACGACCCCGGCGACCACGCCGGCTGCACCTGCCGCCCCCGCCGGAAACTGATTCTCAATCACAACGACCGGGCGTGCTCCGAAGACTTTTCGGTGCGCGCTTTTTTCTTGTTCGATCTATTAAATGGCTTGCTTTTGCCGGGGGTTGCTGCTAA
Organism: Candidatus Rifleibacteriota bacterium; assembly: GCA_024710355.1. Lineage (GTDB taxonomy): Bacteria > Muiribacteriota > Ozemobacteria > Ozemobacterales > Ozemobacteraceae > Rifleibacterium. Next base: position 44,218 of record JANJUX010000035.1, read on the forward strand.
AAAAGGTCGATGTTTCGAAACTGCCGCATAATGTTGGTTTTGTTTTTGCTGATGCTGGTCTGCACGGGTGCAGGGGCCGGCGAGGAACTGACGTTCTGGAACTTCTGGGATCAAAAATTCATTCTGCCGGTAATCGAGCAATTTGAACGCGAAAACCCTGGCATAAAGATTCGCAGCGAGCAGATGAACTGGGGCAATGGCTTCGATAAAGTTGTGATCGCCATGGCCAATGGCCGGGCACCCGATATCTGCGAACTGGGTTCGACCTGGATGGGCCGTTTTATGGCCGAGGGCGCTCTGCTCGATATTTCAAGCCAGACAGCAGATCTGAAACAGCAATACCTGATGTGGGAGGCGGTTACCAGCAATGGTCAGGTATTTGGCCTGCCCTGGCTGGTCAGTACCAGAGTTCTTTTTTATAATCGCCAGTTGTTGCGCAAGGCTGGTCTGAACCCTGATGAACCACCGCGAACCTGGGCTGAGCTACTTGCCGCTGCCCGGCTGATGCATGACCCGAAATCGGGCATTTACGGTTTTGGCATGAATGCCGGTGAAGGGCACATTTTATACAAGAAGTTCATGCCGTTTGTCTGGGGTAATGGCGGTCGGATTCTTGACACTGAAGGTCGTTTTGCCTTTGACAGCCCGGCGACCCGCGAGGCTCTTGAATTTTACCTGCAGCTGAAAGACTTCAGTTACTGCGAAAAGCAGGATCTGCTCGACGAGGCTTTTAAACTGGGCCGGCTCGGACTGGCAATCTCAGGCTCCTGGAATTTTGCCAGATATCCTGTCGATGCGCCACAGCTTGATTTTGGCGTTGCCATGATCCCGCGGCCGGCCGAAGACAGGGGTGTTTCGACTTCTTTTCTCGGCGGCCAGGTTCTCGCGCTTTTTAAAAACTGCCGCAATCCCGAAGCCGCCGCCCGCTTTATACGCTTTCTTGCGACCGCTTCAAATACGTTGCCGATAACGCGTGAGGCGATGGTCAGTTTTCCGGCCGACCAGCTGGCATGGTCTGACCCGTTTTTTCATGCCGACCCGAGAATGCAGGTTTTTGTCAGGCAGATAAAGACTGCCCGGCACCCGCCAGTGGTTGCGGCCTGGGTCGAAATCGAAAAAATTATCAACGAAACTATTGAGAACTGTATGTATGGTGCACCGGCAGACAAGGTTCTTTTAGAGGCCGGCAAAAAATATGCTGAACTTGAGCAAAGGCTTGCCAAAAAACAGACTGAGCAAGTTCAGGCAACCGGACTCGGTGTGGGACGCGCCGTTCTGACCTCAGAATCTTCGGAGCGATCAGGTTTGTGGCTGCTGGTTCTGCCTGCATTTTTTGCTGTGGCGATTCTGCTTTTCTCCGTTTATCTGCTGTATGTCAACCGGAACACGGCATCGGGGCAGAGTCTTTCTTCTGCATGCAAGGCCAGCCCGATCGAGAGAAGTCAGAGAACCCTGTTGTTTCTGTCGCCATGGCTTTTAACTTTTCTGATTTTCTGGCTTTACCCACTGGTTTTCTCGTTAATTCTGAGTTTCTGCAGCTACGATGCATTTCATCCGGCATTGTTCAAATTCGCCGGCCTGCAGAACTATGTGAGGTTGCTCGGGGATCAGGATTTTGCCAGGGCTTTTCTGAATACGCTCATTTTTGTGGTGGCCACAACACCGGTAACTACAGCGCTGGCTCTGGCACTGGCACTGCTGGTCAATTCTCTTAAACGTGGCAGTCAGTTTTTCCGCTCAGTTTTTTTTCTGCCTTCGATCATTTCGATTGTGGTCACTGCCACAATATTTAAATCGGTTTATGCCCCGGTCGGAATTCTGAATCGCCTGCTGGCCGTTGTCGGGGTTCCGGCACAGGCCTGGCTGGTTGACAGTGATCTGGCGATGCCGGCGATCATTGTAATGAACATCTGGGTTTATACCGGCTACTACATGGTTCTTTATCTTGCAGCCCTGAAAGCTGTGCCCGGCGAACTGTATGAAGCGGCAGACGTCGATGGTGCTTCTGACTGGCAGCAGTTTTTCCATATAACTTTGCCGCAGATCCGCTACATGACAGTTTTTATTCTGACTGTTAACACTATTCGGAACTGGCAGGTGTTTGCCGAGATTTTTACGCTGACGCGGGGTGGGCCGGTTGGCAGCACGGATACTCTGGTGCATCACCTTTATGAGACCGCTTTTCGCTATCACGAAATGGGTTATGCCTCGGCCATGGCTTTCGTTCTTCTGGTGGTCATACTTTTCTTTTCGCTGTTGCAGATGCGGGCAATGCAGGCGGCCCGCCAATGAAGACACGATTCTGGAAACAATCTGGAACCATGGCTCTGCTGACCGCTCTTGGGCTGAGTTACCTTTATCCGTGGCTGTATATGGTGGCCCGCTCGTTCATGCACAATGAGCCAGGCATGTCCGACGGCGGCAACGGTTTGACTCTTGAATTTTACCGGCAGATAATCGGCAATGCCGGGTTTCCGGGGTTTCTGCTGAACAGCATGATCGTGTTAACCGTCGTTCTGGTCGCCAACGTGGTTTTTTCGCTGCTGGTCGGGTATGCCTTTGCCCGCTATCGATTTCCCGGCAAAAAAATACTTTTCTGGCTCATTCTGGCAACCCTGATGATACCCCGGCAGACGCTTATGGTGCCACTTCTCGATCTTATGGTCAGACTCGGGCTTTATGATACTCTCTGGGCTCTGATTCTCCCGTTTTGTGTCGATGGTTTCAATCTTTTTCTCATGAAGCAGTTTATTGAAAATCTTCCCGCCGATCTTGAAGATGCTGCCAGGGCTGACGGTGCCGGTGAATTCGCGATTGTCTGGCACGTGGTTGCCCCGTTAAGCCGCCCCGCCATCGCTGTTCTGATTATCAACACAGCGATCGTCAACTGGAATTCGTTTATCTTTCCGTTGATTTTCACCGATACGGCCTCAGTCAGAACCCTGCCGGTAGCACTGGCCTATTTTGCACAGGGGCCACATGCAACCGACTGGGGCGCCCTTATGGCCGGCGCTTCGGTAAGTTCTTTGCCGCTGATTATCCTGTTCTGGCTGTTTCAAAAACAGATAATCGAAGGCATCACCAGCGGGGCGCTCAAAGATTGACTTCAGCTTCTGATGGCTTCGGCAATCGCCTGACTGAGTTCGGTTGCGGTGAAGGGCTTTCTGATAAACCACCTGGCTCCGGCCTGCTTCATGGCTTCAACGTCTTCGTCACCAGAAAAGCCCGAAGAAACAAGAACCTTAACCGCCGGATCAATTTTTTTCAGTTCAAAGAAGCATTCTTTGCCGTTCATGTTGGGCATTACCATATCAAGAACGACCAGATTGACCAGTTCGTGGTTCTGTCTGAAAATTTCTGTGGCCTGTAGACCATTTTCTGCCTCGATAGTTTTATAGCCAAGCTCTGCGAGAATGTTTCCGGCAACAAATCTTATCATTGGCTCATCGTCCACGAGCATGACAGTGCCGCTGCCATTGATTACATCATGTGAGCCCGGTTTTTCAAGAGTCTCACTCTGGGCTATTATCGGAAAAAACAGCTTGAAGCTCGCGCCGGCTCCCTGCTGACTGCAGACATCGATTGCACCGGCGTGTTGTTGCATTGTGCCGAAAACAGCAGCAAGGCCGAGGCCGGTACCCTTGCCCGGGGCTTTGGTTGTAAAAAATGGTTCAAAGATATGCGGCAGATGCCTGGCCGGAATACCGCAGCCGGTATCGTTGACTTCAACTCTGGCGTAGTGACCCGCTGCAAGCTCGATCTGCGAAGAAGCGAGAAATGGCTTCTCCAGATATACTTTTTGTGCTGATATCGCAATGATCCCGCCTTCTGGCATTGCCTGTGAAGAGTTGAGCAGCAGGTTGAGAAAAGCACTCTGCAGCTGTGGAAAATCACCAATGATCGGCAGGGTTTCCTCATCGACTTGAAATTTAATCTTGATCCGCTTGTCGACGGTGCGTTGAAAAAGCTCCACGGCTTCACGCAAAGGCGACACGATGTTCAATGGGCTGAGGTGCACTGGCTGCTTTCTGGCAAAAGCAAGCAGCTTTGCCGTGAGATATGAAGCCCGGGTCGAGGCCTCGATAATGGTCTTGAGATAGTCGGCTGCTTTGGGCGCCTGCTGGGGCAATGTCTGCAGTAATTCAGCTGCGCCGATGATGCCGGCAAGCATATTGTTGAAATCGTGAGCGATACCCCCGGCCAGCTGGCCGATGGCGTCCATTTTTTGTGATTGCCTCAGCTGCTCCTGAAGCGCATGCTCTTCGGTAATATCTCTGAAAACCAGAACCAGGCCGATAAGTTCGCAGGCATCATTTTTAATCGGCGCGCAGGAATGGTTTATCAGGTATTCTTTTCCGTCGGCCGCAACCAGCAGGGCGTTTCCGGTAGGCACGGAATCTGCCTGAGTATCGATGATCCCGGTTACGGGGTTTTCTATCGGCTGGTGGCTGAGAGGATCGATGAGACGGTAAATCTCGGAGAGAGGCCTGCCGATTGCAGCATCGGCTTTCCAGCCGGTAAGTTTTTCAGCCGCCGGGTTGATTCGCGAAACGATGCCGCGTGTGTCAGTGGCAATGACCGCTTCGCCAAGGGCGTTGAGAGTTACACGCAGGTTCTCTTCGTTTTGTCGCAGTGCCTGCTCGGCTTTTAACCTCTCGGTAATGTTGAAAAAGGAAGCCAGAAGACGGTCACCGATGATGCTGGCACCGATCATGATTATTTTTTTCTGCCCGTTTTTGCAGGTCACTTCGTATTCTTCGGCTTTTACTCTGCCGTTTTCACTGGCGGCAATCGCTTTGGCCCAGCGTTCCATGGCATCATGGCGGCAGGCTGAGTCGGGGTAAGCCTGTGGCCACCAGTCGTCGATGGTAGGTGAATCTTCTACCCTGTAACCAAAAGTCTCTTCAAAGGAATGGTTAAGGCTGAGAACATGGCTGTCAGAGTCTACCTCGACAAGTGGCAGGGGAGCCTGCATAAATAGCGAACGAAACCTGAGCTCATTTTTCGAAGCCTCTTTTTGTGCGGCCTGAAGCTTGATTATCTTGTCGTTGAGGTTTCTTTTCAGCAGGATCGAAATCAGCAGCAGACTGAAAACCAGAACCACCAGAAATACGCCGGTGATTTTAAGAAGTTGAACGGTCTCAGAAGACATGCCGCGCTCGACACGCAGCGTTATCCACTGTTTTCGGGCTTTGTCGATTTCTTTGGGGGCAACTCTGTCGAGGCCTTTCTGTATGGCAGAAAACAGCAGCGGGTATTTTTTGCTGACGGCAATGCGGAAAACAAAGTTAAAATCCGTAGTTCCGACCACCTTCAGATTCGAGATGCCATGGTGGCTGATGTAATAAGATGCGACCGCAAGATTTTCGACGTAGGCATCGACCTGGCCGAATGCCACTGCCTGCAGGCCTTCTGTAACATCAGGCACTGTCACGACTTCAATCTCTGCTTCTTTGAAGCCCTTAAGATAACCTTCGGTTGCGTAACCTTCCACTGCCGCCACTTTTTTGCCGGCGAAATCTTTGAGAGTCTTTTTTGAACCTGAATTCAGTGTTGCAATGATGACGACCGGCACCTGAGCATAGGCAGAAGAAAAATAGGCGTAGCGCGACCGCTCTTCATTCTCGACGATGGTGGGCGCAATTGCGCATTTACCTGACTGCAGGGCGGCCAGGTGCATGTTCCAGTCGTGGCATAGAACCTGTTGAAAAGTGAAACCGATTTCTTTCTCGATCAATCTGATGATGTCGGCTCCAAGGCCAGTGAAGTTTTCGTTGCTGTCTGCAAACTCGAGCGGCGGAAAACTGTCGTTGAACCAGAGCTGCAGATGGGCGGCATTCTTTTTAAGCCAGATCTTCTCATCACTGGAGAGCAGTTGGGTTTCTTCGGTACCGGCAAAAGCTGCATAAAAGAATGTCAGCAGCAGAAAAATCAGAAAAAGCGGTTTGACCGCCTGCTGCAGGAATTTGTATTTTGCCCTTTTTCCACTCATTTGTGCTGCTTTTTGGTCTGATGTATTGATCCGGAGTTTGTAACTCCTGGTGCTGATTTTATCACACCTTTGCACTGGTCAATGAAATTTCGTTTTAATCGCATCGGGGGATTTGAAGTTTTCAGAGAAGATCTTGTGATTAAGGTGAGCAGGCGCCTGTGTGCTATACTGTAAGGATTAATTGTGTGATTGAAATTTCTGGAGGATAAAATGCCTGCAACCAAAGTAGCACAGGAAATCGAAGGCCTTTATAAGATTATTCCGCTTAAAGTCTTGCGTCGCACCCCCGGTGTAAATTTTGACTGCCTAGATAAGAAGGAATTGCCGCATGTAGACGCATTCGACAGGGTAATTCATACCATCGGAGCTGTTTCACCCGGGCCGGTCGGTGAAGTTAATCGCCCCTGGTACATGCACCCTCATCAGGCCGACAATCTTATGGTTCTGCATGGTGAACGCCATGTCGAAATCTATACGAAAAAATTTGGCCGTGTCCTTAAGGTCGATGTCACGCCTGACCGCATCGTCATCGATGGCGAACTGGCCTATGATGGCGCAGCCATGCTGGTATGGCCGTGCTACGTCTTTCACCGCATCCGCAGCTGCGAAGTCAAGGGCTCGGCTTCGGTCAATTTTGCTGTTCACACTGAGGGTTTCGACCTGAAGACCAACTTCAACATTTACGATCTCAATACTGAGACCGGTGAATACAAAGTAATCAGAGCCGGTCACCTCGATCAGCCAATCGCTGGCGAGTAGAAAGCCAGTTCGTATTTTTCGTTGCCGCCCGCTGCCGGTTTTATTGTCCGGCAGCAGGCGGCTTTATTATTTCACGGCGCTGGTTAGATTGTTCAGGCGGCTTTTTGGGGCAGTTATTTAAAAAACACTCAGGGCGGTTGACTTTTTGTCGATTGGTATATATAGTCCAATTGGACTATACCAAAAAACCTGAGGCAAAAAATTGCATCTTCGCCTTAAAATCGACGAAAGCTCCGAAGCGCCGATCTATAGACAGATCAGCGAACAGATTGCGGCTCTGATAAAATCGGGTCGGTTGCGTCGTGGCGAGCACCTGCCGCCTGAGCGTGAGCTGGCGCTGCAGCTTAAGATTGCCCGGGGTACGGTTAAAAAGGCTTATGAGTCGCTCGTACATCAGAGATATATTGTGGCGGCCCGTGGCCGTGGCAGCACCGTTGCCCTTGACGCAGACAGCACTGATTATGAAAATGAACCCGGCGCCGGTAGCGGAAACAGCCTGAAAAATGCCGGTTTTTCAGACATGCACAGTCAGCAGAATGGCCAGGCTGAAGCGGCTGATGGCCAGAGGGAGCGAGCCCAGGGTGGGTTCTCACAGGTTAATGGGATAAGAGTTCGAAATGGGCTTCGACCTGGGGCTGAAGAGCTTGAATCAACCTCTGTCCGGGCAAAATCTGCTGCAATTGAAGCTGTTGCCGGCAGTGCTTCGGCGCCTCTGAACAGGGCTGAACAGGCAGACCGCATGTTGACCGACGCTATCATCGGTCTCGAAGATCTTGGCTTCAATTACAAGCAGATCAACGATCTTTTCGGCCTGATGCTGGCCCGCCGCCGCGAGCAGGTTTCGCGCTTCGCGATCGCTTCGGTCGACTGCAATCCGGAAGCGCTTGGTATATACCAAAAACAGCTGGCGATGCTGACGCACATGAATACCGCCAGGATTCTGCTGACCGAACTGCGTGCGGCCGCATCGCCTGATATGATGCTTGAACCCTTTGACCTTGTTCTGACGACCTCGAATCACGTCGAAGAACTGCGTGAACTGGCGCCAAAGATGGCCGGCAAAGTTGTACCGGTAATTGTTGCCCCGACCCAGGCAACTCTGATCGCGCTTGCCAGACTCGAAACTGGCAGCAGGGCAGGGGTGCTGCACCAGAGCGGCAGATTCTTTTCCATAATCAGGGGCTGGCTGCAGAAATCTGGTTTTCATGGCGATGTAAAAGGATTCAATACGGAGCTTGAAACTGCCGAAGGATTTGAAGGCTTTGTGTCAGACAGATCGGTGCTGGTTACGCCACCCGGCTTTGCGGCGCAGCTTTCTGGCGAGCATCTCAGGGTAATCAACCGTTTCAGAATGAATGGCGGTCAGCTGATTGATTTTGAATATCAGATTGAACGTGGTTCACTGCTGCATCTCGAAGAATTGATCAGAAGTTTAATCAACAAAACAAGGAAATAACTATGTCAGCAACCAATATTGTACTGGGCGTGATCGGGTTCGACTGTCATTCGGTCGGAAACAAGATTCTCGAAGCCTGGTTCACCGAATCCGGTTTCAAGGTCACCAACCTTGGCGTCATGGTCAGTCAGGAAGAATTCATCGCCGCCGCGATCGAGACCGACGCGAAGGCGATTCTCGTTTCATCGCTGTATGGCCATGGCGAGATCGACTGTGCCGGCCTGCGCGAAAAATGTATTGAAAAAGGCCTCGAAGATATTCTTCTTTACGTCGGCGGCAATCTCGTGGTTGGTAAAACCCCGTTTCCGCAGGTCGAAGAGAAGTTTCTCAAGATGGGCTATGATCGCGTTTTCGGGCCTGACTGCTCGCTCGAAAAGGTTTCTGAAATGCTTAAGGCAGACATTGCTGCAAAGGCGAAATAAATGACCAGTAACCGGGTAATCTGCGTCGATATCGGCTCGACCTACACCAAGGGCGCCATCTTCAGGCTCGCTGAAGACCGCTTTGTGGTTGAGGCCCGTGCCGTGACGCCGACGACTGTCGATTACCTGCCCGATGGTTTTTTCACTGTGGTGCAGCAGCTCAGCCCCGGTGCCGACTGGCACAATCTGACCGCTGCCGATGCGCCATGCCCGGTTTATTTCTCGTCATCAGCGAAGGGTGGCCTCAAGGTCGCCGTTGTCGGCCTGGTGCCCGAGATGTCGCTGCAGATTGCCCGCCTGGCAGCTTTTTCGGCCGGCGCCCGCATCTGTGCCTCATACCCGTATCGTCTGACCCGCAGCTGTATCAGCAGCATCGAAAAGGCTCAGCCCGACATTCTGCTGCTCTGTGGCGGCACCGACGGCGGTAACGAACGCTATGTGACCGAGAATGCCCAGGCCCTCGCGGCTTCTGATTTTAACGGCACCATCGTTTATGCCGGCAACAACGCTGCTGTCGACCGCGTCAGTGATCTGCTCGCCGATCGAGAACTGGTGATCTGCGAGAACCTGATGCCCGATTTTGGCCGTCTCAACATCGAGCCGGTGCGCGAAGCGATTCGCCGGGTGTTTCTCGACCGTATCGTCTCCGGAAAAGGCCTCGATCGTCTGGTGGCCGCTTTTGCCACTCAGCCCGTGCCGACGCCGCTCGCCGTTCTCAATCTCGTGCGCGTGGTTGGCGAAAATATCGAAGGCTGGCAGAATTTTGCCCTGATCGACATGGGCGGTGCCACCACCGACTTTTATTCGTTCGCTGATGCCTACAACCCCGATTCTGGCACGATCATGAAGGGCATTGTCGAGCCGAAACTCAAACGCACGGTCGAAGGTGACCTCGGCATGCGCGTCAGTGCCGAATCAACCTTTGAGACCGGCGAAGCCTATCTGGCCGCCGTCTCTGACTTTTCGACCGAGCAGATGGCGGCCCTGAAAAATTATGTTATGGGCCTGACCACCAATACCGGTCATCTGCCGGCCAATGCCATAGAAAGATACTACGACAGCCTGCTGGCCGGGGCCTGCATCTACCATTCGCTGATGCGCCACGCCGGCAGCATCGAAGAGGTTTTTACCGCCAAAGGCCGTGTCTGGGCTCAGACCGGTAAAGACCTGCGCCGTGTCAGCCGTATTGTTGGCACCGGCGGCTATCTGGCGGCCATGGCACGCGAGGGCTCAGCGGTCGCGATTTCTGACCGGGCGGTGCTGCCGACCGAGAAGACGCCGCTGCTGCCCGAAAAGTTCGTTTATCTCAGTGATAACGACTATATTCTTCCACTTTTAGGTAACCTGGCGGAAAAGTTCCCACGACAATGTGCTTTAACCGCTGTTTCATCACTTACTGTAACGCAACATTACGAAGTTAAGGAGCCTTGCCAACGTGAGTTCATCAAAGCTTAGCATCGAAAAATTCAACGAAATCCGCCGGGAAATACTGCAGACCTGGCCAACTGGCCATGGCCTGAGCCTCGAAGAGGGCATCGCCTATCAGAAAACTATTCCCGAAGCCAAAAACTTTGCCGTCGCCATGCGCAAAGCTTCGCAGGCCGGCAAAACCCTGCTGCAGCCCCGCGCCGGCGTCGCCCTGATTCAGGATCACATCAAACTGCTGCAGTATCTCGAAAACGAAGGCGAAGCCGATTTGCTTCCCACCACTATTGACGCCTACACCCGCCAGAACCGCTACCAGGAAGCCGCGCTCGGCATCGAAAAATCGTTGCAGGCACGCACTTCTCTTCTCAACGGCTTTCCGGCGGTAAATCACGGTCTCGCCGGCTGCCGCCAGGTGACCGAATCGGTCAAATCGCCGATTCAGGTGCGTCACGGCACTCCCGATGCCCGACTTCTCGCCGAAATTACGCTTGCCGGCGGCTTTACCAGCTACGAAGGCGGCGGTATTTCTTACAATATCCCCTATACCAAGAAAGTGCCGCTGCAGAAGTCAATCGACGACTGGAAATACGTCGACCGCCTCGTCGGCATCTACGAAGAACACGGCATTCACATCAACCGTGAACCCTTTGGCCCGCTGACCGGCACTCTGGTGCCGCCATTCGTCAGCCATGTCGTCGCGATCATCGAAGGCATTCTGGCGCTGCGTCAGGGTGTTAAATCGATTACCCTCGGTTATGGCCAGGGCGGCAACCTGTTTCAGGATGTCGCGGCCCTGATTTCGCTGAAGAACCTCGCGCATGAATTCTTCGCCCGCGAGGGGTTCAAGGATTATGAACTGACTACGGTTTTCCATCAGTGGATGGGCGGATTCCCGGAAGATGAAGCCAAAGCTTTCGGCGTTATCAGCTGGGGCGCTGCCGTGGCTGTTCTTGCCGGTGCCGACAAGGTCATCGTTAAATCGCCGCACGAAGCGATGGGCATTCCGACCAAGGAAGCCAACGCCCAGGGACTGCGCTGCACCCGCCAGGCGGTCAGCATGCTGCGCGACCAGAAATTCCCGATCGGCAGCGAGCACCGCGTCGAGATCGAGCAGATCGAAAAAGAAGTCAGAAGCATCATGGAAGCCGTTTACCGCCTCGGCAACGGCGATATCGAAGCCGGTATCGTCGCCGCTTTCGAAGCCGGCGTCATGGATGTTCCGTTCGCGCCCTCGGTCTACAATCACGGCAAGATTCTGCCGATGCGCGACAACAATGGCTTTATCAGAGTGTTCAACAAGGGCAATCTCGCCCTCAGTGACGATATCATGGCTTATCACCGCGAAAAACTGGAAGAACGGGCGAAGGCAGAAGGCCGCAACGTCTGTTTCCAGATGGTTACCGATGACATTTATGCCATCAGCAAAGGCGCATTAGTTGGGAGACCCAGATGAAAATTGTTAAAGCGACGTTCGCAAAAGGTATTTCTTCGTTTTTTTTCGACGACCAGCGTGCCATCAAAAAAGGCGCTGGCCATGATGGCTTCGTTTATGTCGGCGCGCCGGTAACCCCCGGTTTCAAGAGCATCAGGCAGGCAGGTCAGAGCATTTCGGTTCTGCTGCTGCTCGAAGATGGTCAGATCGCCTGCGGCGACTGTGCCGCCGTGCAGTATTCCGGCGCCGGTGGCCGTGACCCGCTGTTTCTGGCCGAAGAATATGTTCCGTATCTTGAAAAGCATATCAGGCCACTGCTTGAAGGCCGCGAAGTCGGCACTTTCAGAGACATGGCGAAGCATTTTTCTGAACTGGTAATCGAGGGCAAACCTCTGCATTCGGCGATCCGCTACGGCCTGACCCAGGCACTGCTCGATGCCCGCGCCAAAGCTCTTAAGCTGATGCCCTGCGAAGTCGTCTGCCAGGAATACAACCTGCCGGTAGTTATCGAACGCGTGCCGATTTTTGGTCAGACCGGCGATAATCGCTATGATAACGTCGACAAGATGATTCTCAAAGGCGTCGAAGTGCTGCCGCACGGTCTGATCAACAATGTCGAGGAAAAACTTGGCCGCAACGGTGAAAAACTGCGCGAATACGTGCGCTGGCTCGCCGCCCGCGTCAAAAAGCTGCGCACTCATGCGGGTTATCGACCCGACCTGCACATCGACGTTTATGGCACCATCGGCCAGATTTTTGACAACAACATGGAAAAAGTCGCCGATTATATCGCTTCACTCGAAAAAGACACTGACGGTCTGAATCTCTACATCGAAGGCCCGGTCGACATGGAAGAAAAGCAGCTGCAGATCGCCAGTCTGAAGAAGATCACCGACCGTCTGCATGCCATCAGTTCGCCGGTCAAGATCGTTGCTGACGAATGGTGCAATACCTTCGAAGACGTTCGCGACTTTACCGACGCCAAGTCCTGTCACATGGTGCAAATCAAGACTCCCGACCTGGGCGGTATTCATAATATCGTCGAAAGCGTTATCTACTGCCGAAAACACGGCATGGAAGCCTACCAGGGTGGCACCTGCAACGAAACCGACGTTTCTGCAAGAATCTGCGTGCACCTGGCGGTGGCCGCGCGTGCCGAACGCATGCTCGCCAAACCGGGCATGGGCTTCGACGAAGGCTTCAATATTGTCAACAATGAACTTGAACGCATTCTGGCGGTTCTGCGCCTGAGAAACGGGGTTAAATAAGCATGTCAAACAATGAAGAATTCAGAGTTCTGTCGCCAACTGCGATTCTTGGTTATGGTTTTCCTGAAGCCTCGTTTATGCGGGGCATGGCAAGAAAGCCTCATCTGATAGGCGTCGACGCCGGTTCGACCGACCCGGGCCCTTATTATCTTGGCGCCGGCAAGTCTTTCACCGACCGCGCTTTTGTTAAGCGCGATCTGCGTTATATGATCCGCGAAGGTGTTAAGAACGGTATTCCGGTTGTCGTCGGCACCGCCGGCGGTTCTGGTGCCGCACCGCATCTTGAATGGTGCCGCCAGATCATCGTCGAAATCGCGAAAGAAGAAAAGCTGAGCTTCAAGATGGGCGTTATCGCCTCTGACGTCAGCAAAGACGCCGTAAAGAAAGCGCTGCGCGAAGGCCGCATCAGCCCGCTGACCTGCGTGCCTGAAGCAACCGAGCAGATGATAGACGAAACTACCTACCTGGTCGCTCAGATTGGTATCGAGCCGATTATCGAAGCACTGAAAGATGGCTGTGACGTGGTATTGGCCGGTCGCTGTTATGACCCGGCCTGTTTTGCCGCTCTGCCGGTCATGAAGGGCTACTCTGAAGGTCTCGCTCTGCACATGGGCAAGATTCTCGAATGTGCCGCGATTGCCGCAACTCCTGGCTCAGGCGCTGACTGCGCTCTTGGTATTCTCAAGAAGGATTCTTTCATTCTCGAAGCACTGAGCCCGAAGCGCAAATTCACCTGCGAATCGGCCGCTGCCCACACGCTTTATGAAAAGTCAGACCCGTATCATCTGCCCGGCCCGGGCGGTTCGATCAATCTCGATGGCTGCTCGTTCACCGACATCGGTGATGGCCGCGTCGAAGTTAAGGGCAGTGTTTTCGAGCCGACCCCGAAATATCTTATCAAGCTTGAAGGCGCTCGGCCAATCGGTTATCGCAGCGTCAGCATCGCCGGCACCCGTGACCCGATCATGATCGCCGGTATCGAAAAGATTCTCGGCGAAGTCAAACAGCAGCTCAAAGAAATGTCGCCCGATGAAGACCGCGACAAACAGCTGTTTTTCCATGTCTATGGCAAGAACGGCGTCATGGGCGCACTTGAACCGCTGCAGAACGCTACTTCGCATGAACTGTGCATCATCATCGAAGCGCTGTGCCCGACCCAGGAACAGGCCGACACACTGTGCAGCGTGGCCCGCTCGACTCTGCTGCACTATGGCTACGAAGGCCGCATTTCAACCGCCGGCAATCTGGCTTTTCCGTTCTCACCGTCTGATATCAAAATGGGCCAGGTCTTCGAATTCTCTCTCTATCACCTCATGGACCCGGCCGGCGAAAAGCTGTTCACCCATCGCATCGAGACCTTCAAAGACGGAGAGATTTTGAAATAGCTTGAAAAAAAGAAGTTCCAATTTAACTATTATTGAAATTTATACCATCCAATTAATATTGAATGGAAAGCGGAGAAGATAATGAAAAGAAACATACTTGAAGCGGCCAAGGTCATCAGGTCGAAGAATGCCGGCCCGTATGAGCTGACTTTCGATATCATGTTCAAGAACAAAGAGTTCTACGAAATGTTCAAATCGCAGCAGATCATCAACCGCAAACAGATGGCAGGCGTTCTGAAAATCGACGAAAGCGATATTCTGAATCTGGTCTGGTTTGCCCCGGCAAATGCGGTAAAAATCACGATCAAACGCCCGATTTCTTCTGGTGCACCCGGTGAAACCGATATTTACGGCGCGCAGCAGCACGCACCGCTGCTCGCAATAGAATTCTGATATGCAGGGCTCATTTCTGAATTCGAACATGTCTCATTTCGAGACATTGATGTATTCGACCTACTACGCGCCACGTGGTCGGCCGAGGCTTTACATGCTCGGCAGCCTGCTGGCCAGCCGCTATCTCGGGCCGACCGATCTGCTGATCGGCATTATCGGCGGCGAGGGCTCGGGCAAATCGACCCTGATCAAGGGCCTTTTCCCGGGTCTGGAGCTGACCAATGATGATGATGGCGTCAACCTGAAAAGCACGCCGATCTACGATTTTCAGCCTGATAACTTCTTTGCGCCGCACACTTTCCATCTCGATGTGCGTTACGAACTGGCCTTCAAACAGCCGTTCGAGATTATCGACGCGGTCAACTGCGCTGTCGAAAACGGGCGGCGCGTGGTGATCGAGCATTTCGATCTCATTTACAAGCAGCTTGGCTACAATGCGCAGATCATCTTTGCGATTGGCGAAGAGCTGCTGGTCTGCCGGCCGACGGTTTTCGGACCGTTCCCGGCCGAGATCAAGGCGCACGCCGAAAAGACCGCAATCTATCGCCGCATGGCGCATTCGGCCGAAGACATCACCAGTTACATTCTGGCGGCAGATTACAACTACACGCGCCGGGTGCTGCATTCAGACGTCAAGCACGGGTTCGTCATCAAGTTCACCGAAAAGCCTGATATCAACATTCACGATGTCGAAGAGAAGGTGAAAAAGGTGATCGAGGCCAATGTGCCGATTGGCGTTGCCTGCAAAGACAAGATCAGTATTGGTGACTGGCAGATGTTCTGCACCGGCACGCGCACGCACGTTAAGGCATCGGGGCAGATCGAAAATTTCAGATTGTGGCAGGAATACGTCTACGACCCGATCTGGAAGGAATACATGCTCGTCGGCATGGTTGGCCCGAAAAAGGGCGTCGGTGTCGAGGGTATCACTTACTTCAGCGAATAAGGCGAAAGCCGGCGATCAGGGTGGTCGGGCCTATCAAAAACATGCAGCCTGATCAAGGGAAGGAAAAAGACATGACCGTGAAATGCAACTTTAGAAAGCTTACCGACAAGGGAATCAGACGCGAAAGCATCGGCGGCCGGCAGTTTCTGACTGTCGAGCCTGATGTGCTCAAGCTGCTTGCTGAAGAGGCTTTTCACGACCTGTCGTTTTATCTGCGCCCCGGCCACCTTGATGAGCTGGCGGCCATTGCCGCCGACCCGAAGGCAGCTGATAACGAGCGTTTTGTCTGCAGTGCGCTGATTAAAAATGCCGTTATCGCTGCCGAAGGTTTTCTGCCCCTCTGCCAGGATACCGGCACCGCGACGGTTTTTGCCTGGCGCGGTGAGAAGGTTCTGACCGGCGGCGAAGACGAGAAGCTGCTCACCGAAGGCATTGCCTCTGCCTGGCGCAACAACAGCCTGCGTTACTCTCAGGTTGCACCCAAAAGCATGTTCGATGAGGTGAATACCGGCAACAACCTGCCGGCGCAGATCGATATCGCTTTTGCGCCCGGTGATGAATACCATTTCATGTTTATGGCGAAGGGTGGGGGATCGGCGAACAAAACCGTGCTGCATCAGGGCAGCCGGGCCCTTCTCAACGAAAAGTCGCTGACCGCCTTTCTCAAAGAAAAAATCGGCGGTCTCGGCGTTGCAGCCTGCCCGCCGTATACGATCGTCGTTGTTGTCGGCGGCACCTCGCCCGAAAACAACCTGAAGACGATGAAACTGGCTTCGACCGGCTGGCTCGACAGTCTGCCAACCTCTGGCGACGGCAAAGGCTCGCCATACCGTGATCTCGACTGGGAAACGAAAGTCATGCAGATCGCAGCCGAAACGGGGTGGGGCGCCCAGTTTGGCGGTTCACACCTGGCCATCGAAGCCCGCGTCGTGCGTTTGCCGCGGCATGCCGGTTCGTGCCCGGTATCGGTTGGCGTGTCATGCAGTGCACACCGCAATATGGCTGCAAAAATTACTGCCGATGGCGTTTTTCTTGAAGAGCTCGACCGCAATCCTTCGCGCCTGCTGGAAAAATGCCAGACTGGCAGTTTGAAAGCCGCCAGCATCGATCTCGATCGCCCCATGCCCGAGATTCTGCTGCAGCTGTCGAAGCATGCGGCCGGTTCGCTGGTGCTGCTCAACGGCACGCTGATAGTTGGCCGCGACATGGCGCATGCCAGGCTTTTTGATATGGTCAATGCCGGTCAGCCGCTGCCGGATTATTTCAAAAACCACCCCGTCTATTATGCCGGCCCGGCCAAGACTCCGACTGGTCATGTAATTGGCAGTTTCGGCCCGACTACTGCCCAGCGCATGGACGAATACATGGATTTCTTCATGAGCCGTGGCGCCTCGATGGTAACCCTGGCAAAGGGTAATCGCGCCGAAAGTGTCGTTAAAGCCTGCGAAAAATACGGTGGTTTCTATCTCGGCACCATTGGCGGGGCGGCCGCTCTGATCGCCAAAGAGAACATTCTCTCGTCAGAAGTGCTCGATTTCCCGGAATACGGCATGGAAGCGATTCACCGCATCAAAGTCAAAGACATGCCCGCTTTCATCCTCTACGACAACAAAGGCAACCGCCTGTATTGAAAAGCTTTTGCCAGACGACTATTGCAGTTTCGCAAGCGAGGCAGCTGGCCTGATTCGTAACTACTGCAAAAAAATCGAGTTTTTAAGCTGACGGGGTACAAGTGAAAATTCTTGTTGATGCCGATGCGTTGCCGGGAGCGGCCCGCGACATTATTTTCAGGGCGGCTGAACGGGTAAGAGTGCCGGCGATTCTGGTGGCCAACAAATTGCTGCGGGTGCCGGAATCTGAATTTATCAGTTTCGAGATGATCGAGCAGGGTTTTGATGTTGCCGATGCGAGAATTGTCGAATTGACAGAGCCGGGTGATCTTATCGTTACCGCCGATATTCCGCTGGCGGCCGAAGTTGTGGCCCGTGGCGGCCTCGCGATTGATCCGCGCGGACAGCTCTACTCGGAAGAAAATATCAAAGAGCGCCTCTTCGTGCGCGACTTTATGGATACCCTGCGCAAATCCGGCGCCACTACCGGTGGCCCGGCCCCTTACGGCAAAAAAGAATGTCAGGCTTTCGCTAACCAGCTCGACCGCCTGCTCGCCCGCAGAAAATACTGATACAGAAATAACACCATTTACAAAATTTGCTGGTGTACATTGCGGGGTATGGGTTGTTTTCTTATACTTGAGAGAAATCTGAAGCTTTTACTGGAGCTTTGTATGCTGTTAGCACAAAGACGCTATGCGAATATGAGTCTGCTTCTCGTTCTCTGCCTGCTGCTGGCACCGTTTGTCGATGCGGCGGAGCTGTCGCTGTTCGACAAGCTTAAACTGAAAACTCAGGAAAAGGTCGAGCAGGTGCAGCAGCGCGACTGGTGGATAACCAAAGCCGCCGGTAAAGTTGCCGGCTTCGTGACCGGAAAAGCCGTCGGCGCTCTTGGCGCCGGCATAGGTTTTGTCATCGGCACCACCATTGGTGGCCCGGTGGCTGCCGGTATGGGTGCAATGATTGGCTATCGAATTGGTGATATTGCCGCAAAAACATTTGGTAAGGCGGTGGGTGAGCTTCTCGCACAATGGAAACTGCATCATGGCCGCAAAGTCGACCTGGGTGCAGTGGTCGATGCCATAAAATCGGTTAATAAAGCTTCTTTGAGTGCCGAATCGATCGGCGCAGTTTTTGGTGATCTCGTTGGCGGCAGTCTTGGCGCTGCAGCAGGCATCGCGCTGCTGGCCGGCGCAACGCCGTTTGCCATTCCGCTGCTCGGCACGGTTTCAGCGGCTTATCTTGGCAGCAAGCTCGGTAAGGCCATCGGCCGCGGCATTGGCCGCTGGATCGGCCGCAAAACTCTCAAGAAAGGCTACGAAGCTTATGCCGCCAGCGGCATTTCTGAAGCCGAAGATAAAAAAGAAGAAGCCGAACTCGAAGCGGCTCTGGTAAAGATTGAAGACCCGACTCCAGCTGGTTCGGTCTCTGATAACACTCCGTCTGAAGCGAAAGAAGCGGTTGGCACTGCGGCATCTGCTGCCAGCCCCTCGGTTATGGCAGCGCGTGCGACCTACGAGAAGGCTTACCGCGAATATACCGACACGGTAACCTCGCCAACCGCCTCTTCTGACGAAAAGAAGGCCCGTCTGCAGCAATATCGCGAGGCCTACGAGGCTTACCAGGCAGCGGTAAACCTTTCCGGGCAAAGGCAGTAAAGGTGAATTGAGTTTGCAATAAACCCCTGACAAATTGATTGTCGGGGGTTTTTATTTGGCTGGTGGTGTGCTAGGATTTCTCTGAAGATTTCGGGCGGTTTAAACAGATAAACAAAGCGGCCCTGAATCTGAGGTGAAGCTTGATAGATGAGCCACCTGACCAAAGCAATTGCAAAGTTCTGAACAGGTATGGAGGTTGTATGTTATTTCGTGTGCGTTTTTTTCTTGTGCTGGCTTTGTTTTTTACCGGGAGCTGCCTTTTGGCCCAAAGCCTTGAGGAGGTTATCGACAATTCGCAGCCTGATGACAGGCCCGTAATCCAGCAGCTCTCAGATGCCGAAAAGGTGGCGGGGCTGGTACAGAGTTTTGTTGCGATGATTCCCGTTTCGACTGGTGGCCTGCCGGTTTTTGACCGGCTGCTGGCATTTCTGAAAAAGGTTTTCGAACACCTGGCCTTCAGAGTCAAAGAAATAAACATGGATGAATTCCGGCAGAAAACTGCGCCAACCGGTGGTGTTGCTCAGGGTCCCCTGCCGAAGCCCGCTGTGGAAGGAACCGATTCTGGCTCTGAAGCAGATGTTGCCACGGATACAGATGCCGGCAATGCTCAGACCGGTGCAGAAATTAAAGCTCCTGAACCGGCTGCAGGGTCTCAGGCTCTCAGTGGCAGCGAATTCATGCGCCAGACGGAAAAAATGACACCGGCTCAGCGCGAAGAAGCGACTCTGAGAGCGATTCTTGCCGGCAACATGCCAGCATTTTTAAAGAAACTGCAGACCGTTGAAGTTACCAAAAAGCTCAGCGACGGCCGGGTGGCGACGATAAAATACCGGGTCATGCCCGATTACCTTGCAGTCGGCAATGACCAGGATTACGTCAGAATGCCAATGAGCCCGCTGACCGCCCAGAAAATTGCCGAGCACTTTGGCTGCATACTTCCCACAACGAAAATGGTTGATGATATTTATCTTCAGGCCCGGACAAAACTGCTGCCGCAGCCGATGTCAGGGGGCAAATATCCGAACTGGCAGTCACGGATGATGAAAAATGAATTTTATTCCGAGCATCAGCGGCTGGTCGAGAGTCAGTGCCGGCAGCGCGGCCACACTGATGGCGTGCTGGTCGCCGGCCACAAAAAAGATGTCGTTATCAGCAACTATCTTAACAGTCGCCCCAAAAACGTGGTTATTTACGGGTGGCATGATGCTCGCAACAATGGCAAGCCGATTCAGGGTTACGGCTGGAGTCATGAGAACACCTACGCCGATTACAGTCACGGTATCAGGCTGGTAAGCAACCGGGTGCAGGTTGATGGCAAAGACATGGATATCAAAGAGGTTCTTGCAGACAAGGTTCTAAGCGAACTGCTCAGCAAGGAAGGGCCGATGAAAGATACCAGAGCCTGTCGATGACCATAAATTGCCCGCCTTGTTGCTGTTGCCGAGGCGGGCAATGCCGGTCTTCAGCCGAGCGCGGTCAGGGCTTCCTGCTCGCTGTCATAAATTGTGGCAAGTGAAGCCAGACCGGTAACCTGAAAGATTTCCCGGTAGAGTTCTGAAACGCCGCAAAGCGAGAGTTCGCTGTGGTGAACGGCAGTGAGGTCTTCTGCGATTTCGAGAAGCCGGGTGACCCCGGGGCTGTTTATGACGGTTACCTCGGTAAGATCGACGAGAAAACAGGCATAACCTTCTTTTACAGCAGCCAGCAACTGGTTGTAGAGCAGGCCGCCGGTTTCGTCACTGAGATACCCGCTGGGGCGAACGATGAAGAGCTTGCCATGCTTCAAACTGTTGAATTTGTTGAGTGCCATGAAAAAACTATATATTTGGATGACCGTTTCAGTCAATTCTTTGACAAACACTATGGGCTGTTTTAGTCTGGTTATATGCTGAGACGCCGTTTTATCCTGCAAATTGCATGAAATCTTTTTTTGCAAAATTTCTGGTTGTCTTTATTTTTGGTTTTATTCCGGTTCTTTCAGGCTATCTGATTGTCTCGCACCTGATCGAGCACCGTGAAACCCGCAAAATAGAGGATATCGCCACAGCGCTTCGTGAAAAGCTGATACAGATCGCCGACGCCGGCGAAACAGAAAACTTTTATTTTTCGACCTTTTCCGCGATTGCAGCCGAATTCAGAAGAACTGGAGCCGCTGGCAACGGGCGGCTTGCTGAACTGGTGATGCGCTCGCAGAAGCTGTGCGGCAAAGAACTGGCAGTCTATTTTTTTGACGAGAAGGGCGAATATCTTCCAGTCCCCGGCCAGGCCCCCAATAACCGCTTTGTGGTGGGCAAAATCTGGGATATTCTTGCAGAAACAGCCGCTTTCCAGCCGGGCGACGAAATCCGGCAGCAGAAAAGAATACAGGCGCTGCTTGGCTCTGAAGCCAATGCCGGTTTGCTGAAAAAGGCCGAAGGACAGGCCATCAGCTTAAAAAAACTTAAAAAGGAAGGTTTCTTCTTCTGGCAGAGGGTTCGACCCGAAAGCAAGTCGGGAACAATAATAATCGCCCCGCAGCTGACCGATACTCCCGAAATTCTGCAACGCCTGTATCGCGGCCCTGATGCTGCAATTGCCCGGGAATCATTTCATTTTGCGTTCTGGAATCACATGGGTGGTCAGGCGGCTTTTCCGGCCAGCAGCCTCGTAAATCTTGAATTTTTCAGAAACCGGCTGCAGAACAGCGGCGATGTTGCCATAACCGAAAAAGGCAGGGTCTGGGCCTTGTTGAACACGAGGAACGGCCAGCTTGCCGGGTCGCTGCCGTTGCGAATCAACCAGAATCGCACCGCAGCGGGTCTGCTTAACTTTATTTTTGCAGCAGTTGTGGCACTGCTTTTGATTGCATTGTTGCACCCGCGCATCGACCCGGCACATATCGGTCTCAATATTGGCAGCAAGTTGCGGGCGATTCTTCTGGTCGCCATTGTTTTTCCGGCCGGCAGTCTGATTCTGGTTGGCATTGTCGCAGGCGATACCTATGAAAAGGTTCTGTTGACCAGGTTGAAAAATGAATTGAGCGGCAAGATGGCTCAGATTGAAGACAATTTCAGTCACGCGGAGACATCTTTTGCCGATGCATGCAGAAAATTGCAGCAAAGAATTATTGCAGAGCCTTATCTTGATTGGTTCTCTGGCGAATGTCGCCGCCTGCTTGCCACCGGGCAGGCCGTGCGTATCGAATTGCGTTCGCTCGACGGCGAGAGAATCAGTCTGGTTGAAACCGGCGGCTGGTTCTTCGGCCTCGAAAAATCACAGGATGCCTATGGGCGTTATCAGATTCAGACGGCTCTTGCCGAAAGAAGCCGGCAGGAGGGGATTGCCATCAGGCGCCCTCCGGATCAGGTTTTTAACGATATTTTTTCCAGCCCTGACTTTGGCTTTGTAAACATTTCTAAATGGCCCGATCGGGTGCATTCCTATAAATTTGGCTCAAACGAGCTTTTCTGGTACTGGGCAAAAATCGATGTTCCCGGGCATCCGGCTGCGCTGCTGAACGTTTTTCATTCAAAGAACCTGGCCCGCGAAAAATACCTGCAGCAGGTGGTCACGGCCGCAGGTCTGCAGGGCGATACCATGAAGGTATACGATCAGCGGCGCCGGCAATGGGTAGATACCGATTTTTCATTGCGCCTTGCAGGCGAAAAGGTCATGCGTTCGGCGATTTTAACCGGCTTGCCGGAAATGCGCGATATTCAGAACGGGCCGCAGCGTCTGCTCTGTTTTGCCTACCCGGGTTCGATTCTGTCGCCCTTCAGCCTTATGATTCTGGTAGACTCTGAACCGGTTGCAAGTCAGATTCGCCGACTGCAGCTGTTTCTCGCACTGATTCTGCTGGCGATTTTTGTCGTGGCCGCGCTTATCGTTAAAATGCTCACCGATTCATTCGTCAAGCCTGTTAAAGAGCTTGATCGCGGTCTGATAAGGTTGCAGCAGCGTGCAGTTGATGCCCATGTCAGTATCGATACCGGCGATGAATTCGGTGAACTTGGGCTTGTATTCAACAGAATGGTCGATGACCTCAAGGAGATGCAGCTTGCCAGAACGGTCCAGGAGGCATTATTCCCCCAGACCCGACTGCAGATTCCCGGTTATGAGACAGCCGTATTCAACCTTGCTGCTACTGACCTCGGGGGCGACTACTGTGACCATATCAGGGTTTCTGATACAAAATTCCTGTTTCTGATTGGCGATGTAAGTGGTCACGGAACCCCGGCAGCCCTGTGCATGGCCATGGTGAAGGCTGCGGTTTTCAAGGCCTGCCGTGAAGACTGTGCTTTTGCCGAGCTTCCCGGCAGTATTTCTTCGTTGCTGTTAAAGGTTCTGCGTCGCTCAAAAATGATGACAATGCTTTTTTCAATGCTGAACACCGAAGACAATTCGCTTGAGCTGATAAATGCAGGTCACAACTGGCCCCTGATTCTTCGCGCCAGTGGCGGAGTCGAGGAAATCAAGCTTATAGGAATTCCGCTCGGAATAAAAGAAAGTCGGGGCAGCAGCAGAACTCTTCGCATGCTTCTTGAGCCGGGCGATCTCTTTTTTACTTACACCGATGCTCTCGTAGAAGTGGTAAACCCGGCAGGTGAAATGTTCGGCCACAGTGCCATGTTTGCTGAGCTCGAGAAAATGGCCGGGCGAACCCCGGAAGAGATAATTCTGCAGATGGAAAAAAACTGGAAAACCTTCATGGGTAACGGAATCCAGCAGGATGACCTGACAATGCTGGTTCTGCGGCGTCTTAAACCAGCCACAGGAGAAGAACCACATGCTGTCTGAGTCAACTGCGAATTCTTTTCAGAAAGCCGGAGTAATTTTTCTGCTTGCGGTGCCTCTCCTGTTTATCTGGTTTCTGGGCAATATCATGGAAAACCAGATTTATCTGGCCGAACTCTGGCGTCTGAATCTGCTGGTTTTCTTTTTAGCGCTGGTATGGATGACAGCGATAAAACAGATGGATTTTGCGGCCAGATTCCGCACCGCTTCTGTGCGTTCAAAACTTGTTGGATTGCTGATTTATGCGGTGGCTCTACCCTTGTCGGGGCTGGTTTTTATGGGCTGGAAATACCTTACCGAGTATCGCGAATTTCTGTATCAGGAGTCATTCAACGCCAGCCACAAACAGATCAGCGAGATCGAAAACGGCTTTGAAAAAGAAAAACGGCGGCTTCTCGAGCAGTTCCGCTCTTATAAAAAAATGCCGCAGATGCTTGCCGATCCCGGGCAGCTGCAGAAACATTTCGAGGCCATTGAAGAGCATAGACGGCAGAAGTGGATAGAGGTAAGAGACCTCGAAGCCAATGTTCTTCTCACAACTCAGGACCCGGATGTTTCTGAAAAACTGGCCATTATCTGCAAGGCCATAGCCCGTCTTGGCATCAGTAAATTTCTTGGACATCGTCTCGCGCAATTACCTGAGCCAAAACTTCAGGCCCCTGAAGTTCTCATTCAGGAATTTCTCGAAAGCCCTTTTGGCGGCTGGGCAAGAGTTTTTGAGAGCCCGGATGAGCTGCACCGGGTTAGTTTTGGCGGTTTCGACCTTTTCTTTTTCTGGGATGTCTTTACGGAATCAGAGCCAAAGGCTGCTTTTATCATTTCCGATCAGGATGTTCATGATTCAATCAAGCAATATCTCGCCGCCCTGACCCGGCAAAGATTAACAATGGGGCATGGGGCAATGCGTCTGGTTGCATGGTCCATTCCGCAGCGAAAGTTTATCGGTGAGGAGCCGGCAGAAAAAGAAAAGCTGGCCAGTCTGACCGCTTCGATACGAGATTCCCGCAGCCCACACAGCAGCGAAATGGTCTGGCAGAATCAGAGCTGGCTGGTTGCCGGAACACCTGGCAAAAAACTGCCGCGCACGGTTCTTCTTTGTCTTTACCCGGTCAGCGAGATCGATAGACAGATTGCCGCCATTCGCTCAGACCTTTTCTACGGCGTTATGTTTGCCCTGGTTCTTGCGGTTCTTATTGGGGTGCTGTTCTCACACACGATTATTACGCCACTGGCCGGGCTTATGACGGGGGTTCAGGCGCTGCGCCGCCGTGATACCAGCCACAGAGTGCCGATTCATCAGGATGATGAAATCGGCCGACTTTCAGAGACTTTCAATGCCACGAGCGAAATTCTGGCCGACGTTCTTTATGCCAAAAAAATTCAGAATCTGCTGATTCCAGAGATCGCTCCGGCCATCGATGGCTATAGCACCGACCTTGTTTATATTCCGGCAGCGGATCTGGGTGGTGACTACTGCGATATTCTGCCGGCGTCCGGCAACAGGTGGCTGCTGGCTATCGGTGATGTTACCGGGCACGGGGTCAGTTCGGCTCTGGTTACGGCCATGGCTAAAGCTATCGTTATCGAATTTTCGAAGCATGAAAACCTTGACCTGAAAGAAATGTTCATCTGCCTGAACGAATTGCTTTATTCACAGTTCAGAAGAAAGAAATGTATGACCTTTTTTGCGGCAATTCTCGATCCGGCGACAGGCCGTCTGGATTGCATGAATGCAGCTCATCCATGGCCCCTGCTGCTGCAGCCCGGCGGTAAAAAGACAATAAATATGAATGGCTGCCCGCCTCTCGGGTTCGGTGCCGTTCGCAGTGAGTTTCCCGCAATCCGGCTGGAAATTGAACCTGGCGAAACCCTTGTAATGTACACCGACGTCATGATCGAATCGCCCGACGCGTCAGGAAGCCCTCTTGGCACCAGGGGCCTTACCGAAGTCTGCAATCGTTATCTCAGTCTTGAGCCGGCTGAAATGCGAAAGAACATCGTTGCAGAGGTTTCCGGAAACGTGCAGAAGGAACTCGCAGATGACCTGACTCTGGTAATCCTTCGCCGCAATTCAGATAAACTCGCCTCCCGGTGAGCTAGAGACCGTTATAGCTGCTTACCAGACGGCGATTTTCGGGAAGACTGCCGGGGAGAACGAAGCGGCGGAAACCATGTTCTTCGGCTGCACCTGAGGGTGATGAAAGCTTCAGGTCTACCAGAATGCCGCTGGCATTCTGCGGCGGAATGGCAACTCTGGTGAATTCAAGCCTGATGACGCGGTCTGAGTAGAGCAGGCGCTCTTTGCCGCCTTCCTTTCGCAGCAGGCCCCGGCCATTTTCCGGCAGGCGATATGATATTTCAGTAATACGCGGGGTAAACTGATTCTCAACGGCCGAAGCACACTCGACAGCGAGTTCTCCACGGCTCAGGGCGGCATCGTCAGACATGATTCTGGTGGCCTGTTTGAGGTCCTGAAGCAGCTGCTGCATTACCACATCGGCTGCGAGCAGATTCGTCAGATGACTGACGCCGGTTTGTGACATCTGCATGGCGCCGATCGTCATGCGGCTGATGACCAGAATCAGGGCTGCGGCAAGCGCAACCGAAATCATGGCTTCGACCAGGGTGAATCCGCGTTTAATTTTCGGGCGCATAAATGAGTCCTGTCAGGCGCATGGAGCGGGGCTGGGTATCGACTATCCAGCTCACCTCGACGCTGATGGTTTTATAACGGCAGGGCCATTCAGAGTTGTGGCCAGGTGCAAGGTCTTTAACAAAAAGCCGGCGGCTGAAACGCTTGTCGACACTGGTTGTCAGGTCACCGCAGCTGATGCTGTCGATTTCAATGCCCTTTTCGCCGGTTGCCGGGTTGGCGGCGTAACCACGTGCCACCGCAACATCGAGCAGTTCTGAGGCATACTGCCAGGCCAATATTTCGTCGCGGGTCTTGATTGTGCCGATATTGGTACGTGAAAAAAACCAGAAAATCGGTAGAATTCCGGCTGACAGAACCATAATTGCGATGATCAGCTCGGCGAATGAAAAAGCTTTGCGTCTGTTCATCATCGCAGCTCCTGAGGGAAGGGTGAAAAACTGAAAGACAGCAGTTCTGTATCGCCCGAACTTTCGGTGTCGCCGGCAGGTCTGGCCGCAAGCGGGGCAAAATAAGTCAATCTGGTGCCTTTGAATTCGGCCGCTTCTGGCACGTTTCTTACCAGTTTTTTCATGGCCATGGCTCCCCTTATCGCTGCCGGCGGCCGGCGAAAGATAATCCGGCCGCGATTCGGGTCGTCAGAGTGCGCGATACAAGCGACCTGCAGCGTGTCTTCGGGTGAGTTGTCGAAGATGATGTTACCATCGAGCGTGACAAGATACAGCAGGCTCTGTTCACGCCCGGGCACCGGCCTGACCGGTGCGTTGATGATGAGGTCGCCTTTTTC
The DNA here is from genome assembly GCA_024710355.1 of Candidatus Rifleibacteriota bacterium. Lineage (GTDB taxonomy): Bacteria > Muiribacteriota > Ozemobacteria > Ozemobacterales > Ozemobacteraceae > Rifleibacterium. The sequence continues at coordinate 71,180 of JANJUX010000035.1, forward strand.
GACAACTATGCCGGCGTTCGAAAGGTATTCGAGCGGACGGTCGATTTTAATACCGTGGCTGAACTTTACCCAGCCATGCTGGGCCAGTCTGCCACGGCTGACGAGGTTCTGGCCGGCCAGCAGACCGAGTGGGCTCTGCCCTTCGTTGTTTTGAAAGCTGTATGAGAACCTGGTCTGACCGACTGCCGGCATAAGCAGCTTTGTTAATGAGCTGAGATCGGCGACTCCCGGAAAGACTGTAGAGAATGGAGCTGGAATCAGGTGTGCGCCGGCATGGTCTGAGCTTCTGATAAAGCCGCTGAGTGGGTCGGCTGTCGGAAAAAGCAGCGGCGCATCGGGGTTTTCCTGGTTCAGGAGAAAAGCAAGCCCCTGGTTGTATGGGCGGTGTCTGATGCGCGATGCATAGCTGGTCAGATATTTAAGATATGATGCCGGCGAACCGTCGAGATTGAAGGCCGCCTTAAGATCAGCATATTCGGGCTCGTCAATGAGGCTGAGATAATAGGGTGCCGGCTGCATCGGGGGCGCGTAAGACAGGTTGTCCAGAATGGGCGGGTTTACTTTTCTTCCGCTTTCGCCTGTCAGTCTCGCAATCGTCAGAAAGGCACTGTAGACATGCCCGAGCACCAGGGTCGGCGAGGGTTTTCCCTGGGTGCCGAAGAGGCGAAAAATTGAAGCCAGGTTCATTCGCCCCTCTTCGATCTGCTGCCGCCCGAAATGGCCTGAGAGAATGCGGTTGTAAAATGAAGTATTGCGATTGTCGGGGTCGTCAGAAACGCCCTGGTCCATGAAGGAAATGAGAAGTCTGCCGGCCTCGGGTGAGCTGGCGGCTGCAACCGGGTAAAAACCATCGAAGCCACGATTGCGGAAAAACTGAAATCCTTCGCCAGAATCGGCGTTGGGAGCCATGACATCTGAGCGCGCAAGATTGAGAAACAGGCGACTGCTGCCGCCAAGATACACCAGACCGCGCGGTGCTTCGACAAAGCTGCGAAATTCGCTGCGCACCGGCAGGTTCTGGTTGTCATCGTTGTTCAAAACCAGCGGGCTCGCGCTGCTGCGGGTTTCGGCAAAATTGCCGAACTGGTCGACTCCGACCTGGTTCCAGGCGTGTTCCTTTTCTTTGCCGGAGACGGCTGCATTTTCAATGTACAGATTGAACTTTGACAGCACCGGAGCGTGAACAGTCGTGACTCTGACCGGGCAGCTATAGGTGAAGTCTGCGGAGCTTACAATTTTATCGGCATTGACCAGCTTCAGATTGATTTTAAGGCCTATATGCCCAGTTTTTTCAAGAGGATAGGCATCTCTGGCCGGGCCCGAAGGCGAGAAATCATCGCGGGCGATGACGACGGTTATTGTTTCCTGCAGCTCATCGCCAAATCCGGCAGACTGCCAGAGCCCCTCGACCAGCAGAGAAAAATGCGCGGTGGCGTCTTCCACCAGTGGCAGTTCGAATTCGCGGCTTTGACTGAATTTTGACAGCGGCTGTGCCAGATAGTCGAAGATTGCTTTCAGGGCCGGGCTTGTCTGCAGCTGTGACGAGAACTGCAGTTTATGAGCGGCAAGAGTCGCGACTGCTTCTGCCATTCTGCCAAGCTTCTGCCGTCGGTTCAGTCGGTCGGCCATAGCGCTCTGCTGGCTGAGATAGCGGGCATAGCCGATGGCAAACATGAACAGGCAGATCAGAGTTCCGGTTACGATCAGCAGAATCGAACCGGTTCTTTTACCAGTAAGCTTACGGTGCGACTGGAAGTTGTGGTGCCGGCGAAGTGTCATTATTGTCGAGAAGTTTCTTTCTCTCTTCGAGGTTATTGTCTCTGGTCCAGGGATTCGAGTTCTCGACGATCTCTTCGAGGGTCAGGGCGCGCTCATTTGAGCTGTCGAGGGTTTCGGTCTCGGTAATTTTAACATAGGTGCTGTAAACGTAGCCGGTTTTGGGCAAAGAGATGCGATACCAGGCGCCGTCGGTCGCCTCTATTTTGATGGCGGTACCGTTGGTGACGTAACCTTTAATCGGCCAGTTCGTGCCCGGGCCCTCGCGCACCAGCAGGCAGCCGTTCCATGGCGCTTCGACCGGCACGTTCTGCACGACACCCTGTCTCGGAACATTCAACTCGACGGCAGGCAGTGTGGCAATTGTACCCGACAACAGAAGTCCGGCAAGCAGAAGCGGCTTGAGGCCGAAGCTTGCCGGAAACTGACGTTTCTGGCTGGTTTTAATTGTTTGATTGCTGACCATAAGACTCCTTAATTTTTATGTTGCGGGTTTTCGAGCAGTGAGGCCTCGATCGTTTCACCATCTGAAGTTTCGATCTTGACCCAACCGTTGAAATGCTCATTTTCTTTCTTTTCTGGCGGGTTTTTGAACCGGATCAGAATTCTTTTATTCAGATTCGGGCTTAAGACAAGCAGGCTGTCGCTGCGAACTTTTTCGACATTGCCAAAAATCAGGCGCTTCTGGCCCTGTGACAGCGGTTGTCTGAACGCGGCGAACCGTTGCATGCTTCGGGACGGCTGGCCTGAGGTCGAAGCCGGCAATATTTCCGTTTCAGGCTGGCGTTGAGGCAGAACCATCAGCAGCAGAAAAGCCAGAATGGCGACAACTGCAGCGAAGCTCTTTGTCGCAGTCGTTTTTCGGCGGCGATAATGGCGCATCAGGCCAGAGAGAAACGTCTGTATCGGGTCAGATTCACCTGAGTGCTGTCTGGCGGCGGCTCTAAAACTGGCCAAAAAAGCCCTGATTTCGGGGGTTTTATCGTTTTCAATTTCCGGGAGTGCGTCGAGCAGTTCTTCGGGGTTGATTTTTTCGAGGCAGCATATTGCAGAGAATCTTACTTCGGGACTCGGGTTTTTCAGCAGAGCGGTGACACGGGAGGTGAACATTGCCTGACCGGTTCTGGCGATGAAGTCAAGTGTGACCGGAAGCATCTCGCTGCGCCAGGCAGGCCAGTTTCGGTTCTGGAACATGGGTGCCGCAAGTCTGGCTGTGCGCTCAGGCATTGCAAGCAGGCTGGCAGCAATTTCGTGCCAGTCGGGGTGCGGTTTAATGAAGTTTTTCTGCAGAATGACTGCGGGCGTTGCCTTTTCTGAGTCGCTGAATGTATGGCGCCTGAGATGCGACTCCAGCAGAAATCTGACGAACTGGTTCTTTTCTGAGATCAGAAGGCTGTTAATGGTATTGATGGCAAACCCTCGCGCTGCATCTGGCTGTAGCAGCAGTGTGATTTTATCAATGACGCTTGTTTGTCTGAACTGGTTTTCGCTTTCAGGTGTTGCGACGGGCCGTGCGGCTTCTGTTGTGGTGGTTTCGCTTGTGACCTCTGGCCGACAGGCCCGTGCGATCATTACATTTTCAAGGGTAAGATCCGGGTCATGTGACTGTTGCGGTGCGATATCGGAGGGGTTCAGGTTGTTCTGCCGGCAAATTTTATCAAGAACCGGCTGCCGCAGATGATGACTTTCGTGGTTTGTGGCCGATTCTCTTATCAGGCCGACAATGTTGGCGCGGTCGAGTGACGCAGGCAGTCTGTCTGCAAAAAAAGCAAGAACTTCGGGGTCGGTTTCGCGTGCGAATGCCCGGGTCAGAATCGGCAGTGAAAAAGCTTTTTCCATACACGACAGAACGTGAATGCCTGTCTGCCGCCTTTTACTGCTGGTCGACGCAATATATTGTTCGAGAAGTTTTTCGGCCTGCAGGGGAGAAATGCGTGCCAGGGCAGTTAGAGCCGCTATCTGGGTTGGCAGGATGCCGGAACGCAGCAGTTCAGGCAGATAAGGTCTGAGAAACCCGGGTTCGAGTTCGGTCAGCAACTCGACCATGGCCAGCATTAAGGGCTCAGAAAGGCTGGTTTTAAAAGAGCTTTTCAGCAGTTCGCCCGCTTTGACCGGGTTCTCGCTTGCCAGTTTTCTCAATTCAGCAATGTGCGCATCGGGTATTTCTGACTGACCGGCGCGACTGCGCTGACGCTCTGACGCTGCTTTGATAAGAGCGGTCGCCTCTTCTTCGGGCGTAGTCGTTATCATGCCTGTCTTCGCCATGAACTCTGCCAGTTTTGCGAGAGTCTGTCTGATGATCGGCGCTTTCTCGGACGATGTGGTCACTGCTATGGAAGCGAGCGCCATGGCCACTTCGCGATCTGGATTGATGATGAGAAGATTGCCGGCCTGAAGCAGAAGAAGCGGTGACTCTTCGCGGATCATGAAGCGCAGAATGTCGAGTTTGACCAGGTCAAAAGGCAGAAAATAGGCATTGGCGAGCGCGGCGCGGCGTTCTTCCTGTTGGTCAGAGGCGAGCATGGCAGCGAGATGCCTTGGTGCTTCGTCGGGGTGCCAGCGGTAGAGCAGGCGGATCGCTCTCGATCTGATCCCGGGTGATTCATTGCTGAGGAGTGGCAGAAGAAGCTGGCGCAGACGGTCTGGCTGAATACGACTCAAACCTTCGATCGCCAGCGACAGGATGACCGGGTTTTTATTCGCGCACCATTCAGAAAGTCGCTCCGTATCTTCAACGGTGCCAAACTTCTGAAAAAACTGCACCAGCATTGGTTGCAGGCTTGCCGGAATCTTCTGCAGATCCAGCTTGCGCAGCAGCGGGAGTATTTGAGCTGCGTTATGCCTATCGACACGGTGCAGTGAGAAAAAAAGATTCACCCAGTCGATCTCTGCCTGGTCGAGCAGGGCAGAAATCGTCTGGTCAGTTGCGGCGACCTTTGTCTGCCCCGAATCAGAAAGCCATTTAAGATAAAGTTTGAGGGTGGGGTCGGTTTCGGCAGCGGCGGCTGCCGTTATTTTCTCTGCCAGTTCAGGGTCGCTTTTGCGGTCATAAAGCGTCATGACCGCATGCAGTCTGATTGCCGGGTCGTCTGCGGTCAGATTGCCGATGAGGGTTTCAAGGGCTGACAAGCTGTCTGGTCCTGTTCTGACGGGTCAGAAAAACTGCCCGAGCGTGGTTCTGATGAGTATCAGAATCTGGTTTACAAGTTGATTGATCTCAGCTTCAGAGATGGTTGTGTCAGATTTTGCGGCTGGTTTGCCGCCAGAGGAGTTATTAGATGGGGTTGCAGGCTTTGCCGGTTTTGTGCCGGTTGTTCCGGTCGAATTTTGCGAAACGGTGGCTGGAGTTGTCGAGGGTTTGCTTTGAGGCTTGCTGGCAGCGTTATTAACATCAACTCCTGATGAACCATTACCAGCTGCCGGGTTGGCTGTTACCTGAGTGCCGGCCGCTTCGGCCACTGAATAGAAGATTTCGATGTCATCTATTTTTCTTGTTTTTGTCTGAATCGAGTTCTGGCCCTGATTGCCGTCAATGGTCTCGACCCGGTTGCCGTCAACGGATTTGACCAGGCAGTGGTGGTTGTAGGGGTTGACCGATTTTTTGATGATCACGATATCGCCGGGCGCGAGCAGCGATTTCTGGCCACGGTATTTGCAGCCAACCACTCTGGTGTTCCAGTGAACCGGCAGACCGGCCTTCTGCCAGGCCCAGACGCAGAAAATACCGCACCAGTCGTTCACCTTTTTGCCGATGGCTTTGATATCTTTCAGCCAGTGCGGGCGCTGGGTTGCGAGATCCTGCAGCTGGTAAGCGCTCTCATAAAACTCTTTGAGGTTCTGCCAGCCGATCTTATGCCCGTCCTCTCCGGCTGTGTTATGAACTGTTCCTACTTTGGCTTCGGCCAGTTCGACAATTCTCTGCCTGACGGCGTCGACAGAGTCAGCAGTAGTCGAGGGTTCGGGCTGTGTCGCGGCTGTTTCGGGGGCCGGGTCAACCGGGGCTGTGACCGGCGGCTGCGCTGTTTCAGGCTGAGTTTCGAGAATCTCGTCGAGAGACTGTGCGAGAACGCAATTCAAGCCTGAAAAGATAAGGGCGAGAGAAACAATCAAGACTTTGCATACTTTGAGGCCATTTTTCATCTCTGGTAACCTCCGTTTTCTGTGATTATATCAGACAGAAAAGCCGCGGTGAGATAAAAAAATGCCATTGCCCGCCAGCGAATTTTTTTTATAAAAAAGCGAATTTGTACGTACTTCTACGTACAATGATTTTTCACCTCCTGTGTTAAGGTTTGGCAAATAGAAAAAACTCAGGAGGTTTTGTGTGAGATTCTTGAACCGTTTTCTCGTTCTTTTGCTTGTGTTTTCTTCCCTCGCCATGGTTGGCTGTTCGCTTTTTGGTGACGACGACGATGACAATGATTATTCGGGCCCATTGACCGGCTCAATCAAACTGTCGGCTGAAGTTGACGGTGGTGGTAACACTTTTTCTCCTTCACTTCGGGCAGACGTCAAAGAGGCACTGAGGGCCGCAAACGTCAGTTCCGCAAATTTCAAAGCCAGAATCAGAATTGGTGGCTCGACCAGAATTTTTTCAGTCAAGCCAAAAGTTACCGATAATAAAAAATTGGTGCTCGAAGATAACGCCGTAGTCGATTCACTTACTCCCGGCAAGCTTCAGATTGCTATCGAAATTGTGGCCAGTAGCTCTGCTGAAACCGGAGAAGCTATTCTGAAGACTATTCAGACTGCTACTGTCGCTGCCGGCCAGACCAATCAAGAACTCGTCGATAATCCACCAGCGGTTAACGCGACTTCAACGGCAAAAGCAATGGCTTACGAAGATTGGGTTGAAACTAACAAGGGCGCAACTATAGAAGATTTTGCTCCTGATGTCGCCAAACTTGAGACTATGGCAACGGCCATTCATACTGCAATCTCTGGCGCCACAGATCTTACAAAAGTTGAATTGTCCAAAGAATCTACAGTTGTTACCGCGAAAACTGAAGTGGTAACTTCAGCCCCCAAGGTTGACCTGATTGGTGATATCAAAGCTGTAGTAAAGACCTACGTTGAAAATACCGTCAAGAAGATTGCTGGAACCATTACTTCTGCTGAGCGCAGTGCTCTTGGCAACGTAATTGCTGAAGATTTCATTTCTTCAGGTTTCAACAAGGCTGATTATGTTGCCGACACAGGCAATGAAACCGGCCTGACTCTTGTGAGCCACACCCCGACCCTGACCAAAATTTCTGATACTGAATATAGAGTTGATGTCAGCCTCACTTTTAACCAGAACGGCAAACAGGAAACCTTGAATTCAGCTAATGATGGTCTTGTTTTTGACGGAACTTCCAAATTTTCGGTTTCAAGCCTCGCTCCGAATTTTTCTGAATTCCCGGTCATGGTTAAAAAGCAGAGCGACGGCAGCTGGAAAATCGCCGGTAACCGCCGCAAACTTGGCTGGTTCGATTTCCATATCGACTTCGGCAATGTTGGCGGCAGAACCGGTTCTCAGATGTGGGCCAACGTCGAAGATGGTAAGACCTACAAGATCAAGAGCGGTTACGTTACCGGCGGCCTGATTGCAGCCAGCATACAGCTAGGCAAAGATAGTTCTACATCTGACACCTGGCATTTCTGGGATGGCAGCAAAACCTCGATGTATCCGTTCAACGGCGAAATGTGGGGCAGCGTGACTCATGCCGGGCAAAAGTACACCATGTATGTCACTTTTACTGATGATACTACTCAGGCTTTTGAAGTGACTGTACCCTCTCTGCCGTCTGGTATTGCTGCTCCGACCACCAATGCTGTAATTGTAAGCGTCGTCAACAACAAGCTGGTTGTGATCTACCCGAAGAATACTCTGAGCGGCTTTGCATCATACGAAATCAACGTGTTTGGCAATAACAACAGAGCTCAGTTCCGCGTCGAGAACGAAAATACCACCACTCTCGAAGTTCCTCTCTCCGGCAAAGATTCAGAAGGTAACGATTACGCACTCTCAATCGGCAGCGAATACTGGATCAGCGTTTATGCCTTCGTCGGTAAAAACAATTTCGCCCAGGGCGCCGGTTCTATGGTTCGCCTGCAGACCAGCACGCCTCCATCTTCTCAGAGATTTTCTGGCGTTTACAGAGCTTTTCACGTGAATGCTTCAGCTCAGAACCGCTGGGTTGGAATTTCTGAACTCACTGTTTCGAATGGCAGCGTAAATGCAGTTGTTGTCTCTGATCCTGAAGATGCTGTTGGAACCCCTTACAATTTCAGCGTAACTGAAACTGATGGTTCTCTTGTCGGGAACAGTAACGTGGGAAACAGTACCGTTAGTGGTGCTGTTGCGCCTTCAGGAAACTATGCAGTTCTTCATGATATAAAGAGTGGAGACCCGATGGTTACCTTCATGATAAAGAAGCCCATCGGTGCTTCAAACGCCACCCTGAACGGAACCTATATGGCTCTTGAATACAGTGATGACGCAAACAATCTGGTGCCGACAAAAGCGAAAACCATGGCTTATACCATTAACTTTGACGGCCAGGACGGCTTTACAGCCACCTCGATTTTTGATCCGGACAGTAATTTTGGGGATGGCTTTAGCGGGGCCTATTCTGTGAGCGCAGAAGGAAAGATCATCTTTAACAACGACCAGAATAGTACCGCTTACGTTTCTGCCGACGGAAATGTAATCATGTCTGCTGGCTTTGAAGATACCATTAATGGTTACTGTGCTTATACAATCTTCATCAAGGTCGGCGGCAGCTCTTTCTCTGGCAATTTCCGTGAAGCCGGTGTAAATGGTGGCAATGAAGGCACCTATCAGTCTTACTCAATGGGTGCAAATGTTTCCGCTACCGGAAGCCAGTATTCTCAGCAGGTCAGAATTACTGAAGAATCAAATCCTGACCCTGTGGAATCCCATTCTTACACCGTTGCCAACGGCAGAATCACTATCGCGGGCGCAAGCGGCTATGTCGGCATGATCGACCCGACCGGCGAAGTCTACGGCTTTGCCTCAAGATCAGAAGACAGCTGGCGCCACTTCTCAATTGGCGTGAAAAAATGATCTGAACAGACTTAGAACCCCGATCTGAAAAGATTTTACCCCGGCCGCAAGGCCGGGGTTTTTTCTGCTGAAAATTGCTGTTCAGCCAGCGAGGGCCGAAACCGAAAAAATCGTCAGATTACCTGCTCTGGTCAGGACCTGATCAGTTTACTTCAGTGTCCCTTTTGTCTGAATTTACTGCGGACAGGCTCAGACAAGGTAGAAGCTGTGGCTTCTTTAAAAACTTGCCAGGTTAAAGCTTGTCTAAATCAGCATCGCTCAGGCCGGTGACTTTTTGAATCAGGGTGGCGGGCATGCCTTCGGCCTTGAGATTTCTGGCAATTTCAAGCTTTTCTTCGTTTTTTCCTTCAAGCCTGCCTTCGACTCTGCCTTCTTCGCGGCCGATAGCGCGCCCTTCTTTGATTGCGGCGCTGTGTTTGATTATTTCCTCGATGCGATCACGTTCGCGGTCTTCCATGCGCAGGCGCATCGCCGCATCAGCGTTAAGTTTTACATGTTCTTCCAGGGCCATGGCCAGTTCCTCCTCGCCAGGAAACACCGCGGTGCTCTTCAAACCCATTCTAGCATAAGCCTTTGAAAATTTCAGCAGGTGCAGCCACTTCTCGAACGGAGTCTGCAGCTCAAATGTTTTTTTGCGCCCGTAGCGCTTCAAATCTATGTAATGCAGCATCAGGGTGTCGTTCAGAACGATTGAATTATCTGCGTTTCGCAATGCAAAAATTTCCTGAACTCTTGATGAACTTTTGAAAAGGTTGAAACCAAGCAATGAAATACCGATTGCCGGCCTCAGTTCGGCAAAGTCCTGACCTTTGCGGCCCTGATCAGAATAAAGCCCCGCCAGATAAAAGACCGTGCGTTCGATAAAACCCGAATGCTGGCATACCTGTGCTTCAACTTCATACCAGCTGCCCTTTTCATCGCGAACTTTGATGTCTACGATACTTTTCTTGCGATCTTCAAAGCGTGCCAGGTTGAACGGGTTCAGGTAATGAATTTCTTCGATCCGGTCTTTGCCTTCAAAATGAAGAATGGCATTCAGCAGGCTGCGCAGTATTCTTTCACGACCAGGCTGGTTGAATATCCATTGAAAGGCGAAATCATTAAGTATCGAATAGGTTTTCACAATTTACCCCCGACTTAAAAATCAGAAGCATGACAAACCCGGCTGCCAAATCTGCTTCTACTGGTAAATCAAATGAAAACCGAAAAAGGGAAAAAAAATTTCCTGGCGGCATGAAATTTTTTTGCTGCCACAAAGTTATTTTATTAAATCCTTATAACAAGAACATTGAAGTTGGATTTCGCGTGGTTCGCCGATGAGGTAAATCAGGCCGTTCTTTTGGGTGCGGCTGATTATAGGGTTCCATGAAACTATCGGGGGCTGTCTCGCCTGTGAAACAGACCCTTTTCTGATTTTGAAAATTTGAGGGTTGATGGCGGGGGGTGAAATGTCGATAACCTGAACAGGATTTTAATAAGGAGGGTGTATCGAGTATGAGACCTTACGAAAATTCATTTGTGCCCTGGACTAACAAGAGTTCTGATTCTAAGAAAAAGGAAAAGGCTGCGCGGGTGTTTGTCAATGTCGACCAGTTCTCTGACGGGTCGGCCGACAGAGATCTGCTGCTGACAGCCATGTCTGCCTGAAACAATGGAAGAAGCCCGTGCAAATGGCGTTGTAATGTTTAACGCCAAGCTTCTCGAGCACGACCCCCTGACTGAAAATCAGGAAGGGGGTCGTCTCACGTCAATCATTTCGCAGTTGCAGAAAGACAATCTTTGGGAAGGCTTCACCAAAGAAGCCGACATCGCCCCGATGAAGCGTCTGCGCGAGATTCACGACCCCGAATTTCTCAACGATCTGCATAAAAGAAGCTACAGCGGGCTTGAACAGCTCGACGAAAATACCCCGATCATCAAAGAATCTTTCGAAATCGCACGCTTCGGCGCCGGTGGCGTGCTTGACGCCGTTGATATGGTTATGGAAGGCCGGGCGGCGAATGCTTTCTGTCTGACCGCCATGCCGGGCCACCATGCCGGTATCGCCAGCTCAGGCTTTGGCAGTCTGGTTAACCCGATGGCGGCCGGCGCTCACTATCTGACCAAAAAATACGGCCTTAAACGGGTCGTGATAATCGATCTTGACGCCGAGCACGGCAGCGGCACCCAGGAAATCTTTTACGCCCGCAAAGACGTGATGACGGTTTCCCTGCATGAATACCCGGGCGTGACCGGCACGGGCCATTACGAAGAGCTCGGGGCGAAAGGCGCACTCGGCCACAATCTCAATGTTCCGTTTCCCTCAGGCTATGGTGACCGCGAATACCGCGTCTGCATCAACGAAGTGGTCGACAAAATTCTCTGGCAGTATATGCCCGAGTTTTTCATCGTCGGTTTCGGCACCAATGTGCTCAATGACGACCCGGCATCGCATCTGCGCGTGACCGAAAACGGCTTGATCGACATCTACAGACAGGTCATGGAACTGGCGCGGCGCATCTGTGGCGGCCGACTGATCTCGGTGCTCGAGGGTGGCACGCCCGGCAACCTTATGGCGCGTGCGACTTCACAACATTTTAGTTTATTGCTCAATAAAAACATATCTGCTGTCGATAAGGTGAACAAAGACGAACTTATCTCATACGCAGATTGGTACGGCTATGCAAAATTACTCAAGGCGCAATTCAAGAAATACTGGAAACTATGATTCATCCAAATCGGATAGACCGGAGGTCAGAGATGAAAAGGTTTAATTCATTCAGGGCCAAAGATCCTGTCCTTGCAGCCATCATATCGATGGGGCTGGCCTTCGCAGCACCTGCAATGACAAGAGCTCAGTCGGCCATGGGCGACTGGGAAGAAGTTGGCCCGGCCGGGCAGTCGGCCCAGCAGCAGTTGATGTCGGCCCCGCCACGTGTTGCGGCGGCCCCGTTGGGTCAGGCAAGTTACCGGCCACCGGTCGAGCCTCCGGCAAATGCTTCCAGGAACAGCGCCGCGCCACGTGTTGCGACTGCGAAAGCAGCTGCTCCGGCGCAGATTGCTGCCGCTCAGGACCCATACTACGTGGTTCAGGCCGGCGACACGCTGCCGAAAATTGCCATGAAAGTCTACGGCGACCCGAATCGCTGGCAGGACCTGATGGTTCTCAACAACATCGACAACGGCAATCGTATTGTCGTGGGCCAGAGGCTTGTAACCATCTCTGACAACAGCCACATGGCGGCTCCGGCTGCCGTCGCCGCTGTGGCTCCTGCCGCCGCCAGAACGATGAACAATGCTGCTGCCGCACTCAACAATGCACCTCCGGCACGCATGGCTGCCGCAGCCAATACTGTCAGACAACCGGTTCAGCAATCGATTCCGGCTGATTTCGAAGTGGCTGACGAAGAAGTTGGCGAAATGCCCTCGACTTCAGTTTCGGCCGACGCTGCCGAAGCCGACGCCAGCTATTACGGCCAGACCGGTGGCAGCTACACGGTGCAGCGCGGTGACACTCTCGGCAAGATCGCCAAACGTCTGCTCGGATCGTCGCAGAAATGGCGCGAAATTGCCAGGGCCAATCCGAAAATCAACCCGAATAAGTTGATTGTAGGTAATACTATCGTAATTCCAGGTGCAGAGCCCAGCGAATACGAAATGTCAGCCCCCACGGTTGATTCCAGACCACTGTCATCACAGCCTTGGCAGAGTGCTGCAGCGCCGATGGGTCTTAACCAGGCTCCTCCGGCTGTCAGCAACCCGTCATTTGATCCGCCGCCGCTCGTTGCACCGCCGCAGGGTGCTTACGCTCCCTACAGTTCGGCCCCGTCGGCAATGGATGGCTATGCGCCCCCGGCAGCTCCTCCCGTCTATGGCGGCATGACGCCGCCGCCGCCTCCGGTAGGTATGCCCGGCCCGATGGAACCCCCGGCATCACCCTACATGGGCGGCCCGGTTCCAGGCCCGTCGGCTGCGCCTAATGCGCCGGTGGCAATTGGTACCCGCGAGCTTTACCGCGAAGAGCGTTACCGCATTCCCGATGAACTCAAACCCACCGATTTTACGCCGTATTTCACCAACTTTAACGGTTATCATGGCCTGTTTGGTGTAGAATCAGCCTTTCTGCCCTACATTTCGACCTGGAACTTCGGTCTGCACCTCAGATACGAAAAATACCAGTATTTGAATGGCGAGAAGAACATCATCGAAGGTACCGAAATGGTTACCCCGATACACTTGAGCTGGGCCGGCAAAAAGATGTTTGCCGGTGTCACCGTGCCCTTCCAGTCATGGGAAGTCACGCGCTCGGGCGGCAGTAACGAAGTCAGCCTTTCGGGTCTGCACGACCCCTCGGTTAAGATTGGTTACCAGGTCTGGAAAAACTTCGAAGGCGATCACGCAGTAACCCTGCATGCCGAAGGTAAATTCCCCGGTGGAAACTACCATCAGCCCCAGGTAACCATGACCGGCAAGAGCACCGATGGTGTTCGCGTCGGCCCGGCAGAAGCAACCCGCGGCGCCTGGGTAGAAGTCGGCGGTGCCTATTCCGGCCGTATGAGCGAAAAATGGGCCAGCCACCTGAACCTCGCTCTGGCGAACGATTCAGAAGATAGTCTGAGCAAGTTCATTCTCAGAGCCGGCACTGACTACCGTGTAAATCGCAACTTCGCAATTGTCGGCGAAATCAACAGCACCTCATACGAAATGGATAATGGACCCAGCGATACCAACGTTGACCTCGTGCTTGGCTTCCAGCTGTTCAACGATTCGTGGCAGGGCAGCGTCGGTTTCCCGATGGCGCTGCAGAAGGGCTGGGGTTATTCACATGACTTTGGTGTGATCTTCGGTCTCAATCACCGATGGGATTGATTCAGTAAACACAAGAAGGGCTCCGGAAAAGCTTCCGGGGCCTTTTTTATTTGGCCGCAAAATCGCCCGGTGTTTTGGTGTATAATTTCCTGACCGAAACTAACGG
>JANJUX010000011.1 GCA_024710355.1 Candidatus Rifleibacteriota bacterium
GGAATTGCTGGGACAACGCGGTCGCAGAAAGCTTTTTCGCCTCATTAAAGAAGGAAAGGACCTTGAGGACGACCTACAGGACTCGCCAGGAGTTATATTCCGATGTTTTTGAATACGTAAATATGTTCTATAACTGTAACCGGGGGCATTCCTACCTTGCTTATAAAGCACCGATAGAGTTCGCCTCAGTCAACAAAGCGAGAATGGCCGCTTGAAAAAATGTCCATTTTTACTTGACCATTCCAATCTTTCCTGGCTGGTCGATCTTGACCCCAGCTGAGTTAAAGAAATTGTGCAAAAAAGTTACAAACAACTACTCTTTATCAGTGATAGAGATACGCCATACCGACAAAAGCAAGATTAAATCGAATAAAGCAATCTTTCTATGCGGTCAAAAGGCCATTGATACCGATATGCGACAATATTTTTCTCGGGCCAGAGAAATCGAAGCAGATAATGCAGTCGTAAAAGATTACCTCGCACACCTGAATAAAAATCGCAAGTTCATTGCGAAGAATCTGGTCGGCCGCGTGATTATATGCGGAGAACAGAACATAGTAATGAATCATCAGAGCGAAGGAAACCGGGTTGCGTTCAGAATGTCTCATGTAAAAGAGCTGCGGGAAAAATTCGATAAAATCTTTGCTGAAACCCAGATCTTCGTCAATCCTGCCCACACCCCAATGGGAAACCAGGGGAAGTTGAAGAAACGGAGAGAATTTTTTTCTCAGGACAACCGAATATACTGCTTTACAACCAATAATGCGACAGACGACACCGATCCCGTCCGGCTAAAGGCACAATTATTAAAAAAATCTCTCCAATACTGCTATTTCAACGGTGAACCGTATCCTGGCGAAGTTATTGAACACACTGAGCGCTTTATCCTGAGAAAATTTGAGTTTTGATCGGCAAGAGCCTGAATATGGCATATAATTAATTTCTTCTTTGAGGGGGGCTTGCTTTCACCAATTCACCACGGCCACACCAGGATGAAACAATACCCGAAAGCAGCATTGATACAAGTATCTACAGACTTTTCACCAAAATCACCAAAAAAAACATTACATATATCCTCATAACTATTCCGGGTAAATATTCAGAATGAAGTTCAGTCATACGTATATATATTGTTTTTTGGTGAAATTGGTGAATAGTATTTAAAACCCTTATCTGAAAAGGGTTTACGCCACACCAACCCGTTGGTGATAACTGGTGATTTTGGTGATACAAGTTCGGGAACCCGGTTAGACCCTTCAGAAGTTATTCACGAAAGCAATCCGGTCACAATAAAGAGCCTCCGGAACTAATTTTCTTTCAGTTACGAGCAGTATGCGTAAGCACTCAACCCCAAAAACATATATTCAACCGGTCAAAAAAAACACGTTTGCAACACTCATATTCATAATTTTACATTTCTTGCATGCGAAGCACTCTTTTCCTCGTCAAATCAGGCTTTGGCCGCCGCGCAAGTTGCGGCTTTTACTTCGCCGGGGCTCGTTTCGCACTCGCCCCAACCCGTCAGCCACAGGCCATAAAGATGGTCACTCATTAATTCAGAACTTGGCCAGCAGCAGCAAAGTACAAGTTTTGGAAATTTCCCGGCCAGGCTCATAACCCTTCTGATAAATCTGTCATCGCAGCCCTTGGCTTCAAGAACGGTTCGAATCATTTTCAGACCTGCGAATTGATCGCCCATTTGTTTCGCATGAATGCCCATCGCCAAAGCATTGGAAGCCATCTTGCAGATATCTGAGACTCCACCGTTAAAGTTGGCCCGAAGGTTCTGTTGAACCATTTTAAGGCGCTTCTTTCCTGAGCCGTTGGGTTTTGATGTCACAAAACCATCGTTAAAAGGAGGAAGTTGTTCGTATCGCATTATGTAACTCAGCTCGACAAGGGTTTTAAACTCAGACTTGTTAACTTTTTCGGCCATATATTCCCCTTTGATGCAATTTGTGAAGATACTATTTGGTATATAGGCAGCCGGGGCGAATTAGACAAGGATCGTAGCCTTGAAATTTTGCAAATTGCTTTCTGGTAACGGTTTTGAGGTGTAAAAAAATATTTTTTTTGCGTTATAAGCCCTTTAGAAGCGAATTCATCGCTTCAAATCCTATTTTTCAAAGGAGAAAAAGGCTTATGACCATGATTCAGACGATCAAGGACATCATCACAATTGCAACCGCTCTCGTAGACACCGTAGACAGGCTCAAAAAACGTGAAGAGAAAGTCCCGACAAACTCAGAAACGCGCTCAGAAGACTGAAACTCAGCAGAAAATGGATCTATTGAACAATTTCTCGCAGCAGAAAATTTAGCTGTAAAAATTCGCGCACGTGCGAAAAGCTTGCCACTGGCTGTTCAGTGACTCCCGGCACAGATCTGTGCCAATTACCAGACGCAAATATCGCGTCACCCAGGCATTTTTACGCCTACCCAATCACAACTGCGCCAGATGGCGCTATTTAACCATTTCCAAGGAGAATATTTTTATGGAACTTACGTTTAACA
This sequence comes from Candidatus Rifleibacteriota bacterium, assembly GCA_024710355.1. Taxonomy (GTDB): domain Bacteria; phylum Muiribacteriota; class Ozemobacteria; order Ozemobacterales; family Ozemobacteraceae; genus Rifleibacterium. The sequence continues at coordinate 2,514 of JANJUX010000011.1, forward strand.
CTCTAAAAGACAACAGACCTATGACCCTGCAAACCCTTGCAGACCATATCGGCATCGTGGAATCACATGACAGGCCCGATATAATCACGAATCTCTCAGACCTCAAAATGAACGACGATCTCAACATCGTTGTTCCCAGTGAAGGCAACTACGCCCTAACACCCTGGAGCCGCAGACAGATCGCAAATCTTCTCGGCATCCGCTTCGACCGCTGGTTCGAAAATGCCAGCAACGACGAAAAAGCATACGAACTCAACAGGCGCTTTAGCCGCGCCACCGGTCAGATCAAGCTCAGACTGACTGACCTTACACAAGCCAATGCTGACGGAACCCTCAAAGCGTTCGTCAGCCCAACCTACAGTCCCGTATCAGACGCTATGCTCAGCAGCCTGATATTGCATTCGCTTCAACAGAGCGAATCTCAGATCCCAGTGATCAGAGCAAACTTCACCGATAAGACAGTTTCTTACTCAATCAGAATCGGTGACCCCATCGATAACCACGGCAGCTCAGTCATTGGAACTATTTGGGGTGGAATTCTTATTCAGAACTCAGGGGTTGGCTTTGCCAGCCTCAGTATTAGCCTTTGTCTTGTCAGGCTGATTTGTTCAAACGGAGTTACGGCCCCGGTAGCAGGTGCAACTCTTCTCAGACGCCGCCATAGTGGCCGCCCAGAAGCAGATATCTGGAATCAGATTTCTCATGTCCTGCAGCATGTGCCCGAAAGGCTCAGCATTGCAGTGAACAACCTCAGGCAGTCGCAGGAAAAGCGTATCGCCAATCCCCAGCTTGCCATCGAAGCAATTATTAAGCGGGCTCACATGCCTGCCAAACTTGTAGAGCCTTTCATGCTCGCCTACAACAAGGAACCGCATGACACCATGTTCGGCGTTGCCCAGGCAATTACAGATTTTGAAACACACGAACAGCTCGGTCTCATACCAGAAGACCGTAAACAGCTCGAAGACGCAGCAGCGGAATATATCGCCCATGCTGCATGAAACTTACCGTAACGCGGGGAGTGGCCATCAAAGGCTGCTCCCCTTCTTACTTTCAGGAGGAAAATAATATGGAACGAAGTGAAACAATCGGAAAACTTTCAGAAGCCCTTGCTAAAGCCCAGGGAGAAATGAAACCCGCGTCATTCGACGCCCAGAACCCGCACTTCAGAAGCAAATACGCTACGCTTGCCAGTATCATGGAAGCTTGCCGCACCGCCCTTTCCCAGAATCAGATCGCCGTAATTCAGGGAACTTCAGTAATCGAAGACCGCGTGATAGTGACCACCATGCTCGTTCACGCATCAGGCGAATTCATCAGTGATCAGCTGTCTATGAACATCATAAAAGACAGCCCTCAGGCTATTGGTAGCGCCATTACCTATGCCAGACGCTATTCCCTCGCCAGTCTGGTTGGCGTTGTCTCCGACGAAGACGATGACGCAGAGGCAGCAATGCCCAAGAACCAGGTAAAAGAAAATACCCAGAAACCTGCAAAACCCTCGCAGGTAACCAATCTTGACGAACACAAGAAAACCCGCGTCAGCAGCACCCCGAAATCGGAATCAGCTGACAAAGCAGAAAAGGCCCCTCAGAAACCCGATAACAAGGGTGAACAAGCTCAGAAGAGAGTGCAGAAGATCAGACTCCTGTTCAATCTCTCTGCCAAACTCGGTCAGACACCTGATGACATGAAAGCTGTCATCGGCAATCTCATCGGTCTTGACCGGCCCATCAAAGAATCCGCAGAAATCAAAGACTCGGATCTCGATACCGTCATCAGTGCTTTCAGCAAAGAACTCGAACTCAAGGAGGCCGCTTAATATGCAGATCACCAACAAGTTCAATCTTCCGGAATCTATCGTTAACGCGATCAGAAATGATCCCTATACCTCCGGTCCATGCGACATCAGCGTAACCAGGCTTATCAGCCCGCCACGCAAAGTTGCACTTGAACGTCAACACTTCAAAGACCTTGAATTAGAGGCCGTTGACATGTGGTGGTCCCTTTGGGGACAAGCCATCCATGTCGTGCTCGACAGAGCAGAGCTCGTCGCTGACACAGAAACCCGACTCACAATAGAACGCCAGGGCTGGAATATCTCCGGCCAGTTCGACAGGTTCGACCCTGTGTCCGGCATACTCACCGACTACAAGGTAACCTCGTGCTATTCCGTTAAGAATGGCTCACGCTCAGAGTGGATTGCCCAGATGAATATTCTGGCAACGCTGCTCAGAGAAAACGGTTATGCCGTCAACCAACTGCAGATCGTTGTGATATTGCGCGACTGGAGTAAAAGCCAGGCCCAGCGCAGCACAGACTACCCGACTCAGCCCGTGGTAACTATCGAAATCCCGCTCTGGAGCGAGGAAAGATGCGAAGAGTATATCGACGAACGCATTCGACTCCACCAGGCCGCCCGGGACAAGTTACCGGAATGCTCAGCAGAAGAACGCTGGCAGACTGCCAATGTCTTCGCCCTCATGAAAGAAGGCCGCAAGACCGCAGTTAAACTGTTTGAATCAGAAGACGAAGCAGAGGCAGCGTGCAAAGCAGTCGGAGACAAGCACCATCTTGTATTCCGGCCAGGCAAAAGCATCCGCTGTGAAAGCTACTGCCCTGCCGCGCCATTCTGCGAACAGTATCAGCGCGAAAAGGCTTCAGTTGTTGAAGAATAACTGACGCCAGAATTATAACGGGTCCTCACCAGCCCGTTATTTTTTTAGCCATGAGCGTATGTGGTTGTATGCATTTAGGTCGGATGAGAAGAGTATGTTGCTTCAGCAAAAGCTTTTGTCTATAATCGGTAGGCGTATATTGATAAAGCGTGGCATTGATAAAGCGATGTCGCCGGAATGAGATTTCATGGTCATTGTGAGGATAGAAGCCTTGCCTACAAATAATAAAGGGGAATAGATATGAGTGAATTTGACCAACAGCCTTTTAGCGATGCAGAGTTTGCTGAAAACCCTGAACAACGTTGCCCAGTGGTTCTTCTACTTGACACATCTTACTCAATGAGTGGAACCCCAATTTCAGAACTGAACGCTGGATTGATGATGTTGCGGCAGGAACTTTCGAATGATCCGATGGCAGCAAAGCGTGTGGAGCTGGCAATGGTCACTTTCGGACCAGTGGAAATCAGGTCAGATTTTACTACAGTAGATCGTTTCTATCCTGAAAACCTAGTGGCGGATAATGCCACACCGATGGGCGAGGCAATTGTGACCGGACTGGATATGCTTCGCCGGCGGAAAAATTGTTACCGTGAGAATGGGGTGAAATACTACCGACCGTGGGTGTTTCTAATTACCGATGGCGCCCCGACCGATAGTTGGGATGAGGCAAAACGGCTAGTTCACCAAGGCGAAGAACGCAAAGAGTTCATGTTTTATGCTGTTGGGGTGGAGCAAGCGGACATGCGCATTCTTGGACAGATTGCAACACGTCAGCCACTCAAGCTGAAGGGCCTGGCCTTCAAAGAGCTGTTCAAATGGTTGTCCAGCTCCCTTAGCGCGGTTTCACAGTCCAACCCCGGCGATGCGGTTCCGCTCCAAAACCCAACGACTCCGGATGGCTGGGCTGTGGCAGGGTGACGAGATGGCTTGGCGTTGGGCATCCGCGTCCGTAATCGGCACTTCTCACATACTGACCGGCGACAGGCTGCAAGATGCCCACGTCGTTTCAGAATTGGACAATGGCTGCATTTTCGCTGTTGTTTCGGATGGTGCTGGAACCGCAAAGTTCGGGGCATTTGGTGCATGGCTTATTTGTCGGTTTCTTTTGGTTCGATTCCGCGAGTGGCTTCATAGAAACCCTAAGTTGCCTGCTAATGGGGAACTGTCGGAATGGATATCTGATCTGAGGGAGAGAATTTCCGTAATAGCAAAACGGCGAGGAACAGTTCCAAGGCAATTTGCTGCAACATTGGCGGCAATCGTTGTGTCCCCCGATGAAACAGTTACTCTTCAGATAGGAGATAGCGCCATTGTCGGGAGGAAAGGAAAAGAATGGGAAGTGCTTTGCTGGCCAGAGGTTGGGGAGTATGCATCCAGTACTTTTTTTGTTACTGATGCCCCAGAACCGCGTTTAAATATTATTCGCCACCATCATGAGCATAACGCCTTCGCACTGTTCTCTGATGGGTTGGGTGATCTGGCCTTGTCAAATTTGGAGCAGGTTGCATATAAACCATTTTTTGATCCGATGATGCGTCCGATTGAATCTGCATCAGGCCAGGGACGTCTTGCCGAGCTTTCTGCAAAGCTGACCACATATCTTGCAGGTCCATTGGTTTGTGGCCGTACCGACGATGATAAGACATTAATCCTAATTTCCAGGGGTTAACTGTGCAGGAAATTGTTATTGGAAAGGATCAGTTTTCAACCGGTGAGTTGATTGGAAAGGGTGGCGAAGGCGAAGTTTACGCGATCAGGGGACGTTCTGGACTGGCCGTAAAAATATACAATGCCAGCCTTCGTAACAAACGCGAAGACAAGATACGAGCAATGGTAGGGGAAGGCCTTGTCTTCAAAACAAAGCTTGTTGCTTATCCCGGCGACGTGGTGACTGACCGTCACGGCAATTTCCTTGGTTTTCTCATGCAGCTTGTGTCTGGCTATCGCCCGCTGCATGAACTATACAGTCCCAAATCCAGGCAGCGCTTTTTCCCGAAGGCTGATTACCGATTTGTTATCAATGCTGCTCTTAATGTCGCACGCGCCGTTGGAAATGTTCACCAAACCAACTGTATCATTGGTGACCTGAACCATTCTGGCGTGCTTTTGGCACAGGATTCGACCGTCACCTTAATTGATGCAGATAGTTTCCAGTTCAGCCTGAACGGTATATCTTTCCCATGCGTTGTCGGTGTTCCTGACTTTACCCCACCCGAACTTCATGGAAAAAATCTTGCATCAGTTCAACGAACTTTAGAGCACGATTATTTCGGGCTGGCAGTCGCAATTTTTCATTTGCTATTCATGGGCCGTCATCCATATGCAGGTTGTTACAACGGGCCAGATATTTCGATGGGCGATGCCATCGCCCAGAATCGGTTTGCATTTTCACTTACTCGCCAAACCGAAACCCAAACCATTCCACCGCCCGGGTCAATGACACTTGATATGTTTCCGGAAGTGATCTCCCATGCATTCGAGAAAGCATTCGGACTTTCTCCGAAGGCGCGTCCAACTCCGCTGGATTGGATTCACACGCTGACCTCTCTGGAAGGCACGTTGAGTCATTGTGGTAAGGTGAAAACGCACTATTACCCAAGTAATGCAGGGGGCTGTGTCTGGTGTAGGCTGTCAGCCAAAAGCGGATTTGACATGTTTCCTGACCAAACGGTTATTGAACAGAGCTTTCCGAGTGATGCGCGCGGGACAGACCAAGCAATCCAAGAGATTTTGGCATTTCACTTTCCCAGTGTTACAGATTTGCTTTCCTCGTCGACATCGTCGTGTGGTGCCAGTAATGCACTTTGCGAAGCTAAGAACGGGATGGAAAGACAGGCTTTTTGGGGTTTATTAATGATGGGTGGCGCTTTTTTGGGTTTTATCAGTGCCCCAATGGGATTGGCTTTGTGGCTTTTATTGGCATTCGGTGGGTGTGTCATTTTCTCTTGTCGTAATGTTGAACCATGGCCGTTTCAGCAAGCCTTCAAAAATGCCGAAGAGTGCTTGCAGCGCGAGTTGGATATTTTTATTCAGCGAAATGCTCTAACCGAGGTTGTAAAAATACGCAACGATCTCGATGCTGTTATCACGGCCTACAAAGGGCATGATGGTGCCCTTGCCCAGGAAATTCAGTTGTTAAAGGCTAATCGGGAGTCACGCCAGAAACAAGCTTACCTTGATCGTTTTTCGATACGTGGTGCGAGCATTCCCGGCATCGGCCAAGCTAGGACTGCAACGCTAATATCCTTTGGTATCGAAACTGCAGCCGATGTGAATCGAGATTCTGTTCGGCAGATTCCTGGATTTGGAGCGGTTATGACCGACAAACTTCTGAGTTGGAAGCGTGAGCATGAGCTCCGATTCAGATATGACCCTACGCCAAACGCACAGGATGTCGCTGATGAGCAGGCCCTGCGTGGGCGTTTTTCAACAGAAAGGGCTCGGCTAGAATCCGCGATTCGTAATGGGTTGGGCACTCTTAGAAATGCCAAGGGCCGTCTTGATGCACTGATTGCCAAAGCAGCATGTGACAAAGCTCTTTCAGATGCTATCGCAGCCAGAGCTCAGGCTGAACAGGATTTACGCGAGCTTGGAGTTGCTATACCGCCTTCAATAGTTAGTTTAACAGTGCAGTTACCGCCTAAACCTTCACCACAGACACCCAGGTCACACCTTGCCACGACATTTCCGCCAAAGTCGACAGCCACAACTTTCGGAACACCATCTTGTCCGCGGTGCGGTTCTACAATGCGCCAGCGTTCCGGGCGATACGGGAGGTTTTGGGGCTGTTCACGTTATCCAGGCTGTAGAGGCACACGGAGAATTTGATATAAAGTTGATCATTGATTTTCATTTTTAATTACTTTATTACCGGACCAGATTTAATGCCTGCGGCAAAATTCTTGATGAAGTATCGCTCCCATCGGTTTTTGCGAGTTATTACGAAATTACTTTACACAAAAATATGGTTTGCTCAAAATTTCGGTAAAAACAACATTTTGACAAAGACGATATTTTTAAAAGATATGGCAGATGAGCGTAATTTGGTAATAACGTAATTTATTTTGATGCTCAGCATTCAATGATGACGCTTTCAAACAAAGGGTCTTGGCAATCAATCCTCGTCTGAAAATACTTTTCCTGAAAAAATATAAAGCTTGGGGCTGCCATGCCCCGGGATGCTTTTGTTAGCTGCATATCCTTGTGATGGCTTTATCATCAACCCGCTTTGAACTAAAACCTCTTTCAATAGCTTTTGGGGTTGTTCTGGACATATTCTTTCAGCAAAAACCTCAGTTGAAAGGTAATATATGGTCTTCCCTTGTCTGTCAACCTCTTTGTAGCCGATGACCGGTCTGTTCTGTGAAGTTGCAGCTTCCTTTATTGGTATGAAATTATCTTTATTATCCTGAAAAAACTTTTTGGCGCAGTCGATGATCTCCTGCTCTTTTGGTATGTCAGGCTCTTTATTTTTCAGGAATGAATTAAACTGTTTGGTCACTGAAGAAGTTGCATCGCCCTCTTGCCACCCGGTTAACCCCATTTCTGTTGCAAGTTCTCCTGCCACCGCAACAACTGCAAAGCGCTTTGCGACACGATTTAATTGAGAAGTGGAGCTTGCCTCCTTTGGGATCAATCTCTGGGCCAAGGTATTTATCTTGGTTCTCAAAGTTTCTGTAAATGCCGGGTCCTTCATTTTTGCCGTTAATTGCTTTATGAACTCTATTCCTGCAGTCCCGTAGAATTTTTTCGAAACCAAAACCAGCTTTTCGGAGAAGGTTTTTGAATCCGCACACTCATGAATGTTCTCAAAAGCTCCAAATCCAACACCAGCATCAACGGGGATCTCTGCCAGGCGGACGTCTTGCCCTGCAAAAAACTGTTGCCCCGACGATTTAATCATATCTCCCAACGAAAGCTCGCCGTTCGACAAATATATTAATCGCCATCGCCGAACTGCTGATACTCTACGGGTAGAGCTCATTACGGTTTTTCCATGCCCATTTGCAAGCATATACGCAGCACCTGCAACTTCTTTCGGGCTGCTCTCCTTAATCTCATCAAGGACAAGAAAATTATCATTGTGTTGAGCTGCAATTCCTTCCAAGCCATTAACAGTAGACCTCCAGCTTCTCTTTAATTCAGGGCTTCCCCACACGGAGATTGCTGCCATACAGCTGGTAGATTTGCCAAGAGAACTGTCGCCCACGAAATGAAAACCGCCGCCTTCAATATTGAGTGAGTTAAGAAGTGGGCCTGCAAAGGCACTGCTGATTGAAAACATGACCATCGAATTGCCAAGAGCCAGACTGGAAACGTTTTCTCTCCACTCCTGAAGACTCCCTGACTGCTCGTAGCCTGGTAGGACATTACCATCATCTGCCTGAAAAATAAGCTTCCCTGCATCCGGTCCAATTGTGGCTTCTGGAAGAACATAGTTCTCACCATGCCATCCAAGCGTATTTACACTCAGAATGCGTCTGTATGAGGGGTAATAACTTAGGTATGTCTTTATCAAAGGCTGAACCTTGCGATTATGGTCGAAGACAACACCACCTGAAAGTAAAGTTTTAACAAGGATTTTGTCAGAATCAATCATATAATTCATAGGCATTGCCCACGTGTGTTTTTTCCCATCCGGATCCCACCAGGTTAATACCAGCCCCCAATTGTCATTTTGTTTGGTTGAAATTTTGCCCTCAACAATTATAGGAGTGCAAATCTTCTGGCGTGAGCTGTAAGACCCATCACTACTGATTTTTTGAAACCAGACACCTTCAGAGTCGACGGTAAACCTGCCTTCAGCACAACCAAAGCAAAAACTTTCGAAACTGCTTTGTTCAGACTCCCCCTGCGACCAGGCGACCTCAAAAATTATGTTGAGGTCCTTACTTTGAAGCTCGTGCGATTTTATTGCATCGATCAGAGCCCTTTTTGCCTCCCCCTTTTCTTGATCCGATAAACCCGGGATTTGTCTGATCTTTAGAACCTGTTCCTTCAGGGCCGATATAACAGCGAATGTCTCTGTGTCACGCAAAATATGGACAGCATTTTCCAACTCCTGCCTGAAAATTGCTGAACGCAACTCGGCAAGAATTGTTGATTTGCTCTTTTTTGCCTTACTCGTATCTCCGTTGAATACCTGCGCACCCCAGCCTGCAATATTAAGAAGTCGGCTCATTCACAAACCTCAAAGGGAAAAATCTCAGAATATGCAATATCATACCATGCCATTTATTTATTAAAGATTATGCAGGAAGGCTTCACTCAGAAGCCGGGGCAGGCTTTCTGAATTCAGACCCTGGTTGGTCAACTGTGGGTGTCGGGCGGCCAGTTCCGGGCAGAATCGTCGTAACCATTCGGCTTCGATGCTACTGATGATGGCACATCTGGCCGGGCTGATGCCATGATCTTCAACGATTTCACCGACCAGATAATCTTTTGCACGCTTCAGCACTCTCATTTCGACAGAGAAATCGCTTACGCCTTCTGCATAAGCCGCGTTTAAAAATTCAATCCTGAAAAGCCCTTTCCCGCTTTTGTGGGCTTTGAAATCTGTAACGAATATGGGTGAAAAATACGGAATGCAATTTTCACCGGTATAACCTGGCAACATCTGCCAGCCATACCAGTTGTCTTTTTCAATGTTTATAAGCTTCATTGCTGCAGTTCTTCCTCTCCCGATGTTCTGTTTGGAAATTATACAGACATCAAATCCTGGCATCAACAAATGCAAATTCCTTACAGATATGTATTTCAATCTTGCCGCTGCGGGTGGGGATTATTATGTTTCTGGACTCAGATTGTCGGAATCCATGGTCGAATACTAGCTTTTCTATTACCTGATGATCTTCTCAATAATCTTATCGAATGCGTATTCGTTAATGGCTGTCATATTTTTCTTCGAAAAGTTTACGCCCCATTCAGGTTTACTTTTCAGATCCTTGTAATCTCGACTTACAAAAACGCCATTCGGATTCTGCCAGACTAGGGACGGGATTAAAAAAAGTTCCGGCATCTGGTTATTATTCAATAACCCGATGGCAAGATAAGAATTTTCGGAGATCCGAAATTTTGTCTTTTCCATAAAAATGTAACCATGTGATCGTAGAGATTTAACCTGAATTTCAAAAAATGGCCCTTGCTGGTATCTTGCTATAAAATCGATACCGCGATCATCAACTTCGGTTTCGTAAACCTGAAACCCATACATGGTGAATTCCATTTTCACGAAGTATTCAGTATAAGCACCTACTTGCTGCTTATTCAGAGACGCCCATTGGTAACGTGGCATAGCCTATTTTGCTTATTCTTTCTGTTTTTTGCGTGAAATTAACGCATGAACTTCTCACGCACTTTTCGCATCTGAAATTATCTCTGTGCCAGAGTATCTTTGAGTAGTGTAGCATTTTGAGTTGCTTCTTACAAAACATTTGCCAGGATCGATTTAAACGGCCCGCCATTGGGTCCGAATTGCCCCCTGGTATCTCTCCCGCCCCTCATTAGGCGAACTTAAGAGTTAGCTACGCTTAATTCACTTAAGTTTCCTTATTTTGCTGGTCGCGTTAATTTGACACGTCATGCTTCAGCGGTTACTATTCATAACTAAGAGAGGTTATGATATGGCAACCGGTCGGGGTAACCAGCTGACCAAACAGATAGGGGAATATCTCGTCGCTTGCGAGCTTGCTCGGCGCGGCTTTATCGTTGCTACCTTTTCTGGTAACGTGCCGGACTTTGATATAATCGCCACTGACAAACGTGGCTCCTCATGTCCGATCCAGGTGAAGACGACAAACACCGGAACCTGGCAATTTTCCATAGACAGGTTTGCCGAAGTGAATCTTGACGGTAACAGGCAAATAATCGGAAAGCCGAAGCCTCTTACAGTTCCGGGGCTGATTTGCGTCTTCGTGATTGCCGGTGAAAGCTATGGGCAGGATAAATTTTACATTCTTGAATGGTCAAAAGTTCGCGATATCATCATCAGGCATCACGCACATTGGCTCAGCTCGCACGGCGGAGTCCGACCAAAAAAGCCGGATTCCCTGCATTGCGCAATAAAAGTTGACGCAATCGAGGAGTTCCAAGATCAGTGGTCGATCATCGCAGAAAAACTCGGCTAAATATAAGCAATTCACGGTTTGGCGCGTTCACGCGTAAAACTTCCTGGCTATGAACAGCAGAATAATAATTGCGCATCCTTCTGGCGTGCTGATACAATGCAGATATAAAAAATCGTACACGGGGTTGGCACGGGAGATGCCATGCTGAGGGTGTCTTCGTGCTCACAGAACAGGAATGGTCATGGCAAAAAGACAGGCAAAACCAGCAAACGGGGAATCTACAGCAAATATAGGTTTTGAGGCCAAGCTCTGGCTGGCTGCAGACAAACTGCGCAACAATATGGATGCGGCTGAATACAAGCACGTCGTGCTCGGTCTGATATTTTTGAAGTATATCTCAGACTCATTCGAGGAAATGCGTGCGAAGCTGCTTGCCGGCGAAGGCGATTATGCTGGTGCCGACCCGGAAGACGCCGACGAATATCGCGCCGAAAATGTTTTCTGGGTGCCGAAAGAAGCCCGCTGGTCACACCTGCAGTCCAATGCCAAACAGCCTACTATCGGAAAGACTGTCGATGACGCCATGGTCGCCATTGAGCGCGATAACCCGAGATTGAAAGGCGTGCTGCCAAAAGATTATGCCCGTCCTGCTCTCGACAAACACCGGCTCGGTGAGCTGATCGATCTTATTGGCACTATCGGCCTCGGTGATGCTGCGAACCGTGCAAAAGACGTGCTCGGCCGCGTATATGAATATTTTCTTACCCAGTTTGCCAGTGCCGAAGGTAAGAACGGCGGCCAGTTCTATACTCCATCATGTATTGTCAGACTGCTCGTAGAAATGCTCGGGCCTTACAAAGGCAGGGTATATGACCCCTGCTGTGGTTCCGGCGGCATGTTTGTGCAGTCGGAAAAGTTCGTCGTCGAACACGGTGGTCGCATTGGCGATATCAGCATCTATGGTCAGGAAAGCAACTCTACCACCCGGCGCCTGGCGATCATGAACCTGGCAATTCGTGGTATCGAAGCCGATTTTGGCCCGGAACACGCCGATACTTTCAGGCGCGATCTGCATAAAGATCTCAAGGCGCAGTTCGTGCTGGCAAATCCGCCTTTCAATGATTCAGACTGGCACCGCGTCGATGATGATGTTCGCTGGAAATACGGCACGCCGCCGAAAGGCAACGCCAACTATGCCTGGGTGCAGCATTTTATTCATCACCTGGCCCCTGACGGTATGGCAGGCTTCGTTCTGGCCAACGGCAGCATGTCATCAAATCAGTCTGGTGAAGGCGATATCAGGAAAGCAATTGTCGAAGCCGATCTCGTCGATTGCATGGTCGCGCTGCCGGGCCAGCTGTTTTACAGCACCCAGATTCCGGTCTGCCTGTGGTTTCTGACCAAAAGTAAAAACGACGGAAAACATCGCGGTCATTCCCGTGAAACTTTATTCATCGATGCCCGCAAACTTGGCACTCTCGTTGACCGTGTTCACCGAGAACTTACCGAAGAAGATATTAAGAAGATCGTATCGACATATCGGGCCTGGCGTGGTGAAAAAACTGCCGGAAAATATGAAGATATCGCCGGTTTCTGCAAATCAGCCAAAACCGAGGAAATAGCCGGGCACGGCTATGTGTTAACACCGGGCCGCTACGTCGGTGCCGAAGAAGTAGAAGCCGACGACGAACCTTTCGAAGAAAAAATGGCCCGCCTCGTCGCTGAACTGAACACCCAGTTCTCCGAATCTGCAAAGCTAGAACAGACAATCAGAGCCAACCTGAGGGGGCTGGGCTATGGAGGCTGAGGCGCTTAGCTACAACATTGCGACGCTGCAACGAATGGCGGATATCTTCGGCGACCGTCTTGAGGTGGCGACGGTGTCCGAGCTTTCAGAACGAAGGATCATATTCGTTGAAGACGGAAACCACGGCGAAAATCGCCCGCGTCAAGATGAGTTCGTCGCGACGGGTATTGCATTTCTGCGCCCTCCTGACCTCAGGGATGGGCGAGTCGATTTTCAAAGTTGTGGCAGAATCAACGAAGCAGGTTTTCGACGAGTGCGAAAAGGAATTGGCCGCCGGGGTGACATCATTCTAACGCATCGGGCGACAGTTGGGCGAATCGCAATTACCGATAACGATGCGCCCGAGGTGTTTGTCACCAACCCAGGGACGACAATTTGGAGAAGCACTAACCCTGATGTTCTCGACCAGCGATACCTTTACTGCTTCATGCGCAGCGCAGCGTTCATGGACCAGCTCTGGTCGCAGGTCGGCAACAACTGTACTTTCGATTACGTTAGCCTCACGCAACAGCGCGGTTTGCGAGTCGCCTTTCCACCTCTCGCAGAGCAGAAAGCTATTGCGCATATACTTGGAGCGCTGGATGATAAGATCGAGTTGAACCGGAAAATGAATGTGACGCTTGAAGCGATGGCGCGGGCGTTGTTCAAGAGCTGGTTTGTCGATTTCGACCCGGTCAGGGCCAAGCTCGACGGCCGACAGCCTGCAGGCATGGATGCCGCCACCGCCGCCCTGTTTCCTTCCGAATTCCAGGAATCAGAGCTAGGTCCTATCCCGAAGGGGTGGAAAATAGGAACTATTGGAGACGCAACATCTTTAATAATTGACCACAGGGGAAAAACTCCAAAGAAGATGGGTAGCGACTGGTCAGAAATAGGCATTCCCGCTATCTCTGCCAAAAATGTAAAAAAAGGCAGATTGATACGGCCGGAAATGTTCAATTACGTGAGCGAAGAGCTATATGAAAGATGGATGAAAGATAAGCTGGCAGTGGGCGACATTTTGATCACATCTGAAGCGCCACTTGGCGAGGTGTATTATTTAGCGCTTCAAGCACGCTATTGTTTGAGCCAACGCCTCTTTGCATTGCGCACGAACGCATTGTTATGCGAATCTATATTTCTTTACTACTGGCTTGAATCTGCTTCATGTCAGGCCGACATTATTAATCGAGGAACTGGGACAACTGTCGAGGGGATAAGGCAATCTGAACTCCGCAAAGTACCCGTGCTACTTCCTCCGATTCATATTCAAAAAGCTGCCGCGAAATGCCTTTCAGCTTGGACTAAAAAGGTTCACCAGAATGAAGAACAATCTCGCACTCTTGCCAATTTGCGCGACACCCTTTTGCCGAAATTATTGAGCGGCGAGCTGAGCGTGCCCGAGGTCATGAAAGAGGTGGCGGACGTATGAAAAGACCGTATTCAATCAAGATATTTCTGCCAGGTGGTGATCCTGATGGCCTGCGCACTATCGAGAAATCGAACTGGAGCGGCGCGGGGATCGTTATTCCCAGGGCTCTGATGGCTGAAGCCCGGCAGCGCCGTGAAGTTTCGCGCACTGGTGTTTATATTCTGATCGGCCCGGCCGAAGAGTCTGGTTTGCAGCGTATTTATGTCGGCGAAGGTGACCCGATAAAGCCCAGGCTTGAACAGCACGCTGTCAAAAAAGACTTCTGGACCAGCTGCATCGCCTTTACCAGTAAAGACGAAAATCTCAATAAGGCCCATGTTCAGTTTCTGGAATCACGCCTGGTCGAACTTGCAACCAAAGCAAAACGATGCCTGCTCGATAACGGCAATGTTCCGACTTTGCCTTCACTGTCAGAAGCTGACGCTGCTGATGCCGAGGGTTTCCTGTCTGAGATTCTGCTGTGCTGTCCGTTGTTGGGTCTGAGTGTGTTTTCCGCAGCCGCAAGCTCGCCCCAAAGCGGTAAAACTCTTTATCTGTCAGGAAAGGGCATAAAGGCCGAGGGCCAGGAAACTTCAGATGGTTTCGTGGTGAAGTCAGACAGCGGATCTTCGAAAGCTGAATCACCGTCTTGCGGTCATTACATAAAGCTTTTGCGGGCAGTTTTAGTTGAAAATGGTGTGTTGAAAGCTGCTGGCGATGATTACGTCTTCACTCAGGATTATCTGTTCAACTCACCATCAACCGCTGCCGGAGTAGTTCTGGGTCGTTCTGCCAATGGGCGCACTGCATGGAAAACAAAGAACGGTAAAACGCTCAAAGAAATTCAGGAAGCCCAGGCCCAGGAATGACACTGACCTGACGAGGAATTTTGCATGATTCAGATTCAATCTATTGCAGATCTTGAGCTTCTCCGGGAGACGGTCGACCTGGAGTGCAAGCTTGCCGCAGGAAGGTATGGACAGGGGCAGGTTCCTGACGATTTCTGGCCGACCTATAGCGCATTTGCGAATACCAGCGGCGGTGTCGTTATATTTGGAATCCGTGACAAGCATGGACAATTTTCGATAGAAGGGGTTCCAAATGTGCAGAACGTGCGTCGCGAACTTTTCAATCAGCTGAATAACCGCCAAAAAGTCAGCTGCAATCTGCTGACTGATGCCGATGTGCGCGAAGTTCCTTTCGATGGTAAAACTCTTCTTGTTATTGAAATTCCGCGTGCCCGTCGCAATCTGCGACCAGTACATTTAACTTCGAACCCTTTTTCGGGGCATACCTATCGCAGACTTAACGATGGTGACCGGCAACTTCCTGATGAAGAGGTTAAACGCATGCTGGCTGAACAGATTGAAGATAGCCGCGACGACCGTTTTTTGCCGGGATATGGTTTTGATGACATCTGCATGGATACGTTTCGTGCCTACCGCCAGTTGTTTGCAAATCGTAACCCGGAACACCAATGGAATACCTGCGAGGACACAGAATTTCTAAGGCAACTGGGGGGCTGGCGAAGAGACCGTGAAACTGGTGAAAGTGGTCTTACGCTCGCCGGTCTGCTGATGTTTGGCTGCATGGCTTCAATCCAGGAGGCTCTTCCCAATTACATGCTTGATTATCAGGAACGGCCTGAGGCAAAAACCGAACTTCGCTGGGTCGATCGGCTGACACTCGATGGTAAATGGTCAGGCAATCTCTATGATTTTTATCGCCGAGTTTATATGAAATTGACGGCAGATCTGAAGGTGCCGTTTGCTCTGGAAAAGGGCGAACGCAAAGACGAAACTCCGGTTCATGTGGCATTGCGCGAAGCACTGGCAAATACTCTTGTTCATGCTGATTATTCTGATCGAGCCTCGATTCTTGTGGTCAAACGCCCTGATATGTTTGGGTTTCGCAACCCCGGTTTGATGAGAATTCCACCTGAAGTAGCAATCCATGGCGGAGAGCATGATTGCCGAAATCGAACTCTTCATAAAATGTTTCGATTAATTGGCGTCGGAGAACAAGCGGGTTCGGGTCTTCCTAAAATTTACGGAGGCTGGGCGAAACAGCATTGGCGAGCACCTGCGCTTTATGAGCGGGCCGAACCTTATAACCAGACTCTGCTTGAACTACGCATGATCGACTTACTTCCAGAGGGAATTATCTCCCGTCTGCGCGAAACATTCGGGGTCCGCTTCGACTCTCTTGATAAGAATGGCAGACTCACGCTGGCCGCTGCTGCCTCCGAAAAGGTTGTTACGCATTCCCGACTGCTGGAAATGACCGGTATGCACCCGCTTGATGCAACCAGGCTGCTACAAAATCTCGTGCGTGAAAGTTTTCTTGAAGTTCACAATGCCGGTAGAGGCGCTGTATATTGCCTTTATGGTGCCGGGCTTCCCAAACCGGAGGAAGTGTTTGGACCGAGCTCTGAACATTTGAATCAGAGCTCTGAACATTTAGCCCGGAGCTCTGAACATTTAGCCCCGAGCTCTGAACATTTCGTCGTGAAACCTGAGCAATTTTTCTCGAAAATTGAGACTTTTCACGCGAAACCTGAGCAATTTGTCTCGAAAATTGAGACTTTTCACGTGAAACCTGAGCAATTTGTCTCGAAAATTGAGAATCTCCATCAAAAAACAATTCAAAAACCAGTGAATAATCGTCGAGATCCCAGAGGATGCCTGCTCAGCGATCAGCTGGATGCTCCAATCATAGATTCACTGGATACACTGGAACCTGAACTTCTTGCTAGTCTTGAGCAAATGGCAGCAGAGCCGATTAAACACAGGAGAATTCCTCGGGATACAATGCAAAAAGTCATTCTCAACCTTTGCACCGATCACTATATAACCTTGAGTTGTCTCGCCAAATTATTGTGCCGCGACATGGAAGCGCTCAGGCAGCACTATTTAAGGCCTTTGGTCAGAGAAAATCTCCTGCGAATGGCTTTTCCAACTGTGCCAACCCATTTAATGCAAGCTTATCGGGCAAACAAATGACATTTAACGAATCAACAGTTGAACAGGCGGCGATGACCTGGCTCTCAGAGCTTGGTTATTCGACAGCATACGGTCCGGAATGCGCTCCCGGCGAACCGGGGGCCGAAAGAGAGTCCTACAAAGACGTCATTCTTTATGATCGGCTGCGGAATGCAATAGAACGGCTGAATCAGCAGATTCCGGCGGCGGCGAGAGAAGATGCCTTCAGTAAAGTCTGCCACCAGGTCAGTCCGTCATTGCTGCAGAATAACAGACGCTTTCACGGCATGCTGCGCAATGGTGTCGAAGTCGAGTATAAACGACCTGATGGCAGTATTGCCGGTGATCGCGTCAGGCTTGTCTCTTTCGATAAACCTGATGCCAATGATTGGCTGGCAATGAACCAGTTTACTGTGGCCGAAGGGCAACATAACCGGCGACCTGACATAGTTATTTTCCTGAACGGCTTGCCTTTGGGTGTTATCGAACTCAAGAACGCCGCTGACGAGAATGCTACGATCTGGTCTGCGTATCAACAGCTGCAGACTTATAAGGCGCAGATCAGCGCATTGATGAATTATAACGAAGTGCTTGTGGTTTCTGATGGCCTGCAGGCACGTATCGGTTCACTGTCTGCATCGCAGGAATGGTTTAAAGTCTGGCGGTCGGTCGGAGAAGATGTCGAAGCGCAGCAAATTTCGCTCGAACTTGAAACGATGATCAGAGAAGTCTTTGAAAAACAGCGTTTCCTGGACCTGCTGCAGCATTTTATCGTTTTCGAAGAAGATACTGACAGTGACCGGCTGAATAAGATCATTGCCGGGTATCATCAGTTTCATGCCGTTAACATGGCGGTGCAGGAAACGATCAGAGCCAGCAATATGATTGATAACACCTTCAGGGAGGATTCCGGCACTTACTGGGCCGGGCCGATGCAGAGTGGTAAAAAGGGCGACCGGCGGGCCGGGGTTGTCTGGCATACCCAGGGCTCAGGAAAAAGCTTTTCCATGCTGTTCTATGCCGCCAGAATCGTAAGACACCCTGCGATGCAGAACCCTACTATCGTAGTGCTGACTGATCGAAACGACCTCGATGACCAGCTGTTCGGGCAGTTTCAGCGCTGCCATGAAATATTGCATCAGATGCCGGTGCAGGCCGAGTCGGTCGAGCATTTGAGAACTTTATTAAAAGTCGCCAGCGGCGGGGTAATTTTTACAACGATTCAGAAATTCATGCCGGAAGAACGCGGCAGCAGAGTAAATCTGCTCTCGGATCGGCAGAATATCGTTGTTATTGCTGATGAAGCGCACAGAAGTCAGTATGACCTGATAGACGGCCTGGCTCGCAACATGCGCGACGCCCTTCCCAACGCTTCTTTTATCGGATTCACCGGCACGCCGATCGAGCAGACCGATGCCAATACCCGGGCGATATTTGGCGATTACATAAGTATCTATGATATTCAACGCGCAGTCGCCGATGGCGCGACCGTGCCGATCTATTATGAAAGCCGTATTGCAAAGCTTTCACTGAACGCTGCCGAGCTGCCGCATATCGACGAAGAGTTCGAAGAGATCACCGAAGGCGAAGAAGACGAGAAAAAGCAGCAGCTTAAATCGAAGTGGGCAGCACTCGAAGCTCTGGTTGGTGATCCAAAGCGCATTGCTCTGATTGCCCGCGATATCGTCGATCATTTTGAGCGTCGGCTCGAAGCCATGGACGGGAAAGCCATGATTGTCTGCATGAGCCGCCGTATCTGCGTCGATCTTTTTGCTGCCATAATTAAATTGCGACCGGACTGGGCCGGTGATGCGGAAGATGATGTCGAGGCCGAAAGAAAGAGATCCTGCGTCGTTAAAATCGTCATGACCGGAAGTGCTGACGATGGCCCGGAATGGCAGAAGCATATACGTAATAAATTGCGCCGCCGGGCTCTGGCTAATCGTTTCAAAGACAGCAAAGACCCGTTCAGAATTGTCATTGTGCGTGATATGTGGCTGACCGGCTTTGATGCGCCATGCCTGCACACCATGTATGCCGATAAACCCATGCGCGGCCATGGCCTTATGCAGGCAATTGCACGAGTGAACCGTGTGTTTCGCGATAAACCGGGTGGGCTTATCGTTGATTATCTGGGTCTTGCCGATCAGCTCAAACATGCGCTGGCGACCTATACTCAGAGCGGCGGTAAGGGCTCGCCCAGTATTGACACCAAAAAAGCAATCGCCGTCATGCTGGAAAAATATAATATTGCCTGCGATATGCTGCATGGTTTCGACTGGGGTGCCTGGGTCAGCGGAACCCCGGCCCAGAAACTTGCATTGCTGCCGGCTGGTCAGGAACACATTCTGCAGCAGGAAAACGGCAAGCAGCGCTTTGTTAAGACAATTACCGAGCTTTCGAGGGCCTTCGCTCTCTGTGCTGCCTCGGATGAAGCTCTGAAAATTCGCGACGATGTGGCATTTTTCCAGGCTATAAAAGCACAGTTTGCCAAAAACACAGCCTCACAGAAGACTCCGGAAGAACTTGATCATGCAGTGCGGCAGCTGGTGTCGCAGGCGATAATGACTGATGAAGGCGTCATCGATGTCTTTGCCGCCGCTGGCCTTAAAAAACCAGATATTTCAATTCTGTCGGATCAGTTCTTGAACGAAGTTCGCGGACTCAAGCATAAAAACGTCGCTGCCGAACTGCTGGCAAAATTATTGAAAGATGAAATCAAGGCCAGGTCGACGCGGAATCTGGTATTGAGCCGGCAGTTCAGTGAGATGCTGCAGAAGACGCTCAATGCCTATCATAACCGGGCTATCGCAACCCAGGAAATAATCGAAGAACTGATCAACCTGGCAAGAGATATGAGCGCGGCAACAAAGCGTGGCGAAGATCTTGGCCTTAACGATGATGAAATCGCCTTTTATGACGCTCTGGCTGCCAACGAAAGTGCAGTCAAAGCAATGGGGAATGATGAGCTGAAAGTCATCGCCGCCGAGCTGGTTACCCAGGTGCGTAAAAACGTGTCGATCGACTGGACCGTTCGTGAAAGTGCCCGTGCCAGAATCAAAGTCATGGTGAAGCGCATACTGAAAAAGCATGGTTACCCGCCGGATCTCCAGGAAGAGGCGACCAGAACCGTTTTAACACAGGCAGAAATGCTCTGCGCCGAGTGGGCCATATAGCGGCGTAGAAGAATTCGCTTCACCGAAAATTACGACTTGCACCGAATATGGTGGTGGAGTTGAAGCCCTTTGCTAGAAAGGGTTATAAGTAGAATCACCAGATTTACCAATATTTGATATATGTTTTTATTTTTTTTCTGCTTAACTGTTCTTTTCTGTCCTGTCGTTACTACGCTTTCCTCGTGTTTTTTTCTGGTATTTTTGGGTGCATCTCCTGCTTATCCGCTTCAAATCAAATATTCAAACGGTCCAGGAGTCTGGTGATATGTGGTGCAATTGGTGCAAATTACTGAATCTCAAACTTTTTAAAAAGGGCTAGTGCAGTAGCACCAGCCCGAGTGTTCAAATATTTTATTATTACATTGTTGCCCGCAGTCTTGAGCCTCCGTAAAATCTTGAACGAAGCTTGTTTGAACACCATACAGATAACATCGGAGCTTCATACTCCAGTATTTTTCGTATACGTTCAGTATACTTGTCGTCAAGTGCTTTTAATTCTAGCCATGCACAATCTGGCAAATCATCCGGCTCGCAGAATTCTCGTGGTGGCGGACAATACTCACACAAACTAGCAGAATTCGACTCGGTCTCTGAATGAAATTCTGCCTCCAATGAGGCCATAGTTTTTTCGTTGATCACAACACACCATGGCTTGCTGCCATGGATCTTAATTTGCTTCAAGTGTGGGTGATCCTTACTATTTCCCGAGTCAATCCAACCCCTTTGATCCCATTCCTTCAGCACAGCATCCGGTTCAAAATTATTCGATTTCAGTATTTTCTTGAACTCCGGGTGAATAAAACAAACAGTCTCATCTCGAATAAAACCAGCCATAGCGCCGTTGTTGAGAATCAACTCTCCGGGGATGCAATTCTCATTGCGTGATCTATTGCTGACCGAGAAGTTGTACATAAGTTCCAATGCCCGTCTACCCTCAGTTCCATGAACTGCACTCTGCTTGCACGTCTTAACCATAGACATTTTGATGTCTTCCAGGTTCCAGTTTAGTCCCAGACATTGATTTATAACCTCTCCGCCGGCAAGAATGACCGCTATAATTTTTGAAAGTCGCGTGCCGATGCCTGCGGAAAGAAGTCTCCGAATTTCATCATTAATCGTATTTATTCTCGCCTTTAAATCGACAATTCTACCAGTATCACCTGTCAGGTGTGCCATTGCCATGAGCAGGGCGTGACCATAATTTTCCTGAATGACATCATTGATCGAATCAATGAATTCAGCGATTTCTGAGTTCACCTCGTTAAATGGCATGTCTGGAAGATCTAGGACTCTTGCTCTCGCCCCGCCATCCGTCACAGTTGCCAGAATGTTCGCTTCGCCTGTCGAAATCATGATGGATGTCCAATGATGTTGCTCCTGAACCCCTGTAGGCTTGCCTCTGCTTTTACTCATCCCCAGGGAGTGCTGATATAAAGTCTCGGCGATAAATGCCGCTTTATCTTTCGCTGTTATGGACTTGGTTTCGTCTAACAGTACCGGCAATACATGTAAGACAGCAGATACGCGCTCGATTGCAACTCTAGTTGCATTCCAACTCCTGACGACACCACCATTATCTCCGGCCGGATTTCCGAAAGTACTTGCAGCAAGATTAAGTATCGTGGTCTTGCCAGACGAAGTTGGATAACCATAATGAATGATAAATCCTGGCAAATTGAGCTTTGTCAGCATTGGCGAGATTATTGCTGCAATTACGGCTATTTTCGCATACGGGTAAGGGTCTAAACGCCTGGCCATCAGCTTCCATTTATCAAAAGTTCCTGAAGTTTCGATATTTCGTTTTATCTGTTCAGTTTCAGAGTCAGAGAAATGCAGCTCAAATGGCACTTTTTCATTAATTGACTCGCTCATTGGCTTTATTTCACCTGCTTTAACATAGTTGCAGCCAACAAGAAGGTAGTCTGCATCGCCAACTTTAAGCCAACCTAGCTTTTCGACAAGAGTGCTGTGGACCATCATGTTTATATTCGCCAGTTCCATGGCCATCAAGAACTTTGAAAGCTGTCTGGCGTTAGAGCTGTTCACATGTATTCCATACGCAGCCAAATCTGTTATCTCGTTGGAAGCTATTACTTCTCTGGAGATAATAGTAGAATCCCTTATTTTGCCAATTACGAAGGAAATTTCCAATGATATTCTTTTGTCCGACAATCTCTGCAGCATTTTTGTTGGAGCAATAACGTGCTCGATCACCAACACTTCTTCCTTTTCCTTTTTTGATTTGACCAATTGATAAATTGAGCCATTTCGCAAAAAATAGCCTTGCGGCAGCTGAAAATGGCCAAATATAATAAGCTCACCACCCGACAAGGGCTTATTTTCGTCAGCAAATTCATAGAGTCGATCTCCATGGGCAAATGAATACAAATTAGGCCTTCCAGAACCAGTTAAATTCAATATGCCCACGTCGTCATAATCATTGTATTCTGGCTCAAGCGGGTCTAGAGTCTTGCACTTGTCGTATTTTTTTGCATTTTTTAGGATTGAGTTGACTGTTACTTTTTCCGGAGAACCATCAACAAAGACAGTTAATTCAAAATCGTCAGGCAGCAAGCCTTTTTCATACATGGCACGATACTTTATTCTTGCTTCGGCCTGCTTTTCAGGAGGCTGCTCACAGACTTTTCGTTCAATACATTCATTTCTAACCCTTTCTGATTCAGGTTTGAGCGCGTTTTTTTTATTTGCGATCAGTATCTCAAACTGTCGCTCTTCGGCTTCAGTAGGATCCGAAATCAAACCGACATTGAGAAATTCATGTTCGCCGTCTATTATCTGAGGTTCCCCACGTAACTGTTGCAAAGGGGGTTCACACATAGCACCAGCGACAAAATCCAGTCTGCAAGGTTGGTATACACTCTTGTCAAACACTGAGCGGTCAAGTAAATGACCATTTTTTGCCACCATGATTCTACCGTAGCCGTTCAGCCACAGTCGTTTATAAAGCACGTCACCAATTCGTTCAATTTCCCTGGCATCGCTTACAACCATGTAAATGCGCTGCCCATGCTCGCCAGCCAATTGTTCACCAGTTTTTGTGTTGAAAATCATACTACTGGCAGAAGTTAACCAGATTTTTTTTACATTGCGTGTCTCGGGCATAACTTCATGTAGGATTTTTAATAACTGGTCGCGTGTTAACGGTGGTTTGCCATCTTCAGGATCGTAATCGATGAAAAAAATTCCGAAACTACTCGACCAGATCATTGATCTCTTTGTTCTCGCAATCACGTTTGATTCTGGACGCAACAGATATTGGGGAACTACAGTCCTTGTCTGGCCGACATCAAGGCCGTCAAATATTCCATAAGAAAAGGCTTGTTGGCAAGAAATCCTTGTTAAAGCCAGAGCAAAGCCGTTTATGCCTTCGACCTGTTTTGTCTCAACCATACCAGATGACATTTTTCCGCCACCAGCCTTAATCAGCTTCCCATCTAATAACCAGACCTTTTTTGAAAGTCTTTGCCCATGAGTCGTAAATACCGTGAACGTTACGGGCACTGGGGTGTTGTGAGCTTGGTTGCTATTCACAGAAATCACTCTTTCAATTTTTTGGGGGGGCAATGCATTTTGATGTGTCATCATGCACCTCTTAAAGTAAGATTGTCAGGGCATTAACGCACCTGCATTGCAACCTGGTTTTACGGCGCTGATGATTTTGCGTTTCAGAATAAAGCTTCGTTGATACAACAAAGATGGTGAGAGGGCTTTCTGGCATCATGCAATGGCATTGATGCCAGAAAGGTTTTGATGGCGCTGGTATATTTCCACGCCAGTTTTCACGCTGGGCGCGTCGTTTTTTTCTGGTAACTGACTATCTGGGGGGATAATTTCCCGCCGTAAGCGACCGGTGAAGGTTATAAAGTCGCTAAATTGAAGGGGTGTGGTAAAATATTGCACCCGATTTTGGCCTGTTAGACCAATTTCATGCGAACTAAATGTCGCATATTAGCCGTGATAAAGGTCAGATTGCGCTGCCGCTAATTAAGGCATCGACTTCATCACGCGAAAAAAGAATTTTACGACCGCCATGCTGGTTGGGGCGGTATTCACGCAGATATGGTCGAATGCTCTGATCGACGAATCTCGTGGAGAAGCCGAGATAAGAAGCGAGCTCTTTCTTCGTCAACCATCTTTTCTCACAAACATTTGGCATTTCATTTTCAGTTTTTTTCAATTTTTTTCACCCCCTTTCTTAGGATTTGAATCCCGATAATGTTTTTGCTTGCATAAGTTTGTGTCGAAGCGCTGATCAAAGCGTTGTTTCCGAAAAACTTTATGACAAACAGGGCAGGCAGCGAAATATAAGTCAAAGCATGACGGATTGGTGCCGTCGCGGTTCGTAAGTCCCAAAAAGAGCTTCGAAATTAACGATAGTAGAGTTTCTAGAGGCTTTTGCTCAAGGTTCTCACCAAAAAATTGCTGATAAAGTCCATCTGTCGGCGTTGCGTAAATTTTTTTGCTTTTTAGAAAGTTCGCGTGGCTCTCGATGGTATTCAATGAGTCGTTGATGCTGTTTGCGCAATTGCAGATATAAAGGCTGGCTGCTCTCAATGCGAGAAAGAACTTTTGGGTTGTTTTGACCGACTCTGAACCGAATTTGTAAGTTCCGCAAAGTTCCAAGAAGCTTTGAAAGCAATTAAAGTTATCACTTGGACTGGTCGTAGTGACCATAGTTAAATACTTTCCGAATTCTGCGTCAGTTTTCTGACCCTGGTAATCGTCCATACTTTTTATGAGGCCATAGTAGCTCATGACATCTGCCGAGCGAGTTTCAATTCCTACCAGCAGAATGGCGTTGGTATCAAATATCTGAGGAAGGTTGGTGGTGGTGATAGACTCGGGGGCGTTGATTAGAGGGGCTATTTGTTCCTCGAAATATTGAACTTGAAAGGCAGGTTTTCGCATTTGCTGGTAATTTCTAATGTTTTTCATATCTTAATCTTACAATAGTTACGTTTTGTTGTCAATAGGTAACGAAAAAATCTGTTGGTTTTGAAATTTTATCTTTTTTACTGACACTTTTACTGACAGTGAAATTTCTAAAAGTGAAGAGCCCTGAAACTATAAGGGTTTCAGGGCTCTTTTTCTAAGCGGGAAACGGGGTTCGAACCCGCGACCCTCAGCTTGGGAAGCTGATGCTCTACCAACTGAGCTACTCCCGCACACAAATACCTTTGGTAGGTGTCAATGTAACAAAAAATAAGCGGATTTTCAACCTTGAATCGATGATTTGTCAGCTTTTTGCGGGGGTGAGAGAAATATTGGGAAAAATCAGGGCTGGTACGATAAAATGGTTTCAAATGAGGGGAAATTTCAGTTAAAATCGCCACATGCAGATTTCGACCATGTTAAAACTTTTGTCGCTGCGAAACCTGTTTCTATACGCTGTTGTCATATTGATGCCGGTGACGGTCGCCTATTTCGCGATTGCCAACATGATCGAAGAGCAGTATCTGGCGCGGCGCGAAACCCTCAAGCAGGAACTCGACCTGCAGAGCGCCCGTGCCGACATGATTTCGCGGCAGAATTACCAGATCAAGGATTTCTTCAGAACTCTGATTTTTAAAAAGCATCTCTGTCGCAAGAGCCCCGAAACTATCGCCAGCTTTATCGAAAACCTCGATAAACTCTACCCGGGTGCCTTTAAATGGCTTTTCTGGGATGAAAACGGCGAAATTATCCCGGTCAGGTCACGGCTTATCCTGCATGGACACAAGGCCTGGCAGGTGGTTCTCAAAAGCCTGATGGCACGCCTCAGCATGATCAATAACCCCAATTCCCTTGCCGAAGACTACGGCTTTCAGAAACAGTTCGCCCACGCCATGGGAACCATCCAGAAGGCAATGGGTGGCCTTGCCAAGGTTGAGCATCTGAATTGGGCCCGCAATGAACCGACTGCCATGCAGTGGCTTGGTAAGCCATGTCAGGCAATCTGGGACACAGAAGTGGTCACATACTACCGTGAAAACGTGCCGGCCAAAATCCGCGGTGGCTGTCTGATGATGGTTTTCCCCGACGAGATGCCCGACAATATCTGGCTTAAACGCATGATTTTGCGACGTTCTCGCTCGGTAGACAAGCTGCGCTTTCCGGTTGCCGCCGTTAATATTTCTGATAAAACACCGCTGCTTCTCGACCCGGAATTGAAAAATGCCGACGAAGGCTTTGCAAAGCGACTTCTCAATGCCTATGTCAATCGCAGTCAGAATATCTTTGATTTTGACACATTCATGGGCCGGGCCGGCATGCCCGACGGCGATTCTCAGATAAGGCTTATTTCCCTTGTCAATGTTGGTATCGCCCTGCAGCAGAAAGAGAGGATGCTGCACATCCTTCTCTCTATCTGCATTGCCGTTATTCTGCTGACATCAACCGCCGGGCTTATAGTGGTGAACAGCAATATCGGAAATGTTTCACTGCGCCGCCGCATCGCCGCCATTTTTATGATCGCAATCCTGATGCCGATCATCAGCCTTGTCAGTATCGGCAATACCTTTGTTGCGCACGAAGAGACCCGCCTGAAGGAATCGGCATTCGTGAAAATGCGTTCGGGGATGGAAGCGCTCAACCTGCGTTACAAAGACACGCCACGCCTTATGGAACAGCAGCTTTTCAGAGATTTGCTCGATCTGATCGGCCCACCGCCCTATGATGTCGAAAAAATTGAAAAAGCTATGCGCAAAGCCCAGGAACTCGAACTGATCGAGCACTTTTTCATTGCCGACGAGAACGGAAAACTTGCCCGCAGTAACTGGGCGAACATAGATATGGCGATGAGAAAAATGCTTGAAATGGCCGCCGCAAAGATGCTCAGATTTGAAAATGATCTCGCTGACGGTGCCAGATCGGCACTTAAAGACGCAGTCGACGAAGAAGTTACCGAGATGATGCAGGCTATCGGCACAACACTTGATTTTTCGCGACCCAGCCACCTGCGTTATTTTGCTTATGTCGATCAACACATGTATTTCATGTCGATCAACGTTATGATAAACGGAAAGTCGAACCCCCTGTTTGTGCACCTGCCTGAAAGCTTTCTCGAAAAGCATTTCGCCAACCGGGAATTTGCCGTTAACCGTATGGCCAGCGAACAGACTGAAAAAAATGGTTCGTTGGTGCGGCCAGAGCTGTCGTTCTACTCAACTTTTGCCGCGGTTCCAAGCATTCCGAAAGAGTCAGACATCTGGACCCTGCTCGATGATACTTTTAAAAGGTCATTCAGCCTCAAGGTCGAAGAATACGGTCAGATAAAAGTCGGTGACGAAGATTTTCTTTACCTTATCAAGCCGATCACTTCAATGTTCCGCCAGAGCTTCGTGCCATGCCTGATCTCATCGACCAGGTTGATCGATGAACGTCTGCGCTCTGCCCGCATCGTTGTTGTCAGTCTGGCTTTTGCCGCGATTCTCGGTGCGGCTCTGCTGAGTCTGGTTCTGGCTTCGAGCCTGCTGGTGCCTATCAGCCGCATCGATGCCGCCGCCCAGCAGGTCGGAAAAGGTAACCTCAATGTAATTCTGCCCGACATGGGAACTGACGAACTTGGCCGCCTGAGCCAGACGATGAATGATATGGTGCGTGGCCTGCGTGAGCGCGAGAAAATGCAGGCCTATGTTTCTGACTCAGTGCTCGAAGCAATTCAGGATGACGCAGACTCTACTATTCATGCGGGTAAGCATATCGAAGCGACGATTCTTTTCTCTGATATTCGAAATTTTACCGGCCTGACCGAAGAGAACAGCCCTGACAGAATTTTCGCTCTGCTAAACGAATTTCTCGGTGGCGTCGAACCTATTATTCGCAGCAATAACGGTCGCGTCGATAAATTCATCGGTGATGCGGTAATGGCGGTTTTTCACCAGACCAGCCCGGAACATCACTCGTTAAGCGCCCTTAAAGCGGCAGTGCAGATGAAAAAGTTCGTTAAAAAACTGAATCAGAACCGCACCAGTCTCGGACTTTTCAACATCAACATCGGTATCGGTATCAGTACCGGTACTGTTCTGCTCGGTGACGTCGGCAGCTCGCGCCGCAAAGACCTCACGGTCATCGGCGACGAAGTCAATCTCGCCTCTCGTCTCGAAAGTGCCTCAAAGAAGGGGCGTCATTCAAAAATCATCTTCTCGGGTGCCACTCATAGCCTTGTCGCTGACCTCGTCGAAGCCGAAGAAATGCCATTCACCGAAATCCGCGGCAAACAGCAGGCGGTCAAAATTTTCGAACTGATCCGTCTCAAAACCGAAAGCGCCTGACATTTGTTTGTCAGAATTGTCCGGTCGATATTAAATGGGCTAAAAACTGCGCGCCAGCCAGGGCTCGTTATCCGAGTTAATCCGTGTTCATCAGTGGCCGGCTATTTTATTTGGTCTGAGCTTATCTGTGGCTGGTCTTTGACCCAGACAAAGCCAGAAGGCAGTGCCTCGCCGACAATTTCGGCAAGTTCTTTGTCTTCGAGGCGGGCGGCCTTCAGCAGCGGTTGAATAAAAGCCTTCTTGCGCAGCTTCTTTTTGAAGACCTCTAAAATATTTTTGCGCAGCAGATCATCGATCTGAACGAGCCTGTCGCCGGTTTTACGGCCGATTTCGCGCAGGGCGGTGTCGAGATATGAATTACCGGGTATCGCTTTTTTCAACAGCTGTTCTGCCCAGGCATTGGCGACCGACTGCGAAACCATGGCGGTATCAGGGGCATAGGCAAGTTCTCTTGCCCCGAGACGGGCGAGGGCCGAAAGCGCGACGGCGTCGACGCCGTAGCTTGGCGGCGCTTTGATGATCCACCAGCCGATGCGTTCTTTTTCTGCTACCGAAATACGTTCAAGATGACCAAGCAGTCGCCAGAGCTGGTTGCGCTCATGCTGGCCAACTTCACGGTCACGCTTTTCGCGGCGTTTCGTCTGAAAAAGAACCGGTTCGAGCCTGTTTTTGAGTGCTTCCTGGCGCTCAAGCGACAAGCCTGGCGCTATGCGTTTCCACATTATCCACCAGTCTGACCAGAATTCGGCGTTGCTGAAGTCATACTGGTCGTCGATCATTTTCCAGATGCGGTCGACCCGATCAACGTCACCGGCGACTCCAAAACCCGGCCTGAGGCAGAACCCCAACAGTCTGAACCAGCTGACCAGCGAACTCTGGCTTTTTCTGAATTCTGCTTCGTGATCGACGAACAGATCGAAGAGCTGACGCAGCATTTCCGCATCCCAGTTGGTGCGCGGCGAGCCAATGATGCCTTCGAGTTCTTTAAATACGGCATTGAACTCAATTTTACCGGCAAAAGCCTGGTTGAGCAGCTGATCGATTTTTTTCAGCTGCGTGCTGGTAAGCGGCACCCGCCGTTTTGCGGGGGCTTCGGCTGCACCTTTGCCGGCTTTTTCGCTCTCGCCGAGATCAAAGCGCAGTTCCTGTGAAAAACTGCCGGCGATTTCTTCGCAGAAAATCTGCAGATAGCCGGTTTCACGCAGTCTGACCCTGATTTCGACCTGTTTTTCGCCTTTGCTGGTGCGGGCTTTGAGAATACAGGGCGGCAGCGGCAGATAGCGTTTTGAATTGAACTTGATGAGCCGGCCGCTTTCTTCAGCCTTTGGCGGCGCCGGAGTATAAAAGAGATAAAAGGCTGAGTCGCGACTGAGGTCGATACCGAGAGTTTTACCGGCCATGTGATAATCTTTTTCGGCTTCTGAGCCCTTTGGTAAAATGCACATCAGCTGTTCTGGCACGTGCCGAGAGTTTGTCGATGACTTTGCAGTACCGATGCCGAGATATACTGAAACCGGGTTGCCACTCTGAATGCGTTGCCCGAGGCCGAGAGTCACGAGGCCGTAATAGGCAGCACCGGCTGCAACCGCGAGTGTCGGGTGTGGATTGTCGAGAATCTTTGGTTCGGTGCCGCGCCATAAGGTAAGAACTTCGAACAGCCGGTTGCGCAGGCAGTCAGCCTTCATCGTGCCGCCGTTGAAAAGTATGGCATCCGGTCTGACGTCGTTTTCGCGCAGGAACGCAGCCAGATGACGTGTTACTGCCGCATCACGGGTGAATGGCAGGCCCGCTTCGGAAAGCCCGAGAGTGTTGTCTTCATCTGGCATTTCGTCAGCCTCGACGAGCGGAAAAAAGCCGTCAACAAGTGTTTTTTTGATTTCTTCGCTGTCGAGACCAATTTTAGCCGCACCCGCAAGGACTTTACTGCCAGAGCCGGCCAGACTGAAATTAACCGTGCCGGAAACCTCATCAGACAATACCTGTTCTTTGACTGTGTGGCTCTGAGTAAGCAGTGATAGCCACTGCTTGCCGGCCAGTTTGCGGCCACGGTGCTTGAACTCTGCTTCGACTTTGCGTGCCAATGCCAGATCGAGGTTGTCGCCGCCAATCAGCAGATGTGGGCCAACTGCCAGGCGTGAAAATTCGGGGTAGTCTTTGTCGGTCGACCAGTTGATTCTGATCAGGCTGAAGTCGGTGGTGCCACCGCCGATGTCGATGACGAGAATCGTATCGATACCTTTAAGCTCCGCAACCATGGTTTTCGGGTTGCGCTGCAGGTAATCGTAAAAGGCGGCCTGCGGCTCTTCGATCAGCGAAACGGCTTTGATGCCGGCCCGTTCAATGGCTTCGAGCGTCAGATTACGTGCCGACGGGTCAAATGAAGCCGGCACCGTTACGATGACCTTCTGGCGCAGAAAAGCGAAAGATTCGTTCTGAGCGCCGATGGTGGCATCCCAGAGATGGATCATGTATTTGAGATATTCTGTCGCGGCCTGCACCGGCGAAATTTTCTGTTCGGCGATTTCGCTCTGCCACGGCAGAATTGGCGCCTGTCGTTCGGCACGAGGGTGACACAGCCATGATTTGCTGCTGTGCACGAAGCGCCCCGGTATTTCGAAGCCGAGTTCTTTCGCATAGGCGCCGATGATAAAGCTTTCCTGGGTCATCCAGGCCGGGCGGTTTACCTCACGCCCCTCTTCACTGAGGTAGATAACCGAAGGCAGGGTTGGCAGATTCTCAACCATGCCGCCACTTACCAGCTGCGTGATTTCGAGATTGCGAACCCTGAGATTCTTGTCTTCGAGATCGACATAAGAAAGCGCGCACTGGGTGGTGCCGAGATCGATGCCGATGATAAAGCGAGAATCAGCTGCGTTGGCTCTGCTCATTATTTCATTGCGTCTCTGACGTTGAATTCAAGCTTCCAGCGGTGATCGCCGCGTTTTGCCAGGCAGTAAACCTCGAGGGTGCCGATTTCGGTGACGGCAACCTGCAGCCCGACGTCGACGAGGTCACCGGCTTTCATGCCTTCGTATGCCGGCAGCTCGACCTGCAGGGAACTGGTGTCTTCAAAGGTTTCGTCAATTTCGTCGACCATCTGCGCGAACTCATCTTCACGGCGACAATTCGACTTGAAGAACTTGAATTCGGCGGTTTTGCCGATTACCAGGCCAAAAGTGCGACCGGGAACATCAGACACGGTTCCCTCTTCGGTGCCCTGCTTCGCGACACAGAGAGCCTTGAGCGGTGGTTTGAAGCCCGGAACCGCCGGTAGCGAAGATTCGATGCCGAGATAATAGGCCTGCGAAACGCCGCCTCTGATTCTGATGCCTCGACCTTCACGGGCGATACCGTAATAGGCAGCGCCCCGGGCAACGGCCTGCGATAATTCGATGCCTTCGAGAACTCTTATGCTTTCTTTGCCGGCGGCTTCGAGCCATTTGTTGATGACTTCGATCAGCCGGTTTCTGAATATTTCAGAGCGGAAAACGCCGCCGTTGAAAAGAATCGCTTTCGGAAAGCCATACTGTCGGTCAGCAGAATTCTGGCTGCGCAGAAATCTGGCCAGATGCCTGGTTATTGCCGGGTCAGCGGCATACATCAGACTGATTTCGCGCACCCCGCCCGTGGTGTCTTCGACCGGGTCGTCGTTCATGTCGCAGACCGGGAAAAAGCCGTCGACAAGCGTCTGCTCGATATCACCGCGTTCGATCGTCGTTTTCAGCGAACCGCCGATTACGCTGCTGCCGCGGCCCGAGATAACTATCGGCACTGAGTCTTTCGATGGGTCAGACAGCAGAGTCTCTTTGGCTTTGCGGCACTGGTGGCTGAGCTGAACCGTCTGCCACTGACTGATTTTTTTGTTGCTCTCTTCAAGTTTGCGGCGGGCGACGTAGGCGAGGGTGAGGTCCATGTTGTCGCCGCCGAGCAGTATGTGATTCCCGACCGCGACGCGTTCTAGCGACAGATCTCCGCCGGCTTCGCTGATTTCGATAAGGCTGAAGTCGCTGGTGCCACCACCAACGTCGACGACGAGAACCACGTCACCTTTTTTTACCTGCTGGCGCCAGGGTTTGTCGCTCTGAGAAATCCAGGAATAGAAAGCAGCCTGAGGTTCTTCGAGCAGAGTGATAGTTGGCAGACCGGCCATGCGGGCCGCTTCTACGATCAGGTCGCGGGCGGCGGCATCGAATGATGCCGGAATCGTCACGACGACCTTCTGGTCTTCAAGCTTTTCTTTGGCGAATTCTTCAGCCCAGGCATGTCTGACATGGCGCAGAAAGATGGCCATGGCAGCGAGCGGCGAAATTTTTGCATTCTCTTCGGGTGAATTCCAGGGCAGAACTGGCTGGGTGCGGTCAATGCGGGGATTACACAGCCAGGATTTTGCTGATGAAATCAGGCGGTCAGGCACTTCGGCGCCGCGTTCGCGGGCGTAATCACCGACAATATACTGTGAATCGTCTTCCCAGGTGAGAACCGGCTTTTCTTTGAGTCTTTCGAAAATGAAAGAGGGCAGCACTTCAAGCTTTTCGATGGCGCCTTTGGCCAGTTCCTGAACGATCGGCAGCAGGGTGATCTGAGCCGGTTCTTCGCCGTCGACAGCCGCAAGGGGGGCGTAGCTGAGAACGATATTGGTGGTTCCGAGGTCAATACCGACGATATATTTTGCTTTTGCCATGATTCTGTTCTCCTCAGCTGATTTCGATTTCGGCCGGGGCAATGACATTGCCTTTCCAGCCGTCGACCAGTTCTGGCAGGTTGCATTCTTTAAGGCGCCAGCCGCGGTGTATCAGTTCGCCCTTGTATGGGCCGGTTGCGGGTACACGACCCGAAAGTTTAACGGCTTCGGGGTCAACTTCGTCGAGGGTGACGACACTACCTTCTTCTTCGTTGAGAACGCGCTCAAGTATCAGACGGTCTTCGAGCAGTCTGCGACAGCCTTCATGAATCGGCCGTATGGCACCACCAAGGGTTTCGTCATCGAGGCCCGAGATATCTTCGCTGAGCAGATCGATGAGGCGCCCTTCTTTCTGGAAAAGGTAAAGAATCTGGTAGGCTGCCGGCGGAATTGCTTCTTTGCCACCCTTGAGATTTGCCTGGGCAGCTTTGAGTTCGGCGGTGAGCGCCTCGACTTGTTTGCGGCATTCAGCGACTTCTTCGCTTTTTCTGGTCAGGTCGGTCTGGGCGTTTTTAAGCTGCGCCGAGGCCCGGTCGGCCTCTTTTTTGGCCGTTTTCATGTCGTTTTCGAAGCTTTCGATCTTGCTGCCGAGAACCGCAGATTCGGCCTTCAGGCGTTTTGCCTCATCAATGGCTGCCTGCAGCTCGTTGCCGGCTTTCTGCAGATCTGTTTCAAGCTGCGTTCTGTTTGCTTCAGCGCTTTTCAGCCGTGCTTCGAGATCTTTGATGCTCTGATTGGCGGCTTCAAGTTCTTTGCTGTCGACAGATCCGGCAGTCAACGCTTCGAGTCTGTTTTTAAGACCGGAATTCTCTTCGGTCAGATCAGTGATCTGGCGTTTAAGAAGCACTCCGGCCGTTTCGCTTTCATTAATACGGTTCTGCAGCTGTTTTATTTCTTCCAGCTGCTTTGGGTCAGGTTGAACAGTCGGCGGCGCGGTGACGTTGTTTGTAACGGCCGGCTGGCGGCGTTCGAAAAGAACCGCGAGAGAAAGAATCAGAACCAGAAAAATAAAAACACCGAGACCGGCAAGAGCAGGCACCTGCATGGTTTCCGGAACCAGTGCCTTGAGATTGTCGATTGCCGGTTGCAGATCGTTGAAATTCGGCGAAGCTTCGCGCTGGTGCAGATAAACGGTGCCGCCGCTCAGGGCAAGCAGAGCTATCAGAGTCAGAAAAGCTGCAGCTTTCTTCATTCAGAACCTCACAACAAGTATTAAAGGTATAACTTCAAAGCCGAATTATACTAGATTTTTTGCCCTTCTGCCATTGCAATTAAAATTTGCGGGGGCTGTCAGGGTTCGTTGAAGAGGTCGGCAGGGCTTTTTCCGGCATTGTTGCGGGTTGTATCACTGGCGTCAAGTTCGAGAAGGTAGATATAGACCTTGCGATGTTTTGCAGCGGCAGCGTCGTGCAGCGGTGTTGAGCCACGAAAGTCGACGGCCTGAAGATTGGCGCCGGCGCCATACAGAACTTTGACCGCATCCAGATGCCCGCCGGCCGCCGCATAATGCATGGGAGTGCGCATGAATTCATTTGTGCAGTTAACATTGGCGCCAAGCTCGACAAGCAGTTTGACCATCTCGGGGTTTCCGGTGGCGGCCGCGACGTGCAGCGGCGCTTCAGAAAGATTTTTTTCGCGAAATTCGAGCTGTTTTGGATCTTTGGCGAGTATCTCTCTGACATCAGCGATTGCACCTTCTTTAACGGCCTTGAAGATACTGGTTTCGCGGCCACGCAGGTAAAATTTGCGCGGCGTAGCACCGAAACGGCCGGTGCGCTTCAAGAAGGTCAGGCGCTCTTTGTCACCCTGCAGTCGGGCATGCACTACGGCAGTGTGCCCGGCGTTGCTGGCAGCGTTTATGTCGGCTCCCATACTTATCAATGCCGAGCTGATGAGGGGTTTGCAGAAAAAAAGCACTGTTGACCCGTCAGGAAGTCTGGCGTCGATTCTGGCGCCGGCATTGAGAAGTGAACGCAGGGCAGCGAGATTTCCGGCTTTTGCCGCAAGATGCAGGGGTGTGTAATCGTCGAAATTGCGAATATTAACATCGCGAACCATACTGGCAATTTTTTTTACCAGAGCTTCGCGACCATAGCCTGGCTTGAGGCTCAAGATATGTAGAATCGTGTTCCCACGCAGGTCTTTGCGATTATAGTCGGCGCCGGCCTGCAGAAGAGCTTCGATCATGTCTACCATGCCGTTTTCTGCTGCCAGCAGCAGCGGAGTTTTCCCTTCGCTGTTGACCGGATCGGGGTTGGCGGTTGCAGGCAAAATAAGCTGCAGCAGTCTGATATTTCTGCTGTTGACGGCATAGTGCAGGGCTGAATTGCTGCTGAGATCGCTTTGCCTGGTATCAGCTCCGACTTTGAGCAGCAGTTCGACAAGCTCATTGTTTCTGGCCGATAATGCCTGCAGCAGCGGGGTCTGGCCAGCGCCGTTGATTTCTTCGAGCAGAGCCTTATCGGCTGCAAGCCTGGTTGCCTTTTCGGTATTCGCTTCGGCTATGGCAATATGGAGGGCGTTTCCTTCCGGAAGAGGTGAGGGTTTTGAATTTTTAGCCGCAACCAGTTTCAGGCAATGGTTGATGACCATAGGGAACCAGCCGTGTTTGAGGTCATTATTGTTCTGCATCTGTTCAAGCCAGGTCTGGGCTTCGGCAAATCTGGCGAGCTGGCGAAG
Source organism: Candidatus Rifleibacteriota bacterium (assembly GCA_024710355.1). Taxonomy (GTDB): domain Bacteria; phylum Muiribacteriota; class Ozemobacteria; order Ozemobacterales; family Ozemobacteraceae; genus Rifleibacterium. The sequence continues at coordinate 38,245 of JANJUX010000011.1, forward strand.
AATTTCGGCTTTTCGGATCGACAGCTCGAAAAGCTTTTCTTTTTCAGGTTTTTCAGAAGCCAGAGCATTTTCAAAAAATTTAAGACTGTTTGTGAAGGCGATTCTCTGCTGTTCAGAATTTTCTTCTGCGGCCCAGGCGGCCTGCAGCCATGCTTGAGCGATGGCGCTGTCATCGCGCTCAAGTTTCTGCAGCAGAGTGGCATATCTGATTGCCGGGTCGGCATCCTTTACAGCCTGAAATTCTCCAGACCAGACGAATTGCTTGAGAGTGGCCGTTTCTGAAGTGCTCGGATGAAGCTCGCCAAAGACACCGCGACAGAGCGGGCATTCAGTTAAAGGCCCAACCCGGCCATCGACAGGGCGCCCGTCGATACAGACCTTCGCTGAGGCACTGGCAGTAAGAAAAGCGGTAAATTCAATGCGGCAGACCGGGCACATCAACTGCTGCTGCAGTGAGTCTGCCCGCAGCATAGTAATACCGGCAAACAGAAAAAGGCTTAATATAAAGGTGAAAAATGGTTTATTCATATATGACGACCCTTCGACCGGCCGCCGGGCAGAGGCCGACTTCGGGGGAGCAGATAAATTGGTTTTAACTGGCTGTCAGAGGGCTTCGGTTCCGTGGTTGAGAAGTTTCAGGTCTTCCTCGGCGAGGGCCTGATAGACTTTTACCTGTTCATCGAACTGGGCCTGGGTGACGTGACCGCAGGTGGTGACTGCCTTTTCAAGGCGGGCGGGCAGGTAGAGGTCTGAGAATTTGAAGCCGAAGTTCATTTTCTGCCGTATCTTGAGGGCATGAATCATGCGGGCGGCGTTATTTATGGCGGCCTCGTCGAAATGCTCCATGCCCAGCAGTTTCAGGCCTTCGCTGACAACCGCCGGCGTATAGATGTTGCGGGCAAAAAGACAGATGACCAGAGAGTTCAAAGCCATGCGCCAGACCGCTTCCTTATACATTTCTTTTGTCCAGTCGGTGTCGGTTTTGCTGCTGTTGATCTTTTTCTGGTCGATCGAGTAGCCGGCGCTGTCCAGGTGTGAATGGCGAACGCCGGTGCCATAGCCGAGAAACGAATGCAGGCCGGTCATGTAGCCGGGTGCCTCATTTTTGCCGAATGCGATCGCAAAATCTTTGCCGCCGTATTTTTCGGCGCAGAAAACCGAGCCCTTTTCGAGGTCGGTGTAGAACTCGTTGTGGCGATGACTGATGCGCTCGAGAATTTTCTTGTAAGTGGCGGCGTCACCAAAGTTGAGAACAATACCGTCGGTGTGGGTCGTGTTGATGAGCCCTTTTTGAAATGCTTCGACTGCCCAGGCGAGAATGACGCCCATGCTGATGGCATCCCAACCCTGTTTTTCGACATAATAGAGCAGTCGCAATACATCTTCGCTGTCGCCGATCGACAGATTTGAGCCCCAGGCAAAGATCAGTTCGTGGTCATAAGAGACTTTGAATGTTTTATACATGTGCTCGGCTTCATTGAAGCTTTCGCGCAGGGTAGCCATATGAATGCAGCCGCACTGGCAGTGGGCGCAGGCGATTTGTTGCGAGAGGTGGCGTTCGGCGAAAGTTTCGCCACTGATGCCTTCGGCATTTTCGAAGTAACCCTGTGAAAAATTGCGGGTTGGCAGGCCGTTGATCTTGCTGAGCGGGATAACATTAATCGGGGTGCCGAGGTCGTGGTATTTCTTCATCTGGTCAGATTCGACGACCGCTTTGTAGAGCTTTGTATAGTAGGCGTTGAAAGCACCGATGCTGTCGATTTTCCAGTAGTTGCCGCCACTTATGACGATGGCTTTGACGTTCTTGCTGCCAAGAACGCCACCAAGACCGAGCCGGCCAAAGTGTCGCGAAGAATCGACAGTTGCGGCGGCTATGGGCGAGAGTCGTTCGCCGGCCGGGCCGATTCTGACGATCGAGCGTTTGAAATCTGATTTGTAATGGTCGCGCAGCACCCTTTCGACCGCGAGAGCCGACATGCCTTTCAGTGAACTGGCTGAGTTGATGCGAACATTATCGCCTTCGATTTCGAGGGTGCAGGTAAAGGCGGCTTTGCCGCGAATTCTGATGACATGGTAACCGGCACCGTACATGGCCATGGCCAGGCGTCCGCCAGCGTGCGATTCACCCATATTGCCATTGAGCGGTGATTTGAACATCGCCACGGTTTTGGTGGCAACCGGAAAAACTGAGCTGAATGGCCCGGTTGCGAAAATAACCGGGGCTGAGGGGGCGTAGGGGTCGGTTGCCGGATTGAACTGGTCGAGCAGTGCGGTTGCAACCCCGGTGCCGCCGATATAGCGGTTGAACAGATCAGAAACGTCTTTTTTTTCGCTTTTGCCGGTGGTCAGGTCGATATCGAGCATGTAGTAGCTTCTCATGGTTCAACCTTTCTGCTGCGGTCGATTTCGACCATATCGATTACGCCGTTCGGGCAGTATTTAACGCAGACGCCGCACTGGTGGCAGACGATCGGCATGCGGGTTTCCTGATCCCACTGCAGGGCATTCGAAATGCAGGCTTCGACACAGAGATGGCAGCTGGTGCATTTGCTGGGGTCAAGCTTAACACCACCGCCATCGCGGGGTGTAAGGGCCTGGGTCGGGCAGACTCTGGCACAGTCTGGTTCAAGGCAGCCGTAACATGGCCTGATTGAAAAGGCACCTTCGGCGCCGGCATAATTTTTTATGCGCAGCGCCGCCTTTTCGACGGTCAGGGCTTTGAACCAGGTGCGGCTGCAGGCATACATGCAGCTGTAGCAGCCGATACACTGTTCACGGGCAACGACTCGCAGCAGTTTGCTCATTTATCGGTCTCCGTTGTCTTCGTAAAGATCTTCGCGCAATTCTGGCAAGACGCCCTGTTCCTGCCATAGTCTGGTCAGGGGTGTCGACATTGGCACCAGAATTTCACGGTAGATCTGTAATGCCCTTTCGGGCGAGAATACGTAGCGATAAAACCAGAATTCAAACGGGAAAAAGTGAATCTGGCCCTTGCCGGGCCATGGTTCATAGCTTTCAGAATTTTCGAGCACGCGGCTCTGCAGGTCGGCCAGAAAGCTTTCGGTGACCGTACGCGCCGGAAAAATCAGATCGTTGACCTGGTCACATTCACGGGTGCCGTCTTCTTTGAGGAGACCGAAAATACGACAGGCGAAGGGCCTAACCGGGTGAACCAGGCAGACTTTCGTCGTGTCGTCGCGGAAAATGCAGCGCAGGCGCTTCTCACCAGCGGCTTCAGCCTGTCTGAGATCGAAGCGCAGGGCCGATTTAACCAACCTTCTCACCCTTTCCGGCTGCCAGTGCGCCAGAACTTCTCTGATGATGCGGTGGTATTCGAGTGAAAAAATAGAAACAGAATTACAGCAGCGCCCACAGTTGCCACAACTGGTACGCGGCAGCTGCTCATGCAGCCGGTCGAGCATTTCCATGCCGAAAGCGCCGTGTTCGGCCGAGGCACTCAGTGCCTTCTGCAGATAAGCGTCAAAATTTCTGGCTGCCGCAGCTTTTAGTTTCTGCAGCAGTTCAGTGTTGAGCTGCATGGTTTGCTTCCCTGTTTTAATTAAATACCGTGACTCTGCAGATTCTGTTCAGTTTTTGTCAGGGACTCAGCCCTGATTTTTGGCGAGACTGACGGTAAGCTTGCGACCTTCCATCTCCTGGTCGTTCATACCGTTGACGGCGGCCTGAGCGCTGCCTTCTTCGGCGAATTCAACGAACCCGTAACCGCGTGAGCGGCCTGAGTTCTTGTCGAGAATAACCTTGGCACTAACGACCTTGCCATATTTGGCGAATTCTTCTTCGAGTTTGCGGTTATCAACGCTGAAAGGAAGGTTACCAACAAAGATTTTTGCAGACATTAAACAAGTTCCTCCAAAAACATCTCCGAGCCTTTTCACATTTACCTGTGAAGTTCAGGCTCTTTATTCATTCTCTCGCAGACATTTTCAAAAAGCAAGTACCTGCGAATAAAAAAATGTTGTACCGATTCCGGTACATAAAAACGACAGGTTTGCAGAATTGCTGCTGCCTCTGAGAGTTCTTGACTATCAACAGTTGCTATGCTAACATCAGTCAGTACGACTGAGCCGGGGTTATGTTCCGGGGCAGAAACGCCCGGAAGAGGCTCAAGCTCATTCTTTAAGGTTTTGCCGGCATATGAAAGCAAAAATAATCGGTTCGAGCGACGCGATCAAAGATGTTCTTGATCTGGTGTCGAAAGTGGCTGGAAACGATGTTACGGTTTTGATTACCGGCGAAAGCGGCACTGGTAAAGAAATGGTTGCCGAAACCATTCTGCAGCAGAGCCCGCGCAAGGTAAAGCCGTTTCTGAAAATGAACTGTGCGGCGATACCTTCAGAGCTCCTTGAAAGTCAAATGTTTGGGCATGAACGTGGGGCCTTCACCGGCGCAGTAAGCCGCCAGGAAGGCTGTTTCGAACGCGCCGACGGCGGGTCGCTGTTTCTCGATGAAATTGGTGACATGTCGATGATGACGCAGACGAAACTCCTCAGAGTCCTCCAGGAACAGGAATTTGAACGGATCGGCGGGAACAACACCATCAAGGTCGATGTGCGAATTCTCGCCGCCACCAACAAAAACCTGCTTGAAGAGATCAAGAGGGGCCGCTTTCGTGAAGACCTCTACTACCGCCTCAATGTGGTCGAGATTCATATTCCGCCGCTGCGCGAGCGCATGGAAGACGTGTCTGAGATTGTCGAGGCTTTTGTTGCCGAGTTTGCTCTCAAATACAACAAGCCCGATCTCAAAGTCAGTCGTCAGGCGCTGCAGACGCTGTTGAACTATGCATGGCCGGGTAACGTCAGAGAATTGCGCAACGTTATCGAGCGGGCTGTGGTTCTTTCGAAGTCTTCGGCGATCGAGTCCGAAGATTTTCCTGAAAAGATCAGACAGCCTTCGGCAGCCGGCAGCGAGAATCTCGAAGAAGATCGCATCTATACGCTTGCTGAGATGGAACGCATGTATGTCAGGAAGGTTCTCGAGTATGCCGGTGGCAACAAGCTCAAAGCTGCCCGTCTTCTGAATATCGATCCGAAGACACTCAGAACCAAACTTGGCTGAACTGAAGCAGAGGAAAAAATGGACGAAATTATACTGATAAACAAAATGGAAAGCGTCGTCAGACATGTGACGAAGCAGATGCTGGGCAAAAGCGGCGAGACCGCCTGCGACTGCCCGCGCTGCACGCTCGATATTCTGGCGCTGGCTCTCAATTCGCTTCCGCCCAAATATGTCGTAACCAACATTGGTAATGCCGTTACCAACGTTGATCTTGAATCTTCTCAGTGGCAGGCCAATGTCACCATGGCAGTGTGCAAGGCCATTGAGGTTGTGCGCAGCAGACCCCGGCACAGTTGATTGTGCCATACTTCCCCGTGGAGGATGAAATGACCGAACAGAATGAAAAGGTTAAACTGAGCTTCGAAAGAAAAGATGCTACCAAGGGTTATGTAGTTCTGTCGCTGATTGGTGATCTCGACATGTGGACACTGCCGGTAGCCAAAGAACAGATTCAGAAGCTGGTTGACGAAAACAAGGTAAAAGTGGTTCTCGACCTCGAAAGAACCAATTACATAGATTCTTCAGGGCTTGGCTTTTTTATCGGCACGCTCAAGAAACTGCGCGATGCCGGCGGCGAGCTGGTTCTGATCAGTCTGAATTCTTATATCTATGGTATTTTCCAGCTTATTCAGCTGCAGCATATCATCAAAACCTATGACAGCCTTGAAGAAGCTTCGAAAGAATTTTAACAGGAGACCCCGGAAATGAAACAGAACGTCCACCCCAAAACCAACCTGATCAACGTTACCTGCGCCTGCGGCAACTCTTTTGCCACCCTGTCAACCTCAGCTGAACTGAAGGTTGAAGTCTGCTCCGGCTGCCACCCCTTCTTCACTGGCACTCAGCGCTTCGTCGACACCACCGGCCGCGTTGAAAGATTCAAGGCTAAGCTTGAAACCCAGAAAAAAGTCGCTGAAGCTGAAGCCGCCAAGAAGACCAAAAAAGCTGCCAAAGCTGAAAAAACTGAAGCTAAAGCTGAATAAGCTTATTGAATCAGTAGTATGAAAATCTGCTGCCCGAACCCGGATGAGTCGGGCAGCAGATTTTTGCTCGACCGCGAGAACCTTGTAAATAAAGGATAAAGGCTTTGACACTGCTGCTGCTTCGCCACACTCCCGATCCTGACCGTCTGGTTGCTCTTGCGGCGCGCCGCTGTTATTCAGCCCGGGCTGCCGATGATATCGAAGAGCACCTGACCGGCGACGAAATCGAGCGCCTGCTCGGGTTTCTCAGGCAGCGCAATCACCTTTCCCCATTCGAGCATGCCGACTTTACCTTCAGTGCCGACGGCATTTCGCGCGCCCTGTCGCATCAGCTGGTGCGGCATCGCATTGCTTCCTACTCCCAGGAAAGCCAGCGCTACGTCAATTACATGAAGGTGCCGACGCTTCCGTATATCGTGCCGCCTTCGGTGGCGAAGAACGAAGAGGCGCAGAAGATTTTCGATCAGGCCATGCATCACACGCTCGAAGCCTATCGCGCTATGGTCAACGCTGGTGTTGCCCCCGAAGATGCGCGCTATATTTTTCCCAACGCTATCGAGACGAAACTCGTTTTTACGATGAACGCCCGCAGTCTTTTCAATTTTTTTGAGCAGCGCTGCTGTATCAAAGCCCAATGGGAAATAAGGCAGCTGGCGTTTGACATGCTCAAGGCCGTGCGCCAGGTGGCGCCGCAGATTTTTAAAAATGCCGGGGCGCCGTGCCAGTTTGCTACCATGCCTTACTGCCGCGAGAATGACGCCCAATGCCCGCAATACAAATCCATGCAGAAGAGGATGAACAGAAATGACCAGCAGAACTCTGGAGGAACTGAGAAAGAATCTTGACCGGATCGATCAGGGGCTTATCGAGCTGATAAGACAGCGCATCGATCTCGCCCGCGAGATTGGCGGGGTAAAGCGTGCTTCTGGATTTGAGGCCTGTTTTGCGCCCATCCGTGAAGCCGATGTGTTCAAAAATCTCGATCGCTACAATCTTGCTGGCCTTAGCCGGCAGAGTCTCGAAAACATTTTTGTCGAAGTTGTCTCAACCTGCCGCGCCGCCCAGGAACAGGGCCGTATCGCCGTTCTCGGTGAAAGGAACGGCTGGTTTTATGACGCGGCCCTGTCGCGTTTCGGGCAGAGTGCCGACGTCGTTGCCGTCGACAATTTTGACGATTTCTGTGTTGAGCTGGGCAAGAGCCCGAAAAATCTGGGTTTTGCTTCTTTTACGCCCGAGCATTCACCCGATCGCCTGGCGCTGGTTGAAACGATGCTTTCGGGCAAGCTTGGCATTGTCGAAGAATACAATTTTACACCTGAGTTCAGCCTGGTCAGCAACAGCGCCAGAGACCTGTCTGAAGCCAACGAAATCTGTGTGACCAGCGAAACTCTGCGGTTGATGCGACAATTTTTCATCACCCTGTCGTTCGACCTCAAGATCAAGATCTGCCGCAGCATGTCAGAAGTCTGCGAAAACCTTGAAAGCGTCAACCCGGTTGCCGCAATATTGCCTTCGAAGCTGGTAGACACCTATCAGAATCTGGTGGTTATCAAGACCGGTCTCAAATCTGAGCAGGTGCCGCGGGTTAAGTTTTTGACTCTCTCGTCTGGAGCTGGCAATGAGTATCGCCCCGGTATCAAAACGGCGATAATGTGCCCGTTGAATCGTGGCAGCGAGCATATCTACGACATCGTCGCCTTCATGCGCGACCACCGCCTTGAAATTACCGACATTCACAATCTCAATTTTGTCGACAAACCCTGGGATACGATCGTGATAATCGAGCTGATTCTGCCCGAAGACAAGGCGAAATTCGATGCGTTGATGGCAGAATTCCAGCAGCGTGGCCTGCTCGCCAGAAACTGCGGTTTTTTCCCGGTTTTCAAGTAGTTGGTTAATTCGAACTTCTGCGCTATAATCAGGGCCTGAATTACCTTAAAGGGCAGAAGCAATGAAAGTTGTCATTTCGGGCGGCACTGAAATCGGGCTGCTTTTTGCAAAAACACTGGCGTCTGATCACGATGTGCACGTGATCGAATCGCTGCCGCATGCGTTAGAGCAGCTTGAACAGCTCGATCTGCAGGTGATAGTCGGGAACCCGACCAGCCTGGCGGTTCTGCAGGAAGCGCGGGTGCCCGAGGCCGACGCTTTTATCGGCTGTGCCCATTCAGACGAGGTTAATGTTATCTCATGTCTTGCAGCTAAACAGCTGGGCAAGGCCGAAACCTTCTGCTTCGTCAACAAGGCGCATTATTTCGAAACCTTTGCCGGTGAGCTGGGTGAGCACCTGGCAATCGACCGCCTGATCTGGCCTGAAATGCTCCTCGGAGAATATATCGCCCAGATTCTTGCGGTTCCGGGAGCCATTGACGTCAAGGTTTTCGAACACGAAGACCTCAAACTGCTGGAATTTCGCCTGAAAACCGGTAACAGTGCCATCGGCAAAAAACTCAAAGATCTCGGTATTCCGCGCGGTGCCCTGGCTGTTGCGCTTTTTCGTGACGACCAGGTTATTATCCCTGGTGGTATGACCACCCTCTATCGCAATGACAAGATCATTTTCATGGGTCATGAAGCAAGTATGCGCAAGATCGAAAACCGCTTCAACCCCAATCCCGGCCGCAATTTGAGCGTTGTCATCGTCGGTGGTGGTAATGTTGGCTACATACTCGCCAAATCACTCGAGGCCTACAGCCAGTTTCGAATCAGGATTATCGAGAAATCCCTTCCCCAGTGTCAGCTTCTGGCAGAGAGACTTTCTGAGAAGGTCCTGATTCTGCACGCTGACGGAACCGATATTGCCTTTTTGCGGTCACAACAGGTTGAAAACTGCGATTGTCTGGTTGCTCTCACCGGTAACGATGAAAGAAACTTCTTTGTTTCGATGCATGCCAAGATGCTCAATGTTAAAAAGGTTATTACCCGGGCACATTCAACCGAGAACATTGAATTTTTCGAAAAACTCGGTATTGACGTGGCTCTGAGTTCACAGTTCAACGCGGTACAGAGCGTTTGTCGTCAGATGTCAGACGACAGCATCGATGTGTTCACGATTTTCGAAAAGGGTAAAGCCGAGATTCGCGAAATCGTCGTGCCACATCATTTTCCTCCTACGCGCCTGATGGATCTCAGACTGCCCGAAGGGGTCATCATCGCCGCAATCCGCAGGGGCGGGCATACCCTTGTGCCGGGCGGCGAAGACAAGCTGAAAGAGAAGGATCAGCTGAGGGTTTTCTGTGCCAAAGATCAGGGCGAGGCCCTTTCTGAATTTCTTCTTCAGACCGCGAGAGATGCAGCTGCCGCCAAAGAAGCCGAAAGTGGCGGGTGAGCCATGATTCGTTTCAGGCTCGTTATCTCGGTAATTGGCATAATTCTGCAGGGATTTTCAGCCTTGATGGCGATTCCTGTCATTGTTGCAATGCTGATGCGCCAGAATGATTCGGTATTTGCTTTTCTCCTGTGTCTTCTGACCGGCATGCTTTTCGGGCGCCTGGCCTGGCGTGCCAGTAGTTCAAAAGATTTTGACGATCTCAACCGCATGGAAGGCATCGTTGCCGCAAGCATGAGCTGGATAGCGGTCGCAACGGCCGGAGCAATCCCTTATATGTGTTTTGGCATGGGATTCGTCGACGCACTTTTTGAATCGATGAGCGGGTTTACTACAACCGGTGCGACGGTTCTATTTGATTATACGGTGCTCAACGGTTCGATGTTTTTTTATCGGGGATACACCCAATGGATCGGTGGGATGGGTATTCTCGTTCTTTTCGTTGCGGTTCTGCCGCATCTGGCGATTTCTGGCCGGCAGCTTTTCTTTGCCGAAACCTCTTCGGCAAGCCAGGAAAAATTGACCCCGAGAATAAGTGATACCGCGCGGCGTCTCTGGGGGTGGTATTTTTTTCTGACCGCCCTTATGAGTGCAATGCTTTATTTTACGGGCATGCCGCTGAACGATGCGGTGTCGAACTCGTTTGGCACTCTTGCTGCAGGTGGTTTTTCGCCGCACCCTCTGAGTATCATGGGCTATGAAAACTCTGCCGCAGAGTGGGTTACCATAGTTTTCATGTTTCTGGCGGGCGCCAACTTTACTCTGCAGGTTAAGTGCCTGCACGGAAACTTTGCATCATTCTTTCGCAACCCCGAATTTCGTCTATACCTGACGATCGTTCTGGTTTCTTCGCTGCTGTTGGTTGTTGTTTTGACCAGAAACAATGCCGTTACCGGATCGATTGTGGATGCACTTCGCATCGCTATGTTTCAGAACATCAGCATAATGACCACTACCGGTTCGGCCACTGCGGATTTTGAGCTTTGGTCAGGGGGAGCCAAGTCGATCCTTCTGGTTCTCATGTTTATCGGTGGCTGTTCAGGCTCTGCCGGCGGCGGCCCGAAGGTGGTGCGCATTCTTTTGCTTTTCAGATACCTTGGCAAGGTTCTTCTGAAAATTGTGCAACCGAATGCGGTCGTGACCGTCAAGCTTGCCAGAAGCACTTTTAAAGAATCAGAGGTGCAGCCGGTATTTTCTTTTGTCGTGCTGTATTTTCTCTTTTTCGCAATTGGCGGTACAATCGCCACTCTGATTGAAAATGATTTCACCGTTGGTTTTACCGGTGCGATTGCAACGCTAGGAAATATTGGGCCCGGCTTTGGCAAACTGGGGCCAATGGGCAGTTTTTATGACCTCAACTGGTTTACCAAGGTTCTTTATACTTTTCTTATGTGGGCAGGCAGACTCGAAATCATGGCCGTAGCCGTATTCTTTCGCCAGGAATTATGGCGGGATTCAAAATGGTAATCATGGCAAACCTTGACTTAATAGCAGTTTCCGGAGTAACACGCATATGATCCGTTTTCGGGTAATTACTTCTGTCATAGGCGTCATTCTTCAAAGCTTTTCCGGAATAATGATCGTTCCTCTGCTTGCGGCAGTTATTGCCGGTCAGATCAATTCTGCCGGGGCTGTAGGCTTGTGCATGCTGTCAGGCATGCTGGCTGCGAGAATCATGGCGAGTTTTCAGACCGAAAAGGGGTTTGACGATCTTAACCGGGTTGAGGGCATGGCGGTAGTAAGCCTGAGTTGGCTGGCGGTGGCGACGATTGGCTCGATCCCTTACCTCTGCTTTGGTTTCAGGTTTGTCGACGCTTTTTTCGAGTCGGCAAGTGGTTATACGGCGACCGGCTCGACCATTTTGCATGATTTTTCGCTTCTGAACAGCTCGATGTTCTTTTACCGCGGTTTTACGCAATGGCTGGGCGGTATGGGTATTCTCGTACTTTTTGTTGCGGTTCTGCCGCGTCTGTCAATTTCAGGCCGCCAGCTGTTTTTCGCCGAAACTTCGGCCGCCAGCAAAGAAAAGCTGACGCCGCACATTCGCGACACCGCCAGGCACCTCTGGGTCTGGTATCTCGTAATGACCATGGCCGAAACAACCATGCTCGTTCTTTTCGGCATGCCATTATGGGAAGCCATTTCGAATTCATTCTCGACCATCTCTGCGGCCGGTTTTTCTCCGCATCCAGAGAGCATCATGGGCTACCAGAACACTAGAATAGAATGGGTTTTGATTTTTTTCATGTTTCTGGCCGGTGGCAACTTTGTTTTGCAGGTTAAATTTCTGAAGGGAAATTTTCGTTCGTTTTTCGGCAACCCCGAGTTGCGTCTCTACGCCGGCATCATCGCAGTCGCCACGACAATTCTGTTTCTTGTGCTGCATGTGAACGGCCAGGGTGGCGAAACGACAATTGACACATTGAGAATTTCGCTGTTTCAGAATATCAGCATAATGACTTCGACCGGTGCCGCCACAGTAAACTATGACCTCTGGTGCGACAGTGCCAAGGTCATTCTGGTAATGTTGATGTTGATTGGCGGCTGTTCCGGTTCTGCCGGCGGCGGGATCAAGGTGGTGCGCTTTCTTCTGCTGATGCGCTATCTTGGCAAAGTTATTCTGAAGACTATTTATCCGAAAGCGATTGTTCATATCAAGCTTGAAAGGCGTATTTTCAAGGAAAGTGAAATTCAACCAGTTTTGAATTTTGTGGTGATGTATTTTCTTCTTCTTGTCTTTTCGGGGACTCTTATTTCGATAATAGAAGACGATTTGACAATTGGCTACATGGGGGCAATAGCGTCGCTGGGTAATGTCGGGCCAGGCTTCAGTGCCATCGGGCCAATGGGCAACTGTTACAATCTGCACTGGCTGACCAAATTTATCTTCACTTTTCTGATGTGGGCCGGGCGCCTTGAAATAATGACGCTGGCAGTCTTTTTGCGGCCTGAGACATGGCGCGATTCGAAGTGGTGAGTTTTGATGGGGCTTGAATCTTAGAGCCTGAGCGGCTGCTGTCAGCTTTTTTCGATCCAGCCGCCACCGAGCAGCTGGCCGTTTTTATAGATCGCCAGTCGCTGCCCGGGAGTCACTGAAGCCAGTGGCTTCGCCAGTTCGACCACAGCGATATCGCCTTTGCGAACAACGGTTGCCGCCTGCAATGGCTGGCGGTAGCGCGTCATAATCTCGCATTCGAGGCTGTCGTGTTCAAAATCGAGCCAGTTCATGTCACTGGCGGTGAACTTGTCGGTCAGCAGCAGATTGTGGTCAGTGCTGACTTTCACCCGGGCGCTCTTTGCATCGATATCGACGACGTAGGCCGGCCTGCCGAGGGCAACGCCGAGACCCTTGCGCTGGCCGATGGTAAAAAACTGAACCCCTTCGTGACGACCGATGACCCGGCCGTTTTCGTCGACAATGTCACCCGGGCGGGGTTGTTCATTGAAATAACGCGACAGCGTCAGCGCAAAAGTTTCGCCCTTATAGCCGAAACATGCATCCTGACTCTCTTTTTTGGCCGCATTCGGCAGACCAAGGCGTGCCGCCATGGCCCGCACTTCGGGTTTGGTCATTTCGCCGAGCGGCATGTAGCAGTGGTTGAGCTGATCCTGGGTCAGGGCCGAAAGAAAATAAGTCTGGTCTTTTTCGGTGTCAGAACCCTTCAATAATCTTGCTTTGCCCGGTAGCTCGCGGTTGACAACCGCATAGTGCCCGGTGATGATGCCATCAGCACCGAGTTCAGCGGCAAAGCGGCTCAAAACCGCGCCAAATTTGAGAAAATGGTTGCAGAGAACACACGGGTTCGGAGTTCTGCCGCTTTTATATTCATTCCAGGCGTATTTGAGAATCTGTTCGGCGAATTCTTCTCTGACGGCCACGAAACGATGCGGAATTCCGAGCTTTTCAGCGACCATGCGCGCCTGAATATTGTCGTCGAGACCGCAGCAGGATTTCGTCTTTTCCTTGCTGTCGTCGCAGGTCTTCATTTTAAGGGTGACGCCAATGACCTTATAACCGCGCTCGAGAAAAAGGGCCGCGGCCACCGAAGAATCGACGCCACCACTCATGGCGGCAATGAGAGTTTTACCGGTTTCTGACATTTATATGGCTTTCGGGTTATAAGTGCCGGATGACTTCGGCATGCCGCCGGCGTTATCGACAGCGTGCGGCACATAGTCCAGCTGAATCTGGTGCCAGAGCCCGGCGGTTTCGGCATTGACGTTGCTGCCGGTCAGAAAGAGAAGAGAAAGCAGCAGTCCGATGGCGATGGCGAATTTCTGCATCTGTTTCTCCGCGAAGTTGATTTGTTGCCAATGATAACACCTGCCCCGCAAATGATCAATTCTTCGTATCACTTGGGCCGGCCATGACTTTTGAGAGAGAGTGATCGGAATCCAAACTGCAAGATGCCTGCCTTCGCAGGCATGACAGGCTGTGGTTACGCCATTGCAGGCGTAGCTCTGGAATCTGAAGGTTATAATATTTTTCTGTTATCACTAAGGGCATCCTTGCTGGCAGAAGTTGCGGGTGTTAGACTGTCAGCAGCGAACCTGCGCAGGAGGCGAAGCTTGAGAAGTCTTTTGATCGTGATATTTTTGCTTGCGGCGGCCGGGGTGAGGGCTGACGACTGGCAGACCCGTGTTGATCTGTTACTGCAGCGGGGCTTTAACTCGCTTGCCGAAGTTGACGCCAGAGATGATCGACCGGCGCTGGCAGAAGTTGAAGATGCTGCGGCAAAGGCGCCTGACTGGCGGGCATTGCGTGATTTTGTCGTCGGCCGGTCATTGCGGCGGAGAAAGCTTTTGAGCCAGCAACTCGCCGGTTTGAAAAATCATCTCACAGACGCGAAAACAGACCTGTCAAATGGTGAAGTTCTGTTGCTGAATCATATCACCGGAACCGATGGAGTGAGTCGGCCATGGAGCCTTTATCTGCCGCCGCAGACAGCTTCGTATCGTTCCCTGCCGATGCTGGTAGCACTACATGGCGGCGTTTCACGCCAAAATATCCACGAAGAACCGGTCGAAGTGATTAAAGAATCCCCTTGGTTCACTCTGGCACGTGCGCATGGCTGGGTGCTGCTTTTTCCGTTCGGTCAGCAGGGTGCCACCTGGTGGGACAACACCGGCATGGCCGGTATCAAACACCTGATAAGAACGGTAAAACACCACGTAAATATCGACGACAACCGGGTATTTCTTGGCGGTTTTTCTGATGGCGCGTCAGGCAGCTTTCTGCATGCAATGCTGACCCCGGATGATTTTGCAGCAATTGTCGCTCTTAATGGTCACATGGGGGTTGGCAGCCTCGACGGCAAACTGCCATTATATGCACCAAATCTGGCAATGACACCGGTTTATGCGGTGACCACCGATAATGACGAGTATTACCCGACCAGGCAGATGGCGCCGGTTATTGCAATGGCCAGCCGTGCCGGTGCCGATATTTTCTACCGCCAGTTACAGGGCGGCCATGACTTTGCCTACCACGCCAGCGAAATGCCACTGGTCGGGCAGTATCTGCGCCGGCGGCAGCGCAATTCTCTGCCTGACAAAATTTTCTGGGAAACGGGTGACGCGGCCTTTGGTGCCTGTCGCTGGCTGCAGATTGCCGAAATCGGCCCATGGTCGGCCGCCGACTGGCATGTCGACCACAACTGCATTTTGACCGATGAGACGATTAACTGGGGTTTCGCCGGCATTCGCGGTAAAGAAGGCATAACGATCAGCCGTATCGACCGCGGCGGTTATGCCGAGGCGGTGGGCCTGCGCTGCGGCGATGTGTTACGCCGCGCCGGTGGTTGCGAAATCAGTGATTCGTTCAGTCTCAAGGCGGCAAAAGAGACCGCCAGGTGTGGCGAGCCATTCGAGTTTGTCGTCAGCCGCTCCGGAAAAAGAGTGCGCCTGCCCGGCATTCTGCCACAGCCCGAAGGCTGGTTTCTTTTCCGGCGTGATGTGCCTTCGGCCGCAATCAGAGCCGAAAAAAAAGGCAATGAGGTCGTGATTACCGGTTCAAGGGTGGCAAAACTTGTTCTGGCCGTGACACCCGGGCATTTTGACCTGGCACGGCCGGTCAGGGTTATTTTCAACGGCAGAGTCATACACGATGAACCGGTTAAGCCAGACCCCGCGGTCATTTTGTCTGAATATGCCGCCAATCGTGATCGAAAGGCACTGCCGGTCGCCCGGCTGGTTTTCAATTTTGCCGACCGTTAAAGGTTTTAGGTTTGCCCCACAAACAGTTTCCTGTTTTCTCAGAATGAATCAGGGTTTGGGGTGGTTTTTGAAGAAATCCCAGATGATGTCGTTGGCTTTGAACTGCTGTGGTGGTTTGTCTGAGCCCTTGCGCGGGGTTCTTGTCGAACCCGGCCAGGCATGGCCGAGGTTGTGAACCACATAGGCGGTTACTTCGCTGCCGTCGCGGCCATTGGTATAGTGATGCACGGTGCTCAGCAGGTTCTGATCAAAAGTGGTGCTGGCAGTTTTATCGCAACCGTTGGCCTGCACCCAGAAGTCGATGGTGGCTGAAGCCGAGAGCAATTCGCGGGCTTCCGTGACTGACTTATTCTGCGTGCCGCCTCCGATAAGCACATGTTCATCGACAAGGCCCTGAATGATGCACACCGATACCGGAGTTTGCGGCACCGGCGGCAGATGCATGTCTTTTTCGTGCTGTTCTTTGCCGCCGACCGTGCCGACCACCGGGGCAATCGCAGCAAAGCGGTTTTCGGGCTGTGCCGCCAGCCAATGGCAGAACATGGCGCCGTTTGACAAGCCGGTTGCGTAAATGCGCTTTGCGTCGATCGGAAATTCTTTGCTCAACTTATCGAGCAGGGCGGCAATGAAGCCGGTGTCGTTAATCTTGTTTTTCTGGGCGTAGCCGAACCCGAAGCTGACATTCCAGGTGAGCAGAATATTTTCGGTTTCGCCGGTACCGTCGGGTGCTACGAGTATAAAACCGGCTTCTTCGGCTTTCGTTTCGAGTTCGTAATAATGCAGGGCGCCTCTGCCTCCGCCGGCGCCGCCATGAAAAAGAAAGACCACCGGAATCGGGTCTTTTTTGTTCCAGGTGGTGGGCAGGTAAAGGTAGTAAGTGCGGGTGCGGCCTTCAAACTCAAAATTGTGACGGGTAGAACTGACCGGTTGTTGCAGAGCCTTCGCGTCGATGCGCTTTCTCAGGGTGTCTTTGATGAATTCACGCAGTTTTCCTGCATTAACTGTATTAAGCGGGCTGAATAGCGCAAAAATCACCAGAACAGCTGAATAAAACCAGGCTTTTCTCAATCTCATATCGCTCTCCTGCCAAAAACTGTTTTCAGCCCGAGTATAGCATGTGTGGATTCGATAAAGGTGTTTTGCTGAGCTTTCCGGGTTTATGCTGTAACTGCCGGGCAATTGTTTTTAAGGTTGATTGCCCGGTCGGGTAGTGTATAATGAATAAGTCAGGGCAGAGAGATGCGTCTGCCTTTTCCCGCTCACCGAAAGGAAAATCCTGATGAAACAGAAATATTACCTTCTTAGAATCGAAATGCGTGAGATCGAGCCCGTTGTCTGGCGTCAGTTCATTGTACCGGCCGAGATTTCGCTCGATCGGCTGCACGATGTCATTCAGATCGTCATGGGCTGGAAAGACTCGCATCTGCATGAATTCAACTTTGGCCGCAAGCGCTATGTCGAGAATATTGATGAAGAATTCGATGATGAAAAAACTTTTCTTGAGGGGGCCGAGCGTCTCAACAAGCATCTGAAGAAAAAAGGCGACAAGTGCCTTTATGTTTATGATTTCGGTGATTCATGGGAACATGAGTTGAAACTTGAAAGTTCAGATTACAAACTGCGCGAAGACGACTGCGAAATCAGCTGTGTCGACGGCGCCAGAGCCTGCCCTCCCGAAGATGTCGGTGGACCGGGTGGCTACGAAGAATTCTGCAAAATCATCAAAAGCCCGAGAAACAAGGAGCATGCTACGATGGTGGCATGGTCGAACGGCTGTCAGCCGACCGGTAAAAAATTTGACCCTGAATATTTCGATGTTTACGCAGTCAATGACCTGCTCGGCTGGTATGTAAGATGGGACCGGCCCAGAAAACTTTATTGATCGGAGGATACCATGGAAAGAAATGAAGGATATAAATGCCCGGCATGTGGCAAGGCGCTCGCAACTGTGCAGATTAACGAAACTGAGGTTGAGGCCTGTACTCAAGGCTGTGGCGGTCTCTGGCTCGATGCGGCCGAACTGTTTCGTATCGATGAAGAGGGTGAGGCTGATGACAGCCCGGTTCTGCAGAAGCTTCTGGCCTTCAATACCCCGAGAGATGCCGAAAATCGCGACAAGATCAGCTGCATGAAGTGTGAGTGCAAGATGCGCCGCCATGAGTATCGTGAAGGTTCAGGCATTTATATTGATGAATGTTACGGCTGTGGCGGCATCTGGCTTGATGGTGGCGAACTGAAAGCAATTCGCGAGAATCCGGTTGTTGCACGTTCGAATCAGGAACGTGAGCAGCTGGCCAAAGACTTTTCACGCCGTGTCCAGGAAGAAGCCCGCCGTCTCAAGGAAGAAGAAAAACGGCGACAGATGGGCCGCAGCCGCAGAGCCTGGTAAGGTCCTTCCTGATCCGTTATTTCTGTCAGTGTCGTATCGTTTCTGATGGCGATTCTGGCTGTTTCTGCTGATTCATATCTTTTGCTATTGGATATAACCAGAATATGAAAAGACATCTTACGGCAGCTATATGCTTAATTCTGTGTTTTCTGACGGTCGCCGCCTCTCTGTCCGCGCAATCGGCCGGTAGTATCTCAGCCTCACCGCAGGAAGCTTTTGACAAGCCAAACCTGCTGACGGCCAAAGAGCTTTATCGACTGGCGCGCGAAACCATGGCATCGGGGCAGCTCGACGCCGCCAGGTTGTATGCTCTGCGGCTTTATTTTGATGGCAACCGCAGTCAGAATCTGCTGAATCTGCTCGGAGTTATCGAGCTGCAGGCCGGGCGTCCTCTGCTTGCAGCCGAATGGCTGAGAAAAGCCAGCGCGCTCAGTCTCGTCAACAAAGTGGCGCAGCGCTATCTGTCGCGCCTGCCGGCCCGGCCGCGGCCGATTCCGGTCGATCAGACGAAGCTCGCAGATCACTTTGGTGAAATTTCAGAAGCACTGCCGAAGCTGCTCGAAAGACTGGCCAACCCGAAACTGCACTTTGATTCGGTGATGAAAGCGATTGAGCGTGGGCAGATTTATCTGGCGCTGGCTCTTTCTGAAGAATACGAAAAAAAATACCCGGGCCCTGAAGGCTCGTCACTGACGGCGCTCTGTGCCTGGTATCTCGGTCGCAACCGTGATGCTCTAAATCTGGTCGAGCAGGGGTTGACCAAAGCACCGCACAACCCGATCCTGCTGTTCGTCAAGGCGATGATCAACGATCCGCACCCCGGCACCTCTGCCGGTAACTATTTTCGGGCTCTTTACGATGTTGACCAGTGGAACAAGGCTCTGTCACTGGTAGATCAGTTCAGCAAGGCCAATCCGAACTCGCCCGATGCCTATATTACCCAGGCTCGCATCTTGCTCGAACTTCATAAAATAAAAGAGGCCGGGCAGGCTCTGCAGGAAGCGGGTGTTCGCGACCCGGGCAATCCTGAGATTGAACTTCTCTGGGTAGGCTATCTGCTGCAGCGCGAAGAAAGCGACAAGGCTTCTAAACGCCTTGCCAGGGCGTTCAGACGTGGCTATAACATGCCGTCTGTCAGCCTGGCGGCCGGGTTGTTTGCACTGCAGGGCGGCCGGGCCAATGAGCTCAATGTCATTCTTAACGATGCCGCTGCCAGTCGACCGTTTACCGACCCGGAGGCCTATCCGACTTATATTTCTCTGCTGCTGCTGAGCGATCGCATGCCCGAAGCCAGAAACGCTCTCGATGAATGGCGTGCCAGATCGTCTGAACGCAGCATGATCTGCTATCTCGAATCTTATTATTGCTTCAAGACCGGCGATAACATTAAAGCGCTTGAATGGCTGCGCAAAGGCTTTCAGCAGAACCCTAACCGGCTCGATATGCTTAAATTTCTGGCCGGATTCCCGGCTCTTGGCGATGATCTGGCGCTGTTCGCCGAAATAAACAACCGCCTCGCTTCGGCAGCGGTGCCAGGCTTTACCGCAATGCCGGTGCCTGAAGTGACCAATACTCCTTCGCCTCTGCCGCAGAGCAACCCGATGGCCGTGCAGCCGGTCGGGGTGCAGGCTGCTTCTGGCGGGTCCATGTCGGTTTCCGGTGACGGCATGTTTCAGATAACCCTTGGGCCCGGTCTTGATCCTTCCGGTCGCACTATGATCGCTTCTGAACTGGCAAAAATGTATGAGCGTATTGCCTCGCGCATCGGCACTCTCAGTGTGCCAATTTTCGTGAATTTTCTTTCAGCCGAAGGGCTTGGGCCGACCATTGCTCTTTATGAACCCCAGAATACCGCTCTGACGGTTACCTCAGCCTATTATGATTCAGAGATGATCCGCAATATCATTCTCGCCAACTTCGATGCGCTCAGCGATGAAGAACTCGGAACCCTGATCGAAGAATACCCGGGGCATCTGCTCGCCGGTGAACTTACCAGACTCATCATTCAGATTCTGATTCCCGAAGCGAAAACCAATAAAGATAAAACCGCCTGGATGCAGATCGGCCTTGCCGAAATTCTCGCTGGCAGTTCAACAGCGCAGCGCTACCGCATGCTTGTCGCCCAGAAGAGTCTCGAATCGAAGGTTGCCAAGCTGGCATCGGCAAACATGGTCAACAGCATCTTTGCCGAAGGCTATACATCACCGGCGGTTTTCGAAACCGCCACCGCCCAGGCCTATCTGATGACGGCGTTTCTCGTTAAAAAGTCAGGCAACCTCGAAAAGGGCTGCCGCGACATGATGAAGCTGATCGAACTGGTCAGCAAGGGCAGTGAATTTGGCAAAGCACTGAACGAAGTTTTCAAGATCAGCGAAGCCGACTTCGAAAAGAGCTGGACCGACGCCGCCTACTGGGCTCTCAAACAGGGCGCGCCCTACGAGTGGTAATCAGTGGCTCTTTACGTCATCCCTGCGGAAGCAGGGATCTAAGCCGTTGTATGTTAGATTCCCGCCTGTACCCGTTCCGGGCATAAACGCGGGAATGACGTATTAAGGCAGTTTGTAGAATTCTTCGAGGTTGGCGGCAAGCAGAGTGCGGTTGCTGCGCTTTTCTTCGCCGAGACTGCGGGTCGGAACCGGCCCGTAATTATGGCCGGGGCAGACAATCAGATGATCGGGCAGCGATTTAAGCCGCTGCAGACTTGCAAACAGCGCCGCCGGGTCACTGCCCGGCAGGTCGGCGCGACCGCAGTCGCCAATAAACAGTGTGTCGGCGGTTACCAGATACATGTCGTTGACCACGATACAGAGGGAGCCCGGCGCGTGTCCGGGAGTATGCAGGCAGATCGCCCTGATGCTGCTGCCGATTTTAAAACTGAAGCCATCATCGATCAGCCGGTCGTATGAAGCGCCACCATGCAGCAATGGCGCCGTTTCT
Source organism: Candidatus Rifleibacteriota bacterium (assembly GCA_024710355.1). GTDB lineage: Bacteria > Muiribacteriota > Ozemobacteria > Ozemobacterales > Ozemobacteraceae > Rifleibacterium. Next base: position 59,177 of record JANJUX010000011.1, read on the forward strand.
CGGTGGCAGATGACTTCGGCGCCGGTGTGTGACTTGATTTGAGCAGTGGCGTTGATGTGATCAAAGTGATGATGCGTCAGAACGATGTGGGTCAGGTTGATACCGCCGTCGCGAATCATCGCCAGAATCTTGTCGTGGTCGAAAGCCGGGTCGATCAACAGGCCTTCGTGACTGACCGGGTCGGCAAAAAGATATGAATAGTTTTCCATTTTTCCGACGCTGATCTGTGCAAAAATCATCTCGCGTGCCCCCAAAAGTGTTTTTTTAATGCTAACATAAATCTATCTGGTAATGCTCAGGAAACAAGCATGAATCTCATTACCCACGCTTTAATCGGCTGGTGCGCCGGCATGCGCCCGGGTCGGCCTCGAATTGAGGTGGCTGCGGTCGCTGTTGTCTCGGTTATTCCCGATATCGATGCCTTCGGAGCATTGATCGATCTGGCACGCGGCGGCGAGGCCGAGTGGTTTACCGCTTATCATCACAAATTTGGTCATTGTCTGCCATTCTGCCTGCTGCTCGTCGTTCTGGCCTGGCTGTGGCGGAAAAATGCCCGCCTGTGCCTGTGGCTTGCGGGTATTTTTCACCTGCATCTGCTCTGCGACCTTATCGGTGCCCGTGGCCCTGATGGTTACCAGTGGCCGGTTTATTATCTGTTTCCATTCTCCGGTCATGGCCTGACCTGGCCACATCAGTGGGAAATCAACGCCTGGCCCAATATTCTGCTGACCGTTCTGCTGATCATGGTTTTTCTCAGGCAGGCAGCCATTTATGGTTATTCGCCGCTTTCACTTCTGAGCGAATCAGCAGACCGCCGCTTTGTCGAAACTTTGCAGAAGCGTTTTGGCATAACCCCGGCACCCGGAATCGATCATGTCTGATACTTTGCCTGCCGCGGCCGGTCTGTATGTGCATGTGCCCTTCTGTTTCAGCCGTTGCGATTACTGCGGCTTCTATTCGACGATTCCGGCTGCCGGCTCGCTCGAGCAGTATCTGCTCAGGCTGCAGCACGAATCTGAGGCAGCGAGAGCGTGCCATCCGGGCCCGGTAAAAACGGTTTTCATCGGTGGTGGCAACCCGACGACACTGGGTCTGGTCGGCATCAAAAAAATGTTTTCGCTGCTGGAACCCTGGCTGGCCGGCAGTCGCCCCGAAGAAATCACGCTCGAAACCAACCCTGAAACCCTGACCGCCGAAATTGTTGATTATCTGGCCGGCATCGAAGGGGTCAGGCTCAGCATGGGTGTTCAGCGGTTGAAAGACACCGAACTTGCTTTGCTTGGCCGGCGCGCCCGGCTCGACTCGGTTCACCGGGCTCTCGACATGGCCTGCAGTCGGTTGAATAACGTCAGTGTCGACCTGATTCTTGGGGTGCCGGGCTGCCCCTCACTTGCAGAAGACCTGGCTGCGTTGTTGCAACGCTTCGAAATACAGCATGTTTCGGCCTATTTTCTCACAGTCGAAGATGACTCACCCCTGCAGCGTCGCATATTGAACGGTGAATTGCCAGACCCTTCTGAAACCGGCCCGGAAGAACTCTTCGCCGTGTGCGAGACCCTTAAGAATCATGGTTTCGAACATTACGAAATTTCGAATTATGCCCGGCCAGGTCGACGTTGTCGTCATAATCTGAATTACTGGCTGGCCGGTGATTATGTCGGGCTTGGGCCATCGGCCGTTTCATGTCACACAGACTGTAGAACCACTAATCCTGCGGATTTGGCGCGATGGCTTGCAGCTGCGCCGCCACATGTCGAGAAACTCAGCCCGGTCGACCGGCGCAATGAATTTGTCATGCTGAGTCTGCGCCTCGTTGCCGACGGGCTCGATCTGGTAGCTCTCGAAAGCAGGTTTGGCCAGCAGCCTGCCGAGTTTTTCGCCGGGTTGACACTTCAGATTGCCGCCGGTAATCTTGAAAAGCATGGTGCCGGGCGGGTTCGCCTGACCGACCGGGGTCTGGCGGTCGCAGACAGTGTCATTGCAGGTTTGTTCATTGACAGCCCGGAAAAATGCCGATAACGCAGAACAACGCCGGTGTGAGCTTTAAAGTCTGTTTCGAACCCGGTATCAATAAAAAGCGAAAAGAGAATTTTTCAGACAATGAAAATCAGAGCACCGCATAATTTGAAAGAGTCTTGGTTTAAGGGCGGGGCCAACGCACAAAAGTGCCCCTGTTTTGCAATTGAACTGGATTCCAGCAGCGCGTCGCATTTGCGTGGGCGACTGACAATGAATTTCTGTGGTGGGCTGGTTTTCATGTTTCTTATGATCCTTTTGTGCGGGCCTGCGGCCTTTGCTGATTCTGGTTTCGACGCTGTTCTACGCTCAGTGATGCGGGTAAATGGCCTCGACAGCTCGGGCGAAGCGGTTTTTGGCACGGCTTTTCTTATGCAGGGCCGGGGTGGTGCTTCAAATCAGGCCTGGCTGGTTACGGCCGGGCATGTTTTTAACAGCATCAGAGGTGAATATGCGCAGGTAACCATGCGGCGGCAGACCCGCGGCATTTTTTTCGCAACGCCAGTGCAGGTAAAAATAAGAGAGGGCAAAACTCCGCTTTATGTTCTTAATAACGAGCACGACCTTGCAGCCCTGAAGGTGGCGCTGCCGGGTGAAATAGACTGCTGCATTCTGGCGAATGATTTTGCCGGCGACGATGCGCGTCTTGCCCGTGCCGGTTTTGGCAGCGGTGTCAGAGTTCTTATTCCTGGCTATCCTTATGGAGAAGCCAGCAGTGAGGCCGGTTTTGCCTTTGTAAGGGGCGGCGTCGTGTCGAGTTTTCCGGTGCTGCCGAGTTCAACCAATCCGGTGTTTTACGTTGATTTCGAGGTATTCGAGGGTTACAGCGGCGCGCCGGTGGTCTTCTCCGATGGTGGCAGCAGCGGCTTTCTCGCCGGTATGGTTCTCGAAGAAGTTTTTCTTGAAGAACTGCGGGCGAAAGGTAAAAAGACAGCACGCACCCGCCGCGGCCTTGGGCTGGCAAAGATACTCAGCGGCCCGTTGATCAGGTCGTTTCTCAATGCGCTTCCCTGATTCAGGCTATTCTGGATCGGTAAACAGGTTTTCGGCAGCAACCGCGTCGGCAAAGCTGATCAGGTCAATCATCCGGTCTTCGCTGTTGATGATCTGGATCTGTTGCTTACCGTAAAGCCTGCCGGCCTTTTCGAGCTCGCTGCGTGCCTGATCGATTCTGCCCATCTGGTGCAGAGCTCTGATTCTGTATAGCTGCATGTGCAGAAACATGACACCGGCCGGGAAATTTTTGAGATATTCATCGATCCACACCAGTGCTTTTTCGGGCTGGTTCAGTTTGTCGAGATTGATGCGCACCAGTGCTGCCATAGCTTCGTCGGCCCAGACATTGCGGTTCCCGAATTTTGTCAGAAATTCGCTGTAGCCGGTGGCGGCCTCTTCATAGCGGTTAAGCCGGCGGTCGAGAATCCAGGCCATGCGGTATTTGACCGAATCGATAAAGCGGTAATCCGGGTATTTCTCGGTCAGGTGCCTGAAGGTTTCCCAGGCGGCGGCCGGTTCGAGAAAGGTGCGCAGCTGAATCTCGGCGCGATAATACAGTATCAGTGCCGGTCTGAAGAAGGTTATCCAGGCACCGGCGACGAGAGCTATTATAACCATCGCCAGCAGTGCTATACGATTCAGCTTTGTTGCCTGCCAGCGCCTGGCCTTGATCATTTCACTGTCGTTGCGGGCCTGTTCAAGGGCTTCGCCGATTTCTTCTCTGATGTTGCCGCTGAGCGGGTTGATGCTGGCATTGATTGTCTGCAGGTGGTTCTGGGGAACTGCAATTATCCACTGCAGCACCTTGACCATTGAAAAAGCGAACTGCAGTGCCACAAAAAACATCATGGCCGCAAAGCTCGCCGAAAAGAACGAGGTGGTGTCCTGGCCGGTAAGACCGAGCCAGTCACTCCAGAAGCCCCGCCCCAGCAGGCGGTTTGACAGAATCAGAAAGATCCACGAGCTGAGAGTGATCAACAGCATGGTCATTGTCGGGTAAAACCAGAGAATAACAGTTGGATAGCTGATTTTGAATGACCTGGCAAAGCGGTCGGTAACGAATCCGGCGGCGTGGCAGGTGGTGGCGAGATAGACGAGAAATGCCAGGGTCATGGCTGCCGGGCCCGGCAGCTGCAGTAACAGTCTCTGTGAATTTGCAAGCAGCATGGCGATGAATACCGCTGCCGCCGATGGCAGAAGCCATTTGAGACGCAATTCAAAAATACTGGTAACCGGCATGAATTCTTCGTGCATACCTAAGAATATAGCAGATAACAATTTTTGCGTGCAAAAAACTCATTTTTTTCGATTTTTCTGTCGATAAGGGAACTGGAGCATTCCAATTCTCAAGGAAAAATAAACAAAGAATGAGGCAAACAAAGAATATAAGCAGATTTTCCCTGTTTAGAGGGTTTCTGGCGACACTTATGTGCCTGCTGCTTCCGCTCGTCGTTTTTGCTCAGTCTGCAGCATTTCAGGATCTGCCGAAAGACCACTGGGCTTATACCGACGTGGATTTCCTTATCAGCCAGGGCTATATGGAAGGTTACCCTGACGGCACTTTCAAGGGTCGCAAAGTAACCACCAGATACGATGTTGCCCTCATTCTCGCGCGCATTCTCAAGCGCATGGAAGAAAAGAAAGCCACCATCGATGCTGCCAGCGAAGAAGAGCGGGCGGCTCTTTCGCGTCTTACCAAAGAATTCAGAGACGAACTCGGTCTGCTCGATGTGCGCGTTGATTCACTCGAACGCCGCATGGTCGACAACGAAAACAAGGTCAAAGATCTCGAAAACATGATCCCCAAAATGAAGGTCACCGGGTTTTATCGTGGCCGCGGTCAGTATATCGTTGAGCCTGAAACCGTAGGCAGAGACGAGGCCGGTTATGAAAAATCCTTCACCGATCCAGGCCTGGTGACTTTTTATCAGCAGCTGTACCTTAAATTCACCGGCAAGCCTTTTGGCGACAAAATCGAGACTTTCTACGAACTGCTCGGCTTCATTTCGGGCCGCACCTGGAACCAGGCTGTCTACAACAACGCCGGCAATTCAGGTCAGAACCCATTTGACAATGTCGACGACTACGTCAGATACATTCAGAACGACAACTATGTCCGCTCGAACAAACTGCACCTGATCAGCAAGGCCAAATCGATGAAGGTCAGGGTTTACGCCGGCGAATCGGTTACTGGTCTCGACAACCCGATGAATCTTCTGACAGAAGATACCGACGTCGTTCAGCCTTATCAGGGTATTGAAGTTTCTGGTTCTGAAAGCGGCGTTTCTTACCAGGGTTCGGCTCTGAAGAGCGACCTTAATCGTGGTTACGGCGACACTACCAATATGGTTACCGGCCGCGTTGTCTGGAAACTGCCCGAAAAGTTCAGCGAAGATACCTTCTCGGTCGGCACTTCGTTCGCCGAAAAGATTTTTGATTACAAGACCCGCGGCAATTCGAACACGGTTCGCGGCGTCGACCTCAACTACTCAACCGACCGTGCCGGCAAAATCACCGGTACCGCTGAATTTCTTACCTCAAATGCCTACCTGACCGATACCGCCGATAATCAGAAACGCAATCTCGGAGATGAGGGCTCGCGCTTCGATATCAGCGTGCAGAATGGCGGCTTTACGGGCACGGTCAAGCACTACGACTTCGGTCGCCATTTCCGGGCCATGATGGCCCCTGTCTGGGCCTATGATATCGGCGATACCGATGATTACCCGAACAACCTCGATGTCGACAGCAACTACGGCCGCCCCAATTTCGAGGGGGAAAAGCTGACCCGCTTCTCGGTCAACTATGATTTTGGCAACAAGCTCCTGGCCATGGCGAACAACCTCTCGGTGGAAGCCACTTACCTCTCTAAGACATGGGAAGTCGACCCGAATAAGGCTTATGACACCGATGGTTACTCGGGTCGCAAGTTTACTTTCCAGCTGCTTTCTGACTTTACCGACAGCACAACCCTGAAATACGACTTCGCACAGAAGTGGGATGCTCTTAAAGACGAGCAGGGCTGGGTTTCGAACGCGGTCGAACTGAACCTGAAGCTCAGTGATTCTGTCAGTTCGAAGGGCAAGATGTTTGTGCTTGGTGATCCTGACGACATTTTCGAGCAGGATGGGCAGACTTATGAATACAACGAGCGCGTTGGCTATTTTGAAGTTAACTCTGATATCAATCCGCGCGTTTTCGTTAAGGGCAGCGTCGAACACCAGGTTCGCTGGGTCAGCTCACCTAAAGAAAACATCCGGGTCGATTACATCGGCGAAGCTACCTATAACCTGACTTCAACCACGAGTTTGACCGGCGGTGTTCAGCATGTCGATTATGTCGACAGCTTCGATGACAGCAAATCCAGCCTGGCAAACGCGATTCTGGCGGAGCTTAAAAAGAACTTCACCAACAAGTTCAGGGGTCGCGCCTTCTATTCACGCGGCATCATCGATTTCAAAGACGGCATGACCGACAGTCTCGACCGCGAGAATATCTATGGCGAACTTATTTATGACGTTAACAAAGACGCCACCATTTCGTTCAAGTTCGGTTACGACTACCCTTATGAATGGCGCTGGGCAGTCAGCAGCACCGATAACGGCAGAGACAATGTTGATATACATACACAGAAGATGTTTATCTTCGAGGCAAAATCAAATTTCTAGGATTGGCAGACATGAAAAAGAGACTAATGGCGCTGTTTCTGACGCTGCTTGCTCTGGTTACGACCGGCTGCATTCAGGAAGCTCTTGTTATTCCGGTCGCCACCGTCACCGGTAAGGTTGTGGTGCCCTCAGGCAAGGTTTCGACCGGGGTTAAGATAACCGTGGCCGGCGAACCGTCATTGAGCGCTTATGCCAACGACAAAGGTCAGTATACGATCGAATTCCGCAGATCCGGCAGGTTCCTGCTGGTGGCTCGCGGCATGGATTTCGATGTTAACTATGTCTGGGTTGACGCTGTTTCTGAAGAAACGGTAACGGCCCCAGACCTCAAGCTCGACGAAAAACTTGTGGGCGAAGCTCTGTGGGTTGCTTCGATCGTCGACTTCCCCGATGCCGTTGGTTTTGCCATCAAGTCGATCAACCCGGCATGGAGCCAGGCAACCGAAAAAATGTATGATGACGGCACGCATGGCGACAAACTCGCCAACGACGGCATCTTCACCCTGCGTCTGACCAACCTCAAGACCGGCTCACAGCAGTATTCTCTCGACTATACCCTTGAGGGCGAAACAAACCCGAAGAATACGAAAGACCCGCATCGTGAAGCTGATCTGAGCGGGAACTCGATGATCTACATTCCCGAATCAACGGTTAAACTGGCCCGCGGCAGAGTTACCAGCGATCTGGTCGGTGTTAACTATTCAGAAGTCAAACTCGCAACCAAGAAGGGTTCGAGAACGATGCAGCTCGACAGCGACGGTGGTTACAGCTTTGGAATGGAAGGCAACGGTCGCGAATACCTGGTATTCAGAAGTCCGAACTTCCATATCAGGGCGATACCTGTTGACCTGTCGACAGTGACTCTGCTCGAAGTGCCGGTTACCACAATCTCGTCGAAGAAGAGCGGCGAAATCAAAATGGTTCTCGTTGCCTCAGACTTTGCCGAAGTGGTCAACCCGACAGTCGTCGGCGATTTCACCAACTGGCAGCCGCAGAAACTCTATGATGATGCCACCAACGGTGATGAGGTTGCCGGTGACGGAGTTTACACAAGACTGTTTACCGGCGTGAGCACTGCAAGTTCTTATCAGAAATATGCTTTCAACATCACCGCGACCAACCAGGTCAAAGACCCGTATCAGGAATCAGGTGACGAGAAGTATTCGATCATCAGGGTGAAGTGATGAGAAAAACCGTTAAAAAACTCAGCCTGATCATGGCCTGCTGCGCCGCACTGCTTGGCTTTGCTGCACCGGTCAGCGCCCAGGAAAAAGTTAACTACTATTACGAAACCGGTTCGTGGCTCGATATTCAGGATAATGTCGGTGACGACAAGGGCCCCGGCTATTATCTCTACCCGAGCGACAAGCGCATGCGCCGTGGTACTTTTGACATCAAGCGCTTTACCGTCTATGAAGAAGGCCAGGTCGTGGTATTCGAGATTCAGATGCGCAACTACATCATGCGCGAATGGCCTGATACGAGAAAAAGTGAAGACCAGGGCTTCGTCGCCAATCTCTGGGATATCTACATAGATGTCGACGGTATTGAAAACTCCGGTTACAAGCATGGGCTGCCGGGTCGTGACGTTACCTTTGCCGATAACAAGGGCTGGGAAAAAATGATTCTGGTTTCGCCGCTTGGCGAATACGAGCTTTACGACATTCTCCGCAACAAGACCGATGAGCTCGAATTTCAGAATCAGATCAACGACATTATTTACCCCGATTACGTAAAAATTCAGAGTGACAGGGCGATTGTAAAGATTTCGAAACTCAAACTGCCTAAAATTTCTGACAAATCCGGTTATCAGTGCTTTTCGATGGGTTTCAAAAAGATCGTTTCACCGAATCGCCTGCTCAATCGTGACGTCAGAGCTTTTGCTACACACGATGATTTTGGTGGCGGCCACGATACCTATGGTGACCCGCCGATCATGGACATGATCGTACCTGAGGGCGATGATCAGTATGCTCTGCTGCGCAATTACAGATCAGAACCTTATCGCGATGACATCACCTATGCATCGGTGCCTTTCGTTTATAAAAACGGCCTGCGTCAGAGTCCGGCCATGGCAAATCCGCCGGTCAAAGACCCGGCGACGCCCGATGCAGGCACCGCAGTTGTGCCATCTCAGGCTCCGGTAATCAAGGCGCCGGCAACGACGGCTGCTCCGGTTTATAAAAACGGCCCGGTGGTCAGCCAGCCTGTCTTCAAGCAGCTGAATCAGACGGCTCCGACCATTGGCAGACCGGCGCCGGCTAAACCGGCAGCGAACGGCACAGGCGGCAGCGGTGGCTTTGTTCCTCTCAAGCCTGTCAGCTCAGATGATGGTTTTAAACCATTGCCGAAGGCTCCCGACGGATTTATACCGGTCAAAAAAACAAAATGAAAAAACGCCAGATAACGAAAATATGTATTGTTCGCTCAGGTTTTACTGAATTAATGACGATTAAGATTGAAGCACCCGATTTAGACAGCTCAAGGAGGCCCCGCAGATGAAACGACAGAAATTCCCACGAATGGCAGGTCTGCTGCTGTTGTTCACCATTTTTTTTGTCGCTTCTGTCACTGATGTTTCTGCTCAGTCAGCACGTTCAAGGGGCATGGGTGGTGCTTTCATCGGTCTGTCTGACGACGAATCGGCAACTTTCTACAACCCTGCCGGTCTGAGCCAGATTCAGGGCCGTGAAGCCTCTATTCAGGCCAAAGTGAATGAGCGCGATATCTATGACTGGACCAGCATGGCTTTTACCGGTCATATCTATGAAGATAACGTCGAAAGCAAGTTTTCGATCACCGATTATCTCGAACACAATATTCTCGAAGAACCGGTTCCCCGGCGCCCCAAATACAGTTATGGCGTTGCTTACACCGAAGATCACCGCTCTATCGAATTTGGCAACCTGGTCGGCGGTGAATATCAGGGTGTTAAGCGCGCAGTAAAAGACCTGCAGCTCGCTTTCGGCACCAGATTTCCGATTGCCCGCCGCATGCTGGCCCGTGAACAGCTCTATGGCGGTATCAAACTGAGAATGCTCAGCGTTGACCGTTATATCAAAAGTCTTATGCAGCACAGCAAAAGAGACATTTTCTCGCTTGGCTTCGGTCTGATGTATCATTACAACGATCGCCTGACCGGTGGTCTGACCGTAGATAATCTGGTCGAGGATATCAGCGGCGCCAACACCGGCCGCAATGGTGTAACTCTCAACCTCGGCACTGCCTACAAAGTCACCAAGGGCACTACCGTGGCTGCCGACGCCATCAATATCACCAACACCTCGAAAGCCAATGATCAGCAGTATCGCCTCGGCGTCGAAAAGAAATTTGTCGAAAACGACCTTACCATGCGTATCGGCGCTCTGAACGGCACTCTTACCCTTGGCTTCGGCATGAATGTTCTGCCTCATATCAGAGTCGACTACTCTTTCTACGATGGCGATGTCGTCAGTGAACACCACGTCGGAGCGCACGTGACCTTTGACTAAGAGGAGATTCCGTTCAATGAAATTCCTGGCAAAGGCCATTCTGGTAATTGTTTGCATGTTCTCCGCCTGCAGTCTGCGGGCGGAGAATTTTGTCGATTCAAACGCTTTTCTGCAGCAGAAACTCGAAGTGTTCGGTCTGGCCGGCACCCCCTGGGAAAGCGAGACCTCCTATGACGAAGAGCGTTCGCGAGCCTGGATGGATGCCTTGCACCATGCCTACGAACGTATTCTCGGACTGCCTCTGATGGAGGGGAAACAGGTCGCGCATGTTCTGCAGGAAAACGCGGCTCTGAAAGAGCGTCTCGGCCTGGTGCTTATGTCGGCGCCCAAGACCTTTTTCCAACCGGATATTTCCGGAATGGTGCGCTGCCGTGTCGATGTGCCACTGACCGGCAAGATCAGCCTGCGTTCGGCTCTGTATCTTGCAGCTCTGCGTCCGCAGTCGATGCAGCCGACCAGTTTCCTTGCTTCCTGGACCTCTGGTGTGAAGTTTGATGAGAAGTTGCCAGCGCCAAAGTTCAATCGCGTTGTTATTGATGTCCGGGCGTTCAATTTTGAGCCTTCTCTTTTTCCGAGATTTTTTGACGCTTCTGGCATGCTGATCTTTCAGGAAGCGATGATTCCGCAGAGCGAAAGGTTCAGCCGCCCGGCAGTGCGTTTTGTCACTGATATCAAAGCGGCCCGCGCCGGTCTGGCCGAAGACGAAACTTTTACACTTGCGGCTCATATCAATGAACTTTACAGCCGCGATGTCGTCGTCGAACAGTCTGACCTCGATGTATTTGCCAGATTCTGTCGCGATATGGTACAGACTCCTTTGCGCCAGCGTGAAATTGTTATTGTGTTTGATCCTGATCGGCTGCGCAAAACCGGCCGGTTGAAAAAATCTGAAAAAAAGGCTGAGACTTCAGCCGAATCCACGAAAAAGCAGGAGGCTAAACCATGAAATTAAGTCGCATTATCGCCATGATTCTGCTGATGTGCTGTCTGAGCACTGTTCTTCCGGCAGCAGAAGTTGATCGTGAACTTGACAAGAGAATCAGCCGTATCGAGCGTTATATTTACGGTGATGAACAGTCTGCGGCAGCGGCTGATCGGTTGCGGCAGATCGAAGAAGATCTGTTTGGCCGCTCGACCGGGCAGACTGATTCCGAAAAGTCGCGCTACCTGCACGACTTCATTTTTAAGGGCTCTGCAAGCAACCTTTCACTCGACATGAAACTCAGCTTTCTCGAATGGAAACTCTTCAACAAGACCGGCGAAGGCACTCTCGAAGTTCGTCTGGCTGAGATAGACAAAAAGGTAATCGGCAATGTGTCGATGGAACCAATGGCTTTCAGGCTTGAACAGCTGGTGCATCTGACCATCGAACGCGGCCTGATTTCGCTGCATACGGTCACAATACCTGCCGGCACCGAGATTCGCCTGCGCATGAAAAAAGATCTGTCGAGTCGCACGGCCACCAAAGGCGATACGATCCCGATGGTCGTTGCCGATGACCTGTTCATCAACGGCAATATTCTGGCAATGACGAAGGGCGGCATCGTTACAGCCGAAGTCAAGAATGTCAGACGTGGCGGCCGCTTTGGCAGAACCGGTTACGTGAATCTCGATGTCAGAAATATCGAAAGCATGGATGCCTCGCTGCTGCCGATCAAGATTGAAGATGCCGGGTCAAAATTTGATAAGCGCAAAATCGGCATGGCTGCCGGGGCTTCGACGCTCGGTTATCTGGTGCTTGGCCCGATTGGTCTGGCCGGCGGTGCCTTTATCAAGGGCGGTGAAGTTGAAGTGCCGGCTGGCACCGAACTCAGCGTCGTCACCACCGAAGATCGCAAAGTTACCGGGGTTCTCGTGCCACGGCGCTGATAATATCTGTTAAAAAACTTAAAAGCTGCTCCGCTTAAGCGGGGCAGCTTTTTTTTTCGAGCCAATTTATTGCCCCTGCAGATCGAAAACGAAGCTAATTTTGCGACATGGCAAGCCGACAGATAGACCCGGTCGGGTGAAGTATCCTCTCTTTGTTTATGCAGCAGCCTGCAGAAAAAAAAGAGGTCGGCTTTTGAGGCCGACCCCGGGGGAGAGATCTCCCGGTCGACTGGCTGGTTGGACCAGCCGACCGTCGCGCCTCGCGGCGCTATTCCTAACCAACCATATAGGTCGAGGTAGAACGCTCTGCCGAAAGCAATTTCTGTACCCGCAGTCTGTCGGGATAATCCCCCGGGATCGGGCTTTTTCAGGCTCTTTGCCTTGCCAGTTTGACTGTGTGGCTAACTCTGGCTTAAACAGCGCATAAACGCTTGAAGATGAGTCTTCGTGCCTTTAAAAATGGCTAAAAGAAAAAAACGGCTCGATTTTTTCGTGCCGTTTAAGGGGTTTAGAATCAGAGAGAGAGGTTGTTGCATGAAAAAACTAGAGTGCTCAGAGGGAGTCACACGCGGGTGAGCCCTCTATTCATCTCATAGGCTTGCTCCTTGGTCGTTCAACTGGTTTCAGGGTGTTGGAGGAATCAACACTACTATATTAGTAGCATTTATTGTGCCAGGTTAATTGACATCTAAAAAGTGGCATTTGCAGCGCTTTTGCTTTTTGGGCTCTACTGGCGACTACGAAATATCGTGTGTGTTTTTGAGTTTTCTCTGTTATTTCGTATTATTGGGGCGTGGCGCGGCAGCGGCTGGCTGTTTGTGCTTCTTTGGCAGTGGCTTGACGGCGCGGTCGAGTTTGAAGCGCAGCAGGCAGATTTTCTTGCCCTCGCTGATAAAACGCTTCTCATAGGTGGTCTGAATCTGCGGCGTGGCGAGCAGCAATGCCGAATTATACAGATCATCGGTGTCATCGATGATTTCAAGTCCGTTTTCGCTGGCGATGCCACGGGTAAAATCATAGAGACTGAAATCGTCGGTCTTGAGGCAGATGCTTCCACCTTCGCCAAGCACGCCGAGATAGCGATTGAGAAAAGCCGGCGACGTCAGTCTTCGGTGTGCCTTGCCGTGAAATGGGTCAGGAAAGGTAACCCAGATTTCGCTGATCTCATGGTCAAAAATGCGGTTGAGCAGCTCGATCTGACTGCGAATAAAACAGGCGTTTTTGATTCCGGCCTGGCGAATCGCCTTGACCCCGAAGTTGAGCCTCGAACCCTTGATGTCGACGCCGACAAAATTCTGCCCGGGAAAAAGCTGTGCCAGGCCGGCGGTGTATTCGCCGCGACCGCAGCCGAGCTCAAGAATGATCGGGTTGCTGTTGCCAAAATAGCCTTCAGCCCAGCGCCCCTTTAGCTCGTGGTCTTTGGCCAGAAGTTCGAGTGCCGGTGGCTCGAAAAGCTCCGGAAAAGTGGCGTTTTCCCTGAATCTGATCAGTTTCTTTTTTCCCATGACCGCAGAGATTAGCGCAAACCGGCATTTTGCGCAACAAAAATCTGCCCCGCCATTCGGGCCTGGCAGGGCAGATATTGCTTACCTGAGGGTCATTACCTCGAGTGTGCCTGAGGCGATCTTGACCTTGTAAAGCCGACCGTGCGCATCGACCCAGTCGGGCCGGGTCGGGTCGTAACCAGGGTCGGGGTGTGCTGTCTGCAGCTTGCGAATTACCGTGCCATCGCTGGCCAGTGTCAGATAATATCTTGAAGAAGTTGTGTCATAAATGACGTGCAGGCGGTTTTTAGAATCGTAGCCCTGCAGTGCGCACCAGATGACCGGCTCGTCGTCTCTGACGAACGAGAGGTGTTCGAGTTTGCTGCCGGGCCGGGCGCCTGTGAGAACCTGCCAGACGCCGGCAATCTTTTCGTCGGCGGCCAGTACCGCAATACGGCTGTCGCGCGAAACGGCAATGCCCAGCAGACCCTCAAGAGGTTTTCCGGCCGGGCGGCCATCGCGATTGAGAATAAAAGTGCGGCGCGAAGCCACGTCTTCGACATAGATGTTGCCATGCTGGTCGCTGTGCAGCTGATTGATCTGCAACCATCCCGCTGGGCCTGCAGGTGGCAGAAAGGCGCGCGGTGGTGATTTTCGCAGGTCGATTTCGATAATGGCATTGTTGGCAGCATCGGCTGCGAGCAGTTTGCCCGGAAACCCGGGTGTCAGGTCGACAAGAACCGGATCAGCCTTAAGTCCGGCTTCTTTTGCCGTTTTGATCAGGTCAACGACCTTGATCGGTCGACCTTTGGGCGAGAAGGCGGTTATGCGGGCATTGAGCGTATCGCCTGCCCAGAGGTTGCCGTTGCGATCGGTCACAAAGGCCATCGGACCCTGAAACGGGCCGTCAAGCACGCCGCCGTTGTCTTCGCTCAGCCACAAAAGCTGGTTCGGGGTTTCGCCCTGTGAAAACGCCAGCCAACGCGAGAATTCGACGTCGGGCAGTTTGACCAGCTCGGTGTCGGCGCCGGCAGTAAGGTTGAAAGCGAAAGCAAACAGCAGTGCAACAGTTTTAAAAGATCTGATCATTGAATTTTTGCGTGTCTTAAATTATGACCCTGAAAGCTTGTTGAGCATGCTGTCCATGTTTTTGACACGGTAGACGCCGGCCCAGCGCGATCTGTAGCGTGCGGGCAGAACTTCGATGCGCACGCCGGAATAGCCGACTTTGCCGGCAATGCGTGTGTCTCTGTTGACGCGGGTCGGGGTCGAGTGGGCGATAATCGGCTGCCCTGAAGAGGTGTAGCCCATGAACAGACCGACATGGCCGATACCGCTGCTGCCCGGGTTCATGACGAAAACGTCGCCGGGTTTGATCGAATCGCGAGGATTCGGCGGCGGGAAGGAAGAGGTAATCTTATTGGTATACTGGTTTTTATAGATCTGGCTCGACGGATACCAGCTGTTGGCAGGGAAAACCGGCGGAATGCCTGAAGCTGCCGCCATTTTCTGAATGAACTGACCGACGAAGCCGGAACAGTCTGTTTTTTCGGTGTAGCCGGAGTTCTTCGTGTGGCCGGCGCCAAAAACATAAGCCTTGTTGGCAGAGCAGAACTTTTCGACGATATCGAAGACCGCGCTGAAACGCTTGCTGTCATAGCCAAAACGGGCTGGGTCAAGGGTTCCGTCAGGAACGCCAGCCGTTGGTTTGCCGCCGACACTGTCTGAATCGTCGTTGTCGTCTGGCCGGTTGGCGCGCTCTTCGCCGATTTCTACATAGTTACTGTGAACGTAGGCGTAGCCGCCGTTATAGTGAATTTTCAGCCAGTCGCCTTCGCGGGCTACGATTCGCAGCTTGTCGCCGTCGTAGAGTTTGCCGATGATTTTTCCCCAGGGGGCAGTGCGAACGTTGAGTCTGGTATTGACGTTAACGTAACCGACGGTGCCGGGTTTTATTTCATTTGCACCAGCTGCAACCGGTGCTGCAGCTTCAGTCGCGCCGGCGCCGCCATTAACCGAAGCGCTTGCTGGAATATTGACTTTTTCGACACTGAATGGGTTACTGCTGTCTGCATCTACTCCCATGGCGGAAACAGCCAGCGGTGTCGCAAACAACATCAGTCCCAGAATTAACTTTTTCATTTTTTTACCTCCCGGGGTACATAACTCCGGCTCAGAAAAAACAGTATGCTACCAACTATACGAGTCAATCATAACAAAAGTTTCTGAAAACCGGGAGGGGAAAAACTTCATTAAACAATTTTGATGTCGATCAGCCTGCCTTCGACTGTAAGCTTTTCTGCCAGCAGTTCGACGATTTTCTGGCGCGGAATGATGCCCTGCTGCCTGAAGGCAATATCGCCGTGCCCGGCATTTTTTGCCGCCCCGACGATGAAGTTGATGCGGTCAGCGTCGATGATCGCATCATAAAAACGGGTAACCGAAGAATCGGGCTCGAAATAAATCGGGTCAGCATCGAGAATGTTGTAGAGCTGGTTAAGCGTTACCGCGCCCTCGGTTACCAGATCGATGCCTTCGATACTGTAGCCGGGCGGTGCGATCATGCTGGTATCGGCCGTATTGATCTTGAGCTCGCGGCCGAGGTGTTTTGCGACGATCTGAGCTGTGGTCGCGCCCGCGACAATTCTGGTGCCGGGCAATGCAAGAAAGCTTTCGATAACTTTGCGGTCGTCGCCGCTCTGTGACGGCGGCCCGGTAAATATATTGACCACTTTGCCCTGACGGCAGAAGGCGCTGAGAACCGTGCAGTCATCGCCACAGGGTGTGCCCCAGAGTTCACGGGCCTGCTGGTGAATTCGCTGATAGAGCTTTTTCTTTTTTTCGCCGGCAACCAGGCTGTCGTTTACGAAGCGGCATATTTCGTTGATGTTCCAGCCAAGGCGGGTTTTGCCGCCGATTCCGGCCAGAGTGATACCGTCAGAAAACAGCAGCAGGCCCTCGCCCGGCTCGAGAAACAGGTTGCTTTCGCTGATTACCTCGCGTTCGAGAGTAAAGTTACGTCGTGGCAGAATTGCGGCCGAATGGCGGCCGATAAAAATCGCTTCCGGCATTTCGTAGGCAAGAATCGTAGCCTCGCCGTTGTTGAGAATGCGGACTACCGAAAAGACCGCGTAGGGCATGTCACTGCCGCGCGATTCATGCATGGTTTTTACCAGCGAAGAAAAAGCCCGCCGCAGCGAAAATCCTGATTCAAGAAGCTTTTCGAGCCTTGAGCAGGCCATGTTGGCATAAATATTGGCTTTTATGCCGGAGCCAACGCCATCGACGAGCAGAATCACCGTCGCTTCAGGGGTTCTGAAAGAACTTACCGAGTCGCCGCATATTCCGCCGGTTTTTTTGGGGGTTTGTGCTATATCTATTTCGACGTGAATATATCCCATTCCGGGCCCTTTCTGCGGTTTTCGCCCTCGTCTTCACTTTCGGTCAGTTTGAGAAGGTTTTCGATGATGCTTTCGCCCTGCGCCGTGCTTTCGCCCAGGTATTTCGCCATCTGCTGTGCCATTTTTACCTGATGCTCCAGCATTTCGCGGGCCTGCTGAATGGTTTTTGAACGCAGTCTGGCGAGTTCTTCGATGCTCTGGCGGTTGCCGGTGATGTTGACAAAAATGCCGACGAGCTGGTTCTCAATTTCGAGTTGATAAATGATCTGATGCACGATCAGGTTGTAGCGTTGATGCTTGACTGTCTGCTCGATAAGATTCTCACTGCCGGTCAAAACCTTTTCGAAAGGCTCGGGGTCGATAAGATACGAAATATGCTTGCCAAGAACCGCTTCAGAACAGAGAAACATCTTGCGGAAAGCCGGGTTCATGCTGAGAATACTCAGTTTGTCGTCGAGCATGACAATGCCGTTCGGGCTGGTCTCGATGATACGGTCAGTGCGTTGTTCCGCCAGACGTCGCATATACGGAATACACATGTCGATTTCGGCAAAGCCCCTGATGACGGCAATTGCCTTGTCGCGGCACGAATTGTAGCCGCAGGCACCACAGTTAAGCTCATCTGCCGGACTGGTTTTGCCGGTGGCAGCCAGAACCCTGTTGATTGCCTCTTCGGTAATCTCTATCGTTTCTTCTGGCGCTTTCTCCGGTTTGTAAGAGGCATCGACAACCTCGTCTGCCTCATGTTTAACTATCTCTGAGCCCGGGTGCTGTTCTGCAAAGTCTATAACTTCGCGCCGGTTTTCGAAAAGCTGGCTGTTTTCGGGTGCTCCCGGCCCGTTGACGCAGCCCTGAGAGCAGAACAGCGGTTCGACAAACATTTTAACCCGTGATTTTTCGATGACTTCGAGAATCTGGCGAAACTCGGCATGACCACTGACCGCCACGATATCGCCAATCAGACTGTCAGAACCCATACTGGCAGTGCGTGTAAGGCCTCCGGGCAGCGGAAAAAAGCGCGCCTGGCCGTCGGGCTGATCGTCGAATGGGCTCTCTTCAAGCCGGTCGAGTTTGATATTTTCGCGTTCAAACCATTCGGCGAGTTCACGAAAAGTCAGGGCGCAGTCAATTTTCTGCAGACCTTCGCTGCTGTCTGCTTCCTGTTTTTTGGCGATACAAGGGCCGATAAAGACCACGCGCGCCCCCTCACCGATTTTCTTTCTGATAATGGCTGCGTGTGCCAGCATTGGCGAGGCCACCGGCAGCAGGTTGCGGGTCAACTCGGGCATATATTTTCTGATAAAGCTGACCGCAGCCGGGCAGGCGGTACAGATCGAACTGCGGTCGACGAATTTTTTTCTGAGGCTGGCCATAGCAACCGGATGGGCACCGATAGATGTCTCTGAAATGTGGGCGAATCCAAGTTTGCGCAGTGCCGACGGCAGCCGCTGCCGCTCTGATTTTGTGAAGAACGCTGCAAAAGACGGAGCCAGACTGACCGCAACCGGAAAAGGCTCTTTTAGCAGTCTGATAGCCTTTTCCAGATCGTTGCGATACTGCTTGGCACCCTGTGGGCACTCTTTGATGCAGGTACCGCAGGCAATGCATTTTTCGGGGTCGACGCTGGCCTGACCGTTGATCATGCGTATCGCCTTGACCGGGCACTGGCGCAGGCAGCGGTAACAGTCGCGGCATTGCGCCTTGTTGGTGAAGACTACCGGGCTGATATTATTGTCAAGACTGTCCATCAGGGGTGTTCCTTGAGCATTTTTTCGAGAAAGCGCCGTGCCACGACCGGGTTGCTGATTACGCCAGGGCCGTGCAGGCAGCCGCCTTCACAGGTCATCACTTCTATGAAAGTAGTGTTTTTTATAACCTTGTCAACCACCTTGAGAGTTGCAAATGCCTTTTTATCAAGGCCATTGAAGAGTTTTTCGTCGGCTTTAACGCCACGGCCAGACGCTGCCGCAATAACCGCACCGGCAACACCCCCGGAAATCGCAAATTTGCGGCCGGTTGCCGTTGCGACCTGATCTGGTGTCGTTTCTTCGCATTCAAGAACGTCGACGCCGGCCGCAACCAGAATTGAACCGAGTTCTTCAAAGGTGAGAACATTCTCGACATGTTCGCTGGCGCGTGCTTCGGCGCGCTTGGCGACGCATGGGCCGATAAATATGCGCTTTGCGCCAGGCCATTTCTGCCCGGCCCACTCGCCGGTAAGTCGCATCGGACTGGGAGTGTCTGAAACGAGAGGTTTGATATTGCTGATATGCTTGTTAACCGCTTCAACATAGGCCGGGCAGCATGAAGAAGTCATGCAGACGCTGCCATGCTCGACCCGTTCGACGAATTCGGCGGTTTCTTTTTCTGCGGTAAGATCGGCTCCATAAGCCACTTCGACCACATGATCGAAACCGAGTTTCTTCAGTGCTGTGACCACTTTGCCGAGTTCGGTATTAAACTGCCCGACTATGGCGGGCGCAATCATGGCAATTGTTTTGCAGGCCGGGTTGAGGACCATGCGCAATACATCGAATATTTCCGAGCGTTCCATGACCGCGCCGAACGGGCAGGCCTGTTGACAGCGGCCGCAATGAATACATTTACTTTCGTCGATTTTTTCTTTGCCCCGTTCATCCTGCTTGATGGCGTTGACCGGGCAGGCCTCTTCGCACGGAATCGGCTGGTAGATTATCGAATGATAGGGGCAGGCTTTGGCGCAGATGCCGCAACTGACGCAGATCTTTTCGTCGATAACGGCATGCCCGTTCTCGATATGAATGGCATTTTTCGGGCAGTTCATGATGCACTGCCTGGCGACACAGCCGCGGCAGGCGTTGGTAACCCGGTAGTTGGCTCTGACGCACGAGCTGCAGGCCTCATCGATGACGGTGAGTATCTTGTCATCGAGGCGATCGGCACCCTTCTGTTCGACTTCAGCGACATAACTGGCGAGGGTGCGGATCTCGTCTTCCGGTTTCTCATTCTCGACCGCGAAGCCAAGCAGAGCCATCAGACGATAGCGCAGTACCGCGCGGTCATGATGAATACAGCAGCGCACTGATGCTGACTCGCGTGGCGCCTGCTGCAGCGGAATATAGTCAACCTGGGTGCCGAGAGTGCCGGCAAACATCATTTTTGCCAGTCTCACCATGAGCTGGCGCTTTATCAGGGCCGCATTGTTGATGTATGTCATACGAGTTTCCTTTGCCTGATTCAGTGCTTGCGCAGATAATCCACGATTTTGGCGATCGAGGCTGATTCCATCAGATAATCATTGATTTTTACGAACGGCGGCTGGCCGCTGCCACCCTGTCGACAGGCCTGCAGGCAGGCGGAGCCGACTATCTCGACCTGATCTCTGAATTCGGCCGGCATCAGGTCTTCCAGCATCATCAGCTGGGCACCACCCAGCACATAGCAGGCTGTTCCCGAACAGATGGTGATTTTGAACTTCTTGCTCATTTCATGACTCCGTTAGATGTATTGAATGCTGGTTTCCTTGAGATACTGGTTTTCAAGAAGCGCCGCGATCTTTTTGATGACGTTGCGCCTGATTTCCAGTTCGACCGGCATGTTCGGATCCTGGTGAAACTCGTTAACCCGGGTTCCGACCACAAAATTAATTATATCGCTGTTGAGCAGCATACGGACAATTTTTGTGGCCGGGTTGAGATTCAGGGTTTCGGGGTTACGCCGGTCTTCAAGATATCTGGCAACGCGCCCGACCGTGAGAATGCCCTCGGTGATCAGGTCGACACCGTCCATCACCGAATCGGGAGGCAGGTCGGGGTCGATTTTGCCAAGCATGACATGCACTTCGCGCCCGGTCTCGCGGGCGACAATATTGGCAGTGGTGCCGCCGCAGATAATTTTTCTGCCGGGAAAATTACCGACCAGGTCGGCAAGCAGTCGATCTTTTTTCTGGTCGTAGGGTGGCCCAGTCATTATCAGCAGCTGTCTGGGCTGGCGAAAGTAAATGACGCCGCAGGTGATGTCGTCGAGCGCATGCCCGCCGTTGTTGACCCAGGCCTTATCGACAACTGCCGCTGCCAGCTCACAGGCCGAAATATCTGCTTTCTTTTCGATCTGTTCTCTGATGAAATTGCCGGTTTTTTCGATGCCCCAGCCGAACGGCAGTGACTGGCTGCCGATACCACTCTGACTGACGCCGTCGGAGAGCATGATGATGCGGTCGCCCGGCCGGGCCTGAAAATCGGCAACCGAAATCGCGACCGGTTCGCGGTCGGCTCTGGTTACCTGCACCTGCGAGCGTTCGAGTCTGATTATTTCAGAGCCGCGGGCAACCAGAACCGGCGGGTTATCGTATTCGACAATTTTAACTTCGTTTTCGAAATCGACATCGACGAGCGAAAAGGTGCTGTAGCTGATGTGACGCTCAGAGCAGACCGGCAGCGTGTCCATGATGCTGCGGGCCGCTTTGGCCGGGTCGCGAAAACTGCTCATGTAATTAAGCCCCATTACCGAAGTCAGAGTCGCGAGAACTCCAGCTTTTATGCCGCTGCCAAGGCCATCTGACAGAACCGAAATGACCCGCTGCTGTTCTTTGAGCTTGCGCGACAGAAAAACATCACCGCCAGTGCGCTGGCGGCCGCAGTTTTTCTGTCTGAAGTCGACTTCGACACAGCAGTTATTCGTAATTTTCGGAAATTCCATTGATTTCCTCCGGTTCGCTGCCAAAAGCTTCGAGAACGTTGTTCAGCCGCAACTCGGTTTCTGAGGCGTTTTCGCCGAGCAGATAGGCAATTTTCTGCACCGTTTCGAGGTTGAGTCTGATTACTTCCTCGACCCTTTTCACCACCTGGTCACGGCGCACGTGCGGTACCCGTATGTCCTGAATCACTGCGCCAATTACCTGCCCCTTCTCGATTGAAAAAACCGAAATGTTGAGCTGATGATCGCGGTAGGCGATATCGTGATCGACCCAGTCTTCGCCGGTGACCAGAACATTTCTGAAAACCTTGTGGAAAGGCACGATCTTGCTGAGTTGTGCGCCTTCCATGCCGGGTGAGGCGTCGAACACCATTTCCATGTCAGAACCGAAAATGCTGGCAAAGCGGCGGTTACATTCGATGATGCGCAGACCGGCATCGGCGATTACCACTCCGGCAGGCATGGCTTTTATCAGAGCGTTGGCTTTTTTGCTGGCGAGTTTGCGCATGTATGAAACGCACATGTTTTCCATGGCTTTGCCGTCGAGCAGGGCCTCAGCGAAATCGCGGCACGAATCGTAACCGCAACTGCCGCAGTTCAGTTCATCACGCGAACCCGTTTTGCCGACGCGCTGCAGTGCTGCTCTGACGACATTTTCAGGGTGGCGTCTGATCTGCACCGGGCTGGTGCTGAATTTTGCTGAAATATCAAGGCTGCCAATCTGGTCACCGGGATGAAAAGCCTGATCGACATGGCTGAAAATGCTGTCACGTTTGATAATCGTGGCTTCACGTCTTTTCATGACCGGACCATTGACGCAACCGCCGCCGCAGGCGAGAAGCTCGACGAATATCTGTCGGCCGGCCGGCAGCTGGTCGAGTTCGCGCATTGCTGAAGTTATGGCGTCGATCCCGGAAAAACACATGAATTCGACGTTCTGCTTCTTGAGGCGGGCTCTGATGCCGCTGATCATGCCGCCATCTATCGGGTAAAGACCGCCTTCACAGGCCGGGTGCGGGAAAAACGTCAAGCCGTTATCAACCGGAACTTTGTAAGGATCGATGCCAGCATCAACTAGCCATTCATGCAGGTTTTCAAAGGTCAGGGCGCCGGCAATCGTTTCCTGGTAGCGTTCTGACTCAACTTTTTTGGCGATACACGGGCCGGCAAAGGCAACGCTGATGTTTTCGCCGGCTGTCGATCTGAGATAGCGTGCATGCGCCATGAGCGGCGAAACTACCGGGGTCAGGTGCCTGACATAGTCGGGGTAATACTTGCAGATCAGGTCGACCACAGTGGGGCAGGCAGTCGAAAGAAACAACTGCTGATCGGAATGATCGATCAGCTCAGCAACCGCCTGTGAAACCATCTGGGCCCCGATGGCGGTTTCCGAGATCTGGCTGAAGCCAAGCTGGCGCAGGGCTGCGATCAGCTGCGAGATGTGCAGATTTTTGAATTCTGCCCGCCACGATGGCGCGATTGAAAGCATCACTTTTTTGCCGAGGTCGATCTGCTGCCTGACTGCCGGTACGTCGTTACGCACCTTTTTGGCGCCGACCGGGCAAACTTCGACGCAGCGCCCGCAGTGAATGCAGAGTTCATCGACGATGCCGGCGCTGTTGTCTTCGATTTTGATCGCCTTGACCGGACATTCGCGAACGCATTTGTAGCAGTCGCGGCAATCGGCCTTGCGGGTAAAAACTGGTTTAAGCTGATTCATTTTCGTTGCCGCCTTCTTTGAAGACGTGATCGAGAACTTCGTTAACCGCCTGCGGAACCACTTTTTCGAAGGGCTGCCCGTCGATGATGATGACCGGTGCAGCTTTGCAGCGATTTGAGCAGAGACAGCCGCGGAAAGTGGTTTCTGCCGTCAGTTCGTTTTTTTCGAGGTAATCCTTGACGATTTCGACGCTGCGGTTGTTGCCGCGGGTAAAACAGGCGCTGCCCATGCACATGATAATTTCGTGACCTTTGCGTTCATCGCTGCCGGTTTTGTTCATATATGTCTCCTGCAACCCATTTCGAACTTGTTTTGTCGTCAGATTCTGAATTACCGATACTTAGAGGTTATTGTCGCCTGTTTTTCAGCCAGTTCCCTTCCAATCCCCGGAGGGGGGGGGAGCGGTACCCGGGCTGTTGCTCGAATAAATTCACACCGGTAAAATCTTGCCACTGCTTAACGTGAAAAAATTCACAACAGCTCTGTAAATAATTATATACGAAAGTGAAAAAAATCACAACCATTATCGGATGATAATTTTTATGCAGCGAAAATCACGCATGTGGTAGAATCAAACGAAGATCAGACGGAGGAACCGCAGTGAAAAACCGAATAGCCAAAATACTGGGCAGTTTTATTTTGCCGGGTGTTTTTCTGGCTCTGATGACTGTCTCTGCATCGCTTCAGGCGGTACAGTGTCAGGTCGGCTCATTTCTGGTCAATGTCGACGTTCGTAATTCGATTTACCTTATGGTTCCGCACGCTCTGGTAAAGTGCAGTCTTTCGGGCGAAAAAATCAGAATTTCAGCCAGCGCGCCCGGTTATGTGCCGCAGGTTAAAGAAATTCGCATGCTGCCGGGCACCAGTTCATATTTTGCCACCGTTCGCCTTGCCGACCGCGAAAAACGCATCGATATTCTCGATTACAGTTATAAACCCATTGTTTCTGCCTATGTCGACCGCTTTCAGGGCGGCACGCCCTCGCATCTTTATGCCATTAACCTTATGTTACCGGTCAAAACCTGGCCGCACCCGAATGCCGGCAATGTCAAGGTCAACCAGCCCGGCTACGGCTGGCCAATCCAGCTTTCGTGCGATATCAGTCTGCTTGAAGATTTTTATCGAGTGCGCATGCTGATTGATCGTGCGGTTCTCGATGACCCGAAAGATCACCTGCTGGTCTACGTCAATACTGCCGAAGATTCAGCCTTGAAGCAGCGTTTCAACGAGCTGCACCGCGACAACGACCTGTGAACCTAATTTTGTGATCGTGAATAGGTCTGGCATCTTTTCGTCCAGCCGGCAAGCCAGCGTTTTTCATTGCGCTCTGGCGGGCTGTTGGTAACCCGCCGGGTTAAAACCCTTATTGCTGACTGTGAGAATTCCTGCAGGGGCGCGCCGTCACCCATTCCCCGCAGAACCTGCAGCAGTCCCCAGCCATGCCCTCTGTATCTTTCGGCGGGCGAGGTTCCTTCGCCCTTGAAATTTACATAGTCCATCAGAGCATAGAAGCCGTCTGGCTCGCCGGCGACCCGGTAGAAATTTTTAATTATCAGTGTGCGATCGTTGCCAGAGCTGTGAGAAAGCATTTGTGGCAGCGCTTTTTCAAGCCTGATGGCGGCAAAGCGCACCTGGTGATTTATCGTTTGAGCGAGAAAGCGGCGCAACTCGGTCATCAGCGGCCCTGAAAAGGCACGCATGAACGTCTGGCGATCAGGCCACGGGCAGCCGTTGGCCCTGACGAGAAAACCCGGTAGCCTGGTTCCCTGCAGTCGCATAAAATTCAGCAGCTCCGGGAAAGTTTCGACAAACGGGCCGGTTTTTCCGGTCGGATACCATATAAAATGCCCGATCCCAAGAGACGCGAACTCTTCACCCTCGTTCCAGGCGGTTAAACCCTCTATTTTTCCGCCAGATTCGTTCTGCCAGATCAATCTGCCGATTCTCGCCGCCTGCTGGTCTGAAAGCCGAATTGTCTGCCGATCGTAGCCCGCGCTGTAATGGCTGGTAACTGCCGCATGCAGACAGGTAACAGGCCACAGCAACATAATCAGAGCATAAGTTGTTAATTTGTGAATTTTTTTCATGATTGGCTCAGCTTAACTGCAAATACTGCAGATACGCAACCAGATGCTTTAGCGATGGCCTGTCTGATTTGTTTATGTTATATTGCAATCAGCCCTCCTCAGAAATAGCGGGCAAAATACAGAGATTCAAGACCTTTTTGTTGAAACGGCTTCGTTGCGAGGCCGTTTTTCCTTTTATCCCGGCTTTGCTTGCCTGCACAGCCTGCAAAGCCGTCAGGCGTCGCACAGGGCAATCCTGTGCAATTGCATGGGCGTTGCCGGCCGAACGTCTGAAAATGCAGAAATTGTGTTATAATCAATTTATGAAACGCATTCTGCTGGTAATTTTTTTAATTCTCGGCCTTTGTCAGGGGTTCTGGCACGCTGATGGCGAGCTGTATCTCTGCCGCCTTGGCGTGGGCGAAATCTCTATTGGCGAGGCTTCGCACGCAGGTGCGACTCTCGGCGCCCCCAGAACCAGCAGAGATGTTTCGGTTTTTCTCACGGGTAACCGGCAGCAATTTAATTTTATTGCCAGCCAGGAAATCGACCCGCTGCCTGCCCCCTCGATAGCCTGGTATGCTTCGGCTCCAGGCCAGAATCGTCGAGCTGACCAGGCGCGTCATCCCGATGAATGGGGTCTGACGGTTTTACGCCTGCCGCGCAGCGACGGCTGATTTTCCTTTCCGGTCACAGTCATAACTTTTCCCACTTTCACCGACTGCCCTTCTTCTGGGCGGTTACGACTGTAATCTTAAAGGAAAACATCTATGGATAACCATAAAAACGATATCAATCAATTCGATAATAGCGAATCTCCGGCCGATCTCTTCAAAAAGATCATTATTACTACCCTGATAACCTGTCTGGTCGGCTGGCTGGTCATGTATTTCGGCCTGATTTAAATCTCAGCGCCACACTACGGCAGGTGGGCGGCTTTTAACGCCCACCTGCCATTTCACGGTATTATTCAAAAAGGGAAACAGCATGCTTTTCAAACTCGAACTCGGATATTTTGAAATTGCCGCCATGATCGGGGCCGGGCTTTATCTTCTCACCATAGCCGCAGACTGGCTGGTAAGCGGCGCCTCGAATCTGGCCAGGCGCCTGGGGGTTTCATCTCTGGTAATCGGTCTCACAGTTGTAGCTTTCGGTACCTCGATGCCAGAATTCGTCGTCAGCGTTGACGCCAGTTTAAACAATAACCCCGGCATCGCAGTCGGTAATGTGGTTGGCTCTAATATTTTCAATATTGCTCTTATACTTGGTATTGCTGCGCTGATTCAGCCGATTTCGTGCAGCCGGTCGGTTATCAGACGTGATGTGCCGGTCATGATCGGCGTGGCCGGCCTGATGTGGTATATGTCGCTCGACCGCATGATTTCGCGCCCAGAAGCGGCTCTCCTGTTTTCTCTGCTGATTGTTTACACAGTTTACAGCTATTACAAGGCGAGAACCGAACCCTCTACAGACGAAGCCAGCGAAGGCGACGAGCCGACCACTCTTTTTGCAGAAATCAGACTGATTTTTTTCGGTCTTGTGGCAATGATTGCCGGCTCAAAACTGCTGTTGCACGGTTCGGTGGCCATAGCCAAGGTTGCCGGCATCTCTGACGAAGTGATCGGTCTGACCCTTATTGCCGCCGGAACTTCGCTGCCCGAGCTGGCGACCTCGGTAGTGGCAGCCATGCGCGGCAAATCAGATATTGCCATTGGCAATGTCGTCGGTTCGAATATCTTTAATATTCTTGGCATTCTTGGCCTTGCAGGCATGGTGCTGCCGCTTCAGGTTTCTGAACATATGGGTAATATCGACTGCCCGGTGATGTTCATTGTCTCTCTCGGCTGTCTGCCGATCATGCGCACCGGTCTGAAAATTACCAGAATCGAGGGAATAATCCTTCTGGCTTCCTATGCAGTTTATACCTGGGTGCTTTTTCAGACCCCGGTCTGAATGGTTCTTGCGGTTTTTCAGCTGCGAAGTCAGAATTGCCCGACAACGGCAATGACCGGGCCATTGTAAGCGTTTTTTACCGTATTGCCTGTTTCTGAATCAGCCGATTTTTCCGGCTGGTTCAGAACAGCTTGTTTTTCCTGCCTGTTTCCCATTCTGCCTTTTCCGCCACCTTCACCGCTTTTCCAGCCGAATCCGAGATACCAGTTTTCGTCGGCAGATTCACTGGGCTGATTCAGGCGGTACCCTATGAAATACCTTTCCTGGCTTTCACGTTCTGGTCTCTGGCCTATGGAATCTGGCTTTTCATTTCTCTCGTTTTCTGCCGCTCTTTGCTCCGGCCGGTTCATCTGGTCTTCAGAACCTTTCATGATCGGAAAAAACAGCCTGCCATCTGGGTTATCCAGCCTTTCGTCAAGTCTGTGCAGATACTTATCCTTGTTTTCCATGATTGACCGCACGTAGGGAATTCGCTCAACAAGCTGCATCGGGCGTGGCATTCCGCCCTTGTCGTCTCTTGCCGTATCAGGTTTTTCTGCTGTCTGCAGCCCTGCATCATGGTTTAAAGCCTTGCTCCAGGCCGGTGGCGAAACCGGGTAAAAAGTAAACGGCGAACCGCTTATCCAGATGTTGTTGACTGGCCGCGCCGGCAATCTCTGCCAGGGAAGCTGACCGTTTGCGAATGCGAGACCGGCGCAGAACACTTTTAAAGTAACAATCCCAACCAGAGCAGTGAGTCTTCGGCTGTTTTTTTTCATAGGCTCTTTTTTCGTGCAGATAAAACTGGTGCTGAATAATTAACGGAAGATCAGCCTGAAAAGTTTAAGCCGGAAAAATTAAGAAATGTTAATTCTGAGCTTCGGCGTGCTTTATCAGTTCTGAAACCGTTTTAAACGCGAAACCTTCCTTTTTCAGCCTGTGGATGACCAGTTCCAGGGATTTTCTTGATTCTTCGCGGCTCGCATACATAACGTGCAGCAGAATTATCGACCCGGGGCGCACCTGCTGCATGATGTGATCGGAAATTGCTTCGGCCGAAACTGCTGTCTCAGCAAAAGTTTCCGGTTCAATATCCCACATGATTGTGGTTTTACCGGCTTTCTGAAGATACCAGGGCAGAATCAGCAGTTTCTTGCCATAGGGCGGGCGAAAATGTATCTGCCCGCTGTAGCCGGCATTTCTAATGGCAGCATCGGTTTTTTCAATTTCGTCTTTTACGGTTGCAGGCAGCTTGAAAACCATGCGTGCATGCGAATATGAATGATTGCCGAGTTCGTGCCCGGCGGACGCAATACGACTGGCTTCTGCCGGATTTTTTTCAACTTCACTGCCGGTTACGAAAAAAGTGGCTTTTACAGCATGTTTTGCGAGAGTTGTCAGAACGGTGTCGGTGTATTCGCGCGTTGGGCCGTCGTCGAAGGTGAGGGCAACAACTTTATCAGAGCAGGCAACCCGCGCCACCAGATTCCCGACCAGTTGAAAATCGCGCATTTTCGACAATTGCCAGAGGCCTGACAACAAAACCGTGATGGCAGTTACAGCTGCTATAAGGTGTTTTTTGCGCATGGTTTCTTTTGGCTCAAAGCAGCGTTGCTGCCAGAATTTGTTTGAGTTCAACCGCCGGGTCGAGAATAGTGTCGGGGGAAAGCGCAGCAGTGTCGCTGCTGATTTCGCCCATGCGTTTGAGACAGCTGAGCATGGTGCTTTGACTGAGCTTTTTTCTGAAAGACTCGGTCTGCTCAGGAATCGCCAGACCCAGCGCCGACGGGGTTTCGACGACGCGCTTTTCCATCAGCATATCGATAATTTCTTTCTGCGCCGGCAATGCTATTTTGCCCTGTTTTGCGGCGAAGAAAAATCGCAGAGAGGCGTCAGCGAGCTCTGAAGCGTCGATGCCTTCGGGCATTTCAGCCGCATGCAGACTTTGGGTCAGACTTGTGTGTAATAGCGTCAACAGCAGCGGCCCGTTGTAAAAAGCTCTCAGAACTGTAAAGCCTTTTAGCGGCGAAACCGCGCCTGACTCGATCTGCCGGGCGAATTCGCCGGTCATGGTCACAAGCTGCTTACTGGTTTCGTCAGTGATAAAAAAACGCTCAGACAGGCTTTCGCCCTGCCAGCGCAGACATTCGGCCATGCCCCATCTGAAAGTCTGCAGCCCGCGAACCGCGACAAAAACGGTTCCGACAATCACGGCCAGCAGCAGAATCAGCCCGATTTTTATAAAACCGGCGTGGTTGAGCGCTTTTTTTTCAGACATTTTTTTTGCCTCGCAGGCGAAAATAATAGCAACAGGCAGGTTCGAGTTTAACATACCTGCTCTGACATGAAAAAGTATTCACAGATATTGCCAGGGCAATCGCATTAACCCACTGGATTCGAGTTCTAAGGCCGAAATAACTCATGTGAATTTTTTCACTCTAATCGTTTGTGTCCGGAAGGAGTAAAGATGGGCATCTTGTCTGGATAAGGGACGCTGGCATTTAAGTGTGATTATTCGCAGAAATTCAGCATTGCAGAAATTTTCTGTCGGCCGAAAATTGTTTTGAGATTGTCGGGAGCTTTGTTTATACTCAAGGCATGTCTGTTTGTGCAAAGTCTGTCGACGGCACGGGATGCTCGATAACGAGAGCTGTGCTTTATGTCTGCCTGATTATCTTTCCATTCATCATTCTTTATATTGAAATGGAAAGGTTTTTCGCGCTCGAAATTGCCGATCGGCGCAGCGAAATTTTTGATAAAGCCGGCCGGCAGCTGCTCAGATTCAGCGAATATACAGATGATGCAAGGTTTTTCCATCTGCTGCTGCAGAAAAGCTTTGCGGCAGAAGCGACTAAAAAAGACACGGAAGCCTGGGTTGCCGGGCGGTCACAGATGCTTAAAAAGCTCTTTCCCGAAACCTTCACATTCATTTTCTGGGATAAAAGCGGCAATCTGATGGCGTCGGCTTCTGATGACACGCGTTTCAGCTTTCTTTCAAAAAAGTTGAACGTTCTTCTCGGAACAATAAGGCGCGAAACCATCGCCGGCGCACATACAGAAGATGGTTTTAGCGAAAAATTTGCTGGTGACATGCGTCTGCTCAGGCAGTTTCTGGGGCCATTTGCTACGCCGGAGGTTCTGGTTAAGCCATTTCTCAATGACGCCTCTGCCGGCTGTTTTCAACTGCACGCCAGAGGTGACAGAGTTCTTGGCTGGTATTCAGCCTGCGATGACTTTTCGGTTCTTGTGTATGTTTCGGACAAGATCAGAGGTCGACTGAGCGGCCCCGATTTTCTGCAAAAACAGCTGAAGGGCAGAATGCCGGGGATCGACTTCATTCTCATCGATGAACATCAGCAAGAACTTGTTCCGCCGCAGGCAGCGTCCATGAACAGCCGGGTTTTTCTGAATTTCGGCAAGTTCCGCCAGCTGGTGCCGGTAGAGCAGCTTGAGTCCGACGGCGATTACTTCAACTATCAGCAGCTCAACCAGAGATGGTGGGTTGCGGCGGTGCTTCGGCGCGATCTGTTCGAAAGCGTTTCGACAACGACCGGCCGCTTTATGGCCAGAATTTTTATATGCTTTGTATTGATCAGCTTTGTTTTATCCTGCTACTTTATGGTGCACGATAACCCGTTGCACTCAGTAAAAACAAGGCTTGTGGCCATTTTTGCCTATATCGTTTTTATTCCGGCTCTTGTTTTTACAGTCGTCAGTTTTGATTCCCTGAAGCAGAAAGAAAAGCAGGTTTTGACCGAAAAAGCGGTCGAGGCGTTTCAGTATCTGACTTCTGTCGATAATCAGTTCAGAGGCTTTTTGCACGCGAAAGCCCGCGAATTGAACCGGACTTTCGCAGGCTTTTTCCCTCATGGGTCTGAGGGTTTTGACGATGCATTTCTTGCATCGGCTGCGGCTTCTATAAAGGCCCGGTTCAGCCCGGACACCTTTGTTTTCTCTGATGCGTCCGGTGGCGACCTTCTCAAAGCTGCCTATTCAAAGACGATCAAAGATGATTTTTTGAGAAAAACCGCTGCCCGTGAACTGCTAACTTACCTCAACTGCAATGTCACAAACCAGTATAACCCTGACGATGGCATTGCTAACGGGTTTGCCCGGAGTTTTTCAGAGAATCATCAGAAATTTCTACCGTTCACTCTCGGTAATACAACCTATCTGGCATACTTGAATACCCTGAGAAAATCAGGCTCTGGAGAGTATCGTCACGTGATGCAGCTTTTTTGGCCCGAAAAACAGGTGCACTATGAATATTTGCAGACTGTTATTGCTGCTTCGGCCGGGCAGAAGCAGATGCGGATTTTTTTCGCAGTGCCGGATATGGGAAAAGCTTTTCCGGAATCTGCTGATCTGCCAGAGCTGGGAGCGTTTTTTGAGAAGATTCTTAAGCACGGCCCCTCGCAACAGAAATTGACCGGTCTCAATGGCAGAACTTATCTGGCCTTCGGTCAGGGCGGCACCAACGTTAATTCGGCCATTATGGCAGTCGTCGTTGACAGTGAGATTCTGAACCGAGAGATCGGGCGCTTCAGAAAAAATCTCTGGATCATGGCTGGTTTGAGTCTGTTGATGACGATGAGTCTTTTTCATATTCTCGGCTATTACCTGATTCTGCCGATCAATGCTCTGGCAGACGGGGTTGAGAAGGTTAAACAGAGAAATTATTCGCACCGCATCGATCTGCCATTCGACAACGAATTCGGACAACTGGGCAAATCAATCGACCGCTCTCTAGAAAACCTGCAGGAACTCGAAATTGCCAGAAATGTTCAGGAAAGCCTGATTCCGCAGCAGTCGCTTGCTTTTGGCCCCTTCTGTATTGCTGCCAGAACCCGTATCATGACCACACTTGGTGGTGATTACTTCGACTTTGTCGTAGATGCCGGAAATAATCTGACGGTTCTGATGGCGGATGTGGCCGGGCATGGTGTTCAGGCAGGTCTGCTGATGGCGATGGCCAAGAGTGTTCTTTTGCTGAATAATACCGACCGGGTCGAACCGGAAAGACTCATGGAAGGGCTGAACCGAACTTTCTGCACGCTGAGAAAGGCTGAAATCAGCACCATGATGACCGGTCAGGTCGTTCATATCAGTCGCGAGCACGCGATAAGCTTTTTCAATGCCGGGCACTGCCCACCTCTTATCATCTCTGAAGGCGGCAATACAACGAGATTGCTCGAATGTCACTCTTTGCCATACGGTTTTTCGGCAAAGCGAAAATTTTCTGGCGCGCCTGTCGCCCTGCAGCCCGGCGAAACCATGCTTCTCTATTCAGACGGAATAATTGAATGCGTTAATTCCAACCGTGAGTTGCTTGGCATGGATGGCTTCAGAAGCGCTGCCATGAAAGCATGGAACGAAAGCCCCGAGGTTTTTCTTGAAAATCTTTTCAGGATATTCGATGCCTGGGCAGTTTCGCAGCAGGATGACATCAGCTTCGTGCTGATAAGATACGGGAAAAGCCAATGACTGAAAAAAATCGGGTTGCATCATACAAATTCATCGGTTCGATGATTTTTATCGGTTTTCTGATGCCGGTAATCGCTTTCTGGCTTATAACTTCATTCTTTGCCGAACAGAAAGCTGAGGCCGAACTGCTGACCTTCAGAAATCTTGCCGATGCGACGGCTCAACAACTTGAACCCCGCTCAGACAATTCTGAATTCTGGTGCCACGAGCTGAACCGGCATTTTGCCTCGGCAGAAAACATTGATAAATTTGCCGCCGGTCTGAAACTTCTTGCAGAAAAGCACCGCGAAAACATCAGCTGGATTGTCTGGAATAGGGACAATCAGGTTGTTGCCAGAAACATTGTCAGCCATCATTCTGATGCCAGCTGGAACAGGGTCGGAAAGATTCTGAGAGAGGCGTCGAAGGCCTGGTATCTTGATATCGATAAGGCTGATGACGGTTTTGTTCGCTCGGTTCTCGGTGAACATCTGCAGACAAAAACCTTTGGCCGTGCAACTTTCAGAAATAACCCGTCTCTCAACAGTCTGTCGTTTTTTCGCCCGGCGGGCAGCTTCTGGGCTGATTTCAATGAGAAGTCGGGGGCGATAGTTCTTTTTCCGCCGGGAATAGAAAAGAAAAATCACGGGATAAAAGAATTTCTCAAAGAGTTTGATCTCGTTGGCAGCCATATTGCTCTTGGCAAAGAGGGCTTTTTCTTTTCGAATATGCCAGAACAGACGCCTGATAAACTTTGGCAGCTTAAAAAAACTTTTATTGCAGGTGCACCGGAAGTTTATCATGGTGCCGCGGGGGTTTATACGGGCAGATTCGTCGGCAAAGACCTGTTCTTCTGTCTGTTCAAGGGCATCGATAAAAATTCTGCCGGACGCGGCACTTTGCTTTTTTCGCTGATTCTGGCCTTCTTCTGGGCCCTTGCCTTTAACCGTATTCTACATGAAAAGCCGCATGCGGGTATCAGTATCAGATACGTTGTCATCGCCATCATCACCTGTTCGAATATTTTTCCGTTGCTGATCATGGGTATTCTCGGGCAGCAGTATGTCGAACAGAAACGCCAGATACTCATTGAAGAGCGTCGCAGTGACGCCGTGAAGTTTTTGCGGCAGATCGAAGGCGAATTTGTTGCGGCGACCCATAAAATCAAAAATTTTGCCATTCAACAGATTGATCAGCTTGGAGAAACTCTTCGTCACGAGCCCATTTCGCTCGAAAATACCATCAGTTTCAGGAAGAGCATGGCCAGGGTCGAAGGCAAATTTATGGTTGTGGCGAGCACCACATATCCTTCGATCAGCGATGTCGTGTTTATGGGTAAAGATAAGGCTTTTGCTCTTGAAAATCTTGATCCATCAAGTGAACTGTCACTTGAATTTATCGAAACGGCTGATAAAAGCCAATTGGATCGGGTTAAGCTCAATCAGACAATGTGCAAGTGTGGTGCCGCCTTTATCGCCTTTTATAACGGCAGCAGCCTTGCCGAGCAGGTGCTTACCGAAGTTGAACTCATTATCGAAGCTATTTTTCAGTCGAAATTGCATGCAACCTTTCATAAATTTCTCAGGCTTCTCGAAAATGTTGAGCATATCGGCATGGGGACTGAAAAACATCCGACCTTCATGCATTTTCTCTCGTTCAACTCAGAGAATCTGGCTGATTACCTGTTTATGTTTCATTTCAACCAGCGCGTTCATGCCGAAAATTATATGACCGGCATGCGTTCTCTTTTTCGAAGAAATATCCATGGCATCAGGGTTGTTTATTCTCAAGGACAGAACCTCAAAAACCTCGAAATTGCTCCATTTACCGAAAGGCTTAAATTAAGAGAATTATTTGCCAGATTAACTTCTTTTCCGCAGCCGCAGGCTGAATTGGTAGACCTTGACGGCCAAACCTGGGTGTCTGTCGGCTTTGTCAGCAAAATTATTGGCGATAACAGCTTGATTGCGCTGTCTCCCACCGGAGAAATTGAAAGACTTCTCAGTATTGAAAAACGTCAGCTTTTCGGCATCATGCTGATAAACATTCTTCTCGTGGCCGGAATCACCCTGATTTTTGTGCAGACGCTCATTAAGCCGGTAAACTTGCTTCAGACCGGTACCGAAGCGATCAGAAGCCGCAACTTCGCTTTCAGAATTCCCTGGTCTGGCAAAGATGAATTCGGCAGAATGGCCCGCGTTTTCAACAGTGCCCTTGCCGACCTTCAGGAAATGAGCCTGGCCCGCGATGTTCAGCAGCAGCTTTTCCCGAAGCAGCAGGTCGAAACCGGCCATTATGATCTTTTTTGCAAGACTCTCACCATGGCCGATCTTGGTGGCGATTATCTCGATACTTTTCAGCTCGACGATGAAAAATTCGTGATGGTACTTGGCGATGTTGCCGGGCACGGGGTCGGCGCCGCCATGATTATGGCAATGGCCAAGTCTGCGATGCTTAATTCCACCGAACTTCTCGACCGGCCGGCTGAGCTTCTAAACCGTCTGCATGATCTGATTTATCGCACCAAAAGCAAAAAACAGAAAAAAATCATGACGTTTCAATATGTCATGGTCGACACCCGAGAACATAAGGTCGTTTTCTCGAACGCCGGTGGCTGTAACCCTTATATCGTCAGATTGCAAAGCGGAGCCGTTGAAGAGCTTACCGTTCCCGGTGCCGCTCTGGGCTCATTTAAAAATGCGAAGTTCAATCAGTGTGAGATAAATCTTGAGCCAGGTGACTCGATCGTTCTTTATACCGACGGTCTGGTTGAATCACGAAATGGTCAGGGTGAAGAACTCGGCTATGAAAAATTTAAGAACCTGCTGCGCGAAAACCACAGCAGCGGCAGCCAGCAGTTCTATGAGCGGATAATGGCCGCCAACCGCCTGTGGCGCCAGAATCAGCCACCACAGGATGACTACAGCCTCATGATTCTCAGCCGCCGCCCCGGTTGATGCTTTAAAACAACTGCCGGCGATTATTTTCATTATTCCGTTGTCAAAACCCGGGCGAAAGCATTAGGCTGATTCTGGTTACATCCATATCTAAAGGCCATGACAATTATGAAAAGAAACGCTTTTCTTTATTTGACTACCTTCATGTGCGGGGCGTCGATAATGGGCGTCGAGATCGCTTCTAGCCGCTTTATGGCACCGTATTTCGGCTCGTCGATGATCACCTGGACAATCATCATCGGCGTTATTCTTGTTGCCATCAGTCTTGGCAATTTCATTGGCGGCCGTATGGCCGATCATCAGAACCCTGAGAGTCGCCTATATCAGCTGATTCTCTGGGCCGCGATCTGGGTAGCCATGATTCCGGTTGTCGGCAAGCATATTATCGTGGCCATTTCGGGGTCTGCTATCGTTCTTTTTCCGGAAAATCCGATCCTGGTCGGCAGCTTTCTCGTCTGTGCCGTGCTTTTTGCAGTGCCGTGCCTGATTCTTGGCGCCGCTTCGCCTTGTGTAATCAAGGTGGCAACCCGCAATCTCGATAACAATGGCCAGATTGCCGGCGAAATCTATGCTCTTTCGACGTTGGGCAGCATTTTTGGCACCTTTCTGCCGACCTTTTTGACGATTCCGACCCTTGGCACCAATCGTACATTCTTTCTCTTCGCCGGCATCCTGGCCCTGCTGGCCGTATTGAATGCACTGCGCAGCCGGCTTGGTGGCGCGAAACCCGGGGTTGCCCTTCTTCTGATTGTAGTTCTGGCGGTTACTCCTTCTTCTCCGTCTTTCGCCTTCTGGGAAAAACCCCTGTGCGAAGCCGAGTCGATCTATAACTACCTGCTGATCAATCAGAAAGACAACGTAACCACCCTGTCAACGCATGTTTTTCTCGGAGTGCAGTCGATGTACGCCCCTGATATGGGCCTTACCGATCTTTGCTATGATCTGGCACTGCTGTCACATTACTTTCTCAAACCGGCCGAAAAGCCAGAGAAGGTGCCGGTTCTGGTGCTTGGCTTCGCTACCGGCACTTTTGCCAAACTCTGCCGCAAATACTTTCCTGACAGCGAGATCGATGGCGTCGAGATTGATCCCGGCATCGTCGAGGCCGGTCGCAAACACTTTGCGCTGACCGACGATGACGCCAGAGTTTTCGTCGATGACGGCCGGGCTTTTCTGACGAAGACCGACAAAAAATACCGCATTATCTTTCTCGATGCCTTTCAGGACGTAACCTACCCGTTTCACATGGCTACCCGCGAATTTTTTCAGCAGTTGACGCGCAATCTCGCCGATGACGGGGTTCTCGTCATCAACGTCAATATGCGTTCGCAGATTAAACCCGATCTCGTGAGTTATCTGACCGGCACTCTGCAGGGAGTTTTTCCGAAGGTGATGCTCTGCACGCACCCCGATTACTACAATCGCGTCTTTTTCGTTTCACGCGACGGGCAGATTTTTGACAATTTCAAGGCCAATTTCGACGCTCTGCCGATCGATCACCCGCTGTTCAAGCTAACTCAGCGAGCTTTTCCCGGTCTCAGGGACGCCGAAAAGTCTGACCTGGTTCTCAGCGACGACCTCGCACCGGTTGAACTGATCGGCTTCAAGGTTCTTAATGAACAGCTGCGCACCGCTTTCCGCGAAGTTCTCGTCAGAACCATCCTGCAGCTCAAAGACGCCATTTAGTAAACCGGTTGGATTAATTGTGAAGGCTGGCGAAGTTGGCGATGCTTTTGAGGTCTCTGGTGAGAGGCCATTCATCGGATAATTGAGCGAGAATCTCGTTTTGGATTTCGGGGCTAAGACCCGCAAAATTGCGCGTCAGCTCTGAAGCTGTCGCTGCAAGGCGCTCCTGCCAGCGCAGAAAATCAGCTTCGTCTGCGGCTGTATTGAGTTTTTCGAGCCCGGCGCCGTAGGCTGCGGCCATGTTTTGCAGGTATTTTCCCTGCGGCTGATTATGTTCGCCGTTGCGGGTGATAATAATATCGATTTTATTTGATTTGTTGGATTTCATGGTGGTGCGATCGACCATGATTTCGAACCTCCAATGGCTTTCGCAGTCGAAAATAAACACACGTGGCGGCCAGGCATAATCATGGGTCTGGTTGATGTGAACATGAAAGTCATTGGCAGAGAGATTTTCAAAACCCTCTTTGAAAAAACCGCCAGCAACACAGATCTCGTCATACCAGCAGGTGTAGCTTGGTTCAAATTCAACGAAAACAATCCCATCTTCTATCTGCTTCATAGTATGATCGCGCAGAAAGGTAAAGATGGTTGGATCGGGCAGGTAAATAACGCTTTCGTAGTAATAGACGCCTTCTTTCAGCTCAATAGAACGGTAATTTGAGTTGTATCCCGGTGCCGACACCTCAATCGAGGCTTCATTTTTATGGATCGAGATGCTGGCGGTGGCATTTTGAATCTCGGCTATCGGACTCATGCCGATAACCTGCAGTCTGAATCTGTATTCGCCACTGATGATCTGCAGAAATCTGTCTTCAGAACTCTTGTCTGTGGCCGAACAGATCAGACCGATAAAAAGGAACGCCGCGAGAAAACCGATAAATCTAACTCTGAACATTTTTTCCCTCCAGTTTTTTTTGCCCGTGAGCATGCTCACAGGTAAATCAACCGAAAAGCAAAAAAGGGAAAAAATATTTTAAAATTTTTGCCTGGCGCATTATTGAGGTAGGCCGCTGAAAAAGGCCGACAGAAGCTACTTGACAGCTTCAATCATTAGATAGAGCCCATGAGTTGGCAAAAACATGCGGATCAGGTTCCTTGGCCACAGTTTTCTGGCAAGCCTGAGCAGCTTGCCCCCATGCCTCTGACCGGTGGCACCTTCAAGCAGGTCTCCGCAACTAAGCCTGACCTCAGTCCTGACTTTTGAGAAGCGGTTGAAAACTTTGCAGGCCTGCTCGATCGTATAAGCTTTGGTTCCGGGGCTTTCAAGATACTGTGAATATATTTCAGACAGGGGTGTCTGCGGGCGACCTCGAAACAGCGCATATCTCAACCACAACATATAGCCGGTTAATGAAAAATAATGATAAATCATTATTTTCGCCCGGCCACCAGGCCGCAGAACTCGAAAAACCTCGTCTATGGCCTTTTCCGTGTCCGGAGAATGATGCAGAACACCCCAGGAATACACAATATCAAAGCTCTCATCAGCAAAGCTGAGGTTCTCTGCATCGCCGGCCTGCAGGTTGGAGCTTAAGCCCATGACCGAAAGCCGCCGCGCAGTATGCTCTACAGCACGGTCAGACAAATCTATGCCGCTCAGAGATCGAGGCCGGCTTTTTCCCCACTCGACATGATCTGCGCCCATTCCAACACCGATCTCAAGAATATCCTTATCTCGACCTGACTCAAAATCGGCAAAATCCTTTATGTAAGGCTCAAGTTGATAACGCCATCTTGCATGTGAATCGTAGAATTCTATGTCATCCTTGCCGGATGCATATACTTCACCACAGCTTCTGGCATTCCAGAAATCCTGAACCCGAAATTTCAAATTATCTGACATTGTTTATTTTATGGTTCCAGATTGTAGAAAAAATCACTGATAATCGCGAAAAACACTATAAGTGGCAAAAGAGCCCAGATTTGCCAGCACTTTAATAGAATCAAGCTAACCAGCAATCTGAGAAAAGTCAACAGTAATGGCCGAACAGATCCATTAAGCCCCTGTTACAGCTTGTTCTGCAAAGACCGTATTTCAGATATTTCCTTTTCTTCAAGCCAGAAAGAAAAGGCTACTGGTAGAAAGTCATAGATTTTGAAAGTTTCTGACTTGTATTTCCCGCTGTGAATTGCCACTCCAAGCTGGATTAATCGCGAAATTCTACTGTCCTGATTTTTGATCAATCTTATAATTTCGATACCTTCGATAAAAAAGTCGCCACGGAATTTTAGTTCTGCGAGCTTCCAGAGTAGTTCATCACGGGCCTGATCCGATTTTATTGCTTCCTGAACCTGCAGAGCGCTGTGAAATTTTTCGAGCCTGGCAAGATGAACAGAACATTCAGCCAGGATTTGATCTGAATTTTCACGTTTCTGCAATTGTGGCAGATTCTCAACTATTTCATTGAGCAAAGCGAGCTTGGCGCGAAGATTCCTGTTTTCCGGGTTAATGTCTATTATTCTGAATATCGCCTGAAATTTCTGGAAAGGGTCATCAATAGCTGCAATCTTTTTCTGAGCAAGCGAAAAGTTGTCGAGAAAAGCATGTCTGACAGCAATATCGCTTATGGCAAGGTTTCTGGCATTTTTATCAGAAATTACCGAGACAATCTCTTCGGCAATAGCCAGTTGATTAAGCTCCAATGCATTTTTCACCAGATAGGTATAGAATTCAGGACGACGAAAATCCTGAGGAATAGTTGCAACCAGCTTAACAGACTGTTCCATCAGCTGAGCAACTCTCGAATCCTGCTTGTGAAATGCCAGAATGCCACAGGCGCGAACAATTGAATGAATTCGCGCTTCCGGCTCAACGATCTTTGCCGAGAGATTCAGGGCCTCATCAACCAGCTCAATAGCAGAAGACTGGTGGATTTTTTCACGGTATTCAGAAGCCACGGCAAGTAAGGCCTGCGATTTCAAAGAAATGCTGCCAATGCTTTCTACGGCCTCTCTAGCCTGAGAGAAATAACCATCCGCCGCATACTTCATGGCCATACTTACCATAAGTTCCGCTTTGGCATCCGGCCGATCAATTTTTCTGGCGAATTCCTGAAAAAACTTACCAGAGCTGATAAGCCTTTCAACAATCTGATGAATGGCAGAGCAGCGGTATTCTTCACTTGCTATTGATTCTGCAATCTCAAGAGCCCAGAAATATTCTTCGCTTTCAGCAAGCTTATACGCTATCCAGGAGGTAAGAGCTATGCTCTGCTCCTCATCGGCGGCACGTTCAGCCAGCTCAATAGCATTAAAAAACAGCTGTCGGGCACGCTCCGGCATTTTTTTCTGATAATAGGTGCTGCCTAGATCCGTCAGGAGTCTTACCTGGTCTGAAAGATCGGTTAAAAAAACCGATAATGTCAGAGCCCTTTCAAATTCCCCTATTTCGGCATATTTTAATGCCACTATATGCAGCAACCTGCTTCTGGAAGAAAGATCAGCAATGTCTTCAGCGGCTTCCGACGCCTTTGACAAAACCCTCAAACAATGGCTTTTCTGACCATTAGAATGAAACAGCAGGGCTATGTCACTGAGCTTTTCGGCTCTCTGCTCCGGCTGGGACAGATTACGGGCGCAGTCATGAAGAATTTCCAGCGTTTCTTCATGCGAAGCCTTGAGGCGCAGAGATTCAATTTTTTTCTGAATACCCGAGTATGTCGTTTTCCCTAATCTGAAACGACGTTGGGCTATTTTTAGTGCAAGAGAGCTTGACGGGAATTTATCCGGGATAGAATCGATCAGGCTGAGAGTTTGTTTATACAAATTCAAAGCTTTTATGAAACTGGTCTTTTCTTCGGCCTGGGCCTGCTGAAAAAGCGAAAATGCCTGAATAAAGATAAAATTCTCGTTTATTCGCCCTCTTCCTGGCTTGCCTTTTGCTGTCATATCTTTTTCCCAACTAAATTATAACATTCTGCAGCGAAAAGTATAAGCAAATGGTTTACAGCGGTGGCCCAATAATCTGTCAGAGAAAAAAAAGTCCGCACGGGCGACAGCGCCACTTCCCATTTACAATTAAACAAATGACCTATAATCCGCAGCAACCGGAATCCCTCCAACTAGCCCACATAGCTTCCTCCAAGCTAGCTTAAACAGATGTGTTGACTATTAAACAAAAATGTTTCATAATTGTATTATGACATCCAAAGAATTCAAAAAATGGCTGACCGGCCAGGGTTGCACATTTAAACCCGGTAAGGGTGGTCATTTACGGGTGTTCCTCGGTGATCGGTTTTCGGTTTTGCCAATGCATGGTAGTAATCAGGAGCTAGGCAAAGGCTTGGTTGAGTCGATAAAAAAGCAGCTCGGGCTGAAGTAGTGAGGTGCGCTTATGTTTAAGTATCCGGTTGAACTGATAGACGACAACGGCACTGTTTTGGTAAAGTTTCCAGATATCCCAGAGGCAATAACTTTTGGCCAGGATCGTGAAGAAGCACTTCTTCGTGCCTCTGATGCCCTCGAAAGTGCGCTGATGACTTATGTTGAAAAGCGCTGGCCATTGCCAAAACAGTCGCGGTTGAACGGTAGACCAGGTGTTTCACCATCGCCGCTGTCTTGCTTAAAGTTGGCCTTACACCAGGGGATGATAGAAAAAAACTTGAAGAAGTCTGACTTGGCACGTTTGCTTGCCTGCCATATGCCACAAATAGATCGACTTCTCGATCTCAACCACGAATCCAGGCTTGAGCAGCTTGAACGAGCACTCGCAGCCATCGGACGATATATGGTTATAGAGGTGCATGATCTCGCTGCGTGAAAATGCACATCCACCCATATCTTAGCTTCTTCTTTTTGTGTGTTTGTGCTAAAACTTAATCAGTTGATCTGACCCGTTGAAATGTAACAGGCAAATAAGCCAATTTTCTGAGATAAAAAAAGTCCGCACGGGCGACAGGAAAATGGCGCCGGTGCGGGCAAAATAGAGAGATTCAAGAATCGGGAACCGGGCGGCGGCACCCACAAAACGGGGCCGCCGCCCCGATAAACATAGTTACGAGGTCTTCTTCTTCAGCTCGGCGTTGAGAACTTCGCGGGCCTTGTCGAAGGTGCATTTGCTGATCAGCTGGTCGCCGATCATCACGTTCGGAGCCTGGCCGCACTTTTCGAAGCAGAAGGTTGCCTGAATGTCGACCGCATCCTGCAGACCGCGGCTTTCGATATCTTTGGTCAGAGCCTTGAGAATGCTCTGTGAGCCTTTGAGATAACAGTTGGTGCCGACGCAGACCTTGATCGACAGTTTGTCGGTACCTTCGCCGGTCATCAGCGGCATGCCCTTGTCGGAAATGCGTCTGCGTGACTGGTATTTGGTGTGCAGCATGTGATGAGCCTTGTGGCTGCCCGGGTTGTCGAGAACCTTTTCGTAGGTTTCGATAATGTAGGGGTTTTCCTGGGCTTTATGCAGCTGCAGCATCTTGTCGGCTTCATACAGGCCCTTGGCGCGGCGCTTGATAGTGCCGGGAGTGAAGTTGACCGGCTGACCGGCGCCGCCGACGCAGCCACCCGGGCAGGCCATTACTTCGATGATGTCATAGTTGCATTTGCCGGCTTTGACTTCTTCAGCCAGTTTGCGGGCATTCTTCAGGCCGTGGGCGATCGCCATGCGCACCTGCTTGCCGGCCACTTCAAGAGTGGCTTCGCGAATGCCGGCTTCGCCGCGCACCTGATGGAAATCCACATTGTTGAGCTTTTCGCCGGTGACTTTTTCGACGGCAAAGCGCAGAACCGCTTCAGTGACGCCGCCGGTCGTGCCGAAGATGACGCCGGCGCCGGTCTTGAAGCCCATCGGCAGGTCGAGAGATTCGGGGTCGAGTTCCATGAAGTTCAGGCCGCTGGCTTCGATCATGCGGCTGAGTTCCTGGGTGGTGATGACCGCATCGACGTCGGCGAGATTTTCATGCGTGAATTCGGGGCGCTTCGCTTCGAACTTCTTGGCAGTGCAGGGCATGATCGAAACGATGAAGAGATTTTCGGGTTTGACGTTGAGCATTTTCGGCAGAGTCGCGCGGGCGAGCGAGCCGAACATCTGCTGCGGTGATTTGCATGAAGACAGGCGCGGCAGAATTTCGGGGTAATACTGTTCGGCGAATTTAACCCAGGCCGGGCAGCAGGAAGTGAACTGCGGCAGCTTTTCGCCCTTCGTGAAGCGTTCGAGGAATTCGGTACCTTCTTCCATGACCGTCAGGTCAGCTGAGAAAGAGGTGTCGAAAACCTTGTCGAAACCCATTTTCTTGAGGGCGGCGGTGATCTTGCCGGTGACGATATCGCCGGAAGTCATGCCGAACTGTTCGCCGAGTGCAACGCGAACCGCCGGGGCGATCTGCGCGACGACGACCTTTTCGGGGTTGTCGAGAGCGGCAAATACCTTGTCGACGTCCTGTTTGACCGTAATCGCACCAACCGGGCAGACGGCGGCGCACTGACCGCAGTTGACGCATTCGACCTTCGCCAGGTCTTTATTGAAAGCCGGAGTCACGACCGTATGTTTGCCGCGGTGGGCGAAGTCGATGGCGCCGATGCTCTGAATTTCGCGGCAGTATCTGACGCAGTCGCCGCAGAGAACGCACTTGTTGGGGTCGCGCACCAGCGAATCGGAAGAGAGATCGACCGGGTGATCGAGTTTGGCTTTTTTGAAGCGCACTTCAGTGATGCCGAGCTTGCGGGCCAGTTCTTCGAGTTTGCACTTGCTGCTCTGTGGGCAGGTCGGGCATTCAACGCGGTGATTGGCAAGCAGCAGCTCAACCGAAATCTTGCGGATCTCACGGATTTCTTCGGTGGCGGTCTTAACTTTCATGCCCGGTTCAGGCTTGATCGAGCAGGAAGCATTGAGGCCGCGGCCTTCGATATCGACGAGACACAGGCGGCAGGCGCCGT
This sequence comes from Candidatus Rifleibacteriota bacterium, assembly GCA_024710355.1. Taxonomy (GTDB): domain Bacteria; phylum Muiribacteriota; class Ozemobacteria; order Ozemobacterales; family Ozemobacteraceae; genus Rifleibacterium. The sequence continues at coordinate 103,476 of JANJUX010000011.1, forward strand.
AAATGCTGAGTTCTGAATGATAGCAGAAAGTCGGAATCTCGATGCCGGACTTTCTGATGAGTTCGAGAAGATTGCGTTCGCCTTCGATAGCGACGTTCTGACCATTGATCTGAACAAAACCCTTATCGTTGTTAGACATAGCTCACACCCCTGTAATAGCGTTGAATTTGCAGGCGGCCGCACAGGCACCGCATTTGATGCAGAGTTCGGCATCGATAACGTGAGGTTTCTTGACTTCGCCTTTGATGGCGCCGACCGGGCACTTTCTGGCGCAGAGAGTGCAGCCTTTGCACAGCTCGGCGTGGATTTCCGGGTTGGCAAGAGCTTTGCACTGACCGGCCGGGCATTTCTTCTGGAAAACATGCGCTTCATACTCATGTCTGAAATAGCGCAGCGTCGAAAGAACCGGACTCGGGGCAGTCTTGCCCAGACCGCAGAGGGAAGCTTTGGCGACGGCTCTGGCAAGCTTTTCGAGGTTTACCAGCGTGCTTTCGTCAGCATCACCGCGCATGATATCGTCGAGCATGCTCAGCATCTGGCGAGTGCCTTCGCGGCAGAGAACGCATTTTCCGCATGATTCGTTCTGGGTGAACTGCATGAAGAAACGGGCTACTGAAACCATGCAGGTGGTTTTGTTCATGACGACCAGGCCGCCGGAGCCAACCATGGCGCCCTTGTCTTTAAGAGAGTCGAAATCGACCGGCAGATCGAGGTGCTCGGCAGTCAGACAGCCGCCTGACGGGCCACCGATCTGCACAGCCTTGAAGCCGTCGGGCATCGGTTTGCCGCGGTCATCGGTAATGCCGCCGCCGATGTTGAAGATGATCTCGCGCAGGCTGGTTCCGAACGGAACTTCAATCAGACCGGTGTTGGCAACATGACCGGTAAGCGCGAAGGTCTTGGTGCCCGGTGATTTTTCGGTGCCCTGTTCTCTGAACCATTTGGCGCCGTTTCTTATGATCAGCGGCACACAGGCGAGGGTTTCGACGTTGTTGATGACGGTCGGCTTGCCGAACAGACCGCTTTCAGCCGGGAACGGCGGTTTCGGGGTCGGCATGCCGCGCTTGCCTTCTACTGAAGCGATCAGGGCGGTTTCTTCACCGCAGACAAAGGCGCCGGCGCCTTCCATGACGTTTACGTCGAATTCAAATTCGGTGCCGAAGATGTTTTTGCCGAGAACGCCGAGTTTGCGGGCGTCTTCGATGGCTTTGCGCATGCGTTTAACTGCGAGCGGGTATTCGGCGCGGCAGTAGATGACGCCTTCATTGGCTTCGATGGCGCGGGCGGCGATCATCATGCCTTCGATGATCGCATGCGGGTTGCCTTCCATGACGCTTCTGTCCATGAATGCACCCGGATCGCCTTCGTCGGCGTTACAGATAACGTATTTTTTCGGATTCTTGTGGACCAGAGTCAGCTGCCATTTTTTGCCGGTCGGGAAACCGCCGCCGCCACGACCGCGCAGGCCGGAATGCAGAATTTCTTCGCAGACGGTTTCGGGTTTCATATTGGTGATGGCGTTTTTGGCACCTTCATAGCCGCCGTGCGAAATGTATTCGTTGATATCTTCAGGGCAGATGTGACCACATTCTTTGAGAACGGTGCGTTTCTGGCGTTTGTAGAAGGTGATGTCGTCGCTGCCTCTTGAATGTTTACCCGTAGCCGGTTCGACGAACAGCAGACGATCGACGAGTTCGCCATTTTTGAGGGTTTTTTCGACGATTTCTTCGGCGTCAGCAGCTTTAACGCGGGTATAGAGAATGTTTTCCGGCATGATGGTGACCAGCGGGCCCATCTGACAGAAACCGTGACAGCCGCTTTTCGAGACGCGAATGTCGCCTTTGCCTTCTTCGTGAGCTTCAACTCTGACTTTGAGGCCAGCTTCGGTGATTTTTTTCACAAGGGCGTCGATGAGAGGCAGGGCGCCGTTGGCGACACAGGCGGTACCGGCACAGACGATGACACGCCTTTCCTCGGCATTGGCTTTGTATTCAGAAGCGATTTTTTTGAGATCGATGTTGTGGCCGCTCATTTGGCTTCCTCCCGGGCGATGATATTGTCGAGCAGAGCGATGGTTGATTCAGGAGTCATCAGGCCATGAACTTCTTCATTGATGACGAGAACCGGTGCGAGACCGCAGGCGCCGAGGCACGAAACGGTTTCGACGGTGAACAGCATGTCGGGGGTGGTCATCTTGTCTTCAGTCAGCTTCAGCTTCTTCATCAGAACTTCAAGTATCGGAATCGACTTTTTAACGTGGCAGGCAGTGCCGTCGCAAACTTTGATCAGATACTTTCCCTTGGGGGTGAGTGCGAAGTGTGAATAGAAAGTGGCAACACCATAGACCTGAGCAGAGGGAATGCCGAGCGAAGTGGCAACGTAGTACATTACATCTTCGGGAAGGTAGCGATACTCTTCCTGGACTGCCTGCAGAATCGGAACGAGCTTCGAACTGTCGTTGTTGTAGCGTTCGATGATTTCGCAGACTTTTTCGAACTTTCTCATCATGGTGTCTGTCTGGCCGGTCATTTGACGACCTCCTGTCTGAATTTTCCTGACTGCATGAGCAGTTGCAGTTTTTTTGAAAGAACCGCAAGGCCGGCGGCGAGGTTTTCATTCTGAATGATTACCCCTTCCGGGACCTTGATTGCTGCCGGGGCGAAGTTCCAGATGCCGCGGATGCCGCCTTCGATCATCTGATCGGCGACTTCCTGAGCGGCATTTTCTGAGGTGGCAATTACGCCGATTTTGATTTTCATGCGTGAGCAGAGATTGGGAAGCTTCTCGATGGGCAGAACCTTAACGTCGCAGAATGACTTGCCGACGATGGCCGGGTCTTTATCGAAAGCGGCGACGATTTTAAAACCATAGCGTTTGAAACCTTCATATTTGAGCAGCGCTTTGCCGATGTTGCCGACGCCGACGAGAAAAGCCTCGTCGATGCGGTTCCAGCCGAAGAAGTCTTCGAGGCTGCGCAGCAGGGTTTCTATCTGGTAACCGACCTTGGGCATACCTCTGATACCGGTGTAAGCCAGGTCTTTGCGAATCTGTGGCGGGTCGAGATTGAGATCATTACCGATATGAGTGCAGGAAATGGCTTCGCGGCCTGTTGCCAGCACGGTTTTGAGGTAGTGATAATAAAGCGGCAGCCTTCTCAGGGTAGGCTCAGGAACATGTACAATCTGTTTGTTCATTTTTTTACATCTCCGCTTTGCGGTCTTGAATCTCGCCCCCGGGTTTTCGTCTGCTTCTGTCGATACCTGGCCACCTTCGACTGGCTCTGGTGGATTGGAACTCACATCTGCAGCGACTTTTTGCCCAGTCAATCAGTTTATTTCGATATCGATATTTTTTTATCGATAAAAATTTCCTGATTACATCTTTAATATAAAAGATATCGGCAAATCCGTCAACTAGTTTTGTGAAATTTTTCTTTTTCTTCGTAGATTGTTATTAGAAGCGGGAATGTGTTCAAAAATTTGTTCAACTGTTTTACGGATCTTCTCTAACATTGAGTTCCTAAGGCTTCCATGGATAAAATAAAAGCGAAGAAAAGAAAAGCAACTGTAGACGGCTCTCGCAAATAGCCACTGATTAAGGAAGTAACCAACATCTTGAGGTGCCAGAATGGTACCTCAAGAGTCGTAATGAGAGTTCTGAAAAAAGGCTATTTCGCGCTTTCCGGAAACAGTGAATCGAGCACGACCAGAGAGCTGGCCAGCTGCAGGTAGATAATGTCGGCCGGTTCGATGTCTTTGCTGGCGCGCAGTTCCGGTCTGAAAAACTGGCATTTGCCTGGCAGCTCGACAAGCAGGGGCTCCTGTTCGGGTTTGAGCACCTGAAAGCCCGGGCCCATGACCGGGTCACAACCGGCCTTCTGCAGCTCAAAGCCGCTTTTTGCGAACATCGTGCCGATCAGGTTGAAATGATATTGCGGCAACGACTTTTTCAGCAGGAAACTGGCGCTTTCTGTGGGTTTCGCGACGGCAGGTTCCGGCAGTATGCAGACAAGGTGCGGCTTGATTCTTTTCAGTGTCTGACGAAAGGCAGTCATGCCGGCGTTATCGGCCGGGTCGAGTTCGGGGGCGAAATGCCAGGTGACCGGCATGTGCCGGAAATTGCAGGTTCCACGCTGCAGCAGGTTGACGAGGCAGACCATGCCGGTGCCGGCTGTGGATTCTTTTGTTGCAGGGCCGACGATGAGAAAGTCGATTGTGCCGTCGCCAAAAGAGTATGTCTGCCCGTTGCATTTGAACCGGTTGTCGAAAGTAACGGTGCGTTCGAAATAATCTTTAACCTCGATGCGCGACAGACGTCTTTCCACGTCGACAGTCTCGTTGAGCAGATCGTAAAGTGCGGCTTCAATCATTTTTGCTTTTCCTTTCTCTGTTTCATCTGTCGCAATTATACAACTGCCAGGCAAATTTTGCCGTTTTAACATTATTGATTTCTGCGTAAACGACCTGGGCTGTTAATGAGCACCGTTTATATTTTCGGCCACCGATTAACACCGATAAACACTGATGTGTCTATATAATCTGCTTTGTTTTGCTGTCTTCAATAATTTCGTTCGGGCACTTGTACCAGCTGCGATTTTCGTTTATAAAGAGAGGGCTCTGAAGAGAATCGAATAAATTGAAATTACTGTGAGGTAAACATGTCTAAACCGTCTGCCGGACTCAATCTTATTCAGACCGAACGCGCAATTCTCGACCTGAAAAGGCACTTTGAAGACATGTTGACCAGCAGCATGCGACTGCATCGCGTTTCAGCGCCGATGTTCGTTGCCGCCAACTCAGGTCTGCAGGACAACCTCAACGGTACCGAGCGCCCCGTCGCCTTCAGCGTTCCGGCAATTGGCGATACCCGCTTCGAAATCGTGCATTCGCTGGCAAAATGGAAACGCATGGCCCTGGCCAGATACGGCATTCCTCAGGGTGAAGGTCTTTATACCGATATGAACGCACTGCGGCCCGATGAACCCAGCATCACGACCTCGATTCACTCTGTCTATGTCGACCAGTGGGACTGGGAAAGAGTCATGACGCCGGATCAGCGCCACATAGGCTTTCTGAAATCAACCGTCGAGACGATTTATAACGCCATTCTTTCAACCGAACATCACATCTGCAGCCGCTACGGCCTGAAAAAGTTTCTGCCCGAAAAGATTCATTTTCTGCACAGCGAAGAACTGCTCGAAAAATATCCGAATATGACGGCAAAAGAACGTGAACACGCCATTTGCCGCGAGCTTGGCGCCGTGTTTCTCATCGGTATCGGCGGTCCGCTGCAGGACGGCAAAATTCACGACGGGCGCGCGCCCGACTACGATGACTGGACAACCGAAACCGCGCCTGGCCGCCGTGGCCTGAATGGTGATATACTCGTTTTCAACCCGGTTCTGAACACCTCTTTTGAGCTGTCATCGATGGGCATCAGGGTCAGCCCCGAAGTGCTCAGAAATCAGCTGAAAATCAGAGGTTGTGAAGAACGGGCCAAGCTGCCGTGGCATCAGATGCTGCTGAATAATAAAATGCCGCAGACGATCGGCGGTGGTATCGGTCAGTCACGCCTGAGTATGCTGCTGCTGCAGAAGCGCCATATCGGCGAAGTTCAGGTCAGTGTCTGGCCCGACGAAGTTCTGGCAAGATGCGAAAGTGAAGGCCTGCAGATTCTCTGACCGCGATATGTCGAACGGGTCACCGATTGATGCTGGTTCTGTGCCACATATGAATCTGTAGTTCGTTCGTCATTTCGGGAATCTTATTGTAAACATCCTGAATCTCCGCTTTTACCCATCAGGGGTACAAATGCGGGGATGACAGGTGAAAAAAGAGTTGTGTGGCTGTGTTGTCGGTCATGAAAAAGAAGTAGGGTGGTGAAATAAAAATGAAAAGGGCGGCAATTCATAGAAAATCAGGGTTCAGAGACCCTGCCTTTCTGTTCGCCGTGCTGATCATCTATTTCGGCGTGATGCCAACCCGGGCATATGCTTATCTCGACCCCGGCACCGGCAGCTTTATCTTTCAGATTCTCGTCGGCGCGATTGTGGGCGGCATTTTTTATTTTAAAAATTTCATCGCCTCGCTGAAAGAAAAGATCGCCCGCCTGTTCGGCAGAAAGCCAGCCGACGACTCTGCCAGCCAGTCAGCGCAAAATGCCGATTCTGCCGGCCGCTCTTCGAGCACCGCTACTGATAATAAACCCGCCGCCGCCAATCAGGCCGCCGACAGCAATAAACCGGCCGATCGCCAGGAAAAGCAGCTGTGACCCGCGAGCGCATTGCTGCATCATTCCGCGATCCGTGCGGCTTCATTTTCAAGCGCGACGGGCTGATTTTCCGGCAGATTAATCCGGCTGGTCTCGATGACTACCGGCATTTGCTGCAGTCAGGCCTTTACGAGATGCTTACCGGTGCAAATCTTGTGATAAAACACTCTGAAGTTGCAGCAGAAAATCCGGAGAACAAAAGCGTCGCAGCTGGCGGCCCGGCGCAACTGATCAGGCCAGAACAGATTCAGTTTATCTCGTATCCCTGGGAGTGGAGCTTCAGCCAGCTTAAAGATGCCGCGCTGACGACTCTTGCCATTCAAAAAGCCGCGATTGATCGTGGCATGACGCTTAAAGACAGCAGCGCTTTCAATATTCAGTTCATCGATGCCCGGCCGGTTTTAATCGATACACTTTCATTTACCCGCTATCAGGAAGGCTCGCCCTGGGCCGCCTACCGCCAGTTCTGCCAACACTTTCTTGCGCCTCTGGCGCTGATGAGCCGGGTCGATATCAGGCTGCTGCAGCTTTTCAGGGTGCATCTCGATGGTCTGCCGCTCGATCTGACCAGCCGTCTTCTGCCACTGACAACCTGGCTTGGCTTTGGGCTGCTGACCCATATTCATCTGCATGCCCGCAGTCAGGCCTATTATGCCGATAAATCAGCTTCGCCGGCCGCGCACTCCGGCGGTCTGTCGAAAAATGGCATGCTCGGGCTGATCGACTCGCTCGAAAGCACTGTAAACGCCTTGAACATGCCGTCGCAACGCACCGAATGGGGCGACTATTATTCTGACACCAACTATTCTGACCCGGCGCTGCTGAATAAGAGAGAGCTGGTCGATGCATTCATCGCCCGTTCAGAGGCTAGCGGCCCGGTCTGGGACCTCGGCGCCAATACCGGGTTTTTCAGTCGTCTGGCCAGCGCCCGTGGCCTGCAAACCGTCGCCTTCGATATCGACCCGGTTGCCGTCGATAAAAATTACCGGCAGTGCCGGCAGAACCACGAAAAATGTCTGCTGCCGCTGTTACTCGATCTGACCAACCCCGCCCCGCCCCTCGGCTGGGAAAACCGCGAGCGCATGTCTCTCGCCGAGCGTGGCCCGGCTGACCTGATCATGGCTCTGGCGCTCGTTCATCACCTTGCCATCAGTAACAATCTGCCGCTCGATATGATTGCCGCTTTTCTGGCGCGCAATTGCCGCAGATTGATAATCGAGTTCGTTCCGAAAGCTGATTCGCAGGTGCAGCGCCTGCTTGCTTCACGGGCAGACATATTCCCTGACTATACTCAAGCTGGCTTCGAACAAGCGTTTTCACGCGAGTTCCGCATTCTGGCGGTCGAAAAAGTCAGGGAGTCGGAGCGGCTTCTCTACCTGATGGAAAAGGCTTGAGCATGAAGGTTTCGCAGTATTTTCACCCTCTGTTTTTTTCGGTATATCCGGTTCTTTATCTTTATGCCCGCCACCAGGGAACTATCAACCACGCCGATGTGGTTTTGCCGCTGCTCGTCTGCTTCATTTCGGCTGCGGCTGTATTGCTTCTGTTCCGGGTATTGAGCGGCGATGGCATCAAAGCTTCGCTGTCGGTCACAGTGCTGTGTTTTGCCATGTTTACCTTCGGTTCATTCGATTCGCTGCTTTTTGCCTCGGCTGCGACGCATTCGGGTAGAACTTTCTGGTTTCCGCTGCTGTGGGTCATTGCCAACACGGCAGCTGTTGTTCTTGTCATGAAAAGCCGCGCTGATAACAGCAAGGCGCACGGTTTTCTCAACTTCATGGCTCTGGCAATGCTGCTTATGTCAGGCGGTGGTATTCTTCATACGGCAATATTTTTTGAGTCTGCAGTCAGGCCGGCCGTTTCGCTGCAGAAAGGGCCAGAAATACTTTCAGAAGAAGAAAAGCAGAAACTTCCCGATGTTTTTTATCTGATTTTAGATGGTTACGCTCGACATGACACTCTGCAGCGCCTCTACAGCTTTGATAATTCAGACTTCATGAATTTTCTCTCGCAATCCGGTTTTTTCATTGCATCGCAATCTTATGCGAATTATCCGCAGACCTATCTTTCGCTGGCCAGCAGCCTGAATTCAACCCGCCTCGATTCACTTGCCGAAAAATTTTCAGACACAAATTCAGTGCAGCCTCTGGTGGAAATGATTCAGAATAATCGCCTGTTTGAAACCCTGAAAAAATGGGGTTACAGAACGGTTGCCTTTTCGAGCGGCTACTCAGGAACAGAAATCAGAACTGCTGACGTTTATATATCGCGCAGTATTCTTGGCCGTGAATTTACCGATACATTGGTCAACATGACTTTTCTTGCGGCCCTGAAACTGCCGTTTTTCGACCTGTCGGTTTCTCAGGCTGACATTCATCGCGAAAGAATTCGGCAGACGCTGCAGGAAATTCCAGAGCTTGCTTTTGCTGAGCCTGTTTGTGTCTTCGCACACATTATCTGCCCGCATCCGCCCTTTGTATTTGCGGCAGACGGAAAGCCGCTGGAACAGAGCGGAAGGTTTACGCTTTTCGATGGTAACGACTGGGGCAGCGACAAGGAAGCATATCGTAAATTCTATACTGATCAGCTTTTATATCTTAATCGGCTGGTCAAACAGACAGTTACAGATATTCTCAAACGTCCCGGGCGGCCAAAGATTCTCGTCATTCAGTCAGACCACGGCCCCGGGTCCAAGCTCGACTGGCAGAACATCGAGAAAACCGATCTGAAAGAGCGCTTTGGCATATTGCATGCGATATATTGCAGTGATGGTGATTATTCGCGCCTTTACCCCGAAATGACGCCGTTGAATACCTTTCGCATCATTTTGCGGCGCATAACCGGAGAAAAGTTCGAATCGTTGCCGGATCGCAGCTTTTTTGCGCCCTGGATCGGGCGCTATCGCTTTGTCGAGATTACCGAGAAATTGCACTGACCCAAACCTTTGGCGGGTGGGCCAATGGTGCAAAGTATGGTAGAATCGCCTCATTAAACTCAGGAGAAAATTTTTTGCAACAGTTATCAGATATCAGCAGCAGATTGAAAAGCCTTCAGGAAACCGCCATGGCAGAAGAAACGCCTCTGAAGGCAAAAATTCTGCTGGTTCTCGCGATTGTTTATTTTCTGTCGCCGATCGACCTGATTCCTGATTTTATACCGGTGATCGGCTATCTTGACGATCTGATTATCGTGCCGACGCTTATCTGGCTAGCCTTCAGAGAAATTGAAAAGAACGCCAGGGAAAAACGGGCTGAGGCTCTGCGCTCTTCAGCGGTTGGTTTGAACGAGCCTGAACAGTGTGAGGTCATGAAATGAAGTCCGGCAAGGTTATTCTTTGCGATCTTGGTGGGGTTCTCATCGACCTGCACTGGGTAGAGCACGCCAGAGGCCTTTTCGGAAAAGATATGTCTGCCGATGAACTCAAGACGAGATGGTTATCTCTGAAGTCGGTGCTGGAATTTGAAACCGGGAATGTCGATTTTCAGACTTTTTATCGGCTTTTTTGTGATGAAACCGGCGCCAAAATCACATTTGACAGATTTAAAAGTGAATTTACCGGTATTATCGGTCCGGTTAAGGCGGGCTGTTATGAAATTCTCGATCAGCTCGCCGGCTGCGGCCGCCTGGCAATGCTTTCAAACACCAATTATCTGCATGTTGAGCATCTGAGGCAGGTAAGCAGAATTTTTGCTCCCTTTGCCGATCTCTTTTTTTCTTATGAGCTTCGCATGGCCAAGCCTGAACGCCGAATTTTTGCTGTAGTTGCCGATCGGCTCGGCTGTGTCGCTTCAGATATTCTGTTTTTCGACGACAGCCAGGCCAACATAGATGCGGCTGTCAGCTTCGGAATGCATGGATTCAGAGTCGAATCGCCTCAGGAAATCGCAAAAATTGTCGATGCACGCTTAAAAAGCGGCATGCTATAATCAGCAGAAATTTACAACGACCGGAGTAATAACGTGAAACTGTCATCAAACCAGAGAAAACACCTTGAAGCACTTGCCAATCCAATGGATGCAATTATCAGAATCGGCAAGCAGGGGCTTGAGGCAAAGATTGTCAGCAGTGTCATCGAAGCCTTCAATTCACACGAACTGATAAAGATCAAGCTGCTCGATACTTCTCCGGTAGACGCCGAAGAGGTGGTTGACGAGATTCTTGACGCCACCGATGCGGTTCTGGTCAGAACCATCGGCCGGGTAATCATTCTTTATCGCCCTTTTACCGATAAACCCCGCAAAATTGAGCTGCCCGCCGCCCGCTAAAATTTTATGACAGCCGGGCATTTTTCTCTTATAATGGAATCAGAGATAGAAAAAATCAGAGAAGAGAATTGGTTAGTCTTAAAGAGAGGGGGCCGCTTGCACGTGGCCCGAACTTATGCAGAGGCAGAAATCCATACTGTCGCCTTCTGTCAGGAGCGAAAATGCAAGGGCTTTTCGCTCCTTTAAGTTGCGCTTTATCTCGTGGTATCTGCCTGCAGCGTTTTTGCTTGCAGGCCTGTTGACCGTTTCACTTGTCTGGTTTTCGCAGAGAAGCTACGCCAACCGCCAGCAAAGCCACGTTCTTGAACGTTTTGCCCGCCACGGAGAATATCTCCGCATGGCGATTCTCAGCAAAAACTTCCAGGAAATGTCTTCATATCTCGAAAAGGTTTCTGAACAACTCGACCTCTCTGAAATCGTGGTTTACGACGGCAGCAGCCGGCCGATTGCATCATTTTCACAGGGGGTCACGGCCCCGGCGTTCTCTGAACTCAGAGTTCCGCTGATCGTTCAGGAAAACTCTTCAAAAGCTGAAGAGGTCTGGGTTGTGGCAATGAAAATACCTCCCGGGCCCTTTATCGGCCTGATCGACAGTTTCATGTTTTATCAGCTGCTGATTCTGGCTGCCCTGGTGATTTTTTCCGTTGCCGGAACATTTTTTGCCTTTGACAGCATCGTTATCAGACCTTTGCAGAGCCTGAAACACGCAATGCGTGAGATGATCGGGGGCAGTAATGACGGGCTTGCCGCGATAATCGAAAATGACGAAGTCGGTGAAGCCTGCAGTATTTTCAATGAACTCGCGAAAGAGCGCGCAAAAGAGGCCAGGCTGGTGCATAGTTTCAGTATGCAGGCGGGCATCGTCTGCTTTAAATACGATCCGGCGACTGATTTTTTCGAATTTTCCGGGCGTTTTCCCGAAACCCTGAATTTTGATGTTGCACTGCTCAAATCATCCCAGGAACTCTTTGCAATGACTCATCCAGATGTAAGAGGTGAATGTAAACAGGAGTGGTATGACCTCAGAGAACGTTTTCGCACCGAAGAATCAGGCCACCGCGAGATTGATTTAAAATTGTACAACCCGAAAGAGGAGTTCAGCGGGGCTACCGAAGAAAACTGGGTGAGAATGATTATCGACTGGCTGAGTATCGATGGCAGGCGCCAGATTCGCGGAATAATCAAAGATATCACTCAGATGCGGCAGCGCGAAGCTCAGCTGAAAAGTCAGGCCGAAAGTTTCCGCATGATCTATGAAAACAGCCCCGTTGGTATCTGGCGCTGTGTCTGTAACAACGATCTCTATTATTATATGAATCATGCCATGGCCCGAATTCTTGGCTACAGATCACCGGAAGAGGCCATCGAAAAGATTCAGAGCATCAGTCGTGACGTGTTTTTCAATCCGGGCGAGCGGGCCTTTTTTCTCGATGAGGTTAAAAAACGTGATCAGGTCGGCAATTTCGAACTTCGATTGCGCAAGGCAGACGGGACCATCTTCTGGGGCGCTCTCTTCGGCAGGCTCTTTACCGATCATAATGTGCAGTATTGTGAGGGCGGGCTCATCGATATAACCGAAAGAAAACAGCTTGACGAGCAGCTGCGCAGTAATGAAGAATTTCTGCGTCAGGGCCTTGAGGCATCGGGGCTGGTTCTCTGGCAACTCGATCCTGTAACCGGTCGGATGCATCTGAAGGGCTCGATAAAAGAACTTCTTGGCTCAGGCTTGACTGAGGCGACTTCGTTAAAAGTTCTGCAGCGTCTGGTTCACCCCGAAGACCTTGCCCGGTTCGGCGGTGGCATTGACCGCCTCAGACGCGGTGAAAGCATTCAGGGCAACGACCACAGCCGTTTCGAATTCAGAATATGCAAGGTAGATGAAGCGAAAAGGGTCGAAATCAGATGGCTTACCGCTTCGGCAGTGCGCTCCGAAACGCTTTCCGGTGGCCGTCAAGGTCACATTAACGGTTTTTTCTTTGATATTACCGCGCAAAAAGATGCCGAAATTCGGCTGACCAGAGCTGTAGAAACCGCCAAGGCCGAAAGTCGTCAGAAATCAGAGTTTTTCGCGGGAGTCAGCCATGAAGTCAGAACGCCACTCAATGCCATAATCGGTTTCAGCGAACTTCTGCTGCCAATGATCGAAAACTCAAAAGGGCAGCATTTTATGAATTCGATTCTGTCTTCGAGCCGAAGCCTTATAAATATTCTCAACAGCATGCTCGACCTGAGTCGACTCGAAGCCGGCAAGGTCGAGCTCGTTCTCGAGCCGGTAAGAATCAACGAATTGATTGCCGACATCAGACAGAGCCACCTTTCCGATGCCGAAAGGCGTAACCTCGAATTCAAGGTTAAGGTGGCCGACAATGTGCCGCCAGTGCTTATTCTTGATGAATTCAGGCTCAGACAGGTGATTTCAAACCTTCTGACCAATTCCTTTCATTACACTGCGAGCGGCAGTGTGAATCTCTCGGTGCTGGCTGCAGTCAAGCAGCCGCAGCAGTCAGTCGATCTCAGCATTTCGGTGCATGACACCGGCCAGGGTATTCATTCTGACGACCTCGCCGACCTATTCAAGCCATTCAGCCAGAAAAATTCATTTCAGAAGAGTCACGGAAGCGGCGCCGGCCTTGGTCTGGCAATCTGCCGGCATCTCGTCGAACTCATGGGCGGTAGAATCAGGGTGAAAAGCGAAATTCAATGCGGCAGCCGTTTTGAAATTCTGCTGCGCGATGTAAAAATAGCCGCTTCAGAAAACGCTGCGGCTCCTGCCAGTCTTGAGCGGCAGCACTACCGGTTTGACGGCCAGAAAATTCTTGTTGCCGATGATACGGCTTCGAATCGCGAACTCATGGCCGAAGCGATGCGCAGCTCGGGCCTTCAGGTCGTGTGCGCTGCTGACGGCGAAGAGGCGGTTCAGATGGCTATAAAAGAACAGCCCGAGCTGATCCTCATGGATATCAGAATGCCAAGAAAGGATGGCGTCGCGGCGGTAAAGGAGCTGCGGGCGATTCCGGCACTTTCAGGGGTTCCGGTGGTTGCGGTTACCGCCTCTGCCAGTGCCCGCGAGCATCGCGAGTTGACCGAACTTTTCGATGGTTTCATTTATAAACCGGTAAGTCTGCTGCGTCTGTTTGCCGAGGCCGCAAAACATCTGAAACACAAGGTCAGAGAAGATCATCAGGAGTCTCGGCCGGCGATGATGTCGGCTGAATCGTTCGAGCAGCTGAGCGACCCGTGGCGGCTCGTTGAAAGCATCAGCAAAGAATACATGCCGGCACTCAAAGAATTCGAAGGAGCGGTAGCCATTGAAAATGTTTCGCTGCTTGCCGAGTCTTTAAAAGCTCTGGCATTGAGACATTCATGCAACCTTCTTACCATCGAGGCTGAACGCCTCAAAGCCTCTGCCGAAAAATTCGACCTGGCCGGTATAGACGATGCGCGCAAGCACATCAGAATGATTTTTGAACAGATTCTGCAACTTTATCAGCGGCAGCTGAGCGCATAAGAAATAACGAACTGCCGCTGTTCATCGGTTTCCGGGCTGCGCGTGAACCTGGCGGCATTGCTGGCAGAAAAAAGTCTGGCCACTTCAGTCAGGGCTTCTTCGCCTGATTTTCCCTGTGAACATAGCCAGCAGCCAACCACAGTGCCGGTGCGACCCACGCCACCACGACAGTGAAGATAGATTTTATGGCCACCCGCCAGAAGCTCGTTGAGATGCTGTACAATCTCTTGCATGCCTGCCAGGTCGGGTATTGAATAGTCTCTGATCTCGAAACGCCGGTAACCGGTGTTTTTGTCGGTAATGCTCTTTATTACAGCCTGATAATGGGTCAGCTCATCTTCTTCAGTCAGGTCGACAAACGCGTCAATACCGGTCGCCAGCAGACGGCGCAGAAAATCATCGGCGTCGTCGATTCCCGGGTTATAGGGGTAGCCGCCAGCCAGAAAGCGATCCTGAACAACCCACCAGCATCGGCCGGGGAGCTGAATCTTGTGCATGCCTGCCTCCATCTTTCGTTAACTTCCGGCATGATTCTAGCATTTTTTGCCTGACATCTGTTATATTCTTGAAAACTCTCGTTAAAGGCTGTTGTGGATGCATAATTTGCGGGCTGTGCCTCTGGTGTTTTTTCTGGCGCTGCTGCTGGTTCCGGCAATGTTTAGCCGGTCAGAGCTTCTGGCGCAGGAATTTGATCTGACGCCTTATCAGCAGACAATCGCCAGCGATGCGACGACTCCAGCCGAAATTCTTTACCCGCCATTTTTCAGAAAAATTGATGCGATAAACCTGAAAAATATTTATCGCGAAATCCGCTCCAGATTTCATTTTTTTGCGGGTCTGCGCCTTGAACCATCATATTTTAACTGCTATAAAATGCAGCGTCGTATCGACAAAGCACTGGAACGAATGGTCACAGACAAGGGCGGACTGCCATTTTCGAGCCTGGATGACCTGCTTCTCTACGCTCGTAATTCACCACTTGAACCATATCTGCGACCAATGCCTCTCAAATCCGATGCCAGCTGTACCTTTAAATCCTTCGGTGACCTGCGTCATGGTGGCATAATCTATTGCGCTTACCATGGCCCTGATGTCAACGGTTCGTTTTATAAAGAACATTTTGACGAAATTTCGCGGGCCCGCCCGATTTTTACCTCTTTCGACATGGTTGAGCTGCTGATTTTTCTGCCGGCTTTGCTTATTCTGCCATTCATCTGGTGGATTTCGAAGAAGGCTCTGCAGAGAGACCTGCCAGTCAGCCCTGAATCTCAGGGTTGAAAAAGCCTTTTGATTTCTATATCATTAACGCGAAGTCAGCGAACTGGCTATCCTGATTGGCGGTTTCATTAATGCACGCCGGACACACACCGTTTTTTTTACGCTATCCGCAGTTTTTCAGGCTCTGGCTTGGGCAGGTAACCAGTCAGGCAGGCAACAAAATCTATCAGATTGCCATTATCTGGTGGATTCTCAACGAAAACCCGGTTCACGGCGGCTTTGCTCTTGGCGCTTTCATGGTCGCCGGCGCTTTGCCATCGCTGCTTTTCTGCAACCTGATCGGAAGGGTCGTAGACCGCATGCCTGCCAGAAGAATGCTGGTCAGCTGCGACCTTGCCTCTACTGCCCTTCTTGCCGGTATCGGCTGGTCTTTGTATACCGGCAGTCTTGATTTGAAAATCGCATTTCTGATGAGCTTTCTGCTCGCCACTGCCGAAGGCTTTTTTAATCCGGCGGTTACCAAGTGCCTGCCATCACTGGTTGATGAAGAGGCGATCGAACAGGCAGTGGCTTTTCAGGCTTCGACACAGTATCTTGCCAGCTTCGGTGGCTCGGTACTCGGCGCCATGCTGATTGGCTGGCTCGGAATTCCGCTGCTGATTTCTCTGACGGCAGTGAATTATTTCATTTCTGCAATGATCGAGCTGACGATAAAGTTCCCCGAAGATAGACAGCCAGAGAACGCCGCTGCACAAGAGAAAGACGCTGCTGCCGACCAGAAAACACCCGATGAAGGCGCTAAGGCTCCGGTTGCGGAGGGTCGCGAAAACATCGACTGGCAGCGGTTTCCTTTGCTTAAGTCACTTTTGACCGGGTTTGGGCTGGTTAATTTTTTTGCCACGCCTGTTCTCATCGTGATCCCGCTCTATGTTAAAAAGGTGCTGCTGGCCGAGGCGCGAACTCTTGGCTTTCTTGAAGCCGCACTCTGGATTGGCATTCTTCTCGGCACCTTTGCCGCAGCTCTTTTCAGGTCAGGGCAGCGCACCATACGTCTGGGTGCCGCCAGCATGCTGGTGTTCGGCGTCTGTATGTTTATTCCCGGGTTTTTTACAAATTCTGTGGCGTTTGGCGCAGCCCTGTTTTTTGCCGGCATGTCGCTGGGTATTAACAATGTTAAGTTCATCACCCTTTTCCAAAGGGTGGTTGCCGACGAAATCAAGGGGCGGTTCTTTGCCGCCATGCAGGCAATCATCGGCTTTTCCTTTCCGATTGCCTATCTGGTCTTCGGTTATCTTGGCGACCTGCTATCGCCAGACCGCGTCTGTCTGGTGCAGGGAGTCGGGATTCTCGCAGTTGCCGCCTGGTTTTACAGCCTCTCAGGCCGAGAAGCGGAGCTTTTTAAACATGATTCCGGCACTGAGCAGCCAAATGGCTGAGGATTGACAAATTTTGCCGCAGCGACTAAGATTAGTTAACGATAACTAACTTAGTTCGAGGTGAGCAAATATGGCGCGAAAAACCGGCGAGGCACGCCAGGCCGAAATAATTGCGGTAACCCGCGACCTGATCTTTAACGAAGGCTTCAGCAACTTTACTGTCAGAACTGTCGCAAGCCGTATCGGCATAAGCGAAGCCGCCATCTACCGCCATTTTAAAAGCAAAGAAGACCTGCTTCTCGGCCTTCTCGACTCGCTTTTCGTTCCGTGGCGCGAAGCACTCGAAGGCCTGCTGCAGGAGAATGTTGCCGCCCGCCTCAAGCTGCGCCGGCTCGTCGAAATTCATCTGCATCATCTGGTTATCAGGCAGCTGAACCCGATTCTGTTTTTTTCTGAAGCCATTCGCCCTGAGAATTGTCATCTGTTCGAAAAACTGAGCAGCAGTCTTGGTTTTTTGCAGAATACCGTTACCGCCATTGTCAGGCAGGGAGTCGAAGCTCGTGAATTCAAACCCGAAACCGAAATTGCTTCTTCTACCGCATGCATTGTTGGTTTGATTCAGACAACTGTTATCAAATGGACTCTGCAGCGTAAAACCGACGGCCTGGTTGAACACGCCTCTTCGCTTATGGATTTCTTTGTCGAACTGATCGAACTGAAAGGATCAAGAAAATGAGCCGAAACGCAAAGACCGCAAAAATTTATTACCTGATTATTGCTGTAATTGCCATCGCAACCGTTGCGCTGGCCGGTATCGGCCTGGTAAAGATCCGAAGTAAACTGGCCATGGCCAGGCCCATGGAATCAAGGCCCCTTGCCGCCAGAGTTATCGAGGTCGCAAACGGGCAGGTCGATAAGACGATTTCAGCCCTGGCAACCGTAAAAAGCGCCGCAACCGTGCAGATCAAGGCCGAAACCGGCGGAAAAATTCTCAACCTGCCTTTGCGTGAAGGTGATCGGGTAAAGGCCGGCCAGGTTATCGGCATTATCGACAGCCGCGAACAGGATGCTCAGCTGCAGGCAGCGAAAGCGCGCAATCAATCAGCTTCGAATCAGGCCGCCGCAACCGCCGCCGCTCTTCAGATGCTGACCAGTCAGATAGATGCGGCACAGACCAATTTTGAATTCTGGACCGGCGAATTGAAAAGAGACGAAGAGCTATATCAGGCTGGTGCCATAGCACAAACAGCTTTCGAAAATACCAGAAACCGGCATGCAGAGGCGCAGAGTCGCCTTGCCTCGCTGAAATCTCAAATTCAATCTCAGAAATCCCAGGTTGATGCGTTGCTTTCGCAGAAGACCGCGAGTGAAAAAGATGTGATGCTCTGGCAGGTGAGGCGCGATTATACCGATCTTACCTCGCCGGTTGACGGCATAATATCTGCCCGACTGCAGGAAGAGGGTAATCGTGTTCTGCCCGGAACAGCAGTTTATAATATCGAAGACACGACAAAAACCCGCCTTATCATGCAGGTGCCGCAGGAAGCTGCCGTCAGAATCGGGTCGGGGCAGCCGGTGTCACTGCGCGGGCATGCGTCGGCCAGCTTCTCCGTCAGCCGGGTTTTTCCGGTTTTGAACGAATTCAGACAGGTGACTGTCGAAGCCGAGAGCCCGATTTTGCCTCAGGGGCTGGTTTATGACATGCAGGTGCCGACCAGTATCGTTGTTGAGCGCGGCGAAGGGGCGGTGATTCCGGAAACAGCCAGATTTGTCGATTTTTCGCGATCAGACCGCTTTTTTGTCTACGTCGTTAAAGATGGCATTGCGGTGCGCACTTCGGTTGCGCCTGTTCTTGAGGGCGATAACGGAGCGACACTGGCAAATGCCGCAGAAATTCCGGTCGGAACGGTTCTTGCCGTCGGTTCCTATCTTGAAAATATAAGGCTGCCGGCGTCTTTTGCGATCGAGGTGGTCAAATGAACATCATTAATACGGTGATACAACGCCCGGCCTGGGCGATTGCCTTCTGGCTGCTGATCGGCGCAATCGGTCTTGTTTCATACAACTTCATGCCGGTCGACCTTTTTCCCGATACCATGCCGCCCCAGGTCGTCGCCATGACGGTGGTGCGCGGCGCCTCTGCCGATGACGTAAGTCGGCGCGTCACCACCCTGATCGACCGTGAACTGAAGGGCCTTAAGGGCATTGTCAGGGTCGTTTCTACCTCGCGAGATGAGGTTTCATCGGTGAATGCGCAGTTCGATTATGGCACCGACATGTCACAGGCGATGACCGACGTTATCAATGCGGTTAACCGTGTTACCCGCAGTTTTCCGGCCGGAACCCAGCCAACTCAGTTTTTTCGCATAACCGACGCTAATCGGCCGGTCGTGACTCTGGCCCTCAAACCGGCTCAGAACTCTTCGCTCGATCTGAAGGCAATTCGTATTCTGGCTGAAAACGACATTAAAGAAGATCTGTTGCGATTGCGGGGCATTGGCAGAATCGATGTATTTGGTGCCAATGAACCGGAAATTCTGGTGCGTATGGATCTTGAAAAGCTGCGGCAGTTTAAAATAGCTCCGGCTCAGGTTCTCAAAGCGATCGGGGCCCAGAATACTTCTCTACCAGGTGGCTATCTTGAAAATGGCGGGCGTGAATCACTGGTTAAAACACTTTATGAGGCGCGTACTCCTGAGCAGCTCGCCGGTTTGCCGATCAGAGTTCAGAATGGCGGAGTCATCACTCTGGCTGATGTTGCTTCGGTGACTCTCGGAATCAAGACACCGCGCAGCATTTATCATGGTAATGGTTCTGCGGCAATTGCCTTGAACATTCTCAAGCCCGAAGATGGCTTTGCAGTCGATGGCATCGAAAGTATAAAAAAATATCTGCCGGAACTCCAGAAACGCTACCCCGAGATTGATTTTGCCATCACTACCGACCAGGAACCAATAATCTCGGTCAACGTCAGGGGTATGAAAGATTCATTGTTTTCGGCGGTCTGGCTGACGATGCTGATAGTTTTCCTGCTGTTGCAGAATCTGCGGGCATCGGTTGTCGTCGGAGTTTCGATTCCGCTGTCGTTTCTCTCGGCCTTTGCTTTTCTCTATTTTACGCCATTTACGCTCAATATGGTGACGCTTTCAGGCCTGATCATCGCGGTCGGAATGGTGGTTGACGCCTCGATAGTCGTTGTCGAAAACGTTTACCGTCACCTCGAAAATGGTACGGCAGATCTCGAAAAGGTTGTTGCCGGCACCGAAGAGGTGGTGTTCTCGATCTGGGGTGGCATGCTGACCACTGTTGTCGTCATGATTCCGATCATGTTTGTCGGCGGTTACGTGCAGCAGGTGTTGCGCCCTCTGACCATGACCATTTCAGCAACACTGGTTGGTTCGTTTTTTGCAGCAGTGACCATTGTTCCGATTCTTCTCAAAAAACTGCTCGTCGATATGCATGTCAGGGCTGCAAAGCTCGAAGGCTCAGAGGAAGAGCAGAAGGCCGGTTTCTTCTTTTCTGTCATCAATCGCCTGCTCGATGCGTCGGTCAATATCTATCTGAGCCTGCTGCACCTTGGCCTCAAGATGCGGGTGCCCCTTCTCATTGCCTCATTCATCGTCCTGGCCTTGAGTGCGCGAACCGTACTGCCTCTCGTTGGCCGTGAACTCATGCCACGCATGGATACCGGCATGATCATTATCAAGGCTGATCTGCCGCCATCGATGACTGCCGGTGAAGTAGAGAAGAGTATTGAGAAAATCGAAAAAATTATTGGCGAAAATCCGCATGTGCTCAATATTTCAACGGTCGCCGGTTCTGAGCCCGGTCAGGTAAGCTTTGGTGCCGGCGGGCAGCTGCTGCAGCAGGTTGATATTCAGGTGCGTCTTACTACCAGGGATCGACGCTCGCAGACAATCTGGGAGATCTCGCGTGACTGGCGGGCAAAACTGCATCATATCCCCGAACTGGTTGCATTTTCGGTTTCTGAGTTCGGTGCCACGCCCATGGCAACCTCGCGTGCCCCGATCGACGTGATGATCAGCGGTCGTGACCCTGATATACTTTATCAGCTGGCTGAAAGCCTCGATGCCAAGCTGCGCAAAATCGACGGGCTGCAGGATCTGCGCTTTACCTGGGCCAAAAGCAAACCCGAAACGCACTTTTCGCCCGATTTGAGTATTGCCGGGCGTTATCAGCTGACCCCGGTCGAGCTTGGTGAATTTCTTGGTCTGACATTCTCGGGCAGAATCCCCGGAGCTCTTAAAATGAAGGGGCTTGTCGATCTCTCGATTCGCGCCGAACTTGGTGAGGCCGGCCAGCGCTGGCAGAAACAGATCGATGACCTGGTGATTCCAGGTCCGGCCGGCGAGTTGTTTCTCGGCTCGCTTGGCACTTCAAGGCAGGTGCTGCAGCCAACTCTGGTAACCAGAGAAAATCTTTCAGAGACAATCAATATCACCGGCCTGAATTCGATTCGTCCCTTGTCGGCGGTTGCAGAGGATGTTTCTGAGGTTCTCGCCGCTTCAGCGCTTCCGGCAGGATACCGGGCCGAACTGTCGGGAACGATGGCCGATATTGCCGAAACCGGTCGCCGGCTCGGCAAGGTGCTTGGTCTCGGTCTGATGATGCTTTATGTGGTTCTGTATCTGCTGTTTGAAAACTGGTGGCGGCCGTTTCTGGTAATGGTCACCATTCCGTTGTCTCTTATCGGGGCTCTCTGGGGCCTGCTGATTTTTGACAAGCCGATGTGCATGCCGGCAATGATGGGCATCATTCTTCTTGGGGGAACGATTGTGAATAACGCGATCATTCTTATCGATTTTATCGACAGTGCGGTCAAAAAAGGGGTTGAGCGCCGCCAGGCACTTGAAGATGCCGTAAAAACCAGATTCAGGCCGATTCTTATAACCACGCTGTCGACAATTCTTGGTTTGATCCCGCTGATTCTCGAACAGGCTGTGGGCCTCGAACGCATGTCACCGCTGGGAGTGGTTGCTTCGGCCGGTCTGCTGGTCGGAACGGTGATGACCATGGTAATGATTCCGGTTCTTTATGATCTGATCATGAGTGTTGCCGAGCGTTTGTCAGCTTTGCGGGTTACCGCTGCAGGCAAGACCGTGGCTGTTGTTCTGATCGCCCTGTCATTTGCCGCAACAGCACAGGCTGAGGGAATAACCATCGAAGAATGTCTGCAGAGTGCGCTGGCTTCAGCGCCCGTCATGCTGATTTCAGAAACCGAGATTGAAGCTGCCGATGGCCAGATAAAGCAGGCAGCGGCAGCGCTGCAACCTTCGGTAAGGCTGGGTGCAGTCGCCCGTCACTGGGATCAGAGGCGCCCTGGTGTGCTCGGGGCAATACCCGGTGCTCCGCAGTTTTTTGATGAAAATCTCAGCGAAACACAGCTGCAGTTGCGGCAATTACTCTGGGATTCAGGCCGTGCGCGCTCGTCTTTTGACGCGGCCCGTTTTGAAAGAGATGCAAGAAAGCAGCAGAAAGACAGAATCGAGCAGGAAACGATCTTTTCCGTGTTGTCGGCCTTTCTTGAAGTGATAAGCCAGCAGGCGACGGCAGAGGCGGTCGCCAGGAATGTTGAAGACGTCAGCGCGGCTCTGACACGCATGCGCAAGTTGAAAGAGGTTGGTCGTGTTGCCAATGTCGATGTTCTGCGTCTCGAGGTGCGTGAACAGGAAACTCTGG
The DNA here is from genome assembly GCA_024710355.1 of Candidatus Rifleibacteriota bacterium. GTDB lineage: Bacteria > Muiribacteriota > Ozemobacteria > Ozemobacterales > Ozemobacteraceae > Rifleibacterium. The sequence goes on from JANJUX010000011.1 coordinate 125,813, forward strand.
CACAGCAGGAAACGGTTCGCCATGGTCTGGTGAGTAATCTTGCCCGTCTGGCGCGCATCTGCGGCTTTCAAAGGGCACCTGAAAAGGTGGCTTCTGAAGGGATCGATCTTTATGCCGTGGCTACGGATCTGTCGGAAGACGAGTTACTTCAGACCGCGCTGCAGCAGCGTTCTGACCTGATCGCCGGCAGACTCAGGGTTGTGGGAGCCGGGCGGGCGGTGCGGGCTTCAGATACAGGCCGACAGCCGGTTCTGAATCTTCTAGCAACCGGCAACAGCTATGGTAATGATACGGGCCGTACGCTCAATAATGGCTTTGTCGGCATCGAGTTCAGCTGGCAGCTGGCGGATGGGGGCGCTGCCGGTGGGCGGCGCCGGCAGGCTCTCGCGGCTGAGGCGAAGGCAAAGCAGCTGCTTTCTGAGGCAGAACTGAGAGTTGCCGAACAGATTCGCATCGGGCTGTCGGCAGCAAAAACCGCCGTTGCCCGCCTGGAACGCAGTCGTCTGGCGCTTGAGCTGGCAGAAGAAGCCTATCGTATCCAGGCCCTGAATTACGAGCACGGCAAGGGCACGGTAAATGATCTGCTCGACGCTCAGGCCGCTCTTTTTAATGCCCGAGCCCAGCTTGTCAGAGATGAGAACGATCTGCTCACTGCCAGAATGGCCCTGTCGCTGGCGTCCGGACGTCTGCATAAAACAGACTCCGCCGTTATTCAGGCGGTAGACAGGCCTGAAGCGGCGGAGCCGTGAAGTTTCTGGGGTTTATTTTTCGTCGGCAGCCGGCTGCAGTGGTATCACTTTGAAGGGGTCTTTGATCTGACCATTGCGGTCGGCGATGCCGAGGCCTATGGCAACGATTCTGCCGCTGACAGGTTTTGCAAAACCGCTGTTTGCGTGCTTTTCGACAAATTTTTTCAGTTTTGCTTCGTCAGATTTTGCCAGCAGGGTGAGGTGCGGGTTGAATTCGCCATAGACGTTCGGGCTGCCATACTTGGTAATATATTCAACCTTTGTCGGGTTGTCCTTGGCCCATTCGGGTACGAAATCAGAGGGCGAGCGCAGCGGTGCCAGTTTTTCGACGACGGCGTCACAAAAAGTCTGCAGATTGCGGTTACGGTCAAGGTTAAGAAAAAACCAGCTGCCCGAGGTGATTTCGAGGCCGGTGCTCTGAATTGCAAAAGCTCTGGTATTGCTGGCAATTTCGGCAACGAGTGATGCGACCTTTTCAAGGCTGTCGACCGGATACTGGGTCATATAAAGGGTGCAGTGAATCTGAAAGCCCTGCAGCGGAAAAGATTCAAGGGCTTCTTCCTGCATCAGGGTAGTTGCGGCTTCACGGCAGGCGGTTTCGATTTCATCCGAAACGACCGCGAAAACGTTTATTTTTTCTGATTCGGGCGCTTTGGCGGTCTGGGCTCTGGCGACACCTGCGGCTATGATGATGATCAAAATGATCAGTAAAGGCACAGCTATGAAAAGACCAGTTTTTCCGGAAGCGAACATGCGATATTCTCCGTTTTTTGAGTTGTTAAGCTTCAGATTGCTACTTTTGCGCCCTTATGTCAAGTCGCCCGCCCTGGTTGGTTAACCGGGCGCAATCGGGCTAAAAGAAAAATTGCTGCCACTGGCAGCAACGAAAAAGTTTTTGCAAAGTCTGTCATTGCAGGTATGGCGATGACAACGCCGTTTTGTTCTTCAACTGTCAATTATGAACAGCGATATAACCTGCTTTGAAAATATGCTAACCTGAGCTGTCGGGCAAGGTGCAACTACGCCATGAAAACACATCAGGCAGTCTGCTTGGTCACAGACTGCCTGATATATCTGATGTTACAAAAAATATGCAGTTATTCGACTACTCTGGTCGAGCAAAGTTTATCGTGCAGGGTTTTCTTTTCGCCAAAGAAGATTGCCAGGTTGCCGATGATGCTCAGGGTCGAGAGTATGTATAAAGCGCTTCGTTTCATAACCAGATTTATTGGCAGACTGGTTTCGCCGTCTTCGGTCACCACTGCATTACCAGAGGCAATCTGCCCCGGACTTGCCTGTTTCAATTTCCAGAACAGTGCGAAATACAGCCACCAGAGGATGAACGGATAGTAGATGTTTTTTTCGACGATCCATTCAGCGGCTCCCCGGCCTCTTTCGTAGTGAATTTTGCCGTCAACGTTTACTCTTTCCCAGTCTGAGGAGCTGTTTTTGATTTCGCTGCGTTCACTGACAGTCGTCGGGCCGTAGATGACTCTCTGTACCGGCCACCAGAACCCGCGCAGCGACAAAGAGATGAGAAGCAGTATCACCAGGTCGATCAGGCCGCTTTTGCATCTTGATTTGATCGATGCGTCGTTGAGTGTCTGTTTCTTTTCGAGAACGGTTTTTTGCCCGAAGGTTTTGGCGAGTGAGTTCTGGAGGTTGCCGATCTGTTTGGTGGCTTTGTTGAAGTTGTCACCAATCTGTTTCGAGGCCTTGTTGATGTTATCGCCCCAGTTGGTCTGCGTCAGAAAGGAGCCTACCGATTGCGCCCATTCGTTGAATCTGGCATTGGCGTCATGTGAGTCGGAGTCGAGATCTTTGGCGTTGATGACCTTTTCAACAAGCGACAGCAGCTGCACCGGGAGTTTGTTCAGCTTCTGCTTTTCGAGAGGGACTTTGTAAACATTAACCGGTTCGGGCACGCCCTTGAGTTGTTTGGGCCCGATTTTTTCTGCGACAATTTCGGTGCGGTCCATCAACAGGTTGGTTGACTCGCTGATGCCGATCGAACCGCCCGGAAAGCAGTCGAGAGCTTCCATGCGGGCCGTTATGTTTACGGCATTGCCGAAAATATCGCCACCTTCGAGAGTTACATCGCCAGAGTTGATGACAACTCTGAGGTTGAGGTTACTGGCGCTGTCGGTCATGCGCTGATTGTATTCTTTCAGCAGCAGCTGAATGATTATGGCACAGATTACCGCATCGGTGGCGCTCGGAAAGGTACAGAGAAAAGCATCGCCGATTGTTTTGACGATGGTACCGCGATAAAACTCGATGACTGGCCGCATCAGCCGGTTGTGGCGTCTGATCAGATTTACGACATCTTCACGGCTGGCTTCTGCCACAGCGGCGGAATAACCCTGAATATCGGTCATCATGATCGACAGATTCTGTGATCTGACTGCAGGCGGCATAATCAGTTAACTATCCTTATTTCAGGTTCTGCCGACAGATTGATTATCACTTCAAGAAAACGGCGCAGTGTTTTTCGGGCCTGAATAACGGTTTCTTCGGGCAGTTTTTTTGTCTGTAGCAGAGTTATTATACGGCGTGGTTCGATAACCAGTTCAGATGTTTCCGGCAGTGTTTCTTCAGTCACCAGTCGGTCGATGGTGGCCGAGAATACCTGAATTTCGAAGTCGCTCATCGGCTCGGCCAGATTGACACTTTCGTTTGAGAGCGCCTGAACAATAAGCTCAGACACCTGTTTCTGCAGTTCTGTTCGGATCATTTCACGTCTCCAGTGCTGATTTTTTACAGCTTTTGCCGGAGATTATACTCCAGAGAAGAAAAAAAAGCCAACCCACGCTGAGAGGTGAAAAAAATGCCGGGTCGTGATAGTCTGTAAACAATGCAGAAAGCAATAAACAATAAACACAAGCCTGAACTGATGGCGCCTGCGGGTGATATGACGAGCCTGCGTGCTGCTCTGGATGCTGGTGCAGATGCAGTTTATTTTGGCGTGGTCTCGATGAATATGCGTGCGAGCGCAAAGAATTTTTCGGTCGAAGACCTGCCGGAAATCGCGCAAGTTTGCCATACGGCCGGCGCCAGAGCCTATATGGCACTCAATACCATCATTTATGACCGTGAAATTGAACTGGCCGAGTCACTCGTCAAGGCTGCTGCCGCTGCCGGTATCGATGCGGTTATCTGCTGGGATTTCGCCATTCTGGAGCTGGCGCTGCGCTATGGTATCGCGCCTTTCATATCGACCCAGATGTCGGTTGCCAACTCAGCCTCCTTGCTGTTTCTCTACCGCCGGTTTGCCATCAGGCGCTTTGTTCTTGCCAGGGAGTGTACCCTCGAAGAGATCGTGTCGATCCGCCGCCGCCTGAAAGAGGCTCTGGGTGCCGAAGCCGAAAATATAGAACTGGAAGTGTTTGCGCATGGGGCCATGTGCGTTTCGGTAAGTGGCCGTTGCTTTATGTCGCAGTTTCATTTCGATGCCTCGGCCAACCGGGGTGAATGCCGGCAGCCATGCCGCAGAGAATATCTGATCAAAGACGTTCGTGACGGCAAAGAGTTCATGCTTGGCCAGGATTACGTCATGAGCCCGAAGGATCTCTGCACCCTGCCATTTCTCGATCAGATACTCGCTGCCGGTGTCGACAGTCTCAAAATCGAGGGGCGTGGCCGCAGCCCTGAATATGTCAGCGAAGTGACCGCCTGTTATCGCCGGTTTATCGACTTTTATCATGAGCGGCATGGTGCTGAAGATTTCGCGCAGCAGCTGGTCGACCTGAAAAATGAACTGATGGCGCGCCTCGATGCGGTTTTTCACCGCGGCTTCTCTGATGGTTTCTTCTTTGGGCGCCAGATTGCTGAATGGACCGGCGGAAACGGTTCAAAAGCCACGCATCGCAAAGTGCATGTCGGAGTGGTGACCAATTTTTTCAAAAAGGTCATGGTGGCTGAGATCAAGGTTGAGGGGTCCGGTTTTTCTGCCGGTGACGAACTGATGTTTCAGGGGTCGGCAACCGGCGTGGTAACCCTGAAGGCCGAATCTATCGAAGAGGCCTTCAAGCCTGTCATGCAGGCGGCAAGAGGTGCTATTGTCGGAGTCAGACTTTCAGGGCTTGTGCGCGAGAACGATCAGGTTTATAAGATGGTTCCGGTCGAAGAGGTCGAGAACGCCAGGCAATAATTTTGTTTTTGAGAGAGTTTTTCAGAATCATGAGTTGAGGATATTGGCATGAATAAAAAGACCTGCTGTGGGTGTTTTGGTCTGGGCTGCTTTCTGATCGTGGTGGCAGTAGTGATTGGTGGCTATTATGGTGTAAATTTTCTGCATGAATCGGGTCGCGAATTTGCTGCCGAGGGCCTTGAAAAGAGCGTCGAAAAAGTCACGCAGATGGCCTTCAGCGATGCCGACCGGGCCGAGATCAATCAGGCTGCCAGTGAGGCCGCCAAAGATATCAGATCTGGTAAAATCGGGCTGGTCAACCTTCTTACCAATGCCACCAGTCAGCTTGAAACCAATCTGCATGTCAAAGCTATGCTGCTCGCTTTCTATCGCCAGAATAAGATGGGCGGAGAGGCCGGTCAGGGCCTGCCGGTCGATGCCGAAAACGATCAGGTTGTGCGCCGGCTGATTTACGGCCTAACCGAAAAGCGCATTCCGATTGCAGATATCAGTTCGATTACAACTCTTATTTTTGAACGCTATACCGAAACTACCGGTGGAGAGGGCAAGGTAAAGAGAACCATCAGTCTGCAGCGTCTCAAAACCGGTCTTTCGAAAGAAGAGCTGCAGAAAAGCCTTGATATGATGAAAAATGTTGTTGAACGCAACGCGATCGAGGCACCCGCCGAAGATTATGATGCCGCCGCCGCGGTCAAAAAAGATTTTCTCGAACTTTTCAGCAAACTTAAACAGGGAGAGCAGAAAGATGTCGACAAAAAATCACAGCAGCAACCAACTGCAGAAGCCGAACCTGAGCCCAAACCCGCAGCCGGTTCAGGGAAATAACTGGCAGCAGTTTTTCGACGTCATCGCTCCGGTTTATGAGCGCGAGGTTTTTACCCGCAACACGGTTGCTGAAATTGACTTTATGGTCGAGGAGCTGAAGCTTGAAGCCGGTGCCAGAATGCTTGACATGGGCTGTGGCACGGGTAGGCATGCGATCGAACTGGCGCGGCGCGGCTACCAGGTGACCGGCGTCGACATTTCTGCCGGCATGCTTGCGCAGGCAAAGGCAAATGCTGAAAAGAGCAGGGTTCAGATCGATTGGGTACATTGCGCGGCACAGGAATTCGTGACACAGCAGCCTTTCGATGCGGTTTACTCATTCTGCGAAGGGGCGTTGTGTCTGTTTGCCGATGATGATGATATCTGGGGCAAGGATATGGCGGTTTTTGCAGCCATGTCGGAGGCTCTTAAGCCGGAAAAGCCTTTTATGGTAAATCTTTTGAGTGCCTTTCGCCTGCTCAGATCGATATCAGATGCTGATGTGGCGAATGGTGATGTCGATCTGCTGACGCTGACGAGCCGCCTGGAGACACATGTCGAGATAGATGGGCAAAAGGTCGGGGTTAAGGCGATCGAGCGCTATTACACACCTCCTGAAATTGTCAGAATGGTCAACCGTGTCGGCCTCAAAGCAGACCGTATTTACGGCGGTACCGCCGGAAACTGGCGCCGTGGCCCGATCGAACTCGACGAATACGAATTCATGGTCATCGGGCACCGCAAACCCCTGCAAAAATAATTTTTTGTTACCCCTCTGTCAGACCAGGATGCAGGAATGGGCAATTATTATATAAGAGCGCATTGAATTTTTATGCCGGTTCGTCGGGCGTGGCTCATCTTCAACGGCTTTTGCATAAATGTGACAGATCATTAGTTTTTTAACGGTTAACCGGGGTACGGCTGCTGGTGATTTTTCAGCATCGGTTGCCAAAAATTTGACATTGCGGAAATTCCGTCAAGGTACATCGGATTGCGTAAACCCCTTGTTTAAAAGGCTTCTCGCAATAAAACAAGACATGGCATGCAAGTTGCATATCCTGGCGCATCATTTATTCATTATTGCAGTCCGATATCTAATAAGTAACAAGTTCAATCAGGAAGGTGTCTAACATGCGCAAAGTCATCATGAGTTCTGTTCTCGCTCTCTCTCTGGTAGCTGCCCCCTCATTCGCCGGCAACCCCAATCAGTCAGGTCAGTCTTCACAGGCCGGCCAGTCTTCACAGTCAAGCCAGTCTTCACAGGCCGGTCAGTCAGAACAGTCAGGTCAGGCCGAACAGGCTGGTCAGGCTTCACAGTGCGGTCAGCACAAACCCGGTTTCCTTGGCAAAATGAAAGCTTCTTTCAAGAAGGGTTTCGAAGCTGGTAAAAAAGTTGGAACCAAAGCTCACGATGCAGTTCAGAACAAGGTAATGGATGCCGGCACCGCGGTTAAGAAAACCGTATGTGGCAAAAAAGACAAGACCTTCGTAAAAGGTCACTATGATAAAAACGGTAAACACGTAAAAGGTCACTGGAGAAATCTCGAAGCCAAAAAAGGCTGCAAGAAATAATCTTTCGAGACCCTGATTTATAAAAGACACCTCCGGGTTTCTGCCTAAGCGGCAGAACCCGGAGATGCTTTTAGGGCAGAAAACCAGGTGCCGAGCAGAAGCAGATTGGCGGTCAGCAGAAACCCGAGCCCTGAATAGAACTGATAGCCTGAAACAGCGTAGATGAATATGCTCTGGATAAACGCAGCGATGATGACGCACCAGCGCTGCCCGGGGGTAGCTGCCTTCTGCAGCAGCAGAATTGCACAGAATGGCAGATAGACAAAATAGTGCGGCCACGAGGTGTTGACCAGCAGCGGAAAGGTCAGCAGCAGGCCGGATGCCGTAAAAGTGTGGTCATGCGGCCCGGCTTTGCAGACCCGGTGAATTTTGAGAAGAACCGCGAGAAAGATACCAAGGCCGAGCAGGGTGAGAACGCCACGAATGGCCCCTTCCGGTTCGAGGCCGAAAAACCGCATGATAACATGCGGAAAAAATTGCGAATTCAGGTCGAAGGCGACCCAGTCGAGAGCATAGGTCATTTCTTCGTTCACCAGACGGTAAAAATCGATGGTTGTGCCCGGCCCAAGAATCGTTGCCGGCAGACACAGGCCGAACACAAACAGGCATAAAGCGTAGCGGCCGATAAAGCGAAAATCGCGGTTCAACAGAAAATACAGTATCAGCACGCCCGGATAGTATTTTATAAGTGTTGCCAGGCTCAACGCTACCGCAGCCGGCCATTTTTGCCCGCGCTCGTAGAATACCAGCCCGGCCAGGCAAAGCAGAGTCAGGATTACGCTGACCTGACCCCACTTGAGATTGTGCCAGAGCGGAAAAGACAGCAGCGTGAGCAGAATATATAGAAAAAACCAGATTTTGCGCCTGCCGCGCCTTGCCAGTCTTATTGCCGGCATCAGCAGAAAAAGGGCGATGCTGAGATGCTGCAGTATCTGCCAGCGGAACCTGGCGTCTGATATCGAATCAGGAGCAAACAGCTGTAAAACGAGTGCGAAAGACGGAGTGTAGAAATAGCCGCCGAGGGGCTGGCCGTGTTTGCTGATCATTCTGCCGGCCGGGTAATAATACTCACAGAAGTCGCCGTAAACGCTGGATGGCTTGTCGGCAGCGGCGATAAAGTTTTCAAGGCCGCCCTGACCTGTGTTGAGAAGACCCAGCACGGCCATGATAAAAATGCCTGCAAGGATCAGATCACGTGAATGCCAGGAAAACTTTCCGGGGTTGGTGCTGTTCACTATTTTCCTTTTCTAAACAAAGTCTCTAAACTGTTATACAATATCTCTGTACTGGTGTAAAATCGGTAACGAACCTTGCGAAAAAGGTCTGAAAAATCTGGAGGAAATAGGGTTTGCTCGAATTTATCATGGGTCTGGGGCTGCTGGAAAAGTTTTTTCTTACCTGCGCCCTGAGCGGCACCGTAGTTTTCATGATTCGCATGGTGCTCATGTTTACCGGCATGATCGGTTCTTCTGACGGTGAAATCGACGCGGGCGGCCACGATGCACCCGCCGAAATCGGCCATGATGTTTCTGATGTCAGCGACGTTTCTGACGTGCATGATGATGTTTCGACCGATTTCAGCGGTGATCATGCAGATGGCAGCGGGCATGAGGGGCTTGATAATTCTGACCTCTGTTTTCAGTATCTTTCAATTCAGGGCCTGACGGCCTTTTTTATGATGTTTGGCTGGGTCGGGCTGGCGCTGACCTATGAAAGCGGTTTCCCTGCCTGGGTGGCAACCGTCGGTGGCGTGGCAGCAGGCGTTCTCACCGTCTGGATTCTGGCACAGATGTTCAGATTCGCTTCCGGTCTGCAATGTGATGGAACAATGCGGGTTCGGCGGGCACTTGGCTCAGGCGGTACTGTTTATTTGCGGATTCCGGCAGAGGGTACCGGGCAGGTTCAGGTCGAGATCGATGGCAGGCTGCATGTTCGCGATGCCATTTCCTCAAAAAAGGAAGAGCTAAAAACCGGAGAGCAGATAACTGTTGTCTGGGTTCAGGATAACGGTGTATTAATTGTTGAAAAGGATAACAGAGAAGCAGGAGGAAAATTATGTGGCCGATAGTCGTTGCAGCATTAGTTGCAATCGTGTTCTCAACCTTTGTGTATCTCGCTTCGCGTTACAAACGCTGCCCGTCAGACAAGATTCTGGTTATTTACGGGCGGGTTTCTGACAACCGTTCGGCCCGCTGTCTGCATGGCGGTGGTGCCCTGGTTCTGCCGCTGATTCAGGATTATGCTTATCTCAGCCTGACGCCGATGACGATCAGTATTCCGCTGCAGAACGCGCTGTCGCTGCAGAATATCCGCATCAACGTGCCTTCGACTTTCACCGTCGGTATCAGCACCGACCCGAAGATCATGAACAACGCTGCCGAGCGCCTGCTCAACCTGTCGACCTCAGCCATGGAAGACATGGCCAAGGAAATTATTTTTGGTCAGCTGCGTCTGACAGTCGCGTCTCTGACCATCGAACAGATCAACCAGGACCGCGAAAGTTTTCTTGAATCGGTGCGCAAAAATGTTGAGCCCGAACTGAACAAGATTGGTCTTTATCTGATCAACGTTAACATCACCGACATTACCGATGGTTCGAACTACATCGAAAGTATCGGTAAAAAGGCCGCTTCAGAAGCTATCAACCGCGCCAAGGTCGACGTAGCCGAACAGCAGAAACTGGGTGCCATCGGTGAATCGGTCGCTAACCGCGAACGCGCGATTCAGGTCGCGAAAAACCTTGCGGAAGCCGACAAAGGCGAAAAGGAATCAGAAGCTGACCGCCGTGTTTTCGTGCAGAAGAAAGAGGCACTTGCGGTAATCGGTGAAGCCGAAGCCAACAGCGAAAGAACCATTCAGGTCGCCAAGAAACTGGCCGAAGCAGAAATGGGTGAAAAGAATTCTGAAGCCGAGCGCCGCGTTTACGTGCAGCAGAAAGAAGCCGAAGCCATCGAGGGCGAAAACAAATCGAAGGCTGCCATCGTTATCTCAAATTCTGAGCTGATGGTCAAAGAAGCCCAGGCCCGCAAGAGCGCCGAAATCGCCCTGCGTGAAGCCCAGGTCGAAATTCAGAAGGCCCAGTATCTGGCCGAACTTGAACGCCTCAAAGCCGAAGAAATCGTTAAAAAAGAAATCGAAAAGCATAAAATCGAGCTCGATGCTCAGGCCGAAGCCGGCAAGATCAGCATCGAAGCCAAAGGTCATGCCGATGCACTGCTGCAGAATTACGAAGCCGAAGCCGAAGGCGTCAGAAAAGTTCTCAGCGCTAAGGCGCTTGGTTATGCCGAGCTGCTCAAGAGCGTCAACAACGATCCGAAAGCCCTGGCAACCCTGTTGATGGTCGAAAAGATCGAGTCTATCGTCGAGAAGCAGGTCGAAGCTATCAAGAACATCAAGATCGACAAGATCACCGTCTGGGATTCAGCCGGCGGCGATAATGGCGGTTCGTCGACTTCGAACTTTGTTTCGAGCTTTGTTAAGTCACTGCCGCCGCTGCAGGATGTGGCCGGTATGGCCGGTGTCGAGCTGCCCTCTTATCTGGGCCGCATGAAAGAAGGCGAACCGGTGAGTGATGCTCACAAACCGGCAAAGCACGAACCCGCAAGTCCCAAACGCTGATAGTAACCAATGTGGCCGGGGGGGGGTGGATTAAAAATTTTTTTAAAACCAA
>JANJUX010000050.1 GCA_024710355.1 Candidatus Rifleibacteriota bacterium
CATGTGCATCAGCTGCACCAGAGACAGCATTAGAACGAAGCGGGCAAACATGCCGATGTTTTTGCGCAGCGCCTGAAAATCGTGCTGAAAGCTGCTTAACGGCAGATGATACTCAATGAATGGCACCGAAAAATCTTTGTCGCCCTGGTTCAGCATTGTTTCACATTTATGCAGCCAGCTCCTGATGAAACGCTGGTCGGCCGGCGCAGTGATGATCAGTCGGTCATCAACCCTGCGGCTACCCGAAAAAAAACGCAGTGGCAGCTGGCGAGCCTTCTGAATATTCATCTTTTTTTCGCTGAGCCTGAACCCTGGGTGCCGCCTGTTGATGCTTTTGCAGATGGCGGCAAAAGAAAGATCGCGCCCGCGAATGACAGCCAGGCAGCCTTTCTGCCCGGCCTGCGGCTTTCTGAATTCAAACCAGGTAAAATAGAGCTCGCCGCCAAACTCGACCGAGAGGTTCTTGGCAACCTGCCCGGGTCTGATGTTGACAGAGGTCATGGTTTTAAACATCTGCTGAATCTGCAGGGCATTTCGCAGCTTTTCCTTGTTTTCGCCCTGATTTACGGTTCCCTTTGTCAGATAGTTTTCGGCGGCCAGATTCTGAATCAGTTTCCGGAAAAGGGCCGGCGGCGGCATCTGCCGCTTCAGGTCTGGCGGGCTGAATCTGCATGGCGTCAAGCGGCCAGATTGTTGCTCGGCAAACATATAAAGCAGCCCGTTGCCTGAAATTTTCGCATCGATTGCCGCCTGCAGCGCCGCAAGATTCTGCCTGTCGGCAGGCAGGTCGATATTTTCAAGCTCCGGCAGCGTTGCTTCGAGATAGTTCTCGATAACCAGAAGAGTGCGACATTCATCGATACTCTGTCTTGCGACGGCCATTTTTTCGGGCTCTGCAAAGACCGAATATTCTTCGAGAAAGAAATCAAGGGCAAGAAGCGAGCCAATGACGGGCAGAACCAGAACCAGCAGCCAGGCCGCAAGCAGTGCTGTTGTCGATATGTTTATCGAACGTGAAATATGGCTTTTGGCTTCAGCACTCATCGAGCAGCTCCCAGCTTTCTGAATCGTGCTTACCCAGAGAGAAATTTTCCGGTAATGCTGCCTTTGTTTCATTGCAGACAAGAATTCGATTTACCGTATTGACTGTGCGTGCTTCAAGCTGCGCCGCCTGTTCGGTAACCCTGCCGATGATGGTAAAATCCTTGCGGCCGGTGCGACTGCCGATACTGCCGGAAATGGCGACGCCAGTGGCAACGCCGATGCCATTTTCGAGTGCAAAAAGACCCTGGCGCTCCCGTTCACGGTTCAGTTCTTTGAGTTTGCGCCGCATCGCCATTGCAGTCTGACAGGCTCGACAGGCTGTGCCTGGCAGGCCTGGCACATCATAAAACACGATCTGGATTGCATCACCGATATACTTGTCGATAACCCCGTGATGCTGACTTATAGCTTCTTCCATGGCGGTAAAATAGGTGTTGAGCAGTTCGACAACCTCAGAGGGCGCAAACTTCTCGCTTAACGAGGTAAAACCTCTGATATCAGAGGCGGCGACGCTGACGATCTGTTTTTCTGTTTTTGCCGCGCTTCCATCAACCCGGCTTGCAACTTTTTCGAGCAGTCGGGTTGAAACCAGGCGCTTGATCATTTCTCTTTGCCTCAAAGCGGCCGACATTTTGTTGAAAGCCGAGGTTATCTGGCTGAATTCGTCGCCCGAAAATCTGGCAATCTGAACGCCATATTCCTCATGACTGAGCCTTTTAACGCCTTCTGAAAAGATGCCAACCGGCTTGACAATGAATTCGGCAAACAGCAGCGACAAAACCATGATTACCAGGATGCCATAACCCACCAGAGCCGGAAAAACCATGCCCAGTATCAGCTGACCGATGCCGCGCCCACGGCTCCTGCCGATAGCTGCAAACAGAGCCGCCTTTGTTGGTCGATGGCTCCAGGCCCAGGTTTTTACACCACTTTCAGAATGAAAAATGCGACTGCCGGTGTCGCGGGTTTCAAGGGCCCGGTTAAAAACTTCAAGCATCTCATCGTCTGTCAGGTTGTGCCCCGGCCAGGCATGCATGTTGAGGTCATTCTGCCGGCGCAGTCGGGCGGCCAGCTCAATGTCACAGTAACTGTCGTTATCAGAAAAACGTGCTTTCCATTCTTTTGAGAACTCGCCCAGATAGGCATGGGTCCGGAAATCGCCATCGTTGCTTCTCGGGTAGGCGAAGATATAGCCAAGCCCGGGTGATTTTGCGAGTATCACCGCTGCTCTGCTGGTCTCAAGGGTGTGCGAAATGTCGTGTTGCATTGTAGTTTCATGTGGCAGCGAGGCTTCTTCGCGTTCCGGGGTTATGTAATCTTCAAAAATCCCCAGAGTAAGGGTGTCTGCCATGGTGTTCCCTTGCCTGCTTAGCAGGCCGAGATTACCGAGATACTTGGGTAGAATGGCGTTCAGAAGCTTGTCTGAATCGCGTTCAAGCGGGAATGAATTGTTGCTGAAGTGAAGAATCGTGCCGTCCTGAGATATCCAGCTGTGGTTGTCGGTCAGCGACCGCAGCCAGAGAAGGTTATCGTCGTCGCGCGGCAATATCAACGCCGGGTTGAGAGCTTTGCCCTGGTATTCCTCGATCCGGCGCTTGATTTCGAGCATTGCCAGTTGCTGGTGCATATCGTTTTCATTGTCATACATCACGAATCTGTTTATCAGATCCTGAGTTTTCTTCAGCACGTGGTTCTCAATGATACGTTCTGAGCCCTGCAGGCTGAATACTGTCAGAAGGCCCGTACCGGCCGCCGGAATAAAAATTATCACCGCGAGAAGCAGCAGCAGTTTTCTTCTGATAGCCAGGCGCAGATTAAGGCCGAAAAGCCAGTAATGAAAAGCTGCCATCAGGTAGCCAAGAAAAAGCAGCCCGGCCGCAAGCCTGAAAATCTGCTGCCCTTGTCGCATTTCGAGCACTTCAGCTGTTGGCCTGGCTCGCAGGCAAAGGCTGAAGCTGTCTGCAGATCTGGCGGCCTTTTCCCCGTGGTATCTTTTGAAAAAACTGATGTGGTTGAGAAACTCGGTTGGCGGTTGGTCGTAATAGGCCAGGTTGTCGTCAGTTTCGAGAAAGCCGGTTTTCTGGCCGGGTATGTCTGCAAAGCTCACCGCAAATTGTTTCGAGGCTTCCTGTCGCGCGTTTTGCAGAATATCTGCCGGCCTGATAGAAGACTGGAGAACCCCGATGATATACGAGCCGTGAATGTTTCTGCGACTGATGCAATTGTAGGCGTAAACATACATCGACTGCCGGCCGAAATAGTCGGTGAACAGCTCTTTAACCGTGCCATGTGGCAGAACATATTCGCTGAAACGGTTTAGATACTTAAACTCAAGGGCAGAGCCATTTTCGAAACCAAAATCGATCATTTTTCTGGTAATTGCTTTAAAAGAAAGGTTTGTCCAGCTCTGCTGATAATAATGTTCATAAAGTCGGGTGCTTACCGAAACCAGCCGATAAGCGAGGGCCGCCGACAATTTGTCTGGCTCGGGGCATTGCTGGCTGAGCTGATTGGCGAACCAGTAAAAAATATCGGCAGAGGCAGGGCTGGTAACCGTTATGAACAGCGGCTCAAGGCCCCGTGCCCGCATACCAGACAGAAACTTGTCCGGCAGGCGGGCATCGAAGATGTCACTGCCAAAATCCGGCTCCGGAAGCATGCGGATAATTTCTGAGGTAACCTCAGGCATCAGTTCGCCATGAAGCTTTCTGATGGTTTCTTTTACGTAATTTTCCGGCCGCATCAGACCCTTGATTCTTTCGGTTTCCTGCAGCATTTTTTCGCGCAGCAGAGCCATGGCGGCGTCTTCGGTTCTCTGTCTGGCTGTATTCAACAGATTGTTGAAGAACAGCAGCGGCACTGCCAGCACGATCAGGCCAGCCAGCAGAAGAACGACAAGGCGGGTTTTCATGGGTTCAGGTCCATTCAACGGTTCTAATACTCTGCCATATTTAAATTCATTGGTCGGTCAATGATTATGCATGGCCAATTTTATCATCATTCAGCCGCGACGGTAAAATTATGTTACCCGGGTGACGTTTTGTGCGTAATGCACTTTCAATATCATTCTGCTGATTGTTAATGAATCACCTGCCGTGCTAAATTTATGACAATGCAGAAAAATGGCGCTTCGCAAGGATACTATCACCGATTCCCGGTTCTTTCATGGCTTGGGATCATCTTCTGCTTTGTACTTTTTCCGGCCGGCCTGCTCAACCTCGGACTCAACCATCTTTTTGAAGTGATGTCGGCCAACAACCGCGAAGAAATCGCCGGCAGAATGGAAACCGCCCTCAAAACCGTTGAACTGTTCAGCGATAATGAATACTTTGCCCATCATCTTCTTTTGCAGATAAATCAACAGGCGATGAATTCGCCAAGCCCAAAAGTTGCTCTGGGGCAGCTCAAAACCCGCCTGCAGAAGCGCTACCCAGGTGCCTTCACCTTCATCTGCTGGGACGAAAAAGGCGATCTGATCAAAGAAATATCTGACGAAACCTCGTTCGGCTATATCATCAAAAAGACCTGGCAATTTCTGAAAAAGGCCTCAGACCTGCTCGGCCGCTGGGATGAAACCTATGAAACAGTTAATCTCGGCACTCTCGCTGATGTCGAAAAAGAATCGAAAATTCTGCGCAATTTTCTCGGAAAACTGCTGGTCAGCTATCAGCTGCGCTACCCCTGGCTGAGCGGCCAGCTGGGTCGGCCGCTGCAGACTGCGCCACCTGGGCCGAGAAGCCGTATCTGGTATCGTATCAACGATCGTTTCGGCTTTCTCTGTTTCATCAATGATGACTTTATTAAAAGTCAGGCCGGCAGCGAATTCGCCATCAACAGAATTCGCCGCGACATGCCGGAATTTTCTGTGCATATTTCTGACTACCCGGCTTCTGAAGATTTTTTTCCGCCAGCCGACAGCATCAGGGCGCCCAGAATGGTTCTGGCACTGAGCCGCTTCGAGGCAATGAGCCCGGCTGCCTTCGAAATTTTTGATGACATGCTCGTTGGCTGTCGACTGGTTAACCAGAACCAGCGGGCAGTGTGCTGGTGCCCGGCTGACCTGTTATTTTCTGCTGAAAAAGCCAGGCTCGACTATCTTGGCCGGTTTGCCAGACTGCTTTTGCCGCTGTTTTTTGTTTTCCTCGTCTGGTTTAAAACGAGAAACACCGGTTTCGTATCGATAAGATTCAAGCTGGTGGTGATCTTCTGTTACGCCGGCGGTATTCCGCTGCTGATCATGGGCAGTGTCGGCGTCGAATACCTCGACCAGAAAAAACTGCAGCTGGTTTATGAAGCACAGACTCGTGGCATCAACATGCTCTATGGCATCGACAGAAACTTTCAGATTTTCCTCAATGATCAGGCAAGCTATCTGGCCGATCTGGTAAAAAAATATAATGACAAATATGCCGGAAAAGTCCTTGAACCGGATGTTTTAAAGATAATTCGCGAAAAGCTGCTCGCCGAATACCGCCCGGAGTCGATTCAGATATACAATGAAAAGGGCGCTGGGCTGGTTGCCGACAGTCACCGTACCATTTTTTCAGACTATACGCTTTCAAGTCAGATAGCTGTCGAGGTGCTGCGCTCAGCCAAAACTGGCGGCGGGTCGGGCAAAGAGTCCTTTATCAGTGGCACCTTCGGTATGGATGAGCTTTCTAAAAAAAGAGAAATTTCGAATTTTGGTCTTGGCACCCATGAGCTCTATTTGTTTTTTGATTTTCTTGGCCGCTTCGGCATCGAAAGCAACCAGGCGATGCTGCAGCTTTTCTGGCGCCGCGAAAAAATGCAGCGGCACTATTTCGAACGCTTTCACGCCGATAATCTTGCCGGCAAAATACCTGAAGGGGCAGAGGTTGCCGCTTACTACCCGGTCGAAGACCTTATTTTTTCGGCTCAATCCGAAAATGAAAGTCTCAGATCCTTGTGCCAGAGCGCATACACCAGTCTGATTCTGCGAAAAAACGCCATGCAGCTGCGAACCGGTGAATATTCCGCTGTTGCCATACGTGGTATGAATCTCGATCGCATCTGCCTTCTCTTTTTGACACCAATGGCCGGTATTGAACATGCCATTGGGCTTATGCGCCTGCAGATGCTGGCACTGGCGGTTGTTTTTCTGCTGATGACGGTGATGATGTTCCGTTTTCTGGCCAACCGCTTTCTGACGCCGATCGGCGAGATCAACAACGCTATTCGCGCCATCAGCGACCGCAATTTTTCGTATCGCCTGACTATCGATTCCAGCCGCGAATTCAGAGAACTTGCCACCACATTCAACGCTACCCTCGAAACCCTGCATGACCTCGAAACCGCCCGCATTGTCCAGGAAAATCTCCTGCCAGAGCGGGAAACAGCCCTCGGCAGTCTGCGGCTGGTCGCGCGTTCGCAGGCCTTTTCCCGCATCGGCGGCGATTACTTTGATTTTTTCCAGATATCAGAAAATACCCTCGGGGTTTTTATCGGCGATGTTTCAGGGCACGGCATTTCGGCCGCCCTCATCATGGCGATGGCTAAAGCCACATTGATTTCGGTCAAAAACAGCTTCTCCGATGGCGAAAAACTTCTCGATGCCCTCGATCAGATGCTGGCGGTAAACCGTACCCACGGCAGTCGTGAATACATGACCGGTCTTTTTATCACGATCGACTCCAATACCGGCAGGTGCCGCCTGATCAACCGCGGCCACTGCATGCCGATTCTGGTTGGAGCCGGTGCTTCGCGTGTCGAACATGTCATATCCGGTGGTCTGCCGCTCGGCTACAACCGGCCCGGCAGCAATAAAGTCGTCGAGTTCTGCCTCGCACCCGACGAAACTCTCTGTCTCTACACAGACGGAATTGCAGAGGCCTGTGCCGGTAACGGTGATGTGCTCGGCTATGACGGGTTCAGGCAGATGCTGCAGACGAGCTGGCAGGCCCAGACCGAGATGTTCCTCGAAACCCTGCTGCGAAATCATTCGAGGTGGGCCGGTCAGCCGGATGACGACCAGAGTGTCGTGCTGATCAGCCGGAGTGTTGCATGCTAAAGAAGGTAAAAGATACAAATCTGGCCAGATTCTCCGGCTATCTGCCGGCGGTTGCTGCCCTGCTGGTTTTTTATCTGATCGTTTACTTCGGCTTTGCTTACTACAATGAGCGTGATCAGGCTTTTCAGCTGGCAGAATTCTCGCGCCGGGCTTCGGACCTGCTCGAAAGAGTTAGTGCTGACGCCGATGTCGAACAATATCTTCTCAGAACGTTGTTGAGCGGGATTAAGGCATCACCTGATCATTCAGTCTTTCTGGAGAAGCTGAAAAACCTGAGAATTGAATCGGGCAATCGACTGCCCTGCGTTATCTGGAACTCTGCCGGCAAAGTTGTCGAGAATGATCATTTTGACCGTCGCGACGTTTCTGAAGAGTCTCTTGAAGAAATCTTCAACGATCTGAAAGATATGGGCAGTCATGGATACAGTTATGCGGGCAACGGCATGGACAGACTGCGGAAGATTCTGGGGCCGCACCTTAAGCTCAATAAGATTCTGTCTTCGAATTTTTTCGGCCATCTAAAGTTTCTGCAGACCGATGCTTCCGGAAAACACCCTGAATTATGGATAGGCTGGGGCAAGACCTATCTGGCCATGGTTTTTTATGATCGAAAAATTGCCGACGAAGATTTTGGCATAAGAACTTCTGTCAAACAATCTGCCGGCAGTGATATCCGCATTGAATTTTTTCGCAGTGGCGATCCAGGTGCGTCCGGCTTCAATAAATGGCTCGAAAGGTCGATTCAGAAAAATGACCTTGAGGGTCGTTCCGCATCTATCATCGACGGAACAATGGTTGCCGGCAGGAAAATGCCAGGGCAAAAGTTGATTGTTGCGTTCAAACAATTCATAACACTGCTTGAACCGGGCAGGTTAACCTGTCTGCTCGCTCTGGTCGGCTTTTTTGCGCTGGCACTGATCGTTAAGGGATCAAGCTTAAGGCTCGACCACCATTCGGTGAAACTACAACTGCTGCTGATGTTGCTGGTTACCACCGGACTGCCTTTTCTGCTGCTTGCTATTGCCGCTTCTGATCACGTGGCCCGCAAGCGTAACGCTCTTATCGAAGATGCTTATCAGACCTGTATCGGTTATATTCAGCATGTTGACCGCCGCAGCCAGATAATCAATTCAACCATTATCAATCAGGTCAACCGCCTGCTGAAAGATGTGAGAAGTCTGTTGCCTGAGCGATTCGGGGCCCATGAAATACACGCTCTGATCAAGGGAAAGCTACAGGATACTTTGCTTGACTACAGGCTGGTTGCCAGTTCGCCGCCCAGACTGATGAGTGAGCTGGGTGTGCTTGACGGCAGCCGTTTCGCTCCGTTCAGCCGCCTTGATAAGCCCATGAGCAAGGTTCTGATCGATCTCAAGGTTTCGCGTGATATCGCCGCCAGCTATCTTGCCGAAATGAATAATGTTGCCGCAGCTCAGAAGATGACCGAGACCGAACTGGTGGCCGAGATGGTCTACCAGCGACCATTTCACGAGATCATTCAAAGCATGATGCTGGCTACCGACAAGGTGTTTCGTCTTGGTCTGCTCGACCGTACCAGCCCGCTGCTGGTAAAACTGATTTCACTCAAACACGACCGCATCATCGATTATTTTCTCATGATTTTTTTCCGCAACGGAACCCTGCAGAGAGAATTTCTGGCTCGCAATTTTAATTCGCTCGAACGCAATCAGCTCGGTCTTAAATTTATGTATGCCGATAATGTGGTTTTCGGGCCAGAAGGCACGCCAATAAACAGCAGCAGCTGGTTTTACGGCATCTATTTTAAAACTCGCGAACACCCTGCCGTAGAACCATGTTTTACCAGTATTGACGGGCATGAGTATGTTTACGCCGGCATGCGCGGGCAGAATCTAGACAGTTACACTCTTTATGCATTTTACCCGCTTGCCAGAATTGAAACCCAGATTGCAGAAGAAAAGCAGTTTCTGATAAGCGCCGCGATTATGACTTTGATTATGCTCACCGGGCTTGGTCTGATCTTTTCTGCCAGTTTTGTCATGCCGCTGACGGCCCTGCAGACCGGCGCCATTGCAATCAGGCAGAGAGATTTTTCTTTCAGACTGGGTGAGCTTTCAAATGATGAATTTGGCGAAATGGCGCGAATTTTTAACTCCAGCATGGCTGATTTCGAAGAATTGTCACTGGCCGGAATCGTTCAGGCGCGTCTGCTGCCACAGCATGGCATTGCTGACAGCCGGTTCGACCTTTATGGCCGGAGCATACCGATGACCGAGATGGGCGGTGATTATTTCGATTACTTTCAGACCGGAGACGACCGGCTTGTTGTAATGGCCGGTGATGTGGCCGGTCATGGGGTAGGGGCTTCTCTGATCATGGCTATGGCCAAGGCCGGCGTGCTGCGCTGTGCCGACTGTCTCGACAACCCGGCCACGGTGCTGGCACGGCTGCATCAGATTATCTTTGCCTCGCGCAGCAAAACTCAGCGAAAGGTAATGACTTTTCAGTATCTGTACTATAACCCCGCCGACGGTGCCGGAGTCTATGCCAACGCCGGCGCCTGCTCACCGGTTCTCGTCGACCCCGAAAAGGGCACGGCTCATGAAATCACCCTTCAGGCGCCGGTTCTCGGCGGTTTCAAAAAATCGAGTTTTGCCAATCTTGATTTGCAGCTGCAGCCCGGCCAGGCTGTCGTTTTTTACACCGATGGCATGGTCGAAACCATGAATCCTGCCGGCAAAGAAATCGGTTATGACGGTTTCAAAGAGATTCTGCTCGCCGCCTACGACACTGACGCCCGGCGCTATTACGACAACATCTATCAGAAATACCGCGAATGGCTCGCCGGTGGCCAGCCCCAGGATGACCTCACCCTGATCATTCTTCTCCGCCGCCATTGAGTGTTTAATGAAGTTTTTTTCAATGAGGTCTGATAAAATGTCAGATGATGGATAACCCGATTCACAATCTCAGAGCCGACGACCTTGGCCGCTTTGTTCTCGACCTCGAAACTCCGGCCGAAAAAACCATCGGCAGAATGCTCGGCTGTTTCGCAAAAATTGCCGCCGTCGTCGCTTTTTTCATGCTGCTGGGTCTGATGTCGAGCGACGCCGGCGCTTTCGCGAAACTTGCGCGCATCGCCGGCCTGGCACTGGTTGTTGGCTTTTTCTGGCAATGCTGGCGCAATGTCGACTGCTACTATGTTCTCGATGATGTCGGCGGTCAGCTGCTCTACCACTTTTCAGCCGTTATGATCGTTTCTGAAGACCCGGTGGCCAATCTCGAAGATATTGTCGGTATCGGTGTCACTTATGGCGGCCCCAGCCCGAAAACCGGTATGACAACCTGGGCGCTGGTTTTCTGCCACGCTGATGGTCGCGTTATCAGGGTCAGCGATTTTCTTGAAGCGCAGCAGCAGGTCAACCAGATTGCTGAAAACGTTGCGGCGCTGATAAAAGTGCCATGTCTGCCCGCCAGAGCCGGCGAAAGAAATGTGATTGCCGTTGAAAACGGTGCCATGGTCAGCATAGAAGACGATTCATTTATCTCATCGGTCACCAGTGAACGGGCCACCGGTTGCCTGGTAGGCCTGTTTGTTTTTCCATTCACCTTTTACCCGGCCCTGTTTATGCTGATGCTGCCACTCATGGTGATTTCGGGCAAGGGCACCGAAAGAAATCTCGAGTATTTTCTTACCCATGATAATTACGGCGTGATAAAGGCCGACGGAACCCTTATACCATCTTATCGCAGGCATCATGGCCCCCGTATTCCGGCCAGGCATGTTTCTGGTAACGATGTTTCACCGCAGTCTCACCAATCCAGTGTAAAGACGGGTAAACAGATTGAAGAATCTGTAAAAATGGCGGAGCAGGCCCCCGATTTAATGGCGCCATTCGAAAAAATGCTTCAGGCAGAAACGGCGAGCGGCACGATCGTTGCCGGCAAAGGCATAATGGGTCTCGTCGAAATTGGCGAAGAGATGCAGCAGGTCCTGCCCCGATTCAACCGACCGGTGCCGGTGGTCGAGAAGCCCCAAAAAATCGGGTCGGGTAGAAGCACCTTTGTTCCGAAACGCGTATTCAGAGACAATTTATTCGACGATGCCCTTTCGCTGGTTTTTCAGGCAGATAAATCTGATGTTATGCGTCTGGCGCGCATTGAAATCTTTCGTGGCCGCAGCCTGCCTTATACAACCCCTGGCGGTTACGTTTTTCTCTCAGATGCGCAAAAGGAATTCGGCCTGATCGAAGAACGCGGCGATCTCAACGAAGAAGTAAAAAGAGAGTTGCGCAGGCATGGTGCTGATGTGTTTTTATGGGGCGGTGGCTACGGCAAAAATTCGCGTAAAGGCTATGGCGTTGAGTTCAGAGAGCGCGGTATCGCCCTGCTTTTCTCGGGCGGCCACCTCGACGAAATTGTAATAACTCCTGACCAGGCTGCCAGACGCCGCTGGGGGCTATATGAATAGCGACGTACAGATGCAATCGCCGGCATTGCAGGAACTGACGCCAATCATCTGCGGCAACTGCGGTTCAGCTGTGCCGCTTGTCGATGCCGAAATCTGCGCCTGTATCTACTGTGGTGCCCGTGTCGATATTCCGGCCGATCATCGCCGTGGTCAGGAAGCCCGCAGGCACCTGCAGAACATCCGCAAAAATGCGGTCGAGTTTCTCGGCCGCCTTGGCCGCCAGCCAAAACGCTGGGAGATCTGGCTGTCACTGCTGCCCTCATGGCTGTTTTTTGCCATGCTTTTAGTCATAACAGTTACCGGTTTCGCGTCATTTCTGTATTCTCTCGAATTTATGATCAGCCGCGTTCTTGGCACCAACTTTCGCGACCTGCTGCCGGAAATCGTTGTCTGGCCACTATATGGCGGCCTTATGGGCGTTTTTCCGGTAATGGCTCTGGCGTTTTTCTTTCTCGTCAGACGCCGAGTTTTTGTCGCCCGCCGCCTGCTGTCGGTGCTGGCGGCCGGAGAGCCGGTCAAGCCGGGTGGCCCGGCGACCTGCCGCCGCTGCGGTGCGCCTTTTCAGACCGAAGCCGGCGATCTGGTCGCCGCCTGTGACTATTGCGGCACCGAAAATTTTCTCAATGTACCGCATGACTGGCTTGCGGCCACCCGCCGTCTGACGACCGCGTCGGGGCGCAATGTCTTCTGGGCCGAGAGAGAATTCGACCGCGAAATGACTTCGGCGCGCACTTCTCTGCATAACCAGCTGAAGCTCTATGCGGTTTTTCTGCTGTTCATTTTCGGCGCCTTTCTTTCGGGCGACAGTTCAAAAATAAAAGCCTGGAAAGACGAAGCTGCACAAACGCCACGTAATCTTCTTGGTATCTGCACCGAATTTCCTGACGCGCAGACCGGCAGCCCTTTCAAAGTGCATGGCGCGTTCAGAAAGTATTCTGATGCACGCGCATTCGAATACCGTATTGCCCTGAGGGCGAACGAAAAAATGCTTGTCTCAACTGTTGCCTCGGGCGTTATAAAGCTCAGGGTCGAGGGCCGTTATGATCGCAAAGCTTTCAGGCTTGCCGCCGGCCGGCCGGTAGAATTCAAACCCGCCATCGGCGGCTGGTTCAATCTGTATTTTGCCGTAAATAATTCCGACCCGCTGCCAGACGTTCAGGTCGACCTGTATGACCGGTGAAACTCTATCTGAAAGGTTGGCTAATGGTCTGTCAATATTGAACATGCAAAATCAGCCTCCTCTACGTCATCCCCGCGCTTGCCCCCGAAGGGGGAAGGCGAGGATCTATGCCGGTTCATACAAGATTCCCGCCTGCGCGGGAATGACGATCAAACCACAGATTCAACTTTGATAAGGTACTATATAAAAGCGCATAGAAATTTGTTAAACATAAGATTTCATTATTCCCCTTATAGAGGCAGGGTTTCCTTGGAACCTGTTAAATCGTCGAAAGATGGTCTGATGTAACTGATCAAGACTTTCAAAGTATCGGTTATGA
>JANJUX010000048.1 GCA_024710355.1 Candidatus Rifleibacteriota bacterium
ACAGGAGGTCGGCGATACTCGGCAGCACCAGGATTGGGGCTGTCGGGTGCTCCAGCCGAATTCTGTCCTCAAGTTATCGCTCAGTAGAACCGCTCTATCCTGCGCGGTTCTACATAAGCACCTCCTGTGCAAAACAAGCTTACGAAAAAGTAATCCCGGCTTCTCTCCTCGCCTGCCTAAAACAATTTTTAATGAGCTTTTGTATAACAACACGATATAACAGGAGCGGCGGTTTTGCCGAATAAATTGCTGCAATAAATAGTTTGGCGTCAGATGCCTTAAATGTTATTCTGCAGTAAATTATCAGCCCGGAGGAAATGGACATGACAAGACACGATGGACGCGCCGGTGACCAGCTCAGGCCAGTAAGCATTGAAACCGGCTATCTCAAATATCCGCATGGTTCTGCACTGATCAGCTTTGGCGATACCCGCGTGCTTTGCACGGTTCAGGTCGAAGAGAAGGTTCCGCCCTACGTTGCCTCCAGAGAAATAGTGCAGGGCTGGATAACCGCTGAATACGCCCTGATGCCTGCTGCCGGTCTGGTGCGCAACGAACGCGCCGGCTACGGCAAGGCTACAGTCAAGGGTCGGGTTCACGAAATTCAGCGCCTGATCGGTCGTTCGATGCGTGCCGCCCTCGATCTCACCAAACTCGGGCCGCGTACTCTGATGATCGACTGCGATGTTCTCCAGGCCGACGGTGGCACCCGCACCGCATCGATCACCGGCGCCATGGTCGCCCTTGAAATGGCAGTAAAGAAACTCATGGCTGAAGGCAAACTGACTGAAAATCCGATCGTTAACCGTATTGCTGCTGTGAGCATCGGTATCGTCAATGGTCAGCCCTGTCTTGATCTCGATTATATCGAAGATTCGCGCGCCGAAACAGACTTGAATCTGGTTATGAACGACCAGGGTGGTTATATCGAAGTGCAGGGTACCGCAGAAAACGGCACCTACAGCCGGGCTCAGCTCGACCAGATGCTGGCAATCGGTGAAGCCGGCATCAAGCACCTGTTCAATCTTCAGAACCAGACCGTGGGGAAACTCTGATGAACATCTGGGTTTCTACCCGCAACGCCCACAAGGCCGAAGAAATCAGCCATATTCTGTCGCCGTATCAGATCAGAACTCTTATCGATCTGCCTGATTTCCCCGATGTCGACGAATGTGGCACTTCTTACCGCGAAAATGCCGAGCTCAAAGCCAGAGCCCTGTTTGAAAAGGTGAATGAGCCGGTTTTCGCCGATGACTCGGGCCTCGAGGTCGATGCACTTGGCGGCCGGCCCGGAATTCACTCGGCCCGGTATTCCGGCAACGATACCAACCATGCGCGCAATATCGACAAGCTGTTGCACGAGCTGAAAGATGTGCCCGAAGCCCGGCGAACCGCAAGATTCCGTTGTGTTATCGTCTATATCGACGCTGCCGGCACAGCGCATGAATTTGTCGGCACCCTCGATGGCCGCATCGGCTTTGAACGGCGCGGCCAGGGCGGCTTTGGCTATGACCCGGTGTTTATGCTGCCAGAACGCGGCTGCGCCGTTGCCGAACTTCCCGCCGCCGAGAAAAATTCAATCAGCCACAGAGCGAGGGCTCTGGCACAGTTGCGCAGCTTTCTAAAGCTCTAAAAAATAATCGATCCTGCACAATTTGGACAAGATCGGCAATCTCACCAGATTCAAGCAGAAATTCTGAAATAAACGGGCAAAATAATAGCTTTGTTTTGCCGGCCGTTTCTGGTATATAGTTACGAATCAGTTTTCCCGGGCGACGCTGCGCCCGGTTCTGGCTGCACCATCACAATTAAAAGGTTAGCTGTTTAATGTCACAGATCCTTCCTTTAATCAGAAGACTGGCGCAGAACGCCGGAGATCGAAGCGGCGACGGCCGGCTTGAAAAGTTTTTCATTTTCCGGTTTGGCGACAAACCCTATGCCATACCCGCAGTCGATGTCACTGAAGTGGCCATGCCCGGTTCACTGATCGAAGTGCCTCAGAAATCTGACCTGATCAGGGGCGTAGTTAATATTCGCGGTACCGTAATACCGATAATCAACCTGCGCCAGAGAATCGGCGTCGCCCCTGACTACCAGCTTGGCGAAAATTCACGCCTGCTGCTGTTCACGGTGCGGCCGAACGCCTTTATTGGCATGATTGCCGACGATATAGAATATCGCCTGCGCGAAGGCATCATTGAGCCGGTGCTGCCCAATATCGCCGAACCCGGCGAAAAGTTTTTCCGCACCGCGGTCATCGACTCGCAGAGAGTGCCGGTTTTTATGGTTGATACCTGGCTTGAAAAACCCGAATTTGAAATTCTCAGGAATGTGGTAGAATCTTTCTGAAATTTTGCATGGAGGTCATGAATAATGGCTAAATATGTCTGCAGCGTCTGTGGTTATGAATACGATCCGGCCGTTGGCGATCCCGATGGCGGCATCGCACCCGGCACTCCTTTTGAAGATCTTCCGGCTGACTGGGTTTGCCCGGCTTGTGGCGTCAGCAAAGACCAGTTCGAAAGAGTCTGATTCTGACCGCTGAATAAAAGGGTTTGCAGCATTGTCTGCAAACCTTTTTTGTTTTACAGGGTTTCACATGGAACAATTTTTCCGGTAAACTGTTACCTCAGGCACTTCTGAAACGTAAACATGATTCAACAAGGGGAGAGAGTGCTTGCATAAGAGCTACTGGCTGAATCTTCTGGCCAGAATTGTCTACGGAATCGTGCTGCCGGCTTTTTTGCTGTATCTGGCTGTATACAGCCATTTCAGCCTTGTCCGCGAACGCCACATTCACGCCTGGCAGCAGAAAATGCATGATTCTCTCGATAATCTCAGCAATTTTCACGCTGATGACCAGTTTTTTCATGGCCTGCTGCAGTATAATTTCGCCGGCGCCGAATCGTCCGCCAACCCCGAGGTTTTTTTTCGCGGCCGTATCGATCTTTTTAAAAAGAGCTTTCCCGGCGGCTTTCAGTTTGTGGTTATCGACCCGAAAGGCTTGATAATAACGAATCTTTCAGATGAAAAACGGTTTCAGTATATTTTCAAATCACTGCATCAGACCGTATTGAACCCTGAAATGATCTATGTGCCCGGTCGTATTGGCCTGCTGCGCGGTTATTTCGGTCAGTTTCTCATGGAAAAGCACTTTGACCTGCCGACACGCCATGGCTACCTTGGCAGCTGTCTGCGGGCTTCTGAAGAGCCTCACAAGGCACTTCTCTGGTTCAGAAACTACCAGCAGTATACGCTTGTCTGTTTCGTTCATCGCCGCTTTCTCAATCGCCAGCTGGGGGCGCAATTGCTCATCAACAGTTTCAATGCTTCAGGTCGCGAGATAAAGCTCGGCTATTTTGACCCGAAGCTGCAGACAGTTTTTGGATTAGGTGCTGACCGTGATCTGGCACCGGAAATAATGCTTGAAGCCGGTGCTTTTGCCAATTCTGCGGTTGAGTTTCGGCAGAGTGCTTCGCATCTGCTGCTTTTCCGTCAGGTATCGCCTGAACTGGTCATTTTCAGCCGGCTCGATCAGAAAAAACATCTGATCGATATCAATCACGAAGTCTGTCGTATCATGTTCGCTTTTGTGAAACTGCTGATTGTTGCCGGTTTTACGTTTTTTTGTCTGTCTCTGCATGGCAGAAACCTGTTTCTTTCGGTCAGGCACAAGCTGATGTTGTTGTTTCTTTTCGCAAATGGCTTGCCGTTGATGATTCTGGTCGCGACCGGCTATGAATTTTTTGAACAGAAGCGCAACTCGCTGATCAATGCAATGCATGAGCAGTCATCGAGACTGATAAAAGACTTCGATAGCCGCTACCCGGCCGGTCGTGAACTGATGGCCGAGAAATTGAACGAGTTCATAGCTGCCGGCAACCGTCGTTTTGGCGAAAGGCAATGGTCGGGTGATGCCATTGATGAACTTGCCGCCTTTATCGATTATTTTCGTCCCAGTGAAAAATATCTGTTCACTGCCAGCGGTGAACAGTTGTTCAAGGCGCGCCAGGGGGCAATACAGAACTCTGACAGATTCATGCGCGACTTTTTCAGGGGCTCTCTGGAGTTTTTCAACAACCGTGGCGACTTCTTTGTTCCGAGCCGCAAAACCATGCTCGAGCAGATTTCTGAAGAGGGGTCGATCTATTACAGCGTTATCAGGCAGATAAACCGCATTGCCCAGCAGAACTACGGCTCAGGGCTGCGCTGGTCTTATCTGAACCTGCTCGGCGACCGCGAGGCGCATTCTTCATGGGGTATGCTGGTGGTGGCATGGCAGCCGGAAGGTCTGCAGAGAGCCTATCTTAATGAACAGCTTGCCAGTCTCAATGCCAGAATTGCCCCGCGCCGTATCGTAGTCATGGAAACCGGCACGGAAAAGGTTTTTCCGGAAACATTGTCGAATGAGCCTGCTTTGCGGCGCCTCATGCACCGAACCCAGAATCGCAAGCTGCTTACCGACGAAAATCTTCAGGCCGACGGGCAGGAATTGGTTGCCACGTCGTTAAAGGGAATCGAGATGGCCGATGCCGTCATTGTTGCACTGTATCCTCGCCACATGATTCTCGCCCAGATCGACGGGCTGTTCTGGCGCATTATTGCCGCGGCTGCCGCCAGTATTTTTCTCGTCATGGTGATTGTCATGTTCTTTTCCCGACGGCTTCTGGTGCCAATATCGTCACTGTCAGAG
The DNA here is from genome assembly GCA_024710355.1 of Candidatus Rifleibacteriota bacterium. Classification (GTDB taxonomy): domain Bacteria; phylum Muiribacteriota; class Ozemobacteria; order Ozemobacterales; family Ozemobacteraceae; genus Rifleibacterium. The sequence goes on from JANJUX010000048.1 coordinate 4,694, forward strand.
GGGGTTCGGGCCATTGCGCGCCACGATTACCGGCACCGTATCGATTATGTATCAGAAGATGAATTTGGGCAGCTGATCGCCGTTTTTAACGAAACGATTGCCGGCATGCAGGAACTGGCGGTAGGTACCGCAGTCCAGAAAAGTCTGCTGCCGCCTGGTCAGACCCGGACAGGGCACTTCTCGCTCTACGCCCGTTCAGAATTCATGAGCCGCATGGGCGGTGACTATTTCGACTATTTCAGAGTTGGTGACAATGGCCTGGGTGTCTTTTTTGGTGATGTCGCCGGCCATGGCATACCGGCGGCCCTGGTGATGTCGATGGCCAAGGCGGTGGTTGCCGATGCCCGCAGTCAGTTCGCCGGGCCTTCGGCCATGTTGCAGCGTGCCAACGGCATTTTTCTGCATCTCAAGGAAAAGGGCTGGCGACGCATGATGACGGCCCAATGCCTCGAACTCGACTGCGAAACCGGCAAATTCAGACTTGCCAACGCCGGTCAGTGTTTTCCGGTGGTTATTGGTGAAGACCGGGAGGGTGTGACTTACGTTAAGGCAGTCGGAATGCCGCTCGGAAACGTTACCAGAAAACCCTATGCCGAAATTACCGGGCAACTCAACCCCGGCGATACCATGATTCTTTATACCGATGGCATTATCGAGGCTACCAACGCGGCTGGCGAAGTTTTCGATTTTGCCCGCTTCGACAAACTTCTCCTCGCCACCTGGAACAGTGACCTGGTTGCCTGGTGGCAGGAAATTTTCAAGGGTTACAGCGGCTGGGCCGCAACTCAGGATGACGATATCACGATGCTGATGCTCAGATATGAAAAAGACTGACCGGAAAAACTTTGCCGATTGTCTGGCCTGGCTGGCGTTTGTGCTGTTTACAGTGCTGCTGCCACTGGTCGGCATTGGTTTTGGCTGGCAATATATCGATTCGATAAGGCATGGCGCCAGACTGAGGGTTCAGCAGATAGAAGCGACCGAACGTCTTGAACAGCTGCAGCTGTCGGCTGATACCGAACATTATGTCTGTCTGAAAATTGCTGAAATATTCGATACCTGTACCGGTCCAGGTGCCCTTAAAAAGCGTATCGACGAGCTTAACCGGCAGATGTCGCTGAACTTTCGGTTTCTGATCTGGAACAAAAAGGGTGAGATCTACCATTCGACTTTCGAACCGGGGCAGTTCAATGCCGACTGGTCGAAGGCATTCTTTTCTCTGCGCGAGACGGTTTCTACAAGAAAACCTCTCGACCGGCCCGCGACTGAAAATCTTCGCCGCATTTACGGGCCGCAGTTTCTACCGGAACTGATCAGCGAGTGTTACAGCGGCCGGCATTTTACCCCGCTTTATGGCGATTCAACGACTGATGGTCGACTTACCTGGGTCAAGGTGCAGAAACGTTTTGGGCTCAGCATCTTTTTCTCAAAAAAACATCTTTCCGGGTTGCCGGGGCTCAAATTCAGGATCAGAGAAATGACCCGCGGTCAGCCCTTTGCTGTCGCCACTATTCAGGCTGGCGTTATCAAGGTTCCGCAATGGCTCGGCCTGAAACGCGAAAACTGGCAGGAAATCGTCAGGTCGTCAGAGAACCCCGTCAGAACCGGCGGCTGGTATGCCTTTAAGGGTTTGATCCGTCCTGGCATCGAAGGTATTTACCTTTACCCGGCCAGGAAAATTGACCAGATGCCCATGTCAACACTGCATCTGGCCCTGCTGCTGGCGATTCTGCTGCTGGCGATATTCATCACCAGGCGGAGTTACCTGGCTTTCTGCTGCGGCCTCGGCGTCGGACTGAATATCAGAAGACAGCTTGTCACACTTTTTGTACTGTCGAACATCCTCTCTCTCAGTATGCTGGCGGTTCTGGCTTACGATTATCTGCGCGAATATGAACTGATGCTGAATGCCGAGGCTTTCAGCAAGGGTATGACCTATCTGCAGAGTATCGATGAAATGCAGGTCACTGAGCTGTCTTCGCAGTTACGCCGGCTCAACCGGTCACTGCCCGAGCTTAAAGAAAAGCTCAGGCGCGGCCCACCAAATGGCATGATGATCAGTGAATTTCTCATCAATCAGCACCCTTACCCGTTCAGGCTGATTCTCGTCGGCAGTCATACCCCGTTTGTCGGCAGTGAATACGGCATCATGCGTGATGGCGAGTTCACACAGATCATCAATGATCAGGCCGGCCAGCTCAAACACATGAAGGTTCTTGTCGACGCTCTCGGCAAGCTTGGCCGGTATTATCTGTCGCTGTTGAACCGCGAGACTCTCAATGAAATGGTGATCGCTCAGGTTGAGCTCATCGCTGAATCTCTCGGTCAGTTGCGCTCTATCGAAATGTTTCAGGAGTTTTTTGCCGCCACCGGTTCGTTCTGGCAATGGGGAATGGGCTCGGGCCATTTTCCTGCTTTTATCAATGTTTTCAGTCTTTTTGACCCGGCGAAATACGATTACGTGCTCCTCTACCTGTGGGAGCCAAAGGCGCTTGAAAATCATTATATCAGCAAAATGTTCAACGATATCAATCGTAATGCTGATGGCATGCGAATTATGGCGGTGCATGAAAAAATGCAATATACACTGCCAGAATCAATTGCTGAACATGCAGATCTGATGAGTTTTGCCACCCGACTGCGCGAAATGACCGGCACCGAAATTGCCTTCTGCGACTGGGAAGGCCGGCGGCACCTCCTCATGGGGCTTAAATGCAATTATCTGCGCACCCTTAATCTGCTCTGCCTTTCGCCGGTTGATAACATTGAAAAACAGGTCAGAGAAAAGTTCTGGCTGTTTTTTGCGCTTGGCCTGGTGAGTCTGCTGGTTTCGCTGGCCCTGGGTCTGATTGTGGCGCGCTCGATACTTCGCCCTCTCGGCGAGCTGCAGAGCGGGGTCATGGCTCTGCAGAAACAGGAATTTGCCTACCGTCTGCCTGATCTTGGCGGCGACGAATTCGGCAATCTGGCGCGCGTGTTCAACACCACTCTCGTCGATCTTGAAGAACTGCATACGGCCTCAAAAGTCCAGGAAAAACTTATCGACAGCCTGGAGGAGGTTGTACAGCACGGCCGGTTTTCTATTTTTGGCGGCTGCCGAACGGTAGTGAATTTCGGCGGTGATTTTTTTGCGCTCAATCCGGTCAATGAGCGATACTACGGCTTTTTTATCGGCGACGTCGCCGGTACCGGTGTGGCTTCAACCCTGGTAATGGCCTTTGTTAAGGCCTGTATCATCCAGCTTGCCGACCTCTACCTCGACCCTTCGGCACTGCTTGCCCGAATTGATGAACTGCTGCGTTCAAGCAGTACTTCACGGCAGAGGAAATTCATGTCGCTGCAGTATGTACTTCTTGATGCCGAAACAGGCCTGGTCAGCATTGCTTCAGCCGGGCAATGCTTTCCCATTATGGTTGCATCTGCCACGGGTTCTGAAATTATCGATACCGCATCGACCCCGGCCGGGTCCGGCCGGGTCCCCAGACTCTCACAACGCGAGATCAGACTGGTGTCGGGGCAGAAAATCGTTTTTTATACCGGTGGTGTCTATCGCAACGGTGGCTTCAGCTCTGACGACCTGTTGAACATTGTGGGTGGTGTTGCTGCCGATTGCCCGCGTGATTTTTATCTGAAGCTGGCTGCAGAATTTGAGCCGGTATCCGACCGGCAAGGCGCCTGTGAAGATCAGACCATTGTGGTTGTCGCCGCCAGAGAGGATCAGCCGCGTGACTGATCTGCTGCAGAAATTTACCAGGGGCCTGGCGTTCATCGTTTTTGCCATCTGCCTGCCCGGCTGGCTGACCTGGGTCATGCTGCTCAGTCATTTCCAGCTGCAGCGGCAAAGTCTTGTTGAAAAAGGTTTCGATCAGCTGTCTCAAAGCCTGATGCCCCTCGAAAACTATTATGACGACCGGGTATTTTTTCATGGGTTGCTGCAGAAAAATTTTGCACCGATCGATGATCATTCGCAGCCGTTTGTGGCACTTGCAGAAAAGATTTCAGCCTTTCACCGCATGTTCAGGGGACGCTTCAGATTTATCGTTTACGAGCGCGACGGCAGGGTCAATCAGTCGCTGACTGATGAGAAGCGTTTTCAATACGTTCTGAAGGCCATGTTCGGGGTCATGCAGGAACTTGCAAGACTCTATGAAATTGATCCAGCCACTGACCCGGGCGGTTCTGAGCTTATCTCAGAAAAGATGCAGCTTCTCAGAGGTTATTTCGGGCCATTTTTAACCCAGAAGCTTATGCTTGAGCCTTTTCAGCCAGAATATCGCGGGCGTTGTCTTTTTGTCAGCGATGACCCACAGAAAAGACTGTTATGGTATTTTCATGGCCGGCAGTTTTCGCTGGTGTGCTTTGTAGACGCTTCGCTTCTCGATCGTGAACTGGGGCCGCGCCTGATAATAAACCGTTTCAACCGGCGGCATGGCGACCAGAAAATGGCTTTTATCAAGGCTATTTCCCGCGACAGTTATGGCTTGCCGCCTGCAATTGCAGATCACGCCGAAATAATGATCGAGGCCGGAAAATTCGAGGCATATGCCACTTCTGCCCGTGCCAGTGCGAATTATCTGTCGCATTTTCGCCAGGTTTCACCGGAACTTATTGTGGCCGCATACCAGCATTCAGGCTGGCTGCCGGTTCCTTTCAACGAAGCTTTAAAAGCCATTGCCGGGGTTATAAAATGGCTGGGAATCGTATCTTTTGTAATCTTCTGCTTTTTTTTGCGGTTTCCGGAGTTTGCGCTGTCGGTACAGCAGAAGATCATGCTGTTGTTTCTATTTGCCAACGGCCTGCCTTTATTGATGCTCGTTTCGACAGGCTATGAATTTTTCAATGAAAAAACCAGAGATCTGATAACTGCGACACACCAGGAATCGGTGCGGGTTTTGAAAGAATTTGACGTTCGCTTTCCTGAAGTCGGCGAAAAACTGTCAAGACGCCTTAACAGCTTTATAGACGCGAGAAACCAGCGTTTCGGCAGCGAAAAATGGCCCGAAGAAGATATTGCCGGGCTGCAGAAAATTGTCGGCGAAATTGCGCCGCAGGAAGCCATGCTCTACGACTTTACCGGCGCCACAGTTTTTCGCAGTTCGTGGGCATTTAACCCATCTGAAAAGATGGTCAGAGACATGCTGCTGAAAGCTCTTGAGTTTTTTAACCGTGATTCCAGCCGAAAAGGCCGTCGTATTGCAAGCTCGGTTCTTGACGAGGTGTCGTCAGACGACCTGATGCTGAACGATTTTCTCTGGTTCATCGGCCGCTTTGTCATTCTCAACACCGGCGACACGGGTCGCATGTCGTTTATCCGCATGCTCGGGGGCAATGAACCGGGTTCTGATATTTTCAGCGCCTGGGGTGCCTTTGGCATCTCGTGGGACCCGGCAGCCTTCATGCGCACCTTCGTGGCCGAAAAACTGTCTGAAACTGCTGGCGCGGTAACCCCCCGCCGTCTGCTGGTTTTTGACCGCTCGACTGAGAACATTTTTCCGGTCAGGGCCTCACATAGTCGCGAAATCAGACGCCTGATGCGCCAGACGCTCAGTCGGAAGCTCGTGACGCATGAAAATGTCGAGGTTGCCGGCCAGAAATACCTTTTTACCGCCATTGCCGGCAATGAGATCGCTGATGGCATTCTCGCCGCTCTTTATCCGCAACATCTTATCGAAGAACAGATTGGCCGTCTCAAGAAAATTTTTCTGGTTACCGGTCTGATCATGGCTTTTGTACTGTTTCAGATTGCGCGTTTCTTTGCCAGGCGCCTGCTGGTGCCGGTCGAAGAACTCGACCGCGGTATAAGCCGGATGCGGGCCCGCGACTTTGATTATCACATCGCTTATCGCTCCGAGGATGAGTTTGGTGATCTGATAACCACTTTTAACAACACCCTCGCAGGCATGAAGGAGCTCGCGGTCGGCACCGCGGTTCAGGAAAGCCTGCTGCCGGAAGGCCGGTTTTCTGGCGGTCGCACCAGATTGTTTGCCCGCTCTCTGTTCATGAGCAAAATGGGGGGCGATTACTTTGATTATTACCCGCTGCCCGAAAATCGGCTTGGCATCTTCTTCGGCGATGTCGCCGGGCATGGCATTCCGGCGGCCATGATCATGGCAATGGTCAAGGCGGTTATTGCCGCCGCCGACAAAACCATGGCCAATCCGCCGCAACTACTGTGCTCCGCCAACCAGGTGCTTCTTGAACTGAAAAAACGTAACTGGCGTCGCATGATGACTGCTATCTGTTTCGACTTCAATCTTGTTACCGGCGAGTTTACCTTTGCCAACGCCGGTCACTGTTACCCTGCGGTGGTGGCGGCAGATGGGCACGGTGCCTGTCTGCTCGAAAACGGCGGTATGCCGCTTGGGAGCAGCGGTAAAAAGCTGCCCACCAGCTTTACAGGCAGACTTCAGCCAGGCGAAACCCTGATTCTTTTCACCGATGGCGTTATCGAAGCGGTTGGCAGCAGCGGTGAGCAATATGGCTACGAGCGCTTCATCAGTCTGTGTCAGACATCATGGCATCCAGATCTCGAAACATTCTGGCAGCGCATCATTGCCGGATATCGTGGCTGGGCAATCTGCCAGGATGACGACCTGACTTTCCTGCTTCTACGCCTGGAGGCTGAAGATGCGTAACAAACCTCTGCTCCGCTGGGCGCTCATGAATGTTTCACTGGTACTGTTGCCACTCTTGATCGTTATTACCGGGTTGTATTACGTGGCTTCTCTCCAGCGCGTCAACCGTTTGCGAGCCTTCGAAACCGATGCTGCCGAATTACTTGAAAGCATGCGCTATTATGCTGCAACCGAAAAGTATGTATGTACCAGCCTGGCGGCACTTTTTGAAGCGAACCAGAACCCGTCAGATCTCAGAGTCGCAGTCGATAAATATGCAGCTGAACATGGTCTGGAATTAAGGTATTTCATCAACAATCCTGACGGAAGCGTTTTCTACAGTAACTTTCAACTCGATCAGGCCGGCAAAGATTTTCCCGCTGCTTTCTCGCTTCTCAACCAGATTCGAAGCAAGGGTATCCGGTCAGAGCGTGATATTCCCGAACCGACCTACATCAATATCCGAAAAATTTATGGGCCGCATTTTTTTCCGCGCTATTACCACCGCTGCTTCAGCGGCAAGGATATCAGACTCAGGCGCGGTTATGCCGCCTCGGGCAAACCTCTGCTCTGGTTGAATATTTCTGAAAAAACCGGCCTCTCGGTGTTTCTCCCCACAGACGTGCTTTACTCATACTGTGGCGTACAGAAATTTGTGAAACAGCATGACGCAAATCTCATCAAGGGCTTTATCAGAGGCGGCGAAGTTCGCTGCCACGACGCTGCTCTCAGCCAACAGCTCAAGGCCAGGGCCGCCGATTTCCAGAAGAGTCTTAATACGGTCATCAGACTGCCGGGGTATTACCTTTTCACCAATTTTATCGATTCGACGATGACGGTTTTCTGCGCTGCGGAAGTCGATGCAATTGAAAAACTCGAATTCTCACCGGTTATCACCGGCATTACTGCATCGATGCTGATCGGCCTGATAATTTTTGCGCTGCTCAGCTATAAGGTTATCGTCAGAGGCCTGGTTCTTGCGATGAGGCTTAAGCGCCAGCTGCTGATTCTTTTTATTGCTTCAAATGCACTGCCGGGTTTTGTTCTTTATGCCATTGGCTCTGATTATCTGCAGCAGTACCGCAGCGGTCTGCTGACTGATGTTTATAATGACGGTATGGCTTATCTGCAGAGCGTCGATGAGCTTTACAAGAATGAGTTCACTATACAGAAAAGTCGCATAGAAACAGAGCTCGCGGTATTTCAGAAGAGCCTCAGGAAGAAAGGCATTACAAAGCGGGCAGTGCAGAACTTTATCAAACAGCAGGAACCACGCCCATACGGTTTTTATCTGATTGCCAGCAGCACCGGCATGGTTGCCGGTGATCGTGGCATTCTCAAGGATGAGAAAGTGCATGAGGCTTTCAATTCACGTTTTGCCGCAGACAAGGTGCGAGTCAACACCATGCGCGCCATGTTCAAGGTAGGCACTTACGTTCTTGCCAGCCTCAACCGGCAGCCGATATCGAGTAAAGCTGGTACTGAGGCAGAAGTTGTCAGCGAAACTCTGACCCAGAGAGATCCGGCCGATCTGATTCGCATGTTTGCCGACAGCGGCACGTTTGCAGAATGGGGTATCGGTTCGAAGAAGCACCCGACCTATGTCGGTCTGCTGCAGCTGTTCGACAAAGTCGTTTACGACTACATGCTTCTTTATCTCTGGGATTCGGATAATCTGGAGAATGCCTTTATCTCGAGGGTTTTTCACAATCTGAACCGTAATGAGCTTGGTTTGCGGGTTATGGCCACCGATGACCGCTTTGTTAATGGTTTTCCTGGCATAATTCTCACTGACCCGGCTCTGAAAAGCTTCGCTCTGAAGCTGCGGGACCGCGGTGTGGCGCGCCCGGAACACTGTCGGTTCGATAACGCTGATTATCTTCTGTTTGGCCATAAGTGTGTCTCAATGAAGAATATCAGGCTGCTTGGGCTTTTTCCGATGCGCCGTATCGAAAATCAGGTTTCTGAGAAAAGAAAAATTCTTGGCCTGCTCGCCTTTGTCAGTCTGCTGGTGTCGGTTTCGCTCGGCCTGTTCGTGGCTGGTGGCATTCTCAGACCGATTTCAGAGCTGCAGGCCGGGGTTTCGGCCCTGCGCGACCGTAATTTTTCATGGCGGGTGCCTGACCTGGGTGGCGATGAATTCGGGCATCTTGCCAGCATTTTCAACGAGACCCTGATCGACCTTGAAGAACTGCATGTTGCCTCCCAGGTTAAGGAAAAATTGCTGACGACGATGGTGCAGACTGATACATTCGGTCGCTCGGCATATTATTGCCATGCCGGCATTCGGGAGGGCGAATATTTTGACGTGAATGATGTCGATGCAAACTGCAAAGCTCTGCTTTTTGGTCATGTTAATGAGCCCGGGGTTGCCGGAAGCCTGATTCTTGCCTTTGTAAAATCGGCTACTCTTCAGTTGCACGGGTTTTTATCGACACCGCAGCAGTTCGTTGTCGGATTGAACCGGTTGCTGTTCGAGAATGGCCGGCCTGGTGAGCTTAAAACCATGCAGGCTGCCGTCATTCTGCTGTCTGACAATGGGCAAATTCTGGTAACCGGTTTGAGCCTGCCAAAAATAGCGATTTTCAATACCATTTCCGGCGCGCTGGAGATTTTAAGCGGGCCGGCTTTGTCTGATGGCGGCGAAGTCTACCTTGGAGCATGTCAAACCCCGGCCGTCAGAAGTTTTGAGCGCACTCCCGCCGCCGGCGAGATTATATTGCTGACTTTTTCAGCGGCAGATTTCGATCCGGTCAGAACCCGGCAGATTCTTGGTGCTGTCGAGGCTGCCAGCCCTGATGAGTTCTGTCGCCTGGCCGCAGAAAAAGTTGCTGCCGACATGCAGGGCAGCGCGGTGCTTTCCCTGACCTGTATTTCGGCTTGATCAGCGCGTGCATCTGCATGTTGCCTGATTTGCAATTTGTCTGTATTTTTAAAAGAAGCGTCGCAGTTTGCTGACAAAATGATAAACTGCGTTGTTAAAGACGGATTGAAATAGAGGAACAAGTATGGGTCAGCTTAAGATCAATTCTGGGAGCATACCGGTTTCTGGTAACTTTGAGCGCAGAACGGTTTTTTCGGCTTTTTTTCTGGCCCTGTCCTATTTGTTTTTTGGGCTTTTGTATATCTATTTTTCGGGTAAGATTGCCGTAAGTCTGGCGAAGGACGTTGATCAGCTTGAGTTTATCGAGCGCTACAAAGGGTTTGTCTTTATTTTCATCTCGGCCGCGGGTTTGTTTTTTCTTGCTGAATGGCTGATGCGGCGGATAATGCTGCGTGAAAGAGAAATTGCCGAGTATCGCACCCAGATGCTGCGAGCCGATCAGCGCGCCACTGCGGGGCTGCTGGCCTCATCCATAGCGCACAACATCAAGAATCTACTCATGGGTGTCGATTACGCCGTCAATTCTCTAGACCCGCAAAAGTTGCCAAAACCGGCTGATATCAGCATTCTGCAAAAGGCAAACGCCGATCTGAAGGGACTGGCAGACTCACTGTGCAAGGTTCACGAACAGCGTACCGCTCCGGCAAAAGAAACTTTTAATCTTACCGAATTTGTGAAAGATACGGTCAATTTTGCCAGATTTCATAAAAAACTGCGCGGCTGTTTTATTGAGACAGAGATTCCAGAATCCTGCATGTTTAAGGGTAACCGGTCACTTCTGGGGCAGGTGCTTCTGAATCTTCTCATCAATGCCGGCGATGCAACCGCCAATTCTGGCCGGATTCTTGTGAAAGTTTCAGAGGAGGGGTCTGACATTGTTCTCGAAATTCAAGACAGTGGTACCGGCGTTCCCGAAGAAATTAAGGAAAAAATCATGCAGCCCCTGTTTACAACAAAGCCAGATGGCTGTGGTCTCGGCATGCTCTCACTTGAAATTTGCTGTCACGACCACGCAGGGATGTACTCTATTCAGACCTCGTCTCTTGGCGGGGCGGCATTCGTAATTCATTTTCCGGTTCAATCAGCTGCCTGAGACGGGCGCGGTGAGCTCCAACATTTCTGTCAGCCGACTGGCGTAAAGGTGCGACTGCATCGATTCGATTTCATCCTGACTGGCTCTGCCAAATTTTGTTGCCCATTCAAAGCCGGTTTTCAGGAGCCTGGGCAGCAGCATGCACTGCAGGCGCAGATCCTGACGATTGCGGGTGGTGGCACTGAGAAACCTGCGGGCCGGGCCACTGGCGCTGTTGATCGTTCTGATTACCCACCAGCGCAGCTCATCGTTCATTTCCTGATTGAGAAGCGCGGCAAGCTTTTGTCTGGCGGCCATTTCTCTTGCGACGAGGTGCTCTGCATCGCTGGTATGCGGCTGCGGGTAGCGCTCGACGTTTCCCTCGATCAGAAGAAACAGCATCTCGACGTGAGTCGGATCAGCAGCCTGAAAACAGCTGTTGATAAGCCCGATCTGCTGGTCGAATGTCTGAGTTTTTGCAAACTCGGTGCTCAGCAGTTCGAAGGTTTCTGCGGCAAACTGAATCGGCAGGTCGGCAAAGCGCAGAATTTCTGCCCAGTCGCTGCGAGAAGCCTGCAGTTCGCCGAAAAAAGTCAGCCGGTCGGCATTGGTCGAGTTTTGCCGTGAAATGATGGCGTTGAGAATGCCGCGTGCCGGGGAATCAGGCGAAGAGACGAGCAGGTCGATATAGGCGACAAAGTCTTGCCAGGTCTGCAGTTCTTCGGGCGAACAGATGGCGCAGGCGTTCTGGCGGCTCTGAATCTCGCGCAGACGCCGGTCTTTTATCAGTCCGAGCAGTTGCAAAAAACGTTTGATCGTTTCCATCGGCCTGATTATAACGCAAGCTCTGGTTCGTCGCCACGCTTTTCTCATGCTTCGGTTTTCAGAAATGCCGCATTTTTTGACAGCTGCCCGCGCAAAATATATCATATAATACTAATCAATACTTTGCGTGACCATCGGGAGGGGAATCGGTATGTCGTTGATTCTTGAAGCGGTTAAGGCCACTATCCCAGAGTTCTGCTATTCGCTGCCGCTGCAGCGGGTTGCAACCTGCGCTTTCATGACCATGGTCAAGACCCGTCGGCTGGGTGTAAGCATGACCCTCAGCGACGACCGGGTTTTTGATTTTAAGGTTCACATGCCGGTTTCGCATCTTGGCGAAATTGAAGCTCTCGGATTGAAAAAGGTTATTTCCTGGACCGATTCGCTTCAGGGTATCGAGCGCTCGTTTGCGATTGCCGCGATCAACAGCGCGCTTCCGCTTGATGGCAGTTATTTTTTCGGCAACGCTCTCGAACTGGCCGCCAGACTTGGCGCCGGTCGGCGGGTTGCCGTGGTTGGCCATTTTCCGCACATGGAAGCAATTCAACAGGCTGCCGCAGAATTTTGCGTTCTCGAAAAGCGCCCACAGGAAGGCGATTACCCTGCCGAAGAGGCGGTAAAGATAATTCCGCGCGCCGATGTGGTTGCGATGACCGGGGTGACCTGTCTCAACGACACGATCGAGGGTCTGCTGGCGCTTAAGAAACCCGGTGCGACCTTTATCATCGTCGGTCCGTCGGTGCCTTTGAGCAGTGCTCTTTTTGATTTCGGCGTCGATGTTATCGGCGGTGCCTGGGTTGAAGATGAGGTCGACTGCCACAGTCGGATTCTTCAGGGCGCGGCTCCCCGGAACCTGCCTGGTCTGCGCAGTGTATTGTATCCTAAGAACCCTTCACTGCTGGCGGGTTACGAACAGGTAGCACCGGTAACCGCCAGATCCCTGTAATCATGGCTGCAACCCTGCCGCTCTTTAGCGCTTGACATAACCCGGTCGGTGGGTACTTTCTCTCTTCTGTGGAGGTGTCGTTCGGTTCAGAAAGTTTTTAACCACGGAGACCAGATGCGGGTATTGTTTCATCGCTGCAGATACGATATTTCAGGAATTGCGCCTTTTCCGATGCTGGCAGATGGCCGGATGCTTCTGCTGCCGACTTATTCGAACGCCTCAGAAGACCCCATGTATTCAGAACTTCGCCTGTCTCCAGGAGTTACATATTACGACATCATGCGGGGCATCGTAAAAAATCACCCCGACCTGGACCCGGGTTTAACCGCCAAAGTCAGGTGGCTTGCCGGCGAGACACATTGCGATCTCAACCCCGATCTTGAGTTTGACACTTTCCCGCGGCCCGAGGGCTGGAAACCAAATGTGCGTATCGACGACCGTGCCGGCGCACTCGATGATGGTGACCTGATAATGCTCTATGCGCCTTTTGTACCGATGATAAAAGTCGACGAAGAGTATCAGTTCGATGTCAATGTTCCGGCCAAAAAGATCGCGGTCGCCGGCTATCTTGAAATCGGCAGCAGCATTTCGACTTACCATCGCGGCCCGGGTCTACCCGAATGGCTGTCTTATCACGGCTCAAACGGTTTCTGGGACCCTGACTACGGCTCAGAATACGCCGGCGGTTCGATGGACTTTTTTATCGCCAGCAACAATCTTGGCGATACGCTTATTCCAGGCGCCGGGCCATTGCGTTTTCACGAAGATCTGATGCTGCATCAGCTGATTAAAAATTTCGAAGAATTTCAGGGTTGTTCGCTGCTGAAGTCATTTACTGTGCATGCCTCGGCAAAGCTTCAGAAACACCTGTATCAGCTGATCGAAAAACACCGCTACAGCGCGACCGAATAGCCCTTTGCATCAATCCATAAACGAAAAAACCGCCTGTGAAGTTGTTAAAACTGTACAGGCGGCTGATTGACTTGAAAAATCAGGGTTTTACGGCAGAATCGGGCGCAGGTCTTCTTTGCCGGTGAGAGCGGCGATGGTTTCGGCGAGCAGGTCGATGATCTGGTCCATGTCTTTCAATGAGCCCATTTCGACCGGTGAATGCATGTAGCGCAGCGGCAGCGAAACGAGTGCCACCGGCACGCCCTCACCGCTGAACATGATTTTGTCAGCGTCAGTGCTGGTTCTTGCCGGAGTCAGCTCCAGCTGGATCTGCATTTTCAGCTTTTTTGCGGCTTTTTCGAGCAGTTCGTTGATTTTGACATTGATCGGGCTGCCGACCGAGAGAGCCGGGCCCTTTTCCAGTGATACTTCGGCCTGTTTGAGAGCTTCGCCGGGCGTGTCGGTATTGAAGGTGACGTCACAGGCGATTGCCATGTCGGGTTTGATTCTGGCGCCGGCGCAGTGGGCCCCGCGCATGTTGGTTTCTTCGCCGGTGGTGCTGACGGCATACACCGCGACTTTAAGTTTCTTTTTGCTGAGTTTTTTCAGGGTTTCAGCGACGATGAACGAGCCGGTCTTGTTGTCGAGGCCCTTGCAGACAACCCGGTCGCCGTTGAGAAGTTCGGGTTCGCTGCGGTAGAGAATGTAGTCGCCGACCCTGATGAGTTTTTTCAGTTCTTCACCACTGCTGAAGCCGCAGTCGATGAAAAAGTCTTCACATTTTGTCTTTGGTGGCGTATCGCCGTTGCTTTTGCGATTGAAACCGATAACGCCTTTTACCGTTTTGCCGGAATAACCAAGAATCTCGACTTTGAGCCCAGGCAGCAGCAGCGCGTTGATGCCACCGGCCTGATTGAAATAGACAAAACCTTTCTCGTCGACCCGGTTGACCATCATGCCGATTTCGTCACTGTGCCCGGCTAGCAGCACTTTGAAGGGGGCGCCGGGGTTCAGAATGCCGACCGCGTTTCCGGAATGATCGGTTTCAACTGCCGCAAATTTTTTGACATAGTCGAGCCAGACCCGCTGCAGGCGATGTTCAGAACCAGAGGGTGATGGTGTCGAGAGCAGCTTGAGCAGAAAATCGAGAGAGGTTTTTTCCATGGCGAGGCACTTCCAGAATGATAAGTTTCAGACCAGATTACCTATCGACCCGCTGGCGTATTTTTCAAACCATAACCCCGGCAATAATTTTAAGTCTGCTAAACTGCGGTTCTGGTCGAGCAAAGCGAGCAGTCGCCTTCGGTTCTTGACTGGTAACAACATTGTAAATACAACCCCGGTATGAGGTACCCCTTTCGCCAACGCCTCAGGAAACTGCGGAGAGCGATGTGTTCCGTTCTCTTGAAAAAATTAACCGCAACTATGGCCAGACTTTATAAAAGCTGGGCGAATATTATCTCGCTGGTCGATGACTACACAAGCTGTATAGACAGCTGTTTGCCCATCACTTTTGCTATTCTTTCGAGTGTTTTGATCGTTGGATTGCTCTTGACCGGATTCTCAAGGCGCTGGTATGCCTGATAACTAAGCCCCATGCGCTGCGCTATTTCGGATTGCGACAGCTTGCCCCTGAGTTCGCGTATCTGCCACGCAATTAAAATATGTGGCAGAACCTCAACCGGATACCAGCCTTTTTTTGCGCTTGTCGGCTTCGGCAGAGGCATGCCGCGTGATACGTCACAGGCCAGCGCGTCATTAAGAGCTTCGTGAGCCATGGCCAGTGCCTCGTCAATATCTTTCCCTACCGTTATAATATTCGGAAAATCAGGAAACGTGACGCCATACAGGCCATCTTCGAGCTCGATTCTGCAGTAATATTTCATAAGTTACACCTTTATCCCGGCTTCCTTAAGTATTTTAATTGCCCACACGCCCAGATCGACCGAGCCATGAACAGGAACCGGCACCGATCGCAAACCTTCTTTCACCATGATATGATGCGAGCCTGATATTCTATCTATCCGCCAGCCATGCCTGCTGCATTATTTTTACTACCTGTTTTCCTGTCATATATTATTTATACAGCTTATATGTTGTATGGTCAACTGCAGGCGTAAATAAAGATTCCTGGTTTCCGCGACTCTCGGCCATCCATGGCCTCCGCGTGTGTAGCGCCATCGCTGTATGCGCAACACGACTCCCGGCCCTCCATGGCCTCCGCATGTGTAGCGCCATCCTGGCGCTAAAACAAAAAATCCGGGAACTGGTCCCGGACTGAAAAATAAGGAGGCAAACAAATCCATAACCCTTTTCGAACAAAGATGATGTTTTGTTAACGATTTTTTTCGCGACGACAAGCAACAAACTCGGACAAACAAAGACTTCTGGATTCGACAAAATGCCGTGTACGGCGATAAAAAACAAAAAATTCAGTAAAGTTATTTTTTTCACAAGCGCTGTGGCAGGTGAGAACTGATTCATTTAAAGGTGGCGGTGAAGTCTGCAGAATACGGTTGCAAGTTAAAATTTGCAACCAGAGGCTTCCGGCAAAGATATTTGTGATAAGTATCGCAGTTGCGCCAGAATGCATTTTTCTGTCACTGCCATGAAGCTGAAACTGAACAGAACCCGACAGGGTACATTTTTTAAACTTTTCTTAAAGTTAGCGGTATAATAGTCGTGAGTTAAATGATTGGGTTGGGCTGCAGGCTGTTTATTCTGCGGCTGCCTTCTTTACTTGCAGATCAAAAAATGACTCAAGGAGAGAGACGATGAAACGTATCAAAGTTCTCAGCTGTGCTGTTCTTGTGCTTTTTGGCGGTTCGCTGATGGCCATGAATTTTAACGAAACCCTCAAAGGCCACGATGCCGGCGATAAACCTTCTGGCTCTGTAAGTGCTACAAGCGCTAAAGCCGATGAGGCAGGCTCGAAGAGCGGCGGCGCCGTGCTCCCTGATGGCGAGGCTTTTGTCCGGGTGAACACCTCACTCAATATCCGCACTGGCCCCTGGGGCCAGATCGTCGGCTGGTTCCATAACAACGACAAGGTCAAGATCATTGGCCGCGACGGGGACTGGTATAAAATCTCGCACAACGGCCAGACACGCTACATTCACTCAAGATACGTCGCTTCTTCGCGCAACAGCAACCCACCCGCCGCTTCAGCCGGTGGCTCGACCCCGATTCTCGACGTGCCGGGTTCTGGCAGCACTGCCGCCAAGGTCGTCGCCGCTGCCCGCAATCTGGTAACTAAATACCAGACGCCACGCTCGTTCCCGTATCATCCGCTGACCCAGGGCGGTTCACTTGGCTGCGCCCAGGTTGTTACCACCGCTCTGATGGCTGCCGGTGTCAACACCGGCATTCAGCTCGGCGTTCTGGCCACCGTTCCGAAGCTCAAGAGCCTCGGCTGGCAGGAAGTCAGGGTGCCGCCATACCGCGCCGGCGACGTCATCACCTGGAAAACCTACGATCGCACTGGTGACGGCGTCATGGATAACGACACCCACATCGGTATCATCATGACCAGCGGTAACACTGCTCAGGCCATGAGTAACTCCTCTTCGATCAAACGCCCGTCTCTGCATTCAGCCACCTACTCACCGGTCTGCAGAGTTCTGCGCAAAGTATGATTACGAAAGGTTGCTGAAAAATGAGATCAGGTTCTATCATCATTGCATCACTGTTTGCATGTGTCGCTCTCACCGCCTCCGCTCAGGTAAACCTTCCATACGGTGAAGGCGCCGGTAAAGTCGGTTTTATAAACGGTAACAATTACCCCGGCATCGAAGAACCAGTGCCGCTTGGCCCAAAAGCTTTCCGGCTCGCCGATGATCACATCTGGGTTGTCGACAGTACCGGTGGCAAGCTTCTCAAACTCGGCAAGGAAAAGGGCCTGCAGTCTGAGTTCTCGCTGCTGGCTTCACCGCCCGCGCCGCCTCCTGCCGATCTGGCGACCAATTCCCCAAACCTCGAAGTGATGATCGAAGACTTCGCACCGGTTTTCAATGAAGCCGGCACCCTGACATCTTTCTGGTTTATTGATCTGATGAATAACCGCCTGCTGCAGTATGCCGTCGATGGCAAAAAGCTCGGCGAATTCAAACACGAAAAATTTGTGCAGCCGTTCAGAATCGAAGTTGGCCGCAACGGCCACATTTTCGTCGCTGACAAAGGCGCCCAGTGTATTTTCGTTTTTGACGCCGAACAGAAGCTGGTGAATGAAGCCAACTGGGAATGGTCAGGCATGGCGGTTGGCGCTGATGACAAGCTCTATCGCATGTTCTATGAGTCTGAAAACAACCGTTCGTTCCTGGTTCTGCAGAACCTGCAGGGCGCCATCGAGAAAGAAATCGAACTTGACCTGCCCGAACACATGAATCCAGAACTCTGGTGGGTTGACGAGGCAAAAGAAGAAATCGTTCTTACCTACACCCCGGCAACCGGCTTTGAAGGCAAATTCGTTGTCGCCAGGCTCGGGTTTGACGGCAAGGTCAAGACATCTGGCGATTTGACTCCGCCGATTGCCATGAACCGTTTCATTGACCATCAGGGATTTGACGAGGTGTGGCTCGGGGCCGCCGACTATAATAAGGCCCCAGAGGGCAGCTTCAGCGTGGTTCCGGCAAAACTGCCCTGAAAAAAGGGGAAAATATGATTAAACGTCTACTGATAGCCGTTCTGGCCTTCGCCCTCGTGGCGGGGGCCTCTTTTGCCTACCGCATGCCCTCGAAAGGCGAAGTGACCGCCGAAATCGGGCTTAACGTGCGCACTGGCCCGGGTACCAGTTACTCGATCGTCACTACGGTGCCGAAGGGTACTGTGGTGCAGATTCTGTCGATCAGTGGCAACTGGTATAAGGTCAACGTCGGTTCTCAGACCGGCGTTTACGTGCATTCGGCTTATATCAAAGTCACTGAATCGGTCGAAGTCGATGATCAGAAGGCCGATCTCGAAGCCACGAAAAGGTTTCTGCCGACTCTGCAGAACGTCGACCCGTCAACCCGGTAATCGCTGCCTGACAAAGGCCGGGAAACATTGCAAACGCGCTGACAAGAGGCCCGGCCAGCCGGGGAAGCCGTAAAAAACGTATTGCAGGTTTCAATGATTGAGTGAAGGGCGAATCTGGCATGGAAATTCTTCTGACTGAGCTTCGTTGCCGGCGTGGCAGCGTTGCCGTGGTCATTGCCGGCATTTTTATGGCGCTGCTGGTCGCGTTTGGTGCTTTTATCAGATACTCGACCAGCAGGCAGTATGCCACAAAAAAACTGAATCGGGTGCTGCTGGCGCGCGAATTTTCGGCGGCGCTGGCAACTCTCGCTTGTCATCAGCTCAGCCAGAAAGACCTAAAACAGAAAGACAGCCGGCTGGTAAACCGGTTGTCATTGCCCCTTTCTGAAATGGATCGGGAAGTAACCGAAAAAATCAGCTTCATCGAGCCGGGTCGGGCGCTTGTTGCGAAGCTGGCGGAAGCCAACAGCGAACTGCGCGATCTTTCATGGGAAATCAGCTGGCAGCTGCGCAAAGGCGACTTCAAGCCCTGTCTTGCCGCATACCCACGCGAAAAAATCGGGGTGGTGCGCCTGCCGATTCTTATTTCTTATCAGCAGCCAGGCACAAAAGAAAAAATAACCGAAGATTACCTTTATACAGCAAATATAAAGGTGGTCGCCAATCTGATGCCGGTTTTGAGCCGCTTCTCGCTTTATGTCGAAGATGCGGTGGCCGGTGAAGGGCCCGACCGGTTCAATAAGGTCGAAACCAATGCTCAGGGCAATCTGCTGCCTTCGTGCCAGTTCAAACCATGGGTGCTCGACAATGGCGGCGGTGATGCCAAGTTTCCGGAGCGTTTCGACGGCATAATCAGTTCCGGGCGCGGCCTGGTATATCTTGGTGGCGGCCGCCTCAATCTCGGCATTGCCCGCGGCTGGAACGAGCCAGGCAAATACGGCGAAGGTTTTCATCTTTTTGCAGAGGGCCGTGGCGACGGACTTTACACGACTTCGTTCATTGGGCCGCTGGCCCTGATGAACTGGGAAACCGGCCTGTGCAACGATGTCAGCGATGACTCGACGATCTTCTGGTGGGAACTGATAAAAGACGGTTTCGATGAAATGTCGAAAGCGAGCTCTATTTTCAGGCTCAATGGCACCGACCAGGAAAAATCACCGACACTCGTTCTTGGCGATGTCATGGCGCGCACCCTCTGTGCCAGAGCCTACCGCGAAAGCAGCGAAAATTTCGGGCCGCTGCCATACGTCAACAATGACGACAAATTCGCCGATTATACAAGCGGTCAGAGCGAAGTTTTCGATATCAGCTACTTTATGAGCCAGTATCAGAAAGCGAACGGCAGTCTGAGTCGCAGTCGTTACAACTCTGACTTTGCCAGCTGCCTGATCGAAGTGCCGTTCAACCGCGCTCTGGCCTATATAATCACCAATTTCAAGGCGGCGCATCCTCTCGATACCGGCGCGATACCCGGTGGCGACCCGCTCGCGGAATTCGCGAACGGCAAGGCGGTCACCAATGGCCGGGCCCACAAGGTTCCGGCTCCTTACGACGATATTTATTCCGGGGTCGGCGACCTGAAGAAAATGGGTGAGTTTCTTACTGCCGAACGTTTGCAGATTCCGGGAAACCGCTGCAGCCGGGTTATCGAGCTCGCAAAGGGCCAGACTCTGCTGGCAGCCCTTGAGCAGCGCGGCCTGCTGCAGAAAGACAAGCTCGACCTCAATGGCTGGGTTCTCGTTAAAACGAAAGAAAACCTGTCGATCGACAAGCCGCTGCGTCTTGACAGCCACGGAGGCATCATCGTCGAGCAGGGTGATATCGACATCAAAAGTGCGATAAGATCCGATGGCGGCGCCTTTCTGCTCAATCTCGTGACTCTCGATGGCAACATCACCATCGACAGCACTCTGGGCGGTGAGCTTGAAGTCGCCCTTGCCGCCTGTGGTACCGCCGGCAAAGGTCAGGTTAAATTCCCGGGAAACAGCGGCAGCAATACGATAAAAATCAAGGGCAGCGTCGCGATGCGCACGATTGCCGGCGGATCGCTCAATACCGCGGCTGCGCGTGGCGTCGAAATTGCCTACGACCGCAGACTTGCCGCGCTGCCGGGTCAGCCGTCTGCAGCCGGTTCAGAACAGGAACTGCTGATGTTCAGTCTCAAAGATGCTCCGCAGCTGGTTGAATAAAATGTTAGAAAAAAAATCATTAAAAAACACTGGTAAATCAGGGCCAGTGAAGAAGCCAGGATTATTGCGCCGGAATTGCGTTTCTGGCAGCAGAGGCTTTTCATTTGTCGAGATTTCCTTTGCGATAATCTGCCTGGGCTTTCTTATTTCACCGATTTTTCGCATGCTGAACCAGAGCAGCAGCGGTACCGTGCAGAACCGCAACGACATTCTCGCGCAGCAGCATGCGACAAATCTGCTCGCTTACGCTTACTCGCTTCCCTATGATCACGCTTTTCTGACCCCGGGGCCGGCCCGCACTGTTAAAAATCTGGAAGTGCCGGCCAATGGCACTGTGTGCGATATCAGTGTTACCGAAGACGTTTATCTGCGCACTATCGAGGTTTTTGAGCAGGCACCGGCCAACTGGCCGCATGCCTACAAAATTCTGACCGTTCGCGTCAAATGGAAAGAGGCCAGCGAATCGGCACGCGAAATCAAGGTCGCCGGGCTGGTGGCAAAATGAGTCAGAACAAACGCCGCGGCATAACCCTTGTCGAGATCAGCATTGCTTCGTTCATTGTCACACTTTTAATCGGCAGTGTGATTCATCTTTTCAACGCCGGTGTGCGCGGTTCGACGAAGGGTATGGCGCATCTGACGAACATGGAAGCCACTGCGGTGCTGATGTCGCAGATTGAATACGACCTGCTGCGTGCTTTTCAGATTGAGGACCCGGCGCCGGGTATCGCTGACAAGGTAGCCCGCTGGAAGATTCTCACACCCGAAGGCGAAGGCAGAATAATTTACAACCTGCTGCCGGAAGGCATCGAACGCAAGCTCGACGCCCCCGCCGGCGAACAGAAATATCTTTACTGCAAAGGCCTTGCCGTTAAACTGTCATTCAGGCACGTAACCTTTGCCGGTGGCCCTGCCTCGCCAGAAAAGGCGGGCATGTGGGTCGAGCTCTCGGTTGCTACCCCGAAAAAGAATGGCAATACCGAAGAATTTAAAATGAAGCGCCTGATTATCTGCCGCAGTATTGATAACTTTTTATGAGGTACCGTTTGACCGGGGGCAAAAAACGGCGGAATACTGTATAATTAAAAAAGACAGTGATCCCGGAGGAACGTATGCGCAGCAAGATTCTGATTCTGACGGTTTGCTTTTTTTACTGTTGCGTTTTCATGGTTTCTGGGCAGAGCGAGAGTTATCTCGATACTATATATCAGGCGAATGATTCTTCTGCTTTGGTTGGCGATGAAATGCCTGCCAGTCCTGCCGGATCTGACAACGGGGAAATGATAGCAGATCCCGGTAATGCAGCTTTTGTCGAAACCGTTACGATTCCTGGTGATGCTTCAGCAACAGTTGAAATTGCCAGTGATACAGAACGTCTGCAGAAGATCAATGGCATTATTGACGGTCTGCTGCGAATTTTAATGGGCAAAATTACCGGTGTTGCCATCAATATCAAAATAATAGACTGCGTAAAGCTCCCGCCTGCAACTACCGGCACTTCGACCAGCACCTCAACCAGCACTTCGACCAGCACTTCGACCAGCACCTCGACCGGCACCTCGACCGGCACTTCAACCAGCACTTCGACCAGCACTTCAACCAGCACCTCAACCGGCACCTCAACCAGCACCTCGACCAGCACTTCAACCAGCACTTCGACCGGCACCTCAACCAGCACTTCGACCAGCACCTCGACCGGCACTTCAACCTCTACAGGAACAGGAACCGTTGCCACTCCGGGAGAAATGAATGCCGCTATCGATGCTGGCAATGTCGCTGAGGTCAAAAGACTGATCGCTGCCGGAATTGATCTTGACTGGCGTGATTCCAGTGGTCGGACCTATTTGATGCGGGCTGTAAGTTTTAAGGTGAACGAAGTGGTGCAGGCTCTTATCGACGGTGGCGCAAAACTCGATGCCCGCGACAGTATGAATATGACGGCACTTCATTACTGCGCAACGCAGAATAATGCCGGTGCTGTCTCTCTTCTGGTTCGCGCCGGCCTGAATGTTGATGTGAGAGGCTTTGACAGCCAGGCAGACGGCCCTTCAGAGTCCACAGCGCTGCATCTGGCAGCTCAGGCAAATAGTCTGGAGGCCGCCGCTGCTCTGATTACTGCCGGTGCTGATGTTAACGCGCTTACCAACGTCAGAGATGGGACTTTTCGGCGTTCACCGCTTTTCTGGGCTGAAAAGAGCGGTAACACTGCTATTGCAGAGCTTTTAAAACAGAACGGCGCCGTAAAATACCCTGAAGGTGCCACTAATAACTGATTTTTTCTCTGGCTGCAAACTGTCTTGAGACTCTTTCAGTATTCGAGCCGGTAATCAATGATTTCGCACACACGCATGTATGTTGCTGCAGATGTTGCCAGGCGGCCGCATTTAAAGGCTCAGGCGGCTTCTCGGTAGTGCAGGTGAAAGTAGACGATTTCGAGGGCTTTTTTTATGGCATCGTTGATCGGCACAAATTGTGTACCGAGCGTCGGGTCGATGGCGGCCAGCTGGCGGTAATAGCTGGCCATGACCGGAACCCGGCCCCCGCGGGCGATAAATTCCCCGGCTTTGGCGACTTTATCAGGTTGCTTTTGTTTGAGAATGCGGCAGGCGCCGTAAGCCGGGTGTCCGTTTTTATCGGTGGTTGCAGCGAAGCCGAATAACCTGCAGATAAAGCCGCGGGCCGGGTAGATACTGCAACCCCAGCTGCTGTCTATAAGCTTTGTAAAAATGCACTGGCGGCCTTCGTTCTTTTCGAGCTGATCAAACCACTGGTCGAGTTGCCCAAGTCTGCAGGCATGCCAGGCAAACGGCAGAAACTCGAGCGGTGTGGCGTTGATGTCATGGTAACGGCAGCATTCGGCGCAGTGTTTTTCGCAATCGATGCCGGCACTCAGTTTGAATATTCTTGTGTCTTTGTCTATGGACTTCTGCAGGCTTTCGATCTTTTGAACCTTGTGATAGAGTGTTATCATCTGCTTCCTTTGCTGATGCTGAATGCAGCGGAAATTTACTGCAGAGCGGGAAATCTTGTCGATGCTGATTCTTAGCGATTTTGCGGCGATTTTTGGCAAATTTGGAAAAAAAGATTATAATTTTTCTGCTGCTGCGGAGGCTTAATGGAAATTTTAAAGATTGTCGAGCTCTTACATCAGAACGAACTTCTTATCGCGGATATGTATCGCGAATGTGCCCGCCTTTTTCCTGATTTTAAAGATGATTTTGAAGATTTTGTCGCTGAAGAAGAAGCTCATGCGGGCGTTTTCGCGAGAATTCTCGATGATATCGCCGATTTCCCGCAGAACTGGCGCCCGGGCAAAGTAAGCGCCAGAACTCTCGAAGTCGTTCAACAGCAGATAAAAGAAGCTCTGGCGGAGGTCAGGGAGGGGCGGGTTGCACCGCGTTACGCTATTACCGCCCTGCGCAATTTCGAGCAGGGAATGGGCGAGCGTGCCGCTGAAAGGTTGATCGAAACCGCTTCTGAGCATTTCAAATCTGAAGTAGCCTGCATAAGGCATGGCTTTACCAGTCACCTCGACCGGTTACAGAAGCTTGAAAAGAAAATTTTTCCCGGCAGCAATAAAGACGAGCTTTTTAAATTCGGAACAGGCAGGTAAACAGCAGCATGGCCGTTAAACGCGAACCGTATGAAGCATGGGAAGACAAATTCATCGCCCTCTGCGAAGAAAAACTTGAAGAAGAGCCTATTTATCCATACGAGCACCTCTGGCGCAAAGATTTGAATGTACAACAGGCCTTCGAGGTCTATCTGCAGGAAAACCCTGATTATGCCGAAAAATTTCAGGAACTTGTGGAAGACACCGCCTCACCGGCCGAAAATGCTGCATTTCTCGAAATGGCCCGCAAGCTCGAAGCTCAGCGCAAGCAAAAAGAGCTCGAAGAGAAGCTTGAGAGCAAGATGAGTAAATTTTGCCCTGACTGCGCCCGCGTGCTCGGCACCAAAAAGCAGTGCAAGTGCGGCTACCGCCGTAAATAAAACATTTTTGAAGGGCTCAGTCGTCTGAGTGGTCGAGGTTTTCGGCGTCTTCTTTGAGTTTGACCTGCTGCATTTCAGCATTAAGTTTTGCAATATTTGCCCGACGCTGGTTTTCCTGGTCTTCGTTGAATTTTCTTACCTTTTCAGCCTTGATGGCACGCTGCAGGTCTGCCTTCGAGTAGCCCAGGTGCTGTGCCAGAATTTCAAGTTCGCGTTCCTCAGACGGTGTAAGAATATCGTCGGCAAGGGCCATGCGCGTTGCCGACAGCAGCAGATTCCAGGCTTCCTTGTTGTTGGCCGGCGCCGGAATATAAATTTCGCCCTGCTTCAGGTTCCAGATGATCGAGTTGAGGTCTGACTCGCTGATGCCGTAGGTCTCTGCTATTTTTTCGAGCAGGTTCAGTTCGGATACTTCGGTTTTACCGTCGGCAAGCAGCAGGTGGGCCATGATTGTCACCACGTCCCGCGCCGAGCGCACAGAATCATCTTCTTCTTCTATTTTTTCGGTGCGGCGGTGTTCTAGCATATTGAGATATTCGGTGTCGGCTTCTGAGGTCACCCGTTCAAGAACCCAGCTGTTGCTGCCTTCATTGAGTATTGTATTGCAGTAGCTGCAGTTGACCGCAAAGGCCGACAGCAGTGGCCCGCCGCAGTTCGGGCAGTGAGCGCTGCTGAGCGTGTTCTGCAGGCCGGTTTTAACGCCGCTGCGTCGCCCGAGAACGAGAACTTCGCGCACGACTTTGCTGATGCGTCGGCCTTCGACGACTTTGCCGGCGACGTTGCGGGCGACCGGCACGCCGCTCCAGACGACGAGAACGTAGAGTTTGTTCCAGTGGGGGTTGAATTTGAAGCCCTTGAGGCTGATCGAGCCGAGAGCGATGTTTTCGGTAAATTTGCTGCCGATTCCGGCTGTTTCGGCCTGGATGCCCTGATAAAATTCACAATAAGCACCGGTTGAGAAACGGCGTACCGGGTCGACCGAGCGCTTGCGCTCTGCCTGGCGCAGCATCCAGAAAATGACGCCGCTGCGGTCGTTGATCTGCTGAATATTGAAGTCGGGGTCGGCTTTTTTCATCGCCTGCCAGTCGGTAATCAGCGAAGGCTCCGAGTATTCCCATTCGCTGGCCTGGGTGATCTGCGAGAGAACCCAGTCGTAATGACCTGATCTGATATATGAACCGCAAGATTCACAGATTGTCGCCTGACCGATCTTGATCGGAGTACCGCAGTTCGGGCAGGCGCCTTCGAGCAGGCCGGGCTTTGCCAGGGTTTTTGCCGACGGGCGACGGATGAAGGTCCAGTATTCGCTGAAAAGCCGGTTATCTTCGTTCTTCGCCAGGGTTTCGCCGGTGGTCAGGTCGATCATTGCATCGGCCGAAGAGGCCCTGATAAAAACATGAATGACGTCGAAGCTGTTGTCGCAATTCACCTGCGCGATTCTCGCCTCGTAAATGGTCATGTTGTTATGTCTGAATCTTATGCCGGCCTCTTTCTGTTCTTCGACCTGGCATTTGAACTGCTCAAAGAGTGCGTCAGAAACGAGATGCTGGATTGTGTCGATTTTCTGGTCATACCAGGCGCTTTGCACCTTCCAGAAGATTTTTTCGACGCGTTTGATAAAGGAATCAGGTGCAAAGTTGCTGTCGCGCTTCTTTATGCCGGTCAGTGCCTGCGACATTTTGCCGGCGTTCTGCAACTGTAGCAGTTTCATGTCGGCGATACCGGTGCCGGTCATATTTCGGCGCGGCGAATTACCGGTGAAATCCTGCCAGGCTTCCTGCATTCGCAGCGGAAACGCTTCGACTTCGGGGCGTATCGTTTCCCACCAGTCGAGCTTGTCGTCTTTGCGTGCTTTCATTGCCTGCTTCTGCTTATGACTGAGGTTGAGGCCCATATTGGCATTCTCGTGTGAGAACCTTGTCTGTACGCCGCCAGTCAGGCGAATGGCCAGTATCTGACAGGTTGGTGCGAGAAGAACTAGAATTGCCGGCCGGCCGAGAGCCTTCCAGCTCATCGCAATCAGGGCGGCACCGATCAGGGTCAGCTGCCAGAATTCAATCTGACGCTTCTGCCAGAGCATCGCCGGCCAGAAGAAGAGAAACATGACGATCGGCGCTTCAACCGGTGCCACAAACAGATAAAAAAAGCAGAACAGCAGTGAGCTGGCGTAAACGACTGCAAGTGCCGCAGTGAATGCTTCGAGGCGCAGCAGCATGCCGATTATAAAAATTGTACCGATGAGATAGAAGGTATCGGCGCTGCCGATTTCATTTTCAGGAATTCCCTGAACCTGCCAGGCCAGAAAGCCGGCCAGCAGCACCATTGCCCCCACCATCATCAGAAAACGTTCTTTGGTTATCTGCATTGTTTTGTTGTTCCTGTAATCATTCTAACGACTTGCACCCGATATCTCAACAATTAGTGCGTGCTTTCGGTCCGCTTCTTAAAAGATTTTAAAAAAAATACTAAAGATAGCTGGCGCTTTAATCACTTTTATGATATCCTAGTATGTACCCTTTGCGTATGCCCGTGGGGTTGGGCGAAAATGCACAGGGTTTTCTGCCGGTCATGGTGGCCGGTTTCCGCGCCGATTTATGCGGCCTGTGCGTGAAAATACCAGTATCGTTCAGCTGGGGCATCTGCACCGATTCAAACAGACGATGTCTGTCTCTGTGGAGCTTACTGCTTTACACAGCGGCTTTTGCGTCTGCAAAACTATCAGTAGCAGAGATCGGTTTATTCGCTGATTGGTTTTTTCGGCTCTATCAATGCAAAGGAACACACTTTAAATGTCTAACGAATTAGAACTCAACAACAACGGTTTTGCCAATTTAGGCCTTTCTGAGCAGATTCTCAAAGCTCTTACCGATTCTGGTTACGAAAACCCGACGCCGATTCAGGCAGCCATGATTCCGGTTCTGATGACCGGCAGCGACGTCGTCGGCCAGGCCCAGACCGGTACCGGCAAAACCGCTGCTTTCGCACTTCCCGTGCTCGAACAGATCGAAGTCGACCGCCACGAGCCCCAGGCTCTCATTCTGGCACCGACCCGCGAACTGGCTCTGCAGGTCTGCGAATCGTTCAAAAAATATTCTTCACACCTCAAAGGTCTGAAGACCCTCGCCGTTTACGGTGGCCAGGAATACGGCGGCCAGCTGCGCTCTCTCAGCCGCGGCGTGCACATTGTTGTCGGCACCCCGGGCCGTGTCATGGACCACATTGAACGCGGCACCCTCAATCTCGATGCCGTACGCATTCTCGTGCTCGACGAAGCCGATGAAATGCTGCGCATGGGTTTCAAAGAAGACGTTGAATGGATTCTCGAACGGGCCCCTCAGGATCGGCAGATCGCCCTGTTTTCGGCCACCATGCCGCCTGATATCCGTGCCATTTCGCGCCGCTTTCTCAATAAGCCCGAAGAAATAACGATCAGAGAAAAAACCGCGACTGTCGAATCAACCCGCCAGCGTTTCTGGCAGGTTACCGGTATTAACAAACTCGACGCCCTGTCACGTATTCTCGAAGCCGAACCCTATGATGCAATTCTGATCTTCGTTAAAACCAAGATCGATACTATCGAAGTTGCTGAACAGCTTGTCGGTCGCGGTTTTGCCGCCGCCGCGCTGAACGGTGATATTCCGCAGAATCAGCGTGAACGCATTATCGAGCAGCTCAAGGGTGGCAAACTCAACATTATCGTCGCTACCGACGTGGCCGCCCGCGGCCTCGATGTCGACCGCATCAGCCATGTTATCAACTATGATGCGCCGCATGACCCCGAAACTTACGTGCATCGCATTGGTCGCACCGGCCGCGCCGGTCGCAGTGGCGAAGCCATCATTTTCATTTCACCCCGTCAGCGCCGCCTGCTGGAGATTATCGAAAGAGCTACCCGTCAGACCATCGCGCCGATGAAGCTGCCGACCGCTGATTTCATCAATCAGAAGCGCATGGAAGCCTTCAAAAACAGAATCAAAGAAGCGATGAGCAGCCCCGACCTGCAGCTGTTCAAAGATCTCGTCCAGCAGTTCTGCACTGAAAACCAGGCTGACCCGATAGAAATCGCCGCTGCCACCGCCCGCATGTATCAGGGTGACAAACCTCTGCTGCTGCAGGTTAAGCCCGAGCATCACCGCACTGAGAATACATCGATGCGTGAATTTGTTCCCGAAACCTTTGGTCGCAAAGCACCGGCCAGCCGTGGTCGTGGCGCCCGCCGCGATGACGAGTCCCAGGAAGAAGGCATGGAAAGATATCGCATTGAAGTCGGCAAAATGCACGGCGTTCAGCCCGGTCACATTGTCGGCGCCATTTCAGGCGAAACCGGCATGGCCAGCAAATATATTGGCCGCATCAGACTCTACGACGAATTCAGCACTGTCGATCTGCCCCTTGGTATGCCCGAAGAAATGATCCGCAAACTGAAAACCGCCTGGATCTGCAAACGCCAGCTTGAAATTTCTCTCGATAACGGTCAGCGCGAAACTACCGCTGTCAGCGAAGAACAGACCCCGCGCCGTGGTACTCGCCCGGCCCCGTTCCCGAGCCGCCAGCTGCTTGCCGAAAACCGCCGCCAGTCAGAAGGTTCTGAACACTCAGAACGCCCGACCCGCGCCCGCCGTTCCGAAAAACTCGAACGCGAAGCCGCTGAAGAACGCCATGATCGCCCGCGCCGCAGTGAAAAGCCGGCCCGAGAAGCTGGCGAAGAGCGCCGTGACCGCCCGGCCCGCAGCGACAACAACGAAAAAACCGATAAAACCCGCAAATTTCGTGGTACCGGCAAAGCCGGTCAGAGTGACCGTTTCGCAAAACCCGCGAATACTGAAAAGTCAGTAAAAGAGCGCAAGGCCGCCTGGCCGGTTCCGGCCAAAAAAGGTGGCCAGTCGGCGCCAAAACGCCAGCAGCGCGAAAGAACCTTCAGCAACGGCCGCTGAACCAGTTAAAAGAAACAGCTGAAAACAGCCCCATCCGGGGCTGTTTTTTTTCGTCATCCCAGCGGCGCCAGCTGGTGATTTTTGAACTCATATGTGACGACCACTGTCAGCCGCCACGGCGCTGAAATGGTGACAGCGATACACATGCCGAAACAGGATTGTTGCAAAGAAGAAACTGTTTGCCAGTGCTTTGCTGAAGCCGGTGAACGAAAAAAGTTTGTAAATTGGGGCGTTAGCAGTATAATCGCGCTTGTGATTTCTGGATTTTCTATTTAAGGAGATTCGTAACAATGAGAAAACTTTTTGGTCTTGCCCTCGCAGTATTCATGGTTCTCGGTTTTGGTATCAGCCTGCGCGCTGAAGAAGCTCCGGCTCCTGCCGCCGCTCCCGTAGTCGATGCAACTCAGCCGACACCGGCCGTTGTCGAAGAAGCTGCCAAACCAGCTGAAGGCGAAAAGAAGGCCCTCGAAGCCATCGAAACCTCTGGTGTTATCGAAGTGGCCGAACCCGGCGAAGGCGAAAAACATAAAAAAGTCACCCTTAAAGTTGGCGAAACCGTCTACAGACTGATCCCCAGCAAAGACAGCAAAGATCTGTTCAAGAAACTCGAAGAAATGGCCGGCAAAACCGTGAAGGTTAAAGGCGAACTGCTTCCCGCAAATCCGCCGAAATACCCACTTGCCGCCATCAAAGTCGCCGAATTTTCTGAATAATCAGTAACCCACGATCTTTCCAGGAGCCGCCTCGATTGTACGGGGCGGCTCTTTCATTCCCCGGCCACAGAAAACAATAGATAGCCACGGATAAACACGGATAAACACGGATGAATGCAGATGAATGCAGATGAATGCTTTGCTTTTATTTTCAGTTATCAATAATGGGCCTGGCTCACTTCCACAATATGAATCAGTGCTTGTCTTAAGCGGTTTCGAGACATGCTTCCCCCCTCCGGGGATAATGCCGGGATGACATTCAAAACATTGATTTTACACGTTCAATGCTGACAAACCGGTAGTTAATAATCTGAGTATTTTAGTATCCCAGTGTCACAAGATCTCGTCGTCAGGGTATTGCCGCATGCGGGTTTGATTCTTATAATTAAAAAATATGCTCAATCATTCAACCCAACTGAAAACAGCGGTTAAACCTTTTCTGGCAGTGCTTCTGGCGCTATGCTGCAGTGGTGCCGGTCTTTTCGCGCAAATTTCGCCGGAAGTGGCCGTAACCCCCGGTCATGCAATAGACACCGCAGTAACGACTGAAATTGCTGCTGCCGGTTACGAAGACTCTGAACAGAATCAGGCCAGGCCGGTCAGGCTTATATCGGGTTCGTCGCGTTTCAGGGCCAAAGCCCGTGAGCTGGCTGAAAAGTTCAGTCGCGAAACCCGTGATGAAGCTCTGCGTCGTCTGCACGGCGACATCAGCTTTGCTGACCGTCCGGCGCCCGAAATCGGCCAGGAAGAAACTTTTCAGGTCGACAAGACCGGCGGCGACAAAAAGAAGCCGGTAAAGGCCTTGTTGAAGGTAATTGGCCGGCATTGCTACGTTTATCTTGAAAAGGGTCGGCGTATCGATGAGGCGAAACTGAAAAAAGTCGCGCAAATGTTTGACCAGCGCATATACCCGCAGACGA
This sequence comes from Candidatus Rifleibacteriota bacterium, assembly GCA_024710355.1. Lineage (GTDB taxonomy): Bacteria > Muiribacteriota > Ozemobacteria > Ozemobacterales > Ozemobacteraceae > Rifleibacterium. The sequence continues at coordinate 35,688 of JANJUX010000048.1, forward strand.
CCGCAACTTTCGGCTCAGAATGGAAACCCGGTATCGACGGCGACCCGCGTATCACTCTTCTGCTCCTTGGTGGCATGCAGGGCTGCGACGGCTTTTTCTACCCCGGTGATGAATACACCGCCGAAAAAGAACCCGGCAGCAACGAGCGCGAAATGCTTTACCTTTCGATAGACCGCATGGGCGACCTCAATGACTTCATGGGGCACCTGGTAGCGCATGAACTGCAGCACATGATTCACTGGCACAATGATGCGAACGAGATGTTCTGGGTCGATGAGGCGATGGCCGAATACGCCGCAACGCTTTTTGAGCGCATGCCCTGGACCGCCGAAGAATTTTTTGCCGCCTCGGACCGCAACCTTCTCGACTGGGAAGACACCCGCGGTGCCGAGAATTACGGCCATGTTTTTCTGTTCATCGACTTTCTACTCAGTCGCCCGGCTTTGAGCGACACCGCCCGCGTGAAGCTCGTGCGCGAAATCGTTAAAGGCAAGTCCGCCGGCGTCAAAGGCGTTGTCGAGGCCATGGCGAAAGTTTCGGGCAAATTGCTTTTCGATGAAATTTTCCGCGATTTTTCTGCGGCAACCTTCATTCACAACGCTTTCAAGGGCGAGCACCCTTATAAGTTCAGCCCCTTCGTTACCCGTAACCTGCTCAAATACAAGCAGCCGGCCGTTGCGCCGCGCCGCATCTTTAAAACCGCTTCTGGCACCGGCAAGGGTAAGGTCAGCATGTGGGCCGCCGCCGGTTATGAATTTTCTCTGCAGAAGCAGCCGGCAAAATTGCAGCTGAAGTTTTCCGGGGTCACCGCCAAAAATGCAAAAGGGAACAATATTTTCTGGCTTGGTCTTGCCCTGACCGATTCTGCCGGTCGTCAGGCACCGCAACTGCTGTGGCTGAAAACCGCCGGTAACCGCCTTGAAAAAATCGTAAACCTGCCGCCCGAAAAGAAATTTGACCGCCTGCTGCTGATCGTCTGCAATCAGGGTCCGATGCGCTACCGCGACGGCGATGGCCGCCTGCCGAAAGTTGATTTCGAGTTTTCGCTCAACGAAGAGCAGACCCGCTTCGATTCGCTGCACGAAAAACCCTGATGCCCCGAAAAACTGTTTCTCAATAGAGAACGATGCCGCTGATGCCGGCCACTATTATCAGCTTGATCGGGTCGATTTTGAACAGGGTGGCAATGAAAACCGCCACGAAAATTACGATACTTTTGTAGTCGATAAAGTTGTGTGAATTCATCAAAGTCAGTGCCGCTGCGGTTATCAGGCCGATAATTGCGGGCTTGAGGCCGGCGAAGATCATTTCCATGTAGTGATTTTCGCGGAACCTCAGATAGAATTTCGAGATCAACAGCATGATCACCAGCGGTGGCAGACAGACCGCAAAGGTTGCAACGACGGCGCCCCAGACACTGCCCGAGACGGTATAGCCCACATAAGTTGCACTGTTGATCGCGATTGGCCCCGGCGTCATCTGCGAGATGGCGACGATGTCGGTAAAATCTGCCATGCTCAGCCATTTGTGCGGTTCGCCGACCACTTCGTGCTGAATCAGCGGCAACATGGCGTAGCCGCCGCCGAAGCCGAACAGGCCGATCTTGAAGAAAGCAATGAAAAGGTCCAGGTAGATCTGCATGTTCAGGCTCCCTGTTGTCGGCGCTTCTGCCAGATTCCGTAGAGCAGGCTGCAGATGGCAGTGATGCCGATGAGAATTGCCGGCGAGAACCCGGCAAAGGCAACCAGCACGGCAACGGCAGCGGCAAGCGCCAGGCCTTTCCAGCCGATGCCCATGGCGCGGCTGAGCGAGAAGAGCGGTGCGGCGATCATTGCTACTACTGCCGGCCTGATGCCTTTGAAAAAGGCCTCGACGTGTGGATTGCTGCGAAAGCCGACCAGCCAGGCGGCAATCAGCAGAATGATGAAAAATGATGGCAGGGTGGTGCCGAGTGTGGCGACAATGCTGCCTGTGACGCCGGCAACCTTGTAGCCGACGAATATCGATGAATTGACGGCGATCGGGCCGGGAGAAGACTGTGCCAGCGCCAGAAGTTCGAAAAACTCACTCTCTTCGACCCAGCCGCGTTTTTCGACGATTTCGCGCTGAATCAGCGGCACCATCGCGTAACCCCCGCCGAGGGTAAACATGCCGATTTTGAAAAAGGTCAGAAACATCTGCAGTAATATGGGCATTTTCGGTTCTTTCAGCATTAAAATCAATGGCATTACAGGCCGTAAAAAGCATAACATCATTTCACCAATAAATCAGCCCCCTGGTGGTGGCACATGGCAACCGCGCTGACTGGTATTGACTTTACGGTCGACTGCGGCTAATATGACTGACCGGTCAGTTTGGTTTGCGCATTGCTAAACCGGTTGGCTGAAAATACTGCGGAGGCGCCCCGATGCAACGAAAAAAAACAGACAGACGACTTGCGGTTCTCGAAGCTGCCACAGTCCTGTTTTCCGAAAAAAGTTTTCACGATGTCAAACTCGATGAGGTCGCTGTCGCGGCAGATGTTGGCAAGGGCACTATATACACCTATTTCAGAAGCAAAGAAGAGCTTTTTGTTCAGTGTCTGGTGCATGATGCGCCTGTCTATGAAGAGAGAGTAGAAAAGGTTATCGCTGCAGACCTGTCATTCGAAGACGGTCTGAAGCAACTTATTGCCCTGCAGGCGGAATTTGCCGAGAAAAAAGGGCCTCTCGTGAAGCAGTTTATGGCACTCGGACCGCAGCTCAAACTCAACGACATCCAGTTCAAGCACCTGACTGGGCTGTTTGAAAAAGCAGTGGCCCGTCTGGCACGTTTCTTTGAAGGCTGGAGAAAAAAGGGAATTCTCACGACCAGGTTTTCATGCGGACAGATGGCGCTGATGTTTCAGGGGCTGTTCGATCTCAATGTTGCGATGTCATATTTTCAGGAGCCAGCTCTGCGGCCAGAAGACGTGCTTGCCTGTATCATGAAGGTTTTGAGCCGGGAGGCTGACAGATAATGCGCCGGTTTTCTTCACTTCTGGCCCTCTTTATTGCTGTGTCGACCTTTTCTTACGCCGCTCAGCCTGAAATCCAGGCGCTCGGCCCCGATCTGAAGCCATTGCCGGCAGCATCCGCCACATTCGAGACTGGCAACTTCAAACTGGAAAACGCCATCGAGATTGCCTTGCGCGATAACCGCACGATTCACAACGCGGCTCTTGCCGTTGAAAAAGCCGACGGCCAGGTGCGCCAGGCCCGCTCGATCGCCGGTATGAAGCTTGGCGCCAACCTTACCCAGACCCGTCTTGATGAAATAACCAGCGCGAATTTCGGCGGTCAGAATGTTGCCTTAAGCAAGCTCGACAGTCAGAAAATCTGGCTCGAACTTTCGCAGCCGCTTTTCCTCGGTCAGAAAGACCGCGCTGCCATCAGATCGTCACGATTTGGCCGTGATATTGCCGGTTCGGCATACACTCTGACCCGTCAGCAGATGATTCTTGCTGCCAGCATTGGTTACTATTCATGGCTGTATGCCCGCGAAGTCGAAGACGTCGGCCGCATGAATCTTGAGTTGGCTCAGGCACACTACGACCTGGTCAAAAAACGTTTCGGAGCCGAGCAGGCGTCGAAATACGAACTGCTGCGTGCCGAAGTCAGGCTGGTGCAGAATCAGAGTGCTTTTCTCAAAGATCAGAACGATGCTCAGCTTGCCCGGCTCGAATTGCTGAAAATGCTGGCACTGCCCCTCGAAACGGCACTTGATACCAGTTGCCGTCTTGAAGCCGAAATTCTTAGGCCTGATCTTGAATCAGACCTTGCTCAGGCCGAAGAACTGCGTGAAGATCTGAAAATAAAGCGTGACGAGAAGCGTCTCGCCAACCAGGCAGTGGTTGCCGCCCGTGGTGAAAAACAGCCGACTGTCGCTCTTTTCGGGCAGTTCGGCAGCGAAGACCCTTCATCAAAATCAGGTTTCGGCTCACTTGAACGTAAAAGCTACTGGCTGGCCGGAGTTTCGGTAAATCTGCCGGTTCTCGACGCGGGTTTCAGCTCCGGCAGAGTTCTCGAAGCAAAGTCTGGCCTGAAACAGAGCGAAACCGGCTATGCCGACAGCGTCGAACAGGCACAGCTCGAAATCCGCAAGGCGATTCTCAGCCTGAACACATCCGAGCAGATCGTCAATGCCCAGAAAGAAAATGTTAAACAGGCCGAAGAAACGATGCGGCTGGCCAAAGTACGCTACGAAAACGGCATGTTCACTCAAGTCGACCTGTTTGACGCCGAAACTGCCTGGTCGAACGCCAGGCTCATGTATATTCAGTCAGTATTTCTGCACCATCAGGCCAGACTGTCATACCTTCTGGCCACCGGCCGGCTCGGCCGCGAGCTCATTGCCGACAGCAGCGGCGAAAGGAAAAGCAGATGAAGTTGAACACGCAGACGCACCATTCACAGACAGGCTTCAAAAAACTATGCCGCCGCCTTATACTCTGGTCGGCGCTTTCCCTGCTGCTGCCGGCCGAACTGCCGGCTCAGAACGGCAACGGCATGGCAATACCCGTTTTTGCCGAAAAAGTAACTACCGGCACCATCAATCGTCGTATTGAGACCTCGGGCGATATTCTGCCGCTGCTCGGCGTTAACGTGCACCCCGAAGCCGCCGGCCGTATTACTGAAATTTTTGTCGAGGTCGGTTCGAAAGTTAAAAAGGGTCAGGAACTTGCCCAGATATACAACGACGTGCAGAAAGCCCAGCTGCAGCAGGCTCAGGCTGCCGTAACCGTTTCTAAAGCCGCTATCGAAATGCAGAAAGTTATGGTTGAAACCACCCAGTCTGCGCTGGTTGCCGCAAAAGCCGGCGTTGAAGCTGCTGAATCACAGCTGAAAAACCTGGTTGTAACCAGAGAACGCCTCGAAAAGCTGTTTTCTGAAGGCGCCATTTCACGACAGCATCTTGACGACGTCGTTGCTCAGCAAGACTCGGCATCGGCCCGTCTGACTGCCGCAAAGTCAGAAGAAAAGCGCGCCGGTGATGCCATTCAGTCGGCAAAGATGACTCTCGAAATGCGGCGTGCCGAGCTGATTCAGGCAACTGCCAATCAGAACTCTGTTCAGGTGCTGCTCGATAATACTCTCGTCAAAGCTCCGTTCGATGGCGTAATTACCGCCAGGCATGCTGACCCGGGTGCGATGGCCGGCCCGACCGCGCCTCTGTTCAGAATCGAGCAGATCAACCCTGCCAAAATCATCGGGACCATCATCGAAAAAGATCTTTACCTGATCGAGTCAGGCAAAACACCGGCGATAATAAAAGTCGACGCCATAAGAGAAGAGTCGCGCGGCGTGGTTTCGCGTATTTACCCGGCGATAGACAGCACCAGTCGCACCGGCCGCATCGAAATTCTGCTGCAGAATCCGGAGCTGCACCTGCGCAGCGGCATGTTTGCCAAGATCAGCCTGTTGATCAATACCAGCGAAGATAAGCCGGTCGTCGGCCGCGACGCCCTGCTTAAATACGAAAACAATTACTACGCCTATCTCATTGAGAACGGTCATGCCGTAAAACGCCAGGTAAAAGTCGGAATCATCGATGAAGATCGGGTTGAAGTTGTCGAAGGGCTTAAACCAGGCGACCTGATCATTTCGAAAGGGCTAGAATTCATTCGCGAAGGCAGTGCCGTCAAGGTTTCTGAAGGAGACGGCAATAAATGAAACTCTCTGAATTCGGGGTTCGCTGGCCGGTAACGACCAGCATGATTTTCATTGCCATCGTTATTCTCGGGGCGTTTTCCTACACCCGTGTCGGCATCGATCTGATGCCGGAAATGGATATCCCGGTCGTTTCGGTTATTACCGCCTATTCCGGCGCTGGCCCCCAGGAAATCGAGACCCGTATCACCGAGCTTATCGAAGAACGCGTATCCACGGTGCAGAACGTCGACAAGGTAACGTCGGCATCGATGGAAGGCATATCGCTGATCAGCGTCAAATTCGACTGGGGCACCGATCTGGCCGAAGCCACCAACGACATTCGCGAACAGATAGATCTGGTCCGAAAGCGTCTGCCAGACAACGCCGAAGATCCGGTGATCATGAAGTTCGACATGAGCATGATTCCGGTCGTCGTGCTTGGGGTCACCGCCAACGAGAGCTGGGAAAAGCTCGACCGCATCGTCGACAAAAAGATCGTCGACAACCTTAAAAGACTGCCGGGCGTTGCAACCGCCCTTTCTGAGGGCGGCCTGAAGCGCATGATCAGGGTGCAGCTCAACCGTGAGCGCCTCAAAGCCACCGGCATTACCGGTCAGCAGATTGTTCAGGCTCTGCACCTGCATAATCTCAGCAATCCTGGTGGTCACATCAAGTCGGGTACCATGGATTTTCTTATCCGCACCCCGGGCGAATTTTCTTCGATCGAGGAAATCGGCAATGTCGTCATTGCGAAACATGCCGGCATCGTGCGTTTAAAAGATATCGCCACCGTCGAAGACAGTTTTGGCGAGAAAACCGAAGACTTTCTGATGAATGGCAAGCCGGCGATTGGCGTTATCGTGCAGAAACAGTCTGGTGGCAACACCGTTGCGGTTTCGCGGGCTGTCAGAGAGGCACTCCCCGGCATTCAGGCGCAGCTGCCGGCAGATGTGAAAATTCACGAGTTTTTTGATTCGGCCAACTTCATCAGAAGCACCGTCGATAACCTTAAAGACGCTCTGTTCATGGGTGGTATCGGTGTTTTTATCGTAATTCTGTTTTTTATCAGAGACCTGCGCGCCAGCCTGATTATCAGTGTTTCGGTGCCGACTTCTCTGATCATAACCTTTCTGCTGATGTATCTCAATGATTACACGATCAATCAGATTTCGATGTCGAGTCTGGCAATTGCTGTAGGTATGGTTGTCGACAACTCGATCGTCATTCTCGACAACGTCAAGCGCTACGCCGAAAGGGGGGTAACCCCGCGTGAAAGCGCTATCTGGGGCGCTGCTGAAATGGGCTCGGCCGTTGTCGCCTCAACGCTGACAACGGTTGCCATTTTTCTGCCGATTATTTTTACCACCGGGATCACCAAGATCATTTTCGGGCAGCTGGCCACGATCGTGACGATGGCGCTGATTGCCTCGCTGTTTTCGGCGCTGCTGCTGACGCCGATGCTCTGCTCAAAATTTCTCAAAGCTGGCGGCCGGACGCAAGAAAACAAACTTTTTGCCATGTCAGGTCGCCTTCTTACCAGGCTTGAAGAAGTGTATGGCAATTTTCTTAAAAAAGCGCTGCGCAACCGCTGGAAAGTGCTCGGCGGGCTGGTTGCGCTGTTTATGTTCTCGCTGGCCCTGATTCCGCTCGTCGGCGTCGAATACATGCCACAACAGGACCAGGGCTTTCTGTTCATGGAAGTGGAACTGCCCACCGGCACACGTTTCGAAGAGACGCGTGACGTCTGCATGCAGATTTATGACATTCTCAAAGAGCACGTTCCCGAAATGAAGTCATGTGTAGTTACTTTCGGGGTTGGCGAATCGGCGGAACAGGTAATGTTCAACCCGAAAAAAGCCTCGAATACCGGTAAAATTGAAATGGTTCTCACTTCAAAAAATACCCGTGCTGCCAGTACCAAAGACATCATCAGTCGCGTCAGGCCGTATACCGACAAAATTCCCGGTGCGATCATCAGGTTTACCACTTCTGACCCGATTGGTGAAATGATCATGGGCGCCAGTTCCGATTTTTCGATCGATATTTTCGGCCATGATCTCGATCAGGGAGTGACTTTTGCCCGCAGCATCGTCAAGGCTCTCGGACAGATCGAGAATCTGAAAGATATCGAAATCAGTCAGAAACTTGCGAAGCCTGAATTGCAGGTAAAAGTCGACCGCGAAAAGGTTTCGTCTCTTGGCCTCAATGTTACTGATGTGGCCCGGGCGATCGAGCTTTATTTCAGCGGTGATAAAACCGTCAAATACCGCGAAGGTGGTGAGGAATACGACGTTGAAGTGCGATTGCGTGCCGAAGACCGCCTGAATCTAAAAGACCTCGATCAGGTCAGCATGCTGACCCCGACAAATGAACCGGTCAGGCTGAGCAATCTGGCCAACATCATTCAGACAATCGGCCCGACCCGCATCGAGCGTTCAGAGCAGCAGCGCTACATCAAAATCAGTGGCCAGGTGTTCAACACCGACCCTGGCACTGTAATCGCCAGGGCCGCCGAAGTAATGAAAACCGTGCCGGTGCCCCCGGGCTTCAGCTGGGAATTCAGCGGCAACGAAAAAGAACGCGTGGAATCCTTTCTGCTGATGCTGCAGGCTGCCGTGCTCGGCATGATTCTCGTTTACATGGTTATGGCATCGCAGTTTGAGTCGCTGCTGGCGCCTTTCATTATCTTTCTCAGCATTCCGTTCGGCTTCATGGGTGCGATTCAGCTGCTGGTCATCACCGGCAACCGCATTTCGGTCGTATCGCTGCTCGGTTTCATCATTCTAATCGGCATCGTCGTCAACAACGGCATTGTTTTGATCAGCTATATAAATATGCTGATCCGGCGCGGTGTACACCTCAGCCAGGCCCTTATCGACGCCGGAAAAAACCGTCTGCGCCCGGTGCTGTCGACCACCTGCACTACCGCTCTCGGCATGGTGCCGATGGCCATGTCTACCGGTGATGGTTCGGAAGTCTGGGTGCCGATTGGCCTGAGCGTTATCGGCGGTTTGTTCGTTTCAACGATCATGACGCTGGTTCTGATGCCGGTAATTTATCATCTGATGCGCCGCTGGCTCGTGCCCGAAGACCAGCGCCAGTGACAAGGCTGGCTGCGCCATTCCCGGGCATGCCATTGCGAACACAGGAGAACGAAAATGGAATTTGTCATGCTTGTCTGCAGTGCGACTCTGCAGGAAGACCTGGAAAAGCTGTTCAAAAAAAATCTTATTACCGGTTACACGCTGCTGCCCACGGTTTATGGTTCGGGCCGCGGTGGTGGCACCCGTCTCGATACCGAAGTCTGGCCGGGAGTGAATGTGATGTACGCGCTCGCTCTTGAACCAAGGCAGTATAAAGCGGTTAAGGACTGGGTAGAATCGTATCGTCTGCTGAAAACCCGCGAAGGTATCAAGCTTTTCTCTCTCGCACTGAAAGAAATGCTCTAAAATATTGTTTGCGTTTATGCCGGAGCTTTATATTATTAGTAAAAAGCGACAGTAAAATTCAGGGAGGCGCCAATGACCGTCGAACGTTCACTTGAAATCATTAAACAGGCTCTGCTGCTCGAAAAGCGTGGCAAGTCATTTTACAGCAAGGTTGCCGAACATACCCAGCATGCTTCTGTACGTGAATTTTTTCAGCTGATGGCTGAAGAGGAGCAGCACCACATTCATGCTCTGCTCAAACAGTATAAGGCGATGAAGGAACGCGGCAGCTTCGAGGCCGGCAGTTTCGACGAGAGCGTCGATATCAGGCAGACCGCCGATCAGGTTCTCAGTAACGAAATCATCAAGCTCATCAACGGCGCTGACTACGAGTCGGCAGCCATTTCTGCCGCCATTTCCATGGAAGAAAGAGCCGTAAAAGTCTATTCTGAACGGGCTGAATCGGCGACCGACGCCGAAGAGAAAAAACTCTACAGCTGGCTGACCCGCTGGGAAAGAGCGCACCTGCACCAGTTGCTCGAGATCGATCGCGTTATCAGCGAACGCATCTGGACCGACAATAATTTCTGGCCATTTTGATGCCCTCCTGATGTTCTCGAAGCATCATATAGATGCTTGCCATATATTACGCCGCCTGCTTACACGCAGGCGGATTTTTTATGTTCCGTGGTTGATTTCTTTATCAGATTGCTTCGAGGATTCTGGTTTTCAGCTGATTGAACTTTTCTTCGGTAATCAGCTCGCGCTCGCGCAGCAGTCTGACGAAAATAAGTTTGTCCTCGACCTCTGATATGACTTCAAGATCGGCTTCCGGGTTGAGTTTTCGCAGATAACCCTCGATGATCATGTCACGTTCTTTGCTGCCAATGATGTCAACTTTAAGAAAATGATCGAGGTCTGAAAGCCCTTCGGCAATCTTGTTGGGGCCAAGTTCGACAAAAAGTCCTTCGAAAAGGCTCTGTTTTTTTGCTTTGAAATCATCGATCTCTATGAGTTTGATTCTGAAAAGTTCTTTGAGCTTGTCGAGCCTCGGAATTATAGCGGCCCGCCGTTCTGATACTGATTTAATCCTACAATCCATAACCTTTGCTCCGTTACTCCACTTTCGCCAGTAAGTTCCGATTTTTCTGTCTTCTTCGTTGACATGCTTCTTTACCCATTCGATGAAAAACTGAATAAGATTGGGGGCTTCGGGGTCTTTACCCTCTTTCATCTGCAGCAGTATTTCAGTGACTTTATGAACGAGTTCGTTGTGTAATTCTCTGTGGTGCGGCAGTTCATTGAATCCGATCGATTTCATCAGCTCTTCTTCAGCCAGAAAATGGTGCCGCGTATAACTGACGATAAACTTGAGAGCCCGGGCGAGCTGTTCATTGGTAAGCCCGCTGCGTGCCGATTCCTCGAGCTCGGTGACCAGATTGATCAGCTCTTTGTGCTGACCGTCGATAAGATCACAGCCGACACTTAAAGATTCATCCCAGTACATAGATTTTCTCATGTTGCGACCCTGTCAGTCCAATAAACTTTTGATCGATTCAAGATTCATCGCTTCAAGAATCTGCAGCGCTCTCTTTTGCTCTGCTTCAACCGCTATTACTACCGACTGGACCCGATCGTGCGCAATTTCAGGGGCCTCAGGCTTTTCCATGCTGGCTCCGGCTTCGTCATGCTGCGCTTTCCAGTCTTTTCCGAGAATCACGTAGGTTGTACCTTCGACCCAGGTTTCATTATACATTCGGCCATTTTCAACCCGGAAAACTTCGGTGCCGTCGCTGAGCTTGCCAGCAACCGGTTCCCCGTCGAAACCCTGATAAAACTGATTTATCCCGATTCTGACAACTGCCCTGGCGTCGCGGGCCGCAAGCTTTTCTATGACCTCGCGAAACTGCCGGTCAGATTCGGCAAAAATAGCCTCGCTGCGTGCGGAAATTTCTTCGGCCATGCTGTTGAGGCGCTCGACTTCGGCCATGTTGCCGGCCGCAGCAGCTGCTGCGACCTGCTCAGACAATTCCTCAAGCTGCCTTACGTCTTTGTTTTCAGGGGCTTCCGGGACTTCCGGCAGTTTATCGGCCAGGGCGGCGCTGATTTCGTTGCTGGCTTTGTCGAGCCGCTCCTGGTCAGCCCATTCTGCATAATAATGATAGACAAGAGGCATGTTTTCAGTGCCCGGCGAAACATTCTCGTATTCAGCCGTTTCGTGCCCAGATTCGTCGATTTTCTGCCACAGTCCAACGCTGGCGACCGATCTGGTGCAGGCGGCGATGACCTTTGCGTAAAAAGCCTTTTCGGCCGGCGTTGCCAGGCGGGTTTCCGAGTCGGCATTTACCGGCCCGGCCAGAAAAATACTGGTGAACAACAGCAACAGGAATGTTCTCAATGTCACTCGTCACAGCCTCCAGTTTAATTACCGCAAATTATAACCTTAAGCCGGCAAAAAAAAAACAGCTGCAGACAAAATAAGTCTGCAGCTGTCTTAAGAATCTTTTATCTCGGGTTGATCACCGGTTTGAGGTCATCGCCATGGAAAGTCTTTTCGAGTTCGAACGGGTCGATCGGCTGAGCCGCATCTTCCGTGAAGCTGGTCGAGTATTTCATGCCACTTTCGATGATAACTTCGTGCCCGGCTTTCTTCGAGAAGCCGACTTTGCCCTTTTCAACGCTGACTACGGTTTCGGTTTCCGAAGCGTCAATGCGCAGTATTGTACCAAGAACGGTTGCCATGCCCTGCGGTGTCTGGATTTTCAGCTTGCGATCCTGCGGTGTTACATTGTAAATGGCAATGCCGCTGATCTGTCTGAGTTCTTTTTCGGTAAAATTCTTGATTTCGAGAAAAGTGTTGCTGCTGAGCCTTATCTGACTCTTATCTGAGACGATTTCCAGGTCGGCATCGGCATCATCGCCTGTTTTAATGGCGTCGCCCGAGCGCAGCATCTGCTCAGCTGCTGCCGTAGCAAAGTCAGCCGCACCAGCCAGCTTGGTCGAGACTGCGCCCTTGACGGTGGTGATCTTGGCGACCGGGTCGCCCTGACTGCCACAACCGGTCAGTGCCGCCAGCAAACCCACAAACATAACTGCAAAAACTTTAAGCTTTCTCTTCATTTTTTTCTGGTTCCCCTTTTGCAAAATCTAATACAAGCAACGTCACATCGTCTTCAAAATTCCTGCCCTGAGCGTGCACCTTGAGCTGTGCCAGGAGGTCGTCGACGTCTTTCTCGCAACTCTGCCCGTCAGGCAGCTCAGCCACCATTTTGTAGAAGGTATCATAGCCGAGCATTTCGTTAGACCAGTTCAACCCTTCAATAATACCATCAGAATAGACAAAAAGTTTTCCGTTTTCCGGAATCGGGATTTCTTTGATCGACATTGGTCGCTTCTTTTTGGCAACGCCAAGCGGCAGCCCGGGCAGCGGGTGTTCGGTCGCCGTCGCGCCCAGTTTCATGACACTGGGAAGGTGGCCAGCGGAAGCGAGTACCAGCTTACGGTTTTCGAGGTCGATGATGCCTGCTACTGCCGACATCATGCGGCGCTTGTTGGTCATGCTGAAGATGGTGTAGCCGATTTCCTGCAGCAGGTTCTGCAGATCGAAATTCTCTTTTTCGGATTCGAGAATGACGACGGTCTTGGCGGCAGTGGTGATCATACTCGCCGAAATACCGTGGCCGGTAACGTCGCCGAGCATGAAAAAGACCTTGCCGTCAGCGAGTTTGAAGAAGTCGTAAAAGTCGCCACCCGCATCTTTCTGCGGAATACAGCGGCCATAACAGGTCAGACCGCGCGGGTCGACAAGATTCTCGGCCGGAAAGAAATTCTTCTGAATCGTGCCGCAGATTTCGGCTTCGAGAAGCTGCTGGCGAAGTTCTGAGATTTCGAGAAAACGCAGCAGAATGAAAATGATGCTGCCCGCGACCGTGTAGCCGAACCAGGTCAGAATGACCGGCGGGTGTTCGAGCGGCAGAAACGAGAGAAAGAACAGCAGAACCGGCAACGCCAGCCACATTAGAACCATCTGTCTGACATTGTCTCTGAAAAAATCAGAAAAAATCAGCAGCGCCAGCAGAGCACCGGCAAGGTAATAAAACAGCCGGCGGGTCATCGAATCGCCAAGCAGCTGGAAATGCCCGGCGCCGAGCGTTACGATGGTGTTGCAGATGATTTCCGGGCCGGTGATCAGCCCGAGCGGTGTCTGGTGATAGTCGTGCAGAACCGGTGCCGTGGCACCGATTACTACGATGCGGTCTTTGAGGTATTCAAAGTGCAGGTCGTCTTCGAGCAACTGCTTGATGCTCAGCTGCGAAACCCCGGTTTCGGAAGTCGCGAAATCAATAAGGGCGACCGCCTTGTCGCGGCGCATGAGTTCCTGCTTGTGGGCGACCGGCATGTCGATCTTGTCGAGGAGTTCCCAGGCGATGTGACGGCAGTCGATGCGCATGTCGCGCAGCAGAAACGACCTGATCTTGCCGTCTTCATCGATCGGCTGCTGCGACAGCCCCGAAAAGGCGGCGTTGCGGCGCAGCAGCTTGTGCGGCGGCACGAATTTGAGCTGCCGGCCGAAATTGGTGACGATCTCTTCATAAAGGGCGACAAGGCCGGTGCAGCCGGTGTCGCCGATCGTTTCGGCAAAGACTTTCAGCTCGGTGTCGTCGTCTGATTCAGGTGTCTGAAAATAAACGTCGATGATCAGTGCTTTTGGCTGCCCCTCGTCGTTGATGCGGCGCAGCAGTTTCGCCCAGTATGACTGTGGCCATGGCCATTTGTGCGGCGCGGTTGCCAGCGTTTCACTGTCGATCGACAGCAGCAGAATATCCGCCGGAATCGTCGCCTTGACGTAACTGGCGTTGAATTTGATTTTAAGATCTTTGAGCCGGTTGTCGAACGGCGTCGTCAGACTGTTGAAAATCACCAGCAGCGCCGAAATGACCAGCCAAACCGCCGTCGCGGTGATGAAATCGCGGCGCGGCAGCAGCATCTGCAGACTGCGCAGCTTTAAAGAAAGATTGCGAAAAGGGTACATGAGTCTGTCTTTCAGGGTTTTATAAATTCAATATACCCCATACCACGAATCAGGGCTAATAGTTTCTGCCAATTTTGCCGCCGCGTGGTTTGACTCGCCGGCCGGCATGCAATAAGATTAAAGTGTGCAAAACGACAGGGTTTTATTGACGGCTGGCAAAGAAAGCTGAATGCCCGATAAGGCAACCCGACTGATAGACCGGGCCGCCGAACCGGTAATCCGCTTTAAGTTATACAGTAATAAATAAAATCGTCTTTGCGGGAAAAGACTGCTAGAGGATACAGCATGAAAAGAAACGTCTTGAAGCTTTTCATTTTATGGTTGCTGCTTATGACTGCCGGCACACTTCAGGCCGCGCAGACCTGGGTTACCTGGAACCAGCGCTCGGGGCTTCCCGGCAATAACGCGATCTGCATGGCCATCGCCAAAGGGCGCATCGCCGTGGGTACCGACCGCGGCATTGGCCTGTTTCTAGAAGAGCAGGCGAGCTGGCTTGACATCGGCAACCATGTTGAGCCGCTAAAGGGCATGGCAATCAGGTCGATCGACTTTGACGCCTGGGGCAACATCTGGGCCGCGACGCCCGCCGGGCTGTTCTGCATCGACCTTGAAGAATTCCCGGACGAGCCGATGACTTTCGTGCATTTCGGCACCGAACAGGGCCTGTCGACCATCGATACCGAAGTGCTGCAGGTCGTCGACAACACGCTTTACGTCGGCTGCTTCGGCGGCTGGCTGTTCAAATCGACGATTTTTCAGAAGGCCGGCGGCGGCAATTTTCTGCCGGTCAACTCGATGGGCATGGGCAGCGAAGAGCAGCACCGCATCATTTCGGTCGGCATCACCGCAATGGCCATGGACTACCCGGGCGGCGGCATCTATTCGACTAAAGGGAAGGGGCTGCTGCGTGCCGACGACGGTCAGCAGGTCGTCGAGCTCGAGAGCGACTGGGTAAACGATTTTCAGGGCCTGTCGCAGGGCAAATCGAACAATATCATCGCCGTCACCCAGGACAAACTGAACCTGATTCAGAATGGCAGTCTGGTCGGGGTTACAAAGCTGCCCGCCCCCGATCTCTGGATCACCAGTATTGCCGTCAGCCCCGATGAAGAAACCGATGTCATCAAACAGAAGATGAGCAAAGGCGACGCTCTGCTTGCCGATCTGCTCGGTAAAAGAATTTTGTGGGTCGGCACCCAGGGGCGCGGCCTCTGGAAATTTGAAGAGGGCCGCTGGTACAACTTTACCACCAATGACAGCCCTTTGCCCTCAGATAACATTAACAGGGTATATTATCTCGTCGCGGTCAAGAAGGTCGCCGTGCTCAGCGATGCCGGTGTCACCATGCTCGGAATCACCGACGAATACCAGTATGACGAGTTTCAATACCGCGGCAGCAACCCGTCGTATGCCAAAACTTTCTGGCCGTTCATGCTGCACTGGGGGCCGTTTATCTACGGTTACCCGAGTCAGCATGACTACCCGGTCGAGCCATTTATCTCGTATTTCAAGATCATTCAGGGCAAAGACCTCTGGGTCTCGCACGAGCGCGGTTTGTCGCGCTACGCTTTTCCCTCGGCGGCGATGCTCGGCATTCTCGGCATGAACCAGAAGCTCGCCGGACGCTATGAAAACCCCGAAAATGACCCGGTCAAAAACCTGCAGATCGAAGACAACACCGTGGCCCGCAGCCGCCCGATGCCCGGCCATGGCGAAAGTCAATGGCATCACTACTGTGTTGAAGGCCCGCCAGACCTGCCACCCGACACCGTCGACCATATCTATTCGACGCTCGATCAGCGTCTGCTCATCGGGCCGGCGAATCAGGCACTGATCGAAGCCGATTCGTTCAGCAACGTGACACCGCAGCAGATCAATAATGCCCTTGCTGCGGCCGCTTCAGCAAGTGCTGCAGTCAGCGGTAACGTATCGTCGTCCTATCCCATTCATCCAGTGATCCGCACGCCAAACGGTCGCTTTACCCGCAGTGGCCGACAGTTATACAGCATTCGCAGTCAGCTGGTGCGGGCGCCGCTGCACCCGATCGTCAAAGGGCAAATAACCGATTACGACCTCGACTTCGACGAGCGCGTCTGGATGGTTTTCGATGCAAAGAATCTGGCAGTGCTCAACAGCACGACCGCTTACACCAGTATTGGTATGCACTGGGGCTCCGAGCTCAACCACGAATGGATTCAGGTCGATGAAGGTCAGCTGCCATGGCCGAAAGACGAAAAACTCCTGTGCGTTAAGAAGCTGGGTGCCGATATCGCCATCGGAACCAAAGCTTCGGGGCTTTTCATCTTGCCGCGGGCGCATCTGCTCGACCCCGCCGCCTTAAAGCCCGAAAACTGGAAACGCGTCGAAGTCGGCCTCGAAAACAAGGAGCTCGCTGTCACTATCGACATCATCGACTGCTGCAACTGGGAAACCGCGACCGGCAAAGTCGTCGCCATCCTGCAGGAAGAGGGCCTGACAATTTACGACGGTCAGCAGGTCACCCGTATCGACGTGCCCAAACGGCGATACACCAGCATGGCGGCCGATCGCTTCAACCGCCTGTGGCTTGGCGCCATGAGCGGCCTGCTCTATATTACGCCTGAACTCAATATTCGCGATGTTCCGACGAAGATCGAGGGCTTCGATTCGAATCGCATAACTTCAGTGGCGGCCGCCCCTGACGACGCGAAATATCCCTTTATCATCGCCGTCGCCTGCGACGAAAAATTCTCACAGGAACAGAAGTTCTTCAAATCCTCAGATGTACCGCCTATGATCAAAAGAGGCAGCGACAGCCCCTACCGTCTGCGCGTCATCAACCCCCAGATCGGTGGCAGCTGCGTCATGCTCTACGACGGCAAAAAATGGGAACGCCTGTCACGCCCCGGTGTGCACTACCTGCACTTCGACCAGAGCAACCTCTGGCTCGCCACTTCCTGCCGCATCATGCGCCTCTACCTCCCCGTCGAAAACCAGTCTTACTGATATTCGAATTGCCCCGCATGGCTTTGGTCTTAAGCTCCGTACTCAGAGAGAGGCATCTGCTGTGAAAAAAAACTTTATCCGCATCGGAAATCAAACATGTTGCCGGGTTTCGCCCGATGTCACTTTCGAATTTGCTGTTGAAAATGGTTTTGACGCTTTCGAATGGTTCAGCGATCCTGGCCCTTTCGGCTGGAATGAAAATGATTTCGATGCTAGAAAACGTCTTGAGATAAAAAATATTGGCATGGAAAAAAACATCAGGTTCAGCGTGCACGCCCCCTGGACCGCAGACCCGATCACAGAGGAAGGAATGCTGGCAATACTGCGCAGTATAGAGTTTGCCGGTGATATCGGGGCTGCTCTGGTTAATATTCACCTGTTCGATTATCCGCCGGAAATCTATGCAGCGGCGGTAATGAAACTGGCGGGGCCTGCCGGTCGTGCCGGGGTCAGAATCAGCTGCGAGAACACTCCGGCGACTTCTCCGGAAAGCATAAACGCCGTTTTCTCGCTTTTAGAAAAGAATGCCGCCGGCAGTGACGGATTCGGGTTATGTCTCGACATGGGCCATGCAAATATATTCCCGGAAACGCGGGAAAATTATCCGGAATATGTTGAGCGTCTCGCGCCATGCGTGCCGATCGTTCATTGGCACGCACACTGCAACCATGGAGATGCCGACAGCCATTTGCCTCTGTTTCACTCTTTTCGTCAGGGAGACGAGGCAAAAATCCGTCATCTCGTAAAGATTCTCAAAATGCGGAATTTTTCGGGCTCGGTTGTCATGGAACAGTGGCCGGATCCGCCAGGTATTCTCGTGCGGACCCGGCAACATCTGATGAAATTATGGGAAACTGCTTTCTGAGAGGCTTTTTATGGGTGTGGCAAATCCTGGGTCGATATTTTGTTACAGCTGGAGAAGTGCTGCAGCTGGGTGAAATGCCCTGAAAAATGAGGCTTCAGATTCTTATAAATCTGGTAAAACTGCCTGAAATTTCTTAGGTTTGCGAGCGAAAGCACGTAAAAAAGATTTCAGGCGGCCCTGGTTTTTACTGCTCCAGGAGCCGGGGCACCACGCAGCAGGCCCTCGGTTGAAAGATCTTCGTCGAGTTCTTCCCAGCGGATGCCAAAGCCGCCGCCGGCGATTTTCCAGCCTTTTCTCTGGGCGGGAGTGGCGTGCAGCAGTCGCGGAAACCATGCGAGCGGTGCCGAAATAGTTCTGCCGTCGAGAAGGTCGACGACGATTGCGTCACGGGAAAAACTGACATTTTTTACCATTTCGCCGGCATTAAGGGCCGAAGAATTCATACCAGGCCTCCAGAAAATCTTTCTTGCTGCTGATTACAATCTTTTCAATCTTTCGCAGTTCGACTGCACTGAATCCTATATTTGTGGTCAGAGAAACAGGTTCCAGCCAGAATTTTGCCGAACAGTTTTCGCGGTCAACATGCACATGCGGTGGTTCATTTGGCTCATTTCTAGACTATTAAATAATTTTCTTCAACAGCGGAAATGCCTGCCTGATAAAAGAACCGGGTATGCCGTCGATTGACAGGCATACCCGGGTTTTCTCCAGAGATCAGGCGAGGTTGAGGGAATCGATGCGGGCGATGGCTTCTTTGATTTTGGCTTCGCGGCCGTCTTCGGTGTTGGCGTCCATCGGCTGGCCGCTGATGAAGGTCAGGTCAGTGATGCCGGCCCAGCCGAGAACGGTTTTGAGGTAGGGCGTGATCTGGTCGTAGGGTTCGGCCGGGGTGCCGGCGCTGTAATCGCCGCCGCGGGTCGAGACGACGAAGACCTTGCGGCCGGCGGCGAGGCCGACGGGGCCGTTTTCGGTGTATTTGAACATGAAGCCGGGCTGCCAGACCACGTCGATGTAGTGTTTCAGCCGGTAAGGAATGCCGAAGTTCCACATCGGGGTCGAAATGACGATGATATCGGCTGCAAGAAAACGGGCAATGTGGGCTTTGATTTCTTCCCAGGCGGCGACGGCGTCACCGCTGAGTTCCTGGCCGCTCATCAGCATGTATTTGCCTTTGACGCGGGTAATATTCATTTCGGGCAGTTTTTCGGCAAAAACATCGAGCGTGTCGATTGTGGCGCCGGGAAACTGCTTGCCGATCTTCTTGAGCAAAGCGTCGGCAATGCGCAGAGTGCGGGAACTTGAACCTCTCGGGCTGGCAACGATGTGAAGTACCTTTTTCATTTTTCTTCCTCCTGGTTATGGTTGGCGGTGCCCAGTTTGCGGCAGAGCAGCGCCAGTTGTTTCTGTTCTTCTGAATCGAGCGCCGCAAATCTCTCGGTAATTATTCTAACATGTTCCGGGAAAATTCGGCTGATAAGTTCTTTACCGCGGCCGCTGAGGCTGATCCAGTAACAGCGGCGGTCATCGCTGCGTTTTTCTTTGACGACCAGCCCGTGCTTGAGCAGATTGTCGATCACCAGCGTGATATTGCCGCCGCTTTTGAGAATCTTGCCGGCCAGCTGGTTCTGATTGAGGGTGCCAAGATGCAGCAGCGCTTCAAGAACCCCGAACTGGCTTTCGGTCAGGCCATTGGCCTGAATCTGCCTCACTGCGGCAGCATTGACCGATTCAGAGGCGCGCAGCAGCTTGATAAAGCAGTCGAGGGCGCTGACCTCTTCCTTCGTGCCTTTGTAGTGAGTACTCATTTTTAAGTTCAACTCCGTTCAAAATTAAATGCTTTAATATTAAACTATTTAATATGAATCTAAAAGTCAAGCTTAATGCAAAAACTTTTTCCGAAATTAATTTTTTCATGGGCGACCTGGTTGTTGAAATTTATAAAGCCGCTAAAAAAAAGACAGCCCGGGAAAGAATCCCCAGGCCCGGAAGGTCTGTGCGGTTAATGACGCCGCACAGAGGCAAGGAAAGGAATCAAGCCTTGATACGTTCGACTGCCATGGCAACACCCATGCCGCCGCCCACACAGAGGGTGGCGAGGCCTTTGCCCGCGTTTACACGCATCATTTCATACAGCAGCGTAACCAGCACGCGGGCCCCGGAAGCACCGATGGGGTGACCGAGAGCGATGGCTCCGCCGTTGACATTCGTTTTTGCCGGGTCGAGACCGAGCTGTTTGATGACGCCGAGCGACTGAACGGCGAAAGCTTCGTTAGCTTCGACGCGGTCGAGATCGCTGACTTTCCAGCCGGCTTTGGCAAGGGCTTTCTGCGTTGCAGAAACCGGGCCAAGACCCATTCTTGAAGGATTCAGACCAGTGGTCGCGTGCGCCGCGATTCTGGCGATTGGTTTGAGGTTGTATTTTTTAACAAATTCGGCTGAAGCGACGACAACAGCGGCGGCGCCGTCATTGATGCCCGAAGCGTTCCCGGCGGTGACGCTGCCGTCTTTTTTGAAGGCGGGCTTCAGTTTGCTCAGGGTTTCAAAAGTTGTACCGACGCGGAAATGTTCGTCTTTCTTGAACATGATCGGGTCGCCCTTGCGCTGCGGAATTTCGACCGGAACGATTTCGTCATCAAATTTTCCGGCTTCCCAGGCGGCGGCAACGCGTTTCTGGCTTTCGGCGGCGAACTGGTCCATTTCTTCACGGGTGATCTTGAGTTCATCGGCAAGCCATTCGGCGGTCATGCCCATATGTTCGCCCGAGAAAACGTCGGTCAGACCATCCCAGACGGTTGAATCTTTGAAGGTTACGTTGCCGAGAACGGTGCCGTTGCGCAGATCGGCAAGGTGAGGAGCGTTGCTCATGCTTTCCATGCCGCCGGCGACGATACACTGAGATTCGCCAGTTCTGATGGCGTCAACAGCGAGAGCGATGGTTTTGAGGCCCGAACCGCAAAGCTGGTTGATTGCCCAGGCGGGAACGGTTTCAGGAATGCCGGCGCCCATAGCGGCCTGACGGCCCGGGCCCTGGCCCTGACCGGCCTGAAGAACGTTACCCATGATTACTTCATCTATCTGATCGGGTTTTACACCGGCGCGTTCGAGAGCGGCCTTGATTACGACGCTGCCCAGTTTATGGGCGGGAACGCCCTTGAGAGTGCCCATGAGGGCGCCGATTGCGGTTCTGGCTGCACCAACGATAAATACTTCAGTCATTTTCTGCTCCTTGTGAATGTATTATCTGGTCAAAAATTCTTTGATCAGAGCATAGGTCGTAATTCTTATGGGGTGGGCCGCGATCAGTGATACATGCCCGGCGGGAATCACGTGATAATCTAATTTTCCTTTTTTCGCCGACTTGCATTCATGAATGGCCTTGGCGGCCTTTTCATTGAAAACATGATCGTCTCTCGCCACCAGGCTCAGCACCGGGATGTCGATATCGCGGAAATCGACCGGCTGGCCCATGATGGTATATTCGGCTTTATAAAAAGCGTTTTCCTGATAGAAAGTGCTGATCAGCTCGATGAAAGCCTGTCTGGTGAAGTCGACGTTGTCGCTGCCCCAGATGTCCAGGGCTTCCCAGATCTGTTTGAAGCCCGGCATTTCGAAGTTTTCGAGCAGACCGCGGTATTTGCTCAGCTGCTTTTTCGGGTCGAGCAGCGGAAACGATGCGTGAAAGAACTTGGCGGGCACGAGACCCTGATAGGCGGCGGTCATCTTTTCGACATCGAAGCCTTCGGTGCCGGTCCAGGTGGCAAGAAGGCCGGAATCTGCGAGATCGATCGGCGCTGTCAGCAGAAACAGGCTGCTGAGGTCTTTGCGCAGCTCGGGGTGAGCGGCATACATCGTTGCCATCATGCCGCCGATGCACTGGCCGGCCAGTTGAACCTTTTTGCAGCCGGTCAGGCGTTTAACTTGACGAATGGCGCGGCGCACCCAGACACTGACGTAGTGGTCGAAGCCGCACTGGCCCATTCCGGCGTCGGGGTCGCCCCAGTCGATGAGAAAAACGTCGAGCCCGGAGGCTTTCAGCTGTTCGATCAGCGAGTGGGTCGGCAGCAGGTCCATGATGTAGTTGCGGTTGATCAGCGACGGCACCACGACTACCGGGTTGTAATCGGATTTAAAGTCATCGCCGCAGCGGTAGAGGGTCCAGGATGCCTGTCTGAAAACCGGGGTCTTGCGGGTCGGTTCCATGCCGAGTCGTCGCCGGTCGGCTTCGGTGTAGCTTTTGAGAACAGAGCGCGATACGATCTCGCGGTATTCTTCGGGCATCTCTTTGAGCTCTTTTGCTTTGGCCATAGTTCTCTCTTTCCTGTCGGTTTTAAAATTTTATCCAGGTTCTGCCTGTATGACGATTTTAAAACCGACAGGCGCTTTAGTCCAGCAGAGAACTATTTTTTGTGTTTTTTGCCTTTGGCTTCAGGAGCGGCACCGGCTGCAGCAGCGGCTGCCGGTCTGTTTTCGTTTGCATCGACGTAATCTTCGAACTTCTCGGTGAGGTCGACGAGGCGTTCTTCGATGTCGGTGAGCTTCTGCATGATCTTAACGATGTCGGTGCGTGAGGGCAGGTTCATCGCTGCCATCTGCTCGTCGAGCATCTTTGAATAAACCGCTTTGCCGGTCATGGTAGCGGCAATCGATTTTGACATTTCACTGATGAATTTTTCGTTGGTCACAAGCTTTTCGAGCTGGTCGCCCATCAGCTTTTCCCAGTTTTCAGCCCATTGTTTCATCATATCTTCGCCCATGTTAAACATTGTTGCAGTCTCCTTAGTTCATTATGAATTCGAGCGCGCTTTTGCTGGCATCTTTGCTGTTGCGCCCGGTGGTTATGCCGATGTGGCCTGAGGGAATCGTTACCTGTTTGACCGGCGCTTTGTCGCTCTGCGGCAGCTGCGTAGTGCACAGCGGCGCAATGTGGTCTTTGCCGGCATTGAGAATCAGGGCTTTCGAGCGGCGCGCGGCCGGATCTACGAGCAGACCTTCGGCGGTCTTCAGTTTGCCCTGAGACAGCAGGTTTTCTTTATAGAGTTCGGTAAGCATGTGGTAATAAGCTTTGCCGGGGTAACTTACCGGATCGGCGATCCAGCGTTCCATGGCATTGTAAAGCTTCATGAAACCTTTGCTTTCGAATTTGTCCTTGAACATTTTCGTTTTCTGCCAGGTTCCCATCGGCTGCACGAAATTGAAAGAGAAGGCGAGCAGCCAGCCGGGCATGAAATCCATGCTCTGCTTGAATTCTTCAGTCGGGAAATGGTCGGCGTAAGTGCCGAAGATGCCTGAATCTTTGAAGTCGATCGGAGCGGTCAGAAGCACGAGATGATCGACCATATCGGGTTCGAGGCAGCTGAAAGCGTATGCCATGGTGCCACCAATGCAGTAACCGAGCATGTCAACCTTTTCACAGCCGTGTTCGCGGCGCATGAAACGCACAGCGCGTTTGATCGAGCGGTGGTAATAGTGGCTGAGCGGCAGATGGCCGACTTCGGCGCCGGGGTAACCCCAGTCGATCAAATAAACCGGGCGTTTCTGGGCAAATTCGCGAATGAAGCTGACTTCTTCGGTGATGTCGAGAACATACCAGCGGTTGATCAGTGACGGAACAATCAGAATCGGCTGGCCTTCGACGCCTTCGGGGCTTTCGAAGCGCAGCAGCGAAACATTGCCGGCGCGCCAGACTTCTTCTCTGGGGGTGACGCCGCGCGGATACGTATCGAGCTCGCCTGCGGTCTGACGCAGGTAATGCTCGCTGATCGCATCGAGTTGCTGAGCGATGGTGTCCATGTTTGCTATCATTTGCTTCCGACCTTTCCTTAGGCTAGTTTATCAGAGTTTCAGGCCGCCGTCGACGCCAATAACCTGACCGGTGATGTATGAGCTTTCGTCGCTTGCCAGGAACAGATACAGCTTGGCAACTTCTTCGGGCTGGCCAAGGCGCTGCATCGGGGTCTTTTCTTCGAGCATCTTGATAACCTTTTCGGGAACGGTGGCGAGCATTTCGGTCCAGGTGTAACCGGGAGCGACGGCATTAACGCGCACGCCCTTGCGGCCGAGTTCGCGTGACCAGGTGTAGGTCATGCCGATAACGCCGGCTTTGGCGGCTGAATAGTTGGTCTGGCCAAAGTTGCCCTGAACGCCGACGATCGAGGAAGTATTGACGATCGAGCCTTTGCCGGCTGCGGTCATCTTGGCGGCACAGGCCTGAGCCATCAGAAATACGCCTTTGAGGTTAACTTTGATGACGCGGTCGAACTGTTCTTCGGTCATCTTCATCAGGGTAGCGTCAGCAGTGATGCCGGCGTTGTTGACGAGACAATCGATTTTGCCTTCGGCAGCGTGAATTTCATCGACGACTTTGTTAACGTCGGCGTGGCTCGATACATCGACCTTCTTGCCGATGATTTTGCCGGTGGCTTCGGGCGAAAGTTTAACGTCGGCCAGGCCTGCAAGAGCCTTGTCGCTGATATCGAGAGCATACACGGTTGCGCCTTCTTCGGCAAAAATAGTTGCGGCCTTGAGACCGATACCTGCGGCACCACCAGTGATGAGAGCTACTTTACCTGTCATTCGTTTCATTGTGTTTCTCCTGTCTGACCACCTTGCGGCGGTTGTTTTAAGTCGTTTCGATTAAATTTTTGTTTTTGCATTGCCGCGATAAAAACTGCGACACCTGCGCCTGTGGCCGTCTGCTGTTGTTTCTGGCCCCTTCTGTCGTTCATCCTGCAATTGCCTGTAATTTCTACGTTTCCGCCCACTTTGTCACCCTGTGGCCCCGCAATCTTTCTCAGAACCGCCCTGCTTGCGATCAACTTTGCTTTGCGCTCAATCAATGTCTGGCGGTCAGACCTGCCTGTGATTACTCCTGATTGTGAAATTTCTCACTTGCGGCGGGCCTGCTTTTTCAAGTTTCAGTCTCAAGCCCCAGTTCAGGGGAAAAATGCGGCGCGGCTTTGCTGCTTTGCAAAGTCTGCAACCGGGGCCGTCCTGGCGGACTGGCCATGTTCAGAACGGCCCCTGGCTTGCTTCAGACCTTACTTTTCAGCGTTCATGTGCTTCGGAGTCATGGCCTTGATGGTTTCTTCATAGACCTTCTGGAAGCGGGTGTTGAATTTTTCAATATTTTCGCGATAGAGTTTTTTGAGCTCTTCGTTCGAGGCAGCGGTGTTGTTGTACATTTCGTGCATGAATTCGACATTGCGGTTCATGTGGTCGAAGAAAAGTTCCATGTTCTTCTTGGTGTAACCAGAGGTCTGGTCCATGCTGGCGCGCCAGAATTTGGTCATGACCTGGAAATTGTCTTTCATGAGCTGAGTGTATTCGTTTGAAAATTCCATCCATTTGTTCATTTTAAAAACTCCTGTTTTCAGATTAAAAATTTAGGACTTTGCGATCGTTTTATTTCAACTTATTGCTGCGTTGCAAAATTATTATCGTCAATTTGCTGCAAAGTGTCAAGACTTTTTTAAATATTTTTTAAAAAAAGTTTTTGATAAGCATCAACAGCTACTTTTACTTTTGCTGTAACCGCAAATTATTATCGCCCGGCAAAATTTTTGCCGCCAGGCCCTTTACGCAGAATGTCCTTTAAAAAGCCAAAAATGGCAGATGATCCGGCGGTACATTTTTACCTGGGCCGCTATTGCTGTAGTATTGCGCCGGCTGCCGCCTGACCGGCTGCGATTAAATCAGGGGTGGTGCGTGACGCGACATGTTCAGCCTGCCGGCTTCTTTAGCAGGTTCTGCGAGCGTTGAGGGTTGCGGAAATCTGACAAATATGTAGAATTATTTCATAAACAAAAAAGATCGAGGAAGATACGTGTGAAAAAAGAAAACCGGGAACCCAGCTTTCTGCACCCGCCAACCCCAGAATTTCTTCATGGTTGTTTTGGACTTTAGCCTTATAAAATCGATAAAAAACAGAGGAAAGAACGTGTGAGTGACGAAATACGGGACAACGATTATTTAACCACACCATCAGCCGAATTCCTGCGGGAATTCCTGCCGTTTAGCCAGTTCCGCTACGATCTTGCAACCAGGATATTCACCTTCGATCGTAATTTCGGGCCGATGATCGGCCGGCCTTCGATCAGCCGGATGACTTTTGAAGAGTTTTACGACTTGTTTTCACAGGGGGATCAGTGGCATGTAACTTTGTTCCTTACGATGGTCCAGGAAAAGTTTTCTGAAATCATCGACAAGGTTTTTGCTTTTCACACGCCAACTGGAGCGGTAAAGCGTCTTCTGTGGTCAGCCAGACTCGAGAACAATTCTGCATCAAACCCAAATAAGTCTCTGGTCGGTGTTTTTCACGACGTTTCTGCTCAGCACCGTGAAACCCCCGATGTCAGCGAGAGTGAACGCTGGTTCATGGAAGTTCTCGAAGAATCGCCGCATGCGATGTACCGCATCGATTACCGGGCCAATCGTTTTGACTATGTCAGCCGCGGTTTTGCTCAGTCGCTTGGCTTGACTAGAGAAGAGGTCCTGGCGACACCGTATTCTGATTTTGCGACCCGTATTCACCCTGAAGATATGCAGCGCATTAGCGGACAGATCAATCACTGGATCAAACAGAGTGCCGGTAAGCGTTTTACTGTCTATGTTGAGTTTCGTTATCAACTGCCAGCCGGCGATTATATATGGCTCGATGACAACATGACCATTGTGCCGGGGGCTGATGGTCAGTATGCCTACCAGGTTGGCTTCGGCGCGGTCATTGAAACCAGAAAGCGTCTCGAAGAGCAGCTGCGCCAGGCCAGAGAAAGGCTTGAAGAAAAGGTTAAAGAACGCACTTCAGAGCTGCATTCAGCTAATGCCAGACTGCAGCAGATGATGGAAGAGCGCCGTGAGCTCGAGAAAAAGCTGCTCGAAATCTCTGAGCGCGAACGCCGCTTTATCGGCCGCGAACTGCATGATGGCCTGAGTCAGCAGATTGTCGGTGTCATGTGCATGTTCGAGGCGATCCGTTACCGTCTTGAACAGCACCGGATAAACGAAGAGGCTGAACTGCGCATGATGCGCGATTATCTTTATGATGCCGTGCAGCAGGTGCGCACACTGTCGCGCGGCCTCTGCCCGCTGGCTCTTGAGCCGAGAGCGGTTGGTGCTGCCCTTTCGACGCTCGCCGCTCAGACCGCAATTCTTTATAAAATCGACTGCCAGTTTCACGGAGAGATGACTCTGGCGGTTGAAGAGCCTGAAGCGGCGCTGCATCTATACCGTATTTCCCAGGAAGCCATTCAGAACGCGGTCAGACATGGCGGGGCCCGCAGCATTCAGATAAATCTGAGTTCTGATGCAGACAAAATCTGCATGCAGATCGAGAATGACGGGCGGCCGCTGAGCCTCGAAAATTGCGGCGCCGATGGGCGGCAGGTTTCCCGGAACGGTATTGGTCTTAAACTTATAGATTACCGGGTCGGAATGCTTGGCGGCGCCTGGAACATGGCAAATCTTGGTGAGACGGGCGTACGGCTGACTGTCAGTGCGCCCATGAAATCTGAAACAATAGATCAGTGAGGATACAGAATATGTCAGGTGAGACAGAGAAGGTTCGTATTTTTCTTGTGGAAGACCACCCGGTCATGCGCCTTGGGCTGAAAATGATGCTGCAGGAACGCGGGTTTCACGTCTGTGGCGAAGCCGCTTCGACCGACGAGGCGTTCAAGGCTTTATCGGCTGCCGGTGCCGAAGTTGCGATTTTTGACCTGTCGCTGAATGGCGAGACGATTTTTGAGGTGCTGAAGCAGGTTCGCTACAGGCACCAGTCGCTCAGGATCATTGTTTATTCAATGCACGATTCACAACTTTTTGTGGAAAATGCCATGAAGATCGGTGTTAATGCCTATGTCACCAAGGCTGACCCGGTCGAAACCCTTGTTGACGCCATTGCTGCGGTGCGATCTGGTCGGCAGTTTCTTGGCCCGACCCTGACAAAAAGCCTTGCAGAAAGGCTTGACGGTGGCAGCCTGGCTGGCTCGACCAATGACCTCTCAGAACGTGAACTGGAAGTTCTGACCCTGCTCGGTCGCGGTTTTGGCCGCACCGAAATCGCCGCCAGCCTGTCGCTGAGCACCAGAACCATTGAAACCTTCGTTGAGCGCATTAAAAGCAAGCTGAATGTGAACAACAACCGCGAGCTGCTGCGCGAAGCCATTCGTATCACCCATCCCGGCTGATTCAATTTCCGCATGACCGCTGTTTATCGATAAAGCACGCGTTATTCCAGTCTGCTGTTTTTTTTGAAAAATGTACGTTTTTTACCGGACATACTTTTGTGGGTTTTCCTGTTACATTTTTCTGAAAATATGGCAATTGTGCTCTTTTAGGGCGCTGGAGGCATGCGTGAAAGCAAACTCGAACCCGGAAGACATTTCCCGGGAAATCAATCTTGCAGAACTGTCTGAACGGGAAAGCGAAGTTCTTCTGTTGCTTGGCGCCGGCTTCGGCGGCACCGAAATCGCCGCCAGACTCGAACTGAGCCCGCGAACCGTCGAAACCTACATGAAGCGCCTGAAAAAGAAGCTCGGCCTGCCAAACAACCGCGAACTGCTCCGCGTCGCCATCCGCTTGACCAATACCGGCTGAAAAGCATAAATTCTTCCAGGGCCTCGGCAGAACAGGTCGCCCGAATTATACAGAATTATTGGAATAATAACCGGTAAAAGCTATCTGATTAAAGCTGGTCTAAATCAGCTTCGCTCAGGCCGGTGACTTTTTGAATCAGGGTGGCGGGCATGCCTTCAGCCTTGAGATTTCTGGCAATTTCAAGCTTTTCTTCGTTTTTTCCTTCAAGCCTGCCTTCGACTCTGCCTTCAACTCTGCCTTCAACTCGACCTTCAACTCTGCCTTCTTCGCGGCCGATGGCGCGCCCTTCTTTGATTGCAGCGCTGTGTTTGATTATTTCTTCGATGCGATCGCGTTCGCGGTCTTCCATGCGCAGACGCATCGCAGCGTCGGCGTTGAGTTTTACATGTTCTTCAAGGGCCATGGTCAGTTCCTCCTCGTCAGGAAACACCGCAGTGCTCTTCGACCCCATTCTAGCATAAGCCTTTGAAAATTTCAGCAGGTGCAGCCACTTCTCGAACGGAGTCTGCAGCTCAAAAGTTTTTTTGCGCCGGTAGCGCTTCAGATCTATGTAATGCAGCATCAGGGTGTCGTTCAGAACGATTGAATTATCTGTGTTTCGCAATGCAAAAATTTCCTGAACCCTTGATGAACTTTTAAAAAGATTGAAACCAAGCAATGAAATGCCTATTGCCGGCCTCAGTTCGGCAAAGTCCTGACCTTTGCGGCCCTGATCGGAATAAAGCCCTGCCAGATAAAAGACCGTGCGCTCGATAAAACCCGAATGTTGGCATACCTGTGCTTCAACCTCATACCAGCTGCCTTTTTCATCACGCACCTTGATGTCTACGATACTTTTTTTGCGGTCCTCAAAGCGTGCCAGATTGAACGGGTTCAGGTAGTGGATTTCCTCGATCCGGTCTTTTCCTTCAAAATGAAGAATGGCGTTCAGCAGACTGCGCAGAATTTTTTCACGGCCCGGCTGATTGAATATCCATTGAAAGGCGAAATCATTAAGTATCGAATAGGTTTTCACAATTTACCCCCGACTTAAAAATCAGAAGCATGACAAACCAGACTGCCAAATCTGCTTCTACTGGTAAATCAAATGAAAACCGAAAAAGGGAAAAATTTTCCCCTGTTGCCACGAAATTTTTTCGCTGCCACAAATTGATTTTTAAAAATTTGTACGTATTTTGCCGGACATACGTTCCGGAGGTTCTGACCAGCAGCTGCCGGCAACTTTCTGCCAGAAAATACCATTTTCAGCCTCTGAGGCGAAACTTTTAAAGTCGGCAAAGACAGCACTTTCATCAGCCCGCCACTGCCAGAAAGTTTCAGCACCGCTGAAATTCAGGGTCAGCTGCGCCAATGGAAACGGCGCGACAACTTTTGTGCTCGCGCCGCATCGTTAACGTCGAAAAACGCCTGATTGACGGCGAACGCGACCTGATGAAGGATTGTCGCTTTTTCCCAGAAAGTTCGTTCGGCGGTAATCGCCATAACCTTAAACCAAGGCTGCTCGAAGATATCAGGATAGTGCTCTCCTGCGTAAGATGAAATACTGACTTCATTTTTGGGGATTCGTGACGCCCTCGGAACTATTTCCAGTTTTATATAATCAAGAAAATAGTCATGAACAAACAATGCCGGATACCGGACAAGTATCACATTTCCATCGCGCGGATCAATTTTAAGCTCAAGAACCGGCAGAAGGGTTTTTAATTGCGGTAAAATACGGGCATGAATGAAATCTCCTGATAAGTCATCGATCTGCTGATTGAATTTATCCTGCTGCGTTGCACTGCGGTTCTGCCATGCAAGCTTGTCGGTGATGCCAAGTTGTCTCCAGTCGAGAATTAAATCGATGTCTTCAGAAAACCTTTTTATCAGACCGTAACATTTGGAAAGGCTTGTTCCACCCT
This sequence comes from Candidatus Rifleibacteriota bacterium, assembly GCA_024710355.1. Taxonomy (GTDB): domain Bacteria; phylum Muiribacteriota; class Ozemobacteria; order Ozemobacterales; family Ozemobacteraceae; genus Rifleibacterium. Next base: position 66,164 of record JANJUX010000048.1, read on the forward strand.
TAAAAAGAAAGGTGTCGCGCATTGCCTTGTCAGCAAAAATTTCTTTTAAAACCAGGCATGCCCAGAAGTCTTTTTCAATAATCGCGTCGACAACCCGCATTTTGCCAGCTGTAGCAGCAAATAGCTCCCTTCGGTGTTTGTCAGAAAGCCTTGCAACAGTTTTCATAAAAGCCTCAACGGCAGATTTCCTGTATCAGTTTATGGATCCAGGAAGTTACGCCACGGGTTTCCTTTAGGATTGCAGCATATTTAGAGGGATTAATGGCGTTTCTTATTATCTGCAGATTTTCACTACCGGGATTTTCTTTGCCCAATGCCCGCAACCCCTGCACAAGAAGGGTGCTTTCCAGATGTTTAAAACCGGTTTCTCTCATCATGCTTTTTTTGAACTGCAATTCTCTATTTTGAATCTCGTAAATCTTGCTTCTCCCGTTAGTGATATACACATAACGCGAGGGAACCTGCGTTGAAATACCAAGAATGTTCAGTGCGGTTTCGCCTGAAGGCTCTATCTGCCAGTTAAATTTTCGGGCAATGGCACTGGCAACCTGTTGAATATTTACCGGCAACGTCTCTTTTAACAAAGAGCTTTCTTGTGGATAATAGTAAATGCCACGTATAGCCCGGCAGATGGTGCCTTTTTTTTCAAGTCGGTGCAATGACCAGTCTATGGTTGAGTGATCGCCAAGATCAGAAAAATCTGTCTTTGAAAACACCCAACCCCTGCCGTGTCCATAAATCCTTGAAACTATTTTATTTTCAAGACTTTGCATAATTAAAAACGCCTTAATTTTCAAAGGAATATGCGAAATTATTCTTGGAATAGTATAGATTTATTCTTTAACATTATTCAATATAATTTTTTCACATCATGCCTGCCGCCAGGCACAAAGCCTAGATATGCAAAAAATGACTGCGTTATAAAAATTAGTTTACGGCGTTTCTGAAACAATTCGCATCGCTTTTTATCAGCCCGTTCGGCGAACTCTCGGTCTGCGACGATAATGCCTTGTTAAGAAATTACTGTTGCGCTTTGTCCATGCGATCGACATAATGCGCTTGCGCCGCATCGTTACCGTCGTGAACGCCTGATCGACGGCGAACGCGGTACGGGGTGGAAAGGAGGAGTAACTCGCAGCCATGGTTAAATCGCCCCCGGCAGCGATTGGCGATTTCCATGCAATAAGAGGAGTTGCGAGGGCCGGGTAAAATGACGTTGATGTTTCGCGTCAGTCAGGCGTTTTTCTTCTGGTATAGCCCTGTCAAGGTTTCCTGTAATACTTTTGAAAAGTTGATGTGATTTTCTTCTGCAAAAGTATTTAACCAGGCTGGAATGGTCAGGTTTTTCCTGACGGCCTTGTTGCCAAATTTTTCTGCGTATGCGCCCATATCAAGAACCAGTACACTTACAAAGCCGCCTTTCTCAGGGCGTATGGCCTTGATGTCGCTGGCTTTCGGAGCTGGTTTTCCATCTTCCAGTTCTGTGAGAACCCAACCAGAGGCGGCATCAACGGCCATCTCTACAGCCTCTGCAAGAGAGGCTCCGCCGCTTACACATCCAGGAAGATCAGGAACTTCCACGGCGTATTCTCCAGTTTCGCTGTCGAGATAAAAGCACGCAGGATATACCAGTTTCATATAAATCTCCCTTTAACTCAGCCCAGCCTGCCTGAAAATTGATTTAACGATGATGGGCGCAATGTCTCCCGGATGATGCGGAACAGTAACCTTGCCGCGTTTTGAAGGGTGAACATATTGATAGTGCGAGCCTTTGGCCTCTTTAAAGACCCAGCCGTCTTTCAATAATACCTTTTCGATTTCTCGAAATTTCACTTTTTGCCCCTCCATCTTAAATAATACGCATAATGCGCATGATGTCAAGGTGCTATCATCTGATTACACTACACTTGTTATTGATTACTGCAGAAACAAAGTTGACTCATGCTGCTTCGAATTCTTCCCGCGATATGCCGGCCTGTTTGAGAATCCGGGTCAGAAGGTCCCTTCCTATGTCGCCTTTGTGAGGGTTTGGCACGGTAATGGTCAGGTCTTTTCTTACCATAAACTGATGTCTGCCGCCGGAGAATGGGCCATCAAATCCCAGTCGTCGCAGTGCCCTTATAAGATTATCTCTGGAAATTGGTTTAAAGGGAGGCATCAGGCTGCCAGAGTCTTGATGATTCGAAGTTCTATTCCGTTTACCACAGGAAGGTCGAGATGTTGATAAATTCTGAAAAACACCCATTCTTCAAGAACTTCGGCAAGCTCGTTTCGGCATCCTTCGAGGGTTTCAGCGGTGGCATAGACGCCTTTGAATTCAGGAATCTCGCCATAAAAGCATTTATCTTCTTCAAGAATCTCGTATTTTGCCTGTTTCATTGCGGCTTCAAGATATTTTGTCAGCACGAGTTTGCTCCGGTTCCTTTTTCTTTTCATTCTAACGCTTTGCCTGAAAAAAACAACTGGCAACAATACAGGTTTTTTATCGAAAATTTTAAAAATTTGTAAGTATTTTACCGGACATGCTTTTAAATCTATCACAAACTATTTATAGAAAAAAAACAGTAGTTAATTCTTTTATAATCGAATTAAATTCGTTATATTAATATTAGATCGATTAAGAAAGATATGCTGGTAAAATCAGGCGGGTGGTTTAAGCATGCTCAGAGATAGAACAATTTTTTCCCGGCAACTGAAAAAGGTAATCAACACGCCTTTAATTAAAGTGATTACAGGAATTAGAAGGTGCGGAAAATCATATCTGCTCAAGCTTCTCGAAAATCAGCTTAAACTGCTTGGTATTGCCCCTGAACGAATTATCCGCATCGACTTTGAGTCCATGGAAAACCAGGATTTTCTTGACCATAAGACCTTCTACGACCATGTAATCAGACTTGCCGGAAAAAGCGGGCAAAGAGTCTATGTTCTGATTGACGAAATACAGGAGGTCAAAAAATGGGAAAAAGCAGTTCACTCCCTTCTGGTCGAACTTGACTGCGACATTTATCTGACCGGTTCCAATGCGCATCTTCTGGCAGGTGAGCTTTCAACTCTTCTGGCCGGCAGGTACATCGAATTGCTGCTGCTGCCTTTATCGTTCAGGGAATACATGGATTTTAACCAGATTGAACCGGGTAACCGTCAGAAAGTCGAAGATGCTTTTTCCGATTTTCTTGAATATGGCGGATTTCCGGGAATGCATAAACTGCCCGATGATAACGAAATTAAAGAGCAGTATCTAAAAGGAATGTAACTGTTCACGTGGTTGAAGTTTAACTGGGTCTTGTACATTTTTGCCAGAAAATTATAATGGAGTTGTGAGCACAAATTGCGAAAACTGCAA
>JANJUX010000024.1 GCA_024710355.1 Candidatus Rifleibacteriota bacterium
CCCCGTTTGGCCCTCCACCCTTGGTTTCCCTCAAATCTTGGCGTTATTCCCGGTTGCGGGTTAATTGTTATTGTTTCCCTTTTCCCTGGCCCGCGGCAGTGAAAATTTGCCGGTTTTGTCGACTTTCATTACAATCAAAAAATGACCTGAAACATCAGGGTGAAAACTTTTGCTGAGATTTGCGGTATTCTTCAAAAAAGGCAGGAGCTGTCTGATGAAAAAACTGTCGAGACTTAAGGGTTTTACGGTCGGCATTTCGCTGGTGCTTATTTCTCAGGGCGCTCCCTGCATTGAAGCAGACAATATCCAGTCTGCCTACGACGCCATGCAGCAGAAGTTAACCGAATATCGCGATGCGGTATGCATCCAGACCGACCTCAACGCTGTCACCCTCAAACGCGATGCTTATTTCAAGGCGAAACAGGCCTACGAGAAGCTCCGCCAGGCCGGTAATCAAGGCGTCGACAACGTCAAACAGGCCGCCTCACAAATCCGCCAGGCAGCCGCGCCGGCAACCAGTTCTGACAAGCCAGACACACAAACGCTGACAACCGCCGCCGGTATTGACCGGGCAGTGCAGAAAGCCGTCAGTGGCGCGAAGGTCAGCGAAAAAGATCTTGATATTTCGTTCAAAGAAACCAATGACAACTCGCTTGAGCTGCAGACCGGCGAAACCTTCTGGCAATCAGTCACCCGGGATCTACAGGGCGCCAAAAAGAGCATCACAATTCAGATGTTCGGCATGGAAGCCGATAAAACCGGCTGGGAATTCGCCCGCCTGCTCGCAGAAAAAGCGAAGCAGGGCGTTGAAGTCGTGCTGGTCGCCGACCGCTCTGGCGCCCGCATGGCCGGCTTGAAAAATCTCACCTCGAAAACCGAAGAAGAAAAACTTTTCGATTTTTACCGCCAGAATGGCGTCAAAGTCGTTCTTTACGACAGAATCAGCAAAGCCACTTCGGTCGGTCAGAAACTCGACTTTTTTCATTTCGACCACCGCAAGAAGTTCATTATCGACGGCCAGATCGGCTATGTCGGAGGCTACACCCTGCAGCAGGAATCGCGCGAAAAGAAACACGACATGATGGTGCGCTGCCAGGGCTCGGTGGTCAACCAGATGCAGACCGGCCTGCTGCTCAGCTACCTGTACAATGGCGGTAAGCTGCAGGACAAAGATGCGGCAGCCATTCGCGAACGTTTTTTCCCAAAACCTGCAGTTAAGGGCACTTCGAACGCCAGAATCACCTACAATATTCCGCGCGGCGTTCATGATGTGCATGATGATTACAAGAAGCAGATCGACGCTGCCAAAAACTATCTCTATATCATCAACCCATACATCACCAACAACGACCTGATCGACCGCCTGGCAGCCGCTGCCAAACGCGGTGTCGACGTGCGCATCGTGCACCCGGCCTCGGCCGAGAACCCGCTCAATGACGCCAATACCCGCTTTCATTTCGACAAGCTCCGCAAAGCCGGCGTAAAAATTTATCTCTACGAAGGCGAAAAAGGCCTCGGGAAAGTGCATGCTAAGGGTCTGATCGCCGATGACCAGTTTGCATCGATCGGCAGCTGCAACATGGATACAATGGCGCTGCGCCACAATTACGAGTCGAATGTCGCCTCAAAAAACCCGGAATTCGTGAAAAAGGTTAAAAAAGATCTGTTCGAAAAAGATTTTACCGTCAGCAAGCTCTATGAGCCGCCGAAAAGCCTCTGGGAAAGAATAAAGATCAAGGTTAAGGGCGGCGCTTCAGAACTACTCGACCGCTGGGACTGACCACGGCCATTTTCTTCTGTGATTTGTCTGCCTTTCGATGCCTGCTGCCATTAAGCCGATTCTGGTATTTCGCGCATGAGTGGCATTTTAACCTGTGCTATCATTAGGCAATGATAAATTCACAGGTTCAGCAACCGACAGACCTTATCGTTGCCGGCGCCGGGCCGGCAGGCATGGCCGCGGCAATTGCGGCAGCCCGGCAGGGCGCGCGGGTTCTATTGCTCGAAAAATTACCTTCGCCCGGTGCCAAGCTCAAAGCCACCGGCGGCGGGCGCTGCAACCTGGCAAGCAATCTGAGCAACGCAGAAATCATGCGGCGGTTCGGCCGCGATGGGCGTTTTATGACCCCGGCTCTGCAGGCTTGCGACCGCAGCAGGCTGATTGAATTCATGGCCGAAATTGGTGTTGAATGTCATGTTCCTGATGGAATGCGGGTTTTTCCGAAAGATCATAACGCCGGCACGGTTCTGTCTGCACTTGAAGCCGAAATCAAACGTCTTAACATCGAGCTTCATTGCTCACAGACAATAGACGCTCTGGTTATCGAAGCCGGCATAATCAAAGGCGTAAACTGTAACAACAAGCTTTTTCTGGCCGAAAGTGTCATTCTTGCAACCGGTGGCAGGGGCTACCCAACCCTGGGCTCTGACGGTAGCGGACTTAAACTGGCAGCAACTGCGGGCCATACTGTCACTGAACTGTTTCCGGCGATGCTGCCGCTGCAGACCCGCGAAACATGGGTAAAAAACTGCCGGGCCGACACGATCGGCAAAGCCGAGATACGCATTGACCTGCCCGAAGCGAAAAAACTGCAGGCCCGCGGCGACCTGATATTCACATCTGATGGCATTCGCGGGCCAGTGGTTCTTGATTTCGCCCGCGAAATTACGCCACTGCTCGCCAGATACGGTGAGGTTCCGCTTCTCGTAAACCTGGTAAAAGGCATGAACGAAGAAGAGCTGAGAAAGCACATCGACAACAGACGCAAAGCAGAGCCAAAACTGACGGTGGCACAAGCCCTGTCTGGCCTGCTGCCTGAACCGCTGGCGGCAGAATTATGCCGACAGGCCGGGCTCGACCTGGCAAAGCCTCTTAAAGATCAGCCCGGCAGCAGCCGTGACCGCCTGCTCAAACTGCTGGTCGCCACGCCGCTGACCGTGATCGGGCACGCTGGCTGGGAAGCCGCCATGGTTACACGCGGTGGCGTTTCGCTTAAAGAAATCAGACCCGAAACTCTCGAAAGTCGGCTGATCAGAGGCCTGTATTTTTGTGGCGAAATCGTCAATCTCGACGGCCCATGCGGCGGCTACAACCTGCACTGGTGTTTCGCCAGTGGCCTGCTCGCTGGCCAGCGTGCCGCAAATTCGGCTGCCATCGCCGGGCAATCTTTATCTGTCACAGAAAGTAGTTCAATCAGAAAGTGAGAACAACCATGCTGCGCCTTTTTAACCTGCTGCTGATCCTGTGCTGTTTTTTGCAGACTTCGCCTGCTTCTGCTGATGCCCCTTACGAAACCTTCAATGTCAAATACCGCGAAATTGCGCCTTCGGTCCTGCGTGACACAACCGGTGTCGTTACCATAAACGCCGATTTTAGCTGGGAAAACGGCTACAGCGTTAAAGATGTTGAGCTCAAAGCTTACGACAAAGTTGCCGGCAGTTTTGTCGCATCAGAAGCAATCAGCCTTCAGAAGCAGACTCTTGCGCTCAGTTCCTTCGGTTATTCAGGCATTGGCAGCTATCGTTTTCCGATGACCGAAGAGGAAGGCGACTACTGCCGGATAGTTATCGACCCGAAAAGCGACAGAAGAATCTGGATCAACACTCAGATTCAGGCAAAGGGACTGGAGAATGGCGTAGATAAAATGCATTTCGATGGCCTCAAGAATCTTGTGGCTGTAGATTTGTTCGTCTTTACCGACAGTGGCAAAAAGAAGCTCTATGCCGAGCCCAGCCGTGAAAGTTCATTTGTAGTCGTCGACAGCAAAAAGCACGAATTCCTGCTTGCTGCAGAAGTTAAAAATGGTTTTGTCAGGCTGGTTTCTGAAGAAGCAATAACTCTTCAGTCAGAAGACGGCAAAGAAAACTCCACTCCCCGGACGCTCGGCTGGGCCAGAATTCGCGACAACGAAGGCCTGCTGACACTGTGGATCGTTGGGGGCCCGAACTGTTGAACGGAGTTCACATTTCCGGCCAACTGGTGTAAAATGGCACGGTAAATTATAATTAACGGAGGTCATCATGCAGAAGGAACGTAAAGCAAAGGTTATTGAAGTACTCAACAAGGCCCGCTCAATGGAGTTGCATGCTATTCATCAGTATATGAATCAGCATTACGGTCTTGATAATGCTGATTATGGCGAACTGGCAGCCAACGTTAAACTGATTGCCATCGACGAAATGCACCATGCCGAAGCATTTGCCGAAAGAATCAAGGAACTCGGCGGCGAGCCTACCTCTGACCTGGCCGACAAAGTAAAAAAAGGCCAGCAGGTCAAGCAGGTGTTTCCGTATGACGCCAAACTTGAAGACGACACCCTTGATGCCTACAATCAGTTTCTCAACGTCTGCCGTGAAAATGGCGACAGCATTTCAGTGAAGCTGTTTGAAACCATAATCGACGAAGAACAGGCCCACTTCAACTATTTTGACAACGTTAACGGCCATCTCGAAAACCTTGGCGACACATACCTTGCCAGGATTGCCGGCACCCCGGCCGATACCGGCCCGGCCTCAAAGGGTTTTGTAACCCAGAACGCCGCCTGATTTCTCTTATATGAAAGGGGCTGTCGCATAGAAATATGAAACAGCCCCTTTTTATATTGCGTTAAATCGACAACAAAAGTTTAAAACGTGAAAAATGGGCAGTTTTTTCCGGACCAGTGAACAACAATGCAAGCATGCCAGAGTGAGCATGCAAAAAACAGCTTTCAATAACCGGCAGTAAGGTTTTTTTTCAGATTTGCCGGCAATTCCAGAGTTGTGAGGTCAAAGAGGCAGGCGTATTCTGACTTGATGCCCTGCGAACCAATTTCTGCAGAACAGGCGGCACACCATGAGGTTTTTTCTTTTTCTTTTCGCCCTGGTAATTTTGTTGTCTCAACCTGCCGATGCCGGCAGCCCGAAAGACAAGGAACTTTTCGACAAGGCTTCTGAGCTGACCTATGAAGGCCAGCTGAAAATGGCCGAAAAGATGACCGGTCAGCTGCAGGAAAAGGAAAAAACCGGCGCCACCGCAGAAGATGGGACTTCAATGTTCATGACCATGATCTGGGGCGCAATCGGCACCGGTTATTTCATATTCGGAAAAAAGCAGTCAAGATTCACCTTTCTTCTCTGCGGTGTAGGGTTGATGGTTTTTCCGTTTTTTGTTTCCGACTTTATGGTCAGTATGATTCTGGGTCTCGCCATGACCCTTGCGCCATTCAAAATTGAGTTCTAAGACCTGAGAGCAGCAGAATATCACAAAGCCAGCCTGTTTTCTTTTTCTACAGAGCTGGCCCGTCATACAAATTGCTGTTTCTCACCCCGCCAGGCCCATCGCCAGAGGTTGATAAGGCCGCGCAGCAGTTCATCGAAAGCCAGCGCCACAGCCAGCCCGACCGCGCCAAGTCCGACCTTGAAAGCAAGCAGCCATGCAAGCGGCACGCACACGAACAACATTACAATAAAAGCAGTTCTGGCAACGAATTTGGCGTCACCACGCGCTTTCAAAGATGGCGCCAGAGTTGTATTGAGTCCTCGGCCGGCTTCAAGCAGGATGTATACCGCCAGCATCGAGCGGGCCGTGGCAGCAACCTGCTGGTCAGCGGTAAAAAGGCATAAGAGTCGCGGCGACAGCGCGTAAACCAAAGCCGCCGCGGCCGGACCAACCAGAAACGTCATCAGACTGCTGCGCAGAACCATCTTGCGCGCTTCTTCAAACTTGCCGGCGCCGATAAGAAAGCTGACCTGCACCTGGGCACCCCACCCCAGCGCAATGCCAGGCAACGACGGAACCGCCGAAAGAGTGCCGGCATAGGCGCGCGCAGCAAGGGCAACCGCCCCCAGCCCGGCGAACATGCGACCGATAAAAAGCTGCGAAAGGGCGTAGGCGAAAGGCTCAAGTATCACCATAGCAGCAAGACCGATGATCGGACTGATCTCGGCCAGCAACCCGTCCTGGCGCCCGGGAAACCTTACAGACAGCCGCAACAGGAACATAAAAGATGCGGAGGCAATTACAATTGCCGTCAGGTTGCCAGACAACTGCGACACCGCCACCCTCTCGATACCGGAAAGCTGCAAACCGAACAAATCACCCGGCAGAAGCCACAGACAGAGGAAGCAGACAGAGTGGTTGCACAATGCCACCAGCAGCGGCAGCAGACTGTTGCCGGCACTGCGAAAAACAGAGGTAAAATATTGGCCGAGGGCAGTGCAAGCGAGTGACCACTGAGCGATGCGGCAATAATCACCGGCATAAACAGCGGTGTCGCCTTTTAAACCAAGAATTTCGGTAATGAAAAACTGCCGTCCAGAAGAAAAAACCGTGAGCATAACTGCGGCAACGATCAGAAACAGGCCAAGAAGAGCACCCCGCAATCTGGCTGCGCTATCTTCATCGCCATTGCCTGTTACACGGGCAATCAGAATGCCGCCAGCCTGAGACAGACCGAGAAACATTGTCTGAAACAGCCAGAAGAGATTGTTAACGACTCCGACCGCACCCGAAGCAGCGTCAGCAATTCGCCCAAGCAGCGAAAAAAGCAGCATGCTGACCGCAAAAGAAAGCAGTAACTCAGCAAGTATCGGCCCCGAAAAACGGCTCAGACTTTTCATTTATTTGAATTTCTTGAAGAACGAGTAATTCTTCTTGCTGCCATCTCGCAACTGCCAGATGACACATTCGCCGGCTTCAAGCTCAACATGCGTCAGACCGGCAGAGGCGACGATAAAATGCTCTGAAAACACATCATGCAGTCTGGTCTCAGAGAACAGCCAACCCCAGGGCAGAGACAATGTCGCGGCACATCTGCTTCGGCTGTTATTCCAGGTCACCAGAGTAAACCGTTCCGGCTCCTCTTCACTTGCCCTGAAAAAAGCAAAAAGCTCGGGGTGCAGGTCGGTAATCACCGGCCGCCAGATGCCACTGCGCAATTCAGGCGACGCAGCCCGCAATCTGGCGAGCGCCTTTATTTCATCACCATAGTGGAGGCTGGTGGCAGACAGGCGTTTGTCCCACGGCATGCCGGCACGGTTTTCGGGATCAGAACCGCCTTTGAGACCTATTTCTTCGCCATAATAGATCATCGGTATCCCCGGCAGCGTAAACTGCAAACGCCGCGCCACAGTTATCTTTCTGCGGTCATTTTTAAAATCTGTATTGGTACGCCGAGAGTCATGCGAAGCCAGCATGAGAAAATGATTACAGAACCCATCGTCGTAAGCCGCCTGCAGGTTGCGGGTCAGCTGACGGGTATTAACACTTCCCGCCAGACACGCCTTAACCGAAGCAGTGAAAAAATAGCTTTGCGTAGCATCCAGAGCCTTGAGCCAGGGCACCGAAAAATTGGCAACTTCGCCAATCAATGCAGCATCAGGAAACCTGGAGCGAAACTCGGCGGCAATTCTATGACAGACCGGCAGACTCAGATCGTTGGCACAATCGAGACGGATTCCGTCAAAGCCTTTGTTGATCCAGAAAGCAAGAACGTTGTCTTTGCCAGCAAACAGATATTCCTGCACTGCCGGCTCAGATAAATTGAGTTCCGGCAGACCAGGGTAACCCCACCAGCAGAGATAACTGCCATCTTCCTTGAAAGTAAAACGGCGACGCATCTCGGCATCACCCGCCAAAGCTGCCATAAACCATGGATGCTGGTTCGAAACATGATTAAGGGCAATGTCGCAGACAATCCGCAGGCCGCGTCGATGCACCTCTCGAATCAGCTGCTCCAAATCTTTCCATGTGCCCAGCATCGGGTCAAGCATGCAATGATCCGTAGTTTCATAACGATGATAAGAGGGCGCAGCATTGAGCGGTGTGAGCAGAATGGCGTTGGCACCGGTTGCTGCAATATGATCGAGGCGGCTCAGAATACCCGGCAGATCGCCGCCAAAAAATTCACGGCCGCCGCGACCGCTCTTGCCCGGCACCGCCGACCACGCAACCAGTTCGTGCCCTTCCGGAACAGCGATTTTGCCTGAACGGCAAAACCGGTCAGGCATGATCTGGTAGAAAATCGCGTCAGAAATCCATTTACACCCGGCTGCAACATTCATGCTCATCTTTATCCCTGTCGACCTGACGTTTTTTCACAACTTTGGCGCGTTCATTATGAGAACATGGCCGACAAAAATCAAGGGGGTACAGGCATTGCCATCAACGGCTGAAGAGTTTTATCATGGTCAAGGAACATTTGAACGAACAAATGTTTGCAACGACGTCAAAAGCTAGTTTACGGGCAGCCATGAAACGAGACAGAAAGCATCAGTCACCACTTTTTCAGCTGTTATCTTTTATCAGAAGCTATTTTACCGGGCCGGCAACCAGAAGGACAGATTCGGATGGAAGCCCTGCAAGCTCGATCAGCAATGCCGGAGCAGCAGCTGAATCATCTGAAACGACATTAAAACAGAAAGACAAGGGTGAACTGTTCGTTGTCTGGGATGCCCTTGGCGACGGCCGGGCCGTCGGGATATTCGAGAGTGAAGACCTGGTCAGGCAGATCCTTGCCATAAACCCTTTTTATTATCGCTATTATCGCTGCAAACCGGGCCAGGCAACCCAAACCGCTCTTGAATGGCTCGACGAAAAACAACGGGCTGATCTACTGCAGCTGCTCTACCATTCACAAATTCCTGAAAAATCTGCTAGACAACGGCCGGCAACCGATGGCGTCATCAGAACCGCTGAGCCGACTGATCTTGACCGACTTACCGAATTATGGCTTTCGGCCTCACTCGAAGCCCACAATTTTATCAGCAGCGACTTCTGGCAGCAGAACTCCGAAAAAATGCGCCACAAATACCTGCCCGCGTCAGAGAACTGGGTTTATTGTGAAAATGACCGTATTCTCGGCTTCTTTTCACTGTTTAACGACAACCTCGCAGCTCTCTTTGTCGACCCGGCAGCACAAAGCCGCGGTATTGGCCGAAAACTGCTCGATCACGCCAAGGTTTTGCGGCCGAACCTTTCACTGAATGTTTATGAGCAGAATATCAGAGCGGTGAGCTTCTACAGCCGCAACGGGTTCAGAGTGATTCAGGCTCAGAAAGACCCGCACACCGGCCACAGTGAACTACTGATGCAGTTTTCTGCCTGAAAATCTCAGCGCAGCCAGGTGCCGTCTTCGCCGATTTTGCCAGGACCATTGCGCACCCAGACACCAGCCGAATTGCCCTTCACCGAAAATGTGAGCGACCTTGTCGATGTTGCTACGGTTTGAGCCGCCCCGGTGACCGCATCGATATAATCACCGGGCAAAACACGGCTTACGGTGATTTCCTGATCGATAAATGCGCTCAGGCCGATGACCGCATAGCTTTCGGCATTGTTGAAATTGCGCACGAAACTCATGCCGGATACGAATTCTGAGCCATTTTCGAGCGACCCGAGGCTCAGTGCCGGCACTGCCGCACGAATCTGGTTCAGGCGCCTGACATGCTGAAACAATGGGTGAGCGATTGCCTCCTCGATGACCGACTCTTCGAGATTACCGCCAAAATAGGCCTTGCCGGTGGCGGAAAGCAGATCGGTCGGCAAGACGAACTTCTGCGGCATGCCTTTCATGAATTCGATTTCTTCGCCCATAAGCAGCATCGGTACGCCGCGCATTGTCCAGAGCAGGTTATAGGCATTTGCCGCTTTCCAGGCATCACCCGAAAATCTTGTCAAATTGCCATTCTCAGGGCCAAGATCGAAGTTGTGAAAGAAAGTGACGAGTGTCAGCGGGTCGGCGTAGGCACCATCAAATTTGATCAGATTGCCGACCCCGGTAAAATGCCCGTTGACAACCGAGGTCGCAAAGGCCTTGAACAGCGGGTAGTCCATGACTGCGATGCCCGAATTCTGAACCCCGGGGTCCATCGGGTTGTTTTCGTTGCGGCTATACCACCACGGGCAAAGCTCAGAAGGCTCTTTGCCGCCGGCAACCAGACGGCCAAAACCTTCAAGAACCGGCTCAACATCGGCAAAAACGATCAGATCAGGCTTAAACTGCCGCCACATTTCAACCATATAAATAAGATCGCGCCGGTCGGTATTTCGGGCAAACTGAATTCTGAAACCATCAACGCCCATGCCGATGTATTTTTTACCCAGCGCCGCAAAGAAATGGCGAATTTTCCAGCTGTCGGTAACGAGATCGATGCTGTTATCGTCAAGATGAGCGCGCTGCACCCGGCTGACCGTGAGATTTTCGTCAGGCCTCAGCCAACCCTCACGGTGAAACCATTCCGGGCTCAGTAGTTTTTCGTCGGTGCCAAAGAAACGTTCGGGGTGCAGATTCTCAGCAGGAAAAACCGCCCCGGTCACCGGGTCTTTCAAGGGCCCCGCACCCCACGGGTCACGGTAACGCAGATCCTTGAACCACTCGGGTGCGCACGGGTTATCGTTATCCATGCGGTAAGGGTGCTTATAATTGCCCAGATTGAACACATATGGCCACTGCGCCTTGATCGGGCCGCGATAAAATTTAAGCGGCAGTCGCGAAATGAAATAGTGATTTCTGATGCCGTAATTGCTGACGTGGTTCACCACCAGAGTCTGAATGACCTTTAAGCCCTGCGCTTTTGCCGCGTCGATAAAATCCTGCCATTTAAAGTCATCAGAGCTCAACCTGGGCTCAAAAGTCTCATAATCATAGGCATTGAAGCCCATAAAATCGAGGGCGCCACGATTCTCGACCGGCGGCGTGACGCATACGGCCGTAAATCCCAGCTCTTTGATGTAAGCCAGCCGTGAAGCCAGCCCCTTAAAGTCGCCGCGATAGTGCGGGTCATCTTTCTGAATGCGTTCGCGATTATAAAAATTGTTTTCGGTATCGCCGTCATAAAAACGGCTGGTAATGACCGAATAGATTCTTTCACATCTGATATCAGCAGGAACAATGATTTCCGCTTCCTGCGCCAGCGAGGCCGGTAAAGCGGTCAGGCCCAGCACTGCCGCGAGAATAAGATTTCTGAGTTTTCCTGCCATAATTTTTTACCTGATCCAAGAATCTGTTTAAAATCACCAGGCTTGCAAGGCTATTTTTTAACGGTTTTACAATGGTTATCAAATGCGGTTTTTGCCGACAAAAACTTAATTTTTCTCGGGGCTTGTACCATTTTAGCGGTTGTGCTATTCTTGGCACACTTCAACCATCAAGTAATATGGAGCCCCGCCCTTGCCAATTTCTGAGCTAATTTCGCGCTACCTTGAAAGTATCGGGAAAGAACGCAACCTGTCAGTGAACACGGTGCGCGGTTACCATACCGACCTCGAATTCTTTGCCGCGTGGCTTCAGAAGCAGGGCATCACCGAATCGTCAGCACTCGAAAATCTTTCGCATGCCAGAATCAGGGCTTTCTGGGCCGAGCGTCGCAACGGTGGCCTTTCGGCACAGAGCATGCGCCGCGGCCAGTCAGCCCTGCGCGGCCTGATGAAATATGCCATGCGCCACCACATTATCGCCAAAAATCCGGCCGAAAACATGGATTCGCCGAGACGACAACGGCCGCTGCCGCGCGCCCTGAGCCAGGAAGATATCAATCTGCTGCTCAACGCCCCCGATTTAACCACCCTTCTGGGCCTGCGTGACCGTGCCATACTGGAAACCCTATACGGCAGCGGTCTTCGGGTTTCTGAGATTGCCAGCATGACTTTTTCCGATATTGACATGAGCAACTGTATGATCCGTATCACCGGTAAAGGTCAGAAAGAACGCATCACACCGATGACCCCGGCGTCACGCGATGCAATTCAGGCCTACTGCTCGGCGCGGAATGCCCAGCAGCCTGAGGCTAAGCAGCAGCCGAAAATTTTTCTCAACCACCTGGGCACACCGCTTTCGACCCGCAGCATCGCACGGCTGATCGACAAATATGCCCGGCAATTGGCAATGATGATGAACATCACACCGCATCAATTCAGACACAGCTTTGCCACTCATCTTCTCAACAATGGCGCCGACATCAGGGGCGTGCAGGAAATGCTCGGACACAGCAGTCTGGCGACCACGCAGATTTATACGCGCATCAGCAAAGAAAAACTCATGCAGACCTATCGCCTGAGTCACCCAAGATCAGGAGAGAAACAATGACTTATCACGGAACAACCATTCTGGCGGTAATCAGAGACGGAAAACTCGCCTTTGGCGGCGACGGCCAGGTTACCCTCGGCGATCAGATCGTCAAGGCACGCGCCCAGAAGATCAGGCGACTCGGCAGCCACCCGATTATCGGCGGCTTTGCCGGCGCCACAGCCGATGCCTTCACCCTTTTCGAAAGATTCGAAAATAAGCTTGATTCGATGTCTGGCAACATGACGCGCGCCGCAGTTGAGCTCGCAAGGGACTGGCGCATGGACAAAGCACTGCGCCAGCTTCAGGCAATGCTGCTGGTCGGCAACAGCGAAAAAATTCTCGTTCTTTCGGGTCAGGGCGACGTTCTTGAGCCCGACGAACCGGTTGCGGCAATTGGCTCTGGAGGCCCTGCGGCTCTTGCAGCCGCCAAAGCCATGCTGCGCCACACAGACCTCTCTGCGGCCGAAATCGTCAAGAACGCCCTGATCATTGCTTCAGAACAATGCATTTATACCAATGACAAGATTATTGTGGAGGTTATGCCGTCTTGAGCAAAGAAGCCATCAATCTTCCCGGCCCTGAACTGACACCGCAGGAAACCGTAGCCGAGCTTGACAGATATGTCGTGGGTCAGCACAAGGCCAAACGCGCCGTGGCCATAGCACTGCGCAACCGCTATCGTCGCCGCCAGCTGCAGAACTCGCTGCGCGAAGATATCAGACCGAAAAACCTTCTACTGATTGGTCCGACCGGCGTCGGCAAGACCGAAATCGCCCGCCGCATATCAGGCATCGCCAATATTCCATTCGTCAAGGTCGAAGCCACCAAATTTACCGAAGTCGGCTACGTTGGCCGCGATGTCGACTCCATGGTCAGAGACCTGGTCGAAGTCAGTATGAATCTCCTCAGAACCAGAAAACTTGCCGAGCTCGAGCCGAAGGCACGCGAGAAAGCGCACGAAAAAGTTCTCGATGTCCTGCTTCCGGAGAGCCGAAGATACCATCCGTTAAGTGGTTTCGAAAAATCCTCAGAAAAGTTTAGCAACGTGTCGATAGGTATTGAAGAGACTGATTCAACTGCATCAGCCAGACAAAAACTCTCTGAAGAACTCAAATCCGGCAGACTAGACGAAAAGGAGGTAGAAATCGACGTGAACGAGCACCAGACACCCGTAGTCGAAGTTTTCTCCTCCCAGGGCGGCTTTGAGGAAATGGGCATCAACATGCAGAGCATTCAGAGCATGATTGGCAATATTCTTCCGGGTCGCAGCCGCCGCAAGCGTGTTACCGTTGCACAGGCCCGCGACATCTTCTTCAGCGAAGAACTCAGCCAGCTCATGGAACATGAAGATCTGCAAAAGGAAGCCGTGTCACTGGCACAGGAAAGCGGCGTCATCTTCATCGACGAAATCGACAAGGTCGCCTCTTCATTTGTCAGCAAAACCGGCCCCGATGTTTCTCGCGAAGGCGTGCAGCGCGATCTGCTGCCGCTCGTTGAAGGCACCAGCGTCATGACCAAATATGGCATGGTTAAAACCGACCATATCCTGTTCTTTGCCGCCGGCGCTTTCAATGTCAGCAAGCCTTCCGATCTGATTCCCGAGCTTCAGGGACGTTTCCCGGTGCGTGTCGAATTCGACAAACTGAGTGTCGAAGACTTCAAACGCATTCTCACCGAGCCGAAAAACTCTCTGGTCCGTCAGTATCAGGCCATGCTGGCCATCGACAACCTCGAAGTCGAATTCACCAGCGAAGCCATCGAGCGTATCGCCCACTTTGCCTGTGAAGCGAACGAAATGCACGAAAACATCGGCGCCCGCCGGCTGCACACCATCATGGAACAGCTGATGGACGAAGCATCGTTTTCGGCACCTCAGAGTATGACCGGCCGCTATGAGATTACCCGCGAGACTGTCGACCGGGTTATCGGACCGCTGATGCAGGACCGCGATCTGGCAAGATTCATTCTCTGAATTCATCGCCTAAGGGGAAAAACGAAAAATGTTCGAAAGACTTACCGGAACTGCGACTTTCAATCTGCTTGGCAAGGGCCTTGAAGTATCGTCAAAGCGCCATAAGGTTATTTCAAACAACATTGCCAACGTTAACACTCCTCTGTTCAAGCGACAGATTGTCACTTTCGAAGATCAGATGGCTAAAGTGTTCGATGGCAAGGTCGATATCGTCGGCCGCCGTGAAGACGACCGCCACATTCCGATCGGGACCATCAACTACATGGATGTCGACCCGGTCACCATAAAAGATAGAATTCACGTAATGCGCAACGACAAGAACAACGTCGACATCGATGTTGAAATGAGCGATCTGGCCAAGAATACCATGACCTATCAGATTCATTCCAGCCGCCTGGCCGCTATGTTTGCAGGTCTTAACGACGTAATCACCAGAGGAGGTAGAGCATAATGACAATGTTTCGTGGCATTGATATTTCTGCATCGGGCCTTACCGCTGAACGTCTGCGCATGGACGTCATCTCGAACAACATCGCCAACGTCAACACTACCCGCACCGAAGATGGCGAACCTTTCAGAAGAAAAATGGTCATTTTTCAGGCCAGGCATGCCTATGGCCAGCGCCCGTATCTTGACCGCATCAACCCGCAGGAACCGGGCCGAGGCGTCAGAGTTAACGCCATCATGGAAGATATGACCCCGTTCAAAATGGAGTATGACCCGAATCACCCTGATGCTGACTCCGAAGGTTACATCAGACGCCCCAACATCAACATAGTGCACGAAATGGTGGACATGATCACTGCCACACGTGCCTACGAAGCCAACGTTACCTGCATCAATTCGGCAAAAGACATGACAAATGCCGCTCTAAACATCGGCGGAAGAGGGTAATAAATGAAAATTGACAGTAACCATCCTTTGCACGGCGTAAGATCAAAACCCGAGCGTCCACAGACAAACGCCAAGGAACAGTGGGGATTCTTTCTCGACAAGTTTCAGACAGCTATTGACGAAGTCAATCAGCTTGGCAAAGAATCTGAAAAACTGACCCAGGATGCGGTTCTCGGTCGTGTAGAAAACCTGCACGATGTCATGATTGCTGCTGAAAAAGCGAAAACCGCAATGAATCTCACCTTGGAAGTACGCAGCAAAGCACTTGAGGCATACAAAGAAATAATGCGCATGAATTTTTAATTTTTAGTCTTTACAGAACGGCTTTGCCGTACTATAACTAATCTATCAAATCCCGCCAAAAAAAAATTATAAATACACAGGGCACCACAAAGAGTAGGGAGTAGCAGGCAATGACAGATTTTCTTCGGCAGTTATGGGAACCGATTGCAAAACTGCCCCGATCGCAGCAGATCGGGCTCGCAGCCTTTGTAATCTTCGTGGTTGTGGGTATTTTAAGCGTATCCATGTGGGGCACGCAAAAAGAATTCATACCCCTGTTCGAAGAACAACTGAAAATCGAAGATGCCGGCAAAGTCACTGCCAAGCTTACCGAACTCAACATCGAGTACAAGCTCGGCAAGGACTCAACAGAGATTCTCGTCCCGCTCACCGACAAGTCCTACATTATTCTGCAGCTTGCCCAGGAAAAAACACTACCCCAGGCCAAACCTGGCTGGCAGAAACTGATTGACGAGCGGTCGCTTTTCTCCGGCTCCACTGACAAGGAATTCGATCTGAACTATGTGCGCGGCCTGCAGATAGAGCTTGAAAACACTCTGAAGCGTATGGGCCCGATTGAAGAGGCCAATGTCAGCATCACCAAGCCGAAAAAAGAAGTTTTCAAGGAAGACCAGAAAGAGCCTTCTGCCAGTATTCTTCTGCAGCTGAAACCAGGAGCTGAAATTAATCAGGATCAGATCAGAGCGATCAGAGACTGGGTCTGCTCAGCTGTGGAAGGCTTGCAGCCAGACAAAATCAGAATCGTCGACAGCGAAGCCCGCGATCTGACCAGAGTCATTGAGGACGATGAGATGATGACTCTCGATAAAACCCAGACCGCTCAGCTCAAAATCACCCGCAACCGCGAAAGCCACCTGCGCAAAGAACTGCTCAACATTCTCGAAGGCATGTTCGGCTATGGCAAGGCGCTGGTAAGTGTTCGACTCGATATGGATTTCGATCAAAAAGAAGCGGTCAGCGATCTGGTAATCCCGCCAATCGAAGGTTCGAACACCGGCATCATTCTTTCTGAAAAACTCGAATCTGAAAAATACGAGGGCAAGGACCTGATCGAAGACGGCGAACCCGGCGTCAACTCGAACCTGCCCCCCGGAGCCCCCGCCTATCCCGGCACCGAAAATTCGACTATCAACAAATACGAACGCGATGGCACCATCAGGAACTACGATGTTGGCCGTTCAAAAGAAAAATACGTTAAAGAGCAGGGCACCATCAAGCGCCTGACCGTATCGGTCGTTCTCAATGGCGACCCCGAAGAATTCAACACTCTCAATGACCAGATCACCGAAGTCGCCAAACAGGCTGTCGGCTTTGACAAACTGCGCGGTGACAAGATTTCATTGATGGTCACTCCGTTTAAAAATGACGAGGCAGACCGTGCCAAAGAAGCTATTGCCCTGAAGAAAGAGCAGGAGAAGCAGATGTTCATGATCGTTGTGGGCCTACTCATGTCATTCCCGGTTTTTCTGGGCGTGATCTACATTTTTGTAAGAGTTTCCAGAGCCAGGGCCCTGGCCCGCGAGCAGCAGAAACTGCAGGAAGCGGCCATGGAAGCGGAAAGACTGCGCCAGGCCAGAGAGCAGCAGGTGTTCCAGCAGAACGAACAGCAGTGGAAAGACTGGGAGCGCCGCTTCAAGGACATCAAGAACTTCTTTCCAGAGATCGGCGACATCGAAGAAAAGAAACGCAAAGTTCAGGACCTGCGTCATCAGGCTTATCAGTATGCCAGCGAAAACGATTCTCTGCCGCCTGACTTTGACGAAATGACACCGGAAGAACAGTTTATTTACCGTGAAGCTTTCCAGAAGAAGGCTGACGGCACTCTAGAAGAAGGTCTCGAAAGACTCTCAGCCATCATTGCCGAACGCGACCGCGCCCGTGAAGAAGAACTCGCCCGGCTCAACGCTCAGGCAAACGCGCGCGAACTGCTCGAAGAACGCGTCAGAAATCTTATCGAAACCAAACCCGAAGATGCAGTACAGGTTGTTCGCCTGTGGTTAACCAAGCAGTAAGGAGAACGACCCTGTGGCCGAGAAAGTTCAAACCGCAACCATCAAGCCCGAAGACCTGCCGATTCTCGAAATACCAGGCAAGGCAAAAGCCGCCATTCTGCTGATTTTTCTCGGCCCGGAAACCAGCGGTTATATTCTGCAGTCGCTCTCGGACGCTGAAATCGAAATTCTCACCATCGAGATTGCCAAAGCCCGCAAAATAACCACCGAAGAAAAACTTTCGGTTCTCTTTGAATTTGAACAGCTGATGATGGCCCGCAAGTTCTATTCAGAAGGCGGGCTCGAATATGCCAAGCATCTGCTCGAAAAAACCATCGGCCCGGGCAAGGCCCTCGAAATTCTTGCCAAAATGGGTACTTCATTGCAGGTTCAGCCGTTTGAAGCCGCCAGAACCGCAGACCCAACCCAGCTCGCCACCCTGATTCAGAATGAGCACCCGCAAACGGTCGCACTGATTCTTGCCTACCTGCAGCCGGAAAAGTCTGCAGTCATTCTTCAGTCGATGACTCCAGACACGCAGGTTGAAATCGCGAAACGCCTCGCTCTAATGGACAGAACCAGCCCTGAAATCACCCGCGAAGTCGAAAACTATCTTGAAGAAAGACTGTCATCGATCATCGGTCAGGATTTCACCAGCGTTGGCGGTATCGATTCGCTCATTGGCGTATTGAATGCGGTTGAACGCGCCACCGAAAAGAACATCATCGAAACCATGGAAGTGCAGGAGCCAAGCCTGGCTGAAGAAGTCAAGAAACGCCTGTTCGTATTCGAAGACGTTGTTCTTATTGACGACAGAAGCCTGCAGCGCCTGTTCAAGGAAATCGACATGAAAGACCTGTCGGTTGCCCTTAAGGGCGTCACAGACGAAGTCAAAGAAAAATTCTACAAGAACATGTCGAAACGTGCTGCTGAAATGCTCAAGGAAGAAATGGCATACATGGGCCCGGTGCGCATGCGTGACGTAGACCAGGCACAGCAGAGAATCGTCGCCGTGGTCAAAAAACTCGAAGCCAGAGGCGAAATCGTTATTTCACGCCCTGGAGAGGAGGAGCTGATTGGCTAAGACTCAACTCGGAACAAGCACTGGTCTCGAAATTCTTGCAAATATCATGCGGCATTGCGATGCCAAAACCAACCGCCATATAATGAACGGTCTGCAAAAAGATGTGCCGCATGTGGTTCTTGAGCTTCGCAAGAAAATCATGATGTTCGAAGATCTTGCCTATGCCGATGCACGTGGTGTGCAAAAGCTCCTCAAGCTCATCAGAACCAGAGATCTGGCAGTATCGCTCAAAGGCGCCCCGCCGGCGGTTCTCAAAAACCTTGCCAACAATATGTCGCAGCGCGGCCTCAGCGACCTCAAGGGCGAAATAACTCTGATCGGACCGGCCCGCGAAGCCGATGTCGAAGCCGCACGCGAACGCATCATGGCTGTGGTTGCCGAGCTGATCAACAGCAAAGAATTGTATATCAGCCGACCCAACGACGATCTGGTCTATTAAGGAACTTGTGAATGGGTAAAATCTTCAAGGCGAATCAGATCAAAATCGACACTGAAAAGCCTGTCTTCGTTCATCATCATCAGAAAATTGTCAAACCCGAGCCAGACATTGACCCGGCCGAAGACGCCTTTGCCGAAGAGGCCTTCAGAGCCCTCTCTCCTGAACACCTGGCCGGGAACGGCGAAAAGATAGTCACAAAAACACCTGAAGAGGGCACTAATGAACCCTCAGAAGCAACATCTGAATCAAGCCCGGCGCTAGCCCAGGCAGCCCGTAAACCGGAAAGCTTTCTTTCGCAGGCGGCAAGAAAATCGCGCCACGCTGCAGCTCTCGAAGCCATTAAGGTTAAAGAACTCGAACTAGAAGCCCTTGAAGAAGAACTGCGTGAATGGGAAACCGCTCTGCAGCAGAAAGAGCGCGAGCTGACCACCAAAGAACAGGAAATCAGCCATGGCATGATCAAGCGCCGTCAGGAAATGGAGGCTGAGGCTGCCAAAACCCTGCAGATGGCCAGAGAAGCAGCCGCATCGATCGGTGAAGCCGCCAAAGCCGAGGCCGAAACCATCAAAAAGGCTGCCCGCCTCGAAGTCGATTCATTGCGCGAAAAAGCTTACAAAGAAGGCTATGCCGCGGGCGAAGATAAAGGCCGCGCCGCCGGCGAGACAGAAGGACTGCACGAAGTGCAGCTCGACTGGAAAAACCTGATGCTTGAATCAGAAGCCCTCGTCAACGAACTGCAAACCAGCCGTATGGGCATTCTAAAGTCTTCTGAAGAAGAAATGCTCAAGCTCATCATCGCCTTTGCCAAATCGGTCATCAAGGTCGAGCCGATCGCCCAGCCCGAAATCATTCTGCATAACATCGATCAGGCTCTGAACCGCGTTTCTGAAGTCGACAAAATTGTCATGCGCATCAATCTGCGCGACAAGAGCATGTGTCAGGCCCACAAAGATCAGTTTCTTGCGCGTCTCAGCTCGGTATCTGAGCTGAGAATCGTTGAAGACAGCACTCTGTCACCCGGTGGCATAAAGATCGAGACCGGCGTTGGTACCATTGACGCCACAATCGAAAGTCAGGCCAGAGAACTCGAAAAAGCTCTGCTCGAAAAATTTCGCAAAAATCAGGCGGGCATCTAAATGAGTTTTTCATTTTCTGAATATTCATCGGTGCTGTCGAACACCGACCCAATAAGGGTAAACGGCCGGGTCACCCAGGTCGTCGGCTTGCTGATCGAAGCCACCGGCCCGCAGAACCCGGTTGGTGACATCTGCCATATCATGACGCCGCAGGGCCCCCTGCCGTGCGAAATTGTCGGCTTCAGACGCAGTAGTGTTCTGCTGATGCCACTGATTCATACTGAAGGAATAAGGCAGGGAGCAGAAGTCGTGCCGACCGGAATGCCACTGACCGCACCCGCTGGTGATGAACTGCTCGGCCGCATGCTCGATGGACTTGGCAACCCGATCGACGAAAAAGGTGACCTGCCGCACGGTATCACCCGCGTTCCCATTAACCGCGATCCCCCGAACCCGCTCACACGCAAGCGCATTCTCAAGCCATTGCCAACCGGCGTCAGAGTTCTTGATGGGCTGCTGACAATTGGCAGCGGCCAGCGCATGGGCATCTTCGCCGGCTCTGGCGTCGGCAAAAGTACGCTGATGGGTATGATCTGCCGGTCATCGCAGGCAGACATCAACGTCGTTGCCCTCGTCGGCGAGCGAGGTCGCGAAGTCAGAGAATTTCTCGAAAAAGACCTGGGCGAGGAAGGTATGCGCCGCTCGATTGTCGTAGTCGCAACCTCTGATCAGCCGGCGCTGGTGCGCGTCAAAGCCGCCTTTACCGCTACTGCAATTGCCGAATATTTTCGCGATCGCGACAAAAACGTCATGTTGATGATGGACTCAGTAACCCGCTTCGCGCTTGCTCAGCGCGAAATTGGCAATGCCGTCGGCGAACCGGTTACCACGCGGGGTTATACCCCCTCAGTATTTTCACTGCTGCCAAAATTGCTGGAACGGGCCGGCACAGCCCGGAGAGGTTCGATTACCGGCATTTATACAGTTCTCGTCGAGGGCGGCGACATGGATGAACCCGTAGCAGACGCCGTCAGAGGTATTCTGGACGGGCATCTGCTCCTCAGTCGTGAGCTGGCAACTCAGAACATTTTTCCCGCTGTCGACATTCTCGGCAGTATCTCGCGTCTTATGCCCGAAATCACAGACAAAGGGCATTTCGAAGTCGCAGGCAAACTGCGCAACATTTACAGCACCTACAAAAAAAATGCCGACGCCATCAGCCTCGGGGCCTACAAGGCCGGTTCTGACCCCAAAATCGATGAGGCCATCAAGAAGAATCCTCTCATCGAAAATTACATCAAACAGGGAATCAAAGAAGCTTTCAGCTTTTCTGACTGCGTTGCCGAACTCTCGAAGATAGTCGGTGGCTGACCATGGCTTTTATCTTTCGCTTTCAACAGATACTCGAAATCTGCTTTCACGAAGAAAATGAAGTTAAGACACGCCTTGCAAAAAAGGATGGACAGATAGCCGAGACAGCCGCAAAAATCAAACAGCTGAAGCAGGACTATGCCACCGGCCTGGAACAACAGTCGGCAGACCTGCTCGCCGGTGATATAATCAAGGTGCAGATGTACCCGACCTACCTGAAAACATTGCAGCAATCCTGGGAATTTCAGGAAGAAGAACTTGAGCGACTCGAAAAGCAAAGACAGAAAATTCTGGAAGAGCTGCTCGAAAAGCA
This sequence comes from Candidatus Rifleibacteriota bacterium, assembly GCA_024710355.1. Taxonomy (GTDB): domain Bacteria; phylum Muiribacteriota; class Ozemobacteria; order Ozemobacterales; family Ozemobacteraceae; genus Rifleibacterium. The sequence continues at coordinate 21,491 of JANJUX010000024.1, forward strand.
GAGAAATCGCAAAACCTACGAAAAAATGCGGGAAAAAGACGAGATTCAGTATAAAAAAGATATGCTCAAACGTGAGCAGAAAAGGCTCGATGAATTTGGCAACCGTCCGAAAAAAGGCCTGATGGAGACAGACAATGCTTGAAAATATGCATCGACTGCTCGAAAAAATCGACAGTCTTGAAAAAAGCTTCAGCGGGCTCGCCCCCAAAAAGAACCGCAGGCAGCAGCAGACATTTGCCAATGCCATGCATGAAGCCACCAAGCAAAATGCCTCAGAGCCTGCAATTACCGTTTCTCCTGATACAGAACTTTCTAAAAGCCTCAAAACTGACCTCAATGCGCTGATCGACAAATATTCAAAGCAGCACAGCATCGAACCCGAAGTTGTCAGACAGCTGATCCTGGTTGCATCAAACAATGACCCGAAAGCTGTCAGCGCCAACGGAAATCTCGGGCTGATGCAGTTAAAACCAAATGTTTTCGCCGACTCGGGGATGAACGACCCATTCGACCCCGAACAGAACATCAGCGTCGGAACTCAGCATCTGTCGAGTATGCTGCAACGTAACGGCGGCAGCCTGCCACTGGCCCTCGCCGCTTACAACACCGACTCCGCAACCGTAAAAAGGTTTGGCGGCGTCCCGCCATTTGCCGATACCCAGGGGTTTGTCGGGCAGATATTGAGCGGGCTCGGAAAAACGGATAAATAAAAGGAATTGACCGATGCCGGAAAATGAAGTCAATCAAAGTAAACCTGCTGCAGCCCAGGAAGACACCGAACAGGCGCAGATAAGACCGCCATCGCGAATATATCTCGCCCTGAGTCGGATAATTTATATGTTTCTGCTTGCGTCGCTTGGTGTGGCAACTTTTCTCACGGTTCTGACCCTGGATTTTCTTCAGATTTACCCGTTTCGTTACAAGATACCGGAAGAATACCGCAAATACTGGCCTCTCTCGTCATACTATGACTTTGTTCAGCTTCATCAGCTGCCAGAAGAAGAAAGATATCAGCAACTGATTCTTCAGGAACAGGAGCGTTTCAATCGCCTGATCACCGAAGGCAGCCGCGACCTCGAACGCCGGGCCGTATCTCTCGAAGAATCTTACCGCGCCCTGATGCGCACTCAAAAAGAACAGCATCAGCGCGAACTTGAAGAGTTGCGCAAGCAGCGCGAGACTATCGAGCTTGAAAAAAAGAATCTTGCCAATGACCGGCAGGATCTTGAAAACCGCAAAATTGCGGTCGATGAGCTTTCACAACGACTTGCCTCAGAAACCCTCAATATCGAATCAAGCCTGATCAGGTTCATGGAAAAGGAAAATCGTCTCGACCAGGTACGCAGCATCGCCGCACAGATGGAACCAAAAGCCCTTGCGAGAATTTTCGATGACGTGCCCGATGATCAGCTGATTTACGACATTCTTGGCGGTCTGCAGCCCTCACATTCCGGCAAAATACTTGGCGGCATGGACCCTGAAAAGGCCGGCCGCATCATGAAACTTGGCAAAAGCCCGCTGACACTGCCCGAACCAGGCCCATCGCGCAACTATATTCCACCGAGCCTGCAAAACCTCATCAACGACACTCAGGCAAATCTGCGCTGAAAAACTTGCCTCTTCGCTCAGAACGAATTAGTATGAGTTTTGATGAGCAAGGCGTTCAACAACCCATATTCGCATGGTTTTTTCCGTTGCGCAGCGGCGCGACCGGTAATTGCTATCGGCCAGCCCGAGGTCAATGCCAGGCGACAGATTGAGCTTATAAACCAGCTTAGCCAGCAAAGAGCCGGTATCGTTGTTTTTCCGGAATTGAGCCTTACCGGCTACACACTTGGTGATCTCTTCCAACAGAAAACCATCCTCGACGCCGCCATCGATGCCCTGCAAAGCGTTGCTGCAGCCAGCGCCGACAAAGACTGTCTCATCGTCACCGGCCTGCCGTTGCTCGCCGGTTACCGCCTGTTCAACTGCGCGGCCGTCATTCACCGCGGGCAGATCCTTGGCCTGGTTCCCAAAACCTGGCTGCCGGATCATCGCGAATTTTATGAAAAGCGTCAATTCTGCAGCAGTCGCGAACTCGACATCTGCGAAGTAATTATTTCCGGCAGCAGAATTCCGATCGGAACCGATCTGTTATTTGCGTGCCGACAGTTTGAGCATGTTAAGGTCGGGATCGAAATCTGTGAAGACCTCTGGGCACCGTTGCAGCCGTCAACTTCGGCAGCCATGGCCGGTGCGACGCTGATCTGCAATCTCTCGGCCAGCAATATTGTCATTGGCAAAGCAGAATACCGCCGACTGCTCGTCAAAGCATCTTCTGGCCGTAACATCTGCGGCTACGTCTATTGTTCTGCCGGAGAAGGCGAATCAACTACCGACATGGCCTGGGACGGACACATGATCATTGCCGAAAACGGCGCACTCGTAGAAGAATCGAAACGATTTTCGGCCGAAAGTGATTGCATTGTCACCGACCTCGACCTCGAAAAACTTCAATTCGAAAGGCTGCGTAACAATTCATTCAGAGACAGCGCCGCCGAATGCTGCAATAATGGCAGATGCTTCAGAACCGTCGAGTTTGATTTTGCCGGACCGCAGACGGGGGAATTGCCGCTCATGCGAAGAGTACCGCGATTTCCTTATGTGCCTGACGAAGACAGTGAACGCAACGCTCGTTGCGAAGAGGTTCTCAACATTCAGGTACAGGGTATTTGCGCCAGGTTGAAAGCCACCGGCATAAAAAAAGCCGTAATCGGCATTTCTGGCGGCCTCGATTCAACTCTTGCCCTGCTGGTGACTCATCGGGCCTTTATCCGTCTGGGTCTGCCGGTCAATGGAATCGTCGCGGTAACCATGCCCGGGTTTGCAACTTCAGACTATACCCGCAACATTGCCATCGACCTGATGCGAGCCCTTGCAGTCGATTACCGTGAAATAGACATAAAACCGTCATGTCTGCAGATGCTCAAGGACCTCGGGCACCCCTTTGCAGCAGGTAAAAAGCAATACGACATCACCTTCGAAAACGTTCAGGCTGGTGAACGAACCTCGCATCTGTTCCGCATCGCCAACCATGAAAACGGCCTGGTCGTCGGCACCGGCGATCTCAGTGAGCTGGCGCTCGGCTGGTGCACCTACGGAGTTGGCGATCACATGTCGCACTACAACGTCAATGCCTCGGTGCCCAAGACCCTGGTAAAATTTCTTATCAGTCATCTGGCAGAAGCTTTTCCGACAGAAAGCACCGCAGCCAGAACACTGCAGAAGGTTCTCGCAGCAACCATTTCCCCGGAACTGATTCCTGTCGAAGGCGAAGAGCAGGTTCCGCAACAAACCGAAGCGACGGTCGGGCCCTATGAATTGCAGGACCTGCATCTTTATTACATCAGCCGTTTTGGCTTCAAGCCCTCAAAAGTCGCTTATCTTTGCTGGCAGGCCTGGCTGGCCTCAAAAAAATACAGCCTGCCAACCATTAAAAACTGGCTTAAAGTTTTTATCAAAAGGTTTTTTGCGGCATCGCAGTTCAAACGCAGCTGTGTCCCTGATTCACCAAAGATCGGATCCGGCGGATCACTTTCTCCGCGCGGAGACTGGCGGGCTCCCAGCGATATGTCTGCCGAAACATGGCTTGCAGAACTCGAAAAAAATATTCCTTAAAACTGACTTGCGGGTCGGCATTTTTCTGTTATAATCACATTATATAAGAATAAGAAAAACGCAGCAGAGCTGCGTCTCGTGAAAACTAAACCGGGGAACAAAACTTATGCTTAAAGCCTTCTATCGGCCCTAACTGAAAAGGCGACTTTTCAGTTCAGACCTTGCCAAAGGTCTTATAACCCAACAATATCCCTTTTGAGAGCTGATACCAGCTCTTTTTTTTTGCCAGAAATCACTGCAATCTGGCAATCTGCCGACCGATCGAGGCGGCCTGAGCTCTTGCGGTTCTGGTTGCCTGGTAAACTCTCTGCCGAAGTTCTTCGTAACGTTTTGTGCGACTGTCAGTAGAATTTGAAGCCTGAGACGAGACCAGCATTACGGTTTTTACCGAAGCGACCATGGTCGGGCGTGGCTCGGCACTCTGTTTTACTGCAGGCAGCGTAGCTTCTCTTGTTTCAGTCGAAGAAGCCGCGGCATTTTCTAGACTGGTATCGGTTGCCGGGATTGCTTCTGAGTCATGAAAAAGCACGGTTACAGCAACATCTTTGCGGCTTTCGAGCTCTTCAACTATCTTTTCGCCCTTTATCTCGGGCTGTTCGAGAATCAGTCCGGCAGAATCGGCGCCCGCGAGGGGGTCGGCTTTGACATTCCGTGACTGGTAGTTGTGAAGTTTATCCCTGAGCGCCTGAATTCTCTGATTCAGCTCGCGGCCGGCAATCGTTTTCTGCGCCATGGCCTGATTGGCTCCACCCAAAAGCATGCACCCGGCAATTACCAGACCACCAATGAACCTACGCATCGAATAACCTCCAGAAAGCTTCATTTCTGTTAAGGTTATCGACAGTTCAGACTCACAAATTGAGAAAAATCAGCTGTCGCTGCCATAGGCTCCCAGCTGCCCGGATCGGTCAGAGGCATTGATCACCGGTGAACCTGCCTGCAGACGATAATCGAAGTTTTCTTCATTACCCCCCACAAAAAGCGGGTCGAGATTTATAATCGCAGCCCCGTTCTGATCACAATTCACGGTGGCCTGCGAATAGCCATAAATATTGTTATATGGGTATGACCTGCCGGCACCGCCGGTCTTGTCTTCAATACCAGCCCCGGTATTATGATTTTTACGGTTCACGATAATGCAGTTTCTTATTGTTGGCAGGTCTGAGCCTTCAACGATCATACCATTGCCGGCGTCTACCGTCAGATACTGCAGGTCTGCTGCAGCAGCCCCGGTAACAATCCCAGTCTGCACCGACTGTATCAGACCATTGCGAATTTTCGCCGGGTGCCGGTCGACGACCCTGAGACCCGTTTCGCGAACTTTTCTCATGTCGAACCTCGACAGTTCGAGACCCGAGTTGCCGGCAATGATTGCCCCGGCAGCGACATTCACGGCCTTAAGGTCTGTTACGGTGCAGTTAAAGGTGTTTTCTACCGTCAGAGCAGTCTGACAGTCTTCCACATTGAGCCCTGCAACAACTGTTCCGCTGGCAGTCTGCAAAGAAAAACCCGTCTGGCAGAACCTGACAGAAACACTGGCGATTTCAACTGTCGAGCTGTAAATAGTAAATGCCCTCTCAGCACCAGAAATTTCAATATTCTTCAGCACGCTGCCCTGCTGCCCGACAGCAGCTACCAGGCGTATGCCATCCCAGTCAGTTCTTGTCGGCACTCCAGAGGCAGAAATCATGCGAATCGGCTCGGCATCGCTGCCAGCCGCGACAATAGTACCTTCAACGATCAGCTCACAGACACTCGGGCGAAAACCGGAACTGCCATTGTCTTCGGCTGCAAAACGGACAACGCAGCCTGCTTCGATTGTCAAAGTCCGACCGGCCGGCACAATAAGATCGCCATTGAGACTGACCGGGCTCCAGGATTTTTTCCAGGTGATATCTTCAGTGATGCGGCCTCCGGCAACAATGCTCACCAGAGGACTCATGGGGGAAGCATTGCCATCGAGATCTACAGTCTGCATTCCGTATTGATAAATGCGGCCAGGTATCGCCGTTTCATCAACCAATGAATTCTGTGCTGCAAAAATCTCACTTTCAGTCTTTAGCAATTTTAAAGAACCGTAGTTTTCACTTCTGAAAAGCTTGAAGCCCGAGGCCGGGTCAACTCCGGTATAGCTCCAGCTGAGAACCGGACCGTTGTTTCCCTGGGCTACTTTCAAATAGTCGATCACGGCAGGCGCGCCCTGCAGATCACCGAACGGAACCGTTTTGAATGAACCGGGTTCTGCTGTATAACGCCGCCCGTCAACTGTGGTCCCCTGAAGGTCGTAAAGATATTCAGAACCGGCAAACAGGTTAGGCAACACAATCTGATGCGAAGAGAGGGCCGCAGTCGGAGGCAGCTGAATTCTGGCCCCGGTCTTTTCGCGCCAGCCAATCAGAATCGACATCGGCTCCTTGCAGGTTACATCGATTACGGCCCGGTTGCTTTCGCGCACGGCGACCGCATGCGTAATCATGTTGTCAATTGGCTCAACAACGATACTGACGCCTTCAAGAACCTGACCATAAGAGATTTCTACAGTTTTTGACGCAAGATAATAACCGCTTCGCTGCACGCTGAGGCGATGAGAGCCGACATCGAGCGAGGTAAACTCAAAATGCCCGTTCTTGTCAGTCTCAGCCTTGAACAGAGAGCGATGCGAGGCTATAACAGCGCCAACCACGGGGTTTTTGAGGGTGTCGCGAACGGTGCCATTTACAGAACCCCGCTGCGTGTGCATTTTATTCTCACAGCCAGAAGCGGCCAGCAGGATCAGAAGCAAAGAAAAGGCCAGAAGCGCTTTTCCCGAAAATATGACAGTGGTAACTGCACGGTTAAACTGGCGGATCATAATCGCGAAACTCCGTATCTGCCCAGCTCTGAGCCATAAATATCCTGAAGTTTCAGAGTCGATTCAGACATCAGTCGATAGTCGTAGGGATTTCCGGCAGCAAACTTAGGATCAATTGAAAGCGCCCCGGTTGAACCAGAACAGCCACGATAATTTTCGGCAAAACCATAGACATTGTTAAAGCCATACTCAGGCATAAACACTGTCAGGTTCTCAATCCCGACCGAGCCTTTCTGATAGCGGTCAACAACAATATTGTTCTGTATGGTGACGTTACCCGCTTTGACCAGAATGCCGTTTCTGGCATCGATGGTCACATGATCGATATAGTTGTCGTATGAATGCAGAATGTTGTCACAGACGATGCCGCTGCCTTCATGGCTTACAATCAGGGTTCTGATTATACGATTGCGGCCCCAGATTCCTTTAATGCCAACCGCAGTTGCGTAGATGTCGCAGTCTTTGACAATGACCTGATCTTCATTTTTGTCGGTCGAGGTGACTATGCCGGTATGAACCTCGGAAAAAAGCCCGTTCTCAACGGTCAGTCTGCGACAGTTCTTAAGTTCGAGAGCCACCGAAGCGATCTCGTTGAAGCGGCATGAAGAAAGACTCATTACTTCGCGAATGCCATCGAGGCGCAATCCATACTGCGAATATGATATCTCAAGATTGCTGATGCGCATGTTAAGGGCCGCGACATCAAGGGCATAACCATTGCAGCCAAACAGTCTTGCATGACTGATATCTGAAATACCCGTCTGCGACGACAGAATTCTGATACCGGCCCAGTGGTCACGTCTGCCCGAGCCGTTCAACGGTGCAAAAACCACCGGAGACTCAGCGCTGCCAACGATCTCGATGCGGCCCTGAACAGTGATTTCAACCCTCTGTTCATCAGAGCCGGCGGCAAGCGAGTCGGTTTCGCTGACGAGAATTTCGGTGCCGGCTTCGATCACCAGGCTTGCGCCCGCCGCCACAATCAGGTCTGAATAGAGCCTGACCGGCGAATCAGCAAGGGTCAGAACCGTTGTCTGACTGATAACGCCCGGAATAAAAACCATTTCAGAGACAGTCGCCTCTGATTCAGCCCCGAGACTATTAACAGCTTTCAGAGCATATCTACAGAAACTGCCGGTCACCGCTGCCCTGTCAACGTGGCTGACTGCCCGGGCATCGATAATGTTTTCATTTATTTTAAGCCATTCACCACCTTTAACCTGGCGGTAAAGGTTGTAACTGGCCGCCGGGAACCCTGAAGCGGCATGCTGCCACTCAACTTCTACGGCACCAAGGGCAGTAAACGGGCGAATATTGAGGCTGGCCGGCGCAGAAGGCCTATCGGCCCCCTCTGTTTTGAACGAATAATCATAAGAAAAATAGCTGGCGTTTTTCTCATCGAGATACTGCACCCTGAAATGGTAAAGGGTTTCTGGCAGCAGACCTTCAATAACCAGGCGATGTTCGTTTGCTGGTCTCTGTTCGCGAATCAGGCTGCCATAAAAAATGGTTGTACCATATTCGACATTGCAGATTACGCTTTTATATGTGTTCCAGGAAATCTCGGCGCTGGTCGAAGCGGTTTTAACAACCTTGACGTCGCTGATACGGTTTGGAGCATTGGCCTTGTCGAGTCTTATAAAGTCGAGAACCGTTGAATCACCGGACTTAATCTCGATCTGCCGTTCTTCAATGGCAAAATCCGGATGAAGTATGACGATATTATTGATGCCGGCCGGCAGTTCGGAGAGATAGAAACCGCCGTCAAGGCCACTCAAAACCTTTTCACGTTCGGCAAAAATCGAAAAGACCTCAGCATTGACAACCGCGTTGCCCGAAGCATCGATAACCCGACTGTGCAGACTTCCGGTCTGCGACTGCCGCAGCCCACAACCGGTCAGACCGGCCAGAGACAAGAAAATTGCCAGCAGAGCAGCCGGCAAAAGAAGATTTCTGATGCTGATTTTTTCAGTCAGGAACATCTTCTGCTCCTATGGTTTCATAGTCATAACCGGCACCCTTAACCGGGCTTCCAGAAGAGGGCTTATAATTGAAACCTTCATTCAGCAGACTGGCGAATGGGTCGCCGCCCTGCAGACCCGGGCCGGCAAGTTCTGTAAAACTGAGATCGCCGGAATATCCGGTCAGAGCCGTGCCATCAGAGTTGGCATATTTGCGGTTACCGGCGGCATTCCAGATCCCGTTGTTCTGAATAAACTGGGTATTTGTCGCGGTAGAAGGGTTATACGGAACACTGCCACTGTACATAATACCGACGCCGTTGCGGCTGTTGTCAGCAAGAACCAGATTACTTCTGACAACCGCCTGGGCAGTTTCTTTTATTTCAATGCCAACGTTGGCCTGAACCGTGTTGCGACGAACTTCGTCTTTACCACGACAGATGATGCCAATGCCGCCAAAGCCGTGACCAATTATGTTGTATCTGGCTTTTGAGGCAGCTTCACGATTTCCAAGATCGATGCCGCAAGCACCAGAAAGGCTTATGCGGTTGCGCTCGATTTCGGCAAGTTTGTTATCGAGGCAGATGATGCTGTTTATGCACCTGCTGATCTGACAGTCGAGTATCTGAACTTTCACCTGGTTGTTCTGCAGGTCGATGCCAGAACCACAGGTTTCGATAGTCAAACTGCGAAAAGCCTGATCGCGCCGGGCCGATGTCATCTTGACCGCCGCCTGCCGGCAGCTGTTAAAAGACGATTCTTTAATCTCCGGCAGACCGGCGACCCCGTTGATGCCGTTTTGCGCATACGAAAGACGCAAACCTTTGATCAGACTGGCCCCGAGATCTGAAATATTTTCAAAAGTAATGCCATTCCAGTCACCAGGCTGCGGGGAAACTGCCGACGAGGTCATGGTAACCGGCTGCAGCAAAGTGCCCTGAATCATCAGGGTACCCTGAACGCGAATATCAACGAGGTCACCGGCGGAGTCGGAATCCCACTGGTCACCCTTTGCAATCGCGACCGTAACCCCCTTGTCGATAATCAGACTGGCGTTGGCTGCAATCGTTAGATCGCCGGTGAGATGATAAGGTGATTCCTGACTTGTCCAGACAGAGTTGGTGGTCATAACGCCGGGCATCACAAACGCTTCGAGGTTTGAAGGTGACGATTCGTCGCCCGATCCGGAAAGCCTGGTGACCCGGTAATAATATTTAATGCCGGCCAGAACCTCGTTATCAATATACGTATTCTGGTGAGTCACTGTTCCGAGGCGGTTGAAAGGCCCCTGCGCCGTATTCGATTTATGAACGGCAAAACCGGCAAAGTCGGCACCGGCATCAGAATTCCAGTTAAGTACGATTGCATTGCTGTTTGCAGCTTTGCTTAGCTTCAGGCCTGTCGGTGGTTCACCCCGTGTGGTAACGAGAGTATTAAAGGTTTTCACTTCTGATTCAAGCCGCCGACCGGTTTTGTCGATCGCAACGCATTTAAACCTGTAACTTGAAGCAGGTATCAGGTCGGTCAATTCATACTGGTGCAGAAAAACAAGCTCGGCATCGGTCGGAGTGGTTTTGTCAAACAGAGCGTTGATGCCATAACTGACACTGGCACGCGCCTGAAATTTCGTATAGAAGGTTATTCTCGCCCGGCTCGAAGTAACTCCGGTAACCTGAACATCATAGATTTCACTGTCAGCGGGCAGAGCGAAATTAACCCCAGTGACAGTTTCACCGCTCACTACTTCGACATTCTGTCTCTGACTCTGGTAGTTCTCACGAGCCGCAGTGATTTCTGTAAGCTGTGGAGTCAATGAAGTCAGCACCCACTTGCCGTAAACGTCGGAAAAGGTTGCAGCTTCGGTGGTATAAACTTTAACCGCGCTTAACGGATTTCCTGATGAATCGGTTACAAGACCGGTAATGCTGCCACGCGCCGGCGAGTCTGTATTCATACAGCCAGCATGTGACATGAGGGCAATAATCAATAAGAAAATGGCAATAAGTCTGATTTTTTTCATTCAGACATACTTTTCGGTATTTTTTACACTAAACATTAGAAACAAAAGATTGAAAGAAAAGGGTGATTAGAGTTACATTCTTTTGATACGCACGCTTGTAATTCGAGCACAACAAAAGAATTCCGGAAAGGAAACTGGTAATGAAGAAGATTTCTGTCAGAGCCCGCGACATGCAGGCATCACCAATCCGCAAGCTCATCCCACTCGCCGTAGCAGCACGCAAGAAGGGCGTAAACGTTTTCCCGCTCAATATCGGCCAGCCCGATATTCCGACCCCGAAACCGATCCGGGATGCAATTCGTAATTTCGACCAGGAAGTTCTTGCCTACAGCCCGTCTCAGGGCGAAGATTTTCTCGTTGAAGCTTTTGCGGGTTATTACAAACAGAACAATATCGATATCGCCGCTGAAGATATCATCGTTACCACCGGCGGCAGCGAAGCCATCTTTTTTGCTTTTCTGTCTATCTGTGATGCGGGCGACGAAGTAATCGTCTTTGAACCTTTTTACACCAACTACAACGGCATTGCCTTCGAAACCGGTGTCAAACTCAAAGCCCTGACCACCTATGCCGAAGACGGTTTTCAGCTACCCCCGGCAGCTGCCATTGAAAAGGCGATCACAGACCGCACCCGTGCCATTCTCATCTGTAACCCCAACAACCCCACCGGCACGGTTTACTCACGCCAGACCCTCGAAGAACTTGCAGCCGTCGCCAAAAAGCACAATGTTTATATAATTTCAGACGAAGTTTACCGTGAATTCACCTATGACGGCCTGCAGCACACTTCAATTCTGCAGATACCGGGCATGAGCCAGCACGCGATTCTCATCGACAGCATCTCCAAGCGCTATTCAGCCTGTGGTGCCCGTATAGGTCTCATCGCCAGTCGTAACCGTGAAGTAATGGGAGCCTGCATGAAGTTTGCCCAGGCCCGCCTCAGCTCGCCGACTATCGAACAGTGGGGCGCCAGAGCCGGCATCCTCATGGATCCTTCTTATTTTCAGCCCATTCTCGATGAATATCAGCGCCGCCGCGATGCAGTAATGGCCGGTCTGGCGAAAATCCCCGACGTTGTCTGCAAAACTCCAACCGGGGCCTTTTACGTTATTGCCAAACTGCCGATAAAGAATGCAGACCGCTTTGCGGCATGGCTGCTCACTGATTTTGTACACGACGGCAGTTCGGTTCTGGTAGCTCCGGCGGCCGGGTTCTACGTCAACCCCGGCCTGGGTCTCGATGAAATACGAATCAGCTACGTTCTCGAAGTCGCCAAGCTTGAAAAAGCCATGGATGCACTTGCAGTCGCAGTGAATCAGTTCCGGCGCCTCGAAGAAAAAGAAAACCAGCAGGAGAAAACCGCCTCTGCCAATGCCTGAACAGACCAGACCGACCGTCGAAATTCAGGTTGAAAAAATCCCTGGAGTGGCCATGCCCGCCATGGCCACTCCGGGTTCAGCTGGCTACGACCTTTGCGCCAGCCGACACACGGTAATCGCGCCCCACAAATTCGCAATGGTCCCGACCGGGCTGCGCATAGCAATGCCACACGGTCTTGAAGCCCAGGTAAGGCCCAGATCCGGCCTGGCGGCAAAACATGGTGTAACGGTATTGAATGCGCCGGGCACCATTGACAGCGATTATCGCGGCGAAATCTGTGTAATTCTGATCAATCACGGCGACAATGAGTTCGTCATCGAACCGGGCATGCGTATCGCCCAGATGGTTTTTGCAAAAGTTACCGAGGTCGAATTCCGGGTCTGCAACGAGCTTGGGTCTTCTGACCGGGGCGAAGGCGGGTTCGGGTCAACCGGCGTCAGATAGTCTAAACACGAGGTAAAAATGAAGCGAAAAAAAGTTGCAGTAATTGGTTGCGCAGGAAAAATGGGCCAGGTGGTCTGCAGATATCTGCTTTCTCATAACAGCTATGAGCTTGCCGCCGGCATTGACAACGGCCGGGCCGGAGATGATCTTGGCGCGGTCCTTGGTCTCGGCAGCACCGGAATCACCATTTCTCCAAATCTGCAGACAACCATTTCCGAGTCACACATTGACATCGCTATCGATTTTACGACCCCTGATGCGGTTGTAGCCAATGCTGCGGTCTGCCTTCAGGCCAAGGTTCCGGTTCTGATCGGCACTACCGGCATCAGCCAGGAAGATCAGGTTAAACTCGACAATCTCGCACAGAAAATGAATACTGCGGTCATGATCGTTCCGAATTTCGCCATTGGCGCCGTTCTGATGATGGACTTTGCCAAAAGAGCCGCCAGATACATGAAGCAGGTTGAAATCATCGAACTGCATCACCCGCAGAAGCTCGACAAACCCTCTGGCACGGCCATAAAAACACGCCAGGGCATTCTCGAAGAACTTGGCATAAGCGATGAATCAGCCGCAGAACAGGTTCCGATACACTCGGTCAGACTGCCCGGACTGGTCGCACACCAGGAAGTAATTTTTGGTGATATTGGCCAGACCCTCACCATCAGGCACGATTCGCTGAACCGTGATTCATTTATGCCCGGTATTGGCATTGCACTCGGGCAAATGCATTCATTTACCGGTCTGAAAGTCGGTCTGGATCTGTAAAAAAATTCGGGTTAAAGCCTGCGAAGAATTGTGTCGATAGTTCCTCAGGAACATAAAAAGTTCAAAGGAGGCGCAAGCATGATTCTTCCGAATACCCCGCTCTATCAGGCAAAGACCGATGCCGAATTCCGTATCAGAATGATCCAGCACATCAAAACCGCGTACAAAGACATTCTGGGAAAAGACGCCAATCTGCTCGATCTGCCCAATGGCCTCGAAATTGTTCAGGCAAAAATTCAGCAGAGACTGTACGACATGAGCAACGGTCAGATCAATCTCTTCAGAGATGAAGATCGCCGCGAGCAGCTCGCTGCCTGATGCCCTGAAAAAAGTTTCATCCCCCCTGTAAAGAAAATGCCCCGGAGCCAAATGGCTTCGGGGGTTTTCTTTTTATACTGACAAAAAAATCAATCAGCCTCGAAGGGGTTCTGATCGTTGGTTCCGGTTACCGGAGTCCGGTCTGAGGTAAACAGTCTGAAGAATTCACCGATCCATAATACCAGCGAAGTGCTGGCGATAATGATCAGCCAGGTGGCGAGATCAAGCGGCTCGGTTCTGAACATGCTTTTTCCATACTGAATAATCAGAAACTGTCCGACAAGAATAGTAGGGAACATTGCAAGAAACCCTCTGTTCTCGGTTATACGACTGAGTGCTGATTTTTTCAACCCCAGAGCTCTGGCGTTGAACATGTTCCAGACCTGCAGCATGACAAAAACCGTGAAGAAAATCGATAGTTCACGAACGCTGACGTCGCCATCCAGTTGAAAATACCTTAGCAGGCCAATCAGTATCAGGTAAAAGACCGCTCCAACCCCAAATATGTGCATATACATCGGTCGCGAGACAATAAAATCTTCCGGGCGCCTCGGGTTGCGACCCATGACTTTCCAGTGCGGGGGTTCTGTTGCAAGCGCCAGTGCCGCGAAGGTGTCCATAATCAGGTTCACCCACAGCATCTGCACAACCGTAAGCGGCATTTTTATTCCGATAAAAGGCCCCGTCAGAGCGACAGCCAGTGCCACAACGTTGATGGTAAGCTGAAACATGACAAAGCGCTGTATGTTGTCGTAAAGAGAGCGACCCCACATGATGCCCTTGACCACGCTCGGAAAAGAGTCGTCGAGAAGAATTATATCGCTGGCTTCCTTGGCAACCGATGTGCCGGTTTTACCCATGGCCAGACCAACGTTGGCATGGTTCAGGGCAGGAGCATCATTGGTGCCGTCACCGGTAACAGCTACCACGTGATCACGCTGCTGCAGAAGCTTAACCATTTTCATTTTATCTGCCGGCCTTGCCCGCGACATTATCTTGATTTTTTCAACAATCGCAAGCGCCTCTTTGTCATTGAGAGCCTGAAAATCGCTGCCGGTAATATGAACCTGGTTCTGCACGTCCCCCTGGTCGAGCAACCCAATCTGATTTGCAATTTCCCAGGCGGTGTTTGAATTGTCGCCGGTGATTACCTTGACCTGTACACCGGCACTGCGGCAGACGTTGAGAGCCATCGGCACATCGGGTCTGATCGGGTCGGCAATGGCAATAAAGCCAAGCCAGGTGAGGTTATGGGCAATGTTTTGCAGATCGCCGTCAGGCGCACGATCAAAACCTCTCAAGAACGCGAAGCCAAGAGTTCTCATTCCGCGAGCCTGCTGGTTACGCAACTCTTCGCTGATTTTTGCCGAAAAAATACCGATTGCCTGAAGCCCCTTGTCGGTAAGAATTTCGGAACATTTTGTCAAAACCAGCTCTGGCGCGCCTTTAAAATACATGATTTTTTCTTTGCCGGCACCCGAAAGCCCGTAAGAAGCCATCATCTTGCGCTCGGTCGAAAAGGTCCACTGCTTTTCGAGCGAAAAAGCTTCGCGCAGCGCCAGATAGTCAATACCTGACTCTTCCAGCCACAGCAAAGTCGCACCTTCGGTCGGATTGCCAAGTGTCGTAACCGGCTCACCCGGTTTGCGCGAAAGATTCGCGGTGCTGTTGGCAGCCATCGCTTCAGCGATAATTTTCTCTATGTCGCTTGCCAGATCACGGTTCAGGCGCGAATCTTTCAAAGCCGGGAAATGCACCGAACTCATGACCATACGGTTCTGGGTAAGAGTCCCGGTCTTGTCAGAACAGATGACTGTGGCGGCACCGATGGTTTCACAGGCGTGCATGCGGCGCACCAGATTATTGGCTGCAGTCATCTTGCGCATGCTGTAGGCAAGACTCAGTGTAACGCTCATCGGCAGCCCTTCAGGAACCGCGACAACAATTATGGTTACGGCGATCATGAAGAATTTGAGAAATTCACTGACCGCTTCACCAGTGAGCCACAGAGAAGGTTCTTCGGGCAAAAAGCCGGTTAAAATGCCAGTGAGAGTGCAGGCTCCACCGAAAACAATTCCGGAAGAGACCACCTTTACCCACGATTTAAAATCAGATCGGGCTATCACCCTTGGCAGATGTATTTCACGGCCGACAAACTCAAACCCATCGGCCAGAATTGGCAGCCAGACCTTTGCCAGCGAGATCATGGCACTGAGCATCAGAATCAGAGCAAACCCCCACTGTGAAGAGGTTAAAGTCAGCTCGCCTGCTGCATAATCACGAACGACAAGGGCGGTAAACGTCAGAAAAGCGGTCGAAAAACCAACCACTCCGATCAGCTTGCTGAGCCGATCGAGCTGGCGATTGAGCGGCGTTTCCTCGTCACTGTCTTCGCCGGCGGCCCGGGCCGCCTTGCCTATTTCAGTCGTATCCCCGACAGCGGTAACCAGCATCTTGCCGTGACCGTCATTAATCATTGTGCTGCGCAAAAGCATATCTGCAGGGTATGCCGCTTCATGCTCGGACTTGAACGAGCCCGAATCAGCCGCATATTTCGTAGCCGGCATCGATTCACCCGTAAGCTTTGATTCATCAACCTGCAGCGAAATGGATTCGATAACTCTGCCATCGGCGGGAATCTCTTCACCGGGCTCAAGCAGCACAACATCGCCAACAACGATATCTTTTATCGGCACCGTGGTGAAAGCGCCATCGCGAATAACATTGACCGGGGCCTCGTCAGAGACCTGATTGAGAATGTCGAACTCTTTGCCGGCCTTGTATTCGTTGAGAAAAGCAAGAGTTGTAGCAAGAAGAATGGCGATTATAATACCGATACCTTCAAAATATTCACCATTGATAAACCCGACAAGAATGGCGATAAATGCGGCGATCATAAGAATTCGAATTATCGGATCATCGAATTTTTCGAGAAGAAGTCGCCACCAGGGTTCACGTTCAGGCGGTGTAAGTATGTTTGCGCCAAATTTGCGACGGTTCTCAACAACCTGAAGCGAGGTCAGGCCCTTGAGAGAATTGCTGTTTGTCTGCCCGGCGTCAGCCGTCATTTTTTTTCTCCATATAAAATAAGAAAATGCGAAAAAATTTCGGAAAGGCGATTAATTATATACTTTCAGGCAAATAACTTCAAGCATTTCGACCGCAGAAGTCTTGCCTTTAACGGCGGTTTCAGAAAGCTGCTCGACCTCTACCGCCTGCTCGACAAGATCGAGAGTTGAACGGCTGACGATAACGTTCGTGTGCCTGCCAAGCTTGCTCATACCCTCAAGTCGGGAAGCGACGTTTACCGTATCACCGATTACGGTTCGATCCATGCGGCCGGGTGAACCGATATTGCCGGCAATGACATCGCCAGAATTTATGCCAACCCCGATTTTGATGGCAAACAGGCCACGATCCAGGCGTTGCTGATTGAATTTTTCGAGGGCGGTCATCATTTCGAGGGCGCATTTAACGGCATTGAGCGCGTAGTCTGCCGGATTCTCTCCTACTGGCGGAATAAACTGGGCCATAATCGCGTCGCCGATAAACTTATCGATATCACCGCCGAATTTTTCTACCACTTCGTTCATCGCGGCAAAATATTCATTGAGAAGCGCCACGACATCCTCGGCGGAATTCGATTCTGAAATGGTCGTAAAGCTGCGGATATCTGAAAACAGAATGGTTGCCGGCACTTTTTTTCCGCCCATCTGCCGGTCTTCACCTTTTACTACCGCATCAACAGCAGAGCGCGACAGGTAGCGAGTCATGCGTTCACGTTCATCGAGCCCCTGATTCATTTTATTGAAAGCCTGTGCCAGTTCGACAATTTCATCCTGCCCGGGCAGAAGCACTTCAGTCTGGTAATTGCCGCTTTCGACCTCTTCAACACCCTGCCTCAGGAGAACAACCGGCTCGATTAATGAGCGGGCCATTATGCGCGCCAGGACCATGACCATAACAATGGAAACCAACAGCGATACAAGTATGAACTGCCAGAGAAAACGGAGTTCCTGTTCTATTTCAGCATAGTTGAACAGGGCAACCACTGCCTGCTGCTCGACACTGATCGGTCTGAAGCTGTAAAACAGGCACTTTCGCCCGCCGGTTTCGAGAGTAATTTTTTCTTTGACGCTGTTACCGTTCAGTCGGGTAGTTTCTGACAGTCGACCGACCTTCAAAGAATCCGGACTGTCAGAGGTATAGTCAAACCAGGGGTCGGCAAGCGGAGCATCGTAAAAATAATGCGAAGTACCGCAATCGTTCTCACCAAAATACAGCTGAATACGGTTTTTGAACTTCGGCTGGCTGCAGATCTTTTCGATCATCATGCGCAGGTACATTCTTTCAAAGTGTGCGTCACGCAGCAACATTACCATGCTGAAGGTTTCGCCGGGGAAGTTTCTCGAAGCGAACTGCCCGATGTAAAAAATGCTGCTGCGGCCGCTGAACTTCATTTCGAAGGCGCGGTTTTCACGAGCATTGAGAATGGCCCTGATTTCTTCGAGGTTTGAGCCACCAGTCGCTTCCACCACGAGGTCCATGAGGCTGACGTCGAGAACCTTGCCTCTGGTCTGGAGTTTACCCGAGGCTCTGAGCTTAATTTTGGCAAGCGATTGCACCAGCGGTAGAAGATTGCTGCCTTCGCCCGTATCAGAATCCTGAAATGAAAACATGGAAACCAGCTCAGCATAAGAGTTAAACAGATAAGTATGAAGGATAGTAACCTTATCCCCATGCCTTTTCAAAATCTCGTCTGCCTTGTCTGGCCTGGCAAAACGGCCTTTAACATCGAAGTCGAGATCCATCAGATCAGACCCGATTGCATCGGCAATCTTTTCAAGCTGTCTGAACGCATAACTCATGTTTTCGTCGAGGTCTTTGCGTATCTGGTCTATCTCTTTGTAGGCATCGGTTTCAAAAGATTTCTGGCGGTCCTGGAGCAGTTCAAACCCGAGCTGAAATATTGCAACTGCCGGCAAAAGAAGCGCAAAAACGAATAATCCGGCAATCTGAAAGCGTATACTGAAAGCCATGCCGTCGTTACGCCGCCCGGAAAAAATTATCAAAAGCGGCATAAACGCAATAAAAAGAAAAAACAGAGTCAAAAAGAAAACTTTTCTTTCATACTGCATTATCAATGAACGGGTGCTCGCTGCAGTGAGAATAACCAGACCCTCGCCAGCGCGCTTAACCGAGAACATTACCCCACTGCGCTCGTAGAGGCCATCTGGTTGAGAAACAATATGCTCTGCCCAGCTCTTTTCGTCGGCAGCCGGAAATGGGTGTGGAAGGTGATGCCGCAAAGCCTGGGTTTCAGAAATCCAGCCGATTGAAAGGCCTGAGCCCTCCCACTCGTGTGATTTTCTTCTGATAAGGGTTTGAAGACCAAACAATTCTGGCAGTTCCGTTTCGATAACAGCCAGAAAACCGCCGGCCGTACGACGGCTCGAATTAATATCGAATGTTTTTTCAGAATCCCAGAACATCATCAACTTATTGCCGGCTGGGTTACCGCACTCAAGAAGCTCGCCAGAATATTTCAAAAAATTGCCAAGACCGGAAGCCTCTGTAAAATAGCGGTTAAGCATCGGAACATGTTCGAGATAGTCAAAAGCGGTGCCGCGCTGTTCGCCAGTGGGATTAACACTGCGTATGACAGATTCGGCAAGTTTCTGGTAAACCCATTTCGGCTTCAACTGGTCACTGTCTGGGCGTTCACGCATGTCAAGCCCCCACTTAACAAGTTTCACGCCTGGCAACAATTTTTTGAGTCTGCTTTCATAATGATTCTGCATGGCTGTCAAAGCTGATTCGTGAATTCTCAATCCAGCAGCCAGATGCGGATGACAACCTGCCGCAAATTCTTCAAGCATCTGTCTGAAAAAAGCAGCACTCTTCAATGGTTCGTTGTATTTCTGTGTAAAATCTCTAAGAAGCTCTTTAACCTGAACTGACTTTCTGGATTCAAAGGCCAGACGACTGGCCAGTTTTTCTACTTCCTGAGCGATTTCATTGCGGGTCATGGTGGCTGTGACAGTAAAAGCCGTGGTCGCCTGCCTGAAAAGAATGGCAAATGGGATACTCAAAAGCAGAAAAATTGCCGCAAGCCATTTCCATAACCGCAACGGCGGTAATCGCAAAGTCTTCTTCTGAAAATTTTCGGTGTTGGTGGCCATTCTTTTCTATCTTGTAAATTACCCGGTATTATATCATCTGACCTGAAGTTGAATGATTAATTTTTGCCGACCCTAAATTTGTGATAATATGCAGAAAAAGAGGACAAAAATGCCCGCAAAACCTGCCATATTTCTGAAAAATCTCAACACCCTCGAAGTCGAGCAGCTGCTAAGCCGCGAAGCGCCGCTCTTTCTGCCAATTGGCACACTTGAAGCGCACGGCCGCCACCTGCCGGTCGGCACAGATACTCTTTGCGCCGAAAAAATCGCCGAACGCCTGAGCATCGGTCTTGACGCAGCAATTGCCCCGAGCCTTGAATACGGCATCACCAATGTTCTTGCCCAGACCTCGCCGGCCAGCTTCTTTTCAGAAGAGCTTTTCGAAAACTTTGTCGAAAAAATTATCGACACCTTCAGGCTGCAGGGTTTCAAGACCATTATCGTCGTGAATGGGCATGGCGGCAATCGTGATGCCCTCAAAAGAATTGCCAGAAGACTCTCGCGCGTACGACCAACCGGGCTTGCAGTAATCAACTGGTGGCTGATTTCAGAACGCTTCGTCGAGCAGATTTATGGCTGCAAACCTGGTGGGCACGCAGCGGTCGAAGAAACTGCGGCCATTCTCAACTTCTTCCCTGATCTGGTCAAAAAAGAGAATTATCAGTCAGAAAGCGATGATTATACCCCAGACGAAGGCATCTGGATGTACCCACCACCGGGCGAGGTGATCATCGACCACCCGGGTAGCGGGCAACCTGATTTTTCAGCCGAAAAAGCAGCGCAGTTTATCGATAAAACGGTCGATGATCTGACAATCAGGCTAAAGAAATGGCTGGCGTCATTTAATCGCATCAGAGGGGGGCTCCGCCCTTGAGCGAAACAGAAGCGCCCGTCTGGGTCAGGTATGCTGGCGATATATTTTTTCTGATTCTTTTTCTGGTGGTTTTTTTCTTCATCAAACCCGACCAGAAAACCGACCACGACGAAAGCGATGCTTCAGAGACACCGAACCCTCTTGAAGCCATGCTGATTACAGAAGAAAATACAGACGAAGACAATGGCGTGAACGACGAAGCCGGCAAAGCAACCAGCGATCATAAATAATTCCGAGCCTTTCGGGCAAAAAAAAGGCCCCGGTTTCCCGGGGTGCTGTATTCTCAGCTCCTTTAACCCAACCTTCCAGGGCAGCGTATGTGATCTCTTTAATACTGCAGCAACATGTTAGCAGCCGTGTATCTGGCATTATTGGAGAGACGCCAGGCCAGATTACCAGGCGATACCATGCAGCAGAGCTGAAGAATTGCCTTTAACTCTACCTGCCATTCTAAATAAGCAAGTTTAATGCCAATATCTCAAATTCTGCCAATCCCCCTGCGAAAAAGATCCACAGGGCTTTAAAAACTCCAGGCAGAATTTTAGAGGTATTTTTACCACAGACAGGTCAGGAAAAATTATTTTTCTGGCGAGGCAAATATGCCTCATAATTTTTATATCTGGACAGCTGGCCCGGCGACGCATAAAATAATTGCAATTAATCAAGAAGAAGATGAAAGGTAAGAAACATGACCCAGGAACTGGCAACAGAACCAAACGAACAACTACAGCACGAAACTCCGGGCAGCTTTGTCGAAGTGCTTCCTCCCTCAGCAATCCAGGATTTCAGCCAGGAATTACAGGCCGCCGTCAGCCGCAGGGGCTGGAAAGAACTGATGCCGGTACAGGCCGGTGTTTCGCCTTATCTGCTCGCCAACCGCGACGTCATTGTTCAATCGAGAACCGGAAGCGGCAAAACCGCCGCGTTTCTGCTGCCGCTGTGCGAACGGCTTAAAAATGCCCCAAAAGGCTGTCAGGCCCTTATTCTTGTGCCAACACGCGAGCTGGCGCAGCAGGTTTATAACGAATTTCAACTCCTGACCACTGAAATGCAGATCAGCGCGGTTGCCGTCTATGGTGGAACCTCATATCGCCCGCAGCTTGAAGCATTCAGAAACGGCGTCAATCTTATCATCGGTACGCCCGGGCGCCTTCTCGACCATCTGATCAAAGGCACCCTCAACCTTAAAACCCTCAGATACCTTGTCTTTGATGAAGCCGACGAAATGCTGTCGATGGGCTTCTATCGCGATATGGTCAGAATCGGTGAATTTCTGCCGACGCGCCGGTGTGCAGCCATGTTCTCGGCAACCATGCCTGACAGCGTAAAAAGGCTCGCGGTTCAGTTTCTGCACAACCCTGATTTTCTGACTTTCAGCGGCGACGGTGTTCATGTCTCTGAAATGGACCACATTTTCTACGTCGTCGACCCGATGCAGAAAGATCGCGCGCTGATGCGCATTATCGAGCTCGAAGATCCCGACAATGCCATCATTTTCTGCAATACCCGCAACGAAGTCGAGTATGTGGCTGCGATTCTCAAGCGCTTCGGCTATGACGCAGACCAGATAAGCGGCGACCTCAGTCAGAACGCCCGCGAACTGGTCATGGCGAAGCTCAAGCAGAAAACTCTCAGATTCCTGGTTGCTACGGATATTGCAGCCAGAGGCATAGACATAAGCAATCTTGAATATGTTTTCATCTATGACATGCACAAAGATACCGACCAGTATATTCATCGGGCCGGACGAACCGCCCGCGCCGGCAATCGCGGTGTCGCCATCAGCCTGGTCAACCAGATCGAAGCCGTCGACCTCAAGAAATTCGCAAAAAGAGCCGGCATTTCGCTCGAAGAACGACCACTGCCAACCGAAGAACACGTCAGGCAGCGCCTTTCTGAGAAACTTGCCGCCCATCTCGAAGGCAGCCTCAGAGATGCCTCGACTGCGGTCAAGGAGCGAATGAAACGCTATCATGGCCTGCTATCTGAGCTGAATGACCATGAGCACGGCGAAGAAATGCTGTTGATGCTCATCGATTCATTTCATCAGCAGTTGATCAGAATCGGCCGCGGCATCGATCACGAGCCTGTCACAATGCCGGTCTCACACGCTTCAACCCGAAAGCCGGATCAGGAACGTCATAACCGATCGCATGGCGGCGAACGCAGCGGTCAGCGCGGTGGCGAACGTGGTGGTCAACGCGGCGGTGACCGCGGTGGCCAGCGTGGCCCTCGCCGGCGCAACTGAAGTAACCAGCAGGCACTTTTTTACGCCCTGTCATGCGGCATTTTCTGTTGACGCATGACAGGTGTTGCACTTTTCGGTATTTCTTGCTTAAATATCTGCCTGAAATTCAAACCAAATCGCGAAAGGAGTTCATAGACAATGACCAGTTCAACAACGCATGAATTCAAAACCGAGGCCCGTCAACTTCTTGACCTGATGATTCATTCGGTCTATTCGCACAAGGAAATTTTCCTGCGCGAGCTGATTTCTAACGCTTCTGACGCACTCGACAAGCTCAGATTCGCCTCACTGACCAACGAAAATCTTCGTAAGCTTACCGATGATCTGCATATCAGACTGTCAACCGATGACAAAAACCGCACTCTGACAATTGCCGACAACGGCATCGGCATGAGCCGCGACGAAATCATCAATTATATTGGCACGATCGCCAAATCAGGCACCGCCGAATTTTCAGACATGCTTAAAAAAGCAGCCGAAAAGAAAGAAAGCGCCCCTGAACTGATTGGCCAGTTCGGTGTCGGCTTTTATTCAAGCTTCATGGTAGCCGACAAGGTCGAACTGATCAGCCGCAAAGCCGGCGAAACCGAAGCATGGCTCTGGTCTTCAAATGGCGAAGGTAGCTACACAATTGCAGAAAGCAGCCGTGAAAACTGCGGCACAACTATTACTCTGCACCTCAAACCCGAAGACAAAGACGACGAAGACTTTCAGGATTTCACTCAGGAATGGGTGCTGCGTCAGGTCGTCAAAAAATACTCTGACTTCGTCGGTTACCCGATCAAAATGCAGGTCGAACGCACCAGCATCGAACGTGATGAAAACGGCAAGCCCAAAGAGGGAGCGCAGGAACAGACGGTTATTGAAGACGAAACCCTCAATTCGATGAAAGCAATCTGGCTGAGACCAGAAAAAGAAGTCACCGAAGAAGAATACCGCGAATTCTACAAGCACATCAGCCACGACTGGAACAGCCCCCTGAAATGGCTGTCTTTTAAAGCCGAAGGCACTTCAAACGAATTCAACGCCCTGCTCTTTATTCCTGAAAAACCCGGCTTCGATCTGTTCATGCCCAACTCAAAACGCGGCATCAACCTCTATGTTAAACGCGTTTTCATCATGAACGACTGCGAAGACCTGATTCCTGACTATCTGCGCTTCGTCAAGGGCGTCGTCGATTCAGAAAATCTCTCTCTCAACATTTCGCGCGAGATTCTGCAGCACGACCGCCAGATTCAGACAATCCGCAAAACCGTTACCCGCAAGGTTCTCGATGCCCTCAAGAAAATGCTCGCCGATGACCGCGAAAAATATATCGCCTTCTGGAAGCAGTTTGGCGCCGTTATCAAAGAAGGCCTGTTCAAAGAGCCAGGCAACAGCGAGAAACTTTTCGACTGCTGCCTTTTCCAGAGCACCGCTTCGAGCAGCGATTACTACACCATGGCTGAGTATCTTGAACGCATGAAACCAGAACAGGATAAGATCTTTTATCTGACCGGCGAATCGCGCGAAGTCATCGAAAACAGTCCACACCTTGAAGCATTCCGAGACAAAGGCTATGAAGTTCTGCTGCTGACCGACCCCGTTGATGAAGTCTGGGTTCAGTACTGCAATGAATACAAGGCAAAGAAAATCAAATCGGCGGCCCGCGGCGCCCTTGAGCTTGGCTCAGAAGAAGAACGCAAAAAAACGACTGAAACCCTGAAGCAGAAAGAAGAAGAATGGAAATCTCTGCTCGAACTGATTCAGAAAAAGCTCGACAAACACATCAAGGCCGTTAAGCTTTCGGGCCGCATGAGCACTTCCGCCGCCTGCCTGGTCAGCGAAGAAGGCGAAATGACCCCACATCTTGAAGCGCTGTTGCGGGCTTCTGGCAAGGATGTGCCACAGGTCAAGCGCACCCTTGAACTTAACCCCGGGCACCCGCTGCTGAGCAAGATGCACGAATTGTTTGCCCGTGACAATAAAAACCCGCGCCTCGAAGAATATGCCGAACTGCTGTTTGGCCAGGCACTTTTGGCTGAAGGCGGTCAGCTGCCAGACCCGGCCGGGTTTAACCGCAAGGTTGCCGAGCTGATGGCAGGAGCTCTGTGATCGACTGCCGCCCGGGTAACCGGGCGGTTTTATTTTTATAAGGAAAAATTTATGCAGGCCAATGCAAAAGCACATTCAACTCAAGTATCAATCGACATAAATATCAAGGTCAAAGGCAAGTTTCCTGCAGGTGACGGTCTTTACATAACCGGTAACACCGAAGAACTCGGCAGTTGGGACCCGGCCGGACTCAAGCTGACACGCAACCCGGATGGCGGCTACTTTCTCGCCATAACTGCAGAAAAAAACAGCATTATAGAATTCAAGCTGACGCGCGGTGACTGGAAAACCCAGGCGATCTGCGATAAAAGGGTTATTCCCCCTGAAAACGTCGTCATCAAGGCCAGCCGCAGCAAAAAAATCAACCTGACTATTTATGACTGGCTCGACCAGCAGGTTCTTGAGTCAGACCCGGTCAAAGGGCGCCTGCTGAGCTACAATGGCCTTGTCTGCAAAAAGCTCAAATATCAGAGACCAATTCAAATCTGGCTGCCAGAGAGCTACTCAGAAAAAGGCAAGCCCTGTTCGGTCATTTATATGCATGACAGCCAGAATCTTTTCGAACCAGCAACCGCATTTGCAGGGGTCGACTGGAAAGTTGACGAAACCATCTCAGAAATGCTTGCCAATAAAGAAATAAAGCCATGCATAGTGGTAGGAATTCCCAATTCCCCTGACAGAATGAAGGAACTCAACCTGTTTACGCCCGAAGGCAAAGCCTATGCCGAGTTTGTGGTCAAAGAGGTCAAACCCTTTGTCGAAAGCCGCTTCAATGTTTCTTCGCACCGACATGACAATGCGATAATGGGCTCCTCGATGGGTGGCTTGATGTCATTGCAGATGCTTCTGGCTTACAGCGACGCATTCGCTCTCGCTGGCTGCCTTTCAAGCGCCTTTCAGAAAACTGACGGCAAAATTTTCACTCAGATACGCAAAGCTGCAAAATTGCCACTGGATTCGCGCATCTATCTCGATACCGGTGAATTTGAGCCACCAATCGCAGAAAGCTTTTTTGAGATGGTTGAGTTGCTCAAAAGCAAAGGTTATGAAGAAGATAAAAACCTTTTTGGCTTTTTCGATGCCGAAGCGACGCACAGTGAGGCGGCATGGGCCAGAAGACTGCATATTCCACTGAAGTTTCTGCTCGGAAAAAATTAGTTTGACATTAAACTAATTTAGTGTAATATCAGATTAGATGTTACTAATTTGATATCAATAAGGAGATAAGTATGAAAATTAAGTTTTTTCTGCTCGCAGTGATTTTAACCGCCACCTTCGGCATCAATCTTTATGCAGGTGCTGGCTGCGCCAGCTGCGAACATGGCCATGGCGCCGAAGTAAAGGCTGCCACCGAAGTTAAAACTGAAGTAAAAGCCGACGAATCATGCCCCGATGGCGTCTGCGCCTCTGATAAGCACGACCACAAAGCCACCGAAGCCGCGGCTAAAGAACCCGCCAAAGAATCTGGCGATGCCCCGGCGACCGTGAACACCCTGGGCCTCAAAACCCTCATCAGCAGTGGCGTTCCTCTCACCATTCTCGATGCCAGAGCAGGCAAATACGATGATGGAAGAAGAATTCCCGGTGCCCTGTCTCTCAACGCTGAATCAAAGGCCGAAGAAATCGCAAAAGTCCTTCCGAACAAAGAATCATTGATCGTAACCTACTGTGCCAACCTCAACTGCCCCGCCAGCCACAAGCTCTATACCCACCTCAAATCACTTGGCTACACCAACCTGATTGAATACCCCGAAGGTATCGACGGCTGGGTTGCCGCTGGTAACCCCGTTAATGCACCCAAATAAGCATTAAACGTTTTTAACAGGCGCTGCCCGCAAACCGGCAGCGCCTGTTTTATTTTAGCCAAGACGGTCATTCTTACAGATTTTGCTTTTAATCCATGCGGTTTATCACTATAATTGCAGCATACAAATCTGTCGGAGGCACACATTGAAAACGATTATCAGAGCATTCCTGATGTGTTTCCTTTGTCTTCTCATTCTTGTCAACACAGGAAATTCCGCAGTAGTAACCCTTTCAGATGGTTCTACCCGGGAAGCGGACAAAGTAACTTACAGAAACGACACGGTCATCATGCAGCTTGGTTCAGAAACAACCGAACTTGCGAGAAATGACATCAAAAACATCAGCTTCAGCGCCAGGCAGCAGAAAAAAGAGAATATGGCAACCGACAGCAGCGATCTCGCAGCTTTTATGCCCAAAGCTCTCGAACTGCTGAATAAATACCCCGATGCCCAGTCGATACTGGTCAGCGAAGAAGGCAACTACCAGCATCGCAAGGATGGCACCAATCTTTCACGCTACCGCAGCATTTCGTATATCGCCAAAGAAGAAGCACTCTGGGAAGCTCAGGTATCGCTCAGCTTCGATCCGAACCGCGAGCGTATCAGAGTTCTGCATGCCAGATGTCTTCTGCCCGACGGCACCATTCACAACCTGCAGCCTGATCAGATAAAAATCTCAAAGGGCACTTCGGGCAGCGTCTTCTTTGACCAGTATCAGGAACTCAGTTTCACGATTCCTGAAGTGGCGGTCGGCAGTCTTGTTGATTACTGCTATGAGACCGAGGAATACAACCCCTTCGACCCCAACCTTTTTCAGGGTCGCAATTATTTTCAATGGAGTGCACCGGTAGGCGAATCGATACTGCGCGTCAGCGTTCCGCACGAAAAAGAACTGCACTACGTCGCCTATAACAGCCCGCCTGAACTGGCTAAGCCCGAAAAAATCGAAGCGGTTGATTCGGTCGTTTACACCTGGAAAATGACCGACCTGCCTCCGGTCATTTCCGAACCGTTCATGCCGCCCTACCGTGATGTCGTTCCGTGCGTCTATTACAGCCTGCACAAAGATTTCACCTATGTTCACAACAAGCTCAGACCAATGTTCGAAAAGCGCTTTCAGCTGACCGACATGGTCAAGAAAAAAGTCGACGAGCTTATCGAAGGTGCGAAAGATCTCAACGAGAAAATTGCCCGCCTCTACCTTTTCTGCCAGAAAGAAATCAGATACATCTCGATCAAAGGCAATCTGGCAAGCAACCAGGTCGGGCACCCCGCCGAAGAAACCCTGAAAAACCGCTATGGCGACTGCACCGACAAGGGTATGCTGCTCGCCACCATGCTCAAGCACATTGGCGTCGAAGCCTATCCGGTTGGCGTCAGAACCAACGACGCCGGCAAAGCTGTCAGGGATATTTCAGTGTTTGACGACAACCACTGCATCACCGAAGTGCATCTCGACGGTCGCATCTTCTATCTTGACTCGACCGCAACCGATTACCGCTACCCCTACTTCAGATCCGACGATCACGACACGATTGCCGACAACACCATGCTTGGCACCCGCAACCAGGTACCGCTTCCGCCGCCCGAAGACAATGCCGTGCATGTTACCCGCAACATTACTCTCTCCGCCGACGGCACAACCCGCATCGACTTCGAAAGCACACAGAATGGGTCCTCAGAAGCGAGCTTTCGCGAATCGGCGCGCAACCTGAAACCCGAAGAATATGAACGACAGATCAGAGCATCGGTCTCAGCTCTAACTGCTGACTATGTTCTCGAAATCGCCACTCACACCGACCCGCTCGATTTCAACACCCAGTTCAAAGCCCGCTCGGCTTACACACTCAACCGCTTTGCCACCAAATCAGGGCGCTACATGATCTTTTCGGTGCCCTACTTCGAACTTGGATTCTCTGAAGTCAGCCTGCAAAAAAGGCGCTACGACATTCAATACAGCACTTCACGCCTGCGAACCGATCAGGTCTCAATCAAACTGCCAGATACCTTCAACGTCAAGTTTCTGCCACCAGCACTCAGGGTTCAGAGCCCTTACGTCGAATTCGAAATCATTTATGACCAGCAGGGCGACACCATCAGCATCAGCCGCAAACTGGCTTTTCCGCGCAGAATCGTTCCGGTGGCCGATTACCAGGCTTTCAAAAATGACCTGGAAAGAATCGCCCATTCTTCAAAACAGAAAATCTTTCTTGAAGAGAACGAAGCAAAACCTGAACCCGCTAAGAGCGCATCCGTAACCGCTGACGTTGCCGACAATGCCTCTGCCACCGAACCAGTCACCAGTGAAGGAGACAGCAAATGAAAAAGCTGCTGATAACTCTGTTTTTGGCTCTTGCAGTCACTTTTGCCGCCAGTGCCGACGTTCTCTATCTCAACGAGGGTGAAGAAATCGTCGGTCGTCTCAAGGAAATCACCGATGGCAAAATCGCTTTTGAAGAGCTTAACCATGGCCCGCGCGAATTCAAAGAAGCTGAAGTCGCCCACATTCTTATTTCAAAGGTGCGCAAAGGTGATGAAATAGAGAACGTCGCCAGCATCACCGAACCCGTAGCAAGCGGCATTCTCAAGACCCTGCCCGACCCGGCTCTTTTTCAAAATGCCGACTACGTAACGCTTTATCGCCTGAATGATCTTGAATACGTCTCAGAGAACAAACTGGTCGTCAGAACCCGCGAAATAATACAGATACTCAAAGAACCCGGTCTGGAAATGGCCAATCAGTCTTTCTATTATTACACTGACCGCGAAGCCTGCGAGCTCGAGTATGCCCATACCTACTCACCCGAAGGCCGGGTTTATCACGTTACCGACGATGCAATATCTGACGAATCGCTTCTCTCAGGCACCCCCGAATACGCCAGAATTAAAAAGTTCAAAATGGCACTGAAAAAGGTCGATATCGGCAGCATCATCGACTACAGCTTTGTTCGCGAACTTTCAGATATAGATGAAGTGCAGCCATTTACTCTCTCAAACACCTTCGGTGAACGAGAACCGGTTCTGCACGAAGAACTGTCGGTCACTTTTCCGGCCAGCATGCAGCTTAACAAGCTGCAGATGCAGTGGACCGGCGAAAACACTCCGAAATTTCATGAAAAAACCCAGGGCGACAAAAAAGTCTGGAAATGGATTTTCTCTGACCCCAAAGGCTTTATACCCGAGCAGAATATGCTGGCGCGCAGCCGTATTTTTCCGAGAGTGGTAATTTATCAGCCATACAGCTGGGAAACGACCGCAAAGAAGCTTGCCGCTGCCTACGATGCCGCACGCCCGACGCCGGCCCTGCTCGATGATTTTATCGCCAGAGCGAAACTTAACGATAAAATGACCACCTACCAGAAAGTCTGCAGACTCTACGAAACAATCAATAAAGACATTCGCGATGTCGGGATGGGAATCGCCCAGATGGGCAGTTTCAAGCCGGTATCGACAAACGTGACCCTCAGCAAAAGGTATGGCAACGTTCAGTCAAATCTCGCTCTGCTGCACTTTGCGCTGCAAAAAATCGGTATTGAATCATACCCCGGCTTCACAGCGGGCAAACGCGAACTGGTAACTGTCAAAGACCACAATAACCTTGGCCTTGCCGACGAAACCATTCTGAAAGTTGTCATTGACGGGCAGCCATTCTACACCGACGGTGGCTCGATCTATCTGCCATTCTCATATATTCCCACCTATCTGCAGGGTGCACAGGCAATTTTTCATGATGCAGCAGGCGGCAAATTCTTTTACGATACGCTGCCCCGCCAGACCTACGACTGGAACCGCTTTGACCGCACGGTTATGGTAAAGATTCTTGAAAACGGCAACATGGACGTCCAGGAATCACTTCTTTATCGCGGCCCATACGAAGCTGGCATTCGAGAACTGAAGTCTATCAAAGAAAAAGAAAAGCAGAACTATGCTGAGCGCCGCGTTAAAAAGGTTCACCCGCGGGCAGTTCTGCAGAGCTTCGGTTTTTCTGATATGAACGATCTCAACGGGCCGGCAGTGCTGACCTTGAAATACACTATTCCAGAAGCAGCCCAGCTGGCGTCGGATAAAATCATGACCTTCACCAACTTCTGGGTAAACTACGATTCAGGTTCTGCCAGCCTTGCAACGCGAACCTACCCAATGCAATACTGGGCTACAGAAGAGAACCAGCAGACCATAGTTTTTGAAATGCCCGAAAACTTCAACTGGGTCACCTGGAGTAAACAGTATCAGCACGTATCACCGGCGCTGGCATTCATGTCGAATATCAATCAGAACGGCCGGCAGTTGATCTACTCAGACCGTTTCATTGCCAGAGAAGACGAATTTTTGAGTGATGCCGCCTACCAGAATTACCGCCAGTGCATTCTGACGATGAGCGAACTGGCTAACCAATGGATAATTCTCGAAAAAACCGCACCCGCAAAGAAAGAATCGTCTGAACAGTCCACAGAGGCCGCCAAAAAGCCCGCCGACGCCGCCAAAACTTCTGAAACTTCAAGTGTTGAAGAAACTGAAGAAGAGACCGAAGATTCTGAATGACCTCAGAAGCTGCCTTTATTAGCCGAATTTCAGCACCACTGGCCGCCTGGCTGGTGGTGCTTGTTTTTCCTTTCCTGTATTTTTTCAGTGAACTGCATGCCACATTTCTGCTTGAAATCGGCGCGGGAGCCGGAGCAGCCTGGCTTGGCACACAGGTGTTGCGACGCCAGCTCAGCCTGAGCATTCAGGCGCGCGCGGCAATATTTCTGATTCTGAGCTGGCTTTTTCTTGCCGCCAGAAGCGTCTGGGTATCGGTTGACCCGACCGTTTCATGGCCGGTTTTTATCAAAGCGGCCGCACTCGGGCTGGCAAGTCTGATTATTTCAGCACTGGTTGCATCAACGGGCAATTATGCTGCATTTTACCGGGCTGCAGCCTGGACCGGGATCATTCACGGCGTCATTGCGATTCACGAATATATCGAAGCGCCGGCGATTCCGTTAACCTGGCTCGACCCGGCGTCGCGCAGCCTATTTCGAACCAGATGCGCCGGGATTTTTACCGACCCGAACATTTTTGCCGCATTTATCGCCGCCCTTTTCGTTCTCAGCCTTGGTCTGCTTCTGAGTGCCGGCAGCCGTTCAGAACGGGTTCTGGCAAGCACAGCCCTTCTGGCTGAAGGGCTGGCAGTCCTGACGACTTTGAGCCGCGGCGGCTGGATCGGTCTCACCGCGGGTCTTTTCACCGCTGCCGCTCTTGTGATACGACACCAGGCAAAACTCAACCCCGGCTTCTGGCGGCCGCTTCTGCTTGTTGGTCTGATTCTTACTGCTGTATTTTTTATCGGACCATTCAAGATGCGCTTTGCCAGCATCGGCAACCCGCATGACATGACGTTTGCGCAGCGCACTCTCATCAATAAAGGCGTTTTTGCGGCATTGAAGCGCTTTCCGATTGCCGGTCACGGCCTGCACAGCTTTAATCAGGTTTACCCGCGCTACCGCATTGTGGGCGGCGATTACCCGATGAATGCCCACAATGAATTCATTCACAGCATGATCGAAACCGGCTTTCTTTCAGCCGCCATTCTTGCTCTGATCACGATTTTTCTTCTCAAAACCGCCTGGCTGTGTCAAACCGGGCATATACACCAGCCCCTCTTCACCGCTGTTTTTGTGTCGCTGTTGATTCAGAACCTGAGCGGCTTTTCATCAAGAATTCTGCCAACCTCGCTTCTCATATCAGTTGCAGTTGCGGGCATGCTTGCCAGGCATTTCAGGCCTGAAAAAAGAAGTTCTTCGAAGACTTTGGCACTAACAATCGGCAGCATCTTGCTGTTGCTTGCCGGCATGATGCTGGTAAGCGCCCCAATCAGCATGTGGCAGCAGACAACAATTTCAGAAGCAGACAGACTGCTTCGCTCCGGCAATCTGACCGCTGCAACCGACCTGCTTGAAAAGTTTGTCAGGGAAAACCCCCGCAACGCCAACGCTTATTCAATGCTTGCAAATGCTAAGCTGGCGGGCAATCAGCCCAAAGCCACATTTGAAAATTTAACAAAGGCAGCCGAGCTGAATCCGAACGAAGCCCTGTTTTTCATAAATCTGGCCAGGTTAAGCCGAAAAAGAAACCCTGCTGAAGCGGAAATTTTTTATCAGCAGGCTTTGCAGCTCGACCCGGCTTCGGAACAGTTCAGGCTTGAATTCGCGCTTTTTCTGAAAGCAGCGGGCCGTAGCTCTGAAGCGCTCGGGCAGGTGCTGGTCGGGCTCAGCTATTCTCCTGGTTTTCATGATGTTTATCAGGGCTTCAGAGAACTTGAAAAAATTAAAGCAGAATTGACATCTCCAGAACCCTGATTTTTTGTTCAGGTCAAAAGCTGCATCTGCCGATATTATTCCTGAATTATGATAAAGAGAATAATAAAGGCAACGATCCTCCTTGCTTTTCTGCTGCCGGTGCACCTTCCGGCGGCAATGGACTTTATTTTCGAAGAAAGCATCTCACAGTCGCTGGCGCGAATGGAATCTCTCTATACCGCCGGCAAATGGGATGAGGCGATGAATGTCGGGCGCGGCATCATCAAGGATGCCCCGAAGGACCACCCGGCGGGCAGACGCGCCCAGGACCTGATCGTTCTTTCGATCGATGGGCGCAATCGCGAGATTCTCGCCAATCAGAGCCGTGACCAGCAAAAAAAGAAGCAGGAAACCGCGCAACAGCTGATAACCGAAGGCAGCAAGCTGCTAACCGAAAAAAGCTACCCTGCCGCCGCCGAAAAGTTTGCCCGGGCTGTTCGCCTGCACGGCGGTGATGCTCAAAGCTATTTTCTGCTTGGCTATGCCAGTTTGAAAGCAGATAAGCGCAAAGATGCCTACAGTTCGCTACGTCAGTGCCTAAAACTCAACCCCTCGCATGAACGGGCCCTGTTTCATATCGCCGGCCTCAGTTATGAATTCAATCACAGCACTGAAGCCGAAGATTATGCCGCCCGCCTGATCGAGGCAATCGAAAAAAAGCTGAACGAATACCGCGATATCTTTCTTGATCAGCGATCAAAGGGGATGAATGATCAGGCGGTAGCGACTGCACGCAAAATGGCAGCTCTGCGCAGCAATCTTGCGCAGGCCTCTTTCATGCATGGCGTTCTCACTTACAAACGCAAAGATTTCAAAGCGGCAGTCGTTTCGTTCGAGAAGGCAACCAAGCTCAATCCATCTTCGGCCGACAACTGGTTCAGGCTTGGCAGCACCTTTTTACAGCTTAAAGTCTACCACCAGGCTACAGTTGCGATCGAACAGGCAATTCTGATCAGAGAAACACTGCTTAAAGACCTTGCCGCCAATGCCGGGCGCCTTCTCGACGCCGGGAAAAGCGATGAGGCGGTCGAAGCCGAGCTGAAAACGCGCAAGCTCAAAGACGAAATCGCCCGTTCCCTCTACGTTCTAGCTATTGCCAACGGCCGAAAAAAAGAGACCGATTCGGCGATACGCAACATTGAGAGGGCCCTCGAACTCAAACCCGATTTTGTTCAGGGACGTTACACACGCGCTATTCTTCTTGCTGAAAAGAATTATCTCGAAGAGGCTCTCGAACAGATGCGTCAGGTGCTGAAAGACAGCCCGCCAAAAAGCGAGCAGGCCAAAAAGGCGATCAGAACCATTACTTTTCTGATGGATCAGATTGCCCGACGTGATAGCCCTTCTGAGGTCGCTGCTGTTAAAAAGACTGAAAAAATGATTGAAGTCGAGCAGTATGTCAAGGATATGCCCGGTATTGGCGGCAAAGATGCCGAAACCAGGCTTGAAGACGTGTTTCCGAAACTGCGCGAAGTTAAACAGCTCGTGACGATGCGCAATCACGCCGAAGCGGTGCGAAGATTACTGTATTTGCGTACTCAGCACCCTGACATTGCCGAAATTCACGCAATCCTTGGTCATTGCTACATGGAAATGGGCCGCATCGACGACGCCGCCAGATGTTTTGACGAAGCCATAGCTGTTCAGCCTGACCATGCTGAGGCTCTCAATGGCCTGGCTTATATCATGGCCACCAAAGTCGAAAACCTCGACATTGCGCTTAAATACATCAGGCAGGCGCTGGCTGTCGATGGCATGCGCCCGGAGTTTTACCACACTCTCGGCTGGGTCCACTTCAAGACCGGCGAAGTGCAGAAATCTATCGATGCCTTTGCCCGGGCTCTCGAAATCAAGCCTAACTATCTGCTTGCCCGTTACAATCTGGGCCTGGCAAATTACATAACCCAGAACTATCAGGCGGCAATAGCGGCTTTTAATGCCGTTATTGCCCAGAATCCCTCGCATCACAAAGCTCTGCTGTTCAAGTCGATCAGTCTGGCCAAAACCCAGAATGCCGAAGAAGCCATCGCCACCCTCGAAAATCTGCGTGGCAAGCTCACCGAGAAATCAGTTCTGCACAAAGTAGTTGTCGACCTGCATGCAAAGCTGAAACTTGCGCATGAACGCCACGCCGAGCTGCCGGTGCCCGAAATCAAGTCACCGGCACCGATCCAGAAACTCATGGCCGAGGCACAGGCATTCAGGGCCAAGGGGCTGGTTACCCGCGCCAAAGAAAAATATCTTGAATGTCAGCGCCTGGCTCCTGAAAGGTTTGAACCCCACTTCGCCCTCGGTCAGATGTATGCCGAAGCCGGTCTGAATCTGCCAGCCCTGGCAGCCTGGGAAAGAGCTGAAAAACTCAAAACCGATCATTTCCCGCTGCAGATGAGCCTCGGAAAAATGCATCACAAACTCGGTAAGGCCGCAAAGGCGAAAGAATATTTTGACCGGGCGCAGGCCCTCAACGAAAAAGACCCCGAACCCCGCTATTATCTGGGACTGCTTGCCTACGAAGAGAAACGCTTCGAATCGGCAGAAAGCTATGCGCTTGCAGCTCTGCGCCTGAAGCCTGATTATTACAAAAGCATGGCACTGCTCGGCATGACCCGCGTTCGCCTCAACCGGCTCAAGCCTGCCCGTGATATCTACGAAACCCTTTATGCAAAGGCTCCCGCCGATTCGTCTATTCGCCGGCATGCCCGCAAAAAAATCTGGGAAATTACCAAAATGATGGCTCCGGCTCAGTATCCGTCGGTCGAAGACGCTCTTGAAGTCAAAAACCAGATGGTCAGAAAAGTAACCGATGCTGACCGCAAAGTCGAAGTTAAACCCAGGCCCGAAGAAGAGCAGGCTATTGCCGAATACGGCAAAAATACCATGACTCTCGAAGATAAAATGTGGGTTCTCAAGCAACTCGAAAGATTCGGAAATGTTTCTACACCGACACCGGTTTCACCCCTGCGCCGCGAAGTCACTGCCCAGACTCTCTCAAACAAAGAAAAGCAATGGGTAGTCAAAAAACTGCAGGGCCTCGGCGACCGCAGCAGCAAATATTCTCTGCCAGCTGAACTCAAAGCTGAAAAATTCTCCCTCAAAACCACAGAAAAAGCCGTCGAACGCAAGGTAGGCCCGGCCGACAGTCTTATTACAAAAGCCCTTGAATCGGCAGAACGCGGTTTCATTGCAGAAGCAGTGGTTGAGCTTAACAAAGCCCGCCAGGAGCACCCGAAAAACCTCGACATTCTGCTGAACCTCGGTTTTATGCACACAGTTCAGGGCAACTTTAAAGACGCTTTTGAAGCCTATGCCAATGCAACGGTCAGTCATCCGAAAGACGCACTCGCCCGCCTGGCTCTCGGTAACCTCTACTGGCTTGGCGGCCAGGCTGACAAAGCCGTAGAACAGTGGCGCCTGGTCAAAGGGCAACCGAAACCAGATGCGCAGTTCAACATTCTTGGCCGTACCGAAAAAATCTGGCAGCGCATGCTAGAGGTTGACCCGATGGATGTCGATGCCCATTCAAACCTCGGCCTTGTCTACATGTTTTCGGGTGAGCACCGCAAAGCTCTCGCCGAGTTCCAGGCTGTCACAAAAATCGAACCTTCACGCCGCGAGCATGAATTCTACCAGGCCCAGATCAACGTACTTATGTATCTGCAGAAAAACAATGCCAGCAACCGCAAAGAAGCCCAGAAGATTCTGCAAGGTCTGGCACAGGGCCCAGAGGCATTTCCCCATTCAGAAAGGCTGAAAAACTTTGTTGCCAATCTGTAAAAAATTCAAATCAGCAACGGCTTTAAACCTTTTCATGGCAGTTTTTGCGGCTGCCTGCATGTTTCTGGTTCCACCACAGGCTGCAGCGGCACCCAGATATAATCCCGCATTCTCAGACTATGAAATATATTCACTCGGCGATTATAAACCCCAGCCGGTTAAAAAACCCGGCCTGCTCAAGCCTTCACCACGAAATGCCATCAATGCCGAAGGATTTGGTGGCTTTTTCGTGGGAATTACTGCCGACAAGTTCGAACCGGACCAGATCATTCTCAGCTCAAGATACAAATACCATAAGCTCACCAGCAGTCTTGGCACGAGTTTTCACTCAACTGAAAAAGGCTCGGTTTCAACCTTCGAATCGTCAGTCAACTGGGTCGGAAAATGGGCCGAATGGGCAATAACTGTTCCGACTCATGATTGGGAACTCAGTGCCCCGAGAACATTCGGCGGCTACGCCGACAGCAACACCGGCCTTGGCAATATGAAAATCGGCATGAAAGCTACCTATCTGCCTGATAAAAGCTATTATCGCTTTGCTTATGGGGCAGTAACGACCGTCACCACCGGCAACCCTGACGGAATGCTGCCGGCCGGTTCAAAAAACAGCGATGAACTAAAACTCTTTGGCTGCGTTACCACCAGTGAAACTGACCGGGCGACCGGCAATCTCGAACTTGGAACTGTAATTGATTCAGAAGGTGAAGATGATCGCTTTCTTTACCGCATGGGGTTGAGCTACGAAGCCACAAAGCACGTTTCTGTCATCGGTGAAATCGCCGGGGAAGTGCTTGGGGGCGACGATAAAGACACCCTCGACATGATTCTCGGAATCAGGCTGGCACCCGGCGAAAAATTTACCCTCGAATTTGCCTGGTATCGCAACCTGCGCACTTACCGCAACTATGGCTGGGACGACCAGCTTCAGGCGGGCTACAGCCTGCGCTGGTAAAAAGCAGCTTCAGCGCACACGTTTTTTGAGCTCAGCGATCATTTCCTGGGCAACCGCCCATTCACGCGAGTTCGGTGGCGCTTTGGCGTAGATTTTTTCAAATCTGGCAAGGGCCATTTTTCCGGCTTCCTGGTCGCCCTTGAGGAGCAGCATGTCGGTATAGGCGTTCGCG
This sequence comes from Candidatus Rifleibacteriota bacterium, assembly GCA_024710355.1. Lineage (GTDB taxonomy): Bacteria > Muiribacteriota > Ozemobacteria > Ozemobacterales > Ozemobacteraceae > Rifleibacterium. Next base: position 59,332 of record JANJUX010000024.1, read on the forward strand.
CTTTTCATCAGCAGCTGCAGATCATCGGGCGATGACGCCAGACCGGTTTCGAGAACCGCCACCGCATCAGAAAGCCGACTTTCGCGACTCAGGCGATCAGCTTCTTCGACAATCTGTTCGACACTCATGCGCTTGAGAACAAAATCGCTGGGCCTTGGCCGCTCTGTTTCCTCACTGCCGCTGGCAACCGGTGTCTGGGCTGCAGCAGCCATCTGAGCGGCAGCCAGCGCGTCAGCCCTCTCTTTGGCCTTTGCTTCGCGCTCAGCCTTCTCGGCTTCATGGCGCGCCACTATTCTCGAAGCCTCTTCCACAAACTGTGAATTTGCGTTCTTCTTGCTACTGCCACTGGTTTCAAGAAAACTTTTTAAATCAGGCACAGCCAGCTCCAGATTGCCCGAAATATAAATCAGCAGCCCACGATAAAACTGGCCGTTCGTCATACGGTTTGGCCGCTCTTTAAGGTATTCAAGCCCTTTTTTGATAAGGCCATTTTCAGGCTCGGCGAGAAAATCGCGCTCTGCAAGAATACATGTTACGTAAAGTTCAAGGGCTTTTTCAACATTGCCAGCATCGAGGGCATCCATGGCCTGATTAAAGATGCTCGCACCTGCTCCCTTGCGGGTAGTACGATAATTTTTAACCTCTTTGCTCTTCTCTTTCTCTTTGGCTAGTCGCTCAGATATTTTTTCAGCCGTCTCTGGCGGCTTCTGCAGATCAGTTTTCGGAGCAGTTGCCGTTTTGACGGGTCTTGCCGGCTCTGTCTTAACATCAGCGGCAGGCTGCCGCCCACCGTAAGCTTTCGGCTGACTGGTCGCTGAATCGACCAGATAAATCTGCGATTCTTCAAGGCCAGGCAGCAGAGGAACATTGTCGCCGCCTTCTGAGAGAGCTCGCAGGCGCTGCAGCGCCTGAGCGAACGAAGGGTTCAGCGACAGGGCTCTGCCATAACTTTCGCGAGCTTCCTGCATGCGACCCATGGCTTCGTAACACAAACCCATATTGTACGGAACCCAGTAAGAATCGGGGTTAATACGCTCGGCCTGCTTGTAGCAGTGCAGACTGTCGCGGTATTGGCCGCTCTTTTTGTAAAGAATGCCCAGATTGTTGTAGGCATGAAAATTGTTAGGATCAATTCTCAGCAGCACAAAATAAGCCTCTACCGCTTTAACAAAGTTGTTGGCGAGGCTGTATTCCATTGCCAGGTTCAGATGCGCCTCGATATCGCGTGGATTATCGATAAGTCGCTGTTGCAGTTGATAAATACGCCCGGCATTGATTGAAGCCTCAAGGCTTACCGGTTGTAGCAGCAGACAAAAACACACCGCGAGAACAAAACGACTCGCGGTGTTGGCGAGTCTGAACAGAAGCAATACCAGGTCTGATTCAGCGTGCTTCGACAAGGAACTTGATTGCTGTTTTTTCGTTTCCATCAATTTCGATTTTGGCAAAGGCGATCATGGTATAAAGCTCGATGCCCTTTGGTGCGACATAACCTCTGGTTACTGCAATTGATTTTACTGCCTGATTCACGGCCCCTGCTCCTACTGCCAGCAATTCTACCTGTTTATCCTGTTCTAGAACTGCAGCAATGGCACCGGCAACAGACTTCGGATTCGACGATGATGCGACTCTGAGTATTTCCATCTTGAGCCTCTCCTTTAGCTATGTTAAAAACCCAACAACCTCTTCACACTAAAATTATAAACAAAAAAGCCATTAATATGCAAACGCTTTATTGATAGAGTGTACAACCAGAAGCAAAATATATTTTCTCTACACTGTCCCCTTGTGCCCTAAAAGCAGGCGGCACGGGCCTTTTTCACTGCCCGGACCGCCGCAAAAAAAACAGGGACTGTTTCACCACACCTGCGAAACAGTCCCTGTCGGATTCAATTAATCATTCTGGTCTGGCGAGAAGAATGCTGGCATTCTGCCCACCAAAACCGAAAGAATTTACCAGACCGCCATCAATCTGCCTGTTCTTGGCTGAGAGCGGCGCAAGATCGAGATCCTGCAATTCCGGGTCGACATTCTCCAGATTGATCGTCGGATGAATAAAGCCATGCTGCATCTGCAGAATCGTAGCCACTGATCCCACAGCGCCAGCGGCCCCGAGCAGATGCCCAATCATTGATTTTGTGGCGTTGATGGTTACATTGCCAATCTTGTCGCCAAAAACGCGCCGTACGGCTTTCATTTCCGCCAGGTCACCCAGGGGGGTACTAGTACCATGGGCATTAACGTAATTGATGCGCTCGATCGGGAAATTCATGAAGTTAACTGCCTTCATCATGGCACGGAAACCGCCTTCACCTTCGGGGTGTGGAGCAGTCAGGTGGTGAGCGTCTGCAGTTGCACCATAACCCTTGATTTCTGCAAGAACTCTGGCGCCGCGGCGACGGGCGCTTTCTTCACTCTCGATAACGAGAACGCCGGCCCCTTCACCCATGACAAAACCGTCCCGGTCCTTATCGAATGGTCTTGAAGCTTTTTCTGGTTCACCGTTGCGAGTAGACAGCGCTTTCATTTTGGCAAAACCTGCGACGGTAAGAGGGGTTATCGCTGATTCAGCGCCACCACAGACCATAATGTCGCACTCGTCATGGATAATCTTGAGAAAAGCTTCGCCGATACCGTGCAGGCCAGACGCGCAGGCAGAGACCACACAGTAGTTCGGGCCATTGAAACCATATTCCATGGCAATACAGCCGGCTGAAATATTGCAGATCATCATCGGGACAAGAAATGGACTGACGCGGCTCGGTCCACTGGTACGACAGGTTTCGAATTCTTCTTCAAAGGTATGAATACCGCCAATACCGGTTGAAACGGTTACGCCCACTCTGAAAGGGTCGTAGTTTTTTTCTTTGAGACCGGCCATATCAACCGCCATGGCAGCAGCCGACATCGCAAACTGCGAATAGCGATCGTGGCGGCGCACTTCTTTCTTATTCATGTATTGCTCAGGATCAAAATTTTTCACCTGGCCGGCAATCTGAACCGTATGCTGTGATGCATCAAAACAGCTGATCGGACTGACACCGCTTTTGCCCTGCCTGAGGCTTTCAGCAAACTGGTCGACTCCGATGCCAATCGGGGTCACTGCCCCAATGCCTGTGACAAAAACGCGCTTCATTTTGTTGCCCTCCTGAGTCTGTCTAAAAAAGTTACAAAAGGTTTGTACCAGAGTTGAGCTGTTGAGTCAATAGCAAATCACCGGAAACCGGCGAAGTGAAAACTTGTTGAAAAGAATGATTTATCGCTTAATTGCGATATTCGAGACCTTTGAAAAACATCTCGAAAATTTCTGCAACAGACAGAATCTCGTTTATACGATAAACATGTTCGCCGGCAAACACGAGACCTTTTTCAAGATCCCCGGCACGGGCGTCTATCAGCGCCTGAATGATACAGAAACGTCTTGAGCATTTCTTGAGGCAACCCATGCACTTCGGATGATGCTCTGTGCCAGCGGCAACCTTATCGGTAAAAGGTGTCGGCAGAGCATTACCCCAGAGGCCAACCGGGCTCATGATACGAAAAACATCGCCCTTTTTGGCTTTCAGGTATGTATCGTGAAAAGACTTTTCGACATTTGCTTCAAAACTCGCGGCGAAACGAGTGCCAACCTGAACACCGTCAGCGCCGAAATTGAAAGCATCGATGATATCCTGTCTGTCGATAATTCCACCAGCGAGAAGAACCGGGATACTCACGGCCCTTTTTACTTCAGGAAAGATATCTCTGGCAGGACGTTCGGTTCCGAGGTGGCCGCCAGCTTCGCTGCCTTCGACAACGACGGCAGAAGCCCCCAGTTTCTCGGCGAGAGCGGCAACACGGTCACTCGAAACAATCGGAACCACCGGGATGTCATAGTCACGGCCAATATCAAAAATATCCCGTGAAAAGCCTGCACCAGCAATCAGGGCATCGATACCGCATTCAGCAGCGGTTTTCATTACCGAAGCAAAGCCTGAGGCTGCCACCATGGTGTTGATGCCAACAATACCGCCATTAGCGATACCTCTGGCAATCTTGATTTCATTGCGCACCTCGTCAAGCTCCATGCCTGAACCGGCGATGAGACCAATCCCACCCTCGCGGGCTACAGAACCGGCAAGTTTGCCGGTAGAGACACGAATAGCCATGCCTCCCTGCATAAGCGGGTATTTTGGCCGCAATTTACCAATTTTGAGTCGTGGCAGAATTTTCACCTGAGATCTCCAGTGACACTGCCGGCCGGTTTTAACAAAAACCGGCCGGCAAGCTATGATTTCAATCAGCCTTTTTTGTTGGTAATGTAGTCAACTGCGTCTTTAACAGTTTTCAGTTTTTCGGCATCTTCATCGGGAATTTCGATTTCGAAATGCTCTTCGAGGTCCATTACCAGCTCAACAGTGTCGAGACTGTCGGCACCGAGATCTTCAATAAAACTGGCTTCGAGGGTAACCTGTTTTTCATCGACCTGGAGCTTGTCAACAACGATTCTTTTGATTTCTTCAAAATAGTTACTCATTTAATAATTCCTCCTGAAAATTTGCGAACGGGTCAGGACATTACCATGCCGCCATCGACGGTCAGTACCTGCCCTGTGATATACGATGCCTTGTCTGAGGCCAGAAAAACCACGGCGTTGGCGACGTCGCGGGGATTTCCAAAACTGTTTAACGGAATCTGAGCCAGCATCTGTTCTTTAACCTTGTCAGGAAGAACAGCAGTCATATCTGAATTGATGAAGCCCGGAGCGATTGCATTCGAGCGAATTCCCTTGCGGCCAAATTCTTTGGCGAAGCTTTTGGTGAAGCCTATGATACCGGCCTTGCTGGCGGCATAGTTCGCCTGACCGGCGTTACCCATCAGACCGATGACAGACGCAATGTTGATAACTGAACCACCCTTCTGCTTCAGCATGGTTCTGACAACTGCCTTTGACATGAGAAAAGTGCCCTTGAGATTGATTTTGAGAACCAGATCCCAGGCATCTTCATCCATGCGCATCAGCAGGCCGTCTCTGGTAATACCGGCGTTGTTCACAAGCACATCAATGCGACCAAAAGCCGCAACTGCAGCTTCGGTAAGCTTTTCAGCGTCTTCTGCTTTCGATACGTCGGCTTTGCAGGTTGCAACGGTCATTTTTGCATTTTCAAGTTCGGCTTTCGCTTTGGCAAGCCCCTCTTCATTGATATCAGAGAGAACTACACGATAACCGGCTTCGCCCATGGCACGGGCAATCTCAAGACCGATTCCGCGGGCAGAACCAGTTACAATTGCTACTGGTCTTTCTGCTGCAGTGTTTTCTGAACTATTCATGCTTACCTCGTATAAACTATTGTAATAAAATAACAGGTGGCTGTTACTACAGCTTTTAGTGTAAGTTTGTCAAGCCTGAATTTCAGGAAGCCTGATTTACCTGCAACAGTTGCTCAAGGGTCTGCGGGTCGGTGGCAAAAGTGGTATTCGCCGCAGGTGCAATCTTCTTGTTCAGCCCGGCAAGGACCTTTCCGGGGCCGACTTCAACAAATTCAGAGATACCTTGAGTAAGCATATTGTTGACCGTGTCTTCATAACGCACCGAGCCGGTAATCTGGTCAAGCAGCTTTCTCTTCAGTTCGGCAGCGGCAACAGTCGGCTGCGCATCGACGTTACAGAAAACCGGAACTCTGGCATTGCTGAAGCTGATCTTTTCAAGTTCAGCAGCAACCTGATCGCGGGCTTTCTGCATCAGGGGCGAATGAAATGGCCCCGAAACTTCAAGTGGAACGACCTTGCGGGCACCCCTGGCAATCGCCAGCTCGCCGGCCTTTTTAACCGCAGAGGCAAGACCGGAAATAACCAGCTGCCCCGGGCAATTGTAATTGGCTATCTGACAGACACCCTCAACCGAAGCCTCGCGGCAGACCTGTTCCAACTCTTCGCGGCCGAGCATCATCACGGCGCTCATGGCGCCAGTTCCTGCGGGGCAGGCTTCTTCCATGGCACGGGCACGAATATTGACGAGTCTTATCAGATCTTCAAACGAAGCAACCCCGGCAGCAAAAAGCGCATTATACTCGCCTAAGCTGTGGCCGGCAGTTGCGCCGTATTCCCAGCCATTTCGTCTCAGCCACTCGGTAAGAATGGCCGAAGTCAGAAAAATTGCGGGCTGCGTGTTAACTGTCTTTTTAAGCTCTTCTTCAGGCCCGTTATAACAAATTTCGCTGAGGCGGCGACCAAGAAGAGAATCAGCGCGGGCAGCCATTTCGGCAGCCCATGGAAAAGCTTCAACCATGGCCTTGGCCATGCCAATCTTCTGAGAGCCCTGACCAGGAAAAATCAATGCCTTCATGCTTCTGCTCTCCGTGTCAGCTTTTTTTAGGTCTGAACTTTTCGAGGCGCTCGAAAACTTTGTAATAATCAGCTTCAACGCTCTGAATGATCTCGGCGGCAGTCTCTTCACGATTCAGCATACCGCTGATCTGACCCGCCATAACCGAACCTTCTTCGATATTACCGTCGACAACCGACATTTTCAGGCGGCCACGACCAAGTTCTTCGAGTTCTTCGGCTGAAGCACCCTTGTATTCTTTTTCAAGATACTCTTTGGTCAGCCGGTTGCGAATAACACGCACCGGATGCCCAAGGGTTACACCAGTTGTAACCGTGTCGCGGTCCTTTGCCTTGAGAACCGACTCTTTGTAATTCGGGTGTGCATGGCATTCTTTGGCAAGAATAAACCTTGTGCCCATCTGGACAGCTTCGGCACCAAGAGCGAAGGCGGCAGCAACACCGCGACCATCCGCAATACCACCAGCGGCAATAACCGGAATCGAAACCGCGTCAACTATCTGCGGAATCAGAACCATAGTGGTAATTTCGCCAACATGGCCACCAGACTCATGACCTTCTGCGATCAGGGCGTCGACGCCGGAGCGTTCGAGACGTTTTGCCAGAGCGACAGATGAGACAACCGGAATCACCTTGATGCCTTCGTCTTTAAAACGTTTAACCAGCGGCCCGGGATTACCGGCACCGGTAGTGACGACCGGGACTTTTTCCTGGAGACAGACTTCGACAACACCAGGAGCAGTAGGCATCATCAACATGATATTGACACCAAACGGTTTGTCAGTGAGGCTTTTAATCTTGTGAATTTCCTGGCGAACAAGCTCGGGATCGAGCGAACCTGAGCCGAAAACACCGAGACCGCCGGCATTGCTGACGGCTGCGACAAGATTGGCCGAGCTGACCCAGGCCATACCACCCTGAAAGATGGGGTATTTGATGCCAAGAAGTTTGGTAATTCTGGTTTCTATCATAATTACAGAGAATCTCCCTTGAAAAAATCAGCAGGCCCCGACTGAATGGCTCTCCTGCCTATGCTGGTGTCACCGATTCACTCATATGGCCTTCTTTTTCGACCTGACTGTGAATCAGATTGATCACACCGGTTGAGGCACAACTTGCCGCCAGCGTCAAAGCATTCGCAATCACCGGAGCTTTTGATTTGCCGTGGCAGACAATTGAGACACCATTAATGCCCAGTAATGGGGCAGCGCTGTATTCAGGAGCATCTGGGCTGAATTTTTTCAACCCGGCCTTGAGAGCCATCAATTTTTCGGGGGCGATTTCTGCCCCTTTCGCGGCCTTAAAAAGGGCGCCCTGAATCAGCTCAGAAATGCTCTCACTGGCTTTGAGCAGCACATTGCCGACAAAACCATCACAGACCACCACATGGGCCTTGCCATAATAAAGATGATCCGCTTCAACATTACCGATGAAGTTCAGCGAACTATGTTTAAGAGAATCGAAAACACTCTTTGTCAGTTCGTTTCCTTTTGATTCTTCTTCGCCGATGCTCAAAACGCCGACTTTCGGGTTTTTAATGCCACAGACTTTTTCGTAGTAAGCGGCACCCATAAGGGCAAACTGCAGGAGGTGCGGTGCCCGGCTGTCGACATTGGCGCCGACATCGAGCAACAAAACCCCATAATTTTCTGAGGTCGGAAGCATTACTGCAATAGCAGGACGCTCGACACCAGGAATACGCCCGATTTCGAGCAGAGAGGCGGCCATCTGAGCGCCAGTACTGCCCGCTGAAAGAAGCGCATCTGCCTTGCCTTCGCGTACAAGACGAGCCGCCACTGCAATAGAGGTATTCTTCTTTTTACGAAGAGCCTGCAGCGGCGCCTCACCCATCTCTACCACTTCGGATGTGTCGTATATCTCACAGCCGGCGGGCAGTTCTGGCATGATCTCGCGAATGGCCGATTCTTTTCCGACGAGTATCAGACTGGCATTGCCGCCTGAGGTCAGATACGATCGAGCTCCTGATACCAGTTCCTGGGGGGCATAGTCCCCTCCCATGACATCAACGGCGATTTTCATTCGCTATTTTACCGGTATTATTCTTTTTCGACTTCGAGAACCTTAACTTTTTTGCCGTAATAACCACATGCCGGGCAAACTCTGTGCGGCTGCTTCAGTTCAAAGCACTGTGCGCATTTTGCCAGAGCAACAGGAGCTGCTTTGTAGTGAGTTCTGCGTTTGCGGCCTCTGAGTTTTGAAACTCTATTTTTTGGACATGCACCCATTTTGACTTCCTCCGGGATTGAAATAAGTTTGGTGAGTATAGCAGATAATATAATCAGAGTCAATCACAATAAGCAAAAGCGTTTACGGGTGTACACCCGAACCACAGAAAGGCTTAAAGAGGCTTTTCTACCGCAAGACCACATTTGCGCGGGTAACGCTCCGGAACTGCACAGGTTTTGCGAAGAATCAGAAAATTCCTTTCGAACGGCAACTCCGGTGGAGCAAGTCGCAAAATTTCGACATTCTCGACAGCTACCGAGAAAACCGCGAAGGCGTTAACCGATTCTGCCAGTTCCTCATCGAGCTTCGGGCCTTTATAATACAACGCATACCCACCGGTGCGCGTCAAAGGCATCGTATATTCAACAAGCGTTCTGACAGCCGATAATGCCCGGCAGACAACAAGGTCGGCCTGCTCTCTGAACTTGACATCGCGACCGACCTCTTCTATGCGGGCGTGAAAAGTCTGCACATTGGTCAAGCCAGCAGCAGCAGCCATTCTCGCCACAAACTCAACCGATTTCTGCCTGGAGTCGACTGCAATAATTCTGCTTTGCGGCAGAGCCACAGCCAAAGGCAACGATGGAAACCCGCCCCCCGTACCAAGATCAACAATCGTCGACGATTTCCAGAGAGGAAGGTTGAAGCATATCGGCGCCAGACTGTCGAGAAAGTGTTTCATAGCCATTTCCTGCGGATCGAATATTTTTGAAACACTTTTATACATCGGGTCTGCCAACATGGCCGATGCAAGCCGGTCGAGCTGATCATACTGCTCTTCAGACAACCTGACCTTGAGTTTTTCGAGACAGGGAAAAAGAAATTCTCTGATTCTTACCTCATTCATTGCCTCTACCCCTATTAATCTGGCGTTTGCGAAGATTCATCAGAATAACTGCCAGGTCGGATGCCCTGACTCCCGGAATTCGTGCCAGCACCCCAACCGTGGCCGGCCGGACCGCCAGAATCTTCATTCTGGCCTCACGACTGACAGCTGCAGGTATGGCTGCAAAAAATTCATCGTCAAGCTCTTCAGCCTGCATGCTTTCACGCAGCGAAAATTCACGCTCCTGCTGCTCGATATAGCCAGAATACTTGATTCGTGCCTCGATCTCAAGAAGGCCGAGATGATCGAGGCCGGCAATATCTGGAATATAACGGGAAAATTCGACCGGAGAAGCATCCGGACGGCGCAGAAGCTGAGCCAGAGAAACGCTAGAAGCCGGAAGCGGCTCTGCAAAGTCTGGTAACTGTTCTCTTAATTGAGCCGGCGTAAGACGAATTTCTTCAAAACGCCTCTGAATGTCGGCCAGCAGACCGTGGCGTGCATCGATCACGTTCATCTTTTCGGCTGCAAGAGAACCACAGGCAAAAGCTTTTTGCGAAAGCCTTTCTTCGGCGTTGGTCATGCGCAGATTCAGCCTGAAAGGCGAGCGAGAAGTAAAAACCCTGTACGGTTCACGGATTCCGAGAGTGGTAATCTCTTCGACCATGAGCCCCAGATAGGATTGATCAGCATCGAGCACCAGCGGCGTGCGCCCAAGAACAGCTGCTGCCGCATTAACACCAGCAAGAATACCCTGCGCGGCAGCCTCTTCATAGCCAGATGTGCCATTTATCTGGCCGGCCAGAAACAGATTCGGAACCGACCTCGACATAAGCGTCGGATAAAGGTCGATTGGATCGACGATGTCATACTCGATACCATAACCCGGGCGGGTAATACGGGCGTTTTCGAGCCCCGGAAGAGTTGCAACGTAGGCCTCCTGAACGTCTTCCGGCAGGCTGGTCGAAAGCCCCTGCAGATAAATCTCATTACTGAACGCCCCCTCGGGTTCAAGAAAAACCTTATGGGTCTCCTTGTCAGGAAATTTATTCAACTTGTCTTCAATCGATGGGCAATAGCGGGCACCAGTGCCGGTTATCAGGCCAGCGATCAAAGCCGAACGCCCGAAGTTTTCTTTGATTACCCGATGCGTTTCTTCAGTAGTGCGGGTAATGAAACATGCCCGACTGGGAAATCGCCTCTCGGCTTTTGACCATAATGAAAAAGGTGGAGTCTCCGGGTCCTCTTCCTGCATTTCGAGACCGGCAAAATTAATCGTGGCAATGTCAACTCTCGGTGGTGTGCCGGTTTTAAAACGCATCACCGGCAGCCCGATGCGTTCAAGGGCAGCTCCAAGATCGTTGGCGGCGGGCTCCCCTGCCCTGCCGGCAGAAAAGCTCACATCGCCAATATGGATTTTTCCGCGCAGAAAGGTTCCGGTTGTCAGAATTACTGCCGGAGCAGACCAGATCTGACCAGAAATTGTTCTGACACCAGAAAGCCTGCCATTTTCAAAATACAGGTCAGAGACCATCGCCTGCAGAAGCTTCAAATTGGGCTGCAGCATCAATGACTGAAGCATTCGCCGACTGTAAGCCTCTTTGTCTGACTGAAACCGGTTGGCCTGAACGGCAATCCCCTTGCGGGTATTCAGCCGTCTTCGCTGAATGCTGGTTTCATCGGCAACAATGCCCATTTCTCCGCCCAGAGCATCGACTTCGCGAACCAGTTGCCCTTTGCCCTGCCCACCAATAGATGGGTTACAGGGAAGAGCGGCAACCGTATCGAGGTTAATCGTCAGCAGCAGAGTCTGCAGCCCGATACGGGCTGCGGCTAGGGCGGCTTCACAACCGGCGTGACCGGCGCCGACAACAATGACCTGAAATTCGTTGTTTGCTTTCACTTTTGCAATTGCAGTGCTTTTTCAGCCAGTGACCTGACCGTTTCATTGGGGTCGGTGGTCAAACGCTGTAACAGCTGGAGCGCATCTGGAGTTTTTTTTCGCGATAACAATTTAACCGCAGCAATTCTGCAGCTTTCGTCTGCCAGCTCAGCTGCCTTGTTAATGAGGATCGTCTGGTCATCACCCATGACAAACGCAAGATCTCTAGCCCCGGCCCTTTGATCGTCAACGCTGGCGGAGCAGAGTTTTGCATAAATCTCGGCAGATCTCGGCTTGGAAAAAGCGGGCATGCCGGGAACGCTGGCAGGAGGGGGGGAAGATACCGGCCTTGCGGGAACAGCTGGCTTCTGAACACCGGCTGATGGCACACCAGCAGAAGGCAACCTGCGATCCGGAATATTCAACGGCTTCGTCTGAATGGCTGGAGATGCCGGTTCAACCGGAGCAGTCGGCGGCAGAGAAATTGCGGGTCTGGCGGGTAAAACCGGAGCAACTGGCTGTCTCGGCACGACTGGCGCGGTTGTTTGAGCCGGCGCTTCTTCTATCGGTGGCAAAGATGGTTCAGCGGGTGCAGAATCTTGAATCTTCAGACTGCCGGCAGAAGGCAGCGAAGGCTCAGATTCCACCGGTGAAATTTCTGGCAGCACCGGCTCAACCGGCGGCATAGCCTGAACTGGCGATACCGGCCGCGACGGAACGGTGGGCGTGGGTGGCTGAAGCGATCTCGGTGGCGCGGCCTGAGGCGGAGGTGCTGCCTGCCTCAACTCTTCGCGCATCGGCGTGTCTTTGATTTTTTCGAAGAGCGATGCGGCGACCTGCGCTACAACAGGGTCAGGATCGCCGCAGGCGGCCTTGAGCACCTGACGTGAGGTATTGTTGTTGATTCTTGCCAGGGCCTTGAGAACGCTCAGTCTGATCCCCTGGTTGGGGTCTTTGAGCGCCGCTTTCAGCAGAGTCAAGGATGGCTGATCGCCAATTTCTCCAAGCGCAAAAATAACACTGTCACGCAGCCAGACTTCTTGAGAAACCAGCATCGAGCGAAGAGTGAGAAACGCCTGTTGAAAGCCGTTTTTTACCAGATATTTTGCAGCGTTGACCTTGACGCGATTTTCGGGATCTTCAAGCAATTGAACGATATGCTGCTCGCAACCCCTGATGTTCTGTTCCTCGATAACTTCAACGGTATTGGCCCTGACTCTGGGGTCTTCATCCTGCAGGCAGCGGACCAGTGTTTCAAGACCACCTTCGCGGCTGCTTCTGGCAAAAACCTTTACCAAACCTGATTTAACGATAACATCCTTTTCTTTGAGAAGAATGCTTTCTAGCGCTGCCGGATTAAGCTCGACGTCGGTTTCCATGATAATTTTCAACATGAGAAAGCGCCGCTGCGAAGAAAACTGTTCGTCTGCCAGCATGAACGGGATCTGTGGCGGAACCCGGCGGTCTTTCAAGTTAAACAGAGCCTGCAGAGCCGTCAATGCCACCTCTTCGAGCATGCTGCGCGCCAGCTGCAAAAGCTGAGTCACATGCCCGGAAGGCTTTTTAACCCCAAGAGTTTTAATGTGCTGCAGAAGAGCCGAGATATCGGTAATTTTCTTGAGATCCGGCAGTGATGGATCGACCGGGTCATCAAGTTCTGGAGGAACTGCAGGTGCACCGACCAAAGCAGCCGGAGGCTGAACGAGAGTCTGTGAAACGACTCCAGAAGTTACCGCAGGCGAGGACGCAACAGGCAAAGGCTGAGTCGGCCGGGACAAAGATGGCGGCGGCGCATTGCCCGAAACTGTGGCCGGAAAGGGCCGCGCGGCAGGAGGCATTGTTTGAGGCTGAGCTGGTTGAACGACTGATGGCTTTGGTGGCAACACCGATGACGCAGATGCGCTGGCAGATGGTTCATCCGGCAATGGTAATGCTGGCTCCGTTACCGGTATAAATGCGGGTGCTGGAGGTACCGGAGTCGCCGGCCTCGCTTCGCCATCACCACTCAGTTTTGCCAATGCAGCCCGGGCCGCAGCACGAACGCCTTCATCAGAATCGTCAAGAACTTTCCTGATACAGGCAATTTTTTCGCTGACGGGCATGGCAGGCAGATTAACCAGTTGTTCAATGGACATACATCGAACCTCTGCAGAAATTGAGCGAAGGTTCTGAATAATCAATTCCTGACGCTTTTTGTTAATCATCTGGTTTCCTCGTGCCTTTCTTGACTATCCCCATCTTCAGAAAGAACCGATAAAAGAATAGCAATTTCTGACCGTGTAAGGCAATGTTTTCTTACCATCTGGCTCAGGTCATCGAACCTGCAAGAACTCAGAATTTGCCTGGACTGCTCTGACAATAAGTTTAAACGATGATCAGAGATTTCCAGCGGCAATCTTATTCTTTCAAGAAAACTGGTCTGAACAATCTTTTCCGCTTCACGGTCTGCGTAGCCCCGATATTTGATCTCGGTTTCGAGGGCATAGACTTCATCTACATTACTCAACCTTGCATTTTCGGGTTGCTGCAGAAGATCCATTACATCATTATAGGTGACCCCAGGGCGTTGCAGCAATTCCGCCCCGGAGGCGGGCTTCTTCAGATCCCCGGTTGCCAGCCTGGCAAGACGCTCCCGCGCCTCACCGCTCGGCAGGAGACTCAGCGTTGAAAGGCGGGCGATTTCGCCTTCAATACGAGCCGACCACGCAAAAATGGTCGAAAACCTTTCAGGATCGACAAGCCCGATGCGAAAGCCATCAGCTGCCAGCCTACGCTCTGCTGAATCATCGCGCAGAGTCAGTCTGAATTCGGCATGACCCGGTGTAATGCGGTATGGTTCTGGTTTTTCCCAGGTTGACAGATCATCGACGAGCACTCCAAGATAGCTGCGCGTTCTGGAAGGCCAGTAAGGCGCCTGTTTTTTCAGCGCCAGAACCGCATTTATACCGGCAATCAGGCCCTGTCCGGCGGCCTCTTCATAGCCCGAGGTACCATTCAACTGCCCGGCGGTATAAAACCCCTCAATAACTCGGCTTTCCATGGTTTTTCTGATCTGGCCGGGTGCCAGGGCATCATATTCGATTGCATAGCCATACCTGAGAATTACAGCATTTTCAAGCCCTGCAACGCTGCCAACGATGTCCTGCTGAGCAGACGGAGGCATACCGGTGGTCAGGCCCTGCAGATAAAGTTCCTGCGAATCCCAGCCTTCTGGCTCGACAAAAACCTGATGCTTCACCATATCGGGAAATTTGATGATTTTTCGGTCAATCGAAGGGCAATGCTTCGGACCATCGTCGGTAATATTCTCAAGAACCAGGGGGCTTTCGCTAAGATTTCTTCTGACAGCCTCAACCGAGCGCTCGTCCGTAAAGGTCAGATAACAGGGAATCTGCTTCTCGTAGCGTCTTAGGCGGTTTTCCCAGAGGAAACCGCCAGCATCGATATCGCCAGGCAGCTCGGTCATCATATTTATATCGACAGAACTTTTAAGAATTCTGGGCGGGGTGGCCGTCTGCAGGCGGCGAAGTCTGACACCGGCAGCAGAGAGAGAGTCGGACAATCCGATGGCCGGGCTCTGATTCTGAGGTCCGCCAGGCCAGGTAGCACGCCCGAGGATAATGCGACTGTTAAGGTAAGTGCCGGAAGTCAGAATAAGCTTTTCACAGGCAAAAACCAGACCGGTTTCAAGCTTAACACCCTTTATGCGACCGGATTCAACGAGCAGGCCGGTAACATGCCCCTGACGAAGAGTCAGATTCGGCGTAGCAAACAATGTCTGCAGCATTCTCTGCCGATAGAGGTATTTATCTGCCTGAGCCCTTCGCGAACGAACTGCCGGCCCCTTCGAAGTATTCAACCACTTCATCTGCACGCAGGTTTCGTCGATACAGCGCGGCATTTCTCCGCCCAGAGCACCGATTTCTCTGACAAGATGTCCCTTGCCCGGTCCGCCAATACTTGGATTACACGGCATCAGAGCGACTGTTGATATGTTCATGGTTATCAGCAGCGTTTCGGCTCCGAGCCTGGCAGCGGCAAGCGCTGCTTCGCAACCGGCATGACCAGCCCCGACAACAATTACTGCATATTCTTTTTTCTGACTCATGTCATTTTCCAATACAGAAGCGTTCAAAAATCAGATCAAGCGTATTTACATCAACCGTCTCGCCGTTAACCCGGCCAAGTTCTCTGACCGCCTCTTCAAGATCGATGGCCAGCATATCCTGGTAAATATTGCCAATACCGCGGGCAGCTCTCTCGAGTGCTGCAAGAGCCTTATCAAGAGCAACAGACTGCTGAGCTCCAAGCAGTATCATCTCTTCATAGCCAGAAAGGCCACTTTCGGCAATAAGTTTCGAAATGGATGTCTGCAGAGCCGGGAGTCCCTGACCTTTCAAGGCGGAAACACTTAAGGGGGGCAGCTCTGCAAAATCCTCAGGACTGACCTGCCTGGGCAGATCAGACTTGTTTAGAACAATGATAACCGGCTTTCCAGATTGCCGGAGGCGCTCAAGAACCAGCCTGTCTTCTGCCGTCAAAGGTTGCGAACCGTCGAAAACGCCAATCAGAGCGAAGGCCTCGTCGGCAGCTTTTGTGGTTCTCTCAATACCGATCGCCTCGATGCGATCACCCGGCTTTCGCATTCCGGCAGTATCAATGATTCTGACCGGGTATTCTCCGACCATGAGTGTTTCTTCAAGAGTGTCTCTTGTTGTGCCGGCAATTTCGGTGACAATGGCCCGGTCACGACCCAGCATATAATTCATCAGACTCGATTTGCCGGAATTAGGCCGCCCGAGCAGAGCAATCTTCAGACCGTCGGCAACCAGTGCGCCGCTTCTTGCGTTGCGGGCAAATATTTCGAGTTCTGCAAGAATTTTTTTGAGTTCGCGTGCCAGCAGGTGCTCGTCTATGGCCTCAATCGCATCTTCAGGAAAATTAAGACTGGCCTCGAGCTGCACCAGATGATACAGAATCTGGCCGCGGATTTTCGCAACAAACTGCGAAGGCAGACCATCGAGTTGATTTAGAGCCAGTCTGGCCTGGGAAGAGGTATTGGCAGAAAGGAGCTGAGAAACGGCTTCAACCTCGAGCAGGTCCATTTTTCCGTTCAGAAAGGCTCTTCTGGTGAATTCTCCGGCCTCGGCAGCCACGGCACCATGTTTTAAAAGCAGTTGCAATACACGGCTGACCACCAGCGGATTACCGTGTGTCGATACTTCGGCCAGATCTTCACCTGTGTATGACCTGGGCGCCGTAAACGTCGTGACCAGACATTTATCTGCCACCAAACCGGTCTCAGGTTCAATCACAGAGCCGAAATAAACAGAATAAGGCAGGGGGAAAGCTTTCTTTCCCCCTGTGATAAACAATTTTTTCAGGATTTTGAAGGTATCCGGCCCTGAAATTCTTATCAGGCTGATCGCCGACCTGCCGGCAGGTGTTGAAACTGCGGCGATCGTGCCAATCTTTGGTTTAGACATCTTCCTCCATGAACATCGGTACAGCGCTTGAGGTTTCAAGCTTTTCTGAAAAATCAGAATCGCCCTCATCCGCAACTGGCTGCCACTCGGCATTCATGCCACCTTTTTTCTTGCGCATCGGCGAAATAACCACGCGGCGCATCGGTTCGGTTCCTTTTGAGAAGGTTTCGATATCAGTACGATCTTTCAGAGCCATGTGAATTGTGCGGCGGTCAAGAGTCGACATCGGCTCGAGTTCAACCTGACGGCGACTTGAAACCGCTTTTTTGCACATACGCTGTGCCAGCATGATAAGATTGCGATAACGTTTTTCGCGGTAACCCTGAGCATCGAGAACCAGCTTGATGCGCTCATCATTGCCCTTGTTAAGAATAATGTTCATGAGATACTGAAGAGAATCAAGAGTGCGACCGCGTTTGCCAATCAGCTGCGAAACGTTTTCGCCACTGGCTTCGATAACCCAGGCGCCGTCGCGCATGAAATCAACCATATCAAGCTGCTCAATACCGACATTTGCGGCCACTTCCCGAATCAGAGAGAAAATTTCATTATATTCAGGGTGCGCCTTTATTTCAGCCGAAACCGGCTCCCTTGGACGCTCCGGCAGATGAATTTCGGCTTCTTCTGCCCCTTCACCAGCTTCAGAATGGTCGCGGCGCGGCGGACGATTGCGATTATTCCGTCTGGGCGGTCTTGGCTGACGCCGTGGCGGCATTGCATCGCGCTCATCTGCATTGTCTTCACTCTGAAAATCTTCATCTCTCGCGGGTCTGGCGGCTCTTTCGACCCGCGGTTCATCATGCGGCCGGCGCTCGGCGATCTTTTCGGTTCTTTCGACTTTGGGTGCCGGAGCTGGCTTTTCGCCGATGGTAAAGCGAATTTTGTATTCCTGTTTGCCGACGAAACCAAAAATACCACGGGCCGGGGCAGACAGAACTTCAGTAGCCACAATCATTTCGTTACCATTAAGTTCACCATTGGCAATGCCTTTGGCTTCCTCTTCAGTTTTTGCAATAATCTCGATAGTTCTTGTAGACACAATTATTCCTCCTTAATGGCGGCCGCAATGCGGTTAGCCTGTAACTGCTGAAGTAATCCGAGAACGCTGCTGGCAAACCAGTATACCAGCAAACCAGCCGGCAGCGACCAGGTGATGACAAACATGAACATCGGCATGAAGGCCATCATCTGCTGCTGTTGCGGATCGGTCATTTTGCCCTGCTGATAATACATCAGAAGAGCGATCGCGATCGGCAGAATGAGTAAAGGGTCGCCCTTCGAAAGGTCGGCAATCCAGAGAAAAGGCGTTTTTCTAAGTTCGACTGCAATTCTGATGGTGTTGTAAAGAGCAATCAGAATCGGCAATTGAAGCAGTAAAGGCAGACAGCCACCGAGCGGGTTGACGTTATTTTTCTGGTAAAGCTTGAGAACCTCTTCATTGAATTTCTGCGGATTATCTTTATAGCGATCTTTGAGATCCTGCACTTTGGGCTGCATTTTCTGCATCTGTGCCATTGACTTCGTCTGCTTGAGAGTCAACGGATAAAGAACGGCTCTGACCAGAATTGTCATCAGAATGATCGCCAGTCCGTAATTCGGAAACAGGCCATAGAAAAACTGTAGTACTCTCAGCAAAATAGTGCTGAGAAAGCCATACTCAGAAACCTGACCCCGATTAATGCTGGTAAGCTGATCTAGAATCATCGGCCCGGCGTAGACGCGATACTTGAAGGTTCTTGATTCCCTTGCACCAAGATTGAATTTGGGCATCACGCAGCTGATACTGAAACCTTTGTGAGGCTTGCGGCGCTCATCGGTGGAGGTAATTTCATAGGCAGTCGCCGCAACTCTTGCCGATTCATCAGCCTCGAGCAGAACGCAGAAATACTGATCGCGCACCCCGATGCCATTATATGCACCGGCCACAGCGCCTTTGCCATTGAAGTCTTTAACATCAGAAAATGTTTCGACAGCCCCGGGCTTGAGGCCAAGCAGGCTCATTGGGCCATAAGGATCAAGAAAAACGCCAGGCCCGAAACTCATTGCCAGTGAACCGCTCTCGTCATTGCCAACACTGACCAGTTGCTCTCTCAGGTTGCTGACAACGTGCTCAACATTGAAATGATACGCATTTTCGCGAAAGGTGAAGCGTTTTGTCAGAGACAGCCCCGGGCCGGAAGCAACATTGGCTTCTGCCAATGAAATATTTGCAGTAGCTCTCACAACGATGGTTTCAGCGGTCTGTTCCTCGACTTCTACGGTGTAGCCGGAGGCGTTGAAGGGCTGATTGACCAGTTCGCTCAGAAACGGCCGAAGATTTTCTGCCGGAACACTGTAACCAAGATCCTGAATAACCGGCGGGTAAAGATTCTCTTCAAAGCTTGCACCCTTGAGATAATAAACGCTCGGACTGCCGGTTCGGCTCGAAAGAATCACGCGCAGCAGGCGGGTTTCAATTGAAGCATCTTTAAGGCCATCACCATCGACATCTTCGACTTTAACCGTCATCAACACAGCGTTCTGGCTGGACGCGGCGGGTTGAGGAATTTGTGCAGACAGCAGAGTTGCATGGCAGCAGAAAAGAGCCAATAACAGAAACGAGCAGAAAAGCCTGCCCGTCAAAAAATTAAAGCCAAAATTCATTTTTCTGGTCAGGCCTGTTCTAGTCATTATGTAATAGCTTCTCCGAAACCGGGATTATAGTTCTGTCTTTTATCTGACAGGATCGTCGCCACCGCGACAAAATGGGTTACACCGGCATATCCGCCAGGCACCCATCAAAGACCCCTTGATAAGACCGTATTTCTCGATGGCCTCATAGGTATATCTTGAACAACTGGGGTTAAATCTGCACGCAGCACCGACAATTGGCGACAGAAAGCGCTGATAAAGTCGTATCAGCATCAGACCTGATCTGGCAGGTAGCGCACCTATCTGGTTAATTATCATTAACATGAAGAAACTGCCGGATCCGGCAGCTTGACCCGCGCAATACGGGCAAAAGCCCATTCACAGGTCTCTTTCAGGATTTCATAGGTCAATTCGCAGCAGGGCCTGCTGACGCAAAAAACTATTTCAACGGAACCAGGCAGCGCCGCACTGTTTCTGATAATTTCTTTCAGACGACGACGAACCTTGTTTCTTTCAACAGCTTTGCCAAAACGCTTCGGAATTGAAACTCCAAAATGAAACTCAACCCCGAAAGCTTTCCGATAGCAGAAACCCAGCCCACCCCGAAACAGACGGGTCTTTGCAGCAAAGACCCGCTGAAAATCGGAATGAGCACGCAAAGTCAACTGACCAATGGCGTGCGGAGCCCCCACATGCGTGGATCAGAGACAGAGTTTCTTGCGGCCGTGGCGTCTGCGTCTTTTGAGAACATTGCGACCGCTGACAGTGGCCATTCTTTTTCTGAAGCCGTGGGTTTTGGCACGTTTGCGTTTGTTAGGATTATAGGTAAAGCTCATGGTTTATCTCCTGAGATTAAAATCCGAATAGAGGTTACCACTATATACCATAACCATGAGTTTGTCAACAGCCAGACAAAGCAACTTCTGACAGCATTCTGACCGAGAGCACAACGATGCTGTGTACACTCTGTTATTCACGGTACAGCTCTGGACTCAACGCAAAAACCTCTACCGTCTGCTTTTTCCCTTTAATCACCTGATCTGGCAGTCTGATGGCAACGCCGGCAAAAACTTCTTGCAGTGCCAGCCGTGTGGCCGAGCAGAAAACAATTTCCCTGCCGGTGTCGAGAGAGCAAAGACGGGCGGCAAGATTAACCACATCGCCGATTACAGCCTGTTCAAGCCTGGTTGTTTCCGAACCGATAATCCCGGACCTGACCATCCCGGTGGCGATACCGACTCTTATTTTTACCGTTCCATCGAGAAATTTATGCCGCCGCAATCGTTCCAGAACGGTTAGGGCCGATTTTACCGCCGCCAACGCCTTTGTACCGGCGTCGACATCTGAGTCGAAAAAGAATGTAACCATCGCTTTCTCGGCGATAAACTTGCTGACCTCGCCGCCATTCTGCTTAACGCTGCTGCAAACGGCAGAAAAGAAGCGGTTAAGCTCTGCAACCATCTGAGCCGCCGCATTTTCCTTAAAAGCATCCGTGATTCCGGATGCCCGCAAAAACATAACCACAGCTCCTCTGGATTGCAGGGAGCCCTTGCGGTCGATTTTTTCTGAGGCAGTAATTGTGTGAAGCGCGCCGTCTGAAACAAATTTTCGCAGAATTCGCCCGGTCTCAACATCAGCGGCCACCTGATTGAAGCTCCTGGCAATCAGGCAGAATTCTTCGTCGGCCCAGCCTTCGTTCATTCTGGCAGAAAGATCCCCTTCAATAAGCTTTTCTGCTGTTTCAGCAAAACATTTGACCGGAACGACAAAACCAGCCGCCATTTTCCAGCCGATGTAGCCACAGAGAATAAAAATCAGAACCATCGACAGACGCAGCTCTGATTGAAAACGCCGATAATTTAAAATATCGTCCGAAACAGGTATCAGCGCCGAAAGCTGATAGTCTATCAGATCATATCCGGGAAAAGTTGCAAAAAACCACTTTCGCTCTTCCCAGTCCAATTCAAGAATCAGAGGCTCCGCAGCATAACTGCTCAAGGTGGCCATTAAAGCGATTTTATCGGGCAACAGTCTGTAAACGAAGCGCATCGTTCCAAATTTACCACCCGAAGCCACGCGCCCAAAGGGCGCCTTCAGATACCATCCCGGGGCGTTCTTTTTTTTGATCAGCCAGTTCGCCTGGAATGAGCTTTGATCAAAGTTTGACACCCAGCGGTTGAAGGCCACGCATTCAAGCGAAGGTAGGTAAACGGCGACAAGCAAAGCCCCGTCCACTGACGACTCTTCATTAAGAAAGCGGTGATAAAGGAATGCCTGGTCGCCAAACCCGCTTAATTTGGTCAGATGTGTGTAGGTGTGCGCCATCGCCGGAAAAATTTCAGGCAGCAAAACGCTGCTCATTATTGCAAGAACTTCTTCAGCTTGAGCCTTGAGAAGCACATCTTTTTCGTCACCGGCGCCAAGTGACGGATTCATTGCCTGAATGGTTGGCAGAAAAATACTGGCCCCCAGATGCTGAAAAAACTTCTCTTCAGAACTGTTGCTGCCGACAAACCGCGACACCATACGCCCCCTGTCGCCTACCAGCAGAACATTTTTCATGACCACTCCATTGCTGATAAACTTATCGAGAAAGCTGCCAAGCCATTCTTTCTTATCGTAATCAGACATACTGCCAAGTCTGGGGCCAGTTTCCGGGCTTTCTGCCTGGCGGATCAAATTGTCTGCCAGGGAGCAGATACGTGTTCTGAAAAGCTTGATCGACTTGTCAAAAGCATCCAGTGCCTCTTCACTTTCGGATCTTATTCTCTGCAGCGAAGAGTTCATGGTCGAATCAAGGTAACGCTCAAGACTCACTGTCGCCAGAAGGAATGGCGGCAGCAGAAAAATTGACACAAGAACCGCGAGCTGCGCCTTGAGCCCAGACCGGATCTTCTTCTGCATCACCAGATGATTGCCACAGAAATAGACAATCAGAGCAAACCAGGCAGCCAGAAGACTGAAAACGATTTTACGCAGCAGCTTTATAGAAGGCACTTCAGCCGGAATCGGTCTGGCAATCACAACATGGCGATTGCCAAGATCGGGCAGGGCAGTCTGCGTATAGAACCACTTTTCTGTTCGCACAACCCCTTTGGCATCAAGTCTTTTTGCCTCAGCAAGCTCCGGGTAAGTCTCAAAATCGCGGCACTGAACCCAGTCAGAGCGCCCCTCGGTTTCTTCTGTCGGCGAAAGCGCAATGCTGGCCCCGAGTCGGCCAAAATTATCGATGAGTCCTTTATCAAAACGTTCTTTACACGCCAGACGATAGTTGCCTTCATCAAAAACGACGACAACGAGAGCAACAACCTGTCTCATAAGCCCTGAAGAATCATGATTATCGTTTTTTATAGCCGATATGAGGCTTTCAGCTTCTGCAGATTTGCCATTTTTCATAATCGGAAACCACATGAAATGAAACTGGCGTTTGTCTATAAAGCATGGCTGCAAACATCTGGCAGAAGCACAGACAAACCTCGTCAGCTCAGCTTCAGCCTTATCATCGAGATGGAGCTTGAATTTTCTGCTGCTGTCATCCCTGAATTCAGTGGCAATGTTCATGTCAACAAGATAAGACAATCCTCTGTATGCCAGAAGACGCAACATCTCTGCTTCAATCCGTGTATTTTCTCCAGAAGAAGCCTTTTCATGAAGCTCGTTCCCGTCAACAAGATCATCCACGGTCTGTGACGCCGCCATCGGCGGGTCTACCGCCAGCAGCGTCCAGCGATACTTTCCGGGTAAAGCTGTGGAACCCGAGCTTAAAACGGCAGCAAATTGCGAGAACATAGCCTCCTGACTGTCAGCCTTTTTAACAACCCCCTCAAGGTTTTCGGTCAATTCTGAAGCAATGTCGAAGCCCACATGCAGTTTTCTGAGAGTTGCTCTCTGAGCGAATTTAAGGTCGTTCAACAAATGCCTTTTTACTATCGATTCAGCCTGTTCGGCACCAGCCACGGCATAGCGGTTAAAGCTCGCCCAGACTGCAAGCAGTATCAATGCGGCTGCAAAGACTACTGATGCAGCAAGCATAAACCTGGTCGTATTTTGTTCAGAATTTAACAAGGCTTTTCACCTCAAAAAATCTTGAATCACTGGCAATCGGAGCATATTCCAGCCCTGCAACAGAATTTTTCAGATCTTCCGTTACAACTATGCCGGTAAAAGCTCCAAGCTTCGAGGCTGTTTCGGCATCTTCAGCGACATGCAGAGTCTCGCCCGCAATCGTGTAGTCGAGTCTGACTCCAGAATTTCCCATAATTCCAGCAAGGATTTCGCCGCGGGCAAGTCCGATACCAATGTCAACTTTAAATAACCCAGCGGCCTCGCGCTCCTGCTGAATGCACTGGTGCATCTTTTTCATCTCGATTGCGGCATTAAGCGCCTGCTTACACATTGTCCCGGCGTCTTCATAAAAAATAGCCCAGACTGCGTCGCCGACAAAACGGTCGATAACGCCGCCATTTTTTTCAATTACTGCCGCCATGGCGCTCAGATGGTGATTAACCATATCAAAAACCTCTTCTGACCGAAACTCTTCTGAAATGGTTGTAAAAGAGCGAATATCTGAAACCAGAACGACCGCCCTTCTTATCGTTCCGGCGCCGGCCTTGATGAAATTACTGGCAAGAACCTGATTAACAGCCTGCGGCGCCACAAATCTCTTTATTTTTTCACGTTCCCTTATCCAGTCAGACATTCTTCGAATTGAAACGGCAGTGGCGGCGATCTCGTCGTCCCTGACAGACAGGTCATTGGCGGAAATATAACCGCTGCCGATATTTGCAAGCGCAGGAATGAATGACCGCAACGGTTTGCCGATCCATATTGAAACAAATATCGAGCCAGAAATAACCACAGCCAGAAGAAGCAACATCGTCAGAACCATACTGAACTGTTCGAAAAAGATCATAATTTCCACTTGATAAGCCGGTAATCTGGCAGCAAACACGTAACCCGGCATACGCTGCGATGGCACCATTATGCTGGCATAATCTGCATCAAAAACATAGGCAGTTCTCTCTGCCGGCAGCAGAGTCAGCTTATCGAAACCGCCGGTCCGACCGGTGGCCTCAACCAGTTTTGGCTGCCCGCTGATATTTTTATAAACGGCAATGTCTGGAGCATAACCCGAAATTCTGCGATAATTAACTGCCTCCTGCGGCAGACTCAATCTCAGAATTTTTTCACACATCGCTTCGGGGCGCAAAAGAACCATGAATACGGCAAACGGTCGGCCGGCAAGGTTTATCTGATGCAGATAACTCAAGGCAAAATCATTGCCGGTGAAAACATCTGAAACACTCTCAAATCTCTCTTTGGCAAGTCCAAAATTTTCCTGAACCCTGAAGTCTGAAGCAGACGTAATTGCAGGCACCCTTTTTTCGGCATCAGGATATCTTGCCGCGGGCGAACTCTTCTGATAAAGATCGGCATCAATCTGCCTGAGATATTGATCAAGTATTGACCCGAACAGCGCGCGACTGGACCTTCGATAGCCAGCAGAACTGTCTTTCTGAAACGAACTGAAACACCAGCCTCCCTGAGCAACCAGAATTATCGCTGCCGGGTCAATGCCGTGACTAAGAAATTCTGAACGCACCGAATTCAGAAGATCATCTCCGGATTCGGGGTCAACAGGCAACTTGAAGGCTTTATTAATTATTCTCTCATCAGAGGTTATGCTTGCGGCAACCTCTGAAAAAACCCCCGAAACCCCTGCCATCTCAGCTTCAATCTGCAATACCAGCTGATGCAGGTCACGATGTAAACCAGAAATTTTGACTTCGCGAAGATCCTGAAGAGTTGCCGCAAGCGAACCAATGGTCAGTCCAGCAGGAAAAGCTGCGAAAGCAGAAAACCACAACAGTACCCTGAGCTGAATTTTTATCGTTGGCAGGCGGCGAAAAATCAGACTTCTGATCAGAAACATAGTCCAGATGACTGCCAGAATGGAAAAATACCACTTAACCACTTCCTGACGGGGAGAGAATGGAATATGGGGCATGTCTCCAAGCAGCAGCACAGCAAAGCCACTGATCGGATCTGAATAACAGATTCGCGCAATCCTGCTGCCGAGGGGAAAGGCTTTTCCCATAAGTTCCACGGGCAGCTGCAAGTGTGACTGTTCGCTTTTCATGGATTTTTCAGGAAACGCTCTCTGAAAAAAGTTCCAGACATCTGCGACAGTTTGAGTGTCTGCAATCGCAGGATGTATGATCAGGGATTTTTCGGAATCCTTCCGATAATTCAGCATCGCCGGCCAGCATGTTCCGTCAGCTCTTGCCTGGCGACTGACAGCCGCCCAGTCGCTGACAATTCTTGCCGAAAGACCGCTATTTCGTGAAAAGCTGACTGGCATAAGCATAAAGAAACCGCCGCAGACAGAACCTTCCTCAGCTTTGAGCAGCATTTCCCATGTAAAATAATAATTGCGACCTTGAAAGATCACCGGAACCGGCTTGAGACGAAAATCGGGCAAAAACATTTCGATAAACGCCATTTTGCCGAAAAGGGTTCGAATGCGCTGCTCCCAGTTGCTGCCAGAGAGTTCTGACATGCCATTTTCGCAATGTTCGACCATCTGACCGAACAGCTGCCGAAAAAGGTAGCCGGAAATGCGGCGATCAGTGCTGGTCATTGCCCAGTTGCCGTCTTTCGAAAAAAACTGCATGATTATCGGCCGATCTTTCTCTTGTTGAAAAAGCATTTCGGCCGCCTGTTCAAGCGCCAGCTGATAATTAGAAGTTTTTGCAGCCAGCGCCTGACTGGTGTTACGGTATTCAATGGCCATTTCTCGGCACCAGAAATCGGGTGAAGTCGCCTGAAATATGCGCTCCGCAAGGGCATCGTTCTTTTTAAACCAGCCAGAAAATATCTGCCGGCGTGCCCAGACGTCTTCACCGTCGGGGTGCCAGTCCCAGGCAATTATCAGGCCTGGCGCCAGACTGAGAAGAAAAATCATCAGCCAGCTGTAATATCGGCTGAAAGATAGATCAAACTGTTGTTTGCCGTTATCAGCGCCAGAACTCATCTGATTTTGACTTCCTTGAGTATATCAAGCCCCCGGCTGCGACAATCATTAACATCTGCCGAACCATTGAACGCAACAATATTTATGATTTCTGCTACCTTCTGAAGATTTTCATAATCTTCAGGCGAAATTGTTTTTGCTTCAAAAAGCCTTTTGTGAAAATCCGCCGGAGTTTCGAAAGGTCGGCGGCTCAGAGGTAAGCGAGCTTCCCATTCAAGATACCACAGCGGAATCCAGGTCGAAGATCTTGTCAGCTTCGCCAGCATAAAGCGGATCCGGCGGCCGAAGAAAAAAACCGTGCCTCCTAAAATCAGCAGATATACAGGGTTGAGCAACCAGTCGGATAAATAATGCAACCGTTCGGAAAGAGCAGCAAGGATCCTGCGAAAACCAAGATTCTGCGAGCGATTGTCGAAACTGTAAACATAGCTGAACCAGTAGCCTTCATATGTCTCCCAAAGCGACTGAAAGATTTTTTCGACCTCTGATTCGGCTTCTCTATCAAGTGCAGGCGGAGTCGGATCGAACGGAACCCAGCCCGAAGCTGGAAAGAAGACCTCTACCCACGTATGCGCATGTCCTTGCCTGACCGTGAAAAACTTGCCAACATCATTCCATTCGCCCATGGTATAGCCGCTTACCGGCCTTGCCGGGATCTGCATTGCCCGCAACATAAGAGCCAGAGCTGTTGCAAAATGCTCACAGCTGCCAGATTTGTTTTCAAACAGGAAAAATTCGACAGGATCCATGCCTTGAACATCTGATTGCGTCAAAGAATAAACACACTGCCGCTGCAGAAAAGACATCGCCCGGTTCACGCGTTCAGAATATGTCTGCGTACCTGAAGCCAGTTGATTTGCAAGATTAGACAGTCTCTCTGGAATTCCGGAGGTTGACAGATATGTTTGAATGCCTCTCTCATTTATTACCTCGCCAACATTTGAATCCTGAACTTCCAGGGGGTTCAGAATCAGATTTGCCAAATACCGGCGACTGCCTGACACCCGGTTCAGAAAATAGAGAGTGCGGTCTTCTTCGACCCCGATGAATGAAAGGCCGATTGAAAGTTCAGTAGTCTGGTCAGGCACAAAAATAAGCGGTGGCTCGGTATTCTCGAGAATGATCTCAAAGGGGTGAATGTCTCGCTGGAGGTTCAAGTCATCGATCAGTTTGACTTCTCCCTGATTTCTGCGAAGGTCAGCATGCCAGCGCCTTTTTCGCCCTCTTTCCCATTGCCCGTTGCGGTAAAGCGCAAAGGTTGTACCGCGAAGGGTGCGCGAGCGCAGCCTTCGAATTATGGATGGCGAACTGGTGCGCTCGTCAATAGGTCTCAAACGCATCACTACTGCCGGATTATCCTCAAGAAGGCCAGGTTCACCAAGGCTCAGCGTATCGCTGAACCCCTTCAGTCTCCGTTTAGAAGCCTCAGACGCCAGGCCAAGACTCTCGGTTCTGGGAATAAAATAAAACAATACCAGCCACATAAAGGCAAACACACTGACAGAAACGAGAAAACCCAGTCCCTGAGCTCTAAAACCGCGAAAAATGGCATTTTCAGAAGACCGCTGTCTTGAAACACAACCGTGACGGAAACCGGAGATCCAGCGAAGCATCAGAAAAAAACTGAACAGATACGGCACCAGAATCAAAGGAAAAATGAAATTAACGTTCATCGCCGCCACAGCCAGAATTATCATCAAGGACAGAATCAGACCGCCGTAAACCGCTCGAAGGTTTTTCATCGTTGCAATATGCAGCAGCAAAATGATGCTGGTAAATTCAATCAGAACAACTATTCCAGGCACGGGCCCGGATCTCTGCCACAAGGCATAAAGCAGCGAAATAATGCTGATCAGTTGAGACACTACGCCGGCAAGTGGCGAAACCAGGGGGCGACCGCGAAAAACCATAACAACGAGCGGAAACGAAAAAATCGCCAGCAAAGGCCTCAGATACCCGGTAGAATACACTGCCAGATAGGCAAAAAACGCCATAAAAACAACGAGTCTGAATGCAAGAGCGCTAACTTCAAGCCTTGCAGCAGAAGAATAAAGGGCATCACGGCTTTGCCCATAAATAAGAAACTTTTGTGAATCTACAAGAATCTTCACGATCTTACCATCAACTGAGTCAGCTTCACTTCATCCGCGTCTCCATCAGAAGCCGGCACTGACTCTTCCTGACTGAGACAGGCCAGCCATCTGACAATGCCGGGAAAATCATCATTCACCGAGAGCCAGGTGTAACCCCTGCGAAACGAATCCGCCCATATAAGAGCGTCTGAATGGTTGTCGCGCAACCTGACAATCAAGCCGGCTACGATTTGCAGACCCTTTTCAAACCCGCTCTGATCGAGACCTGAAAAGTTAAAAACCAGACGTCTGGGGGCCCCAAAACTGATTGACCTGATCAGAACCCATTCGTGCGTCGACCGGGCCGAAATGTTCCAGTTTATCATCGCGGCATCGGAACCCTCGTTATAAAGACTCTGCATCCAGTAATCACCCTCTTTACCAGAAACCTGACGCTGCTGACTCCCTGCAATGTCTTTCGCCAGAGGCTCCGGAAAATTTCTGGCAGGTTCAGGGCCAACCGGGAGAGCATCAACAGGAATTTCGATACGGGTAATAAAAAGATCGACCGGGTAACAGGAAAACACCTTCATATTCTTGACGAGATACTGACCGCGACTTTCGACAGAAAATGAAGTTTTAAGAATTGCCATCGAGCCGACGGGCAGAACAGCCAGAAAATCATCTTCAAACGCGAGAGAATGGTGAGGCCTCCCGGCAATTTCTTCTACCCGGCAGCGAAGCAGGCAGGGGTGGCCGGCAAAGCAAAACTCCGGAACCTGCAGTTCAACACTCAGGCCGCTGAGATTTCTCAATGATGAGATGCCTGCCATCACCAGACAGGCAAAAAAGCAGCTGCTCATGAGGTAAAGTAGATTGTTGCCGGTATTTTGAGCCGCAAAGAGGAGAAATACAGCAAGAAACAGCAGCGTTTTACCTGAGGTCGTCAGGCTGATTCTTAGCCTGGACTTATTCAACTTCCACCCTCTGAAGAATTTCGCCCGCCAGCCAGTCATTTCTTGCGCCTTCGCCACCATACATTGAAACACCTCTCAGGCCAATTCGATGTGCCAGCACTTCGGGCGCAATTTCTTTTACCGTATCGATACTGACGAAATCCTGGCCGCGGTAAAAGGCAAAAGCCTGGGAAGCATGCATGAGAGCTATGCTGCCGCGTGGACTGACCGGAAGCTCGACTTCATCATGGAGCCTGATTGCGGCCATAAGTCTGCTGATGTACTGCAGCACCGGGTCAGCAACCGGAATGGTTCTGACGTGATCCTGGGCAGCAACGACTTCGGTCAGACTAAGAAAGCCTCTGATATTCTGTTCTGAAGACTTTCCTGAACTGATGTGCTTTTTCAGGATTGCCACCTCGGAAATCTCATCAGGATAACCGAGCGAAATACGCATCATGAAACGGTCACGCTGAGACTCCGGCAACGGGTATGTGCCATGAAACCCTTTTGGATTCTGGGTTGCAATGACCATAAAGGGTTTTACCAGTTCAATGTGCTGTTTTTCGACGCTTACGGCAAACTCATTCATAGCCTGCAGCAATGCACTCTGTGTTTTTGGCGGAGCGCGATTCAATTCGTCTGCCAGAACAACGTTGGCAAAAATTGCGCCTCTGATAAATTCAAAGTCTTCAGTTTGCCGACGATAGATTCTTGTGCCGATAACGTCAGAAGGCAAAAGATCGGCAGTAAACTGAATGCGGCTGAAAATTCCGCCGATGGCGTGAGCCAGAGCCGAAGCCAGGGTCGTCTTACCGACACCTGGCATGTCTTCAAGAAGCAGATGCCCCTCGGCAAGCAGACAAACAAGCGTCTTTTCGATCTGCCGGTCTTTACCAACAATTATCAGCTTAAGTTCTTCGGCCAGTTGCTGAAACGATTTTCTGATTTTTTCAATATCCATATTGTGTATTTACTTTACCAGTTAAATTTAATTTATGGTAGTATAAAACCACTTCAGACTTATAGACAACCCCGAAAGGAAGGAAAGAATGGCAAAAAAAGCAGCAGGTTCTGACAAAAACAGCGTCAAGGTTTTCAAGGTCGCCAATGCCTGGGATAAAATCAAAGGCAGCGAACTGAAACTCCTTGAAAAGCGCAACCAGGAATATCTCAAATTTATCAACACGTGCAAAACTGAGCGCGGAACAATCGAATACATTGAAACCCGTGCCACCAAAGCCGGTTATAAAATGCTCCCACCCCTTGGCCAGGGCAAAAAGCTCAAACCAGGTAGCAAGGTAATGTTCATTAACAAGAACCGCGCTCTGGGCATGGCAATCATCGGCAAAAGACCCGCCAGCGAAGGTTTCAGGCTTATCGCCGCCCACCACGATGTTCCCCGAATTGATATCAAAGCCCAGCCACTCTACGAAAAACATGGCCTGGCCCTGTTCAAAACTCACTATTATGGTGGCATCAAAAAGTTTCAGTGGGCGGCCATTCCCCTTTCACTGCATATCTTCGCAGTAGGCAAAAATGGTAAACTGATGACCTTTGTCATTGGTGAAAAGCCAGGAGACCCGGTCTTCACAATCACCGACGTCGCTCCTCACATCGGCAAAAAGATTCAATACGAACGCAAAACCGCAGACGTAATCAGCGGCGAAGAATTGAACATCGTCGTCGGCCATCAGCCTGAAGCGGCCTCAGACGAAAAAGAAACCGAAACACCAAACCGCATTAAAAATGCCATTCTCCGCCACATCGAAAAAGATTTCGGTCTTACCGAAGAAGATCTCGCATGGGCGGAAATCCGTGCCGTTCCCGCCATGCCAGCCGCCGAAATCGGCTTTGACCGCGCCATGATCGGTGCCTACGGCCACGATGACCGCGCCTGCGTCGGCGCAGCCTTTGCCGCCATTTCTGAACTCGACATACCCGAACATACAGCGGCAATTCTGCTTCTCGACAAAGAGGAAATCGGTTCTGCCGGCCCGAATGGTGCACAGTCACAGATGGTCACCGACTTTCTCGGCCGCCTGACCGAGGCCACATCTGGTGAATCAACCTTCGCGGCAATCAGAAACGCCCTCGGTGCCACTCAGGTGCTTTCGGCCGATACTAACGCCCCGATAGATCCGACTTTTGAAGGCGCTTACGACCCAATGAACTCTGGAGTTGTCGGAAAAGGAGTCTGGATAACCAAACATTCAGGTTCCGGCGGCAAATCTGGCAGCAGTGAAGCCGACATCGAATATCTCGCCTGCATCAGAAGCATGCTGACCAAAGAAAATATTCCTTACCAGTTCGGCGAAATGGGCAAAGTAGATGAAGGCGGCGGCGGAACCGTAGCCTATCTGCTGGCAAACCTCAATATGAGCGTTGTCGACATTTCTCTGCCGACTCTCAGCCTGCATTCACCCTTCGAACTTATCTCAAAGGTTGACTACCACTATTCTGTAAGCGCCTACAGGGCGTTCATGCAGAACCACTACTGAAATCTGACCTGAAACGGAACGGAGTCGCCCGGCAACGGGCACTTCGTTCCGTATTTTTAATGGTAAAATGGACACACAGACTCTCGAAAAACTTATCAGAAGCAAAAAACTGATTACGCCGCTGCTGGTGTTCTCAGGTCCCGAAACCTTTCTCAAGGAGAAGGCCTTTGCGCTGATGGTTTCATCGTTTATCCCCAGAGATGACCAGGCTGACAACGTTTCGAGAGTTGTCAGCAATGCGAAAGAACTGCCCGAAACCCTTAATCTGATTTTCAGCTTTTCATTCAACCCGAGTCCACGCCTGTTTTACATTCAGGACATCGATGCAACCCCTGCTAAACAGCGCAAAGAATTTCTTGATCGCCTGCAGCAGGGCGGAATACCCGTCGACACTCTGATTGTTTTCTCGGTTAACGATGGGCGCATTGCAACAGAAATCGTCGCAAAGTTTAAAGGGCAGGCCGACAAGATTGATTTCTGGGCCCCTTTTGCCAACCAGCTTGGCACCTGGGTAAAGCGGGAAGCGGTTGAGCTTGGCTGCGAAATCAGCGACGAGGCGGCCGACCTGCTGATCGAACTCGCCGGCTCAGACCTTGCGCTTCTGCACCAGGAACTTTCAAAACTGGCACTTGCCAGAGCCGGCGGCAAAATCGGCATTGCAGAAGTTAAAACCGGTGTTGCCTACCTGAGACAGGATACCGTCTTCGATTTTCTCGAACATTTTGGCCGGCGCAACCCGGTCAAAGCTGTCAGATGTCTGGACAGCCTCGTAAACCGTGGCGAAGCCCCCCAGAAAATATGGTTCATGCTTTGCCGTCAGCTGCGTGAGTTTCGCCTGTTCAGCGAGATTTCACTTGACCGTCCCGACCTTTTCGAACCGGTAGTCAATCTGCTGCGAAAATACCGTCAGATTGCGGCCAAATCAGATTTCAAGGCGAATCAGGAAAAAAAGAACATTCTTGCTGAAATCCAAAGTCTGGCAGAGAGCATGCCCGAAACGATAGTTTCGGCGCTTGGGCTCAAACAGCAGCAGAAACTCAAAAATCTGCACCTTGCCCTCAATTTTCCATATCAGGAACTCATCAAAACCTGGCCACAGATGCTTGCGCTCGACCTGCATCTGAAATCTGGCCCTCCAGATCCCGGAGCGGCTCTACAAAATTTTACCGCATCCCTTCTCTGTGAGAAACCTTTCTAAAGCCATAAACCGGAAGCATGCTTACGCACACTTCCGGATAAATGGCTAACAGTCGATCAGTTAATCAATTAAACAAACAGAAAAGCAGATCAATTCTGCAGTCTGTTGATGGCCTTTGTCAGGCGACTGATTTTTCTGGCAGCGGTTTTAGGATGAATAATTTTGTTTGAAGCAGCCTTGGCAAATTTTTTGATGGCTTCTTTGGTTGCTTCTGCCACTTCGCCAGCCGGTTTTTTGGTTTCGGCGGCGGTAATGGCCTTTTTGCGGAGGGTCTTGAGTTCAGACTTTACAGATACCCGCAGAGTGTGGCGGCGGGCGGCTTTGCGAGCATTTTTAGCAGCTGATTTAGTATTAGCCATGACGATCACCTTTCGTAATTCAATATTGGAAAGTCAAGTTTATCACTAATTCAACTAAATTTCAATACCTTTTTTATCCTGAAATCGTACCCCTGCCCGCCAACAGGCCTGCTGTGGGGTGTACATAAAAAATCCCCGGAGATTTTTCACTCTTCGGGGATTTTCAAAATTAACGGTCCGGGAAATCAGGGAATGGCGTAAACGCAGAGCACAAAATGCTCCTCGGTCGGATAAAAGCCCATTACCCGCCCATCGGGACAAACAACCCTTTTTCTCGGAAGATCAGGAGCAAGATGCGGGATAGTATGAATATCGAGTTCTCCGAGAACCTTGCCGTCTGGAGCACATCGGTAAAGACGTTCGCGATAAATCTGCCCCTCTTCATGACATGCCACCAGGCAGAAATAGACGTTCCCGGCAGCATCGAGACCCAGAATTTCACCGCCGGCATAGGTGACACCCGGATGCTTTTCAGCGTAAGGAAATTTGCCAATTACAAGCGTTTCTGCCGGAGAAGCAACTGTGCGCAGATAAAGGCTGGCTTCAAGATCAGAAATCTCAAGACCAAAAAGTTTTCCTGACGGATCAGAATAGAGACTCAGGCTTTGGTCGCCAACCATCTGTTCAGCAAGTTCGCCATTCTGACCAAATCTGAGAACCGACTGAATAACCGGATGACTGACCAGCAGTTCGCCATTGCGGTCGAATTCTATGGCGCGGGCACCGTTGAAACCTTCAATTGAATGAATCTTTTCGCCCTTCGCATCGGTAATGTAAATAAAACCGTCGGCACTGTTAAGAAATGCCATTCTTCCGTCTGCAGCAACTGCAAAGTCGATAACGATTTTCCCGAAGCCTTCGAGAGAAATATGCTTTTCTACGGTTGCATCCGGCTTAAAAAGTTTAAGCTGCCGGTTGAGAGAATCGAGAACCCAGACGTTGCCGCCTTCAGCCATGCGAAATGCCCACGGCACGCCATAAGACATGGCATCAGTGTCCTGATCCTGGCCCCCAACCTGTGAAGCCTCACCGCCAAAGGGAATCTTCAGCAGATCGACTGACTCAGAAGCATTGAACATGCTTTTATGATAGATCAGGTTGTTGATCGTTTTAAACTCTGCCTCCTGGGCAAAACCCAGTGTGGCGGTCATGACAAGAACTATAAGAAAAAGCTTTTTGAACATATTTCTTTCCTGGTTGTTTCTTTAGGGCAGCTTGAGTGCCGATCTCGGGTTGACATGCTGACCGTTTTTCTTCAACTCAAAGTGCAGGTGAGCGCCGGTTGTGTAGATACCGGTGTTGTCTGAACGGGCGATTTCCTGGCCCATGCCGACTCTCTGCCCCTGTTTGACCGAATAGCTCCTAAGATGACAGTAGAAAGATTCGTAGCCATTATCATAGCGAACCTTTACATAGCGGCCGCCACCTGATTCGTAGCCGACTGCAACAACGGTACCGTCACCGAGAGCATTCAGTCTGGTGCCGTTCGGAACCGGCAGGTCGATGCCATAGTGCATGCTGCGGGTACCTTTGGTCGGGTGAATGCGCATGCCATACTCAGAACTGGCCCGTGACGGCATAGGTGCGCATGGCATTGCACCAAAACGGCCGTTCCCGCTGACAACAGGAGTGCTGTTGCCGGAGTTACCCGATGAAGAACTCGACTGCTGCCATGGGTAGATAACCGGTGTTTTGCCGGCGGGATTGCCCGGGGTAGAGACGTAATTCGCATGTACGTAGGCAATCTTGCCGTTGTATCTTATTTTATACCATGCGCCTTCTCTGCCCAGCACTTCAAGAGCATCGCCTTCGCGGAAACTGCCGAT
This sequence comes from Candidatus Rifleibacteriota bacterium, assembly GCA_024710355.1. Lineage (GTDB taxonomy): Bacteria > Muiribacteriota > Ozemobacteria > Ozemobacterales > Ozemobacteraceae > Rifleibacterium. The sequence continues at coordinate 94,673 of JANJUX010000024.1, forward strand.
AATTTTTCCCCAGGGGCCGGTTCTGATATTCAAGGACGTACTGACGTGTACAGTACCTTTGATTACTTTTTCCCCGGTTGATTCAGCCTTTTTGCCGGCCTGAGAATTCAGATATACTTTCTTTTCCTCGAACGGGTCGGCGGCGGTTACAGCAACTGCGAGCCCACCCGTAAGAAGCATTGCCAGAAATACATTTGATTTTTTCATAGCTGACCTCACTTAATTGGAATCATACATTATACCGGCAAAAAAAACTTTAGTTTTTTATCGTTAGCGGTTTTGTTGAATTGCCTGCCTGAAAAAGTTATAATCGGCTTTGAACAAAGTCCAAGACGAAGGGCGCCCCCTGCCGTTGAAAAAGCAATTTCTTGACCTGCTTAACGAAATTGAATCGTTTCCCGATTTTTCTGAACTTCCGGCTCAGATCTCTGAATTGCTGCAGCCTTTTCCTGATTTTGCAGGGCTCACAGCAAGATTTTACATTGGCAACGACGACAACTGGAAAATTTTTGCTATCAGACAAGGAGCAGAAATCGATACCCAGTTTTTCGACAGCCCGCCCAGCCGGCCGAGATTCGATCTTGGCGAAGCGCCCGCAGAAGTTGCAATTTCCGGCCAGCGACGGTTACTTTTTCAAAGCAGCTTTTATTCAGGAAACGCCCGGCTTGGCGACCTGGCTCTGCTGATATCAGCCGAGACTGGCGAGGCACATCAGAACTGGCAGACACTGACCGATGTGATGGCAAAAAAACTCGGCAGCAGATTCCTTTTTCCGGCACATCTTCTGCCTCATCCGATCAACGACCCTGACCGCCTTCTGACTTTTCTGCACGAAACCCAGGCGCTGCTTACCAACGGTCGACGTGTCGACGCACTGCCACCCGGCTTCGAGAAAAAACAGGCAGAAATCTGGTTCAATGAAGACCGGCCGTTCATCGAAGCTTTTCTGAAGCACCTGCAGAATGAGTTTAATCTGCATGCAACTTTTATCATTCAGACTGCCGGCCCGGGTTATTACAATCACCTGGCGGTCATGGCCATCGATGAGGACGAAGAAATCGAAGACAATCTCTCTGAGCTCATCGAGGCGGCTCTGTCACACGATCCAATGCAGGAAATAGCGATTATTTCGCGAGCCCAGCTCAAGATCGGGCGGAGCGAGTTCAGAGTTGGCTCTCCGGCACCGCTGGTCTTCGCCTGCCAGGCTGGAGGCGTAACCTATGGGCATCTCGGGGTGGCGGTATCGGGCCACCAGATACACCGTCATGTCAGCCATACTTCGCGCCTGATGCCAATGCTGGCCAATCAACTCGGCCTCTATTTCAGCCATTTCTACCAGCTGCGCAAAGAGGCGCTGCACGGTCGAATGCTTCAGCAGATCAATCAGACATGTAACACCATCAATTCATCTGTAGATATCGGCGCAATACTCTTCAAGCTTGTCGAAAGTCTGAATTACCTTTTTGGACAGTATTCCGGCGCGATTCTGATTTTTTCACGTGAAACTTCGGAGCTCGAAATTGTAAATTATCTGGGTGCCAATATTCCAGAGAACTTCGATCTCGCAGACCTTATCAACAACCGTGGGCCTTTGACCGAAGCCATAAATGAAGGCTCAGCCTTCGACAACCGCGACGGCAAATACGAACTCCCGATCAGATATGTTCTTCCCCTCGCCACTACACCCCAGGCAACTTCTATTACCTCTGAATTTATTCCTCTGCGCTCACTTGGCGGGGTCGTTCTCTTCGACTCTCCGGTTAACAAACCATTAAGCGAAGAAGATCTGACAAAACTGATGCCGATTCTCCTTAATGGTATCAGCGCATCGCTGCAGGTAGCCTGCAATTATGCCGAAAAACTCGACACCATCAAGGCGCTTGAAGGTCTTATGGCAAGGCTCTCCGACACCGACGCCCTTCTCGATGAAATGATCATCATCATCCGCCGCCTTCTTAAAGTTAACCGCATTTCATTTCTCGAACTCGACGAGAGCGGCGAATTTTTACGCATTAAAAAAGGCTTCGGGCTCCCTCCCGGCATCATCGACAAAACCAGAATCCCAATCGGCGAAGAGATATCGGGCTATGTTGCGCGCCAGGGCAGGTCATACCGTATCGATAACATAGAATCAGAAGGGGTCTTTAAAAAACGTTCGCTCGAACACTATCTCAATCGCTCGCTTCTATCTGTACCGCTCATAAACAGCCGAGGTACCCCCGGCAGAAAAGTTATCGGTGTCATCAACGTCAACAACAAAACCAACGGTCTGACCTTCACCATGCAGGATCAGCAACTGCTCGAAGGCATTGCCCACCTTGTCGTCACCGCGCTTGAAAACGTCAGATTTCTCGCCGAACAGCACGAGAAAGACCTGCTTGAAAGACAGCTGAAAGATGCCAAAGATATTCAGATGTCACTGATGCCGAAAAATTTTACCGATCTGCCCGAAAATCTTGAAGTTTATGGGCAGAGCATTCCGGCAAGACAGATCGGCGGCGACTTCTTCGACATTTTCAACCTCAATGACGGCAGACTGCTGGCCGTTCTTGGAGACGTATCGGGCAAGGGTATGCCGGCCGCGATTCTCATGGCTGTTACCAGAATGATCATATGGTCTGTCGTGCAGGATTGTACTGACCCGGTGCAGATTATCGAGAAGGCAAACGATAAACTTTGCAGCCAGCTTGATTCTTACCACTTCGTCACAATGCAGATCGTGGCTATCGACCCGCTGAGCGGGGTCTGCGAAATGTCGTCGGCCGGGCACGGGCCGCTTCTGGCAAGGCTGAACGCCCAGTGTCGCCTCATAGAAAGTAAAAGTGGCCCGCCTCTTGGCATTGGCGGCATCAAAGGGGTTTACCACAAAGCCAGGTTCACCATGGAGGCCGGGGACGCCTTCTTTATGTATACCGATGGTCTCTCGGAAGAGCGCTCTGCCTCAGGCGAAATGTTCGGAACCGAACGAATCGGCTACCTGCTCGGATCAAGCCAGGATCGTTCGGCAAAACAGCTTGTCGAGGCGATGATCGGCGCAATTGAGAACTGGCGAGGCTCAAATGAAGCACACGACGATCTGACGGTTTTTACTCTCAACTACAAAGGACCCGCAAAATGAGGCAGCAGGAACAGCTTAAAACACTTGAATTCCATGCCAGACTGGCTGAAAAAGCCGCAGAAACAGAAGATTTGCACCTGCTGGTCGAAGGAATCATCTCTGAAACCGTAGTGTTTATGAATGCAACTTCAGGCTCGATCATGGTTTTCGACCCTGAAGAAAATTGTCTCAAGCTCTACGTGTCGTCGCATCACCCGGGTATGCAGAAAAAAACGCGTAATGGGCCTGTCGCCAGAGTGGCCCTGAAGCAGGGAATTGCCGGGCAGGTTTTTTCTACTGGTCGCCCGGTAGTTCTCGAAAGTACCGTGGGCGCCGACAAATCTATCAAACTCAGCCGCAAGAATGATTCTGGGTCTTTTCTTTCTGCCCCGCTAAAGCTTCACCAGAAAATGATCGGGGTTATGAATCTTAACCGCAGTACAGACCAGAAGGGCTTCACCGAAGAAGACCTGGTCAAATTGAAGTCGGTCGACACACTTATTGCCGGCCTCATAGAAAAAGAAAACCTTCTGCAGACCATAGAAAATAACCGCCGCGAGATTGCCAGCCTCTACTCGATTTCCTGCATTCTGGCCAGCAACCGCGATTTTGTCAGCCGCCTCGTCGACTTTCTGGTCAAACTCTCTGACGAAACCGGTCTTGAAAGATCGGCGATAATCGAGTTGAATCCGCAATTCAGCGAAACAATTTTTTCGGCCAATGGCAGCAACATTGAGATTCTCGCGGCGCACCGGCTTGAGCCCTCGAAACTGCAACAGATGGTTGATTCGGTTGCTGCCAGATTGAGAATGCAGCTGCAGAAGCCTGCAATAAACAACTTTGAAACAGAAGAACCCGACGCTCCGCTCACACTCTCATTCGAAGAGGAAGATGGTGCCCGCGAACTTTTCTGCCTGCCGCTGGTTGTCGAAGATAAGCCATCACATCTGCTTCTGGTCAGTCGCCGGCATGTTGCAGAAGATACACAGCAGGCAGTCAGATATTATCGTTTTCTTTATCTGATCTCGCAGAACCTGGCGATGGCAATTGCCCGCAACAAAATGTTTCAGCGCATCGAGCAGGACAAACTGCTGCTGATTGACGAATCGCGGCAGAATGAAGTCTTTCTCGACATCAGCAAGGATCTCGCCTCGACACTTGACCCGGTAATTATTCTGCAGAAAGCCTTCGTCAGGTTTCGTGAGCTTATCAACTTTACGACCATCGGCATTCTGCTTTTTGACGACATAGACAACAACTATCGTCTTTTCGTTCAGCCTGGAGAAAGTATTTCACAGGAATTTCAGAAAAAACTCGCCGACAATATATTCGAACTGTTCAGCGACTATCCTGCCGATCCGCCTCTTACCAGAGAAAATTTCTATAAGCCCTCTTTTTTCAATCCGCACAACCCTGGCAACCGGCCAACAAAAAATTTCAAGCACGTTCTGCATCTGCCCATAATAATCAGTGACCGTTTCAGGGGTTTAATCCATCTTTCACGTGGCGAAGACAAGCCGTTCACGACCAAAGACCTCGATATAACTTCACACTTTACCGGCATTTTCATTACCAGTATCAAAAATGCCCTTATTCACAAAAGAACCGAGAAACTGGCGTTCACTGACCCGCTTACCGAGCTGTTCAATCACCGCTATTTTCAGGAAACCCTGGCGCACGAATTCATCAGAGCGCGCCGCTACTCGAAGCCCCTTTCACTTATGGTCATCGACATAGATTTCTTTAAAAAATTCAATGATACCTGGGGGCATCTCGTCGGAGACCAGGTTCTGCGCCACGTTGCTGCCATCTTCAAAAATTCGGTGCGCGAACAGATCGATACCGTGGCCAGATACGGAGGTGAAGAATTCGCCTTCATATTACCCGAAACATCACTCGATGGCGCCAAACTCTTTGCCGAACGTATCCGCAGCAAGGTGGAGCAATCGCGTCTTAATCACGACGGCAATGAACTTTCTGTAACCCTTTCTATCGGAGTCTCATGCACTCTCGTCACCAATTGCGAAAAAACCAGCGACCTTATTGAAGCTGCTGACCAGGCTCTTTACAAAGCCAAGGCCAGCGGCCGCAACAAGGTTTTATCTTACGAAGAAGGCCAGCTGAAACATGAAAAACACTAAAAAGCGTGCGGTCAATCAGACCGAACAAACCTTCAAAAGACTGTCAAGGCTGTCCGATATTTCGATGGCCCTCTCTTCCGGGACAGAATTGAACGACCTTCTTAAAAGCATGGCCAGAACTGCAAAAGAAGCGCTCGCAGCCGACGAGGTATATTTCATGCTTCTCGACCGCGAGTCTTTCGAACTGGTTTTTTCTGCCTGCAGCGGCGGCAGAAGAAAACGCCCCGAGCAGGTTCGCTGCCTTGACCGCCGTACAATCATCAATTCCGAAGAAGAATTCGGCTTCGCTCCATGCACCACTGAAACCCCGGCGAATTCTGACGAAGAGACGCCAACAGGCGAGGCTCTGCTGCTGCGCAACGCGTTTTCCAGTCGCCAGCGTCTTCTCTATTCGGGCGAGATGCATGACCCTCTTTTCAAAGACACACCATTCGCTTCAGCCATGCTGATACCACTTATGACCAACACTCAGTGCGTTGGCCTTATGGTTACCGGCAACATTGAACAGAACCGCCCCTTCAGCGTTAACGATCTTGAAGAAGCCACGGTCTTCGCCAATCTTGCGGCAATGAAAATAGAGCATAACGGGCTGCTTCTCGAACGCGAGAACCGCATTCGGGAAATGGAAAAGCTGAATGTGCTGGCGAAAAGGTTTTCGTCGGTACAAACCCTCGAAGGTCTGATCGGCCTGTCTTTTGAATATCTGTCACAGCTTATTCAGCACGATCTTGGCATCGTCTGCCTGTATAAAGATGACGAAGAAACCAGATACTTCGTTTCGCGCCTGCCTTTGGCTCCGTCAAGTCTCGACGGCCTTACCGGTCATATCGACGACATCAGCTTCAAAATCAGGGGCAAGGCCCCACGCATTACCAGGTGCCAGCAGCTGTTTCTGCCAGGTCAGAAGACCATGAGCATGGACAAAATCTTCAGGCGCAAGGTTCAGTCATTCATGACCGTGCCGCTTACGGTTCAGGGCAAAAACATAGGTCTCATCAACCTCAGCGCTACCAGGCAGAAAGCCTTTAACCGCGAGCACCTGCGCACCTTCACCACGCTCTCGAATCTTCTGGCGACCGCTATTGAAAACGTAAAAATCCGCCTTTATCTCGAGCGCCGCATCGACGAAATCTCGGTTCTTTTCGAAATATCGCAGTCTATTACCTCAACTCTGGTTCTCGATGAAGTTCTCGATTCAATTGTTAATTTTTCAATGGAAATGATGAACGCTCTGCGCTGCGAACTACGCCTGCTCGATCTTACCGGTGAACTGCTCGAAGTCAGAGCTTCACGGGGGCTGTCAAAGTCATTTCTTTCTTCAACCGCCATCAGAGTTGGCGAAGGCATTATCGGCAGCTGCTTTTCTCAGCGCCTCCCAATTTCGGTGGTTGACGCCCGCAAAGACCCGCGCACCAAATACACGTCGCTGGTCAAGCGCGAAAAACTCGCCGGCCTTCTTGCGGTACCGATCATGCAGCGGGGCCGCCCCATCGGCGTAATCACCATTTATACCAGCAAGCCACGCGACTTCTCTCAGGATGAAATCGACCTGCTGTCGACTTTTGCCTCACAGGCCAGCATCGCCATCGAAAACGCCAAGCTGTATGCCGAAATGAAGCGCCAGTATCTGTCGATGGTCATGGCTCTGGCAGCGGCAATCGAAGCTAAAGATTCTTATACCCACGGTCACAGCACCAAGGTAATGGAATACGCAGTCAAGATCGGCGAAGAACTTGGCCTCAGTGAAGACGAAATCGAAACGGTCAGATACGCCGGCCTGCTGCATGACATCGGCAAAATTGGTATTAAAGACGTAATTCTTACCAAAGAAGGGCATCTCACCGAAGAAGAAATCAACGAACTGCACCGGCACCCTGAGTATGGCGCCTCGATAATGGAAAGAGTCGAAATTCTCAAAGAAATTGCGCCACTCACGCTTTATCACCATGAGCGCTATGACGGAACCGGCTACCCGCTCGGGTTGAAGGGCGATCAGATCCCGCTCGGAGCACGCATTCTCGCCGTTGCTGACACGTATGACGCCATGATTGCTGACCGCCCCTATCGCAAGGCCTTTCCGTTCGAGTATGTGAAGCACGAAATGAAGAAAGCCGCCGGAACTCAGCTTGACCCGGAAATTGTCAAAATCTTTTTCGAAATCCTCAGGCGTGAGGGCGTCGGCAACCAGTCATCCTGATGAAATACAGCCCAGCAGAACTGATCGCCCTGCCTCATAATGCTGACCTCGACCATCTCGGGGCGGCAAGGTGTCTGCTGCTTAAGTTTCCTGAAGCCAGAATTCTGCACCCGGTAAGATTCAGACAGAATGCCTGGGAATGCGGGCGTCGCCTTGACTGGTTCAAAACTGTCAAGTTTGCCGAGGTCGACTTTGCAGCTGTCAGAAAAGTTTACCTGGTCGGTTTCGACCAGCCCAGGCAGAACCCTGAACTTGTCGAAGAACTCGCCCGGTACACACCGGCAGTAAAGATATTTTCAGATCGCAAACACTCGTTCCCGTTTGCCTGCGAATCTTTTCCGAACCAGAGTCTGAGCCTTACCGCCGCACTGATGAATGAACTGCACGATGCGGGAATACGCTTCAGCAATGAAGATATGCAGCTTTTCAAACTCGCAGTTATTGAAAAGACATGGGCGGGACTTTCTGCAAAAATCAGGGCTGAAGACAGTCGTGCCCTCAATTTTCTGCAGCGGCAGTTCACCCCTCCGGGCAGGATTGCCAACAGCATCGTTCTCGGGCTGCGGGAAGGTCAGACCGGTCTGTATCACCACATGCTGAAGAATATCGAAGATATTCAACCCGGGCATTGGCCGGTCACCCTGATTGCCGTGAAAACTACCGGCCAGGTGCAGGATATCGAACCGGTTGTCGATGCTGTCTGGTCAGATGTCGCCCAGCCTGTGATGCTGATTGTTCTCTCTTCTGGTAATTTTTCTCGTGTCTGGGCACGCAGCAGTATTTCGCAGATCGACTTTTTTGAGGTTTTTAAAGACTTCAGGCCGGCTCGCATTCGCCGGTGGGTCTATTTTCACTTTTCTGGCGAAAGTCACGAACAGAACCGACTGCACATTCTCGGGCATCTTAAAAACCACCTTAAGCCCGATATGACTGCGGGCGATATCATGTCTGCCTCACCGCAGTTGATCGACTGGCACTCGACCATTCGCAGCGCCTTCGATATGATGCTCAAATTCAATATCATGTCGCTGATTGTCATGAAAAATCATGAATTTGCCGGTATAGTCACCCGCCGCGACCTTGACCGGGCACTGCAGATGAACCTTCTTGACGCGGAGATCGGCCCCTACGTGCCTACCAACGTGCCGGCAGTCAGCCCGTCTACCCCGGTCAGAGTCCTTAAGAACCTCATGGTCAGGTATAATATCACCAGACTGCCCGTTTTAAAAGGCTCTGAGGTGGTCGGCATAATTACGACACATGAACTGCTCAGGGCTCTGCCTGATTATCTGCCGTTGCCCCAGGATTTTTTACCGCTTGCCGAGCAGACCGACCTGCCACCGGCCCGCGAAATCGAAAACCTTTTCAAGCGGGTCTTTTCTCTGCGTATTTTTCATCTGCTCAGTAAAATCGGCAGATTCGCGACTCAGCAGGGAGTTGAGGTCTTCGCGGTCGGCGGTTTTGTTCGCGACCTGCTTCTTGAAAGGGCGAATTTCGACATCGACATCGTTGTGATTGGTGATGCCATGCCATTCGCAGCCTCTCTGAGCCAGGAAATGGCCTGCGAACACAAGGTGTTCGACCGCTTTCATACAGCCAGACTGTATCTTGAAGACCTCAAAATCGACTTCAGCTCAGCACGAATCGAGCACTATTCAGACCCGGGCGCCCTGCCTCAGATCGAGTTCAGCGGCCTGTCGAACGATCTTTACCGGCGTGACTTCACTATCAACGCCCTTGCTTTATCGTTGAACCCAGAGCACTTTCTTGAAATTAAAGACTTTTTCGGTGGCTACAACGACCTTCTGCATCGCCGTATCCGCATTCTTCACTCATTCAGTTTTCTTGAAGACCCAACCCGCCTCTATCGCGCCGTTCGTTTTGCCGGGCGCTTCAACTTTACGCTCGAACAGGACACCAGACGGGCTTTTGAACTTGCCATAAGCCGTGAGGCAACCTCACGCCTGTCGCTGAAGCGAATCGGTGCCGAAATCTCGAAGTGTCTCAACGAAGAAAAACCACAACAGGTTGTTGCCGAGTTGTTTTCTGAAGGCCTGATGCTTAGCCTGAGCCCTGAACTCAACGATCCGTCGATTCTTCCGGGTCGCTTCAAGCTGATCAGAGGTCTGGTCAAAAGATTCGCGGTGCTGAACGAAGAGATCGACATCGAGGCAATCTACTGGGCCGGCCTGTTGTCGCTTCTCCCACCTGACGGCGCGTCTTCAATCCTGGATTCGATCGGCACACCCCACAACCGAAGACAGAAGGTGGTAGAAACCCTTACCACCATGCGCTCCGTGCCGGTTCAGCTGAATCGCATCGAAGAAGCAGATCACATCGGCCTTTTCAAATTGCTCGACAGTCTCTGCCTCGAAGCTCTGCTCGGGCTGATGGCATACTCTCTCGATAAGCGCAACGCCCGCAAAATCCTGTATTTTATTGGCCAGTTACGCCATACTCGGCCGCTGATCAACGGCAAAGACCTTATCAATGCCGGTATCAGGCCAGGTCCGCATATGCGCAGCATTTTCGATCAAATTATTGCAATGCGCCTGAATGGCGCTAAAATGACACAAGAGGAGGAAATGGAAATTGCCAGACGGCTTTACCAGAATATATAGTTTTCGACCGCCGGGCGGTATGCCGCCCGAATCTTTTGCCAGACTGCTGCGTTTCGGCTGTCTGATCGCCTTTCTGCTGCTCGTCAGTTTTATGCTGCAGGGAATCGGTTCGCTGTTGTCCTCGGGCTTTCGCCTGCTGGTTCTGATACCGGTCATTCTCGTCTCTCTCACATTTCATGAGTATGCTCACGCCAGAATGGCTGATTTTCTCGGCGACCCGACCCCCGAGCGCATGGGCAGACTCAGCCTCAATCCCCTCGCCCACCTCGATTTTTTTGGCACTCTGCTGCTATTCTTCACCAATTTTGGCTGGGCCAAACCGGTAATCGTCGACCCGTCAAATTTTCGCGTACCACAGCGGGCCATGCTTTCGGTAGCTCTGGCCGGGCCGGTCTCGAACTTTTTTCTGGCCTTTGTTGGGGCCCTGAGTCTGAAAGGGCTGGCTGAGCTGGTAAAAATGACTATGCTGCCCCCGATGCCAGTGTTTCTGCTGGTTCAGGTATTAGAAACCCTTATCGTCATCAACCTCAGTCTGGCCTTGTTCAATCTGCTGCCGATTCCGCCTCTTGATGGTTCAAGAGTGGTTTCATATTTTCTGCCTGGACGCTACCGCGCTCAGTATCGCCAGTTCGAAGAGCTGGCACCAATGCTGCTGCTTATTCTCTTCGCACTCGGCGGTCTTGGTCTGATACTCTCGCCGGCTATAGAAGCCATATACGGCATGCTGCTGAATCTTTTCAACAACCCTCTCAGAGATCTGCTGATTTATCTGAAAACCTTCTCATCAGGCGGTTCTTACTATTAAAGCACAACAAAAAAAGCCCCCTTTACCGGGGGCTTTTTTATTGTGCTCTGTTTATGCGGCCGGGGTCGGATTGTAAGGATTCGGTGCCGCCGGGCGTGCAGCAAGCTCGCGGTCAATCATAAACATGCCACCGGGCGCGTTGCCGGTGAGATTGATCATGTCGATAACCGCTTTGGCTGCGGCTTCTTCTTCGACCTGCTCGCCGACAAACCAGTTGAGAAAGTTTACGGTTGCATGGTCTTTGAGAGTGTAGGCAAGATCAACGAGGTTGTTGATGCATTCTGTAATGTGACCTTCGTGTTTGAGGGCTTCTTCAAACACCTGTTTTGCCGACTTCCAGGCTTTTGGCGGTGCCTGAAGAGCTTTGAGCTCGGATTTGCCACCCTTTTCGGCGATATAGTTCATGAATTTAACTGCATGGCTGAATTCTTCAAGAGCCTGGTTGCGCATCCAGTGCTGCAGACCGGGAAGGCCTTCAGCGGCGGCATATTCTGCCATGGCCAGATAAAGGTAGAACGAATACATTTCTTCGTGAACCTGATTTACAAGGGCTGTTTCCATTTTTTTTGCAAGCATTTCAATTCCTCCACAATAATGTCATATTAATTACCACCCAAAAAGTATCATTTTAAAGACAAAACTGCAAATACTTTTTGGTAAATACCTCAGTTGCGATCATCGTAAGCCTGAAAAAGCCTGAGAATTCTGTCAGAAGAGCCCTCGTCATGGTGTCGCAAAACCCTTCTGATCAGCTGGCGGTTCTGCTTAAGACGTTTAAGCAGCTTTGCGCCGGCAACACAGTGCTCAGTGTTTGCCAGCGGCAAAAGAACCTTGGCCACCTTGAAGAACAGCGTCGGCCGGGTTACTGCCTTGCCAATATCATGCACCAGAGCAAGCTCAAGCAACTCAACCCGGTCGGTTTCATTCAAGCTGCCGTCGTGGCTGATATCAGACCAGACTCTCATTATGTGGGCCTTCTCAGACTTACGCAATCGGCCAAGTTCTCCCTTTAACGGCTCAGACAGGCACGAAACGGCATTTTCCCAGTCACTGCGCTGTAGTTCAGGAAACAGAACCTGCTTGAACTGCCAGACGCGATATAGCGCCCTCTGTAAGAAACGCCGCAACACTGCAATCATTTGAATCTCGCAGGCCAGAGTTTCTGCAATCGTTCAGCCGTCTGCTTCTCGCGACCGTGGTCGGTTGGCTGATAATAGCGGGTCTGCTGCATTCCTTCAGGAAAATAGTTTTCATCAATGAAACCGCCCTTATAATCGTGCGGATACCGGTATTCACGGCCATAACCCATCTCTTTCATCAAGCCGGTGGGTGCATTGCGCAGATGATAAGGCACAGAGGGTTCCTGGCCGTTTCTGATTGCCTGTTTGACCATCTTTTCGGCTTTGTATAGAGCGTTGCTTTTCGGCGCTGCTGCCAGATAAACCGCCAGGTGCGCAAGAAAAAGATGTGCTTCCGGCGGGCCGACAAATTCGTAAGCCTGAGTCGCCGACACGGCAAGAGTAAGAGCAAAAGGGTCGGCCATGCCCACGTCTTCAGAAGCAAACCTGACCATGCGGCGCAAAATGAATTTGCAGTCTTCGCCCCCCTCGATCATGCGATAGAGCCAGTAAAGACTGGCATCAGGGTCTGAGCCACGCATCGACTTATGAAGAGCCGATATCAGGTTGTAATGTTCTTCGCCGCCCTTGTCGTAGCGCAGCATTTTGCTCTGAAAGGTTTCTGCCACAAGCTCAGGCCCGACGACCGGGGTTTCCGGCTGCTGCTGCCTGGCAACTTCACAACAGGTTTCAAGAACATTCAACGCGATACGGGCATCTCCGGCCGCCATCATCGCAATTCTTTCGAGACTGGCTTCATCGACCAGCACCTTTGGCGGTCGCTGCAGTTTTTCATCGCAGTCCATGGCCCGCAGCAGAATGGTTAACAGCGCCGAGGCTGCAACCGGCTTGAGAACCAGCACCTGGCAGCGTGACAATAGAGCCGAAACGACCTCAAAACTAGGGTTTTCGGTAGTTGCGCCGACAAAGATCACCAGACCAGATTCGATATGAGGCAGAAGCGCATCCTGCTGCGCTTTGTTAAAGCGGTGGATCTCGTCGACAAACAGCATGGTCTTGCGCCCCGACAGCCGCCTTGATTCGGCGGCCCGGTCAAAAGCCGCTTTCAGGTCTTTAACCCCCGAAGTGACAGCAGAAAGCTGTATGAACTCGGCATCGGAGTGACGTGCCATAACTCTGGCCAGTGTCGTCTTGCCACAGCCGGGCGGCCCCCAGAGAATTATCGAGCCGCTCAGGCCGGCCTGCAGAAGCATTCGCAACGGCTTTCCCTGGCCAAGAATGTGCTCTTGCCCAAGAATATCTTCGATACTGTCTGGCCGCATACGGTCAGCCAGGGGCTGATACGGCGCTGCAACCTGAAGATTGCCGCTTGCGAACGAAAACAGATCAGTCATCGGCTTTTTCCCCGGCTGGTTTTTCATCGGCAACATCAGTATCAAAAGAGCTTATCTGATCGAGGTCGGCTTCGCTCTGCTTCGCAATGACTTCAATCACTTTCCAGGTTTTTCGCCGATAAGCGAGCTCGGTTTCGCGGGCCAGCTGGTGCAACCCCTTGCGCGTCATTTCCATTTTCGGGTAGATCATCAGCTTCTGGCTGGTCACAAACCCCGGGTTTCTCAGAGGCAGGCGCTCCTGAGCCCAGACGAGAAAATCGGCGTTGTTAAGCAAAGTTGTTGCGGTAGCAATATCAAGCCCACCAGATTCCTTTTTGATGAAGTCCGGTATGCTGTCATTCTTGTGATAACACTCAGCACAAGGTTGCAGACCGCTCAACCCCAGGACTGAATCGACCCAGATTCTTTCGGTGCCGCTCGCCCAGGCACATTCAAGAAACGGATCATGATAATACGCTCCGGCTTTTGTTATCCAGGCTATGGTTGCGGCATCTCTCTTTACCTGGCGCCTGACCGGTGCCTGATCATAGCCAACCACCTCAGGCAACTCGCCGGGCTTATCTGAAAAAGCTACCGCTCTCTCGCCAGAACCGGAGAAAACGCCGGTAAGTATTCTCTGCGCCTTTGGCTGCAGGGGATTTTTCTGGCCTTTGACCGGAAAAATATAACCTTCAGCGCTGGCAGCAATTTTTTTCAACTCTGTGCCGGAGCTGGCAACTGCCGGGCTGTTGGTTATAACAACGCCACCCGCCTTGTTTTTCACTTCGACAACCTGAGCCGAAACCTTTATTTGAGCACCTGCAATACAGAGCAGAATACTGCATAACAGCTTGAATCTCATCTGGATTCCTTTCAAAAAAGTTGTGCAGCCATTATATCACAGCCCCGGGGTCGCTATACTCAGCGAATCTGTTTCTATTGAATAATTGCCTGACTCGTTTTCACGAATGAAAAACAGACTTGCTGAATTAAAAACTCGACATCGATTAAAGGTTGGGTTAGACTTCGTTTCCTATGTCAGCAGAACTTGAACAAGCTGAAAAGGCGCGCCCGCCCGCGACTCCATGGGCCCAGAGACTCTATCTCGCCGGGCTGTATCTTTATGCCTTCACCTGCCACTTCTCGATTTCAGCCTCGCAGACAAGTCTGGTTCTAGCCTTGATCGGGTTTCTGGGTCTTTATCTGACCGGAAAAACCAGCCCTGAAAGAACCCCCCTCGATCTTCCGTTCGCCTTTTTCACCACTGCCGGGCTCCTTTCGGTCTTCAGAGCCGAAGACCTTTCAAGAGCAATACCTGAAATGAAAGCATATCTGATAATTTTCTGCTTTTATGTCGCTTACTGGTATAAGCTTTCAGACAGGCAGCTCATGAAAATTTTCGGGGTTTTTGTGTCTTCTGCGGCTCTGGTGGCAATAGTCAACAGTCTCAGAATGCCCTATCTGGAGCTGTCTGGAAACCGTGCCAAAGGCTTTTATTCAATGGCGATGACCTTCGGTGAATGTCAGGCTCTTGGGCTGCTGTCTGCAACCATACTGTTCGGCTGTATTCGCAGAAGCTTTATCGGAACGGCACTTCTGCTTCTCGCCACAGTTTCGACTGCCTATTCAGTTTTATTTTCAATGGTAAGAAGCGCATGGATTGGGCTGTTTATCGGCCTTACCATTCTTTTTTTCAGGTTTCCCAGGCGAACGGCCGTTGTCGTTCTGGTCATTCTCGCGGCCATATCACCATTTTTATACGTCAACCCGGATATTCGTGACCGCATCACTGGTCTTAACCCGAAAAAGACTGCCGATCTGGGCAGCATGCAGATAGACAACCTGCCGGAAAATGGCTCGCTCCAGGCCAGCTATTACCGCATGACTATCTGGTGGCGGGGCTTTCAGATGCAGGAAAATAACTACCCATTCGGAATCGGCATAAACAACGTCAAAAACTGGTATAAAAAACTCGCATCTGAATATGAGCACCAGAATAATCTCATCTGGGGTCATCAGCACAATAACTTCATGCAGACATTTGCCAGTAAAGGCTATCTTGGGCTGATCGCCTTTTTCAACTTCATCATCGCGGCACTGGTATTTGTCTGGCAGCCGGCACGAAATGACGGAAACCCGGCCCTGTCATTGAACCGCGGGGCATCTGCAATATACATCTGCTTCATTGTTTACGGCATTGGTGAATTCAGCTGGGGAGACGAAGAAGTGACCATGATGGCAATGTTTCTTATCGGCCTGCTGATGAACCCTCACCCGGCGGCATCTTCTTCTGGTTCTCTGCCCCAGGCCGACACCGCATCGTAAAAGGATGCGATAGAAACCGGAATTCCGGCCGCGACAACCAGCAGATTCAGCATACTGGCCCTGAAAAGATCGTCATCAAAATTTGGGAAAAATACGTTCAGGCCGCCAGAAAAAATTACAACGAATCCAAATGCTGCCAGAACCGCCTGCAACAGAGAATTTTCACGAATTCCGCCAGCAAAAACGCCTGCATGACTCGGCACATTGATTATTGCCGGCACGGCAGCGACTGCCAGCCAGATTTTCCAGGTATCGATCCAGTGCTGAGCATTGCCGGCGTTTGCAAGAGCCCAAAAATAAGGCAGACAGACAAGCATTTCGTCTGGTATCCAGAAGAGAGGCCGCCCCTTCTTTTTTCGCCAGAAAAACAGCCCACCGATGAAAACGAGCTGCAAAATTACCATTGCCGGACGGTGTAACTGCAAAGGGCTCTTAACTGACCAGACAAGAAAAGCAAAAATATATATCATTGAAACTATTCTGGCCATAAGCACCCATGCATCCTTTTTCTGGTTAATCATCGACACCCCTCAATTTCAGCGTTTTTCGATAGATCGTATCGATTCGTTCCGCGAGGGTCTGCACCGAATATTTTTCTGCCCATTTTTGCCTGAATTCATCCGACAGCTTTGCAGCTGCTTCAGCCGCATTATCTATGGCAACTGCAAGCCCCGAAATAAATCCCTGCTGGTCATTTGCGAGCAGAAACCCCGCATTGCCGCTTTCCAGCACTTCTGCAACTCCACCGACGTTGGTGGCCGCCACCGGACAACCCGAAGCAAGTGCTTCAATGATCACAACCGGTGTGCCTTCATTTTTCGAACTCAACACCAGAAGATCAAGATCGGCGTAGACGTCTTCAATATTGTTTACCAGACCGCAAAAATGTATTTTTTGCGACATGCCGAGAGAACTGGCAAGATTTTTCAGTGCAAGATCCAGTTCGCCACCACCAATTACCGCCAGATGCAGCCAGGGCATTTTCTCAGACAATTCGGCAATGGCGTTAAACAGCAATGCATGATTCTTAACCGGCACCAGTCTGGCAACAATACCAACAAGAAAGTGATCTTCCGACAGGTTGAGTGACTTACGCCAGCCGGTCGACCGCCTCGGCGTCATCAGATTTTTGTTCAGGTTCAGGCCAAGCGATATGGTTTCAACCTTTCTGCTGCCGTTCAGGCCGAGTCGCTGCGACAGCTCGCCCGCCAGAGAAGGGGTCAAAGTTATCAATCTGTCGGTCGTGCCGGCCAGAAACCTTTCGACTCCGACGATCAGCTGCGATACCGGCTGCGAAAAATAGCCGCTGAAAATAAAACCATGGTAAGTATGAAAAATAGCCGGAACCCCGCAGAGCACAGCTGCAAGTCGCCCAAGAATACCGGCTTTAGTGGTATGCGTGTGAACAATATGTGGCCGAAAAGACCTGATTTCGCGCACTATCTGTTGAAATGCCGCAAAATCTGAAAGTGGCATAACCGGTCGATCTAGCCTGGCAACAATTGCCGGAGCAACACCACAGCTATGCGCAAGCTCAAGCATACTGCCCTCTGCAGATTCCGGAATCCCGACCAGAAGACGGGTCTCGTAACCGTATTTCTGCAGACAGGCGGTCAGATTGATAACGTGCCGTGATGGCCCGCCGTAATTCATGCGGCTGAGAACCCTCAGCACCCTGATTGAACTTGAAACTGTGTTTTTCATTATTTTTGCGCTTTATAGTGCCACAGCCACAGAGTATTTTTCAAGAAAATCAATTGTTATGCTATAATATCGAAAAAATGATTGTGGAGGCTTGTGCATGCTTCATCAGGCTGTTTACAGACATCCCGCTTTCGCCGGAATTGCACAGCATTATTACGCAGAACTGGTCAGTCGCAACCCAGTGCTCGCCACCTGGCTTGGCGAACACAGTTTTGACGGTCTTCTACCCGAAGCCGGCGCTGAAGCCGTCGAGCGCAACATCGCCTTTCTTCGCGAACTTAAAACCGCTTTTTGCACTCTGCCCGAAAACGATCTGAGCATCGACGAGCAGATCGACCGCCAGGCAGTCATTCACTTTGCCGAGCAGCAGCTATTTCTCGACGAAGATCTGCAGCGCTGGCGAACCGGCCGCGATCTGGCCATGAATATCGGCGACGCGCTTTTTCTTCTTTTCATCAGAGACTTCGCCCCGCTTTCAGAGCGCGTCAGATCCATGATCAGCAGATTAAAAGCGGTTCCGGCTTTTCTCATGAGCGGTAGAACACTTTTTCAGAAGGTTTCGCAGGAAAAGGGCGAACTCTGCCTTGAATCTGCCGCCAAACTGCCTGCTTTTCTCGCAACGATCGAGTCAAGCCTGCATCGCCACGTCACCCCCGATCTTCAGCAGGAATTCTCAAGGGCTGCCGCAAATGCAGCCAAAGCTGTCGATGATTACAGCCACTGGCTGAAGCAGGCAATCATGCCAAAAACAGAAAAAGAGCAGACCCTTGGCATGGGCCCCTTTCAGGCACTGGTGAGCAGCCGCAGAATCGGCATGACCCCGACCGAGATCACCGATCTTGCCCGGCAGCTTTTTCAGGAAGCAACCCGGCAGCTTGAAGCTCTCAGTTGCGTCATACTTGGCGAATCTACCGGCGAAGCGGCCGGCGCCCGCATTGACGCGCAAAAGCGCATCAATCGGCATGCCCCGACCAGTTTCGATCAGGTTCTTTCAGTTTACCGCGAAAATCTGAGCCGCACCCGTGCCTTTCTTGAATACAGCAAATTTGCCACACTCCCCGCCGACGAAGAACTCGACATTATCGAAACGCCGGCATACATGCGACACATCATCACCTCTTCCGCCTATTTTGCTCCCGAAAGAAAATCAGCAGTACAGCGCGGCTTTTATCTTATAACCCGCGACGAAAGCTCACTGCCGGCACGTCATAATTATGCTGAAATAGCCAATTCGGTCATTCACAGAGCCTACCCCGGGCATCATCTGCACCTGGCAACCCAGAACCAGCACCCGGGAATTCTGCGTTCGTTCACTGACTCTGCCGAAATGATCGAAGGCTGGGCAAGCTACTGCCAGGACGCGGTGCGCGAAAAAGGCTTCGAGACTTCTTCCGAGAGCCTGTTCGTTCAGGCACTCGACAAAGCCCGGGCGGCGGCGCTGCTTAAAACCGAAGTAAGACTGCAGACCCGCACCTGGACAAGAGAAGATGCTGAAAATTTCCTGGTCAATCAGGCCCGCTTCGAAAAAGAAGCTGCAAAAGGCGAAATCAGGCGTATCATGCAGCGCCCGTCTCTCTATTCGGCCCGGCTGACTGGCCACCACCAGCTGCTTCTGTTGAAAAACGAACTGCGAACTTCATTTTCGCATGATTTTACTGACAGAAGCTTTCACGACCTGATATTATATCAGGGTGGAATTCCGGTGCATCTTGCCCGACAATACTTCCCACAGCTGATGAAACAACAGCTTAAATCACTTAACCGAGTCTGAGAATGCCTTTTAAACAGCAATTATTTGTACCAAACAAGCGTGAATACATTACCGGCCTCAGCCGCCCGTCTGTAGACTGCATCATCTGCTCGATCATAAGCGATGAACCGAGTGTAAAGAACCTCACCATCTGGAAAAACGAGACGGTGGCAGCCTGCGTCAACCTGTATCCATACAACGCCGGGCATCTGCTGCTTTTTCCGCTGCGACACATCGATGACCCCAGGCAGCTCAGCCACGAAGAACACAAACAGATGCACCAGCTTCTCAGTGCATCAATGGACCGTCTCGAGTCGGTTTACCACCCGCTCGGGTTCAACATCGGCTTCAACATCGGCGAAGCATCGGGGGCAAGCATCGAACACCTGCACCAGCACGTTGTTCCGCGTTATCATCGCGAACTCGGGTTCGTCGATATCACCGCCGGGGCCAAAATCATCATAGAAGACCCGCAGGTAACTTTGAACAAGCTTAAAGACGCTTTTGCCGACCTTAAATTTTGAGCCTGCCGGCTCTTTCATACTGTGCTATAATTCTCTGGCAATTTGAATAAGGAGATATTACAAATGATCAAAAGAGGAATTACCATTCTGGTGGCCGCTTCTGCCATAACCGCTACCTGTGCTTACGCATCGCCCGAAGGCGATCTTAAATATATGGGCTATTCTCAGGAAATGGTCAGCGAAGTTCTTTCAGCAACCGGCTGCGAGCCGGCACCAGAAACTGCAACTGCCACCGAGCAGGATGAAGCAGATTCCAACCTCGAACAGCTGACTGAGCTTGGCGTCACCAGATCGCTCACCCCGACGCTTGAAGACCGCTCTGGCGCCATCCGTGACGAAGTACTCACATACTGGGATAAAATGTCGCCCGCCGCCAGCAATGTTCAGCCCATCAGCGCCGAAACCAGAGCACTGATCGAAGCCAACATTCGCACTGCTCTCGAAACTGCCGGCTACTCGATCGTGCAGCTGAGTCTGGTCGACCTGCCCGAAGGCAGCCTAAAAAACACTCTCAGAGCCATTGTTCGGGTCACACGCCCACTCAAAACCCGCAACTCGTATAAAGAAATTCAGAGCAGCCTTGCCGAGATCAAGAAGCTCTGCATGGAAGCCGGCACCATTGACGGCGTCGTCTATCTGTCAGAAATGACCACCTTCGTGGCCGAAAATCCCCGCAATAATTACTATTACGAAAAAACCATCCTCAACCCCTGACCTTGCAGATCAGGCATCTGGCCTAATGCCCGATGCCTGATCACCTGACCGCGTCGCCTTATATTACCGATTACAGGAACCCCGATGAGCATACTGGCCTCGCCCAGACAAACAACCCGCATGATGGTCTACGCGATGATCTGTACTCTGGTCGTCGCGTTTGGGGCTATTGGCGCGGTTCTGGCCGGCAACGTCGCTGAGCAGTATTCATTGATGGGACTTTTTTTAGGCTCGGCTCTCGGGGCCTTCATCTCGGTTTATGAGTCGACCATTGTCGGATCGATCGCCGGCATGCTGCTGGGCCTTCTGGTTGGCCCGCTGGTCTTCTACTTCATCGACTTCGAAACTGCCTATCTGACCGCATTTGTTCTCGCGCTTCTTGGCGCCATCATGGGCGAGCCGATGGCTGCTTTCTGGCGCGAGGCCGATCTGGATGATTCTGATTCCGAAACAGAGGTCTCTGACACTTCGGAGAGCGATAAATGAGCGTTATCAGATTGATCATGGTCGAGAACGACCAGACCTTTTCGGGTCATATTCCGTCTTCTTCTATCTCTGCCGTCCTCTGGGCTATCGCTCAAGGGTCGAAAGATACCGAATCTTTCTGGCAAACCGTTGCCGGCATGGACCCCGGACTCAAAGAACATTTTTTCACGAACAAAGACGACTCGCCACTGCTTGAGGGTTACGATGACGGACTGCTGGTCATCAGCTGGGAATACCAGTGCATCGAATCTTTCCAGGTTTATCAGCCGCTGCGTCATCACGGCAGCGTAATCAAACATACCGGAAGTCACCTCGAAGAAGAAGCTGAGGCGGTTGACTTTGCGATCAGCAATGACTGGAGCATCATAGATCATCATTTTGAGGAGAGCAGGCACTGAGAATGGTTAATTGTCAGAGTTGTGGCGCCGTTAACAATGAAGAATCACTGAGCTGTATTGCCTGCAACCGCACCCTGCTGGTGGTCTGCCCCCAGTGCACCTCGCGCAACCCGGTTTCGGCAGCAGTATGCAATCAGTGCGGGCGCATTCTCGAAGAAAAAAATGACCCGCGCATTCTCGAAAAAAAGCTTGGCGACCCGGTTGCCGAAATGTATGAGCCGAAGGTAAAGAATGCCTTCACCACTTTTTACCCCAAAGAAGCCTTTTTAAAAGTAATTCTTGGCGGTTTTTTCTTCGCACTGGTTTATATCAGCCAGATTTTCAGCGGGCACCCGTTTTTGCTGCTTGCTTCTGGCCTGATAAGCGGTATTGTGGCACTCTGGGGCCTGGTAGAAATAACCTTCTGGGTCATCGAAGACAACGAAATAAATGAGCCCGCCGGCCAGACCGGCAATGAGACGGCTTTTCCGAAAGCCTATGCCCGTGGTCTCAACAATGCTCTGGAGTCATTCGAAGAGCTTGACCGCGAGATTTCGACCGCTGCAACCGCAGCACGCCCCGAGGATTCTCTCTTAACGAGCGAAGAAGCGGCCATGCTTGCTGGCGATACCAATGAGGCAGTGGCAGAAAAAACAAAAATCGAGCCGGCTAAAAAATTCGAAACTCTCGCCGAATTTCTCTCTGACGGTATCGAAAAAGAAATTGAAAGCACAAAAGAAAAGGTTTCGCGGTCGCCAGACAACTATGCGCTGTTGCTGCGTCTGGCACAGCTGCACGAAGAACGCGGCGAGATTTCTCTGGCGCTTGAAAACCTCGAAAAATGCCTGAAATTTGAGCCCGACATCGCCGAAGTATATCTTTATCACGGCGTTCTGCTGCGGCGTAACAACAACCCGGATCAGGCAAGAAAGTCTTTTGAAAAGGCGCTTGAGTTAAACCGGTTCTTGTCAAAGGCTTTTTATCAGCTCGGCATACTTGAGCGCGGTCTCAACAACCTGCCAGAGGCCCGTAATCAGCTACAGAAATGCATTCAGCTCTCGCCTGACGACCCGTATGCTCATTACCAGCTCGGCATGATCTATCGCGAACTCGGTGAAACCAGCCTGGCTCTCATGGAAATCCAGCGCGCCACGATTCTGCACCCGACAGATTCATACGGGCACAGCAAGCTTGGGCAGCTGTATCAGCAGACGCGGCAATACGAGCATGCGGTTTCTTCGTATTCGCAGGCTCTCAGTCTCAAGCCCGGCGACCCGTTCGTGCTCGAGCGTCTGGCCGAAGTTCTCGCCGCCAAAGAGCTGTATGAAAAATCTGCAGAACTCTTTCAGGAAGCGCTGGCACGCCAGTTTCATCCCTCTGTCGCCACCATGATCTCGTTCGGCAAAGTGCTGCGCAAGCTTGAAAATTTCGAAGAACTCGAAAAGATCACTAATGAAGTTCTCAGGCTTGAACCGGCCAACCACGAGGCGGGCTTTCTCAAGGCGATGGCCATGCTCAAACGCGGCCGCACCATCGAAGCGCTCGGCCTGCTCGAAAAACTCGTCGAAAACCCCGCCGTCAGTTACGAAGCCTGGCTTGAGCTCGGCAAGCTCTACCAGGCCGACAACCACCCCGAAAAAGCGGTTTCGGCATTTATCAGAGCCTCAACCTGCGCCCCCGACCAGGCCGGCATCTGGAACAACATCGGCATACTGCTTTCGAACCAGAAAGCCTACGAAGAAGCCCTGAAAGCCTTCAGAAAGGCTGCCAGCTTCGATTATACCGACCAGCAGATTTCAAGTAATCTCAAGGCGGTGCAGAAAAAACTCGAAGCCAGCTGCAACCGCATTATAGAAGCCCGCCGCGAAACTCTCGAAAAATCCCCGGACGATCTCGAAGCTTATCTTGAAATGGGTCGAGCCTTTGAAGTATTGCAAAGACCGGATGAGGCGATGATGACCTACCAGCGCCTTCTCTCAATCAAGCCTGACTATATACCAGGGCTGATGTGCTATGCCGAACTGCTTCGCAACCGTGGCAAGCTCAAAATGGCAATGCGCTGTTACCGCGAAATCATCAAAATCGATCCAGAAAATGCCGACACCCACATGTTCATGGTTCAGGCCAACCTGAACCTCGGCTTTCTCAACGAGGCCCTGCGACATGCGGTTATTGCCCAGAAAATTTCTCCCGATGACCCGCGCGTCCATTTCCTGCTCGGCAAAATCTATTTTGCCAAAGGCCTCGCACCAAGAGCTCTCAAGGAATTCTCGATCGTGGCTTCTGCAGCAACTGATCCAGACATGATCAGCTGGGCAGAACTGATGCGCCGCCGCCTGGCAAGGACAAACTGACTGTGAAAAAACTGATTCCGCTTATTCTGTTTGCGTCCGCTTCTGCCCTTACGCCCGCCAGTGTCTGCCTGGCCCAGGAATTTCAGACCCCCGGCTCTGAAGTTTCCGTGAGAGATCTGCTCGAAGGGCATAAACGGGCACCCAAATCTGACACCTATTATCTTATGGCTCTCTCAGAAGCTCGTAAAGGCAATATCGAAGCCGCCGAAAAAGCCATCAAAACCGGTCTGCAGATCAACCCGCGCAATACCAGGCTGATGAACCTCAAGGGCGCACTTCTGACACGCCAGGGTAAACTCACTGAAGCCAGAACTCTTTTTCTCACCGTTCTGCAGCTTGACCCCGAAGACGACTACGCCAACACCTCGCTGCGTTCAGTTGAGCGAACTCTGCAGCCTGCCCGCAAGATTCAGCCAATGATCGGCAAAACCACGGCGACACCAGCACCCGATGCCCCGACGGCACCGGTTCTTGTCAAGTCGGTTCAGACCGAAACCAAAGTTCTTGAAGCCACCTATTTTATCGAAATGAAGGCAAAGCAGCAGTGCTATCACGCTATGGCATTGATAAAAAGAGCCCAGGAAGCCTTTGCCGCCGCCAATCCAAAGCGCAAAGACGAATTCTCGACGACAAATCTGGCTAAAGACGGGTTTATGACCTCAGTGCCGGTATGCCCGGCCGCCGGCATCTACGGCTGGAAAAACAACGACGTCGAATGTGAAAAACACGGCTCTCTCTCTGCTCTCGGGGCCGAAGTCAACAATGTTTTCGGAGAATTCAACAACGGTATGCGCGCCAAACTGAGCCGTAACTATCTCGATGCTCTGCGGTCTTTCGAACAGGTCGTCGTGCTCTACCCGCGCTGGGCCGAGGCGCATTATCAGATGGCCGACACCCTTTTCCGCCTCGGCGAAACCGACCCGGCCATCGCCTCGCTGCGCAACTGCCTCAAACACGAGAGCGGCAACATCGATGCCCAACTGCTGCTGGCCAACCTCTACTTCAAAAAAGGTCAGAAAGATGCGGCACTCGGCATTCTCGACAAGGTCAGCACGGCCCACAAGGGCACGGTTTATGGCCTGGCAGCCCGCAGTATCGCCGGTTCGATACGATCAGGTCGAAATTACTATGAGATTTTTCCGCCTAACTGAAGCATGAAAAAACCGGTAAAAAGCCTCGCCTTTATCTGCCACCCGGCCCGCGAATCAATTCCGCCACTGTTGAAATCGCTCGTCGAATGGTGCGAGGAAAATTCGATTCAGGTACGCATGACCAGCCGCATGGCGAAAATTATTGAACGGCCTGAGCTCGGCATGGCAACCCATGAAATGGCCGCCCACATCGATATGGTTATCGTTCTCGGCGGCGATGGCAGCATTCTCGAAGCGACAAGATCTTTCGCAGCCGATGGGCTGCCGATTGCCGGCATCAACATGGGGCATCTCGGCTTTCTGACCCTTGAAGAACCGGGCAATGCCGTAGAGTTCCTTAAAAAGATTCGTGACGGCAAATTCCGTATCGAAAACCGCATGATGCTTAACGCCACGGTCAGGCGCAATGGCAAAAAGGTATTTTCGGGCATCGCTCTCAATGACGTTGTCATTCAAAAAGAACCGATGCTGCGGGTTATCAACATCAATGTTTCGATTTCCGGCTGCGTCATCAACACCTACCACGGCGATGGCCTGATTTTTTCGACGCCAACCGGTTCGACCGCCTATTCGCTTTCGGCCGGCGGGCCAATTGTGCCACCATGGGTCAGCGTTATCATTCTGTGCCCGCTCAATTGTCATACCTTGAGTGCCAGACCCGTAATCACCTCAGACCAGGAAGTTCTGACCGCACGGGTTGGCTGTATTCACTCAAAGGTAGACCTGGTTCTCGACGGCCAGGAAAGCTTTCGCCTTCAGGATGGCGATGAAATAGACATCTCACGGGCCCAGGAACTGGCCCGCATCGTAGTTTTTCAGTCACGCAATTTTTTCGAGGTCCTGCGCAAAAAAATGAAGTGGGGCTGATACAGGAGTTACAACAATGAATTACCGCCACAACATTTTCATTCTTATTCTTGCCTTCGTTTTTTCGGCCACTCTGGCCTTCGCTTTCGATCCGAACTTTAATTTCAACTCATCACAGAACCCGGCTAACCCTGGTGTTGTAACCGTTTCGGCAACCGTGTCGCCAGGGCACATGCTGTATCGTCACCAGATGTCTTTTTCTGCGTCGGCCGGCGAAATCGCTGTGACCTGGCCAGCAGTCGTTACCAAGGCCGACCCGTTCGGCGAAGGTAACGTCGATGTCTACCCCGAAGGTACACATGTATTCGAGATTGCTTTTTCGGCCAACGCACCACTGGCGCAAAGCACCCTGACGGTAAAATACCAGGGCTGCTCAGCACTTACCTGCTTTATGCCGACCCAGAAAAAATTTGAACTGACCTTTACCCCGCCTCTACAAAGCGCAGCCGCTGTCACCAGTCAGAGTCAGATATCTGACACGGCCTCAACAAGTCTCCCCACCGAGGCCACAGGAAATACTGCAATACAGACAACAGCGGCGCCTGTAAGGGTAGAAATGTCGCAGCAGGGCATCGTCGATTTCTCAGCCGCTCTCGAAAAGCAGGGCATTCACTGGGTGCTTCTGCTCGCCTTCATTGGTGGTCTGCTCGTCAGCCTTACCCCATGCGTTTACCCGATGATCCCGATCACCCTGTCAATTATTGGCAGCCGTGACGAAAACGTCAGTTTTTACAAGGGCCTGGGTCTTTCGGCCACCTACGTCGCCGGGCTTTCATTGACCTATGCACTTCTCGGCCTCGCGGCCGCCACCTTTGGCGCTCAGATCCGCGGTTTCATTCAGGGCCCGATGTTTCAGGGTCTGGTCGCGGTTATTTTCTTTCTGTTGGCCCTTTCGATGTTCGATCTGATCATGCTGCAGGCACCGGCCGCACTGCGCAACCGCCTGGGCGGCATCAAAAAAACCGGTATTTTCGGCATTTTTGTCATGGGCATGGTATCTGGTCTGATGGCCTCGCCCTGTGTCGCCGCCCCATTGGCCGGTATTCTTGCCTTCATTGCCGCGACCGGCAGCCAGGCACTCGGCTTTTTCATGCTGCTGCTCTTTGCCTGGGGCATGAGTGTGCCATTGCTGCTGATCGGCGCGTTTTCAGGCTCATTGAATGCCATGCCAAGAGCCGGCGAATGGATGAACCGGGTTAAAGAATTCTATGGCTTTCTGCTGCTCGCCGCAGCCCTGTATTTTGCCAAACCCATTATCGGAATCGCCTGGGCAGAGCTTGGTATCGCCGCCCTGCTCGCGTCGTTTGCGGCCTTTCTTGGGCTGTTCCACAATGTTCCGGAAGATGCCGGAATGCGGCCACGGGTATTTAAATCCTTCGGCGTCGTTGCCATTGCCGTTGCCTGCGCTTTTGCCATCAGCGCCGCATCGCAGTGGGGCTGCCTGTGTCTGCCAAAATCAGCCGCCGAAAAGCAGGAAAACAAAGCCGAAACCTTCTGGCAACACGATCTGCAGACTGCCCTCAAAGAGGCCGCAGCAACCGGCAAACCGCTGTTTCTCGATTTTCGCGCCGACTGGTGCACTGTCTGCAAGGATCTCGAACTGAATGTCTTTCCGCGGCCAGAAATCCGCAGTCTTCTCGGTCGCATGGTGCCGGTTAAAATCGACGCCACCAGCCCCGACGACGAGAAGGTCAATGCCCTGCTGAAACAGTTTGGCATCGTCGGCCTGCCGACCCTTGTCATTCTACAGCCTGATGGCAACGAAATTACCAGCCTGCGCACCGTCGGCTTCATTTCACCCGAACATCTCGAGAAAAAATTACGTGCCGCTCTGCCCTGAAATAGCCCAATTAAAGACCGGTGGGCAGGTCGATGAATTCGTAGGCAAGTTTGAACTTCTTCGCCAGATGCCGACCAAGAGCGTCGGCACCAAAAGTTTCGGTGGCGTAGTGGCCGGCCGAAAACATGTGGATCTCGCGGTCTCTGCAGGCTGCGACAGCCTGGTGAATGATTTCGCCGGTAAGAATGGCATCAACCTTACCCTCATAAACAAGCGGGTCGCTGACGGTGCTCCAGCCGCCGCCTGAGATTATTCCGACCGTCTGAATCTTTGCCGCACCAAAATCAAGGTGGGTAACAACCGGGCCGATAGCCTTTTCGACACGCTTTTTAAAATCGCCGACACTGGTCGGCTTATCGAACTTTGCCAACACGCCAACCGCGTTGGCCCTGCTTCCACCAAAGGGAGCCTGCACTTTTGCCTTGAGAAGATCAGCAATAATGGCATTGTTGCCAAACTTCGGGTGCGCATCGAGGGGCAGGTGGATCACATAGAGGTTAAGATTGCCGGCAATCAGGGCTTTGACTATCTTGAGGTTGATACGGTCGAGGCGGGTCCATTCGCCGCCCTTCCAGAACAGGCCGTGATGCACGAGCGCGAAATCGGCGCCGCGCCGCGTGGCTTCTTTGAAGAATTCGACGGTGGCATCGACACCGGCCACGATTTTGCTGACCTTTTCGCTGCCCTCGAACTGCAGGCCGTTATAGGAATAATCGTTAAAAACCACTTCGGCAAAAAGTTCGTTGATGTGATTGATGATATCTTTGCGGCTTGCCATTGCAGGGATTTCCTTTCGTGCTGTTACCATTTGTCGAGCAGATATGAATTGTTCAGGCTGACCTTCAGATCAGGCCTGGTAGAAGTGAAGTCGATGCTTACCCGCGAGCGCTTTTCTGCGCCGATGTAATCGAAGAGAATCTGGTCACTGAGCAGATTGCCAAAATAGGCCCAATGCATGTTCGACTGCAGAGTCGGATCGATGGGAACCCAGCCTTTGCCACTGAAGAAAACTTCGCACCAGGCATGCCCGACAGCCGTCTCTTTGCCGATCAATTCAGTCTTCACAAGAAACCCTGTGGTTACCCGGGCCGGAATCCCCTTTTTAAGACACAAAGCTGCCAGCAGCCTAGAAAACTCAGTGCAGTCGCAGGCATCAGGGTTTGCCAGCGCCCATTCGACCGAACGGTCTTCAAAGTTTTCGCGGTATTTCAGACCATTGGCGACAGCAATGGTGGCGTTCTGCACATAATTGCCGGGCTGAGCGGCAACTTTGGCGGCAAGCGCGGCCAGGGTCGGGTTTTCCATGCTCAGCAGCTGATCCTGGGCCAGAACCCTGACATCAGGGGTAGCGACAGCCGCAGCGGGAATTTGACTGCCGAGCAGCGGAACGGTGGCGATGCGATAGGTCAGCTTCAACTGCAGTTCTGGTGCCAGAAGCTCGCGCGGCACTCCGAGTCGCAGCTTGCCACCCTCTTTTGCGTCGATAGAAGCCTTTATTGCTCGGCCGCGCGAAATAAATTCGGCGCCCGTCAGCGAAACGCTCTGGTGGTTGGCAATATCAGGAATTGGCTTGATGAGAAAATCGAGTTTTTCAAGGGCCGAGGGCGTGCTGATCTTGAGTCCGATCGTTTCTATCAGTCTGAAGTCGCCTGGTTCAAGGGAAAGCAGCATTCGCAGAAGGCTTTCGCGGTTGAGCACGCTGGGAAACTTTTGCAGAACAGCCTTGCAGTCTGCCGCAAGCCCTTCGAGCTGGCCGGCGAAGTATCTGGCTCTTATCCAGGCGTCATGGGCATAGCCTTTTTCGTCATAAGCCCGGGCGGTGTTAAAAGCCCGGATCGCCGGGTTGTAATCACGGCGTTCGAGATACTGCAATCCGAGCAGATAAAACGGGTAGGCGTCGTTGCCAGCTTTCGGTGCATGTTTTTGTAAAATTTCGAAGGCATCATCGTCGAAACCGGCCTGTTCGAGAGCGGTCGCCATCGCGACGGCGACTGAGCCATCCTCGGGTGCCAGCTTCAACGCTGCGGCAAGATAATCAGCGGCAACCTGTGGCTGTTTAAGCTCATTCAGGTAAATCAGACCGGCAATATACGGAGCCTGAAAATCCTGCGGATCGAGCGCCATCACGACCCTGGCGGCGCTGATAGCCTCTGATTCACGCCCTTTGATGCGACGCAGAGCAATCAGGTAATTGCTCCAGAAGCCCTTGCCGGATGGGACTTTTTCGCAGGCCTCGGCCAGCAGCCGGCGCGCCTGCTCAAATTCGTTGCGTTTCATCAGGTCGAGTGCGCGATTGTTGAGGTCAACTGCCGCATTATATTCATCAACCGGGCTTTCTTCATGGTCGATTTGGGGCAACTGGCTGATCTCGCGGGCTGTGTATCTCGGCACCACGGGAGTCGCAGGAAAAAAGCGTGACAGATCGGCCGCATCGGCAAAAGCCATGCTGCCGAAAAAGAAAAAGAGAGCCCCTGCGGCGGTTTTGATCGACAATCTCATGAAACTATCTTACCATCCTCATCAGCAGTTAACAACCATTTGCCATCGCCCTAATCGGCAGGTATTTCGAGACGTTCATAGAATACTGCAAGCTCTTTCGGGTCAGGCTTTGCAAAACACAGTTTCTTTTTTGCATATTTGAAAAAAGGAAACAGGCCGAATGCCTCGCCGCCGTCACGTGAGAGCAGAACCACTTCACCAACCGGCAGATCGAGAGTCGGTCGCTTGTCAGCTGCCAATGCACGGGCTTCGGGGCCGCTGAGATCGGCAAAGGGTTCTTTTGCGCCGGGCGGCGTCTTCATCACGATCAGATTGTTCAGAATGGATTTTACACCGCGCAGAATATCGGTAAGGCCTTCTATAGCCTGCGGCACGCTCTCAGACAGCGGCTCGACCGGCTCCCGCAGGAACTCTTTCAGTTCACGCAGCATCATCAGTGGATTTGTGTCAGACGATTCACTGAAAATGCCGGCCAGCGAAAAGGTAAAAAAAACCGGGCTGCCTCGCGCCGCCTTCATTGACAGAGAAAAATTATGCAGACTGCGTAGAGCGGTCGGTCCGACCAGACAGCCTTTGAGGCACTCGCGTATACTGCGTGCCAGCACGTCTGATTCCTGCGCGTAAAAGAGGCACGACTGCAGAAAACACAGGTTTAAAAAGGCAATCAGGTTGTCGGTGACCTGGTTGATGTATTTCAGCTGCACTTCTGGCTTTGCCGGCTGAAAAAGCATCGCAAAAGGGTCGGAGATAAAAGACGGGTATCTGGTTATAATTTCGCGGGCCGGTCCGGGAACAGCGACCCCGGGCCTTGTGGCGACAGCACCAGTAGATTGTAGAACCCTGGCAGAACCCGACGTCGGCTGAATCTGCCCAGACACCGGACTTGTTACCGGGGCCGTTTTACCTGTTTCTGAGGCCGGGTTCATGGCACTTCCATCGGGAACCGAAGTATTGTCGGCTTCCGAGACTGGTTTCATGCCCGATTCTTCAGCTCTAACGGGGCCACCGGCAGACGCTTCGTCGGGCTTCTTCGGCTGACTGTCTGGCTTTTTAACCAGCTCTTCTGCAATCTGCTGATCTGTTACCCGAGCCACTTTGGTGCCGGACAACTTATCAACTCCGGCATCATTTTCCGGTTTTTCAGAAATGCTTTTCTGCGCCGCTTCCAGGTCTATTTCTGTCGAAATCACCGGAGTTGAAGCATCCGACCTGCTGTTTTCAACTTTCTGCGCAGCCGATTTCATTTTGAGTATCTCTTCGTCAGATATCTCGTCTGCGCCGACCGCATCGAGCATGGCGGTTTCTGTTTCAAAATTCTGATTCTGCAGAAAGGCTTCTTCATTGTCTGGCAGCCCGTCTTTGTTCTCTTCTTTGGGTTTTCCGGTAGCAATTTCTTCGAACCCGGCGAGTTCATCAGCGAAGCTGGCAATCTCTTCGGCTTTCACGCCCGCAAGTTCGGTGGCGAGCTTTTCGTCTTCCTCTTTGCGGCGCTTTTCTTCTTCGATTTTCTGTATTCTTTTGAGTTCCATCTGCTCTTTGAAAGATGGTCCCTTCTCTTCCTGCCGGGCTTTACTTTCAGCAGCCTCAACTGATTTGGCAGCCTTTTCAGCTTCTTTTTCGGCCTTTTCTTCGGCCGCTTTTTCTTTCTCTTTCTTTGTCTGGTATGGAATCGCATCGAGGGCTTTCAGAGCCTCTCTCGCTTTTCGCGACACAAGCGGATGCTTGTGATACTGCACCTTGGAAATAACCGCCCGCAAACCATTATTAACGATGTTTGGCAGAAACGGCGCCACGTTTTCGAGCACCCACTCGTCGGGTGAGCCCAGCGCATAGTCGAGAACAATCGCCAGCTCGTTGACCGGCATGCTGTGGATGACACTGAAGGCCGTTTCCGCCACCATCGGGTCGGGGTCGGTAATCAGGGTAAGCACGTAAGCAAAATGCGTCGGACGCCCGCTTTTAATTGCCTTCTCGCAGGCCATGGCCCGAACTTCGGGGTCAGGATGATTGATGCAGGTATCGATAAAATCGAGCGCATCTGGGGGAATGGCGTCGCCCATGGCACCGAGGGTGGCAATCAGCATCTCGCTGGTTCCATGCCCGCAGAGGTATTTCCACATGCTTGGCTGCACCTCCCCTGCCCCGGTGCCCTTCTGCAGGATCTCAAGAATGCGCCTCTCGGTCGAAAAATCGCGCGGAAACGCCTCGAGCGTCATTACCACCTGCATCATGAACACGGCCACCTGCTCATTCTGCTCGTAGCTGATCGCCTTTTTCAGTTCAGGCAGAAGATCGTGCCGCCGGTCGAACAGTGCCCGATACACCGCCGCCCGCTTCACTTCAACATCCGCACTATAAAACCGCGAAATCAGCTCTTTGGTCATCAGCTAAGAAACCAGGATTTAATAATGAAAATTATAAGCCAGAAGCTGGCTTTTTAACCAGTTCATATAAACGATACGGAATTTTTAGCAAAAGCAAAAGAAAGTTCGTGTACATTCCGTTCGCGTCACAGCCACGAACAATTTCTCGGTTCAGAATTATTTTGCTATAGAGTCCACGACTGCTCACTCCACCGCTTCGCATTCTATTTATAACGCACGGGAAATGACGATAGTCAACTCCATGCTTCCAGAAGATCCTTACAAAAAATTCATAATCAGCCGCGATTTTATAATCGGTCTTGAATTTTCCATATTTTTCAAACACGCCACGCCGTAGAAAAGTAGCTGTATGTGGGGGCATTATACCAAAGCGAAGCCACCAGGGCTTAAACCCAGGAACTGAATAATAGCGGGTCACCCTTTGCAAATTATCTGAATCGACAAAAACAAGATCGCCAAACACCACAGAAGCATCTGTTTTGTCAAATTCCTCTATAACTCTAGTTAAAACATTGTCAGCAGAAAAAAAATCATCAGAATTCAAAAAACCTATTACGTCGCCGGTAGCCACTGCCAAGCCCTTGTTCATTGCATCGTAAATTCCTTTATCCGGCTCTGATACGAAATGGGCAATTCTCTGACCGTAATTTTCGACCAGTTTACAAGTATTATCCTTACTGCCACCATCAATAACAACGTATTCAAGATTGCTGTAATCCTGCGACATAACAGAATCTATGCATTTACTTATAGTTTTTTCGCTATTGAAGCAAACAGTAATGATTGTTACTTTCATGCCTTTTTCTCGACATTTTCCAGAAACCATCTCGCAGTAGCTCTAATTCCATCAGCTTGAGAAAAGGGCAATTCTCCACAAACCGTTCTGGTTTCTGAGAGATCAAACACATAACTGGTTAAAATATTGTTCAGACGAAAAGAATTAAAAGGAAAACCAGAGAAACCAAGCTTGTTGATCAAGTCACCAAATAAAGCTAACACCCTTACAAAAGCCTTCGGAAAGTCGGGAATACGAGGAGAACCCATTTCTTCAGCAAGCCCATTGGCATAATCGCGAAGAGACAGGGGTTCATAATCAGCCAGATAGAATGTCCGACCGTGAATTTTGTCAGCGGGAACTGTCAATAGCTTGAAGTACTGAAAGGCAATATTTCCGGCATATGAATAAGACTTGTAAAGCTTGGATTTACCGCAATGAAAATACAGGCCCTTTCGAATCAAGTGCAATAGCCTTTGATAGTGAGCGCTCATATGTGGCCCCCAAACCGTTGTGGGCCTGGCAATACACCATTCGGTCCTTCCACCATCCAGTTCAGACACCAATTTTTCAGTCAAAACTTTACTTTCACCATATAAAGTGTTCGGACAGTAGTCCTGCATATTTGCTGGAATGTAACCCACTCTGCAAACCAGCTGAGAAGACGTATAGATAGCTCGTCTCACCGAACCGGCTTTTTCAACTGCCTGTAAAACGTTGCGTATGCCCTGAATATTAGCAGCATAGCCTGCAACACTCTCGGTTTCATCAAGGTCAGTTCTTGCAGCAAGATGAATAAGTCCTTCTGGCAGGGCGCGGCAAAAAATCTCCTCCAGTCGTGAATAATCCAGAATGTCGCAATCAGCGTGAGTTAAGCCTTTTAATGAAAAATCCGGAGCCCTTTTGTCTACTCCAGTAATTTCATATCCCAATTCGCTCAAATAGCCGCAAACCCACCTGCCAATAAGGCCAGAACTTCCTGTAACAATAACTTTCATTTCTCAGGCTTTCCTAACAATTAAGTTGTTTCTTTGAATTCCCTCGGTATAAGCCTCGATTACCCTGTCAGCAATACCGCTCCAGCTGTAATTTCTGGCCACAAAATCACGCCCAGAACGCCCCATTTCTCTAAGCATAGCATCGTTCCCAAGAAGACTGCGAATTTTTTGCCGCATGTTCTCATCATCTGTCGCAGCAACAATACCGCAACCGGCTTTTTCAACTTCCGGGAAATTACAACCAGGGGATATCATCACGGCAGTTTCGCTGGCAAGTGCCTCCAGAACCGCCATTGAGAATCCTTCAGCATCTGAAGGCAAACAAAAGAGATCTGCACGGGCAAGAAGTTTCTTCTTCTCATCACCTGTTACCATGCCCGGAAACATAATCCTATTGATAATCCCTGCTTCACTGGCCCGCTCACGAAATTTCGCTTCAATCTTGAATTCGTCAGGGCCTGCCATAACCAGATAAGAATTTGGAAATTCGCTGCAAACACTTATAAATGCTTCAATAAGTCGATCTGCGCCCTTTATCGGGTGCAAGCGGCCAAGAAACAGAATAACAGTAGAATCTGCCGGAAACCCTAAAATCTGCTCGGCACCCTCTCTGACCTGATATTTTTCAACATCTATCCCATTTGGGATTACACAGCATTTTGCACCGGGACACAAAGCCTGATAGCTTTTAACTTCTGCCTGGGTAAGTGCAAAAAGAGTCGTGGCATAACGTAAAATCGGTTTTTCAATAAACTTCAGGTAAAGTCGTTTTTTTAATGATCGAAAATTCAGACGGGCCGGGTCCAAAACGCCGCGTTGATGGTAAAACAAGGGTTTCATCGCCTTTTTTGCAGCTCTTGCGGCAGCATAGGTCGGATAAATAAAGGGTAAATGAGTATGAACGATATCAAAGTCGCTGACCCGGCTGTCTAATTGGATGCCCAGTTCCTTTGAATACAGAAATCCGATCGACTTTGTCAGATATGACGCAAAAGGCAAAAAATCTTTCAGCGGCTCATATCTTTTGAAATACCAGACTTCAACCCCATCAACATCGAGTGGGCAATTCACTGGCACGTCAAGGTCTTCATCCAAGTTACAATTGGTCGTAAAGACAGTAACTTCATGCCCTTTACGCGTAATGGCCTCAGCAAGAGAGGAAACCGAAATCACCGGCCCACCAATTTTGAAGGCCGGTTTATAACCATGCACAGTAAAAAGAATTTTCAAACTATAACCCTTTCAACAAAGGCCTCAAAGAGACACCTGATAATGCTTTCGCCAGAGTTCGAAAATGGTAAGGGCGAAAAGTCGCTCAGTGTTTCGCAGCCCCATTTGTTGCCATTTCCATAGTGACTCAACCATCTCTCTGTTGAAGACGCAATGCTTATCAAATAAAACTTCTTTGAAAAAATGCCCCCATTCTCCGCTTAACCAGTCTTTGAGAGGAATAATGAACCCCTGTTTCCTTGTAATATCGAGGTTGGCCGGCAACAAATCCCGGCACAAACTTTTCAGGAGAATTTTTCGATCAGATCTCGTTGCTCGAAGAGCATCCGGAATCTCCCCAAAGGCGAATTCAATTATGCTATGGTCAAGAAAAGGTGCGCGCATTTCGAGAGAGTTCAGCATACTTGTTCGATCAACCTTAACCAGAATGTTGTCGGGAAGATATGTTAGAAAATCAATCAGCATAGCGCTGCCAGCAACTCCATATTCAGGCCGATACAAACCTTGCTTGACTTTTTCCGGCATAAAAGATCCGGCCTCTGACATTGTTGCATGGCCTTTAAGGAGGGACTCCCTTGGTCGCCTATCAAACAGCACGTTAAAGTAATTAATGGAATTACATAAATCATCGCTCAATCCCATTAGATTAGTTCTGCCCTTCAAGCCAACCGGTAAAAAATTTTCGGCAATTTTCGAGATTCCGCTTCTGAAAAATGCCGGGCAGCAGGATCTGAAAATTTGTTGATTTTGCAACCAGCTATAGGTTGGGTAACCGCCAAAAAGTTCATCGCCACCATCGCCACCGAGAGCGACAGTACAGCACTGCTTTACCAGCTTTGCGACCATGTAGGTCGGAACCATCGATGAGTCGGCAATCGGTTCATCAAATTGGGCGGCCAGTTCGGGAAGAATATCTGCAGAAGCTTGTGAAGCTTCAAGAACCGTATGCTGCGTAGAAAAATGTCTGGCAACAATTTTTGCATACATTGATTCATCATACTCTTTGTGACCAGGAAAAGAGACGGTAAAAGTTCTTAGATTTGTCGCACCACCAGAAGCCGCCACAGCAGTAATCAAACTTGAGTCTACCCCGCCGCTCAGCAATATGCCAATCGGAACATCGGCAATCATCTGCCGTTGCACCGATGTTCTCAACAATTCCAACAGTCTGCCTTTTAATTCCTCGGCATCACACAAGGCTTTATGATCGGGACTGGGGATAGACCAATATCTCCAGATTTTCCTTTCCCAGCTTTCGCAGTCAATCTCCATTGCATGCGCAGGGGGCACTTTGTTGACACCCGACAAGATGCACATCTCACCCGGCACATACCCATAGCATAGGTAACTCGAAAGCGCCTCATGGCTTATTCTTCTTGAGAAACCAGGAATACTCATAATTGCTTTAAGCTCTGAGGCAAAAACAAAATTGCCGCGCGAGAAGCTATAAAACAATGGCTTTTCGCCGGCTCTGTCCCTTGCCAGAAAAAGCACTTTTCGCCTCTGGTCATAAATACAAAAAGAGAACGCACCGTGGATTCTGGTAAGGCAATCCGCCCCCCAGACCTTGAAAGCTTCTAAAAGGACTTCTGTATCGCTTTCCGAGTTAAACTGGCAACCCAGATTTTCCAGCTGTGTCTTTAAATCTTTATAGTTATAGATTTCGCCATTAAAAACAATGCAGAAGTGTTTTGTACTGTCAACCATTGGTTGCGAAGCCGATGTGGTCAGGTCGATAATTGCCAGGCGCCTGTGACCCAGTCCCACTGTGGAATCCGGAGATAACCACACCCCCGAACCATCTGGGCCGCGATGATTCATTGAGGCAATCATTTTTTCTATGGTATCGCGAGAAATTTGATTAAATGTGGCGACTCCGGCTATACCACACATATTTGCCTCCGCTTCTGTCAAGAACTATGGCTTTACCGCCTGGATAAAAGCACCACTTGTCGTAAGATCATCTTCTGTCATTGCCCTGAATCTTGGGGCAAGTTGAGATTTGTTGTATACGGACGGTTGCTTGACTAAAATTTCGTTAACCAGCTTGAAGCCTTGCACATCCAACAGTTTTCGGTGTGCCGAATACGGCTGACGGTTCAAAAGATATGGCCTTCTCCCGCGGATCAGCTTCCAAAGTAAATCTGGTAGCGCCCAATGCCCATTCCATGCGTCAGTTAAACCATGACTTTTAAAATCGATCTGATGCGAAATGAATCCTTCAGGCTTCAGCCATTCATTCATTGCCAGGTAGGCCCCATCCAGGTCGTCCACGTGCTCAAGAACCGCCTGAGAGAGGATCATATCGAGAGACCCTTTTTGTATAAGGTCGGCACGCTGCCATGGGGCTATATAGCAAATTGCCGCATCTTTTTCTTTTATGTTTTTCAAAGCCTCAACTATTCTATCAATGCGTACCTGAGCCAGGGTTTCAGTAAGAATCCGATCTGTTAAAATTTCAGTCGGAAAAGCATGACTCTTCAACTGAGGTTTTATATTGGCGAATTCTGGCTCAGACGGAATATCCACACGGTTTCGAAAAAGAACGATCAGCTCATGAAAAATTTCCAGATTTTTTTCCGATGCCGCGTGTTCGACCGCATCCAGCCCGACATAGGTTTCGGCTCCAGATAAAAGCGCAGCAAGGCCTATACCAAGAGAGTCTCCTGGGCCAAGTTCACCAATTCGCGCAGGCATTCCATCTTTCAACAAGCCATTTTCAGCAGCCCAGACCAGGTGACGCAACCAGACAGAATAACAATATTTAGCCGAGTTTGTCCCACCAGTCCCTTTTGCATGAAACAAAGACAAACCCGGTAAAAAAGTTGAAATTCCGTAACAAAGCTGCTTAAGGTTCATAAAATTGAAAAATACGCTTTCTCGTAATTTTTTGCCATTTCTTCCACATCCCATTTTTGAACTTTCTCAAACGCGCTTTTGGCTCTCAGCCTTGCATTAACAGGATTACTCAAAATATTCATTATAGCATCTGAAACTTGCTGTATGTTTGCAGGATCAACAAAAAGAGCGCTATTTTCATCAAGAATTTCCCGATGTGCGGGGATATCGGAAACAATTAATGGGCATTCACACGCCATTGCTTCAAGAACCGTATTAGGGCATCCCTCAAAGGCACTTAAAGAAATATATGCCTCTGAAGATTTCATCAATTGCCAGACAATATCAGCCTCTCTTTTGCCAAGAATTTGGACTCTCTCCCCCAAAGAGTGATTTTCACATATTTCCAGCAACTCGCCAGATTGAGGGCCATCGCCACAAATAGCTAAGCCAAATTCTATGTTATTCTGCAACGAAATAACCGCGGACAAAAGGCTTTTGAGATTTTTGTTCCCTGTTGCGTCGCAAGTTAATCGCCCAACGGATAAAAAAAAAGGTACAACCAAACCTTCAACGCATTTTTCATTATTTCCGGAAATACTCGCGATAGCCTTCAAAGGAACACCGTTTCTCACGACACAAAGCCTTTCTTCCTGAACTATAGCCTTCCAATAATTATTTCCGTTTTCTGAATTAGAAATTATTTTCGCAGCATAAGACGCTAAAAATGCTCTGGTTCC
The DNA here is from genome assembly GCA_024710355.1 of Candidatus Rifleibacteriota bacterium. Classification (GTDB taxonomy): domain Bacteria; phylum Muiribacteriota; class Ozemobacteria; order Ozemobacterales; family Ozemobacteraceae; genus Rifleibacterium. The sequence continues at coordinate 133,542 of JANJUX010000024.1, forward strand.
AAATTTAATAGTTGGCGGGTATGCATCTTTAGAGCTCGGTTCGCGCAGGACCCATGGAATTCCAAGCCAGCAGGATATAATGCCACCGATAATATCCATCTGCATAATCCAGGTGTTAATTAAATCCGGCTGGATTTCTTTTGTAATTCTATACGTTTGCCAGAACAAGAATGGATCAACATTGGAACTGGCATCAATTTTATGTAAAACCACCCCTGGAAGATCCAAACTTCCTAGAGCTCGCTGATGATAAATTATATGAACTTCATGGCCAAGTTTCACAAGAGCAGGTGCCAGATAGCATAACTGCCGCTCCGCTCCTCCACCATTTAATCTGTGTATTAAATGAAGAATTTTCATAATTAGTCTATGAATTCCCGAAACCACAATTCAAGAAACATTAAAGCCCACAGCCTATTTGACCAATCCCTTCTGCCAGCAAGATGCTCCTGAACCATTTTTTGGATGCCCTTGTTCTCAAACAAACCACGTTTCTGGAACCTATCGCTCAACAACGAATCTTTCAGGATTCCAGAGAGATCTTTTCTCAACCAGCGGGCTAGTGGAATAGAAAAACCGGTTTTAGGCTTTTGCATTAGAGCTTCAGGTAACAGATTCCTAACCGCTTTCTTCAAAATTAATTTTCCTCCACTCCGGCCTCTTTTCATAGACGAAGGAATCGTAGCCGCAAATTCTATTAATTTGTGGTCCAGGAAAGGAGATCTGACCTCAAGGCTACAAGCCATTGAAGCAATATCAGTCTTGACCATCAAACAATCTGGAAGGTAAAAGTTTTGATCATGCCTCATTAGCCACGCCAATTCATCTTCACCAGAAATAAATGGAAAATCTAAAAGACCATTTCGTGGCGAATATGATTTTAAAATACTCTTGAAAAAATCAGAATAAAGAAAGTCCTTTTCCTCGTTTTTTATTGTTGTTCCAAACAAGTCTCTACGGGCTTTAACATCTTGAGCGCAAAACATTTGAACAGCTCTTGCTGCGCGAGCTGTAAAATTGGTGGGTCCCAAAACAGCAAGAATTTTTTCGCTTAACCTGCCAAATTTATTCTTTATAAAGGGGGGTAAAAAATCAAATCGGTTCCAAGATAAGATGGACCCGTAGTTGTCGTATCCTCCAAAAGATTCATCACCGCCATCACCGCTCAAGGCAACTGCGACAAATTTTCGGGTCATTTTTGCAACATAATAAGAAGGCAAAGCTGAAGAGTCAGCAAAAGGCTCATTGTAATGCCGAACCAGTAAGGGAAGAATCTCTGCAGCCTCTGGGCGAACTACCAATTCGTGATGTTCAGTTCCATACATTGCTGCCAAAAGTTTTGCATAAGGCAACTCGTTAAACTCCTGGTCTTCAAAACCGATCGAAAAGGTCTTTATTGGCTTGTTACTTTCCTGCGCCATCAATGCAACAACGGTCGCAGAATCAATACCTCCACTTAAAAACGCCCCCAATGGAACATCGGCAACCATTCTTAACTTAACAGATTCTTTTAGTCGAACGAGAAGCTCGTTTTCAATTTCTTCCTCGGAGGCATTGTTAAATGCCACTTTAGGCGGAACCCAGTATCTTTCGACCCGCTCTTTTCCATCCAATCCCAAAATCATAAAATGACCTGGCGGTAACCGTTTGATTCCTTCAAAAGCTGTTTCCGGGCTAGGAATATAAGAAAAACTCAAATAGTTATCGATTGCAAGAAGATTAGGCTTCGCATGAATTTCTGGATCTTTTAAAATTGCTTTGATTTCAGAACCAAAAATGAAGCCTGTAGCGGTAATTGCATAGCAGAACGGCTTTTTCCCAAGCCGGTCACGCGCGCAAAACAATCTTTGGAGTTGTTGATCGTATAAAGCGAAAGCAAACATTCCTCTCAATTTCTCGAGACATTGTTCCCCGTATTCTTCATAAAGATGAATAATTACCTCTGTATCTGAGTCTGTCGAAAATCGATGACCCAAAGTTCTAAGTTCTGAACGCAACTCACGGAAATTGTATATTTCTCCATTAAAAACCATCCAGATAGTTTGATCTTCATTGCACAAAGGGGGGCACGCAGATTTAGCAAGGTCAATAATTGTTAAGCGCCTTTGACCGAGCCCAATGTGGGGAGCAACAAAAATTCCTTCATCATCAGGGCCTCGATACTCGATTGTCTTGCACATGGCATGAATTAAATTTCTATCAGGAACAGACCAGCTGAAATTAAATCTACCGCAAATGCCACACATGTTATTTCTTTTCTCCGCTTAGCGGTTATTCAAATTTCTTGAAAAGATTTCATAAAGCCGATAAAGAAGATTGGAGATCCTATAGTCTTTCTGGACTCTTCGGAAACCATTCAAAGCAATTTGTTTGCGAGCAGATTCATTGGATAGAAAAAGCTTAATTTTCCCTATTAGATCTTCAGCGTCATTATAACCTACAATCTCTTCGTCAGGTCTGAAAAAGCTCGAAAGAAATTCCCCTCCATCAGAAATTTGCATTACTCCGTTTGCAGGCAGGTCAAATAACCGATAGCTCCCCACTGTGTAGTCCCCGCGGTTGTGAATGTTAATGCCTATTTTTGCCCTTTGATACATTGCAACATACTGGTCAAAAGGCATGGGTGATACCCATCCAGGAAAACCAAAACAAGCATTAAAATAAAAATTCTTCTTCCAGTCCGACAACCCAAATAGCACCATTTTTCGTCCGAAAACACGTTTTATTTTCGCAAGCAAAGGCATTTTATTCAAATGCAAAGCTCCAACAAAAATAATATCAATATCTCGATAGCCGTCTAATATATTATTTTCCGATTTTGTGCGGTCACACATTGCATCAAAAGACCCTAATGGCCAAAAATCGGCATGCTTAACGCCGCAATAACGTAGTTTATCCTCCATGTTAATTTCCCGACTGTATGCTGGGCTGTGATACAAAACATGATCATAGGCGTGAAGATATGCAAAGTCCCTATCATAAGCGCTGATTGGGCCATCAGCAATTCTAAGAGCTTTATAGATCTTTAAATTTCGCAAAAATTCTGGGTGGTATGGAGGGCAATTGTCAACAAGCAATACATCTGCCTTAAGTTCATCAATTTTTGTCTCTATCGATTGATACAGCTTCAATAAGCTCTCGTTTTTCTCGAAAAACAAGTTATCCAGCAGCTGAGCTCTGAGATATCTGTTAGGATTCAAAAAAACACCGTGATTAAACGGGAAAAAGACGATCTTTTCGTTTGAAGCGGCAGCAATTTCGCGGCTCCAGTATTCAGCTTCAAAACCATTCTTGTTAAAAGAATACAGAACTTTTATCAACTTAACCTTTCCTTATCTCAAGGACTAACATTGGAGCAAGCTTATTAATTTCTAATGGTTGGATTAAACCTAAAAAATTAATAACAAGATGTATAAGTATCGCCAAAAATCCAGGCATTTTTTTTCTAAGACTCAAAAGCCAGCTGGAAACAGACCCGTAATAATAAGCCTTACAATTCGCTCTTAACCTTTCATCTACCAGCATCTTCAAATTATCAGGAGACATAATCTTTAAATTATGTAAGGAAAGGTTTGAGCTATCACACCATTTTTGAATTTTCCCCCAAATACCAGAATAGTTTGGAATAGCAATTAGAACAACACCACCTGGTCTTACCAACTCAACATGGCGATTTACCGCATGGCGAGGGTCGTCAAAATGTTCAATCAGACCAAAACTGGTAACAACATCATATGTCCCCGGCTCCAATTCATGGTGAAACAAATCAGCTTTATAAAGAGGGATCTTTAAATGAAGAGCATCAAAAAGTTGTTTACAGCTTTCCATACCAGACTCAGAATAATCCAGTCCGGAAGCATCTGCCTTTAAAGAACTGGCGACATATGCAAGCAATTTGCCTGGAGCACAACCAATCTCTAAATAGCGGGAATTGGGGTAAACAAATTTTTTTAATAATCTGACCTGATTGAGAATGTCTACATTCAAAAGAGATGGGAGCTTTGCCCTCACTGGAATCTTCCAAGCGCTATCCCAATGCTCAACATTGGTTTTTCTTCCATCATTTTTTTCCATTATATTTGGACTCCAAAACAAAATTATAGCTTGGCAACCAATCTAAATTCCGATAGTGTTTTAAGATTTTGAACTGCTGTTCAAATCTTCTTACAAGGTCACCAACTCGAAATCCTCTTCGCCCAATCTCCCAAAAATGCTGCCCTTGGCAATAACTTGCTGTTAAACCATTTGGACGATGAAAAAAATTAAACAAGTCCCAAACCCACGAAAATTCAAACCCCTTAAAATCAAACCTGAACCTTAACTGACCATGCCGACCTGCCACTGGCAGATAAATAAGGCTATATCTCGCTACTCTGGCCAATTCTGCAATACAGTCGTCCAAGTAAGGTTCCGCTAAATGCTCTAAAACATGAGAGGCAATAACAACGTCAAAACTTGTATTGCCAAAAAGTGATAAATCATTCACGCTCCCAATAAAATCCGGGTTAAAAAGTTGATCTATATCTAAAGTCGTAACATCATAGTTTTTCCAACGAAAAATCACAGTATCTAAGCCCTGCCCAGGACCGATTATCAATATTTTACTTATATCTGGCAAAGCTCTGACGTCTCGATACTGATAATAGGCATTTATAAAATTCGACAAATGAAGCTCTTGTTTCCAGCTTTCCCGGTCAACTGGCATCACATCAGGTTTTGGAATAGAACTTTGGTCAAGCGTTTTCAATCAAAAGACTCCAACCTTATTTAGCAAGAATATCAAAAGAATAATCCATTAATTGCCCGTTACTAGAAACTCTTTCTCGCATAGCTGCCAAGTCAACAGGCTTTCCTGAATCGATTTCAAAAAATTTATAGCCCAACTGGTCCAATAAAAAAAACGGATTTTGGTCGTGCTTAGCAAAGTTTGGGCCCCATACTTCCATAAGAATTAAAGGGCGAAATTTTTTAAGTATTCCTTTTGCACCATTAAGAACTCTAAATTCGTTTCCGTCAACGTCCAGCTTTATTAAATCGATTTTTCCGACCGAATTTATTTCAACCCAGTCGTCCAGACAAATAAAATCAACTTTTGAAACAACATTTTCAGCTACTCCAAAAGTTGGCCAACTTGACTTGTAAGAAATTGGTTGGTTTTCTAAATTTTCATCAGAAAGTGCAAGCTTGTGAAGAAATAGAGAGTTCAAATTATTCAAGGACTTATTTTTTTCAAGCTTTCCAAAGGCATAATCTGTAGGCTCGAATGCATGAACTTCCCCGGAAGATCCTACAATACTGGCCATTAATAGAGAGTGAGCTCCAACATTAGCTCCGATATCCAAGACCCTGAACCCAGGCTTGCAAAAAGCCTTTATTGCGCTTGTCATCACTGGTTCATAGCGGCCCAGTAAAAGACAAACGTCAATCATTTCGCCTAAATCCAGGCTGTACCTGATACCATTCACAGCAGCATTAACCTTTTTTCGTCTGACAATTAGACAAAATAGATAAAAATACACCCGTCTGAGCAACTTTATAGGTGTTCCCAAATACAACCATTTTGCCAATTGAATCAATAAAGACCGAAACTTATTCATATTTTTGTCCTACAATTTTCTTCCATATCGGGCTGCACAGCAAAATACAAAATAATGAATGTAAGAAGCCAGCATATTACGTATGCAATACTTAAACCCATCGCCCCATAATTATCAACCAAAATAAATGCTATCACCACAAATGTCACTTCACGTGGAACATTGATAATCAATAGTGATTTCCAAAGTTTTTCTTTGACCTGAATGTGCTGAAATAAAGAAATGCTTAAGCCTTCAAATATTGTTGAAAACACAAGCATCCGGAATACTTTTGTACCTACTAAATAATTTTTCCCAAACAAACCGAGCCAAAATGGGGCAAAACAGAACCCGATAAGAAATGTAATAAAAAGGGAAACAATCGTAAGCCGATTTCCTTCAAAAAAAGCTTTTCTATATAGTTCTTTGTCTTTCGCGCCTTGCGCACCACTTAGAATAGTTAGTGCCACATTATTAATGATCTGGGGGAAAAACAGGAAAACAGACCGAAGTGAAAAAGAAGATGCATATAGAGACATCTCAAAGTAGCCATTATGGCACTTTATCAAAAAAGAATGTGCCAACCACGCCATTGGCATTGAAAAAAGTCCGCCAATTGCAGCAGGCAATGCAAATTTTAAAAAAACTCCTATTTCCAAAGCCAAGTCTGAAACAATAGGCTTAATTTCAAGTGCAGAGGTCTTTAAAAAAACAAAATAAGAATGAATACAAAACCTGACAAAAGAGCCAAGGCCTAATCCCAGGAATGCTCCTGACAAATCGTCTAGCCAAGCCCCAGTAAAGACAAAAAGAAAAGAAAAACAGCCACTAAAAATCCCGGCAACGGCAAGTTCCTTAAACCCCTCTAGACCCGTCAATATCCCAACCTGGCAACCATTCAATGCTGCAAAAAAAACAAAAAATGCGCCCAGCCTAATAAGAGAAGCCAGATCACTGGAATTTAGCATTGCTTCAGCAATCCAGGAAGCTTTAAACCATAAAAAAAATGATATGAAAACCGCAGTCAATAAACTTATAACGTAGCATAAGCCAATTATTCTTCCGGCGCGATCTTTTGCAAACACCTTGCACTCTGAAAGATACTTCGTAGCTGCAGTGCCTATTGCAAGTTGCCCGACAACACATATTGTCAATAACGTATTATAAGCCATGGCATACTCGCCAAAACTTTTTTGAGAAACCAGATGAGCAATAGCAAGGTTTACGGCAAAAGTGCTGCCTTGGTTAAAGGCTATCGCTAAAGAGTTAAAAAAACTCCCGTACATCAACCTACGAAAAAGACTCATGACTGGTGGGTTTCAGTGAAACCGAGGCATAAATATTCTTTTTCACGATGGCTTTTTTGATCAATTTTCTTTTTCATCAAATGCTTGCAATTATTTTTTAGAATTTTTAGATATGTATGGTATGCAACAAGAGGATTTATCAAAGCAGGCCAAAGTCTCCAGTACTTTGCCCCATGATTTTGTACCATGGAAGGCTCGAAAACTCCTTTAATATCAATAATTACTGGTGTGGTATCTTTTTTGCACAAGCCTATAAGTTTTTCAACAGCAAACTCCTTAACGAGCCTTTTGTGGGGCACCGCAAAAATTATTGCGTCCACATTGTCCATAGAGTCAATGGATTGAATAATATCAAACCCGTATTCACGACGCACTTCTTCAGCGTTTGCAAAAGGATCGTAAACAAGTGCCTGCATCAGGTATTCACTAAGTTCAGCGGTGGCCCGATTTGCTGGTCAAGTTTTTGTGATTTATAAGTGATTCTCATGCTGCCAGTTTGACCTCGGGCTTTCCAAAGTAAACCATGTCTGGTGTTTGGTAGTCAAGGGTTTGATGAAACCGGCTCTGGTTGTAG
>JANJUX010000037.1 GCA_024710355.1 Candidatus Rifleibacteriota bacterium
TTTTTGCTCCTTTAAACTACCACCACCCCCTCCGCCCCCCCCCAAACCAATAAAAATATTTTTTTTTATTAAAAAAACCGCCCTTTTTTGGCGTTTATTTTTAAACACCCAACAACAGGTTATTTGGCAGCTTTTTCGAAGAGGCAGACGACTTCGACGTGGTGAGTGCGCGGGTAGAGGTCGAAGCCGGCGACTTCGGCGAGCCGGTAGCCGCTTTTAACGATCGCGGCTGCGTCTTTTTCGAGGGCGTCGAGGTCACAGAAGACGCTGACGACTTTCTTCGGCTGCAGCTTGCCGACGATGCGGCCGATGCCGGGGGTTCCGGTGCGGGGTGGGTCGAGCAGCAGCACGTCAGGCTCAGGCTTGTATTTGATCAGTTCCTTGATTGCATCGCCTTCGGTGAGCTCGATAAGTTTGTCGTAGCCGCCACGCAGAATGTTGCGCTGCCCGGTTCTGACGGCGCCGGGGTGTGACTCGACCGCTTCGACGTGGGCGCCTTTGGCGGCAAGAGCCAGCGTGAAGTTGCCAGCACCGGCAAAGCCTTCGACAATGCGCATGCCGGCGGCAGGTTTGCAGAACTCGACGACCTTGCGCACCAGCAGCGGGTTCTGAAAGATGTTTCCCTGCACGAAAAATGAGGGTTCGGCATCGTAGGGGCCGCCCTCGACATCGGGGGCGACCAGGCCGGTGACGTTGACCGGGCCGACGACCTCTTTGACCTTGCCGTCAAAGGTCGCGATCGACATTCCCTTGAGATTGAGGCTGCGCATGACTTTCATCAGGCTTTCGTAGGAGTGGCGGGCGGTTTTGCCCTTCATCAGCACCGCGTGCCCCGTAACCCGGTCGGAATTATGCGACGACGATGACATCAGTGTCAGGCTGTCGAGCATGATCGGAACCTGGTTGAGGATTTTGCGGGCCGCAACCAGTCTGCGATTGAGCGGGGCGGTAATCAGAGCACAGGCCGTGACCGGCACCACACCCCCCGGGACCGGGGTCGGCCAGCTGTCTGAGGCAAGAAAGCCCGATTCGCGTTCTTCAAAACTGCGGCTCTGGTGCAGACGCACCCGGGGCAGGTACCTGATGATCTCGCGCGAAGGGTGGAAGCTGTGCACGAAGGCTTCTTTGCCCCCCGGAACATAGTTCAGTGAGCGTTCGATCATCGCCTGTTTCTCTTTTTTGCGGCCTTTTTCTGAGAGTTCGAGCAGGTCGCAGCCGCCACACGGGCCATGAAAAAAGCAGTCGGGCTTGACGCGGTCGGGCGATGGCTCAAAAAGACGGGCGTCTTCAATGCGGCCCTCGTCGTTGAAGTGCAGCTCGACCTTATCACCGGGCAGAAAGCCCGGAACCCGGACCTTTTTGCGGTCGATGGAAACAAAGGCCTGGCCATCGCTGGCCAGACCTTCAATATCAAGTATAAGTCTGTCGGTCTTTTTTGCTTTCACTGCAGCTTACTTCTTCGGCACTTTCGGGCACTGCAGGCGCTCGTAGCTCGGCATGCTGCCAAGCAGAGGGCGGGCATAGTTAAGGAAGTCGGTGGTAACGCCATTGCCGGCTTCGTTGATGAAGGTGCGCGGCATTGACTTCGTTTCGCGGGCCACACTGGCGAGCGGGGTCAGGAAATAGTCGACCGAATAATCGCCGGTTCTGCGAATCGCGACTGAACCGTCGACGTTGTTCCAGACTGCGAACTGGGCGGCCTTTTCGCCGACTTCGCGGGCTTCAGCCTGGTCGACTTCAGAAACGATGCCGAGGAAACTTCTCTGCAGGTAACCGAAGGTGTCTGAGCGAACGCGTTTGATCTTGAGGCGGTCTTTGATGACCTTGCCAAGAGCGTCGCCGAGAGCGCCGGTGCCCGAAAGCTGCACGTTGCCGTGCGCATCTTTTTCAGAGTCGCCGATCAGCGAAGAGATGATCGGTTTGCCGTCGGCGCCAACAATGCCTTCCGATACGGCGATGACACAACGGCCGAAGCGGCGGTAGGCATCATCGACATCTTTCAGGAAAGCTTCAGTATCGAAAGCTCTTTCTGGCATGTAGATGAGGTGTGGGCCGTCATCTTCATATTTCTGGGCAAAAGCGGCAGAGGCGGTCAGGAAGCCGGCGTTGCGGCCCATGACGACGCCGATGTAGACGCCGGGCAGAGCGCGGTTGTCGAGGTTGACGCCGGCGAACGCTGAGGCGACGAATTTGGCGGCTGAACCATAGCCGGGGCAGTGGTCGGTGACGCGCAGATCGTTGTCGATAGTCTTCGGAATATGAATGCAGCGCAGTTCGTAGCCGGCCGCTGCGGCGTTGTCGTTGACGATACGCACGGCGTCAGCTGAATCGTTACCGCCGTTGTAGAAGAAATATCTGACATTGTGCTTCATGCACACTTTAAAAATCTTTTCGCAGTAGTCTGCATCGGGCTTATCTCGGGTCGAGAGCAGTGCAGAACTCGGGCTGCAGGCAACGCGTTCGAGGTTGTGGGTGGTAGCCTGGGTCAGATCGATAAAATCTTCTTCGATGATGCCTCTGACGCCATGCAGAGCGCCGTAAACGCGATCGACTTCGGGAAACTTTCTTGATTCAAGAACCGCACCAACCAGACTCTGATTGATAACCGCAGTCGGGCCGCCGCCCTGGGCGATAAGAACATTGCCTACGAGTTTTGCCATGCAGATTGTCTCCTCTGTGTATTAAAATTTCACGGCGCTATTATGCCCACAACCGTCGCTGCAGGTCAAGCACTGATTTTTTTCTTAAGGGGCATTGACAAAGAATCTGACGCACCATAAAATGCACCGCATGCCATCCCCCCGAAAAAAAAAGGCCGCGCCGACCACCGCGGTCACTATTGCCGCCGAAGATCGCCAGACGCTGGTCGACGCCATTTCTGAAGCGCATGGTGCTGAAGTTCTCAGTGCTGCCACCTGCCGCGCCGACAAATCCTGGGATAACATCCGCATTCTCGCCCGGGGAAACGAGGATTCGGCGCCGGCAATCGTTCGCAGTCTGCGGCCCGGCGATGTCATGCTGCACAATCACCCTTCCGGCGAACTGATGCCTTCTGACGCCGACCTCTCGGTTGCCGCCCTCTGCGGTAAATCCGGAATCGGGTTCGCCATACACAACAATGAATGCACCGAGTTTTATGTCGTCGTCGAGCCTTTTATCGAAAAGGAAACCCAGAAGCTCGACGCGGCCGAAATGACCGGTTTCATTTCAAAGGGTGGGGCGATCGCGAAAAAACTCGATAACTTCGAAGAGCGCGCCGGCCAGAAGCAGCTGATGACGAAGATTATCGAAGCAATGAACAAGCCATGCCATGCAATGCTCGAAGGCGAGACCGGCATCGGCAAGAGCATGGCCTATCTGATTCCGGCGGTGCATTATGCGATCAAGAATCGCTGCCGTGTCGGCATTTCGACGAATACCATCAACCTGCAGCATCAGCTGGTCAACAAAGACCTGCCGTTTCTCGCTTCGATTCTGAAGTTTCCGTTCAAATACTGCCTGGTTAAAGGGCGTCGCAACTATATCTGTCTGCGCCGCATCCGCGAGGCCCTCGGTGCCAGCGAAGGTGAGTTTCTGCTCGAACACGACGAATTTGACCAGTTCAACCGTCTGGTCGCCTGGGCCGAGAATACTTCAGACGGTTCGCTCAGCGATCTGAACTGGGTTCCGGTCGAATCACTATGGGAAAAGGTCTGCTGCGACAAAGACAGTTGCCCCGGCATCAAATGCAGCGAATTCAACGACTGCTTTTTCTATACCTCGCGGCGCGCCGCCTCAGAGGCCGATATTCTCGTGGTGAACCACCACCTGCTGTTTGCCGATCTGGCATTGCGTGCTGATACCGCTGAATACAGCCAGACGGCGGTTATTCCGGCCTGTAAGATATTCATTCTCGATGAGGCGCATAATCTCGAAGAGACCGCCACCAAGCATTTCGGTTTCAGAACCACTTCGGTCGGCGTGCAGCGCGCCCTCAACAAAATTTACCAGAAACGTGGCCGGCGTGAGCATGGCACGCTGGCGAGCCTTTATTCGATGATTTCCTTCGGCCGCGGTGAGTTTTCGGTCGAAGACCGCGCCGCTCTGCTGCAGGACATCTCAGAAGAAATGATTCCGAGCCGTCTTGAGATCGGCGATATCAGCCGCAGCCTTTTTGACGTGGTGACCACCTTTATTACCGACCCGACCAAGGCGCAGTATGGTGAATACCGCCTGCGCATCGGGCCAAAAGAAGAAAAACGCGGCGAATTCAGCACACTGGTGCATTTTGCTTTCAAATTGCGCGATGAATGCAAGCGCCTCGCAGCTAAAATGCGCAAAATAGCCCGCAAGATCGGTAATCTGCTTGGCGAAGAAGGCGACGAAGAAAGCGAATGCTTCGAGCTGCCGCTGACCGAGTTGAATTCTTATGCCTCACGGCTCGACGAGATTGCCGGTGGCGTCAACATTCTTTTCGACACCGGCGCCGCTGACCGCGAAATTTTCGTGCATTTCTTCACTGCCGCCTTTCGCAAAAATGCGGTCTACACCGCTTTTCATTCACTGCCGATCGAAGTTTCGAAGCCGATGCTCGAATACTGCTTCAAGAAGATTCCGTCGACGATTCTGGTTTCCGGCACAATGACGACGGCGCATGATTTCAGTTTTATCCGCAATCGTCTCGGGCTCAACAGTGATGAGCTGGTACCGGCGCCGATCGAGGGCCGTTTCCCGTCGCCGTTCAACTACCAGGAACAGGCCCGTCTGTTCATTCCGACTGATATTCCCGATCCGGCGAGTGCAATTTTTGCCGAAAAGGTCAGCGAGCCGCTGTTCGAGATCATTCTGGCATCGCAGGGTGGGGCGCTGATTTTGTGCACTTCCTATGGGCACCTGAACCAGTTTTACAATTTTCTGGCGCCACGACTCAATTCGGCCGGCATCGAATGTTACAAGCAGGGCGAACTCGAACGCCACCACCTGCTCGAACTTTTTAAAGAAGACGGCAACGCCGTTCTCATCGCCACCGACAGCTTCTGGGAAGGCGTCGACGTGCCCGGTTCGGCTCTGCGCAATTTGATCATCACCCGCCTGCCGTTTGCCACCCCGAACGACCCGGTGCTCGAAGCCCGCAACGACAAGATCAAGGCCGTCGGTGGCAACGCTTTTAAAGAATACCAGCTGCCGATGGCCGCCATAAAGCTCAAGCAGGGCTTCGGCCGCCTGATCAGAAAAAAAGACGACCGCGGCACGGTCTGGATACTCGACAACCGCATTGTCAGCAAAAGCTACGGCAGCTATTTCCTCGAGTCACTGCCAGAACTCCCGGTAATGCGCGGCAAGTTCAATGTTCTTGCCGGCATGGCGCGCCGATTTTTCGGCGAAGATTAACGGCCACGGATGCGCACGGATAAACACGGGTAATTCTGCAAAAAAGCAGGCAAAAAGCGCGTGCCCGAATTTTGTATAAGACCTGTGACGACTGAGCAAAAAAGTCATTGCCGGAACAGCCGGACGATAGCCCGGGATGCCGTTAAGAGATATTCAATAAGCTCTTATACTTTTTACTGAGCGCCGTTGAGGTGTTTGAAGAATTCGACGAGTTCGGGTTCGTCGGCTTCTTCGGCGATCTGCTGCAGAGTGAGGCCGGCCTGGTTTTTAAGGCCGGTGTCGGCACCGGCAGCGATCAGGGCTTTAACAGCTTCGACCGAGCCGTCTTCGACTGCGTGCATCAGGGCAGTATTGCCTGAATCGTCGCGGCGGTCAAGCAGAACGCCGTATTCGAGCAGCAGGGCGAGAACGTCGTAATGCTCTTCGATTACTGCGCGTATCAGTGGTGTCGCGCCGAAGATGCCCTTGATCTCGGGGTCGGCGCCGTGATCGAGAAGAGTCTTGACGATCTGCGGGTTGCCGAGGTTGACTGCCAGCAGCAGGGGCGATGAACCCTGCACGGCTTCGCAGCGGTGCAGGTCTGAATCTTTTTCGATGAGCATTTCAACGGCAGTGCGGTTGTCCTGCTGGATGGCCTTGAACAGCAGGGTCATGCCCGAGTCGTCGTTTTCGTTGATAACCTGCGGATATTGCTTGATCAATGCCGAAAGCTCGGCGAGGCGATTGCCGTCGAGCAGCTTGACCGCTTTACCAAATTGGCCGGTGACATTGATGGTGCCCGGGATCTTGTTGATCGCATCTACAAGTTCGACAAGGCGCAGCCGGTCGAGGTTGTCAGGGAGTTTTTCTAGGTAGCCGGCGAGATCGGGCAGACTGTTGAGCAGAATCGCGGCAACCGTAAGGCTGGAAGACTGCCGGTAGTTGGCGAGCAGGCATTCAAGCCCCTGAACAAAAAGCACCGGAATATCATTGCTCTTGCCAAAGCCGGTTAAAAAGCGACCAAATCCGAAATTCAGGTTATTGCGCTTCAGGCGTTCAAAATAAATGCAGGCGTTCTGAGCCTTTTGCACCCGCGAAACTACGTCGGTGTCGTGAAATGACATCGTCCAGGCGAGGCGCGACAACTTCAGCGTCAGAACGGCGTTTTCCTGAGCGCAGGCAAGTTCGGCGGCAACCGAAGTCATATAGGCGGTCTGAATGCGGTCGAGCACAAAGGGGTGGTCTTCGTCGCTCATGTAGAGATCGAGCGCTTCTTCACTGCGGTCGAGCCTGACCAGGCAGAGAAAATGGTAATAGCGCTGCCAGCCGAAAAGCGACGGGTCGACGGGCGTCGTCGCGAGCAGCCGGGTGCGCATTTCGACGCAGAGATCGAGCGCCGTCGCATAACTGTTCTGGTTCAGCTGGGTGGCGATCTGTTTCAGGTAGGTCTCAAAAATTAAGGTATTGTTCATTTCTGGTTATTCCGTGTATCCGTGATTGTCGCCATTGTTGGTTTCAACGCAGCTGACGCGCAGTTCGTCTTTTTCGTTCTGGATCCAATAGCGGCCGGCGCATGGGCAGACCGGCTTGCGACGCAGATAACCCAGCTCGATGAGCTTATCGACAGTAAGATTGCTGTTGTCGATCGCCGCCATTTCAGTCTGAGCCTGCAGCGCAGCTGCCATTATCACCCGCTGGTTTTCGCGGCAACTGGTGCGGCGAATGCGGCTGCGAATATTCGAAAAGCTGTAGGCAGCGAGGCTGACAAGAATTGCGATGATAGCGATCACTATCATCAGCTCGATCAGGGTGAAGCCCCGCGTTTTCCGTTTCAGTTGCAATCCTGTCTGGGTGTCGTGCATATTCGGCAATAATGATATAACGATTCCGCCAGAAAAGAAAGCGGCAAAAATCAGGCGTTGCAGAATCTTCACGGTAGTTATATGATTCTTGGTAACTTCAGCTGACCGTAACACGGGGGAACAAAACTATGGGATTAACCGCCAAACTCGTTCTCAAGACTCTGGAAACCGGCCTCGTTCCTGAGCGCCTGACGAGAACCTGGGTGCGCTATCTCTGCTCGCAGGCAATCGATCGGGCTTCCCTCGGCGACGTTGAGGCCCGCCACGCCGTTTTCCGCCAGATCAACAAAGAACTCAAAATGGGCGCCAGCCTGCGCCGCGACCCGAACGCCGAAGCTGGTGACGTCGAAATGGGTCCGGAGTTTTTCGAGCTTTTCCTCGGCAAACGCCTGAATTTCGGCTGCTGCTATTTTCCGACCGGCGCCGAAGACCTTGACGAAGCCGAAGACACCATGCTCTGGATGGCGGCCGACCGCGCCCATATCAGAGACGGCATGCATATTCTCGAAATCGGCTGCGGCTGGGGCGCCATGACCTTCTGGCTCGCCGCCCAGTTTCCGCAGACGCAGATTACCGCGATTGCCGAAAGCACCAGCCGCGCCATTCACCTGCAGAAACGCCTTAAAGACCTCGAACTCAACAACGTTAAGGTCATCGCCGCCGAATTCAACGACCTTAAATTTGCCGCCGAATTCGACCGCGTCATCTGCCTTGAACGCTTCGACCTGGTCTCCCAAACCCCGGGCTGGGATACCCGCCTGAAAGGCTGGCTGAGGCCAGACGGCAAATTCTTTCTGCAGCACCTCGTGCATTCGGGCTGCGCCTATTACCAGGATTCCGTCGGCCTAGAAGACATGCCGGGCAATGCGGTTATCAACCCGCGCCTCGTGCCTTCGGCAGAACTGCTGACGATCTGCCAGAAGACTTTCCGGGTTGAAGATTACTGGAAAATCAGCGGCGAACAATACAAAAAAACCGCCGAACGCTGGCTCAACCGCTATTATTTCAACCGCCTCGCAATTCTGCCGCTGTTCGAAAAAGTCTACGGCAAAAAAATGGCCTGGACCTGGCTGCAGCGCTGGCGCCTCTATCTGATTGCCCTGACCGAACAGACCGGCTACAACCGTGGCCAGGAATGGATCACCGCCCAATACCTCTTCAGCTGATGTCGCTTTTTAACAGCAACAAAAAAAGCCGCCGAAGCGGCTTTTTTTATTGTCTGAAAAGTTGATGACTTTATCAGTCGCGGCGCTGAAAGGCTGCCAGAAGCCTGAGCAGTTCGAGGTAGAGCCAGACAAGAGTGACGAGCAGGCCGAAGGCGCCATACCATTCCATGTGTTCGGGGGCACCGCTGCTGGCGCCCTTAACGATCATGTCGAAGTCGATAATCAGGTTGAGAGCGGCAATGACGACGACAACCAGACTGATGATGATACCGACGCCGCCGGTGGCGTGAATCGGTGAAGCCAGGCCGAACATGCTGAGAATGAACGAGAACAGATAGGCGAAACATACGCCCATGGTTGCAGACATGACGCCGGCCTTAAAGCGCTCAGTCGGTTTAACGATTTCGGTCTTATAGAGAAACAGCATGCCGAAAAGGGTTGCCAGGGTCAGCATTACCGCATTGAGGACGATGCCCTGATAAGCCATGTGGAAAAGACCCGAGATACCGCCAAGGGCCAGGCCTTCAAAAACCGCATAAATCGGGGCCGAAAAGCGGGCATTGCGCGGTGAGAAAACCGTAAACAGCGCCGTGATCAGACCGCCGAAAATGCCGAGATACATCATGCTCTGCAGGCTGGCAACGCCTTCAAGCGCCATCTTCCAGGTGAAACTGCCGGAAGCGATCAGCAGCAGCATCAGAAAGCCGATCTTGTTGATCGTGCCCTGAATGGTCATTACCTGACCGGCCGCCGCCGTCGACTGAAAATACTCAGATCTGAAAGCAGGATTAGAACTTCGATCAAAATTCATAGCCTTTACCCTCCATAACATTCACAATTACAACCTGCCGAAGCAGTCGGAAATTTACAATCTATCTTTTTATTATCGTTGCGACATTTTTGTCGCGGCGGTGTGCGTGGCAGTTGCACATCGTCAGATCGATATCTTCGTAAACAGCCCTTCGGGCCTTGCGGCGCCTCAGCCCCGGCTGAGCTTTTCAGCTTCGATCAGGCCTTTTTCGAGGTCTTCCAGGCCGTTTCTGATGTTGTCGACTTCTTTAACCATGGCATCTGACGATGCCTGCAGCGTCATGACATCGACGAACTTCAGGCCGTTCATGTGGTCCATCAGACTGTCGAACAGATCGCGCATCTGCACTTTCTGCATCTTCACCCTGTTTAGACTCGTTTCGAGGTCGTTAAGTTTCATAAATCTTTTCTTGCGCTGGTCAACCGTTGCCTGCAGCTGCGCCTTAGTCACCTCGTCGGCCTGTGACTGCAGCTGTTTTTCAAAGTCGGCCAGTTCATCAGACAATTTCTTGCGGTCAATGCTCTTCAGATAGCTGCCAAGGCCGGCAGTTTTGGCGAGAACCACCGCATGTCTTACCTGCAGTTCCTCGACCTGATCGATGATTTTCTGAAGGGCATTTTTCATTGCCGGTTTCGCCGATTTGTGACTGCGTCTGACCTTGATCAGCTCGCCTTCGACATCAGTGAATTCTTTCAGATCATTTTCGAGCAGCAGCTCGGGGTCGAGGTCGACCTGCGAAAGCTTGAGAATGCGGCGCCGCAGATTCCCCTGGCTGAGACTTTCGGCGAGATCGGCCGCCCCGCTCGTGATATTCTGCAGAGTCACGCCGCGCTGAAAGCCCAAAACCACTATTCCCGAGATTATGGCGGCGAGCGAATAAGCACTCAAGCCAGCTGCCAGAACGATATACGGAATAAAAAACAGCGCGAAAGCGGTGAACAGATAACTGGCGTCGCGTTCACGCACCGTAACCACGAGCATGACCAGCGCCAGCAGATGAAAGAACAGCTGTGACTCACTCGACACGCCTTCGGTGGCCTTGAATATCCACATGATGTAGGTATTCACTGTCAGCCCGCAGAACGAGGCGAGCGTGCGCCTCACCTTGCCGTCATCGACGTCAGCGTCAATGACCTGAATGTCTCTGACCGCGCGCACCACCGGCGGTGCTTTCTGAACCTGTTTATCGGCCGGCATGCAGACTCCTCATGATTGATCGCCCGGGAAGAAGAAGGCGAGAATGGTGTTGATAACTCTTATCGGAATCATCACTATAATGTAAATCACCCAGGCTGTAAATGCCAGGCCGAGAAGAAACAACGGTATGTTGATCGCCAGGCTGACGATGTCGGCGAGGTAGTTGTTCCAGATGCGGGTGGTCCAGGGGGTGACCTCATCGCTGGTGTTAACGATTTCGACCGACGAAACATACTGGTTTGTCTGCGGGTCGAAGAAAATCGACTCGCGGGTAACCTGCGAAGCTTCAGCCTGCTGGCCGGCGCGGTCTTCGGGTGACTCGACGGTGCCGTGCAGCACGCAGACCATCTGGCCGTCTTTGGTCAGGTCGCCGACGGTGCCGTAGGTGCAGCCCTGCTCGGGGCGGCTGATCATCGATTTGAGGTATTTCTTTTCGACGAGCAGAGGAATCTCGTTCTCGGTCAGCACATCTAGCACCTCGGTGTTGTCCATGTTATACATCTCGGTGGCGCCAAGCAGAACGCGCATGTTGGCGTAGCAGGCTTTTTCACGGGCCTGTTCGCGGGCTTTTCTGAAGTTCGGGGTCGCAATTGCCACGACCGGCAGAAAGCCGCTGGCGCCCCAGAGTGACACGCTCTTGGCTTCGGTCTTGCGAACAATAGTGCGTTTAACCGGTGCACCGCGGTTAACGCGGGCAAGAGTTGCCGAATATTTTGCGGAACCGGGGGCTGCGGCCTGCTGCACCTGCGCTACCGGGGTGGTCGATACGGCTATGAAAGACGTGAACGGGGTCGAGAACTGAAATTCCTTGCTGAGGGCAATGACTTCATCTTTCATTGCCTGGTTCTGGCCGTAAGTCTGCATGTGCAGCATCAGGTCGTCGGCTTTTGCCTTTGCCCAGTAGCGGGCGGCAAACAGGTTTTCGGTCGAGCTGGCCGGAAAAGCAGCCTGAATCGGGAAATTATATTTTTCCGCATTGATTTTGCCGCTCAAATTGACCTGCACGTCGCCAGTATTGCGGTAACGGCCGGTGACAACCAGCTGAGTGCCCTGATACATGTTAGGCAGGGTCTTCGGATACATGTCGCTGACTTCGATACCGCCCATGTCGAGAGCGAGGTCGACGAGCAGCGGGGTGCTGATGCTCTGGTAGAAAGCAATCAGGTCTTCATCGATATTGGCTTTCTGTTCGTCAAGATAGATGGCCTCGCCACGGTTTTCGATGGCGAGTTTGTTGAGCAGTTCCTTGTTTACGCTGTTACCGACGCCGAGAGTGAAGGTGCGCACCTGGCGGGTGTTAGTGTTGAGGAAATCGTTGCTGATCGTGCGGGTATCGGTAATACCATTGCTGGCTTCACCATCGGTGAGGAAAACCAGAGTTCTGGTGCGGTCTTTGGCATCATCGAAAAGGGTCAGGGCGTGGCGCAGAGAATCATAAATATTGGTGCCGCCCGAGGCGCGCAGCTGGCCGATAAATTCGCCGGCAACTCTGCGGTTTTCGTCGCTGACCGGCATAAGTTCGAGTTTCCAGAGCACGACGGTCGACGAGAACGAGACGATACCGAAGCGGTCTTTTTCGTTGAGCTTGCTGACAAAGAATTCAAAGGCTTTTTTCGTCTGCTCGATCTTGTTGCCCGACATCGAACCGGAAGTATCCATGACGAAAACGATGTCGCGGTTAACGATGTCTTTCTGCTCGACGATTTCCTGGGGCGAGAGCATCAGAACAAAGTAGCCATCTTTAGCAGCGTCGGGGCGGGTGGCCAGAAAATTGGCAGCCATTTTGTCAGCTTTAACTTCGTAGTCGAGTCTGAAATCGTTATTCGACAGGAAATTATTCTTTTCGAAAACCATCTTCCAGTTGTTGGCATCGACCTTTTCGGCGTAAATATCGTGGCTCGGCGAGGTCAGTTCGATGATTTCCTTCTGGTCCTTGACTTCGACGATCAGAGTCACGGCTTCGAGCGGCTGGGTCTGAAAACCGCCAACATTAAAGGGCAGCGTGTAGGTTACATGCCCTTTGGTATACGGCAGAATTTCGCTGTATTCGATCATTACGGTGGCGCGTGATTTAGGGCCGATGGCGCCGATGCTGGTTTCGAAAACGCCGGGCTGCTTCTGCACGGCCATTGCCGGCATCATGCCTTCGGCTTTCGCTTCATTGAAGGTTTCCTGGGCCTGGGCTGATTCTTCGATGCGGCCTTCATAAGTCTGGCCCTGGCTGTCGGTGAGCGAAAAATTCTGCACCGAAGCCTTTTCGTGTACCGGAAACTTGATATTCGGCTGAATGGTGAAATCGTGCTGATTGTAAAACACCATTTCCAGCCTGGTCACGGCTACCTGGTTGCTGATTTTGACGTTGACCTTCTGGTGAACCATCGGCAGAGTACCCTGCTGAAACACCAGATAAGCTGCGTCGGCAGCCAGGGCGCCCGCGAACAATAAAACGATAACGATGACTGCGATGTTTAAGTTTTTCATTGCCGCTCTCCCTCGAATAATATTACCCCAGTATACCGCCCGCCGTGGCCGAATAATAATAAATAATTTCAGAAGGCCGACAGTGTACCGCAGGCGAGTTCTAATGAGCAGGCGGCATGCCAACTCGCGAAACCCTCACTACCAGCGAAAACCTAGCTTTATTTTATCTGATGACTGCGACAAATTTGTCGTATTGCTCGCCGTGCTTGCGACAAATCCTGGTCGGTAAGCCTTATCTTGCTGGCGGCACTTCGGGGAAAATCAGGCTCTGGTTGTAGAGGTCGGCGCCGGTTTTGATGCCACGCCTTTCGAGCTGGTCGATCAGGCCGAAGAGAATGTCTTTGACCGCCCGCGTATCGTTCATCGCGCGGTGCGCGCCCACAAGACTGACGTTAAAATACTTCGCGACGCTTTCGAGCTTGTTCGACTGCAGCCCGAGATACTTGCGCGCCAGGCGCAGGGTACACAGAGAGGGCATTTTGAGCGGCTGGCGCAGATGTTTCCGGTAGGCGTAGTCGAAAAATGACCAGTCGAACGGCACATTGTGCGCCACAAAAATCTTGTCGCGGAAAAGTTCCTGAATGAATGGCAGCAGCTCAGCCATCTTTGGCTGGCCCCGCACCATGTCGTTGGTAATGCCGGTGATGCGGGTGATCTCGGCGGGCACCGCCATTTCTGGGTCGACAAGGGTCTCAAAAGTCTCTTCCTTGCCGTCTTTCATGGTGATGATGGCAATCTCGGTAATGCCCGCTTCTTCGGGCTTGAAGCCGGTGGTTTCGAGGTCGAGTATGACGAATGGCAGGTCTTTGAGCGGGCGGTTGATAAATTCAGGCATTAAATTATTCATGCCGGTATGGTATAACTATCTGAGCGATTGGTCAAATGCCAGTTTGTGCGGAGGTCTGCCATGCAGATGGAACGTCTGAAAGGTCTTGTAGAAAGCGTCGATGCCAGGTGCGTCGTCGTGGTTGCCGATAAATCGGGGCGCGAATACAGTTTCAGCCCTTCTGAACTCAGAGGCGTGGAAAAGGGCGCCCGCGTCGACCTGCTGATTACGCCGCCAGATGACGAAGGTGGTTTCGCAACCGTCATCTCGATCAAATCCCAGAAAAAAATCAAACCGCTGAAAATGCCCAGTTTCGGCACTCTTGTCGGTCACATGCTGAAAACCCGTGATCGCCTCAAGGCGACGCTCGCCGAATCCGAAGACGCCGACACCCAGAACGAGCTCAACGACAAAATCGCCTGGCTCGACCGCGGCATCAGACTGTTTTCGTAGGCATCTGCAGGGGCTTAAGCCTGTTTCGGGCCACAGATAAAAACAGAAGCAACCACAGCGGCCACGGATGTACACTGTTGAACGCGGATTGAAAGTGGTTTGCATAATCGGCGAGCTGGCTTGGTAATTGCCGACTCCTGCCGCCAGGATATAAAAAATAACAGCGTCTGGTTTACATAATTCCTGGGGCGGAAAATAACCTTCGGGTTCTGCAGCGGGTGGCTGAGCTGCTGCTTTTCTGATCGCTACTTAACCGGCGGGCAGATCAGATGCTCTGGCACCTCGGCCATTACCGGAAACATGCGGTTCGGGCTCATCACCACCAGGTCGCTGACCTTGAGGTGCCGCTTCGCCATTTTGCGCGAACGGTTGACGATTCGCTGCAGCAGCTCGCCGCAGCCGGCTTTCAGGTCTTTGCTCAGAGTGATGTGCGGCTGGTAATTGTCTTTATCGGCATGCGGAAACACCTCGAATTCCCTGAAACGATCGCAGACTTCGTTGTGCAGATCGATCAGAGCAGGGCAGGGCAGTACTTTTAAAAAAACGACCGTCGCCCGTCCCTCGGCATACCTGAACATTTCGAAGCCGCGCATGTAGATTTTCAGCGGCAGGTATTTCGCCGCAATCGCATGAATCTCGGGCAGCAGTTCGACAATCCGCGCATCATCAAGAAAATCCGATGAAAACCCGAGAAACTTGACGGTCAGATGCGCCGTCTCTGGCGCTTCGAACGAATTGCACACCTGCACCAGCTTCTGCTGACAGGCACTCAGATAACCGCGAAAACTCACCGGTACCCTGAAAGCCAGAGTATACGGCAGATTCCGGTTATTCTCATCCGCCTGTTTTTTGTGTGAACCCATCTTAGCGATCCTCGAAGCCGGCATTTGCAGAAGGTGCAGGAAACGGTTTGCGCCGTTCCCTGCACCTGATTTTACATCAATTCCGGTTATTCAAGACTTATAATTGCCGGCGGGCAATCACAGATTCTTGAGAACGCCGGTCTTTTCGTTGAAAGCGTTGATCATTTCATCCCAGTGCTTGATCACTTCTTCGCTGAAAGCGTCTTCCCAGAATTCCGGATCCCAGAGCTCGTTGAGTTCTTCAACGGTTTTGCCCTGCTGCTCGACCCAGGTGTAATACTTGAAGTTGTGCAGACGCTTGCGGTCATGATAGTTGAGTTCCATCATGTTCTGGCTGCCTTCGCCGAGCATGAAACGTTCGAAATCGGCCAGGGCGCGACCATTGCACATTTTACCGTGCTGATGTTCGAGTTCGCCGAGGCGTGACTGATACATTTCGGCCGAGTCGGTCAGACAGGTGAACAGAATGTCGTTTTCGTCCATTTCATAGAACTTGGCGGTCTTAACGGCTGAAAGCACGTTGCTGACACCGCTGATGCCCATGAGAGAAAGCTTTTCGATGACTTCGGCTTTGACACCGGCGTTTTTCAGCATTGCCTGACCTTCGGGGGTATTGAATACCCTGAACAGCCGCATGCAGTTTTCATCATCCACGGCAACGACCGTGTCGGTGTTGCGGGTGTTGTGAATCCACGGAACATGCTTGTCGCCGATACCTTCGATGCGGTGACCACCAAAGCCGCAGTTGAGCAGGGTGGGGCACTGAAGAGCTTCAGAAGCGACGATGCGGGCGTGCGGGTGCACATGCTTGATGCGGTCGCCGGCGGCAATGGTCCCGGCCGAACCGGTGGCAGATACCCAGGCCGCCATGCGGCTGCGCGGGCCTTTTACTTTTTCGAACACTTCGAGAGCGGCGTTGCCGGTCAGGTTGTAATGCCAGATCGGGTTGCCGATTTCGGCGAACTGATTGAAAATTACGATGTTGTTGCCGCGTTCTTTGATCAGTTCCCAGCATTTGTCGTAAATTTCTTTGACGTTCGATTCGCAGCCGGGGGTGGCGAAAATTTCGCTGGTCCCGATTTCCTTCAGCCAGGCAAAGCGCTCAGGGCTCATATCCTGGGGAAGAATGGCGATCGCGGGTGAGCCGAGCAGGGCGCAGTCATAGGCGCCGCCGCGGCAGTAGTTGCCGGTGCTGGGCCAGACGGCCTTCTGTTTGGTCGGGTCGAATTCACCGCTGACGAGGCGCGGAACCAGACAACTGAAAGCGGCGCCAACCTTGTGGGCGCCGGTCGGAAAATACTTGCCGACCAGACCGATGATGCGGGCCTTGACGCCGGTGAGTTCGCTTGGCAGTTCAACATAATTGACATCGCCGTAAAGACCGGTTTTTACATCGTTCTTCCAGGAAATGCGGAACAGGTTGCGGGGGTTGACATCCCACAGACCGAGCGGCTTGACCTGCTGTTTGATCTTTTCGGGAATCAGGGCGGGGTTTTTCTGCTGGGCGAAGGTCGGAATAACGACATTGCGCTCTTTGGCGCGATTAACGGTATTCTTGATTACTTCGTCGTTTACGTGCAGTTTGAATTTGCTGAGATACTTAGGCACGATCTGGCTCCTTGCTTATGGGTATACGTGAGTTCCGGCTTCGCCTTTAACGGCTTTGGCAAGATTTTCAGGATTGGTGATGATGGCGTGTTTGCCGCCATTCTTGATGAATTTGATGATCGCTTCGCACTTCGGCAGCATCGAACCCGGCTTGAAATGGCCTTCTTTGCAATACTGTTCGAGTTCAGCGACGGTTACTTTGTCGAGGGCCTTCTGGTCGGGTTTGCCGAAGTTCAGGCAGGCTTTTTCAACGGCGGTCGAAACGATGAAAGTATCGGCCTTGATGTTCGAAGCGAGCAGAGCTGAGGCGAAGTCTTTGTCGATGACAGCGGCAGTGCCTTCGAGGTCGCCCTTGTCATTGCGAATGACCGGAATCCCGCCGCCACCGACTGCGACAACGCAGAAGCCATTGTCAGCCAGGGTGGTGATGGCGTTTTCTTCGATAATTTCGAGCGGCAGCGGTGAGGCGACAACACGGCGCCAGCCACGGCCGGCATCTTCCACCATTGCCCAACCGTCGTTCTTGATGCGGTCTTTGGCTTCGGCTTCAGTGTAGAACTGTCCGATCGGTTTGCTCGGCTTCTTGAAAGAAGGATCGTTCTTGTCGACGAGAACCTGGGTAACTACGGTAACGACCGGCTTCTTGATGCCGCGCTTCTTGAATTCATTGCCGAGGGCCATCTGAAAATTGTAGCCGATCGCGCCCTGGGTGTCGGCGCCACAAGAATCGAGCGGCACCGGGTGCAGCTGGCTGCGCGCGATTTCGCTGCGAAGCAGAATGAAACCGACCTGTGGGCCGTTGCCGTGGGTGAGAACGACGTTGTAACCCTGTTCGATCATGTCGGCGACATGCACCATGGTTCTGCAGGCTGCATCATACTGATCGGGAACAGTCTGGTGTTTGCTGTCGAGAATCAGTGAATTGCCGCCAACCGCGACTACTGCGAGTTTACCTTTTGCTGCCATAGAAGAATCATTCCTCCGTAAGTTGATGACTGACTTACAAAATTATGGGTGTAACGAAGCGCCTTCAGCCTTCATTATATTGCCTTATTCGACTTTCCTTGCAATTTCTTTAGTATGAGCGCGAAATTTCTGCAGCGATTATACTCGCAAATATGCAAAATGTAAACTTCCGCCCAAACCCCGCTGCCATAAGCATCAGCTTCGGGGAAAAGCGAAGCGCTGCCACTCAGGTCGAATCGGGCCTGTGGGGCAGCGCTGTCTGGTCGGTCGATCAGGTCGATTATTGTGGCAGTGAACTCAGCAGTTCGTCAATTTCGCCGGCGAGCGGCTCGACGGCTTTCTGCAGTTTGATGCAGGCCTGCTGCCAGTAGAGCGGGTCGGTTTCACGCGCATACCAGCTGCCGGCCACTGCGGCTTTCGCAGCGGCCTTGAAGTATTTGACGGCGAATTTCAGGCGCCAGGCCGGAAAATCGAAACCGCCGACCCGGGTCGAAACCATGCCGGCTTCGTTACCGGCCTTAACAGCTTTTGATGCCAGTTCTCTCCAGATTTCGCGGGCTTCAGCTTCGCCAATCTTCTGCGGAAAGGTCGGCAGCATGCTTTTAACCCGTTCGAGGCCTTCTCTGATGGTTTTGGCCCAGAGCATGTCGCCGGTCCAGATCGGTTCAGCCGAGGCCCAGAGCTTCATTTCTTTCAGGCCGATGTCGCAGGCGCCGGCGAAATCGCGGCACTGAAATTCATGTATGCGGTCAGTTTCGGTTTTGTGCGGATAGATATGGGTTCCGAGAATGAAACGCTTGCGGAAATACATGGCTCCGAGGCGCAGGCGCACCGGCAGTTTGTATTTGTCGACGAGCTCGAGCATGATTTTGGCAGATTTAGAGCAGTTCTGCGCGAGTTTGATGCGTATTTCCTGCCATGATTTGCCCTTGAGTTCTTCAGGCAATGTGCCAGGGAAACCGGCTTCGGCACTGAATGGCGCCAGCAGCTGCCGGCACTGTTCGACGGCTTTGTCTATCTGCTGCTGATGTATCCATTGCCACGGAACATCAACCTCGGCGCGGGCCGCCACCCCTGTAAAAAGAACGAATACTGTAAGAACGAGCAGTTTTGCAAAGATCTTCATCATTGATACTCCTTGATGATTTTTCTCAATGGTACACAATCCGGCCCCGCAAACACAACCATTAATTTACCGCTGTCATTTGACCAGTGCGAGCAGAACGCCGGCGGCGACGGCCGAGCCGATGACCCCCGAGACGTTCGGACCCATGGCGTGCATCAGCAGGTAATTGCTGCTGTTGTATTCAAGACCCACCTTGTTCACTACCCGGGCCGCCATCGGCACCGCCGAAACGCCGGCCGCACCGATAAGTGGGTTAATCGGCACCGCACTGAAACGGTTCATTATTTTTGCCAGCACTATGCCGCCGGCCGTTCCCAGCGAAAATGCCAGCAGGCCCAGAATGATGATTCCGATAGTCTGCAGACTCAAAAATTCTTCGGCCGACAGCTTTGACCCGACCGCCAGCCCGAGAAAAATCGTCACGATGTTGATGAGCTCATTCTGGGCGCATTTTGCCAGGCGTTCGGTCACGCACGATTCCTTGATCAGATTGCCGAACATCATGGCCCCGATCAGCGGTGTCGCCTGCGGGATGAACATGATACACAGAAGCAGCACCGAAACCGGAAACACTATCTTCTCGGTTTTCGATACTTCTCGAAGCTGGTGCATTTCGATGCGCCGTTCTTCTTCGCTGGTCAGCCACCGCATTATCGGCGGCTGAATAATCGGAACCAGCGCCATATACGAATAGGCCGCCACGGCGATCGCGCCGAGCAGACGTGGCGACAGCGCCGATGCCACAAAAATCGCGGTCGGGCCGTCGGCGCCACCAATGATAGCGATCGATGCCGCATCTTTCATCGAAAAGCCGAGCCCGGCATATTGCGAGAGCAGCAGGGCGCCCCACAGGGTACCGAATATGCCTAGTTGTGCCGCGCCGCCGAGCAATGCCATGCGCGGGTTGGCGATCAACGGGCCAAAATCGGTCATGGCGCCGACCCCGATGAATATGATCAGCGGAAACAGGCCACTGCCAATGCCGGCATGGTAAATAATGCCGAGAAAGCCATCAGCGGCTGTCATATTGGCGACCGGAACATTCGCCAGGATGCCGCCAAACCCTATCGGCAGAAGCAGCAGCGGTTCAAATTCCTTTTTAATGGCCAGCCAGATCAGGAAAAGGCCGACGAGAATCATGATCAGCTGTTTAAAAGTCAGACAGTAAAAACCGGTTGTTCTGAGCAGTTCGCCCAGTGCAGAAGTGATACCCATTGTTTTGCTCCCTGCAGATCAGCTGATCTGTATGACGGCCTGCCCGGCAGTAACCATGCTGCCCTGGCCGGCCATGATTTTTGCGACAGTGCCATCAACCGGAGACTTGATCTCCGTTTCCATTTTCATGGCCTCGATCACAAACACAGTCTGGTCTTTTTTGACGCGGTCGCCCTCTTTACAGGTAACCCTGATAATTGCGCCGGGCAGGGGAGAAACGACCCGGTGCGTATTCTGTGCTGCAGCCGCAACCGGCCTCACTTCGAGCTCATGCGAAATCTCGGAAATATCGACTTCATATTTTCTACCGTTAACCACGGCATTTTTGCCATCGAAAAAGACAGAAAAAGCTTTGTTTGCGAACTCGACGCTGTAGCCGGCCGCACTTTTCCCTGACAGATTCGCTTTTGCGACCGCCGCGGTCGATGCCTGCGCCTTTTCGACGACTTTCTTTCTGACGTTCTCGACCGCTTCGCCCTTGAGATAGGCAATTCCTTTGGCCTGGCAGGCGGCTGCGATAAAAATGTTCTCGTCGGTTACCGCCAGTTCAGCTTCAATAAGCTTCTTTTTAAACGCCGCGATTGACTTGGCAGGGTTGGCATCGTTGAGCTTGAGGGGCGATTCAGTGGTTGGCGCCATTTTCAGCTGTTCTGAAGCGATTCTGACAACCTCGGCATCGGGCGCCACCGGCGTTCTGCCGAAGTAGCCAAGCACCATTTTTCCGTAGCCCTCGGCGATTTTCGCCCATGGCCCGAACATGACGTTGTTGTAAGCCTGCTGAAAATAGAACTGGGAAACCGGCGTTACCGAGGTTCCGAAGCCGCCCTTGCGCACAACTTCGCTCATCGCCCGTATGACTTCGGGGTATCTGTCCATGGTGCCGTTGTCGCGCATCATCTGGGTATTCGCCGTCAGTGCGCCGCCGGGCATCGGCGAAAAAATGATGATCGGGTCGACCGCCCTGGCTTCTGGCGGCACAAAATAGTCTTTCATGCAGTCGGCAAAAACCTTTTCGGCTTCGACCAGCTTGTGAATGTCGACGCCAAGGTCATAACCGGTGTCGCGCAGCGCATGCCACATGGTTATGAAATCAGGCTGGCTGGTGCCGCCCGAAACCGGTGACATCGCCAGGTCAATGCCGTCAGCGCCCGCGTCGAGTGCGGCCCGATAGGCGGCAACGGCGTTTCCGGCGGTGTCATGCGTATGAAAGTTGATAAAGGTTCCCTTGGGCAGCATGGCGCGGGCCAGCGAGACGGTCTTGAAAACTTTCGCCGGCGTCGAGGTTCCCGAGGCGTCTTTAAAGCACACCGAATGGTAGGGTATGCCCGCATCGAGAATCTGCTTGAGCACCTGGGCATAGAATTCGGGGGAATGGGCGCCCTCGCAGCCTGGCGGCAGTTCCATCATCGTCACGACGACCTGATGTTTCAGCCCGGCCTCGACGATGCATCTGCCGCTGTAAATGAGGTTCTGCACGTCATTGAGCGCATCAAAATTTCTTATGGTGTCGACGCCGTGCTTTTTGAAGAGCTGCGCATGCAGCTTGATAATCTCACTGCTCTGGGAATCGAGGCCGACCACGTTGATGCCGCGTGCGAGAGTCTGCAGTTCGGCTTCTGGCCCTGCGGCTCTGCGAAAGGCATCCATCATGTCGAAGGCGTTTTCGTTGCAGTAGAAGAAAAGCGACTGGAACCTGGCGCCGCCGCCCGATTCAAAATAGCGTATTCCGGCATTTGCGGCCGCTTCGACCGCTGGCAGAAAGTCTTTCGTCAGCACCCTTGCGCCATAAACAGATTGAAATCCGTCACGAAAAGAGGTGTCCATTACTCTGATAAGTTTCTTTTTCATGAGTTTTTCCTTTCGGCAAAAGCGCGGGCTGCGGCGATTGCCACTGCGATTTCTTCGTCATGCGAAACTTCGCAGTTGTCCAGAACGGCCGTTTCAGCAGAAAATTCAGCCGGCAGTGGTTTAAAAAACCTTGAAACCGTCTGCATCATGAAAATCATGACGGTTAAAAAGAGAAAAACGGTTCCCATGCCGATGACCATGATGATAAATCCATCGATAAGCATTGCAAAAACTCCTGTGCTGCTGCATCAGCCCAAAAACCTGAGCTGAGCTTGATTCCTTGTATAGTTCTGTAATTTAAGCCTGATTGAACGCAAAGCCTAACATTGTGAATACTTTAACATGTAAAGGCGACAGATTGCAACCCGGCAACCATGCACCCTCATAACCCGCCGGTTCAGCACTTCCCAGCCGATTTTTCTGCTTTATAACAGACAGTAAATTGCGGTTATCATATTAAGAGGAATTATCAGACGGGGACTTTGAGGTGCTAGCAAAAAATGATTGCATTTTCCCCCGGTTGAGGGTATATTTAAGGTATGAACAGCAGGCACCAGAAAACATTAGAGGCGATTTTTGCAGTCCCGACCAGGGCTAATATCGAATTCAGTGCGGTTGAAAAGCTGTTCGTCGCTCTTGGTGGCGTTTTGATCGAAGGTCGGGGTTCTCGTGTCAGATTTGCTTTTGGCGAGAAGATCGTCAGTTTTCATCGACCTCACCCGCAAAAGGAAGCAAAGCCTTACCAGATTGAGGCTGCAAGGGAGTTTCTCGAAAGAATGGGGTTTAAACCATGAATAATATACTGGCTTACAAGGGTTTTTCCGCCCGTGTTGAATTTGATGCCCGCGACAATATTTTTTTCGGGCGTATTCTTGGTATTGAAGATCTTGTTACCTTTCATGGCGAAAGTGTTTCTGAGCTTAGAGATGCTTTTAAGGAAGCTGTAATCGACTACATGGAAACCTGCCGGGCAATTGGCAAAAAGCCTCAGAAGCCCTTTTCCGGAAAGTTGATGTTCCGGGTGCCGCCAGAAGTGCATGCGGCCGTAACAATAGCAGCTAAAGCCAGCGGTAAAAGTCTGAATCAGTGGGCCACAGAGGTTCTGGCCAATGCTTCGCACCGCCAGTAGCATCTGCCTGCCGCCGGCTGACTCAGCAGAATCAGCAGAATCAGCAGAATTTCGGCACAACTCAGGGAAGGGAGTCGAGCAGTTCGTCGATCTGCCCGGCGAGTGCTTCAGCGGCTTTTCGCAGTCTGACATCGGCCTGCTGCCAGTCGTTTAAATTGTTTCTGTCGCCTTCCTGGGCTTCTGAAACGGCGCTGATGGCGGCGGCCATAAAATATTTAACCGCAAATTTCAGCTGCCAGGCCGGAAAACTGAAGCTGCCGACCCGATCTGCGAGCATTTCGGCCTCTTTGCCGGCACTGACAGTCATGGCCGCAGTTTCTTCATAGTTTTTTCGGGCGTCGGTGCCCGCATGGGCTTTTTTAAAATCAGGCAGCAGGCCTTTGAGCCGTTCAAGTCCGCTTCTGGCTTTTCCGGTCCAGACGTGGTCGTATGACCAGGTCGGTTCGGCGACCGCCCAGAGCTTCATTTCGCTGAGTATATTATCGCAGAATTCGGCGAAATTGCCGAATTTCTCGTGAAATTTCGCTATGGCCGCCAGCATGAACTCAGCGGTGGCCCGATTTGCTGGTCAAGTTTTTGTGATTTATAAGTGATTCTCATGCTGCCAGTTTGACCTCGGGCTTTCCAAAGTAAACCATGTCTGGTGTTTGGTAGTCAAGGGTTTGATGAAACCGGCTCTGGTTG
>JANJUX010000043.1 GCA_024710355.1 Candidatus Rifleibacteriota bacterium
GGGTCCCAGCACCGACGTTTACCGGACAGTTTTCACCATTAACGCCGGCGCCCTTGAAGATGATACTCCCCATCAGTTTCTGGTCACCGTTAAAGACAAACTGAATACTCAGATCGTGCAGAGATATTCAAATGCCGTCTACATTGACAGCACTTTGCCGGTCATTACCAGTGCGACCCTGACCTCAACCGACAACCCGATCAAGGTTGGCAGCCTGTTTACGGTTACGGTCAACGCTACCGGCGTTGAAAACGGCTCCGTTTCTGTCGACCTGAGTTTGATCGGCAGCCCCACAAATGTCATTCTGCCAATGACAGCTGCCAACACTTTCAGCAAAAGCTTCATTCTGGCTAATTCAAGCATCGCCGGCATTGCCCGCGATGCTCTAACCTCCTTCCCGGTCGCCGTATCAGACACAATCAGCCCCTCAAATGACATGGCACACCTCGTTTATGGCGCAACCACACAGATGCCCATAGATAATGAACCGCCATTGGTGCTTGTGGCAACCTACACCATGATCAGCCAGAAGAATCCGCCCTACGTCATCATTGGCGATCAGCTTGTTCTTGAAGTTGAGGTTGCTTCGACGACCTCGACCTTCGACGGGCACACCGTCACCGCCGACCTGCGGGATGCCGGCCTGAATGCCGCACAGGCACTGACCTTCGCCGGCGGCAAGTTTACCTACACCTTCACCGTAGCTACCGGCACCACCAACCTCGGTGCCACTTTTCCGCTGACTATCGTCGATAACGCCACCAACGGCCCGGCTACCGGCACCAGCATGACGCCGTTTGTCGCGTCGATCACCATACCGCTTTTCGACCAGAATCCACCTGACCCCGGAATGCTCAAACTGACGGTCAGCAGAAGACCTGGCGAAATCGCCGATATCTACGACAACAACACTCTGGTTAATCATCACAAAAAACTGCACTTCAACCTGCCGTTCACCCGCGAAATTTATGATGACCACGCAACCGCGACCATCAATATGTATTATGTCGCACAGAACGGTCTCGATTACGTCGATGCATCTCTCAACCTGGTCGTTGGCCCTACCGACTATGCAAGAATGACGGCTTCGGACACCGCTTCATACACGCTCATATTCGATGTGGCAACCTTCACAACATTGTCTGATCCGCTTCAACGCTATAAATATCCACACAGTTTTGTCGCTACCATGTATGACCGCTCGGGCAACCTGGTCGTGGTCCAGACCGACCCGAATATCAAATACCGGGCTGACTGCTATATTCCGACCATTGCAACGGTGACTACCATGGTTATCGGCGGCGGCACCGCCCGGGTCGGCAGCCAGATTCTTTTCAGAACCGAAATTCTTGACAACAACGATGAATATGACGGCGGAAATCGTGTGCCGCCAACCATCGACCTGACCTCTCTCGGCCTCGACCCGGCCACGCCACTCACAAACAATCCAGCGGGCAGCAACTGGTATGAACTGACCGCTGTTGTTCCTGAAGGTGACTACCAGACAACTGTGGCTTCGTGGGCCATATCTGTGCGTGACGGCGGCAGAAACTTCGTCGCCACACACACGCAGCCGACAATTCCGGTCGACAACAAGGCCCCGATAGTCAACAGCATGACCGTAACCTGGGCCGGGATGCCGGCACCGATGCGCTCGGGCATCGAAGCCAGCTTTACCATTCAGCTCGATTCGGGTGAAACCCTTGGCAGTGCAATTGTCGACCTGACCGCCATAGGCGGGCCTGCCGATGCGGCAATGGCTGCATACCCCGCCACCAGCAGTTTCATGCTCACATACACTACCAGAGAAACAAACCGGGAATATTCAAATTATAAGTTCACAGCCAGAGTTTCTGACCCGAATGCCAATCAGGTCACAATCCAATCGAACGCAGTCGCCTCAGTGGACTGTCAGTTCCCGGCTTTCATCAACACCGGCATTGCCATTTTCCAGGACAACGGCGACAACCCGCAACCAGGGGTTGTTGCAAACATCAACGATGTAATTGTGGTTTTTGCCAGCATCACCGCTTCTCTCGACGCAGTTGCATCAGCCACGATCAGTTCGAGCACCGGCAGTATCGCAACTGCTGCCATGGTGTTCAATGCAAGCCGCAACCGCCACGAAGCCTTTTTTACCGTCGGCAACGATACCACCCTGTGGGGCACGCTTAACCTTGACAACATTAACTTTACCCTTACAGGCAGAGATGATGCCGCCAACATTGCCACCCCCTCAGCAGGAGTCGCAACCTTTACGGTTAAAAATATAGCGCCGCAACTTGCCAACCATGGCTTTACCCTTTGGCCAAATAATGAACTCGAGTTCAACAAAGACGGGTACCTGGTATTCAATATCGCTTCAGGCCCACGTCCAGACCTGCTCCTGGCAAGTGCCACCCTGCAGGGCGGCGCAACGGTAACCAGCGCCTATCTAAACCTTTCACAGATCCCGGGCGGCCCGGCAAAACTGGCGCTGCCGGCCGGCGTCATATCAGGTTCGGTAGCTTCGATGGCTACCGGCATCAACCTTTCAACCTATTCCCAGTTCGATAATACCGACGGTTCAACTGTAGAATTTTCAATAACCCTCGTCGACGAAGCCGGCAACGGTGCTACCGGCAGCCAGACCTTCGTCGTCGACACAAAACGGCCGGCAATCACCAGCGCCCAGTTTGACGGTTCCAGACTCAGCCTCAGCTTTTCTGAATGGGTTGCTTCTGACACTCCGTTACTATGGCGACTAATTGGCAGCAATACTGCACCCATCGGAACTACTGCTTCCATGTCTCTTGGCAACACCTCTCTCGCATTTCCGACCCTGTTGTGGCAGTCATACGATTTCGACCTGACCATCGATGGTCGTAAAACCGTGGCAGGCTGGGCTTCAACCCCTCTGTATCTTGAAGTAATAGCTTCCTCGGTGCCAGCAATAACTGACGAATATGGCAACTGGCTGCCGACTGTAAGCCGCCTTCCTGTCACAATCACCAATTCGGCTTTCAGAGAACCGGCAAAAATCACAAGCATTTATCTCAATCACAATTGGCCAAACGCCACAACTCTTGAGATCTTCTTCAGCAAAGCCATGGACACCGCTTACGCAGCATCTGCTGCAGTTCTCTTCGTTGATCCCCCGTCAGCAGGCGATACTGCACCTTTTGTGCCAGTAAATTACAATATTGCTTATTATTTCAACGATAGCCCGGCCAGCGACACGTTTGCCTGGAGTGCCGGCAATACGGCACTGACAATAACCCTCTGCGACGAAGGCCGCGACTGGGTTGCAAAAAAACTTGGCAACGGCGCAAAAACGATAAAATTTGCGCAGAGATCCATCGGTCTACCGTTTGCCCGCGATGATCTCGGACGGGCGATGGCGTTCTATTCATACAGCAACCCGGTGTTGATCTCGGACAACCGGACCGACCCGCTGGCCCCAACTCTCAGCTGGTATATAAAGGGCAACCCGGAGGCGCCCAGAATCAATCTTTCTGATGCCACTCTCGACCTCACCTTTACCGACCGTGCATGGCTTTACAACAATGACTACGCCAACTGGCTCGACACCGTGCCCGAAGTCTATACGCCGATTCCGACAGATGCCAAAGGCCGCAATAATTTTCAGGGTAAAATCTATTTCTATGACCGCGATTCGCTTGTCTACAAACAGCTTGGCTTCGAAAAAATTTCGAGCGTCATAAATTCTGATTACTCCAGCACAACCGTAAGACTCAAACTTACCGATGCTGATGTTAACAACATTCTCGGCCTTTACAACCAGAGTGCCGACCGAAACTGGGGTCTAAAAGTCGATGCCGGCGCCTTCATCAACCTCTGGGGCGTTGGCAACAGCGCCTATCTCGGCTCAACCCCGGGCAGTGTTCAGCTTACGGTTGCAACCCCGGTTGCCTCAGTAGCCATACCTGTATGTGCCGTATCGGATATGCCGCCAGTCAAAGAAGACACCGGCAACTTCATCTTCGAATTCGAAATGGTTCCGGCCACAACTACCGCCGGCATCGTCATTCCGTTCTCGACCACCGCCAGCCCGACCGCAGGTATTTTCCTGCAGAGTGACGGTTCACGTCTGGCATCAGGCACCTTCACCGGCTGGTCTTATCGCACCGTCAACGGCGTCAGCAAAACAATCGCCGCCTTCAAAACCTCAGAAGACTTCAGAACTGATGTTGACTACGGCACACCGGCTCAACTCGAAATTTTCGGGCTGAAAGACATCTTCGACAATCCGGTCACCGGAATGATCGCATCGTTTGTCTATGATCGCGCCAGCCGCACTACCGCCGGTAGTGGTTTCACAACCGCTTCAGCCGCGCTGGTCGTCGACAACGTCCTGCCGACTGTCGTTTCGATTCTGCCGGGCGATGTCATCGGCGTTACCAATGCCAACACCGGGCTTTTCAAAATTAATTTCAGCGAATCGATGGACACGACAGCGACAAAAAGGCCTGGCCTGTCACTTGCGACAGACACAGAAACCATCAATTTTGTTTTCTCTCACTGGGAAAATGACAACCAGCGTGCGGTTTACAAAAACCTTCAGGCGATAACCCTCAGCACCCCGAACGGAACCTGGACTTATACAATTTCCGGTGGCGCCGACACTGCCGGCAACGCCCTCGTAACAGAAACCCGTGAAGTCAGGATTCTCTCCGACGCACCGCCGGTCGCACCGGGTGGGGTTGCACTCAAAACTATCCAGAGCACAATCAGCCCGACTGAACTGCTCAATCAACCGCTCAGTTTTGCGGTAACCCCGACAGCCGAACTTTCGATCACCTACCAGAAAATACCCACAGAAAATCTGCCACATATGGTCAGATTCTACAATTCAAACGACCTTATGATCGGAAGCGCCATTGTGGTAATCGGTCCTGACACCGCCGCCACGGCAACCATAGACAGTTCAAATTTCGTGCCCGCCCTGGGCAATGTCGGGCCGCTGCCGATTACGGTCAAACTGGTCGATAATGCCGGCAATCTCACCGGTGGCCTGCTTGAAGTGACCTATGACGCCAATGCTCCGGTTCTGAATTCCTTCGAACTGACCGGCGTCGCCACCAGAAGTCTCGGCATCTACTATTACAACAGCCTCAATCTGGGCAATCTGACCGCGATTGCCGGCAGTGCGGCAACTGACCCGCTGCGGCTCACAATAGCATCTGAAGCAGTTCTGGCAACCGCCACTCTCGACATGACCCGCAGTTCGAACTACTCGGTCAGCTTTGGCCGAAGTCTGCCCCCGACTCTGGCACCAGGCACCTACTCACTTAGAGTAACTGATGCCGCCGGTAATATGCATACTGGCTCGGAGAGCATTACCTTGAGAGTCGACAACGCCAGCCCGACGGTTACAGCAATCGAACCGTCAACAGTGATCGGCATAACTGCCGCCAGGATGGCAACCTTTACCGTCACTTTCTCGGAACGCATGGACAATATGGCTTCACCGACGCTCGAGCTTGCCACCAGTTCAAGAATCATCCCGATGGACTTCGTCGGCTGGGCCGATGCAACGGTTGCAACCACCGCATACTTCGTCAATCGCTTTGACATAGATGTCCTGCACCCCGCTGGAGTCTACAATTATCGTATCACTAACCCGGGAACAGTGCGCGATCTGGCCGCCAACCCGCTCAACCCCGCCGGCAACTTCAGCCTCGATGTTCAGTCGAAAGGCCCGGCCGCACCTGTGACTGTTCTCAGTCTGCAGCCAGACATTTTTGACAGCAGCGTGCTCGAAAATAGCCATTACAGCACTCTCGTCGATCCGAGTGGCTCGGCCTCGGTCAGATTGGACTACAGCAGTCAGCCGCCACTCAACTGGCCGCACCAGCTGCTGGTTTACAGCCCTGACAAAACGCTGGTCGCCACTCTTGCGATCGATGCAACATCATACATTGCTGAGTTCCCAGGCAATTCAGCATCATGGGCGAACCTGTCAGGACCAGACGCAGACGGACATTACTCGTTCAAACTCATCGACAATCTTGGGAATATCGGCCCTGAAACCGGCTATCTCAACCGCACCCTCTATCTCGACAGGGCCTCTGCCACAGTCGAAACCCTGACATTCAACGATGGCGGCTTCGGCATTGCCAGCGCTGGCATCCGTTACTTCTCGCCGATTTTGAACGGTTCTGCGACCGTTACTCTGACAACTCTTGCCACCGACAGCATCAGATTGGTTGTGGCTTCAGGAACTGCGACCCACACCTTCGACCTGGCTTCGGCCACCACCACTCACACAGGCCTGGTTGGCGGAACTCTGCCAGAAGGTCTCTACACGGTCAGCACCGCTGACTTTGCCGGCAATTTCTCGATCGGTGCCACATCAACATTCCAGCTGATTGTTGACTTCAATGAACCGATAGTTATCTCAGCCTCTCCAGATACTACAATTGGCGCAGTTGCAGCCAATGGTGGCAACTTTCAGGTTATCTTTTCTGAACGCATGCAGACTGCCGGCACACCACCGACCGCATATCTGGCTTCGACGACGCCTCTGAGCAAAGAAGCGCCCCTTAAATTTGTCAGCTGGTCTGACGATTACACAGCCAACTTCGTGGCAGAAAAGGCCATCGACGATAGTTTTGCGCCCGGAACCTACAGTTACATTATCGCCGGCGCAAGAGACTATGCCGGCAATATTGCCACCAGCACCGCTCATGGCGCATTCACCGTGCAGATTTACTCAAAGAAACCGGTCTTTAATGCCACTCTAACCACCCGCCAGCCTCTTATCAGCGGCAACACCGATCTGATTGACACACTTGTGGCGTATTTCAGTCCGAATGTTGCGCCGGGGGTTGCAACTCTGACCGTTACCTACAGTGATGGTCCCTATTCGACTCCTCACCAGCTGATGCTCTACGATGCCACCAATGTTCATGTTTGGACAATAAATCTTACTGCCAGCGGCAGCACAGGCATAGCTTCGGTTGACGCTGCGTTTTTCAATAATCCCGACCCGAACAGCTCCCCAATATTGCATCGCTTCACTGTTCTCGACAGTCTTGGCAACTACAGCGCCACTTCGACTCTTAATCTGGTCTATGACGCGATTGGACCAGACGTGAGCAGTCTTGTCATAACTAATGTCTCGCCCGCATCGATCAACCCCGTCTATTATCACAACCCGGCTCTGCACGGGAACCTGGTCGTAGCCGCGGAAACCAACGATGCCAGTGGCCCGGCCAGACTCCTGCTGGGTAATGGCGTAGCCACAAAAACCTGGCAGATGACTTCGTTAACCGGTGACAGTCGCTACAGTTATAGCATGACCGCCGCCGACAACAATGCAACCGCCATGCCAGACGGCACCTACGGCATGACGCTGGTTGACGGAGCCGGTAACTTCGCCACCGGTGTTGCATCAACTGCTGTTCTGGTCATCGACCGGGTGGCGCCGCTTCTGACTTCAACCCAGCTCAGTGCTGGAACATATCTCAGTTCTGGCGCCGCCGGGGCCGCCACTTTTACCCTTACCTTCGACGAAGAGCTCTACGCTCTTGCAACACCAACTCTGAGCATCGCCACAACCTCAGCCAGTATCACCTGTGTCTGTGCAAGTTTCTCAGGTAAAATCGCCACCTTCACAACTGCCATGGCAGTTACCAACGCACTGCCCCAGGGTGAATACACCTGGAAGATCAGGGCCACCGACCTGACCGGCAACGTTTTTGACGGAGCCTCCGGCACTGTTATGGTGCGATCGAGAGGCCCGGTCATAGCCTCGATCAGAACCGAATCGATGCAGGCAACCACTGCCAGCGGCAGTGAAACCCTTATCAACCAGCCTTTCAGCTTCATGGTCAACCCGGGAGTTTCGACGCTCTCCGTTCAACTTGGCGGCGCCCCAGATGGAAACCCGAACCTCGTGCATCTCCATTACATGCTTGAAGGCAATGTAATCGCATCTTATCCTCTGCCCCTCGTCGGCAACGCAGCGACATTCTCCTGGAGTATCGCTCAGGGTCCGCAGCCGACACTGCCGACAACCTACAATATGTTCCTGGTTGATACCAACGACGACTATTCTCTCGAACAGCTGCCCTGGCGCCTCGACAATGCCACTCCGACCGTTACGGGTCTAAGTCTCACCGGCGGCGAAAACGATGCTGCCAATTCAACCATCTACTTCAACCCGTTCCGACACCCGTTCATTAACACAAAATTTCAGGCACCCGCTGAAACTGAAGCGCCAAAACTGCGCATCAGGAGTTTGAACTCGACCGACACCTATGAACTCAGCCCAGCCGGGACCGGATTCTGGAGCACAAACTTCACCGGTGTCTACAGTCGCAGCACTCAGGCCGCCACCAGACTTCCTGACGGGCGCTACGATGTAGGTATGGTCGACCGCGCCGGCAATCTGGCCGCTTCTGGTTCAGAAAACCTTTACACGCTGATTATCGACACTCAGAACCCCGTGGTCAGCACCTATACGATGTATGTGGCCTCACAACCCGTCAGCTGGTTTGCCCCGAGTGCCGGCAACCTTGACATCTTCACAGTTACTGCCGAACCTCTGAGTGCTACAGGTGCCTTCTATCTCGAAATAACCAATGTTGTCGGCACCAGAATCAATCGCCTGCCATTGGTCGCTTCAGCCGGAGCACTTCTGGCAACCTGGAACGGCAGAAACGATCTTGGCAACCTCGTTGCAGACGGCGACTACACCTTCAGAGTATCCGATTATGCCGGAAACCTGGCCACTGCAGCCGCAAAACTCAGGGTTATCGCCAGCGAGTTCAAGGCTTCTTCAGTAACCCAGGTCAGTTCAACGTCTGCTAGAATCTGGTTCAACCAGGAATTAAAGGACTCTACGGTAAATGCAGCATCGCTGCGGGCAGACCCGGCGCTGACCTTCAATTCGGTAACGGTTGTCGAACCCATGGCAATTCTCTTTACCACCAGCCAGAAATTCGTGCACAACCAGACCTACCAGATTTTTGTCGCCAGCGAAACTTCAGGTGTCAGAAGCATCTACGGTGCGTCTCTATCGAGTGCAAGCAACCAGATTGCCTTCACGGCAGATGGCGAAGGCCCCGGCATTGTCAGTCATGACTTTTCTGGTCTCACCAGCCAGAAAGAATTCAAAATCGTTTTCAACGAAACTCTCGACAGCAGCAAAGCCGGAAACATTGCAGCCTACTCTCTGAAAAACTCAACCGGCGGCAGTATTGCGCTCACTCAGGCAGTCATGCTGACCGATCAGATAACAGTCAAGCTTACAGCCGCCGAGGACCTTGTCGAAAGCCAGGATTATACAATAACAGCCAGTGGCGTAGCCGACATATTCGGCAATACCGGAACCGGACTGCCCTACACTTTCCAGGGGCGCGATCTGACGCCTCCGGTTATCAAAGTATCGGCGTTTTCGAATCCGGCCAATGTTAACGACATCATCGTTCTGGCATCAACGAATGAACCTCTGAAGTCTGCTCCGGTTCTTTATGTCAGACATGGCAGCGCTTCAACCGTGAGCATCGGTATGCAGGCACGCACAGGCAATCAGTTGTTCATGGCTGGTGTTTCACTGAACTCAGCCAATGGCAGCACCGGTACGCTCACAGTAAGAGGCGAGGATGTTTCCGGCAATCAGGGCGCCGGTGAAGGAAGCTTTACCATTGCCTATGTCGCTGCAAATATCGCCGCTCAGATACTTTCTGCCGACGAAAACCTGAAACTGACATTTGCAGAAGACAGTTTGAAAGAAGACACGACCGTCAAGATTCTCAAGCACGAACTCTCTCACGACGCTTCTGGCAATGGTCTGATCATGGCATCGATGCAGAAAGAACTTCGGGCAATCAGAGGTCTGCGCGCATCTGTAGCCACTGGTCGTGAAGTTCAGAACAGTTCTGAACTGGTTCCGGTCTCTGCGGGCTACGAAATCAGCGTCGACGCCGGAAAAATAAGCAAGGGCTTCAGTATGGCGTTCAAACTTCCGGCAACTGCCACAACGGGTCTTGGATTGTTCAACCAGTCAGGGAGCAGCTGGAAATTCATCACTGCCGGCACAAGCGAAAATGCCTTCCCGGCACGCCTGACATCTTCTCAGATCGTTGCGGTCATGCGTGACATCGCTGCTCCGAGAATCAGTCTTGACCAGGATATTGATCTGAATGAGCCGTTGCGCTCTGCCAGACCGGAATTCAAGGGGCAGATTGAAGAGTATGGTTCTGGTCTGAATCAATCAGAAACCCTGGCTTCGATAAATGGTGGAGTGCCACAACCGGTTGCCGTGGATGCCGCCGGACGTTTTACCTTCAAACCCCTTGCCCCTCTGACAAATGGAGAGCATGAGCTGGTGATCAGGGCGGCAGACCAGACCGGAAACATGGCACAAACCGCAGCAATAAGATTCCAGGTGGCGCTGCCGCTGCAGATTGACCAGATCATGCAGTATCCCAATCCGGCAAGAAATCGTGGTTTCATCAGAATCAGCG
Source organism: Candidatus Rifleibacteriota bacterium (assembly GCA_024710355.1). Classification (GTDB taxonomy): domain Bacteria; phylum Muiribacteriota; class Ozemobacteria; order Ozemobacterales; family Ozemobacteraceae; genus Rifleibacterium. Next base: position 10,476 of record JANJUX010000043.1, read on the forward strand.
CAAACAGTGGCTCTCTGACTGACGACCTGGTAAAAATCAGAATTTACGATACTGCCGGGCACAAGGTTGCAGCGCTCGGAAATGTCAGAGCGGTCAAAGAAAACTTTGCCGCCGGAGGCTCACGTTATCTCTATGACATTGCCTGGGATCTGCGCAACGAAGACGGGAAAACTGTTGCCAACGGTGTCTACATCGCCAGAATTGAAGTTCTTGACCCGCTTAATCCGGCAATAAAAGTTAAGAAAACCTGCAAACTGGCAGTATTGAGGTAAAATCATGCTTATACTGAAAACCAGAGACTTACTCAGAACTGCATTTTCTCTCATGATAGCAACTGCCGTCATGCTGCTTGGCTGTGGTGGTGGCGGTGGTGGCAGCGGCCGACAGATTCTTCCGGGCGAAAACCCTACCGGCCCGGTAATCATCACAGGAACCGGGACCGGGACCGGGACCGGCACTGGTACTGGAACTGGAACCGGAACTGGAACTGGTACCAGCATATCGGTTGAACAAAAGGTCAAAAATGCCTGGACCATAATGGATTCTGCCAACTGGGGCGGAGCCATCTCTAATTTCAGCGATATTCTCGGAGATTCCAGAGCGACCCAGGCCGAAAGACAGCAGGCATTCAACGGCCGAGGCTGGGCAAAAGCGAAGTATTACAAAACCATCGAAGGCCTGGAAGATTTCAAAAGTTCTGTTCAGATCGGCAATCAGAGTGCCGGCAGCTATCGTGAGTCACTGCTTGGATATGCTCTGGCATTGATTCAGGCCGGTGGTGACAGCAACATAAGAACTGCAACCACAATACTTTCCGACGATCTTGGACTTAAAGATCCTCTTTACAAGCTGACACTTGAACACACAATCATCGGTGTCAGCTCGCCTGAAGCGCATGCAATGTTCGCTTATGCGCTCTTCTGGCGAAATGACGCGGGCGATAACGCCGCAGCAAAAACCCAGATTCTACAGGCAAAATCAGAAGACAGCTCGACGACAGGCACAGTAAATCAGGTCTACATAACACTTAAAGCTGGTGGACTCGATATTTAGAACACATTGAATGGGAGTTCAGGTTCTAAAAACCGGGGGCGATTTAAAATCGCCCCCGGTAACTTTTAGGCAAAAAGCGTGCCAAATTTTCTAAAAAGCGTTTTTTTTATCAGAAATTCTGTTGTCTCTGCCGATGACTTTACTTGAATAGTCGAAAACTATCAGTTCCACCCGGAGGAACCATTAAATGGCAAACAAGAAGGCAAACAGAAAACTCAGCAGAATTCTCATCAGCAGTGTATTTTTCATATTTCTGCTGCTGGCGGCCTCGCCCGGCTGGGCTGATATTTCCAATGCTCAGGTCGTGATTTCTTCAGACCTGAATGGTGACGGTATTGCCGGCATTGGCGATACCCTGACCATTTCATGTCGTTCAACCACCACGAGCACAACCGGTGAATTTCCGTTTGTTTCTGCTCCGGCGATGGGTATCAGCAACCTGACACTGCCGCAACTTGCCGGCAGCCTTTACTCAGCCATCCTCACTGTTTCTCCGGGCAGCGTCGATGGCAATGTAACCTTTACTTTTGGTGACGATTCCAACTCTGCCCCCCAGAGAATTATCACTGTCGATAACCGCCGCCCTTCATCACAGTATGGTCCGACCGCTAACAGTGGCACCGGTAATGGCGGCGTTTTTAAACTCAATGATCCGCTACAGATCGATCTTCTTCTCAACAGCGCCGCCGACGGCGATTCGGTCTCAGCCAATCTGACCTCTCTAGGTCTCAGCGCCAACACAATTTTCCAGGCAAACGGTGCCAATGCTTTCCGGCTCAATCTTACCAGCATACCTACCGGCAAAGAAGGCACCCTGCAGACAATCGCCGTTACCGCCCTCGACAATGCCGGTAACGCAACCACCTGGAACACCGTTTCGGTAAGTTACGATACCATCGCGCCGGTTATCAAATCGGTCATTATCACCAACACTACCGCCAACAAACCCTATATCACCGCCGGCGATGCCATCAAGATTCAGGCAACCGTAAGTAATTTCGACAACGATACTCTCGTGGCCTCCAACACTTCCCTGTTCGGAAACAATCCCGTTACCCTGAACCGTGAAGCAGGCGGCGTAATCGGAAACGAAGCAGTATATGAAACCATCGTATACGTTACTGAAGCTGATCTGATCCAGAATTCCTTCATTTTCTTCGACGTGACCGCGACTGACGATGCTGGCAACAGCGTCAAAAAAACCTCGAACTCGCTGCGCATCGACAGTGTCCCGCCTGAATTTCAGGGCGACCTGGTCATGAAGATTTTCAGGAACGGCAACAACATCACCAATACTAACCGCACCGCTATCATCAATGATACTCTGCAGATCAGCGGTAACGTTGCCGCCGGCATGAAAGACATCATTCTGACCGTTGACCTCAGTGGTATCGGTGGCGTCAATAATCAGATCGTTCCCTTCTCCGATGGCTCAAGTGCGCCAAACCTTGGCACAACTACTTTCGGTCTTGATTACCCCGTATTTCAATACACCTCTGAAAATTCAACACCCAGAGCATTTACCGTAACAGCCAAAGATATCGCCGGCAACGTCATTACCCGAGTAACCCTGCCGGTTATCTATGTTGACAACCTGCCACCGACCATCAGCGGCGGCCTGGTTCAGAACATCAGCAGACCTGGTCAGCCTGCGAGATACGGCGATCAGATCGCCATCACCGCAACCGTCGGCAATATTGACAACGGCAGCGTCTGGGTCGACCTGAGAAAAATTGGTGGCGATGCCAGCAGCACCCTCAGCATTTCAGGCACTTCATACCGTGTAGATCATGTGGTCACTGACTCTCTGATCGGCGGAATCACCGATCAGTCATTGAATTTTGTCGTATACGCGGTAGATGATTCAGGCAATACCGTTCAGACGGTTACCAACGGTCTGAGCATCGACAACGAACCACCCCTGTTTCTGACCGCGACCTATACGGTCAACCCGGTTCTTTCAACCAGTCATCCGTATGTTAAGGTCGGCGACCGCCTTACTTTCAGGGCCCAGCTGGCAAGTTCAACCTCTTCAATTTATGACGGCCAGACCGTAAAAATTTACCTTAATGAACTTGGCCAGGCTAACCCGGTCGAAATGACCTATGTTGGCGGTTTTTATTCGACCAGCCTCGATGTTCCGGCCGGCAGTCTCAACTATGAACACTATTTCAGCCTGGTTGCAACTGACAATGCCGGCAATGAAAAGAGTGCCGTCGTGCAGGTCAAGATCGACAACGCCGTGCCTGAAGTTGGCCCGATGGGCGTGAACTTCCTGACTGACCTGGCTAAAACCGGTGCCATCAACGTCGGCGACCGCCTCGAATTTATCATTCCGGTAAATGACAAAGATGATGGTTACTGCGTTCTGGACCTCTCAATGATCGGCGGTAGCGCTACCACAATTCTGAACAACTACGACCCGACCCTGCGGCGCTACTATCATGTCCATGACTGCGCCTCGGCACCGGTTGAGAACCCGGGCTACGTTTTCAGAGCGATTGTCTATGACAAAGCCTTCAACACGATGAATTCTCTGTCCAGCACCTTTGAAGTCGACTGCCGGCTGCCGATCATTACAAGCTTTTCGACAACCGTCCAGGAACTCAAGGGAAAAGTCGGGGTCATCAATACCGGCGACAAGATTAAATTTACCGCTCTGGTCGATCTCAGCTCTCTCGATGGTGCCGTACCGGCAGTCAACCTGTCGATGCTTGGCGGTGCTTCGAATCAGCAGCTCTACGACGATGGCGCCCATGGCGACGGTGGTGCCAACGATGGTGAATTCTCATACACCCACACTGTTCTTGAAGGCACAACCAACGGCGAAAACGTCACCTTTGTCCTGACCGTCACTGACAATGCCGGCAACCGCTCGACCATGTCGGCACCGACCTCATATCTGGTTGACAACCAATCTCTCGTCATCACCTCGGTTACCAACATTCAAAAGCAGGATACCAACGGTAACACCATCGTCGACCTCGACGGCCAGTATACAACCACTGCCACCTTCGCCACCGACACTGTTACACTGAAGGTCCTCATCACCGGTGCCAACAATGGAGCTCCCGCTTCGGTAACCGTCGACCTGACAAAATTCGGTTACAGCGAAGTCGCCAGCACCGTTCCCTGCATCATTACTCCGACCGGTTTCGAAGCTGAAGTGGTAATCGAGCCCAGACGCGGCAACACTAACAATGAAGAAGTGAAACTGGTGGTGAAGGTCTCCGATGAAAATGGCAATGAAACGGTCGGCCAGGCCATCAACGCCGTTAAAGTCGACAACCAGCCGCCGACCATCGAAGTTTACCCAATTACTTTCGTGCTTGATAACGGCAGACTGGGCGAAGCCAACCTTGGCGATGTCATTCAGATCAAGGTCAAAATGACAAAACACGATGGCATTCTGCCAATGATCGACTTTGTCAATCTCTATACCGATAATGGCCTGACACCGCCGAGTCCGACCCTTTTTCCGCCCAACATGACCGGCGGCAACGAATACACCTACAACTGGACAATCCCGGAAGGTCTTGGCACTCTGAGTTCGCTGGTAATAATTGCCCTCGATTCGTCAGGGAACATGGCCTACTCGAGCACTCTGCCGATCCGCTTCCTGTCAAAGACCCCGACTTTTGCAGGTTATCCGCAGACCAGAGCAGACCTGCTTGCCGATGCAAACCAGAACAACATCATCAACCCGGGTGACAGCGTCAAAATCACCTGTGTTCTCGATTCAATCTACAACATCAACAATGTTCCTCCGGCTGAAGTGCTGGTTGATATCAGAAGCCTTACCAACAGCAGCAGTGACGATTCACAGGCCAAATACTACGATGGCGACGCCAAAACCTGGTGGGTGCCGCTGACTTTTGTCAACAATGTCGGCTCTCCCTATGTCTACAGCGGCACATTTGTGGCCTCAGCAAGTCTATCCGGGGTCGACAACCCGGCCGTTTCGTTCAGTGCCAAGGTTCTGCACCCCGACACTCCAGCCATTACCATGGCCACAACCATTGTAACCAGCAATCCAGAACAGCCGGTCGGCATCGACACACAGGTTCCGGCAATTAAACTGGGAACTGTCCCCAAACTCTTTATCGCTGAAGAAAATGGCGATAACACGGCCTCCTATTCAGCCAACATCAATGATATTATCAGGGTCCAGGCCGAGATCGACCGCCTCACTGATCCTGGTTCTGTAAGCGTCGTCATCTATCAGACTTCTGGTGGTGAAGATGTATTCAAGGCTCCCATGTATCAGTTGATCGGCAGCAACATCTGGGAAGCCACTTTCATGCTGGCTACCGGCACCAGAAATACCGGCGAACCCCTTGCAGAAGGGGAATGGCGCAAAATCAACGGCGCCGCGGTTACCATGCGCGTTTTCATGTCCGACGATGCCGACAACCTCGCATCTTCTTCTCTTATCACGCCAAGCCCGAGCATCAGCCTTGACAACCACCCGCCGCAGATCGACAAAGGCACCACCTTTCAGAGGGTATTTGCCATAAACAACTGGGCAGAACCATGGGTAGCAAACGTCGGCAACGGCACCGCCTCAGACTCAATAGGCGTAATCGTTCAGCTCACAGAAACTGATGTGAATAACAAAGCATATATCGACCTTTCTCCCGTCGGAGCGACCTCGACCTATATGCTGCAGGCAGACGGGCAGTATTACAAAACCGTCTCCGGCGTCTATCCGACTCAGCAGTCAGCGCACTTTCCGCTGCAGGACGGCAGCATAGATCTCGCCACGCCGACATTCAGAATCTACGTGGTCGACAAAGCCGGTAACCGTGATTATGTCGAAGATATTTACAACCAGCTCGCAGTCGACAGTCGCAGACCAGAAGTAACTTATGCCTCTTATGACGGTCGCGTTCTGAGTATCTGGTTCTCTGAACAGATCAATCCGGCAACCTTTGACATCAGTTACGTCAGACTGGGCTACAAAGCCGACCATACCGACGTTCAGCTGTCGCTGAATGCCGCGGTTCAACTCGACCCGGCCAATGACCTTCTGTTTACAGATGTAGACAGCAACATGATGTCAATTCAGCTGGCCTCGCAGACCAAGAGTGTCATAGCCGACTGGGGCAAACGCACACTCTATCTGTCAGTAGCCACCAACAACAATCAGAACCCGACCGACAACATTACTCCGATCGCCAAAGACGCCGCCGGCAACTGGCTCAGACCGGTTTCTCGCAACATCACTCTGACCACAGTCGATGTACCCACCGATTACACTGTCAGACCGAAGCTGACTGGCGGGCGTTATGTTGCCAACCTTACCGACGCTGAAAGACGTTCTCTGTATATTGAATTCGACAAAGATGTCGACCCGACAACCCTTACCGCAGTTTCACTCAGACAGCTGGCAATCTGGTATAACAAGGGCTCTAACAACGAAACCTGGGCCAATGCCTATCGTTTTAACACCCAGGCCGTCGACACCTTCAACCCGAATGACGTTCAGAACACGAGCAGGGTTCTCAGAATCGAGCTTTCAGAAGAAGCCCAGGACTGGATTGCTCTTAAATATGGCCGCCTCGGCAGCCAGTTTCATCTGCAGGTCAACGGCACCGACCTTGAACCGCCGCCCTACCCGACCACCAGCCCGACTCTTATCAGAGACTTCGAAGGCAACAGTGTCATGCCGATTCTGCCGGTCAACGCCGTGACCGCAAATCTGACCCCGCTGAACACGCCTTTCCAGATCAGCTCGAACATCATGCTCGACCTCTCCGGTGCCACACCAATACTGACGATCAACATGCAAAACAACCGCAAAGCAAGGCTTTTCGATGATCCATACAGCGAAAGCACTCTTGCTCTCAGCAGAACCATGCCGGTTGATCTGTCAAGAGTCTACATCTATGAAAAGAGCGACACCAACACCGGCCGCTCGATTTCTCTGGGCAGCTCAAGCAATGTTAATCCCATGGTCAAGTGGACCGGAAGCAACAGCTACACCGAGCTGAATACCCGCTACGCTTCAACGACCGTAAGAATTCCGCTGACCGCCGAAGCTCTCAAAACCATGCTCAGCTGGGGCACCAGCGAATTCTACCTTGCCTGTTCGACCAACGCCTTCAAAGACATGTGGGGCAACAACAGCGAAATTTACCCCGGCACCAGCGGCACCGCCGCCAAATTAACTACAATCACACCGGTAGGCTACACTCCGGCCAGAATTCACACTGTGGCGATCACTCCGGTCAAAGCCGATTCTGCTCTGTTCAAGGGGCAGCCCATCGATGGCTTCTTCTACGAAGTCGCTTTTGACACTGCCACTCTCGCTGCCGATGTCAGAGTGCCGATCGCCCGTAACATTCAGCCGACCATCGAACTCTTCAGACAGGGAACTGATGAAAAGATCGATACTGGCCGCTTTGTCAGCTGGCTCGACCACAATCAGGGCGGTGTGACCCGCACAGCAATTCAGTTTGCCAATACCGGTCTGCCGCAGGACGGCAACTTCCAGCGCGTTCCGGTCTACGTAAAAGTTTCTGGTTTCACCGATATCTTCAACGTCAATTCTCCCTTGCAATGGGGCACTGCTTCTGCAGCTTTTGACCTCAGTAAAAAGGTCGAAGGCAGCGCTTATCAGTATGGCTTTATCCAGACAGCCAGTTACCCGATGGTATTCGACAACGCCGCACCCTTTGCCATCAATGCCTCTTCGCCGGCGACCATCGGTGTCACCGGTGCCGGCAATCTGCGGGTCAAAGTATCATTCAACGAAGCCATGGATCAGACCAATACCAGCTTTGCCAGACCTACTCTCAGACTGGTTCAGGGCGCCAATACGGTCATGAGCTTCAGCTGGAGCGGCTGGGTAGGTTCTGCCACCGCTGAATTCATTAACTCCAACCCGTTTGATGCGAGCACAACTCAGGGCGAATGTTACTATGCCATAACCGGTGGTTATGATGAAGCCGGCAACAAAGGTGCCGATGTCACTCTGCCAACCGTAATCAACATTCACTCAAAAGGCCCGAACGTCAGGGCTTACAGAGTTCAGACACTTCAGTCTACCGTTGCCAACTTTGCCGATGACTTTGTCTACAACCAGCCATACAGCCCCGATGTCAGCTCTGATTACAGTAACCCGACCAATCTGCCGGGTATTGCCACCATCAGCATCGAATTCGATACCCTGCCGAGAGATGCTACCGGATGGCTGAGGATCTACACCAGCGACGGCAGCCAGCTGGTCGCCAGTCTCACCGCGAAACCATCTTCTTCAGGCGCAGCCTGGGAATCAGTATGGAATGGAACCAAAGCAGACGGGCAGCTTATCGTTTCCGAAGTTCCGATTACCTACGAGCTGAGATTCTACGATCTGGCCGGTAACGAAGGCAGTCGCCGCGGCACCCTCGTTTATGACCGCCGGGCTCCCAGAGTCTCTGAATGGCAGTTCACCAACCTCAAAGTTCTCAACAACCGGGCCTACTTCAGCCCGATCGTATCGAGTGTCGCCAAAATCAATGTGATTACCGGTGATATCGGCCAGGGTATGAAAATGCGCCTGACCAAAGCCGGCGAGCGCCGAAACACCTATGTGATGAGCAGTTACTCAAGCTCCGGCTACACCATCAACTTTGATGGCAAAAGCTCTGATTCAGTTGCCGCAAACCTCTCAGGCCATTACGAAGTCAGCCTGGTCGACCTTGCCGGTAATCTGGGGGTTCCTCTCACCACCGCCAGCAAAGCAACTGCGACCCTGGTGATTGACCGCGACGTGCCGGTTCTCGAAAGAATCACCATGATCAAGGTCAACAAGGGCACTAACGTCTCGCCTGACAATGTCTCGGTTACCAGATTCAATTCACGTAAAAATGACCTGCGCATCGAAGTTGTCGAAGGTACTTACCTCACTGAACCGCTGGCATCAGGCACAGCCCTCGTGAAAATCATGTCAGGTTCAACCCTCATTCGTGAGCTGGTTACACAGCAGGTCGATGTTCTCTCACCTCTGTTCGCCATCTGGGATGGCAATGACGACAAAGGCCAGGCAGTCAACGACGGCACCTACGTGGTCAAAGTCACCGATCTGGCCGGCAACGTCGCAGCCCTCACTACCGAGGTAACAGTTGTAAAATCGGTATTCAAGCTTGAAAGCGTCGCTCAGATCGGGCTTAACGGCATTCGTATGACCTTCAGCCACGACGTTCTTGCAAGCACCGCCGAGGGAAATGTCTACGCAATCTCGCCGGTTTCGCCGGCCGGACTGGCAATATCCGGCGCCAAAGTCAGCGCGACCAATCCGAGAGTCGTCACTGCCTCTCTGACTCCGGTCCTCGGCAGTGCCCAGAACGGAACGCTCTATACCGTAACCGTGACGCCTCTTGCCGTGTTCAGCGTTGACGGTGACGACATAACCGCCGGCAACAACCAGCAAAGCTTCACAGCCGACACCCGCGGGCCGGTTATCAGCGCTATTACCTACGATGGCATTACCGCTCAGAATAAATTCAACGTGGTATTCGATGAACAGCTCGAAACCAGCAGCGCCATCAATCCGCAGAACTATGTTCTGACAGTTGGCACTACTACGATCCAGATTGACAATGCCAGCATCAGAGCCGACCTCAAGTCGGTTGTTCTGACAGCAGCCAAAGATATCAGCGAGGGAAATACCTACAGCCTGACGGTAACCAACGTCAAAGATCTGATCGGTAACAGCAGCAACAATTCGATTTCGTTCGAAGGCCGTGACGTAACGCCTCCGGCGCTCACAATCACTGCATTCAGCAACCCGGCCAATGAATTCGATGTAGTTGTGGTTGTAAGAGCCAACGAGGATATTTCGGGGCAGCCCTCTGCGACAATAACCCAGAGTGGCGGCACTTCTGTCGCACTGCTTCTCAATTCCGGCTCTGATCTGCGCATGTTCATCGGTGGCGCTCACCTTGACCGCAACTACCCCGGGGTAGCGACAATCAAGGTCACTGCCAAAGACATTTCGCAGAACACTGGAACAGCCAACCTCAGCTTTACCACTGCCTTCGTGAACGCTTCGATGCGGGCTGCTGTAAAATCAGGTGACGGCAACGTCGAAGCGGTTTTCGAACCAGGAACTCTCAACAAGGATACTCTGGTATTGATCATACCTGAAAAACTCAGCAAAACCGCCAATGCCTCGCTTAGAGGCAGCCAGATAATGCCGAGCGCTCTTGCAGGCATGACTCAGAACCAGCTCAATTCAATCAAATCCAGCATGGTTGCTTCTGACAGGGCAGCCGAAGAACTTGAACCGGTTGGCCAGGCCTACAGTCTGGTAATCCCTTCAGGGCGTCTGCAGGGTTCGGTTGCAATGAGCATGAAGGCTGAACCTCAGGCACTCAACGGCGCTGCCCTCTACCACAATGACGGCTCAGGCTGGAAAAGAGTTGAACATTCGGCTGAAAATGGTAATCTGCACTTCTCAGCCGCCGCTGCCGGCACCTTTGCCCTGATGCGTGACATCAGAGCACCCCGTGCCAGCATGCTCAGCGATGTTATCTCGGCACCGGTGCGCGAAAGCCGGCCGGTATTCACCTGGTCGATCGAAGAATTTGCCTCGGGCATTGCACCAGAAACAGCCATGGCAGTTCTTAACGGCAGAAAATACCCGGTCATGCTCGATGAAACCGCCACCATTGCCCGCTTCGCAATGATTGACGATCTGATATCGGGCGAACACAGCATCAGTCTGCAGATCGCAGACAAAGCCGGCAACCTGAATGTTCTTCCGGCCCTGAGATTTGTGGCGCAACCGCCGCTCAAGATTCACGAAGTCGTGCAGTTCCCGAACCCGGCCCGCAACCGTGTAAGTCTGAGAATCAGCACTAACCGTAACGAGGTTGACGCTGAAGAAATCAGGGTAAAAATCTACGACACCGCCGGACATCTGGTGGCCGCCACCAACGATCTGACCATGCGCCAGAGCAACAATGGCGCCGGCAAAGTCGTTCAGGATGTCGTCTGGGATCTTAGAAACAAAGATGGCAGGGCAGTGGCCAACGGCGTCTACTTTGCCAGAATCGAAGTCAGAGATCCCGATAACTACGAGAAAAAGACCCGTTACACACACAAGATCGCGGTGCTGAGATGAGGTTTAGAACGAAAGGCGAGATTCCCGCCTGTATCCTCTGGGGCATAAACGCGGGAATGACGTGGATTACGCAAGTGTAATGAAATCTGCTGGGCAGACTGGAGATAGAAATATGAACAAAAGAATGATCGTGCTGGTTGCAATATTATCCATCATAATGATTGCCAGCGGCTGCGGCAGCGGTGGTGGCAGTGGCAGATACACCATTCCGCCCGAAATACCAACTCCTGGAACCGGAGGTGGCGGTGGCGGCGGTGGCGGAACCGGTGAAACCGATATCGACGCGCTGATACTGTCAGGTTGGGAAGACTTCAAATATGGTGCTTACAGCAGTGCCATCAATAAATTCAATCAGGCCCTGACCTCGACAGCGATATCGAATACCCAGAAAATTGAAGCTTACAATGGTCTTGGCTGGTCTTTGACCAGATCAACGGGTGTAGAATCGGGTTTTTCTGCCTTCTCTCAGGCGGCTACCACCAACAACGAATCGAGAGTCGGGCTGGCAGCGGCATTGATTCAGCGCGGTCAGAAAGATGGCTTCGCCCAAGCAGTCAAACTTCTTGAAGAAGTCGGCCTGCGGGAAAATTCGACAACCTTCAGCGCCAAAAACCCGATCGGGGTTAGTAATGCCGAAGCGCACGCCATGCTTGCCTGGTGCTACTTCTGGACAGGAGACACTGCCAGAGCCGCTACCAAGATCAATTTTGCACGCAGCATCGAACAGTCCAACGACAGTTCGGTGACCCAGATCTACAATTCTCTTGTCGCTCTCGGGCTGAAGTTTAACAACTGAACCACACACACGATTTTTGCCGGCCCCTGCATCAGATGCAGGGGCCGGCAACGTTTTTAGAGCATAACCGCGCGGACAAGGATAGTAACAGGATGTCGCGAATGCATGGCCGCCACGGGATTGTGCGCGGCCAGGCCAACGACAACGACAACGACAACGACAACGAAGAAAAATACTTTGTCTTCAAAAAAAATTCAAAAAAATTCATTCATAAAATCAACTTCTCTGCCGAAAGGATAGATAACCAGTTCTATCGACTTGTAAGGGGAAACAATATGAAAAAGGTTTTAAAAACCCTCTTCCTGGTAGCTCTCAGCCTGGGCACCATGGGTACCGCCTTCGCCGAATCTGCCGGCCAGGCAGGTGCATATCTCAAGATGGGTGTCGGCGCCAGAGCGCTCGGCATGGGCAGTGCATTCACCGCCCTTGCCGACGACTCGACCGCCTCATTCTGGAACCCGGCCGGTCTGGCCCGCCTGCAGAAAAACGAAGCTTCGTTCATGCATGCCGACCTGACCATGGACCGCGAGTACAACTTCTTCAACTACGCCCATATCCTCAAGGATAAAGACGGCAAGAGCAAAGGCGTTGTCGCCCTCTCACACATGAGCTTCGGCGTCGACGGCATTCCCGAAACCCGCCTGGCAACGCTGGTTAGAAACGCAGACGGAACTACCAGCCCCGCAAACAATAATGAACCCGCAACCAGACCGGACCAGTCGTATAAAGAAGGCGAAAACGTCTACATTTTCGGCTATTTCAAAGACAGCGAAAAGAACACCTTCGGTTCTTACGCCCGCCGACTTTCTGATAAATTTTACGGTGGCGTCAACGTCAAATACCTGAAACAGGAACTGTTCACCAATTCGGCCAGTACCTGGGGCCTTGATTTTGGCTTCATGTATGAAAGCAGCGAAAAGACCACCATCGGCCTTACCTTCAGGGATCTTGGTGAGAACATGGACTGGGACACTGCCTCTGGTCATTCAGACAAAATTCCGACCACCACAACTATCGGTATCGCCCACAAAGCCAACGAAAAGCTGACCCTGGCCGCTGACATCAACAAAGTTCAGGACATGGACGCCAAACTGTTCGCCGGTGCTGAATGGTGGCTGCAGGATTATGCTGCACTGCGGCTCGGCTCACATGACGGCGATCTCACCCTCGGTGCCAGCTTCAAGCTCGACACCTGGCGCTTCGACTATTCATTCGCCGATGAAACTCTCGGTGACGCGCACCGCATCTCTGCTTCGAAACAATTCTGACGTTTTACTCATAACCCCGTTACAAGCCCTCGTCTTTCTCTTGCATTCAAGAGAAAGATGAGGTAGTTTTAGAGCCTTAACGGAAATTAATGCCGGGAGGAACAAAATCAGCATGGAAATCAAAATTGATTTAAGACCAAAGGGAAACAACATCACTCTGGTTGTATTACGCGGCGAAATAGGCACCGAAACAGTCAATCAGCTCAAAGACAAAATGGAAGCCATAGTCAACGAAGGCAAGAACCGCCTGGTAATGGACTTTAGCGATGTCAGCTACCTTAACAGCATGGGTCTCGGAGTAATCGCGGGTACCCTCAAGAGAGTCAAAAAAGAAAACGGCGACTTAAAGCTTTTGAATCTTTCTCCCGCGGTCAGAGAATTGCTTGAACTGACCAGACTGACCAAGGTTTTCGAAATTTTCGATTCTGAAGAAAGCGCTATCAAAAGCTTCAGTTAAGCCTCTGATTCCCTGTCAGAAAAAACCCGCACCTTGCTGAACAGAAAAAATAATTTTCCTTCAATAACCGGTTCGACCAAGGTATTTGGCCTGATCGGCAATCCGGTTTCCCATTCCCTCAGCCCGGAATTCTGGAACGCCGCCCTGGCGGCCACAGGAATCGACGCGGTTTATCTTGCGTTTGAGGTTGCTGAGGCCGAGACAACCGCCGCGCTGGCCGGGCTCTCATCTCTAAATGTCTGTGGCATCAATGTTACCAGACCTCTCAAACAGCAGGCCAGCTCTTTTTGCCGGCTGCTGCACGAACCGGCGCGGTCGACCGGTGTCGTCAACACCATAAAATTCGGAAAAATCGGCGGTGAAGGCTGGAACACCGACGTAACTGGCCTGCAACGTATTCTGGCCCGTATCCATAAGGCATCAGGCTGTATAACCATCCTGGGAAGCGGAGCTTCTTCCGTTACCGCGCTCTGGGCATTGAAATCAGGCCAGCCGCGAAAAATTTTTCAGATAGCCAGAAAGTTTTCTGAACAATACGGGTACCAGATCAGTGACGATTTTATCAAAAATAAGCACTGCCCTGCCGATATGGCAATTACCAGGCTTGCCTGGAATAATAAAAACTTTGCGTATGCGCTTGAAGAATCTGATATAATCATCAACACTACCCCACTGGGATGGTCCTCCGAAGATTACATTCCCGAATTCGACAAACATCTCGACAAAGGAAAAGTTTTCATCGACTTCAACTATGCACCGGACTCAAAGCTGGTTGCATCAGCCAGGAACCGGGGTTGCGTTGTGATTGACGGGCGTGAACTGCTGTTTGAGCAGGGCATTGAATCATTCAGCCTGCTGACCGGCAGAGAAGCTCCGGCAGATGTTATCAGAAGCTGTATCTATTCCTGATCATGTTATTCTTGATAATCACGACAATTTGAGGCATTATTTCTGGTAAAGAAATAAGGAAGGAACTGCAGAAATGAATCAATCTCTGCCTGCACAGCCAGGAGCACCAGCAGGGGCCGGCGCCGGCGCCCCACCAGGTCCACCCACCCCAAAATCTGCGGCTGCAACTTCGATTCTTTCCAAGAAAATGCGCCTTGGCGATGCGCTTATTTCCGAAGGTCTGATCAATGAAGAACAGCTGCAGCAGGCACTCGCTCTCCAGAAAAAGAGCGGGAAGCGCCTTGGTGCAGTTCTTGTCGAAATGCATCTGGTCACTGAACAGGATATCGTTCAGATCCTGTCGAAACAGCTGCGCATCCCATTCATCGACCTGTCAAACTACCTGATCGACCCGGTTATCGCAAAACTGGTGCCTGAGCATATTGCCAAGCGCCACATGCTGATTCCGATCAACAAGGTCGGCAACAAGCTCACCGTTGCCATGGTCGACCCGCTCAACATTATCGCAATCGATGATATCCAGCTGATGACCGGCCTGATGGTAAAACCGGTCGTCGCTACCCATACCGACATCAACAAAGCCCTCCAGGATGCCTACGGTGCCGTCGCCCAGCAGGACAAACTGATGGACGACCTCGAAGATATCGGCCATACCGACGACGAAGACCTCGACGGTCTTGGCGAACTTGGCGAAAACGATGCACCGATTATCCGTCTCTGCAACCTGGTTATTTCTCAGGCCGTACAGAACGGGGTTTCGGATATTCATATCGAGCCGTTCGAAAAGGAACTGCGCATCAGATACCGCCAGGACGGCATGATGTTCACTGCGATGAACCCGCCGAAAAAGGCTACTGCGGCGATCACTTCGCGTATCAAGATCATGTCGTCTCTGAACATCGCTGAAAAGCGTCTGCCACAGGACGGACGCATCAAGATCAAAGTTGCCAACCGCATGATCGACCTTCGCGTTTCGGTTCTGCCGGTTATCTGGGGCGAAAAGATCGTTATGCGTATTCTTGACCAGACTTCACTGAAGGTCAACCTCGAAGACCTCGGTTTCGAGCCCAAAACCCTCGAACGCTTCAAGGGAGGCATTGCTTCGCCATACGGCATCATTCTGGTTACCGGCCCCACAGGCTCGGGCAAAACCACAACCCTTTATTCGGCACTTACGTCGGTCAACTCGATCGACACCAACGTCATGACTGCCGAAGACCCGGTCGAATACATGCTGCACGGCGTCAATCAGGTGCAGTGCAAACCCGAAATCGGCTTGACGTTTGCCGCAGCCCTGCGCTCGTTCCTGCGCCAGGATCCGGATGTAATCATGGTCGGCGAAATTCGCGACTTTGAAACTGCCGAAATCGCCATCAAGGCATCGATGACAGGCCATCTGGTTCTTTCGACCCTGCACACCAACGACGCTCCGGGTACAATCGGCCGTATCGTCAACATGGGTATCGAACCTTTCATGGTTACCACCTCGGTAATTCTGGTTCAGGCCCAGCGTCTCGTGCGCAAAATCTGCAAAGACTGCAAATTCGAAATCAAGCCAAGGGCTGAACAGATCAGTCAGTTTGGCATTACTCCCGAATTGATTCGCCGTATCGATCTGCCACACATCAATGAAAAGAACATGTTGTTCTACAAGGGCAAAGGCTGCGAATCGTGCAACAACTCGGGCAGCCGCGGCCGTATCGGCGTATACGAAGTAATGATGATGTCTGAACGTCTCAGAGACATCATTCTCAACGGTGGCTCGACCGATGACATCAGACGCCAGGCGATTGAAGAAGGCATGCTGTCATTGCGCGAATCGGCTCTGCGCAAAGCTCTTACCGGCATGACATCACTTGAAGAAGTAGTTCGCGTCACCATGGGTGAACACTGATAAATATACAACAGACAATTAACTAAGGAGTGCGGCGATGTTTGTCCTGAACGATCTGCTGAATCTGGTCATTGAAAATGGCGCATCCGACCTTCACATTACGGTAGGCACCCCGCCGGTAATCCGTGTTGACGGTGAACTCATACAGACCGACCTTGATGTTCTCACCCCCATGGACACAAGATCGCTGATCTATAATATGCTGACCGCCGAACAGCAGAAAGAATTCGAAGAAAATTTCGAACTCGATCTTTCATACTCTGTTCACGGTTTTGGCCGCTTCCGCGTTAACGTCTACAAACAGAGAGGCTGCATCGGCGCCGCCTTCCGAATTATTCCGACCAAGATTCCGACACTCGAAGAACTTCGCCTGCCCGAAAAACTCCGCGATTTCACCCGCATGCGCAAGGGTCTGGTTCTGTTCACCGGCCCCACCGGCTCAGGTAAATCGACCTCACTGGCCTGTCTGATCAACATCATCAACGAAACCAGACGCTGCCACATCATGACCATCGAAGACCCGATCGAATACCTGCATTACCATAAGCGTTCGGTCGTCAACCAGCGCGAACTGCACATCGACACCAAGTCTTTCGACGAAGCCCTCAGACGCGTTCTTCGCGAAGACCCCGACGTCATTCTCGTCGGCGAAATGCGCGACCTCGAAACGGTATCGGCCGCCTGCACCATGGCCGAAACCGGCCATCTGGTTTTCGGCACCCTGCACACCACAGACGCCGCCCAGACAATCAACCGTATTATCGATATGTTCCCGCCGCACCAGCAGGGCCAGATACGTTCGCAGCTCTCTTTCGTTCTGCGCGCTGTAATCGCCCAGCAGCTGCTGCCGGTCGCCAGCGGTAAAGGCCGCGTCGTCTGCAACGAAATTCTCGTCGGCAATCCGGCAGTCGCCAACTGTATCCGTGAACAGAAAATTTCAGGTCTGTATACAGTTATGCAGACCAGCCACGAAGAAGGCATGCTGACTTTCGAAATGTCATTGCGCGACCTGTATCTGCGCGGCGATATCACCCTCGAAGAAGCCATGGTACATACCATGCACCCGAAGGAACTCGAAAGAATGCTCAAGAGCGCCTGACAAAACTGCTGGCGCGGCCGGCGTAATTTTATGTTGAGCCCCATACTCGCCTCATTCGACCATCTGGGTCACCATGCCATGTCTGCTGCTGGCCAAATTGAACCCGATACAGCCGAGAACAATCTGTGAGCCGGGCAGTTGGCTTATTGCCCGTTCTTTTTTTGCTCCGGCTTTTACAGGTCTTTCTCAATTTTCCAGCCGAATTCGGCGGGCTGTTCCGGCCAGAACCGTTTTCAAATGCTTATGCGCAGCCCCTGATTCTGTTTGCTGCCGCAATAATTCTGTTCAATGCCGTCGCAGTGTTGAAAAGGGTCACCCGGCCCGTGCAAAAATGTTTTACCGGCTTTCTGGCATTCAATTACCTGCTCATCGCCCTTTTTCACAACAAGGTTGGCCAACGCAGCTTTCTCTGCGAAATCATCGACGATAATCTGCAAAGTGACGAACTTTTCGGATTATATGCAATGGATTTCCTTTTTCAGGCACCATATTACTGCTGGGGCCTGCTCTGGATAGCCTTTTGCGCCGGTATTCTCAACCATAAAAATCGCCTGTATCTACTTCCGGCCTGTATTGTTCCGGCACTTTTGCCAATCAGGCTGAGCAACGATGTGTTCCCGGCTATTGCGGCCCTGACAATGGCAACTGCCACCACGGTCGGAATTTTTATCGGCAGCAGGCGCTCTGCGGCCGGCATCATGTATTTCTGGTGTGGCGGACTGATGCTGGTTTTCGCCTGGATGAACAGCAATGCCGCCATTTATCGTAATTCGTGGTTTTCGGCCCTGATTCTGGCGCTGATTGTCTGGGTTCCCGGCATCCTGTTCAACGAAGTCGCCAGACAAAAAAACGCCGAAGATACCAGGGGCTTGAGCTGGCTGATACCAGCGGTTTGTGGCATGACCTGGCTGGTAACCCTGACCAACGTCCCTCTAGGGCACAACCTTTTCAATCTCTGGTTCAGTATCTTTTCTTTGCAGTTTGCAGCCTGGTCGGCTGTCGCCATTTCAATAACCGCAACAGCAGCGTTTCTTGCAAACCGTATTCTGAATATATCAGCCAGAAAAGTTTATTTGATGCTGGCGACGCTGATTTCGGGCTTTTATCTTCTCGATTGTCTGGTGATGTATAAAACCGGTCTGCGGCCTGATCTTGACACGGCTTTATGGGTTGCCGGCCTCGACAATATAACAAGCCTGACCAGCACCATCACTTCACTCAACCCGGCCAGGGAAATATTGTTGCCCGTCATCCTGTTTACCGGCGTTTTTTTGTCTGCGAAGCGGTTTTCGTGCCTGCGCTTCGCCTCAGACAACTTTAAAGCACTGCTGACAGTTGCCCTTTCGGCTGCCCTTTTTTATCAAATTTTTACCGGCATGCCGGGCGGCCTGTTCAAGGACCCGCTGCTCAACCTTCTTTCGTCAGTGCAGGCCGGTGTTTTAACGCGAAGCCGAAACACAAGTTCCAAAGAGCTTTCAGACGGTTTTGCCGGGATCGGAGTCAATATAACCGCCTTTGCTGGAACCAGTGCCTTAAGACAATCCGGTAAAAAAAACCTGATTCTGGTGATGCTCGAATCAACGAGCAATCAATATGTATCTTTATTCGGGCATTCTGAAAAAACCTGGCCACGGCTCGAAAAATACCGCGACCGCATGGAAATCTTTCCATTTTTCTTTTCATGTTTTCCTGATTCTTCCAATGCCGACTTCAGCGTCATGGCCGGGCTTTATCCCCCTGATTACCAGCTGCTAAGGCAAAACCAGGCAATACCAGTAAAACTTCTTGCCGACCACCTGCACGCTGCCGGCTATGACTGCAGTCTGTTCTTTTCGGGCTTTCTCGGCGACACCGGCCTTTCGGCTTTTTACCGAACCCGCGGCTTCGACCGCATATACGATGCCGGTAACATGCCCGAAGCCGGAAGGAACGAGAGCTGGCTCTGGGGCGTCAGAGAAGAACATGTGACCAGTCAGATCAAAAAACTGCTTGGGCAGCTTGCCGCAAAACCAGACAAGCCTTTTTTCATCTATTACCGCATGCTTTTTCCGCACGCCCCTTTCCAGAGTATATCTGGAGACCCGCCCGTATTCGATGAAGAGGGGCACCAGCACGGAAATCTGGTCGGCAGATTCAAGAACTGCCTGCTTTATCAGGATGCCCAGATCGCCGGCCTTCTTGAACACCTTGACTCAGCCGGAATTGCAAGCTCAACCGTCGTCATGCTGGTCGCCGATCATGGTACCATGCTTGGCGAAACCGGTCGACTCGGCCACGGCTGGAACCTGGACCCGCTGCTGACAAATGTTCCGATGGTCATTATCAGACCGCAGGCGGAGGGAATGAAGGTGAACCTCAACCCGGGAATGCAGGCAGACATTCTCCCTACCGCTCTTGGCCTGACCATGAACAGCGCATACAAACTGGTCCCCTGCCAGGGCAGAGACCTGCTCAGCCAGCAGGAACCTACGCCAGATGGGCAGTCGCGGCGCATTTTCCTGACGTCGATGACTCAAACGGCAATTGTCGAAGACAACCGCTATTACTGGTTTTCAGAAGACAGGAACAGAACACCGCTCGCCTTCAGTTTAAATTATGAGAATGCTCGAACCGTTTTCAGACCTCTGCCGGCAGCCGATCCAGCCGGTCACAGTCGGCTGCGCGCGCTGTGTGACACCTTCGTTGACCTGCAGAGGCAGCTGCTGCAGAATCTGCACATTTTGAAAGATTTTAATTGAGCGCGTCCGGTTGCCTGGAGCCTCAAGATAAGGTAGATTGCGATAATGCCTGACTTTATCAAGAACATACCGAAAGCAATCAAAGAGATTCAGCCCATGGCCGCGGCCGCTCTTGTCGGTTTGTTCTGCGTCAGGCTTCTGACTCTGGTTCTTAACCTTGACACCCAGCTGGGCGAGTTGTGGCGACCGCGTCTGGAAGAGCCTGCGTGGGGCGGCTGGCTGATTGCCGCAATTATTGCCGCCGCGTTTTATTTTATGCAGAGCGGTTTCGCGCAGATTTCAGAGGGGCTGCAGAAGAGCTTTCTGATTTACCAGGTATCGGCCTATCTGACACTGGCGCTTTTCAACAACCGCGTCGATCACCGCACTTATCTCTACCAGCTGTTTGACGGCAGGCTCGACAATGATGGACTGACCAGTCTGCTGACCATGGATTTTCTTTTCCAGGCGCCTGGAATATTCTGGGGGCTGTGTTTTTTTGTCATATCGTTGCTGGCAGCACGAAAAATGCAGAAAATGGCCTTTCTGCCATGGTTCTGGTGCCTGCCCTTTCTCTTTTTTGATTATTTTCAGAACAACCTGATTGTGGTTTTTTTCGCCGCGACCACACTGGCCGGCCTGGTTGCAGGGCGCCGTAAATGCCAACAGTCGGCGGGCAGGGTTTTTCTTCTGCAGGGTGCAATTCTTGGGGTGATGATCATCTGGCTCAGCGACAACCAGATTATCTATCGGGCATCATGGCTGTCAGCAGTGGTTCTTTTCCCGGTCTGCTGGCTGCCAGGTCTCTGGTTCATACACAGCTGCGACCGGTCCGGGCATACTGCCGCCAGTCGCATGGCCTGGTTTGTTCCGGTTTTTTCAGGGGGACTTCTCAGTCAGGTGTTGTTCAACGCCCCCCTCGGAAAAAGCTTTTTCAATTTCTGGTTCATTTTTGCGTCATTCAGTCACGCGGCTGGCACCCTGACATTTCTGATTCTTGCCATCAGCCTCAGTCTGATTGCCGGGGCAGTGCGAAAGAACCTGCAAAAGCCGGTTTTTCTGGCTTCAATTGCGGTTATTTTCTGTATCTACAGCATCGATGCCATTCTGCTTTATCGCAACGGCATGCACTTTTCGGTCGCGGCGCTTTCATGGGTATTGAGCCTTGCCAATCCGACAAGTCTGCTTAAAACTGCAGGTGCCATGCTAGATCTGCGAATCGTGCTTTTCGCTCTGGCGCTGCCTGCAGTTGTGATGGTGCATCTCCGCATCAGAAGAGGTCGCCACAACGGGCAAGAACGTGGTTTTTCTGCAACCATGGCTTATCTCATAGTCTGTTCACTGTTTTCATTTATCGGTTATCAGTCAGTCACCGATGTGCCAGCGATTCTGCGCGATCCGGCCGGCAACTTTCTTGCCTCGGTACCGCTGCCGGATTTTATTGCGCCGCCACGTCCTTCATTTACAGAGTTGCAGCGAACTATGGAAGAGCTCAACGTCTCTCTGCTTACGGCAAAAGCCCGAACAGAGAATCGCCAACTGTCTGAAAACAGGCGCAATATCATTCTGGTGACTCTTGAATCCACATCAAACGCCTATCTTTCTCTTTTCGGGTATGAACACCGCACATGGCCCGAGCTCGACCGCTTGAAAAACCGTATGGAAATTTTTCCGTTCATTTTTGCCGGGTTTCCTGAATCTTCAAACGCAGATTTTTCGATTATGAGCGGCCTGCACCCGCCCGACTATCTGTTTCTGAGGCAAACTCCGGTGTTCAATCACCCGATACTTGTCGACAGGCTCAAAAATGCGGGTTATACGTGCTCAATGTTTTTTTCAGGTTTTATCGGTGATACGGGGCTTTCTTCGTTTTACAAACCCAGAGAGTTTGCGCGACTTTACGATGCCATGAGCCTGCCCGGCATAACCTCAGACGAAGGCTGGGTTTGGGGCGTAAAAGAGCATGTAATGATCGACCGTATTGGCGGTCTGCTGCGCCAGAGTGCCAGCCAAAGCGAGCAACCATTTTTCATTTATTACCGCATGATTTTTCCGCATTCTCCATTCGATAAGATTTCTGATGAGCCGGCGCATTTTCCGGAAGATGATTATTTCAGGCGCAGCTGGCTTGGGCGCTATAAAAACCTGCTTCTCTACCAGGACAGGCAGCTGGCTTCTCTGATAAGAATGGTCGACACAAACGGACTGGCGGACAACACAATCATCGTGCTCATCGGCGACCATGGTACCATGCTTGGCGAAAACGGCCTGTTTGGGCACGGCTGGAATCTGTCACCCCACCTCATCAATGTACCACTCGTCATTATCCGCCCCGGCAACCAGCAATTCCGGGTCAACGCAAGCCCAGGTTCGCAGGCTGATATAATGCCGACCATTTTTGATCTGGCCGGGATTGAACCTGATCCGGAATATTTCATGCAGGGAAGAAGCTTGCTGCAACAGGAGCCGGCTTCAAAAACCATCTATTTGTCGTCTCTCGTTCACCGTGCCCTTGTCGAAGACGGCCACTATTTTCTTTTTCCGATCGAGAATTCGGCGAACGCCATGGTTTTCCGGCTTAGCCTCAATGGCAGTAAACCAGCTTTCACGCAGCTTTTTTCGTGGCAGCCGCAGGATTTAACGGCCAGATACAGGCGATTAAGGCGTTTCCAGCAAAACCAGAAAATTTTTCTGAAACATATTGAAGCGTATCGCAATGAAATGTTGCAGGGCTCTGCCAATAGCCATTAATGCCGGCTGGTTCTTATGTTATGGTAAAAACATACAAGTTGTAATAAAATGCGTGATGTCTTTTATGGCTCTTTTCAGTTTTCTCAAATTATAGAACACACGGAAATTTAATCACCATGAACGATTCCAATAATGCCCCCTGCTCTTCAGGAAACTGGTTGTTTTTAACATTGTTTTTGTCAGGCTTTGCAGCGTTGATCAACCAGGTGGTCTGGCAGAGGTCGATAAAGATTTTCCTTGGCGGCGCTGACGCTATCTGCTCAATGCTCGTGGTGCTGGCATTCATGCTCGGCCTCGGAATCGGCTCTCTAATCATGGGTAAAAAAGCGGGCACTCTGCAAAACCCGATTCGCAATCTTGCCCAGCTTGAAGCCGCTTTGTTCATCGTAAACCTTCTCGTTCTGGCGCTCCTGCGTATCGATCTGGGCGACAGCATATTCGCCTTTCAGCGCGCTGCCATCTCAATCGGTGTGCCAATCAAGCTTCTATATGCCATTACCGGCATTGGAGTTCTTATAATTCCCTGCTCACTGATGGGCATGATTATGCCGGTCGCGTCTGAAGTGGCCTATCGCCAGCTCCAGTTCAAAAATTCCTGGCTGGTCGATCACATGTTTTTCATAAATACTCTGGGCTCTTTTTGCGGAGCATTGTTTACCGGCTTCAAGCTTCTTCCTTTTTATGGACAGACAGCGTGCCTGATACTGGCAGCTTCTCTCAACCTGACTTCGTCAATGATACTCGCGAACATGAAAACCAGACAGGGCGATCCCCTGCCCAGTGAATCGCAGGTAGAAGTGGCCTCTAAGAACGAGGTTCAGACACACACATCAAAACAATGGTGGTTTTTGCGAGACGAAGAAATCGCGACTTTCTTTCTCGGTTTTGTTTCGCTTGGCTACGAGATGTACCTTTTCAGGGTTATTCCGCTGGTCAAGGAACCTTTGCCATATACCTTTTCGATGATTCTGTCGTTTTATCTCCTGTCGTGGGCTGCAGGCGTTCTAATTGCCGGGCACCTTAAAGACATCGTTCTTTCAGCAATCGCTGTCGGTTCTCTGGCAATCTTTTTCACGCCCTTTGTCATCATGTATGACAGAATTGTCGCCACTGACATCAGTGCTATTTTTGCCGAGGCTTCGTATTATATTCCGTGCGTTATTTTCGGGATACTGTTCGGGCAGCTTTTGAACCGTTTTATCAGCAACTGGGGTGCCGACGTTGGCAAATTCATGGGCCTGAACACCCTTGGCAGCTGTCTTGGCATTGTGGTTACCACGATGATTGGCGGTGGCATCTACCATGCGTTCAATGCCTGGATTCTGGCGTTGATCATGCAGAGTGTCGGAATCTGGCTGTTTTTGAGAAGTTCAGAGCACGAGACCACCAGGAAATATTGCGGCATCGGAACATCTGTCGTGGCTTTTTTCGTTCTTTCTCTTTTTGCGGTAGAAGGCTCTGTCATGCCGCACGTCAACCTCAAATACATAACTTATTCAGACCCGGTTGGTGTAACAGAAATTACCAGCGGCGGCAACATGATCTGGGACGGCCTATGGCATTCGGAATTATCTGACGGCCGCAGCCACATCGGCTCCAATAACTGGATGCACGCGGTCATACCCATTCTCTGCATGCCCGACACATTCATCGAAGACGCCCTGGTGATAGGCCTCGGAACGGGCATTACCGCCGGCACTCTTGTCAAATCCTCTCAAATAGGAAAAGTTCGCAGCTACGAAATCAACAAATCATTAGACCATATTCTTCAGTCTTTTCCGAAAGAAACTTTAAATATTCTCAAGCATCCCAAGAGCGAGATTATCTGGCAGGACGCCAGAAGCGGTCTGGCGCTCGATGAAAAAAAGTTTCAGCTGATCACTCAGCAGCCCCTTTACCTCAAACAGGCTGGCAGCAGCAACCTGCTTTCAGAAGAGTATCTCCGATCTGTGTCAAAAAGACTTGCCGACAATGGCGTTTTTCTCGTTTATGCCAATTCGCAGAACAATTCAGCCCAGAAGATGGTTGTAAGAAAAACTCTCGAGAGCGTTTTTCCCTTCTGCATGAGTTTCATGGATGGTTACATGTATGTGGTTTCCCGCTCGCCAGTTGTTTTTACGCGTGAATCGCTTACCAAAAAGCTTGCCATTACAACCGACGCGCTAATCAATGAGATCAAGGCCGCTCACTCACTGGAAACTCTTCTCAAGCTCCAGGATCCCCCGAACGATGCCTGGAAAAAATGCCCCGTTACCATAACAGATGATTACCCGGTTCTCGAATACCCCAATGAACTTTTGGAGTTAAGCAAGCACTGGCGATAAATAATGTACAGACCCTCAAATAACCCTACCTTTTTGCCTTGACGAATCCGATATTCTAAGTTAAGCTTAGGTTGACCGAAGTTCTAATTTTATT
Source organism: Candidatus Rifleibacteriota bacterium (assembly GCA_024710355.1). GTDB lineage: Bacteria > Muiribacteriota > Ozemobacteria > Ozemobacterales > Ozemobacteraceae > Rifleibacterium. Next base: position 35,949 of record JANJUX010000043.1, read on the forward strand.
TTTTTTATGGAAGGAGTCTTTTATGAATAGAAAAGGCTTTACGTTGATTGAACTTATGATCGTTATCGCAATTATTGGTATTCTGGCCGCTATCGCAATTCCGAACTTCCGCAAAGCTCGCGAACAGGCTCGTGAAAAGGCATGCTACGCCAACATGAGAGTTATTCTCGGCGCCATTGAAATGTACAACATGGACAAGACCAGCATGCTCAAATCCATGGCTGACGCAGGCGACCCCACCACTTCAGCTTCTGCACTCGTCAGTGGTAAGTATCTGAAATCTCCGGTCAACAAACCGGAAATGAGCTGCGGTTACGGCGGAACTGAACTTGATGGCACCGGCCTCATCTTCTGCGATGTACACGGCACCATCGAAGGCGCTGGCAACTGATCTTGAACTAAACGGTTCTAAAAAAGAGCGACGCAAGTCGCTCTTTTTTTTTGCCTGTGAATGTTATAGACTGCCATATCTGATAACAAACACAAAGGAACCCCGATGCCATACGACGAATCACTGCATCTGCTGTACACGCTATTTTTCACCCTTTTTGGCAGTCTGCTCGGCAGTTTCAGCAACGTCGTCATTCTCCGCATGGCAACAGGCAAATCGGTAATTTTTCCGCCCTCGGCCTGCCCGATCTGCAATCATCGGCTGTTTGCCAGCGACCTGCTGCCAGTTTTCAGCTGGCTTTTTCTGCGCGGCCGCTGCCGCTACTGTCAGGCACCTATTTCGTGCCAGTATCCACTGGTTGAAGCCTGTATTGCCGCCATAGTCGGTCTGAGCTTTTACAAAGCCGGTCATGGGCTGGCTTTTGTGGTTCTGGCGACCCGCATGGTCATCTGGTTCATTGCCAGCGTCATTTTTCTGCGCAACGAGGTGCAGCGCCCGGAGCCATTTCTCTGGGCCATCATGTTCTTTGTCCTGCTGAATTTTCCGGTTGGAGGCTGCCCGTTCATCGACCGCTCGATGCTACTCATACCTCTGGCGGCTGTGATTATCGGGTTTGTCGCGAGCCTGAAAAATCAGGCGGCCGAAATCTTCAAATGGGGCGGCTTGAGCTTTTTAATGCTGTTCAGCCTGAGAGGGTCATTTGGCCTTTACCCGGCCATTTTGCCAGCGATTCTGGCAAGCATGCACATCAGCGAAAAGCTTCGCCGACCGGCACGTATTGCCTTTTTCGCCACCCAGCTCATCGCAATCGCCTGCACCCTTCTTTTCTGATCAGGCGGCTTTGTGGCGCAGGTAGTATTCGGCTTCTCTGGCGAAGTTTGAGTCTGGAACCAGCTCAGTAATACGCCTGAAACGGTCGAGACTGGCCGGCAGTTTGAGCTTGCGTTCGAGCTCGCCCAACCGCAGCAGAATTGTCGGGGTTTCTCTGCCGAGTTCGATGGCCCGCTGCAGCGCTTTCTGCTCTTCGGCCGGTTCGTTGGTATTGCGGTATACGGCTGCCATACTGACGAAAACCTCGGGCAGATTCTCGTTCAGCATCAAAGTCCTCTGATATTCTTCAAGTGCTGACTTGAACTGACCGCGGGCCGCATACAGGTCACCAAGAATGCGGTGCCCTTCAATGTGCCCCGGAAACCTTCTGAACAATGCATCGAGAGTTTTTTCGGCCCGAGCCTGGTCACCGGTTCTGATCTGATTTTCAGCAAGTTTGACGGCAAATTCTGCCCTTTCTTCGGCCAGAATCGTCAGTTTTCGGTAGACATCGACGGCCAGATCGAATTCTTCGGCCGCTTCGTAAATTTCGGCGAGACATTTCCAGTAAGAAACGTTTCGCTCATCGCTCTCTACCAGCTTTTCCATGGCCACGATCGCCTGATCGAAATCGGCCATTTTAAAATAACACTGTGCCATCAGATACATCGACCGGGCCTGCAAATCACTTTTCCGGCAGGCCATGCGGAAATGTGTGATCGCCATTGTATATTTGCGCTGTCTGAACAGGCAGCCGGCGAGATTGAAATGCGCATCGAAAGCGCCAGGGTTGGTAGCGATGATACGTCTGAAACACTGCATGGCGCCGTTCAGATCGTTCTGCTTCATCAGCATGGTTCCCAGTGAAAAATTGGCAATTTCAAGGTCAGGCTGAATTTCGAGAACCTGGCGGTACTGGGTAATCGCGCCATTCAAATCGCCATAGCGCTTGAGCTGCTCGGCCAGAGCCAGGCGAATCTCGGTTTTTTCGGGCAGCGCATTGGCTGCCATCATCATGAATGAAATCTGTTTATGAAGTTCGCCCATGCATTCATACATTCTGGCATAGGTGATAAAAGCGTTGGCAAAGCCCGGTTTCAGCTCAAGAGCGCGATCGAGATAAAACTGTGCGTCGTGGTATGATTCGCTTCTGATAAGGCACGCGGCGAGTTCGACCATAACAGCGAAATTATCAGGGTTGGTTTTAAGAACTTTTGAAAAAACATTCACAGCCTGCTGATTGTCGCCATTGCGCACATAAAGACGGGCAAGACGCAGCATCAGCTCGGTATCTTCGGGATTCTGTCTGCTCTGTTCCTCAAGCTGAACGAGCAGCCCAGTCAGTTCCTTCGGGCTTTCAAGCATTTTATCTGCCTCATTGTTCTTTATTTTTTGAGGCTCTGCACTTCCCGCACCAGCGATTTACGGTCGGCGGCACTGAAAAACGCAGATCCCATTACTAATACATCGGCACCTGCGGCACAAATCTTTTGTGCATTCTTCAGAGAAATTCCGCCATCAACCTGAATCAGCGTATTCAGACCCTTATCATCGATCATTTTTCGTAACTGCCTGATCTTTTCGATCACCGGTTCGATGAGCTTCTGCCCGCCAAAGCCGGGGTTAACGCTCATGATCAAAACCTGATCACATTCTTCGAGAACATACTCGATCTCACACAAAGGCGTCTGAGGGTTGAGGGTTATGCCTGACGCGAGACCCATCTCACGAACCGCAGTCAGATAGCGGTGCGCATGCCGACAGGCTTCGATATGAAAGGTAATGCGGTCGGCCCCGGCATCTTTCCAGGCTTCAAGCCAGCGCTCCGGCTGCTCGATCATCAAGTGCACGTCAAAAGGCAGGCGGCTGTGCGGCCTGAAAGCTTTGATGATCGGTGGACCAAAAGTCAGGTTTGGCACAAAATGGCCATCCATGACATCAACGTGGATCCAGTCGGCGCCAGAGGCCTCGATAGCCTGCAGCTCGGCCGCCATGTTGGCAAAATCGGCTGACAATATCGAAGGTGCAACGAGAGTATGCTGATTTTTCATGCCCGCAGCTTACCAGAAAAGAATCAGAAACACCATGGCCACAAGGCACAGACCCATGAAAATTACCGGATTTCTCAGCCAGTGTTTTTCATCCTGTTGTTTCCAGGCATTGTCAGCGCCGATTTTTTCGGCAGACGCAGCTTGCGGCTTCACCAGTCTGAGGTGGCGACGTGTCGAATTTTTACCTTCAGCAACCGCTTCACCGGCATTGTCAGAACTGCCGCCGAAACCATCTTTTCCGGTATTATCAACAACCAGGGCCAGGTTGCCTTCGACTGCAGTCTGAGCGAAGCCATTGCCGTCACCAGTATCTTTGCCGTCGCAGTCTGAAGTCTTAAGCATGCTCACCGGTGCTGAAGCAGCCATGGCAGGAGCAGCCAACCTGGTTTGCGGCATGTTAACCGGGGGCAACGCGGTGTTTACATTTGACATTCTTCCGTTGAGAGCATCAACGACCTGTGAAGCCATTGAAAGCTGGCGGGCAGCCTTGTTGCGAATGCCAGTCTCTCGGATTTTGCCTGAAAGATCAGCCAGCGACTTGAGAAATTCTTCGTGGGAATTGCAGCGCCGCCCGAGTTCGCGAGTCAGAGTGGCTCTGACGAAATCGACAATTCTCGTCACCTGTTCCGGCGGCATATCGGGGTGTCTGATACGCAGAAGTTTTTCTAGCTTCATATCCCACAGCTCGTTGATGCCACCGTTCTTTCTGATAGGCGACTCACCGGCAAGCAATTCGAAAAAGGCAGTGCCAAGAAAATACAGGTCTGAATGCACGCCGGTTCCTTCACTGCGCGTGCTCTTGGAAGCAAGGCGCAGGCGCGGATGTGTAAAAGACAGAACGCAGATACGGCCATCATCGCGGCGCATCACGTTAGACAGCTTTATGGTACGGTGCTCGACCTTCTGATCGGCAGCATATTGCAGAACTGTGGCCAGTTCCTGAATTATCTTGACGCATTCCTGCATCGGCAGAACTTCACCCTTGATCAGCGAGTGCAGTTCTTTACCCCTGATCACCGGTGAAACAACGTAGGGGCGGTCGTCATACATGTCGACATCGAGCACTTCAGCGATCAGCGGGTGCGAAAGACTGGCGAACGACTTTATTTCATCACTGAAGCCGCGAACTCTGTCAGCATTGGCTGCCATCGATTCTCTGAGAATCTTGACGACCACCTGGGTACCGGTGGCGACTTCAAGGGCCGAAAAAATTTCATACATGTGGCTCTCAGAGAAAGCAGCTTCTATTTTATACTTACCATTAATCAATTCACCGATCATTTCTGCCTCCAGACTGACATGCCAGTTATGGCTCGACTCTGCGTTCTTCTACGGGAACGTCGTTAATATAAATCTGCACTTTACTATTCGGCACAACAGGCACCTTTACCTTAACAAGTTCGAGAGGTTTGTGAGCACCGGCATAGACCTGCTGTCTGCCGTCGGGGGTGATGTGAATGAACTTGACCTCTTTGGGCATAAAGCCGTCGGGCATGACGAAGCTCATTTCGCGGTCGACAACCGGCGCCATAATTTTGGGCGGGGCCTGAACCGCAAAGACTACCGGGGTTTCCACACCTTCCGGATCCTCGTCAGCAACAATAACCTTTGGCGGAGCCGGAGTCACTGCGGGCTGAGCGGTGGCCGGTGAGGTTACGCCTGGTGCTGCCGGCACAGCGGGCTTGGCTGCAGCAGGCTTCGGCATATCGAGCACGGAAAAAACTTCGAATTTTTTGAGATCTGCCGGGGTCGCAGTGCCTTCGTCGCTGCCAGATGATACCAGCAGGCTTACCACCTCACCACGACGCAACTGTGAATAAGGTGCGGGACTGGTCGAAATAATCTGAAATTTTTCGCGGTTCGCATCAGGCCGTGAAAAAATGCGACCAAAGTTTAGACCCCAGGCTTTGAGGCGGTTCTTTGCCTCATCCATCGAGACTCCGACGAGATTAGGCAGAACCAGCATTTCTGGCTTGCGGCCGAGACTGATCAGCAGATCGACCTCTTTATTAACGCCATATTCTTCAGAAGGCAGCGGCGACTGCCCCACAATTCGGTCAGGAGCAATTTTTTCAGAATAGATATAGGCGCGGTCACCAGTCGAAAGCTGAGCATTCATAAGAGCCACATCGACTTCGCGCTGGCTGCTGCCAGTCAGTTCAGGAACACTGACCTTCTGCAGACCGAGAGAAATCGACAGCAACACCTGCTTGCCGGGTTTTACCACAGTTCCCGGTTCGGGAAACTGGGCAATTACATGATCCTTGGCGTGACGATCATCAAACTTTTCGTCACGTCTGACAACTTCAAGCCCGGTTGGCTTGCTTTTCATGACTTCGACAATGTGTTTGCCGCGGAAGTCAGGCACGATTACCGTTCCGCCGCGATTGAAGAACTCGTTGAGCTTGTTGTAGGCGAAGTAAACGCCACCAATAAGCACAGCGAGCAAAATCGACATCAGAATCGACATTTTGATGAGAATCGACAGACAAGAATCACTTTTTTTCCTGGTCATCACTTTTTCCTGCAAGCTGGCCACAGGCGGCCAGAATTTCCTGTCCCCGCGATTTTCTTACGGTTACAGCAATACCTGCTTTTTTGAGAATTTTGCGAAATTCTTTTTCGTCTTTTTCAGGCGAAGGTTCGTAGTTTGAACCCGGGAAATGGTTGAAACGCACGATATTAACGTGAACCAGCAGCCCTTCGCAGAAGCTGACCAGGTTCATCGCATCCTGAAGCTGATCGTTAACATTTTTCAGCAGAACTACTTCGAGAGTGACACGTCTACTGGTGTGAGTGCAGTATGAACTGATCGCCTCTTTCAGCTTTTCGAGGGGGAACTTTTTATTGATCGGCACCAGGGTATTGCGGGTGGCATTATCAGCTACATGCAGCGATACGGCCAGATTCACTTCGCCCGGGCGACTGATCAGTTCAGCAATTCCCTCGACCACGCCAGAAGTGGAAATGGTGATACGGCGGGTTGCCAGGCCCAGACCCTGCGGGTCAGTGAGCATGTCGATCGCTTCATACAGGGCTTTGCGATTGAGAAACGGCTCGCCCATTCCCATGAATACGATGTTGGTCGGTTTTTTGCCGGTTCTTTTGACCAGCAGCATTACCTGCAGCATAATCTCATCAGATGAAAGATTGCGCTTGAACCCCATCTCGCCGGTGCGGCAGAAAACACAGCCAACCGGGCAGCCAACCTGGGTTGAGAGACAGAAAGTCAGCGAATCTTCGTCGGGTATCGCTACGGCCTCGACCAGTTCGTCATCGCCGAGCTTAACCACCACTTTACTGGTGCCATCGCGGTCCTGCAGATATTTTTCGACCGGCGGCAGAATTTTCGGAAAAGCGGCTTTGAGCTTTTCGCGGTCTGCCAGCGACAGATTGGTCATTTCATCGAACGAAAAGACGAATTTGCGGAAAATCCATTCCTGCACCTGTTTAGCCCTGAAAGCGGGCATTCCGAGGTCGGCAAGAGTCTTCTGAAATTCGCCGAAGCCAACTGAGAACAAAGATTTTGCTGTCATTTTCTTCCCCTTCTGACAATACATCGGCAGCCTTCAGCAAACTGCTGAAGAAAAACTGTGGCGGGAAGAAATCAGTTGAGATTGAACTTGTCGAGCATGTCACCCATCATCTGAACGAGGGTCAGAAGCTCTTTGGTGACGTTCATATACTGCCTGATATGCGACAGCTGCTCATTAACAGCGAAGGCGACTCTTCGGGTGCCTTCTGAGGTGATCTTGGTGGCGCCCGAAATGCTTTCGATACTGCCGCGCAGTGAATCGATATTCTGCGACTGTTCGGTCGAAGCGGCGCTGATATCCTGAATCATCTTGTTGACGTTGAGAACTGAGCTGACGATCTTGTCGAGGTTGTTACCGGCCACATTGGCGATATTGACGCCCTCGATAACCTTGGCGGCACCACGGTTGATCGTTTCGACCGCTTTACCGGTTTTGAGCAGCATCTCTTTGATTTTCTTGCCGATGTCTTCGGCCGCTTCGCCAGATTCTTCGGCCAGCTTGCGCACTTCGCCGGCAACGACCGTGAAACCCTGGCCGTGCTCGCCGGCACGGGCCGCTTCGATTGCGGCGTTCAGTGCCAGCAGGTTCGTCTGATAGGCGATATTGGTGATGGTATTGACGATTTCGCCGATCTGTTTACCGGCAGAATTCAGGTTTTCGATAACGTCTTCGAGGCCGAGAACCTCGTCTTTGATCGATTCCATGGTGTCGATCGTCTCGCTCACGGCGTTTTTACCTTCGCCGGCAATCGCGGCGGTCTCGGCGCTGTCGGTGGCCGCTTCGTGTGAGCGGTCAGCGATTGTCTGAGCTGAAGCCGAGACTTCCTGGATGTGGAGGGTCGTCGATTCAAGCGTGTTGGCAATATAGTTCGAGCTGCGCGAAATTTCCTGGACGTCGGTGAAAAACTGCTTTACGTTTTCGTCTGAAAAAACCGGCATGGCGGTAAGCGGCTCGAGCTTGCGCCCGATTTCCTGGGCGATTGAATAGGATTCCTGCAGCAGGGTGCGCGCGGTTGAAAGAAAGGTATCAAACTGAATGGCGCACTCGAGCATGTCATTCTGCGAAGCACCTTCGACACTTTCGTTCTGAAAGCTCTTCAGGCGGTCGATGACGTCTTTGATCGGCATCGAAACCTGATTCATAAAAAACCAGAGGCCAACCAGTACAATCGGCACGAAAAAGAGGGTGCCCATGTAGAAAATGCGCGAGGCAATCTCAAGGTTTTTTATGCCCTCGTCGAGAGCTTCGAGATCTTTAAGGCGTGAGTTAATGAATTCATCGAGAATCACCGCCTCCTGGGCCTTGATTTCGATTTTGCTGACCGCTTCGTCTAACAAACGCTGCTTGGCAGCCTTGAGTTCTTCGATCGAAAGCTTCTGCGGCGCTGGCGCGGCGGCTTCGCCACCTTCGACAGGTTCTTCAGGAGCCGCTTCACCGGTTTCATCAGCTAGTGCGGCTGCCGCAGCAGTGTCTGAAGCAGACCCGGCAGCAGCGTCTTTTTCGTCGCCTTCTCCGGCGGCGGGCGCCGCGGCGGTCTCTTCTTCGCCGCCGGCAGCAGCATCTTCAACTGCAGCATCAGGAGCCGGGAGCTCACCGTCAGTCGAAGCTTCATCTTCGGCCGGAGCGGCCTCAGAAGCTTCGCTGGCCTCTTCCCCGCCCTCGTCCTTGATCTGAAACTCTTCAAGACTCATATTCTGGATATCTTCGAGAACAGGAGTGTTGCCGAGAGCCTGCAGCTGCGATGAGATGCTCTTGGTGCCGGTAATGACGTTGCGGGCAGCAAACATGTTTTTGCAGGCAGAAAAGATAATATTGGCGCCAATGACCGGTATCAGAATCAATACCAGCGTCAGACCGAGAATTTTAAACTGTAAGGTGACTTTATTCATATTGGCGGGGCAGCCTTTGGTCAGGCGGGCTTATTGTATCACAACTAAAAAGATTTGGCAGCTTAAAGCTTGATTTTGCCCTGACGCAGAATTACCGGAGGGGACTGAGTAAAATCGGCAACCGTCGACGCCATGCCTTCCGGCAGAATTCCGCCATCGACAAGCCAGTCAATTTCGCCGGCAAATTCTGCCGCAATGACATCAGGGTTAACATCAGAAGGGTCACCGGAGCGGTTGGCGCTGGTCGTCAGAAGTCGCACCGGCAGGCGGCGAATGATTTCGAGGAGCATCTGATGATTTGGGATTCTGACACCCATTGTCGAAAAATTGAAAGCACACAGCTGCGGGTGCCCGGGTGCAGGTAAAACTGCGGTAAGGGCTCCAGGCCAATACTTTTTCAGCTGCTCGGGCAATCCGTCTTTAAGCTCAAACCCGAGTTTTGCGAGTTCTTCGATGCGGTCGACGAAAAGAATCAGCGGCTTTCGGCTGCTGCGATTCTTGATCTCGTAGACACGAGCCACAGCTTTTTCGCAATCTGCCGCAACCGCAAAACCATACAGAGTGTCGGTCGGAATCACGGCAACGGCGCCGTTCTGCAGTGAAACAGAGAATTCGTTCCACAGCTGTTTGTCTTTCAGTAGCTGATCAACAGAAACCCTTTTCATGCTGTCTCCTTTTTGCCTCTTTCGAGAATAAAATAGCGCTCACAGCCATGCAGGTCGTTGGCGGCGGCAATAAGCAGCCAGCCCGGGCCCACCATCTCCTTAAGATGCTGGCGCTGGCCATGGCCGTGTTCAAAAACAAGCAGGCCACCGGGCCTGAGCACAGACAAAGCCTGCTGCAGCAGGCGCTCGACAAGTTCGAGGCCGTCTTTACCACCATCGAGGGCCAGGTGTGGTTCGAAGCGGCTGACTTCGGCCTGCAGAACCGGGACTTCAGTCGATTCGATGTATGGCGGGTTCGAAATCACGACATCGAGCGAATCAGGGGCGAAACCGCCGAGCAGGTCATTCTGCCGTAATTCAAGACGGGCAGAGAGCTCTGGAAAGCGCTGCAGGTTGGCAGCCGCTATCTGCATAGCCGCCGGCGAAATATCGAGCATAAAACCGGTTGCCCCGGTAAATTTTCGCGCCATGGCAATTGCGAGAACTCCGGTGCCGGTGCCAACGTCGGCAAAACTGAATTTATCGGCAAAAGGTCTTCTGGCAATTTCGGCGGCGGCGGCCATGAAAACCTCTTCAGTTTCGGGCCGCGGAATCAGGGCCCCCGGGCCGACCGTTACGTCAAAATCGAGAAAACTCCACTCACCAAGCAGATACTGTAGAGGTTCGTGACTACAGCGACGGGCAAGCAGCTGTTGAAAAGGCACGGCAAAGGCGGCATCGGCAGGCCGGTTCCAGAATTGTGGCAGCTGTCCGTTGGTTATACAGAGAACGTGCGCTGCCAGGCAGTCGACATTGAACGCGGCATCTTCGATCTGGCGCTCTGTCAGCAGTTTTCGGGCAGCAATAATCTGCTCTCGTATCGTGGTTAAGGTCATACGGCAACCGGCCGACAGCAGTTAAGCTTCATTCTCGGTTTCGGCCAGTTTACGCAGATTGTCGGCCTCGATCAGCGCCTTGATGACATCTTCGATGTCGCCATCGACAATCTCATTCAGACGATAGACTGTCATGTTTATGCGATGGTCGGTGAGGCGCTGCTGCGGGAAATTGTAGGTGCGGATACGCTCGGAGCGGTCACCGCTGCCAACCAGGCTGCGGCGATGTTCGGCCCGATCTCTGTCGCTCTGCATGCGGGCATTGTCGAGCAGTCTCGCCCTGAGAATTCGAAGGGCCTTGGCCTTGTTCTTGTGCTGACTCTTTTCATCCTGACAGCTGACGACGATACCAGTAGGCAGGTGCGTCACACGCACGGCCGAGTCGGTAGTATTAACGCTCTGGCCGCCCGGGCCTGAAGATCTGAACACATCGATGCGCAGTTCGTTATCGTCAACGCTGACGTCAACCTCTTCAGCCTCAGGAAGCACCGCCACCGTCGCCGCCGAGGTATGCACGCGCCCCGAAGCCTCGGTGGCCGGCACTCGCTGCACGCGATGTACGCCGCTTTCGAACTTCAGCTTGCCGAATGCGCCCGAGCCCTGCACCGCAAACACCACTTCTTTAATACCGCCAAGCCCGGTATCGCTCATGCTCATCAGTTCGCATTTCCAGCCCTGGCGTTCAGCATAGCGTGAATACATGCGGTAAAGAACGGCGGCAAAGAGCGCAGCCTCTTCGCCGCCGGTACCAGCGCGAATTTCGAAGATGGTATTTTTGTTATCATCTTCGTCTTTCGGAATCAGCAGCATTTTAAGCTCTGCCTCAAGCTCTTCAAGCTTTGGCTTGAGGTCGGCAATCTCGAGTTCGGCCATTTCTCTCAGCTCGGGGTCACTTTCGGCCGCAAGCATGTGCTGAGCACCTTCAAAGCTGCTGCGCAGTTCGCAGTAGCGGGCGTAGGCCTCAACAACCGGCTCAAGTTCAGACCGGCGCCTGGCAAGTTTCTGAAACTCGGCCGGGTTGCCGATCACCTTCGGATTCGAAAGTTTGTCGGTCAGTTCCTTGAAGTTCTCTTTAACCGATTCGAGCTTGTCGAGCACTTTATCAGAGCCTTTCGAGCATTTTCTGCACGAGCTTGAGAAAGTATGGCTGAGCCTTGGCAGCTGCAGCGATGACTTCTTCGTGATTCACGTCTTCGTGACCTTCACCGGTAGCCATATCGGTAATGCAGCTGATGCCAAGAATCCTTTTAATGCCGCCATGAACAGCAACGATGACTTCAGGCACAGTTGACATGCCAACCGCATCGGCACCCCAGATCTTCATGGCGCGCAGTTCGGCGGCGGTTTCATAGTTCGGGCCACTGACGGCGAGGTAAACACCGCGTTCTACCGGCGCGCCAATCTCGCGGCCAACCTGCATGGCTTCTTCGACGAGGGCTTTGGTATAAACGCCCTGCATCGGCGGAAAGCGCGGGCCGACACTGTCGTCATTACGGCCGATCAGCGGGTTATTCCCCATGAAATTGATGTGGTCAGTCATGATCATCAGGTCGCCAACCTTGTAGTTGCGGTTGAGGCCACCTGAAGCATTGGTGATAATGAGATCCTGAATGCCGAGAGCCAGCATGACACGCATCGGAAAAGTGATTTCCTGCATGCTGTAGCCTTCATAATAGTGAAAACGGCCCTGCATAGCGATGACTTTTTTGCCGCCGGCATCACCGATCACCAGTTTGCCGGCATGCCCCTTGACTGTTGAAACCGGAAAATGCGGAATCTGTTCGTAGGGTATGGCAACCTGGTTCTGAATTTCGTCGGCAAACTTGCCGAGACCAGAACCGAGCACCAGGGCAACCTGCGGTCTTACAGATGTTTTGGCAACGATAAAATCAACGGCCTGCTGGATCTTCGCTTTTAATTCCATGTCATTCCTCTTGGGGCAGAATCGCGCATCAAATGCGGCAGAAAAGCGTAACACAGCCCCTGACGCCTTGTCAACGCAATAGCGGACCTTTTCCCCATCGGTGCTGATCAGCCAAAGACAAAGGTAAAAACACTCGAATAAGGCAGCAGCAGATGCCACCTGCCGGCGAAGTGCTCTGCGATAAAGGCAAAATCATCTTCGGGGCAAGGGCTAAGACTGGCAACAGAAAGAAGAAGTAAATGCAGGTCAAGAAAAACCGCCGGCCAGTTGCCCGCCTCGAACAGAGTTTCGATTCTTGCCAGGCGGTAAGAAAGGTTGCCGGGCTGATTGTATACCAGCATGGTCAAATCGGCAATCGCACCCGGATAATTGCCCCGGCTTCGTCGGGCTTCGGCCCGCAACAGCAGCGCTGTACGGCCGGGCTCCAGTTCGAGCGATTTAAGGAAAGCTTCTTCAGCTTCGCGGTATCTTCGCAGCCGCAGCAGCAACCGGCCGTAATCATTCAGAATACCGCCGCGGCCATCATTGAGTCGCACAGCCTGAGTAAACATTTCGAGAGCCTTGTCAGTCTGGCCCTGAACTGCGTATATCCGCGCAAGACCGTAATAACCACCAAAGAAATCCGGGTATTCATCAATAAGCTTTTTAAAATGCCCGCTGGCTTCATCATTTCTGCCCGCCGTCTCGTAAAAGACGGCGAGCTGATTGCGGGCAAAACGATTCACAGGATCTAACTGCAGCGAGTGTTCAAAAAGAGTGCCAGTGTTTTTCCAGATCTGGCTGTGCTGAAAACTCAATATTGCCAGCAGAAACACCAGCAGAAAACCGGCATACTGAATAACAGCAGCCATTCCGATGCGACGACCAGCCTGTGCGACCAGTGCAACTGCGGCAGCAATCAGCCCGAGCAGCGGTACATACATAAAATGCAACGCGGCATAAAAATTGTAGCCAACCCGGACGAGGCCTGACATAGGCGCCAGATGCACGAGAAAAAACAGGATGCCGGCGGCGGCGACACGACTGCACCAGCCTGCAACCGCGAACAGAAGCAAAAAAAGAAAAACAGCAGCCAGACCGATACCTTCTGTTCCGGGATTGAGGCGGTTAAGTTCGTAAGTAGCCGAAAGCCCTGTCGGCAAAAAGGTTTTCTCTGAATAAAACACCACACTGCCAGCCGCAGCCCTGAAATTGAGAGAGCTTTTATCAGTCGGCTGAAACTCCTGCTGCGCCGCCAGAAAGGTTGTAAGAAAAAGAACCAGCGCCAGCAGCAGAGCCGGCAGCTTTTCTTTCAGCAGTTCCCGCGAAACAGGTCTTTTATCGAGCAGATCCAACATAAGCCAGCTCAGCGGCTGCATAAACGCGAGAGTCTTCGCCAGCCCTGAAAACAACATCGCAGCTACTGCCAGCCACATATCTCTGCGGCGACCGGTTCTGCGAAAACGTATATAGGCGAACATCGAGGCGAAATAGAACAGTCCGTGCAGCAGATTTCGCCGCTCGAGAACCCAGGCAACCGTTTCGACCTGAATCGGGTGAAGGGCCCAGCCCGCCGCGACAAGCCAGGCAACCGACTTCTGACCGATAATTTCTGCCGCCAGCAGATAAACGACCGTTGCACAGATGAGATGCAACAACAGATTGATTAAATGTGAAATCGAGCTGTTGAAACCGAAAAGGTTATACTCGACCCAGAAACTCAGAACACTCAACGGACTGTATTGATTGGTCGCAAGCGAGGTAAAAATATCGACCAGTCCCTCGAAACCGAGAGGCGCCGTTATCAGCGGGTTTTTTAGAATTACCTGATCTTCATCGAAAGACAGATACTCAAAACCTGCCACTGACCAAAAAGTCAGCAGAATCAGCAGCCAGAGAAAACCAGGATAGAAAAAGCGACTACCGGCCAGAGCGCTGATAAAACCAGACAAAGCAGGCTTCAGGGGGCCACCGCCAGAATGCGGCCGGCAAGATTCAGATAACTGCTTTTCGGAAACTGCTGACGCAGCATGGCGTAGACGCGATCGGCTTCTGGCCGGTTGCCGAGTTCGGTAAGTATACGAATGATGTAATAAAGCGCGCCTTCCTGCACTGCCTGATTACTTGAGGTTTCGAAGGCTTTCTTAAAACCGAAATAAGCCTTGGTAACCAGCCCCATGGCATATTCAGAATAGGCACTGAGAAACTCATAGCGGTCGACCGGCACATTGCGCGGATCTGGCCTGAACTGTTTCAGCAGCTGCAGGGCTCCCTGGGGGTTTCTTTCCTGAATATAGCACTCAGCAAGCAGATATGCAGCCTTCTGAAACTCGTTATCACTCAGCCCGCCGTAAAGCGCATCAGTAAGCGCCAGTCGGGCCGACAGAAACTCGCCTTCGTCGAAAAACCTTATGCCGCGCTGCAGGTTTTCCTCGGAGGCAACCGGCCGAACGTTATCGAGCAGCGTATTTTTGATAAAATCAGCCGCATACTGGTTCATTACCTCTTCAGTGAGACCGTTGAAGCATACCGACAGTTCCTGCCCAATATCACCCGATTTCATCAGTCTTTTAACAAAGCGGTGCAGAGCGCTGCTACCGAAGCTTTTCAGCAGAAACCTTATCTTAAGATAATTTTCGACGTATTTTTCGAGAGAAATCGGATTGCCATCGATATTTTCGTCTTCACCACCGATGGCATTGATGTCAAAACCGCGCCGGGTAAGGGCCTTGATGCGGGCGAGTCCCTGATCGGCGGCATGAACCGCGGTGCCTTCCTTGATCCACATCGGCAGAGCATCGTATTCTTTAAGACCCATCGCATCGGCCATCACTGCATGCGTCATTTCATGCGTCATCTCTTCAAGAAGCGTTGCCTGACCGTTTATCAGAAAGTCGAGGTCAAGATGAATATAATGAACGGTGGTACGGTTTGCGGTGCGAACCGACTGGCGCTTGCCCCGCAGCCTGAAACCCTTGTAGGTCAGGTGATCAGAAAACATGACGACAACGTACATCTGCTCGCGGGCCGGAATCCCCAGCGATTTTTCGATGCGCTGAAAGGATTCCTGGTAGACGAAGGGCAGATCAGCAAGAATCTTTGCAAAACCCGGGTGACTGCGAAACCTGCCAGAATAACTGGTGTCGATGTGCAGCACTGCCTCTGAAACAAGGGGCAGCAACAGGACAAAAGCGGCTGTGGCAAACACAGCAGACAATATTTTATTAATTCGTCTACTCACCTGCGGCTTCTCCATTTACTGGCACGTCCTGATCAGGAACCATGATTTCGGTTCCGAGTTTATCGGCAACCTGACTGCGAGCCTCGTAGATCTGCCCGAACAGATTGTGATCGGCAGCGACCTCAGGCCTGGCAAGCAGGCTGTCAAAAGTCTGCAACGGCTTTTTCAGCATGCCATTGGCCTGCAGTATCATCGCATAATGAAAATCCACTTCGGGCGAAACTTCGCTGCGACCCTGAAAAACTGAATTCATTATTTCCAGAGCTTCGGCATACATCTTGTTTTTGTAAAGAGCCCAGGCAAGAGTATCTAAATTAAAAATCATGCCCGGCAGAATATCTGTCGACATTCGTGCCATTTCAAGCGCCTGGGGCAGATCCTGATCAAGTTCGAGCAGCGTGTAAGCAAGGTTGTTGAGCACCACCGGGCTGTTCGGCGCATATTTGAGAGAGCTTCTGAAAGCTCGGGCCGCCCCGGCGTAGTCACGGTATTTGAGGTGCAGATCGCCAAGATGCTGCCAGAGATAAGCGTCTTCCGGAAGCAGGGCGGCGGCTGATGCTGCTGCGGCGATTGCCTCTGCGCCGCGACGCTCGAGATCATAAGCGGAGCTGAGCCGGAAATGAAACAGCGGTGCCTGAGGCTCAAGTTTAGCGGCCTTTTCTAGATGCGTCGTCGCCTCGCCGGCTGCAAAGTCAGAATGCTGGCCGTCGACAATCGCCACACCCTTCACGAAATGCAGGGGCGCATACCCGGGGTGCTTCTGCAGAGCTTTGTCAGCAACCGAAGCGGAAAACTTCAGCGCGTCGAGATCATAGAGAATCTTTGCCTGTATCAGAGATCTGACAGGCTCGGCAAACGACAGATACATAACGCCGGCCGCGGCAAGAACCGCAGCCGGAATCAAAGTCACGGCATGCCTGAGCAGCAAAGCCACCGCCGGCGAGCTGACACTTTCCGGAAATCTGACAGCCCGGGCCCTGGCCGAAACGGAGAGAATGCCAATCAGCAACAGAGGCAGATAAGTAATCCCGAATATCTCTGCCCGGGCCTGCATGAAGGCAACCGGGCCGATATTGTGCAGAACCTCGCCCAGAAGAAGAATTTCAAGGTTGTAAAGCAGAAAACCGCAGACCAGTGCCTGTGAAACCCCGAAAAAACCTGCCTGCCAGTAACTGACCGGCAGTACCGGCAATGCGAAAAACCATACCAGCAGGGCAAAAATGCCGGCAGCGCCAATAAATGCAAAAACCAGAGCCCCGGCAAACAACAGACCAGAATCTTCCGGGGATGCAACGCCCAGCTCGTAACTCAGCGCGACACAGAACAGCACGAGAAAAAGCGGCGTAAGAAAAAACAACAGGCGCTCGCGCCGACTCTGTACCGGTTGGCTGACCGATGCACCGCAGATACCGCAGTACATAAGATTGGAGGAAACTGGCTTACCGCATTCGGGGCAGTTCTTCAATCAGCTGACCTCGTGAAGTTCTCCAACAAAACATTTCTGCATCATTGAATCGATCGTGGCGATATCTCTGGTCTGGCCAAGCACCCACATCAGCTTGACCATCGTCGTTTCCGGGGTCATGTCCATGGCCGGGATCGCGCCGGCATCGAGGGCCGCCCGCCCGACCTGATAAAGCTCCATTTCGGTCGAGCCGACGATACACTGAGTACAGACGACGACCGGCACGCCACGGGCAATTGCCGCAGCGATGACAGGAATCAGGCTCTTGTCACCGGTCGGAATATTGCCGGCGCCATAGCCTTCGATGACAATACCGTCATGCGAGCCGGCGAGATACTCGATGACTTCAGGCTTGATGCCGGGGTAAACCGGCAGCATCGCGACGTTTTCGTTCAAAAAAGGCCGAAACAGAGGCTTGCGACGGCTGCGCAGCCGGGCAAAATCACTGAACTTGATCGAAAGCCCGATCGTGCCGAGAGGCACATCGTTGACCGAAATGAAGGCCTGCATATCGAATACCGACATTTTCTTGGCGCGGGTGCCTCTGATAATCAGAGTACCAAAGACCACTGCCACCTCGGCAAGGTCAGAAATGGCGACACGCACGGCATTGATCAGGTTGGTGCGACCATCGGAGCCGACCTCTTCGAGCGGCACCTGGGCGCCAGTAATGATTACCGGCTTGTTGAGCTCCTGCAGCAGAAACGACAGGGCCGAGGCCGTGTAACAGAGGGTATCGGTGCCGTGTGCGACCACGAAACCGGTGTAGTCATTGATGCGCTGAAAGATGGCCTTGCTGAGATCGAGCCAGAAGTCTGGCGTCAGATTGCTTGAATCGACGTTGGCTACCGACACCACATCAATATCAGCCAGCTGCTTCAGTTCAGGAATAGTTGCAATAAGCCTGGCGGCATCTTCGCAGGGGCACAGTTCCCCACGCGGCCCGCGCAGCATAGTGATCGTGCCGCCGGTTGTCACCAGCAGAACTTTTGGCTTGACGCCGCGGCGCTCATTTACTGTCATGTCACTTGCCTTATCAGAATTTGTATTCGATACCGAAGTGAACGTCACGTCGATCGGCTGCGTCATCGATGCGCAGTTCGAAGCGAATGTTGTCGGTCATCAGGTAACTGCCCTTGAGTCTGACTTCAGAATCGGTGGTATCGATTAGATCGACACTGAGCTGAATCGGCTTGCCAAGATAGTAATCAAAGCCAAGGCCAACCTTGGAGCTTATGATACCGCCTCTCTTAACCAGGTTGGTATCGGCACCACGGGCAACCATGAGGTTGAAGCTGTCTTCGCCGCCGATGTCTTCGACACCGATGCGGTAGAAAGTCTTGTCGCTCGGGTAGAGATCGACATTGAGGTCAGAGATGAAGGTTTCGGTTTCGTCGCGGTATCTGAGCAGATACTTGAAGTCGATGCGGGTCTGGCGAATGTTGAGGAACACCTTGTCGACAGCCTGCGCCAGCTTATGAGCGTCATCGAGACCTGTGTTGATCTTCTTGCGGATTTCCTTGTCAGCCACGATTTCCTTGACTTCGCGGGTGATTTCTTTGGCGTTGTCAGAGGCATCGCGCAAAGACTCGATGGTGCTGCGCAGATCGTCGGTCATACTGTCATTTTTGTTCAGTTTGGCGATCATGTCGTCAAGCCTATCGGTAGTGCTTCTGACGTTGGCGATGATTTCCTTGAAATCCTCGCGGCTGTCTTCGGTAATGCTCGACAGGCGATCGCTGAACAGTCTGAAGTTGGCAATGACCGATCTGATATCTTCGCGGTTCTTCTCGATTTCGCCATCGACGCGGTGCAGAATATTGTCGAGGCTTTCGACAATGCGGTCGCTGCGGTTGCGCACCGATGCAATGATTTCATTCATCTTGTCAGATGCAGCGCGGGCATTGCGGAACATGACGCGGGTATTTTCCTTCAGTTCCGGATCGCCGATGATATCCTTGGCCGAGGCAGTCAGCTCCTGGAGCTTCTGAATCAGCACGTTGCCCTGTTCGAAAAGTTCGTCCATGCGCGTCGGGTCGGTGCCCGCCACAATTTCGCCATCTGAGACATACGGGGAAGTGTAATCGCGGGTCGGCATTATTTCGACAAATTTTTCACCCATCAGACCCGCAGTCGAGATGGTAAAGGTGCTCTTGCGCCTGATGTGCAGCTTTTTATCCTGAATGTAAACGTAAACGTAGACCTGGTCGTCACGAATCTCGATCGTGGTAACCTTGCCAATCTTGACGCCTGACATCGAAACGGTAGAACCCTTGCTCAGCCCGTTGACAGAATAGAAGCTGATGACAAAATTGTAGCCCTGTTCGGAAAAGCTGAAGTCGCCGATAATGAAGACCATATACGACAGCAGTACTGCCGCAATTAATGTCATGATTCCAACTTTGACTGTCGAGTTCATTAGCTTCTCCTGTTTATAGCAGAGTCATCGGACCCTGCGCCTCGCCCCGGATAAACTGCTGTACGATCGGGTTCGGCGAATTGATGATTTCTTCGCGGGTTCCTATTTCAACTATCTGGCCGCCAAAATGCAGCGCAATACGGTCACAGACACGATATGCCGATTTCAGGTCATGGGTAACCACGATCGAGGTCACCCCGAGCCTTTCTTTGAGACTGAGATGCAGTTCGTCGATGGCCGAGGTCATGATCGGGTCAAGACCGGTGGTCGGTTCGTCATAAAGAATTATTTCGGGTTCCATGGCGATGGCGCGGGCCAGACCGACACGCTTTCTCATACCACCCGAAAGTTCTGAGGGCATGAGATAATTGGTGCCCGGCAGACCCACCATTTCGAGCTTTTCTGAGACGATATGATGTATCGCCCGGTTAGAAAGGCTGGTATGGCGCCGCAGACCGAACGCGACATTTTCCTCGACATTGAGCGAGTCGAACAGAGCTGCCGACTGAAACAGCATGCCCATGCGCATGCGCAGGGCATCGAGTTTTTTCTGTTCAAAGCGGGTGATGTCTTCGCCGTCGATGATCACCTGGCCGGCATCCGGCTTCATCAGCCCGATGATATTCTTGAGCAGGACGCTCTTGCCGCAGCCTGACGGCCCGAGAATGACAAGCGATTCGCCGTCGTAGATTTTCAGGTTCACGCCTTTGAGAACCTGCTTCGGGCCGAAACTCTTCTGTAGATTTGAGACGATAATCATTGCAGATATGCCGTATTAAAGTTGTTGATGCCTACTGTGAGAAAATAGTTGACCGCGAGAATCATCATGATCGAGACGACAACGGCACTGGTAGTGCTCTGGCCGACGCCTTCGGCGCCACCTTCGGTAGTAAAACCCTTGTAGCAGCCGATAATCGCAATGATACCGCCAAAGATCATTGCCTTGAAAAGACCACCCATCAGATCCTGAATCAGAAGCATGTGCAGAATCGAATCTCTGAATGAAATGAGGGTCAGGCCGATCTGGTGCACAGCAACGATCGAGCCGCCGATCATGCCAACCACGTTGGTAAAAATTGTGAGCATGAACAGCATGATGGTACAGCCCCAGAAGCGCGGCACGACAAGATAGTCGACCGGATTGGTGGCCAGAGTTTCGAGCGCATCAATCTGTTCGGTAATTTTCATGGTACCGATTTCGGCGGCAATGGCGCTGCCCACCCTGCCGGCAACCACGATCGAAGTAAGAATCGGCGCCAGTTCGCGTGCCATAGCCAGACTGACGACACCGCCGACATAGCTTTGCGCGCCCATCTGAGCAAACTGATAACCGATCTGAACGACGAGAACCGCGCCGGTCGAAACACCGGTGATCGCGACCATAGACAAAGAGTCGACGCCAATGCGCGACATCTGATCGAGAAGGTTTTTGAATGAAAAGCGGCCGGTTTTGAGGTTGTGAATTGTCCAGTAGATGGTCTGCATGAACAGAATGCTCATGCTGCCAATCGCCTCGACAAAATCTTTTACTAGTCGGTTGAACAAGGTCATTCCTCGCTGAGAGTCAGGGTCGTGTCAACCCGGCCGGTTACCACAAGGTTGGTGGGCTGAATTTCAAAGTCTTTACCGTTTAATTTCAATTTCTTGGTTTCATCGCCTTCGGCGGTCAGCTGAAAGAGAATGTCAGAGTTCTTCGGCGAATTGACCCAGCTGCGGATAACCGCATCGAAATCGCCGGGCAGGGATTCTTCGGAGCGGGAATCTCTGCCGGTTTTGCTTTCACGCGAATCGGCCGGCACGTCAACGTCTTCAACCTTCATATTCAGGCCATAAACGGAGAGGGTGAGGTTTTCGCGGCCGATGTCGTGCGGAATCGGCAGTTTAACCTTGCGCACGAATTTCTTTTCGCGGAAAGGGCGCAGCGTAACTTCGACATCGAGAATTCCGCCGCTTGAAACCGACGAGTTTTTGATTTCGACCTTTTCGATAGAAAGCGTGCGGCGGCGGGTTTCGACTTCGATTTTCAGCAGCAGCCTGGTCGGCATGACTTCCTCGTGCTCGCTTTCGGTCACCATGTCCATCAGGCTGGTCACTTCATTGATGAGTGCCTGAACAATATCGGTGCGCGAATAGAACATGTTTTCGCGCCGGAAATTGTATTTTTCACCCTTGCGGCTCGAACAGTCGAGAGAAACACCCATCAGCGCAGTGCCGGCGCCGGCGCGGTCAATTACCCCTTCAAGGGCCTGAATCAGAGTCGATTCGAGAACCATGACGAAAACCGAGGGATCTCTGACGATCTGGTAGTTGATACTGCGGTTGATCTGCAGGTTTTTATCGAAGACATCGATCTGAACCGGCACCATTTCGGGCAGGCGACCGATTTCGCCGCTCAGGCCTTTTTCACGATCCTGGTTGATGACGCCGAGCATTTCGGTCGGAGCGCCAATTTTGAAAGGCATCTGTACACTCGAAAATGAATGGTGGATGTAAGCACCGGTAAGCAGAAACGAAACCGCACCCTTTTTGAGAAACGGGTGCGCCAGGGCCAGAATGCGCGGACCACTTCGGTGCGTCACCGTGCCAAGCGTGGTCATGTTGATATCGCCGCGGGCGAGCTGAATGCCGAGAGCCGAACCCGGCTCGAAAGTTTCGGCGGTGCCGTCCTGACGTTCGATGCCGTCAAGATCTTCTTTGGCGGGCAAAGCACCCTTGCGGGCCACAATGACGTTTTTCTTCTGCAGCTTTGTCTTGAGCACATCGGCCGCGCGGCCATAGAGTCCCTCAATGTAAACATCGACCGAAGCCTGCCGAAAAACAGCTTCGCCGGCAGCGGGTTTTATGGCAGCGGCGATGTCGAAGGGGGCTTCTAAAATGGCAGAAACGGGGTTACCCCCGAGTTGCAGCGGCGCTTCCGGAATCCAGCGTTTTATCGCAGAGTTACCGTCGGTATCTGCACAGGCCATGTCCGGGTATGACCAGATTTCCAGCATCTCTTCTATTGGTGTTACCAGGCCAACCGTATGATCGGTCATGATCCAGCCAGAGCTGACACCGCCCATGAGCTTGCCATCGATGTAAACCGGGCTGCCGCTCATGCCGGCCGCGATACCGCCGGCTCTCTTTATCACTTCGCCGCTGACCTTGACCAAAATTGACTTGCCGTTGATCAGAACGTTTTCGTTCACCTTGTTGTTGGCCAGAATGCCGAGAACCTCGACATCGAAGGTTTCAATCTTGCGGCCAAGCACGACAGTTTTACCAAAGCCCTTCATGCCGACTTTGACATCTTTGAGACGCAGAATATCGACATTCTGTGCAAAAGCCAGACTGGCATCCCCGAACAGGAAGGCCAACGTCAGAAGAACCACGATGCAGAACCGCTGCTCAGCAAAAAGCATTGACATACCCATTTTAAATGGCCACACCTTTTTCCTAAAACCTCTGAAACCAGGCAATTTATCTGCCCCAAAATCGAGACATCAAAACCGTTACACAACACCCGGTCAGAAATCTATCGGCATAATACAGCCTAAACAATAGTCGGGCAATAGCATTTTGTTAATTGCCATGGTTGCCGCCGAAATCATTTTTGAGCCGGCTGCAGCCATCTTTTTTGCCACAGCGCAAACATCAGCAAGGCCCACAGGCGATAGCCATTGTCTCTGACCCGGTTTCTGTGGTCATCGAACAGCTGCATCACGCGCCCGGTATCAGGAAAAAGCCGGCGAAAGCTCTCTGAATGAACGCAGTCGGCAAAAAAATCAGCCAGACTACCCTCAAGCCACAAGGAAACCGGGCTGCCAAAACCTTCTTTTTTCTTTTTCAGCAGCGGTGCTGGTAAAGTTCCGGTAAGACTGCGGCGCAGCAGTGATTTTGTCTGGAAAAGGCTGAATTTTTCATTTTCTGGAACAGCAAATGCCGCCTCAACGATGCGGTAATCAAGAAACGGCGATCTGACCTCGAGGGTATGGGCCATGGCTGCCTGGTCAGCTTTGTAGAGAACGTCGTCGACCAGCCAGCTCTGCAGATCGACCAGCGCCTGCTGCTGCAACATGGGCAGACCACGCACCGAGGCATACATCGGAGCAAAAGTATCGAAGGTTTTATGGTGCCCTGCCTCATCCAGCATCTGCGGGTGCAGCAGCAGTTTTTTTTCATCTTCAGAAAACAGCTGACGCCAGGCGCAATGGCTTTTCTCTGGCGGCAGATGGGCAAATTCGCAGAACTGACGCAGCTTGTAATGAGTGCTGACCTTGCCGCGATCGGCCGGCAGCAGGTTTATCATCCCCAAACCAATACGCAAAAGACTTTTCCAGAACGGAATCGACCGAAAACCGGTCAGAGCCAGAGCATCAGCCCGCCTGGTCTCGTAACCGGCAAACAGTTCGTCGCCGCCATCACCACCCAGCACAACCTTCATTTTCTGTGCCGCCATGCTGCAGAGCTGAAAATACGGCATTACTGAAGTGTCGGCAAAAGGCTGGTCGAAATACTCGACGATGCGCTCAAGAAAAGCCGGGTCAGGCTCGCAGAAATGCGTCGATGCGTTCTCAAGCTTCAGTCCGGCAGCAAATTCGGCCGCAGCAGCCGACTCATCATAACTTTTCTCTCGAAAACCGATGGTGAACGTCTGCAGTTCGCTGTTGCTGCGGGCCGCCATCGCAGTTATCGCCGAAGAATCGATGCCGCCGCTGAGAAATGAGCCGACGGGCACATCGCTGATCAGTCGGTATTGCACAGCCGAATTCAGCAGGTCGGCCAGATCGTCACTGCGACGGCAGCTCCCGTCTCTGATCCGGCGCGCCAGGTTCCAGTATTGCACACGACTGAGCCCAGAAGACGTAATCTTTATAAAGTGGCCGGGCTCAAGCTTTTCAATGCCGGCAAATGCCGTTGCACGGCCGGTGACGTAACCCAGCGACAGATAGTCTGAGAACGCAGTGAGATTCAAGCGCACTGATATTCGCGGGTGTCTGAGAATGGCCTTGGGCTCGGAGGCAAAAACGAATTCGTGCCCGTCATACCAGTAATAAAAAGGTTTTACCCCAAGTCGGTCTCTGACACAGAAAAGACTCTGCTCAACCCGGTCAAAAATGGCAAAAGCGAACATGCCATTGAGATATTGCAGGCAATCGGGACCTTTATGCGCCCAGAGCTCTGCCAGAATCTCGGTATCAGAAGTAGTGCGCGGCGAAAAATCAGGAATGAGCCCATGCAGCTCGCGGTAATTGTAGATCTCGCCGTTGAAAACCAGAACATAGCGGCCATTGGCGGAAACGAATGGCTGATCGGCCCTTGAAGCCAGATCTATGATCGATAACCGCTGATGACCGAAAGCGGCCGGGCGCTCGACGAAAAAACCGCTCGCTTCATTGCCACGGTGCCTGAGACTCGCCGCCATATCCCTGACGATTTCACCCGGCGTCTCTGACGTAAAATTAAAAAAGCCGCAGATACCACACATAATCGGTTATCGCCACCGCTTGAGCAGCTTCTGTGCCATAAAAAACAGGGCGCCCTCGACGAGAAAGGCCGACCAGCCTGATTTAAACCTGAAGCTGGCCAGCGGCCTGTAGAGTTTTGAAGCGCACCTGATCAGAGCGTCTTTGAGCGAGCCGCTTTGCAGCAGCAGATCAGCTTTGTTGTCAACAAAATAACTGGTTACCTGAAGCATTCTGATCGCACTTTTCATTGCCTCAGACAGCCATGGGGCCGCCACTTCCTGCTCTATTTCGGAATTTATCCATTCGTCGAGGCTGGCGGGCGGGCGATAGCCCATTTCGATTGCCTTTTCACCCAGAACCGAACCGGGAACGACTCTGAAAATATTGGGCTGAAAGATAAAGCAGCGCTGGTTCTCTCTGATAAGTTGCTGCAGCAGGCGCGTCGTCTGCCGCATCTCTTCGATAGTTTCAGAGGGAGTTCCGACAATCCAGTTATACGCTGCAATCAGCTTCGGGTGGCGCGCCAGCCTGCGGTTGACTTCGATGATATCCTCGACCCTGATACCCTTCTGAAAAAGATCGAGAACCCGCTGGCAACCAGACTCAACACCGATATGCAGCATCTCGGTACCGGTTTCTGCCAGCAGTTCGAGAAAGCTGTCATCCATGCGCTTTATTTCATCGATCCGGGCGCCCCGAAAGCTCAGTTTAACCTTGATATTTCTGCTCTTAAGCAGTTCAACTATTTTTCTGATATGATCGAGGTTGACAAAGGAGTCATCGTCGTAAAAATAAATGGTGGTGGCGCCATATTCTTTGTGCAGAAACGCTATGTGGTCAACAGCCTCGGCTGCGGCAATCGGCACCCATTTTGGCGAAAAATCGCGATAAAGGGCCGGCGAAATGCAGAAAGCACAGCGGTATGGGCAGCCGTAGGCGCTGTAAATCGGAAAAATGCGATCGTTCGAGCCAATCTGCCCATAAACCGAATAATCTTCAATTACTTCGTATGGCAGATCTGTATAACCGACCGGTTCGAAACCGTGAAAACGCGGGTTGAAGTGCGTGTTTCCGGCAAATCTGAAGCCCAGACCGGGAATGAGCCTGAGACTCTCGAAATCATCGACCCGGCCGGCAGCGATTGCCTCGGCAAGCATACTGACCGACGAAAGCCCGCTTCCGGCAACCACATAATCTATGCTGGGTTCATGAAGACATGATGCGGGGTCAACGGTTGGCATTGCGCCCCCCCAGACTACCGGCACTTCAGAAAAGGTCTTGATGAACCGCGAAATTTCAAGCGCATGGGCGGTCGGAAAACCGGCCATAACCGTCAGACCCACCCACAATGGCTGACAATCTACAATCAACTTCTGCAGTTCGCAGCGCCAGTCTGCTTCGATAACCCTCGTATCGAGTATTTTCACTCCAATATCGAGTTTTTTCAGAGCAGCCGCGACATAAAGCAGACTCAGAGGCAGATGTCTTGAAAATTCGCCCGACAACCCCATCTGCGGCTGAATCAGAATAACTGAATGTTTATTTCTCATCAGCTTCGTTTTGCAATCGAATCAACGTAGATTTTTCCGAGAATGAAAGCCAGAAAAGAATAGCCAATGGTCAAAACGCTGACTCCGAGCGAGAATACAAAGCCAATAAAGGTTTCACGCTCAAGATGTTTCTTAATCAGCAGCAACCCGGAAAAGCCCGAGACAACCAGCGCCAGCAGCCCGGCAAAACACTTTATCGGCTGATAAATCAGCGACATGCTAATTACAAGAAAGAAGGTACGAATCGAATCGCGCAGGTGCCTGACCTTTGAAACGCCGGTGCGGTCGCCGTATTCGATCGGAATATATTCGATAAACTGGTGATTGAGGGCGGCAAAAAAGGTCAAGGATGTCGAAAACGAGAAGCCCTTGCTGAAAAGGTGCCCGCCCAGGTCTACAAGTGACTTTCTGAAGATTCTTATGCCGCTGTTCGGGTCCTGTGAGTCATGGTTGCCAAAATATTTGAGCAGCAGCTTCAGAACCGCCCGCATCAGACTGACGACTTGCGATTGCGAGGTAATCTGCCTGGCCCCGACCACCATATCGTAGATGTCCATCAATGGGATCATGCGGCGGAAAATCTCAGGATCGTAAGTGCTGTCGGCGTCGATTATGCCGATATACGGAAACCGGGCTCTGTTGATGCCGGTAAGCAGTGTTCGACCATAACCGTAATTTTTGGGGTGGCTGAGAAAAATACACTTGCCGGTCGGAACATTGGCTGCAGTCTGGTCTGATGAGCCGTCATCGACCACGATTATTTCAAAGGGAAGCCCGTCGAATGAAGACAGCACCGCGTGGCACTTCTCTACGGTCGCAGCGATCGCTCTTTCCTCATTGAATGCAGGAATTACTACAGAAATGCCGTGCTTCTTGATTTCACCAGAATAATTCATTGATTCCTCTTGCCGTCTTTCTGAATTCAATCGCGTCAAAGCAGGCTAGCACAGCGACAGAAACAAGTCAAACCGGCAAAGAGATCAGAAAAAGGCCCTGCAGACAGCCCGATGGCCAGCGAAATTAACTGGCGACAGTTTTCTTGCTGACCCTGAACGAAAATTCGATCTCGTCGAAACCTCCGACCCAGAAGCACCACAGGCGGGAGCAAATGTAGGGAGAGAGGCGTGCGAAGGCATCGATCACCGCTCCGGCCAGCTCCGCAGCACTGCACATCCAGCCCGGCATGACCGTGCGCTTCAGATAGACCTGGGCAAACCAGCGCAGTCGCATATTCTGCAGCTCAAGATCGACTCCCTGATAACCGCCCTTAAAATCGGGGTTGAAATAAAGCGGAAAGGAAACGTCAAAGCCTCGGCAATGCTGCGGATGCGTGAAGCCACGCGAAAAATGCGGCACCCGCAGTCTGATTTTACAGCCATCGGCACCAATTCGATGTAATTCACGCATGACGCTGAAAGGGTCATTCAGATGTTCGAGCAGGTGATCAGCCTCGATCAGGTCGAAACTGCCGTCAGCAAACGGGTAAGGCAACCGGTTCAGGTCGTGGCAGATATCGGGCCCCGAAGCTGCAGCGAAATCGACGTTCAGGTAGCCGTCTTTCTTGAACTCTCCACAGCCCAGGTTCAGCTTTCGCAATTTCTGCTCCCGATTATCTCGATGAAATAAGGATTCCGTTCGAGATTCTTCTCTCATGACCGTCTGACGGGCTGTTCACCGTGCGGCCGCGCACGATCATCGACGAAGAACCACCACCATCGAGATTTATCGCATGCCGGGTTCCGAGTGATCTCAGATAACCGGCCAGCTCATCGAGTTTCATGCCGGCATTGCGCTGTGTCCGGCCATCGACCACCACCAGCAGCAGGTCACCGTCAAAAGTGAGAGCGACTGCAGTTCGCGGGTGTCGGCCATGAACGATGGAACTGTCGAATTTTTCTTCCTTACCGTTGATGCTGTTTTTACCGTTCTCGACCAGACGCGGGCCACCGCAGACAGCGTGTCTGATGGTGTCCCAGGGACGATCGATCGAATAGTCGAGCTCGACCGACTGCCCGAGTTTAAGGGCGGCAAGCTCGGAGGCTTTTTCCCCGCCGGCAGAAACGACGACACCATCAGGCGGAATAAGCGCATCGCGGTCGTGAATGCCAACGATCTTGCCTTTGACCAGCACCAGCTCGAGGCCGTTTTCGTCAGTCATGGTGCTGCGCGAATATTCGGGCGTAAAAACCACCAGATTATTGCCACGGCGCGGCTGATTGACTGCATCGATCTTAAGCGAAAGCCCACCAGAGCGAAGCGTTCCCGAAAAGTCGGGGTTGCCGAAAATCAGTGTGTCGTCTTCGGTGACGCCGAAAACCGAGCGTTTGTAAAGGGGCGAGCTGATAAGGCGGCGGTTGATAATCAGAGTGCCGATCGGGTCGCCGCGCGAGGTAAAATAGGCACCGTTTATGGCTGCCACAGCATTGTAGCGCCGGGCCATCGAGGACAGAACCTCTTTCTGGGCAATACCCTCGTTGGCAAGTGCCGGAAAAACGCTGACATTGTCAGAAAAGGGCTCAACCCGGAGAATATGCACGTCGGCATGCCGGTCACCGACTTTGGCGCGGTCGCGGTAGTAAGTCAGGCCATCGGCGATCTTTTCACCGTTTCTAATGGCAAAAGCAGTCTTCTCAAGCTGATACGGAACGCAGAGTTTAAAAACGCCGCTGGTCTCGGAGGCGACATAAGGGCTGCCGATGCGACCGCCGGCGGCAAAGACCATTTCAGAATAAGCGCCACTGTGGTAGAGAGAAAACTTTGTCAGTTTTTTCTGCAGCTTATCAAGCTGCTCAACCGAAAGAGGGCTTACAGCCGGCATCAGACGCATCGTCAGAAGACGGCCGCCCTGATTGCGCTTGAGAATTTTCACTGCATGTGACAGTGTAAATTCAACGATCTCGAAGGCTTCTTCAGTTCTGATGTTCACGTCGAGAACCACAGGAATGGTTGCCGGACCGGGCTTTTCTGAGGCTGTCGCAACTTTTTTGTCAGAATCGACTACCTCAGGCTCCGGCATCTGATCTTCGCTCATCATTTCGATGGCACGGTCAGCACTTACCGGGCCGTGTTTTTTCATGTCATAGAGCTCTTCGTGCTCTTCGTGTTCCTCAACATCCTTATATACGGCATTTTCTGTCTGCAGAAAGGCACCGACCAGAAAAATCTGGCCGATCAGCAACAGCATGACCAGTTGTTTAAAAGTCTGACGGATAGCATAACCTCTGATAAAATTAGATTCCTGAAAATTCTATCGACCTCCAGCCTCACAAACCTTAAAGTTTGTTATCTGGCAGAAATTATTGCCGATCTGAAAAGCCCGGTATTTCTTCTCCAGGCGAGGCACTCCCGGCAGAGGCCCGCACCGCAAGATAAATGGCAAGGCAGAGAAGCGCCGAGGCAAAAACATGCAGCAGAGAGGCTATCTCTGTGCAGTAGTCGAGCAGGCCAGCTGTTTTGAGAAGATACAGCCAGTCATGCTGCACCTTGCCAACCCCGAAAAGCGGCAACTTGCCTGCTTTGGCATCTCCCAGATAGACCGCCGTATACATAAGACTCTCGGCGAACCAGAACAGGCAAAGGCTGGCCCCAAATCTGTCATACTGAAGAAACAGATGAACAGCGAACATAAGAGGCACCAGCAGCTGCAGAAGGGTGCCGCCGGCCACCATGAGAAAACGGTTGCCCGGCAGCCCGAACAGAACGTGCCCGGCTTCGTGAATCAGCAGATTGGCGCCGTCGATAAAATGATACTGATAGTCAATCATCAGCCACAGCGCGTAGGGAACGAGTGCCAGAGAAAAAATCAGCCGTATTTTCATGCGCTGATTATACAATAACCCCAACCTTTACTGATAACAGCAAAATTAAAGCCCATTTCCCAGCCTTCATCCGTGTTCATCCGTGGCCATTCTTCGCTATCTGTCGCTGTCAGTTTTCATCCGTGGCTGAAATTTGACGGGGGCGTCAGATTTTTGACGCAGATTTGGGTTGAAAAGCGTCAAATTTCTGACGTGGCAGCGACAAACGCCGACACTTTCCACTGTTTATGGGCATTTTCAGACGTGGCACGGGTGTTGCGATGAACATGGTAAGTTCAAAATCCGGAGGAAAATATGAAAAAGCTTCTCACAGTTCTGTTTCTTGTCACCGCACTTCTCGTGCCCGTAATCGCTTCGGCCGAAGAAGCCCCGGCAGATGCCAAAAAAGGCCCGGCGCTCGAAAATCGCAAAGAAGTGACCGCTGATCAGATGATTGAGCGCATCGAAGGGCGCAAAGCCAAAATGCTCGAAAAGATCAAAGAAAGATTCGATAAACTCAACGAAAAACTCGCCAGTTTCGAAGGCCGCATCAACAAAATCTCGGCCCGCCAGGAAAAGCGCGCCCGCAAAGGTGGCGAATACAAAGCTGAAGCCACTGCCACCGACAAGCCGGTCATGAGTGACGAGAAGATCAAAGAACGCAAAGAAAAGGTCACCGAACGCTATAACAAGTTCAAAAAGAACATCGAAACCCGCCGCGACGAAATGGCAAAGCGCCAGGAAGAAAACAAGGCCAAGTTTCTTGCCCGCATCGAAAAGTTCAGTCAGTCCGACAAGGACCGCGTCATCGCCGCCCAGGAAAAGATGCAGAGCGAAGTTCGCGCCGAAGTTGCCAAGCTCGCCGATGAAGCTCTGAAAAAGCTCGAAGTCACCTATCAGAAGATCATGGGTCTGTAAGGCCGGTTAATCTTCGCCTTCGCCAAGACCAAGCTTCTTCATTCGATATAAAAGCTGGGTTCGCGGAATCTTAAGGATTTCTGCGGCCCGGCTTTTTGTTCCCCCGGTTTTTTCGAGGGCCGCTACGATCATGCGCCGCTCCAGGCCTTCGAGTGCTTCGGCCAGACCGGTTTCGAGGTTTTCAGACACAGCTGCAGCTGCAAACCCGGGCCGGCCGGGGTCTGCCTGAGCCTCTTCGGGACGATCGGACTGCAGCAGAAATTCAGCTTCGACATCGCGCCCCTCTGAAAGAACCGCTGCCCGTTCAAGAGCGTTTTTCAGCTGTCTGACGTTTCCGGGCCACTGCATGGCGGCGAGGCGTTGCACCAGGCTGTCAGAAATGCGCAGCGACGGTTTGCCCAGTTCTCGGGCAAGCCGGTCGAGCAGACTGCGGCAAAGTTCAGGAAAATCGTCTTTTCGCTCGCGCAACGGCGGCACCAGAATGTTGAAAACGCTGAGCCGATAGAGCAGATCTTCACGAAACTGCCCCGCGGCGACCATCTTTTCGAGATTGCGATTCGTGGCGGCGACGATGCGCACGTCGACCTTAACCGGCGAACTGCTGCCGATTCTGATAATTTCTTTTTCCTGCAGGACCCGCAGCAGCTTTGCCTGCATCGCCAGCGGCACCTCGCCAACTTCGTCAAGAAAAACCGTGCCCTGGTGAGCTGCTTCAAAACTGCCGATACGGCGCTGTCTGGCGTCAGTAAAGGCTCCCTTTTCATGACCGAACAGTTCGGCTTCAAAAAGTGTTTCAGGAATCGAAGCGCAGTTAACCCTGACAAAAGGCCCGGCAGCCCTCGGCGACAACTGATGTACCGCCCGTGCCACCATTTCTTTGCCGGCACCGGTTTCACCGGTAATCAGCACTGTCGATGGGTAAGGCGCGACCTTGGTCAGAAGCTGTTTGAGTTCTGTAATTACCTGACTTCTGCCAACAATATTTTCAAGCACATTGCCAAAGCCTGAAGCATCGAGAAGACTGTCACACTGCCGTTGCAGCAGTTCATTCTGTTCGTCGAGGCGGCGGCGCTCGGCAATTTTCTGAATTCTGAAAGAGAATTCTTCCATTGAAACCGGCTTGGTCAGGTAATCTGAAGCGCCGAGCCGCATCGCGGTGACTGCCGATTCGACAGAGCCGAACGCTGTCATGAGAATGACCTCTGGCAATCGGGAACCGGCGCTTTCGCGGGCTTTTCTGATGATTTCGAGACCATCACCATCGGGAAGTTTAAGATCGGTCAGCACCAGATCGTAATTGCTCAGGTCGAGAAGCTTCTGCCCCTCTTTGACAGAGCCGGCCACATCGGCCACATGGCCTTCCTGGTTGAGAAAAGACTTTATGGCACGGGCCAGCGAAGCGTTGTCGTCAACTACGAGTATCTTCATGCTTGTGGAACCTCGATCACGAAAACGGCACCTGAATCGGTATTTTTTTCATGATATATCTCACCGCCATGCGCTTCAACAAGTTTTCGCGAGATAGCCAGGCCAAAACCGTTGCCTTCGGCACTGCCACTGACAAAAGGGGTAAAAAGCTGCTCAGCGATTGCTGCCGGAATACCGGGCCCGTTGTCGGCAACTTCAAGACGCAGCAACCTGCCATCAACTACAGCCTTGAGTGTCAGATGCAGGGGCCTTTCAGACGCAGCTCGGAATGAATTATTGACAAGATTTTCGACTACCTGTTGCAACATCGCCGGGTCGAAAAAGCCGGTCAGATCCTCTGATATTTCGAGCGTAAAGACGAAATCACCAAGCACCTGCCGGCGACTTTCGACAATGCGCTGCAAAAAATCACGCAGCACCACTTTTTCGCACTGCGGGCGCACTTTGCGGGAATAATCGAGAAAACTGGTCAGCAGGCGGCGCAAATGCCCCAGCTGTTGTTCGATCTCTTGAATTGCCGGCGGTTCGCCCGTTGCTGACCCAGCCCGGGCAATTTCACGCTTCAGCAGCCCGAAGTGCATTTCGATTGCCGAAAGCGGATTACGGATTTCGTGGGCGATGGCGCCGCCGGTAAATGCCAGTTCGTCGAGCTTGCGGCTGAACACCTTCTGAACATGGGCCTTCTGCTGCTCAAGATCGGCAGCCATTTTGATAAAAGCCCGATACAGGTCGTCGAGCTCGCGAATCGAAAGTCTTGCCTCTTCTGGTTTTTCTCCGGCCGAAAGTCTGACAACCCCGGCACGAAATACTCCGATTTTGGCCGAAACATTACGGGCCAGCAGCAGAGAAACCAGCAGACTGACAACGACCGCCAGGCCGACGCCCTCGGCGAGCAGACGTTTAAAGTCGCCTGCCAGGCGCAGATATTCCATGTCAGACTCGATACCGATAACGCTTTCGAGCAGACCGTTGGCATCGAGAACCGGGCAGAGCACAATCTTGAAGCGGCGTTCTTCCCCGAGCGAATAAGGGTCAGGAAAAACCATCGCACCACGGTCAAGATCGTTGATAAAGTCATAAACCAGATCTTCAGCCTCTTCTGAGGTCGGCGGCAGCATTGAAGCAACACCGTCCGTGCTGCTCGAAAACGAGGCGATAAAACTCGGGCGCGGGCCGGAAAGGTCGAGCCAGTAGAGGTTCTGAACCATGCCGGCAGAGGCTTCGAGGCCCCAGAAATGACTGATGAGAGTCCGTCTCAGAGCGTGATCATTTTCGGCCGGCTGCACCCGGCGCACTTCGAACAGCAGCGACTCCGCCATCTGCTTCATGCGAAACGAGGCTTCGCGGTCAAGCGACTCGTAAAATCTGGTATAAAGCCAGCCCCAGATCGCAACCGCAGAGATCAGAGAAGCGGCCGCAACCCCCCAGAAAATCCTGGCAGCCAGGGTTGCGGGTTTAAGCCAGCGAAAAAGGCTCAAAGGGTGGCATCAACCTCGCGCCAGCTCAGAATTTCTTTCTGAATGGCCAGCTCATAGAGGTTGGTGTAATCGACCTTTTTGTCGACGGTGTAGTCATAGCTTGAGCGTTCGAGAACTTCCTGCCAGTTGAAGTAGGTGATGCGCACATCGTTGGGCATGCGGCGGCGGTCGAAATAATCAACCGAAAGGTTGCCGACGATATCCATGTTGCACAGCTTCTTCATTTGCGAATCAGTTTCTAGTTCCATGCCGCCTTCGGCATGAAAACTGCCTTCGAGGCGCGGGCTGAGATTTCTGAACGGATGGGTGATGCCAAACCGCGACCAGTCACTGTCATGATGCGGCTTGTAAATGATTTTGCCGGTTTTCGGGTTTTCGACCGAGGTGTCGCTCGATTTGTCGCGCAGGGCGATGACGCCAACGCATGAATCGAGGCCTGAGTCATCCTGCAGGGTTAGAACGTCGCCGCCGACGTAGATATTGCCTTCGACGACCAGCAGCCCCTTGCCTTTAACCCAGCCTTCGAGATAAACGTCGCCCTTGATGTAGGTCAGGCCGTTGATTTCGACGGCGCGACTGGTATCGTGGGCCTTGGTCGGGTTACCGAAATAGCGCGAATACTTGTTGCTGACTTTGCGCCAGTCGCCCCAGCCATACAGGGGAACCACCTTGTCATAGTTGACTTCATTGCGGCCGAAGGCTTCCTGAAAGTTAACATTGCCAAAGTATTTGGCGTGCTCCGGGTTGGTGGTCGGATCGACAACACGGTTGGCAAGCCGGCGATAGACTTCGGCCGGATAGATGTTAACCTGTTTGTCTTCGTATTCCTGCACCTTGCGGGTCTCAGAATGATATGGCTCGTCGCCGGTCTTTACCCACCATGGCCAGGTGAACAGGCCCTGCCACTTGTGATACTGGCGGGTCACGGCCGTATCGGTATATTCGATTTTGGTTTCGCTGAGGTCGGCGCCGCCGTTCCAGCCGGTCCAGCCAATGCCCATATCCAGCCAGGGGTGTTCGAGTTCGTTGCGCATACGGGTCAGCATCAGCCATTTCGGCAGGTCGACGCGCACGCCTTCCTTCATGTAGGTTTTGCCGCCCTTGACGAAGAAGCCCCACGGATCCCAGAAGTCGAAACTTTCGATCTTGAATGAATCCTGGTTCGACTTGTTGAGAAACAGACCGTGACTTGGGGCAACCATACCAACGGCGTTGGCATTGAGAGGGCCCTTAAGCAGCATGGCTTTGAGAGATTTTTTAACTTCGACCTGTTTGCGGGTGCGGTGAAAGCTGCCCTGAGAATTAATGGTGATCGTGCCTTGACGCGCGATTTCGCGGGGCACGCCCTTGGCGACCAGATCTTCAAACGCTTTTTTATCGAGCTGCCAGGTCAAACGGGCCTTTACCGAGCCACCCTCGGCAATCGGCGGCACCGCCTTGTTACCGGAAGAAAGTCGCGACAGGTCGACGTCGACGCTGCCTTCATCCTGGCCGGTAATCAGTTTGTAAAAAGCATTCTCGGGGTTGTTCATCTGGCTTTTAACCGTGAACAGGGTTTCTTCTATACCGGCTTCGGCGAGCAACAGCGAAACGGTTGCGTCAACGTAGTTTTCTGAATGGTAAACCTCGCCACGCATGAAATAGATCATGCCGTAAACGATAATGCTGATTACGCCAATCGTGCAGATAGTAAAAAACAGGGCCAGACCGGCTCTATTTTGCAGCTTTTTTTTCATATCAGGCTCCCTTCGGGCACCGCTAATACAATAATAATAACAATGTACCCCCGAATGCGCAAGCTTAAGAACTGTTAAGCCGCGGGTTGTCGTATGCCCGGCAAAGTGGTATCGTATGGCACAGCAGAAGCGCTGAAATCTTTTACTCTGGCAGGTGGCAAAGCATGCATTCCAGCCCGCTGACAACCGCAAAAAACATTCTCGAACTCGAAGTGGCAGCCATTAAATCGGCCGCCGATAAACTTGGCGATGAGCTGATCAGGGCGGTAGACCTGATACTCACCAGCCCGGGCCGCCTGATCGTCTGCGGCATGGGCAAGTCGGGCCTCGTCGGCCGCAAAATTTCGTCGACCCTGTCGAGCACCGGTACCGCATCTTTCTTTCTGCACCCTGCCGAAGCGCTGCACGGCGATCTCGGCATGATCAGAGAACGTGACACGGTGCTGCTGCTTTCAAATTCAGGCGAAACCGAAGAAATCGTCAGACTGATTCCGTTTCTGCGCCGCATTGGCACCAGTATCATCGCCCTGGTCGGCAATACCGCCTCAACTTTGGCCAGAATGTCTGACGTCGTCATTGACGCCGGTGTCGAACGCGAAGCCTGTCCGATGAACCTCGCCCCCACCAGTTCGACCACCGTTGCCATGGCACTTGGCGATGCGCTCGCCGGTGCCCTGATCGAAGCCCGTGGCTTCCGGGAAAAGGATTTCGCGAGACTGCATCCTTCCGGCAGTCTCGGCCGCCGCTTTGTCACCGTCAAAGATCTCATGCATGCCGGCGACATGATTCCGAGAGTCGCACCCGAAGTCAAGCTGAAAGACGCTGTTGGCCGCATGTCACGCGGCGGCTTCGGCGCTCTGGTTATCGTCGATACGAATGATCATCTTCTCGGAGTATTCACCGACGGTGACCTGCGCCGCTATTTTGAGCGCAGCGCCGTCTGCAGCCTTGAAGTGCCGATCAGCGAAGTCATGACCGCAAAGCCACGAAACACCTCGCCCGACCGCCTCGCCATGGAAGCCCTGAAAATCATGGAAGAAAAATCGATCACCTCACTGCCGGTCGTCACCGACAACATCGTCGTCGGCTTTCTGCACCTACACGACATCCTGCGCTCCCGCCTCGTTTAACTGGTTAGCCAACCCTCTTCACGGTCGGCTGAAACATCAGTATAATTGTACACATGATTAAGAACCTTCAGACAATTCTGCTTGTGTTCATGCTGTTGACGGCCATACCGGCTTCGACCGAAGCTTCGTTCGCTTCTGATGCTCTGGCCAAAGCCCGGGCTGCAATGCAGAGTGCCTTTCAGCTCAGTTTTCTGCACAAACTGCCGGTCATTTTTTATAAAGACAGTTTCGACCGCATGTTCGCGCATGCCAACCGTAGCATTGACAACATAAGTCTGCAACACGAGGGCCGAACGATAACCCGCAGTGATTTCCAGGATGACAAGGCCCTGCACATCAAAAAATCAGCAGAGCTTGCGCTGCACATAAAGAGTCTGATCGGCTCTGCCCACCTCGCCTACGGTATAACCATGGTTATCGGCCTGGTTAAAGAAGCGATCGACGGTTCATTTCTTAATCCGCACGGTTCACGCAGCAAAGAAGATGTCTACGCCGACCACGTCGGCGCTCGCGCCGTTTTTGGCGAAAAGAAATTCGACGCTTCGCTGAACAAGCACCTCACTCACTTCGTTAAACCTTCAGCCACGGCTACCGGCACCCCGGCCACTGTTCAAACGCCACCAGCTGCCGCCCAGGCCCCCGAGCCTGTTCAGGTCAACCCCTTCGCCGCCGATAAGCCACTGGCAATCGGTAATGCCAGCGATGCCAGACAGCAGCTGCTGAAGCGCTATTACGAAGCCGCCGAAAAGGGCGATACCGAACAGCTGAAGCTCCTCGGCGCCGAACTGCAGAAACAACCCTGACCGCATACATGGCTCGATGCGCCTCCAGCGGAAACTTGCATCTGGAATCAATTATTCATAAAGCGATTCGTCATTGCCGCGAAACAATTCGTCATCACCGCGAAAGCGGTGATCTAAGCAGTTGGCAACAAAGCTGGCGGTGGTTGCCAGTATTTACGGCTTATGTATTTTCAGCAGCAGAGACACTGTTAAATTTTACATATCGCGCCGCTTTTGCTAATCTCTTATTCTGATATTCTTGCGTGAAAGCGGTGGGTATGGAAAGAAAAGAATTCGAACAGATTCTCAAGCGGTCGCTCGAACTGAAAAGTCAGCAGAAAAAGCAGCAGGACGACAACTTCGCACTCGAAGATCTGCAATCGGCTGCGGCTCGGCTCGGCATCGAACCCGAGATTCTCGAACAGGCCATGCGCGACACCGGGAAACAACTCAAAAAGTTTCATCTGTCAGACAGCCCTGACGTAGTTAGAGGGGCTTTTGTAAAACACTTTCTGATGACCGAATCAAGTACCGGCCCCGGTATGGCAATGGTCAAGCTTGACCACGCCTCGATCAGCGCTGGCAGCAATAAACCCGTTCGGGTTTATCACCCGCACGCGACATCGATTGACGCGTCAGTAGAATTTACTGCAGCACCTGATGGCGGCACCATTGTCACCTGGTCGGGTAATTCCATACTGCCAGCCCGAACTAAAGTTTTAGTGGGCGGCTGGCCTTTTCTTATTCTCATCCCCCTCGTCATTTCTGCGCTTTCGCGAGGAGTTACAATTATCGACGTTATACCAATAGCATTGATTTTCTTTTTGACATCAATTTTCATGATGTTGGGCATGAACCACAACGCCGGCCGACTCGACGCTTCTCTGGTAAACTACTTTCAGAACTGCCAGACGCTCGATGAAATCGAAAAGCAGAAACAGTTGAAACTCGAACTCGAACAGCTCAGAGAAAAGGCTGCCGCAAACCCTGTCGCAAAAGCCACGGCTACACATGACGAAACGCTTCGCCAGCCCATTCCAGAACTTCACGAAGACGAAGAAACCGACGAAGATCAGTCAGACGCCCAACGCCCACCGGACACCCGCCTCAGACACAGCAATTCTCGGTGAGTTGTAAAATGCTGATCAATAGCCAGTTGTTTTTAACTGGTTGTCTATGCAAAGAGGCAGCTTCGGCCTATCAGCCGGGTTGCTTTTTCTCCAGCGATTCGCTTCGCTCACAAGCTTCCGAAAAAGCAATCCCGTCTTCTCGCCTTCGCAATTTTGATATTGAAGATTAGGTTTTTGACCGAGAATTGCTGCCTTAGACAGTGAGCCCGACGCAAAATAGTCGTCAAATGAAAATTCAGATTGCACTTTGATAAACAGCTTTTTAGTAATCCGGTGCAATACGGTACGCAATGCGTTCCAATTTGAGCAAAATCTGGTTCATAAGTTGCGCCGATCGTTTTTCAAAAGAACAAGCGCAATCAGGACTTCGTGAGCTTATTATGAATCCAGCAGGGTTTTCGACGGCAGTCGAGGACAGCGTAAACCAGAACAACGTTTTCTTTTACAGTGTAATAAACGGCAAAAGGAAACTTCTTTGCCAGCAGGCGATAATAACCTGAATGCCTGCGAAAAATGCAAGCGAGTCTATATCAGAGAAAAGTGAATCAAGAAAATAGGCACCAAGCCCCACCGACTGAGCTTCGTAAAAACGGAAGCCTTCCTCAAGGTCGTTTTCTGCGGTATTAAGGATTTCTACTCGCATGCGAGATTTTTTTTGATACGCTTCCTGGCCTGCTGCCAATCTGAGGATGTCAGTTTGTTTGCGTCATAGGCCTTCTGGCGATCTTTTAAACCAGCGCCGTGCCATTCTGGCGAATCGAAACTGCCCTCTCTGGCGATGTCATCCCACAGGGTTTCAAGCAGTTGCAGCTTTTGTGCCAGGGTATAATCCGAAAGATTCAGATCTATTGTTTTCATGAACTTCCTCCGGTTGCAAAACCTGTCAGTCAGGCTTGAATACAAATCAATCTTTAGAAAAATCTACCACTAATATAATCTAAAGTCGTGAACACTGCAAATTTTCACCGCGGCAATTGCCACACTCTTTAGAATACCGGCGCTAAAAAGAATTCCCGGCATCAGGCAGTCAGGTCATCAATAAATCCCAAAGTTCTGTTTAAAACGCAAGCATGTAAACATGTTTACATTTTAACATGCAATAGTTATATTATTAGTAGCTGCATTTCGCATGGGAGGTCTTTATGAAAACCTTATCGTTTAAAATTGATGATGAACTGCACCAGAGCCTTAAAATCGGCGCTGCCATAGAAGGCCGCCCAATTGCCGATGTGATGAAAGATCTTATAAAAAACTGGGTTAAGGGGCGTGATCCTTTCATTCATAAATTAAAGAACATGCCGGTGACCTCTGATGAAGAAGAACTGAGCAAAGATGATAAAGACGACGTTGCCCTCGCATTAAAAGAAAAAAACGGGGGAACCTGGGAAAGTTTGAAAGCGGAAATTTCGACCAAACCAGGAAAATAAGCCCATGCCATTAAAAGCTTATTATAAGCCGCGTTTTAAAAAAGAGTTGTGCGCATTGCCCGACAAAGAACAACAGGAAGTAATACGGGCAATTGAAATCTTTGTTAACAGAACTGGCGAAAAATTTGATGTTTTAAGATTGCAGGATAACTTATGGCGCCTGAAAATCGGCGTCTGGCGAGTTTTCTTTACCTTTGAAGGTGACCTTCTCACTTTCACAAACATTAAGCGCAGAACAAGCAAAACCTACTGATAAAGCGGCAGACAATGATGTGATTATATAGTGCAAAAAAAAGGCTGGCCCGGGGGCCAGCCTTTTTGTTGAGAGAGCTGATTATTTGCTGCCGAGGGTGGCAACCATAACGGCCTTGATGGTGTGCAGACGGTTTTCGGCCTGGTCGAAAACTTTTGAGAATTTGCTTTCGAAAACTTCGTCTGTGACTTCCATGGCACCGACTTCTTTTGAAACGGTGGTGTCATTGTTGTGGAAGGCCGGCAGACAATGCAGGAACAGGGTTTTTTCCTTGCCGGTCATTTTAACCATCTTCATGTTGACCTGATAAGGTTTCAGCAGCTTGATGCGGGCAGCCATCTGATCTTCTTCGCCCATGCTGGCCCAGACGTCGGTGTAGAGAACGTCGGCACCCTTAACACCCTTGGCAACGTCATCGGTGATGATGAGTTTGGTGTTACTGGCGGCGGCGATCGCTTCGACTTCTTTTACCAGGCCCTTTTCGGGGAACAGTGATTTCGGGGCGACGATGCGGCATTCGATGCCCATCTTGGCGCAGCCGATCATCAGGGAGTTGGCCATATTGTTGCGGCCATCACCGACGTAAGCAAAGGTCAGGCCCTTGAGTGAGCCGAAATATTCTTCCATGGTCAGCAGGTCGGCAAGAATCTGGGTCGGGTGATATTTATCGGTGAGACCGTTCCAGACCGGAACGCCGGCATATTTGGCGAGCTGTTCGACGGTTTCATGTTTGAAACCACGGAACTGGATACCATCGAACATGCGGCCGAGAACGCGGGCAGTATCAGCGACGGTTTCTTTTTTGCCGAGCTGGATGTCGTCTTTGCCGAGATATTCAGGATGCGCGCCTTCATCGACGGCGGCCACGACAAAAGCACATCTGGTGCGGGTAGACGGTTTTTCGAAAATCAGAGCAATGCTCTTGCCTTCGAGATTGCGGGGCTTGATGCCGGCATATTTGAGGCGCTTGAGATCTCTGGAAAGATCGAGCAGATAGCGGATTTCTTCAGTAGTAAAATCTTTGAGCGTGAGAAAATGACGGCCAACAAGATTCATTGCCATAATTCGTTACCTTTCCTGAATAAAAATGTATTCTGAACCTGTAATTAAATATCATTGCCCGGCGTTTAAATCAAGCCTGCTGATTATCTTCGGGTTCGCGACGGGCGGCTCCGTGGCAGAGAACGGCAAAACCACAGTCGGCGCAGATTTCGCCGGCGGCCGGTTCCCATTCTTTCTCAGCCCGGATCTGCCTGACAGTCTGCAGAATTTCGCTTTCAAAAGCGACCATGTCGGGCTCGATCTCTTCGAGCCTGAGTTCGTCAGCCGTCAGATAAGCAATGAATGACCGGGCAAAATTCAGACAGCCGGTTTCGCCAAGCACACCGCGTGCCGCCGCAATGCGGTAAAGCGCCAGCTGATCACGGTAGCCAGCGTGCGCCTCCGGCGAATAATGCCGCGTTTTGAAGTCGATAATGCTGATTTCGCCGTCACGCCGGTCGACCCGGTCGGCAAACCCCCTGATAAAGAACTCGCCGCCGGCATCGCTGAATTTGATATTTACTTCGGCCTCGATCATCCAGGGGGCGCTTTTACCGAGCTCTGAAGCGGTATACTTGCGCATGATCGCCCGCGCCACTCCGACAGCTTCTTTGCCCGCATCGCCATAGCATGGAAAAACCGCCGCCAGCTTTTCTTCTGCCAGCCTGGCCGCTGCATCCGGCGAAGCTTCGGCATGCCCGCCGGCAGTATGAAACAGCCGGATCGTCTCGTGAACGATGGTTCCGAGAGTGCCCGAAAAGCTTGCCGGCCGTTCAGAAAATGAGCTGATATGCCGGCTGGTGAAAAAATAGCGCCGCGGACAGGTTTTAAACAGCCTGAGATCCTGCAGTGAATAGATTTCCTGCTCATGGGTGACAGCGACGACCGGGCTGGTCTGGCGGTTGATAAAACCGGCAACGGCTCTGAGATCCTTTTCCAGCTCGGCCGGCTCAGGCACCGGCATTTCCGGCAGTTTTTTTTCTACCGGCGGTTCATGCCCGCCAAGCAGCCAGGCATCGATAATTTCACGCCATTCAGGCAGCGGCAGAATCTTACCGAGTTCGGGGTTCTGACTGATAATTTCACAGACATCATGCAGCGGTTCGGTTGGCTTGGCCTCGTCTTCGGGCGGCAGGCTGTGAATCTGCCTGCCGGTAACTAACAGCAGATCTTCGGCCCGGGTGAAGGCCACATACAGCTTACGACGGTCTTCGACTTCGGCGGCAGCCTTATCCTGTTCAACATAGGCTGATAGAGCCGGTGAAGCACCTTTGGCGGCGGGTAACGACGGGTCATTCACGATCAGGCCGTGCTGCCGGTCAAAAAGAATGCGGCTCGTAGAACGGTAGGTGCGCCGCTTGAGAAACGGGCAGACAACGATCGGAAACTCAAGCCCCTTCGATTTATGAATGGTCATGACCTTCACCGCATCGCCTTCTTCAAGGCCGAGTCCAGCTTCATCCTCATCGATATCGGCCAGCAGAATGCGCTCGATATAAAGCAGAAAATCAGGCAGCGAGGTGAAAACCCCGTTCTGCTCGAAAGCCCGCACGATACCGATAAACTTGCCGAGATTGTTCTGCATGCGCAGCCGCCGCAGATCAGATTTGTGAGCGGCAGCGTATTCATAAAAACCGGCCTGTTCTAGAATGGTGTGGCAGAGGTCGAGCAGACCCGGCCGTGAACTGCGCTCTTTCAGCAGCACGAAAAGCTGTCTGAACTGGCGCGCCTTCTCGGGTAGCAGTTCTTCTTTCTGGGCGAGAATATGCGGCAGCAGCGGCACCCTTTCGTGGCGCCCCGCCGACGAAATGGCCGCCAGTTCAGAATCCTGCAGACCGTAGAGCGGACCGGTCAGAATTTTGACAACCGCGTGGTCATCGTTGGGCTGGTTCAGAAGCCTGAGAAACGCCAGAATTTCTTCGATTTCGCTGCGGGCATAAAAGCTGAAGCCGCCCGACATCAGATACGGAATCTGCCGGCCGGCGAGCGCATCTTCGAATGCTTTTGGCAGGCCTCTGATACTGCTGACGATGATGGCGATATCGCCATAGCCGGCCGCGCGCGCCTGCCCGGTGCGCCGATCGACCAGCCGCAAACCCGAAGAAACGATGGTCTGCAGCATTTCAGCAATCTGCTCGCAGGTTTCGGTATCTGACTGTTCATCGGGAGCAATCAGGCAGCCGACAGCCGGAAACCGCGGCGAAGCGCCGCGGCGTGCGTTCTGCCTGACGAACATTTTACCGCAGTCGCCGCCCCTTTCGAGAAAGCTGTCGGCAAGTTCGATTATTTCACGGTAAGAACGAAAATTATCGCGCAGAATTACATCGTTATCGCTCGCAAAGTCGCGAAAAGTATCGATATTGGCGCCCTGAAAGCGATAGATACTCTGTTTTTCATCGCCGACGACGCAGATGTGGCTGTCGCAGTCGCGACAAAAGGTATCGACGATATCGAGCTGATCCGGGTTGTTGTCCTGAAATTCGTCGATGAGAAAGACGCGCCGGGCCGGCACCACACCAGACTGCCGCAAATCTTTGACCAGATTGCGGCCACGCAGAAGAATTTCGTCAAAATCGAGAAAACCCCGGCGTTCGAGCTCTTCAAGATAGCAGACATAGAAGCGGAACAGCCATTCAAGGGTTCTTTTTTCAAGTTCAGTGGCACTTACCGAACGATTTTTAAAGATTTCGCGGGCCAGGCCGTAGAATTCGGC
The DNA here is from genome assembly GCA_024710355.1 of Candidatus Rifleibacteriota bacterium. Classification (GTDB taxonomy): domain Bacteria; phylum Muiribacteriota; class Ozemobacteria; order Ozemobacterales; family Ozemobacteraceae; genus Rifleibacterium. The sequence goes on from JANJUX010000043.1 coordinate 80,024, forward strand.
CGGTTTGAGCAGATAGCGGCGTATCCGGCTCAGCGCTCCCGGAAACTCTTTCACCAGCTTCATTGCCACCGCGGCGCCAAGAGCTTCGGGCCCCTCGATAATACGGTCACCGAACTTTTCAGCAAAGCTGTCGACCAGCTCAGCGATTATCAGCTGCCGGTTGTTCTCGGCGATTACGGCGTCAGAGCGATCGAGACCGGCACCGAACGGGTCCTGGCGAAGAAATCTTGAAATGAAAGAGTGAAAGGTGGCGACTTCCATTTCTCGCAGTTTCGACGGGTGAATGCGGCGTTTGTCGACGAGGCGTGCTTTCATTTCGGCGGCCGCCTTGGTGGTATAGGTAATCGCCACGATTTCGTCTGGCCTGATACCCTGTTCGAGCAGGGCGGCAATGCGACGGGTCAGAACCTCGGTTTTGCCTGAGCCGGCCCCGGCAGAAATGCGCATTTTGCCGCTCGCAGCCGCAAGAACGGCCTGCTGTTGTTCCTCGGTAAGACCGGTAATCAGATCGACAAGCACCTGCGAAAGTTCAGACATGCCCGTCACCTCCGGTCTTAAGCGCTGCCAGTCGTTCCTGGCAGAACGGCAGAAACTCACAGGCCGGCTGCCGGTTCGAATCAAAATTCAGGCATGAACGGGCATCGGGATGCGATGATGGACGGCAGTCGAAGGTGCGATCACCCATGATTTCATCGAGAATTTCGACAATCTGCTGTTCAAAACCATTCAGAACCGCCTCACTCACCGGCAGACCGTAATCAGGGCCGCAACCGGCATTCAGCGAAGCCGAGCGCAGAAACCCGGCCTGCATTTCCTTATATGCCCTTTTATACGGTTCTTTTTTAATATAGAGAAGGGCTGCCGCAGCGTTTTTATGACCCAGCATGCGGCAGGCCAGCAGGTAAAGCGGCATCTGCAGCTCGCGCGGGCGCCCTTCCGCCGGAAAGGCCTGTTCAAAAACTTTTTCTGAAGACAGGGTCTCTGAACTGGTCTTGTAATCGACCACCAGCACCGAATCATCGTTCAGCCGCACCAGGCGGTCGAAACGGCCCCTGAACCGACAGCCGTGCAGCTTGAAATTAAACGCGTGCTCGACCCCGATAGTAGCGCGGGCCGGCAACTGACCGCAGTCATAGATGGCAGAGCAGTAAAGTGGCAGAGCTTTGAGGATTGCGTCAGATTCAAGATGGCGCTGAAAAAATTCGATGTTGCCGAGCATCGGTGCGGCTGCGGCCGCAAAGATTTCATGAATATCTTTTTCATCAGGCTTTTTGCCGAGTTCCCAGATACTGCCGGGCCGGTGCAGATGCTCCAGGCAGGCGTGAAAAGCGTTACCGGTGATAAAGTGCGGCAGCTTTGCGAGCAACGGGTCCTGGATTCTCAGAATGTTGAGGAAGAAAAAGCGGCGCGGGCAGTCGACGTAATTTGCCAGCGAACTGGCGGTAAAGCAGTAATCTTCGGGCAGCTGAATCATGTCGGTGGCATGGGTGGTGAAGCTGCGCGGCCTGATACCATGTACCGATGCGCCAGCCGGCAGGCACTGCTCGACTTCCTGAAGCACCGGTTCGATGGCGGCGAGAATTTCCGGGCTGAGTCGGGTCAAACGGGTTCTGACTTCACCGAGCGTCAGTGGCCGCTCTTCGGTCTCTGCCATCTCTGGCTGCAAACCGATCTCATGGAGAAATGGCGCCGGTGATGCCGGATCAGAACCAAGCCGTTGCGGAAAAGTAAGAATCAGGCTCTCTTTGGCGCGTGTCATGGCCACGTAGAACAGGCGACGTTCTTCTTCGAGATGGTCTTCGATATTGACCGGATACGGATTGAAAAAACTGACCGGGCGCGGCATCTGGTCGAAACGCCGACGCAGCTCTTCGATAGAGGGAGTCGGCACCAGCAGATTCTCACGCAGATTGACCGGAAACTGGCCCTCGCAAAGGCCGCAGACGGCAACCACAGGAAATTCAAGCCCCTTCGACTGATGCACTGTCATTATGCGCACGCCGTCAACCGGCGCGTCGTTTACCTGCTCGAGTGTCGAGGCGTAATAGGTCAGCCATTCATCGAAGCCCGGCATCAGATCTGATACGGTCGGCTGACGGCCATACTGCGCCTGAAACATTTCGCAGTAATCGGCGAGCATCGAGCGGAAATGCAGAATATTGCGCGCCGGCGCCGATGAAGGATCCTGCAGCAGATGCGAAACGGTAAGCAGAAGCCGGGCGAGAATTGCCGGCAACGGCTCGTTTGCGCAGCCTGCGAGAATATTAACCATTTCGGCAAACGAAGCTGCCCTGAGCATGGTTTCCGGGTCAGTTTCGGGCAACGTCGAGAAATCGCCACTACTGATTTTTTCGAGAACATGCTGCATCGTCAGTGACGGCGAAAGTTCAGACAGCACCGCCTGAATCCAGAGCGGGCTGAGTCTGAAAATCGACGAGGCGAAGGCGCGTTGCAGCGCATTATTGCGCTCAGGACCGCTCTCGCTGGCGGCAATCTTCAGAAGAGCAACCAGGGCAATTACCTCTTCAGACCTGAAAAATTTCATATCGCCGGCGATTTCAAACGGAACATGCAGAGCCTGAAGACATTCAGCAATCAGGTCGATCTGGTAGTTATTGCGCACGAGAATGGCGATTTCCGAGGGTTTATAGACTCTTTCGCCACCGTAAACCATCAGGGCGGCGAGCTTTCTGGCCAGCATTCTCGCCTCTTCGAGTTCATCTCTGGCCCTGAACAGCCTGACACTGCCCTGGCGTTCACTGAAAGCCTTCAAAGCACCATCGGTCTGCGAGCCGTTTTTCCAGGCCAGGCGACCGGCGGCTTCGACAATGCCGCGGGCCGAGCGGTAATTGATTTCGAGCGGAAAAACCCTGGCGTTGAAGCGCTTTTTGAATGGACCATTGGCGGTCATCATCGAAGGGTCGGCGCCCCTGAACCGGTAAATACTCTGGCGCGGGTCACCGATAACCGCAGTCTTGACCTTGTCGTCTTCACCCTTGAGCAGGCAGAGCAGCAGAAACTGCGCCGGGTCGGTATCCTGAAATTCATCGACGAGAATAACTCTGAAGCGGTCGCGGTAAGTGCCGGCAATGGCCGGGTTCTGCAGCACTCTGATGCTGAGGCTGATCAGGTCACGAAAATCGAGATAACCGGTCAGCGCCCTTTCCTGTTCATAGAGGCGAAAAAGATTCAGCAATTCACCAAGCCGGGCCCGCGTGCGGTCAGACAGATTCTGGCAGGCTTTTATCGCTGCGGCAAACTCATCGACATCGACCAGATTTGATTTGAGCAGCGAAATGAACGTCAGCACTTCCTGTTGAAAACCTCGTCGGCAAAGCACTTTGCCAAATTCGGCAAAAGCTTCTGGCTGCTGGCGGCTGCAGACAGTGCTCATCATCAGCGCTTCCTTGAAGCCGGTCAGCAGTTTAAAATCGGGTTTGATGCCGACCAGCCAGTATTGCTCACGCAGAATGCGGGCACAGAACGAATGAAAAGTCGAGATCCAGCATTGATCGAAGCTGTGCGGGTAATACTGCAACACCCGTTCACGCAGTTCGAGAGCGGCTTTGTCAGAAAAGGTCAGCGCCAGAATCTCTCTCAGCCTGGTGCCCTGCTGCAGCAGATCACCGATCAGCACTGATATGGTTCGGGTCTTGCCGGTGCCCGGCCCGGCGACAATCAGTGATGGCCGGGTAAATTTTCTGATAATGGCAGTCTGCTGCTCATTGAGCTTTTTCAGGTCTTCTGCCAGTGATGGTATTGCGGCCTGGTTCATAGGCAGTCAGTTTACCGCATCCACGGCCGGCCGGCAAATCTTATCTGCCCATGCTCCAGCCTGCTTGCATCAGGCGGCGGTCTGGCATATATTCACAAAAAACGAAAGTTGAGTTTTTATGGCAGCAGCAAAAAAAGAGCGCATCGTCGACATTCTCGAAGAAATTTCGGCCATTCACTCGCCCACCGGCTTCACACACAACGTTCTCACCCACATCGAAAAGATGCTTAAAAAAGCCGGCATCAAAACCCGCTACACCAATAAAGGCGCTCTGATCGCCGGCAACCAGGCAAAACCGGAAATTGCCGTGGCCGGGCACATCGACACCCTCGGCCTCATGGTCAGGGAAATACGCGGCGACGGCCAGCTCGGTTTTACCAGGCTGGGTGGGCCGCTCCTGCCCGCGTTCGAAGGCAAAACCGTACGCATTTTCACCGCTGCAGGCAAAAAATTCTCGGGCAGCCTGATCCTAAATAACCCGGCGGCACATGTGAATAACAAGGCCGGTGAAGAAACCCGCACCGAACAGAACATGCATATCAGGCTCGATGCTGAGGTAAACAACGCCGAAGACACCTGCAAACTTGGCATTCAGGTCGGCGATTTCATCGCTTTCGATGCAGGCTTCGAATATACCGATACCGGCTTCGTCAAAAGCCATTTTCTCGACGACAAGGCCGGCTGCGCCGCCATGCTCGATGCGATGCTGACGCTGGGCGGCAAAGCCCTCGACCGCCTGCCGGTGATGTTTTTCTTCTCGAATTACGAAGAAGTCGGGCACGGCGCCTGCGCCGGCATTCCGGAAACAGTGAAAGAACTGCTGGTCGTCGACATGGGCGTCGTTGGCTCAGGCGTTACCGGCAATGAAACCTCTGTGTCGATCTGCGTTAAAGACTCGAGCGGCCCGTATGATTACGAACTCAGATGCAGACTGGCACAGCTGGCCGCCAGAAAGAAAATTCCGTATAAACTCGACGTGTTTCCGTTTTACGGTTCAGATGGCTCTGCAGCACTGAGAGCCGGGCACGACCTGCGTGTCGGACTGATAGGCCCCGGGGTTTCAGCCTCGCACGGCAATGAACGAACGCACCTCAAAGGACTGCTGGCTACCCGCGATCTGGTTCTTGCCTATCTTAAAATCTGAATTTAAATATTTTCCCATCGAAAAAAGGGCTGCCCGCGAGGGCAGCCCTTCTGCTGTGAGCCAGTCTTACTGGTTCCTGATGGTCTTGTCGAGAGTTCTGATGATCAGGTTCGAACCATAGACAGGTACCGAAGTCTTGTAGGTTCTGGTCTTGAAGGCGTTACCACCAATCGTGGGGGTGCCCCATTTCCAGGCGCTCCAGGGATTGTTGGTATCGGCCAGACTGCCGGTTGTGTAGTAATCCCAGTCGCGGGCATTATCGGTGGCATAGATCTTGATCGGAATCGCCATCGGGAACTGGGCTTCAGCACCACGGAACACTGCCGTTGCCTGGCTGGTCGTGCTGGCAATCTTACCCGAAGCAAGCGAAGTGCTGTGCCAGCCGGAAGAGATGCTGCGTGATTTTTCAGCACCGGTTGTATCAAAGTAGTTGAAAGTCAGAGTTGCGGTGGCAATACCGGCGTTATCGCTGACACCAACCTGGAACACAGCTTCGACGTTGTCTTCAACGAAACGCGGCGGCAGGAAAGATACGCCTGCACCGGTAATGTTGTCGACCTGCTTGGTGTAAGCTGCATCGTTGAACGGAGCCACGATCTGATCGCCCATTGACTTGAGTGACTGGTAGTAACCGACCTTGCCGTTGATATAACCGTCGGCGGTTGAGTCAGCTGCCCAGGTTGGGCTCAGATCGCTGAAGTTTTCGTCAAACGTGGTCTTGGTCACATTTTTAAACGAATAATCGCTGTATTTGCTGACCGGGACCCCTGCAGCTCTTGCAGCTTTGAGCATCAGCGGGAAGTAAGACACGGTGTTGTCTTTGAGTTCAGTCATGACACCATAAGGATTCGGCGGCATATTGTCGCGAACATGCAGAACCAGATTGAGCGGGGTTTCTGCCATCTTGTTGCCAGACGAATCGGTAACTTCGAGATAGAATTCATAAGGCTTGATCGTTTTGGCAGCCGCATCGTAATAGCCCGGAGTGTTGTTGGCATAACCAGCCGGAATTTTCAGAGAGCCGCCATTGCCGACACAGATGAAGTTAAGCGGAACCTTGTAGAACACCTTGGCAAAATAGGAGATATTGCCGTTGGCAGCGGTTTCACTGAAAGTCTGTGACTCCTTCTGCAGACGCTGGTTATTTTCGATAACTGCACCAGCCGCATTTTTCGTATAGTAGTGACTGTAGAGAGTATCGAAATTCAGACCGGCCCGGTTTTTGAGATATCTGCCGGTTGCGTCACGCGCAGAGGTTTCGAAGGCCAGACGAATTTTGCGGTTCAGCAGTTTGGCAAATACTGGTCTGAGATTCAGCTGGGCGCTCGGCTTGCCCGAAGCAATAAGGCTGTTGATCTGAGACTGGGTCGAAACGTTGTGCAGACGGTTCGAATCGTAGGTCGACTTGTTGGTAATCCCGAGCTCGTTATCAACGGCTTCCCAGGGGTTATTGTCTGAGAAAGCCAGGCGGACCTGTGACGGGTTGGCTTTTCCGGCGGGGCCGACACCAACTGCCAGATCATTACCGGTTTCACCAAACAGGTTATTGGGGCTGGTTTCCGCATAAAGAATGCGGGGCTGCTGCATGTCGATGATCTTAACTGTGGTCTTGGATTCGAGAACCATGTCTTTCGGCAGAGTGATGAACGTACTGACGATCCATTCGGTGCCGTTCCAGACCTTGATGTACATATCATACTCAAACATGCGGCGCATGGTGATTACAAGGGTTGCTTCAGTCGGATCGGTCGGCGGCAGGTCACCACCGGTCTGAGTAACGATGGGCGAGTTGCTTGAAAAAACCGTCGTTTCTGGTTTAACGGTTACTTCCATGGGTTCGCCAGGCTTGCTGTTGTCCTGAATCAGAAATTTCTTCTGAACTTCATAACCGCCGCCAGCTTTCGGAACCTTGTATTCAAGGTGCGCGGTAACGCGAATCTTGCTGTTTGCTGCCCAGCGCACGTCGCCAACCTTGTTCATGAACTGAAATTCAGGTTTGCGGTTAACGTAGAACGGGTTCTTTTCGCTGCCGTCGGGGTTAACCCCTCTGTCTTCCATCAACTTTGCGGCAACGTAGTTGTAATTTTTCGAACCCTGATTAGTGTCGTTGGACTTCGAAATGTCGAAAAACAGGTTGGTCTGAGAAGCGACGTCCATGCGCCAGTAATAAGCTTTGCCGGCTTCGAGGCCATGGAAACCACCGGTAGGCTGGGCGCCAGTCTGCGGGTGCCAGAATGAGTTATCTTTCAGATAGGCTTTAGCGCCTGAATCAAGAGCCGGAACAACGTCACATCGCTGAATTCTTGCCGTTTCAAGCGTATTGGACTGCGGCGGAACATTACCGGAAACCACGATCGGAACCATGGCAAAGGTTGTATCACTGCCTTCAAGGATATTGCTGAGGTATGTAGAAGCCGAAGCGGTCATGAACTTGAACTCAGGTTTTGCCATGACGGCATTGAGGGCGTCAACACCGGAATACTGTTCGTAGCTGCCAGACTTGACCGGCAGAGCCTTTTCACCTTTTCTGAGAACTGTCGGCAGATCGTCGATTGTACTGCCGAAGGTGAGCAGGTCGTAGTCATACCAGTCGTAGAGGACCTGACAGGTCATGATGTATTTACCGGGCACCGGCGAATAGAAATAATGATAGTGATTCATACCGGTATTGGTATTGATCGGAGGTTTGGGTTCGAGCGCCTTACAAACCGGGTTTCCATAAAGGTCTTCGACGAGCCAGGTTCTCCAGCGGTAGTAAACCTTACCACCCTTGGTCGAAGATTCAGGGTTAATGATCGAAGTGATGAAACCGCCATGTCTGCCGTCTTTATCCCAGTCGGGCGATGAATCCGGGTCGGTCGGGTCCTGGGTCCCGTCGGGCAGCGGGTAGTTTTCAACCATGAAGAAGTAAAGTTTGTCGGGGGAAAGCGATGAGGGCATCGGGCTGATCAGACCGACATTCTGAGCAGTCGACCTGGCAAGAGTGTTGGGCATCGGAATCGTGTTGAGATAAGGCCCGACGATGTCGAGAAACGATTTTTTACCGGCAAGGCTGATAACCTGGTCGGGAGTCGGCACGTTGATAACCGAAAGTCGGCACTGACCCGGATCAGCGTAGGTATATTCAAAAAAGCCAGGTGCACCGGCGGTGCCGATGTTGTAGTCACCAGCATCCCATTTGTTGTTATTGTTACCAACTACGGCCGACCAGCTGGCAAGAATCTTTGTCGCCTCACTCAGGCCCTTGGCGACGAGTTCTTCAGTACCGGAAGCATTCATATTGAATGGAACATTGTAGTAACGAACAGCGAAATCTTTTCGACCAATTTCGCGAACCTTACCGTAACGGCTCTGAAAAACGACTTTGCCGTAACCCTGCTTGAATATAAGAAAGCCGGGCCACTTCCAGGTGCCATTATCATCATACTTCGCACCCTTATGCAGATAAATGGCTTCATTCGGGTCGAAGGTCGAGCGCGGGTCAAATTCAGCCGGACTCTTCGCCGGGTGGCTCATGGCAAAATACATGTTACCAAAACCATCAGCCTTGATATCGTCGATAACGCTGTTGGGCTTGGCGCCAATCGTGCTCAAAATGCCGCTGACCGGAATTGCCTGGTAGCGCTCTTTTGAGATCGGCGCACCTGACTTCTCCTTGCGCTCGAATTTGTAGACCATTTTACCGCTCTGGTCATAGGCAAAAACGATGCCGCCTTCCTGATTCCACTGGTTTGACACGGCAACGGCAGAAATGTTCATGGCCGGGGCATTTACACCGGTAGCCTGTTTGTACCAGTCTTTAATGACAGAAGTACCGAGTGTATAAACGTAGTCAGAGTTGACATTGCGCATTGAAACGCCGATCCAGAGGGTATCGGTATTATCCGGAAGACCGATGAGGGGGTTACCGGCGGCCGGAGTATACTTTGCCCCGTTCAGGGTAATTTCTGCCCCTGACTGGTATTTCGGGCGCGAATAAAAATAGGTACGCGAGGGCTGAGATTTAATCGGCGGCATGAAAGCCAGGTCATTGGTCATTTCATCAGCAACACCGCTGCCTGAACCACTGGCGCCACCGCAACCGTCAAGACAGCCGGCAAAAATCTGGCGGGTAATTTTCTTGTCGTATGAAGTGGCGACGACTGTGCCCACGGTATTGGTATAAACTGGCGCATCAAAGTTCGGGTCGTTGGGTTTCCAGGTGAAGAGCTTCCAGTTGTGGGCCTTGCCCTCTTCCTTGTCGCCAAACACGACGTAGAAAGTGCTGAAACCATGTACGGCGCCGGCAGTTTTCCAGCTTGAATACCATGAACCGTTAGGAATTTCATACCAGTTCCTGCCATCGTATTTATTGAGTGTCAGCGCTCCGGTGAAACTCGGAAGCGGGTTGCCGGCCGGCGCCGAAATCGAGGTGCCGGGGCCAGCAGACTTAGGTCTGGAGCCACTGCCACGCACAGTGCGGCCAGCGGGACCGACGCGATACACGGCGTCGCCTCTTCCCCAGCTGCGATGATCGTAATGAAAATAGGCATGGTAACCCCAGTCGGAATGGTCGGCCGAAACACCGTCAAGAACCTGTCTTTTCAGCTTTGAACTGAGCACTTGAAAGCCTGACTCGACCTCTTCGGTGAAGGTATAAATATTACGGTTCAGGTCGACCGCGAACGAAAAGGTGTTGTTGGGCGTGAACAGATGCTTCGACGGGTCAAAATATTTATCTTTTTCGGGGTTGTTGAGACGAAAAACCCCTTTCATGGCTGCCGGCCCCTGGCCGATCAGCAGATAGCATTCACCATTGCGCTCATATTCTGGTGCGAGCGCAAAGGTGGCCGGCGACAACAGTATTACCGCTGCCAGTATCAGCCCCGCCATTCTCAGGATCCTTGCAAAACTGTTAACCATAAACCCCTCCTGTTCTTGAGGAAAACCCGCTCAGTTAAGATTAACTGACTGAATTACCGCGTTACCAATATTTGGATCGATTTTATAGGCCTTGAAAATCGCCGCCAGAACTTCGGCGGTCAGGTCGACACCGCCGATAAAAACGTCGTTGTCGAGCATAACCGATTTGAATGGCTCAAGAATTTTGTCGCCATGACTCAGCCAGTTGGCGGCCATACTGGTGACATTGCCGTAATAACCACCGACAGCAGCCGAATCGTTGGCAATCTCTCTCGGAAAAGGGATGCCGAAGACTCTGCCATAATCGAGATCCGGCGGCACAACGCTTTCGCGAGTTCTGGCAAGCACACTGCTCAGACTCGTATTGAGAACGACTTGAACATTCTTCTGAGTGGCGATCTGCTGGGTATACTGGCGGATTTCACCAATAATCGCAGCGAATTTTTTGCGGGTTTCGTCGGGATCGGTAAAGCCAACTGCATAAGCAATACGGCTCAGACGGTCATACTTTTCCTCGGCTGTAGCAAGCTGAGCACCAAGAGCCGTAAGCTTCGCATGATAAGCCGCCTCAGCCTTGCTCTGGTCAACTCTGAATTCCTGCTTTCTAACTGCAGCCGGGCCAGTGGCCAACTGTTCAACGCCATCGGTATAGCGAGCCGAAAGCTCTTCCATCTGGCGATTATAATTCCGGTGGGTTTCCTGGAGGCGACCCTGGAGGGACTTGATGGTTGCAGTCAGCTCATCGAGGGTTGCCTGATGCTGGCCGGCTTTCTGCTGCATCTGCTGCTGCGGCACCTTGCTGGCATCGACTTTAAATGCCTGACGTTCAACATCATACGAAGTCATGGCCGGGTGCAACAGAACCACAGCTCTGAGATTGATCTTGCCGACATAGGCGATATCTCTGCTGCGCTGTGCCAACAGAACGGTTGAAGCGGCGAACAGCAGAACAGTCAATGCAACTGACAGGCGTAACTTTAGACCCGGATTCATTCTTTTCCCCCGTTATTTATTGAGCTTTCTTTCGAGTGACACAAGCCTGACGGCTTCTTTTGCAATATTACGACCATACTGGTCGGTATATGCCGCACCGGCCTGAATAAAAAGCGCCTCGGTCTTCCACTTGTCATTGGTCAGAATAGCCATACTGGCCAGCTGAATATTGATCGGAACAGCATTGAAAGAAGAGTTGGATTCAGTGAAATTGTTGATCGTAAACTCGGGAGCATTGATGGTAAACGATCTCAGATGCTGAGGTTGCCCCTTTTGGGCTGCTTCCCAGCAGGCGTAAAAATCGGCGGGATAAAGCTGAAACTTCAGCAGTGCAAGCTCTGTCAAGCCATGGGCGAGATAATCGAGCTTGATTCTTTCGTCGATCTGAACCGTCTGAGGCTTGGACCCGCGGGTCATAGAACTGTAGGCTATAGCCATCTGCAGCAGTACCACCGCAAAGACCAGAGCAAGAAGCAAAGCCACACCCCTGCGATTACTGTTATTTTTCATGGGTTATCTCCGAATCTTCGCCTTGTGGGAAGCGAGCGTATAGAACTTGTTGGTCTTGCTTCCCTTGTCCTGCCAGGTGACGGTAAGAACATATTTGTGATAAACGTTCGTGAAATTGATATTTTGATTGCTCCAACCCCAGTTTGCAGGGGTATTAGGCTGTTCGCCTTTCGCAAAAGGGTCGTAGGTAGGCACCTGGAAAGTGACCGGAACATCCGATACATCGAGCTGGGAAGTGAACTGCACACCGTCAATCGTTTCCGGCCCGAGAACCAGGTTGATAGAACCGGCAGCCGCATTGCTGTTGAGGGTTTTGGCTGTCGTTCCGCCATGCGTACCCACCGAAATGGAGGTAAAAGGAAACTGCAAAGCACGATTCAGTTTTTCCTGGCAGAGATTGACGGCTTTGATGGTTCTATCGTCTTTGTCAGTCGCCTTGATAGATGTGCCCATAACCCCGATAATCGGAATAAAAGCCGACGCCAGCAGTGCCATCGCCAGCATCACCTCAGTCAGCGTCATACCGGTACTTCTGTTAATGTTTTTCATCAGAAGCCTCCAAGAGCAAAGGGCTGCATCGGAACAGCCATGTCCAGTTTGGCCTGAACCCCGTGATCGACAATAGTTTCGGGGTGTTTCGGGTTCTGCATACGAATCTTGATGCCCATGACCTTGTCGGTTTCACCGCCGACGGCGGCCGGGTTTGCCAGACCCCACGAAATCGTTGCCGAAGCGACATCAGAAAGCTTATAGGTATAAGGCACGGTTCCGAGGCCAAAGTTCTGCGGAGTGTTCCCGAAGCGGGTATTGAAGTTGGTAAAAACCGCAGGATTTGGTTTGAAATTGGCGGTGGTATTGAAATAATCGACGCCGCCAAAGGCGACATCCTGCGTATTGGCATGCAGGTGCAGAGTGTAAAGATTTTTTTCTGCCGGAACGGCCATCAGACAATGGTAAACAATGACACCCCGATTGGCAGCATTCAGATATGTCGTATCCGGCTTGGCGACTGTAAAGACCATTATCCGGCGATTTGCGGTGATATTGGCAATCTGCGTATTGTTGTTAAGAGTCAGAAACGGGCAGGGCGCAACCGTAATCTGGTTAGCCGCAGTGGGGTTGATCGAAGTAGCGTTCGCCGCCTGCTCTATGCGCTCTTTGAGAATGGAAAGAAACCTTTCGGCCTCTTTCTGGCGCGTCAGTTTCCAGCTGCCGGTCAGAAACATGTTGCTGCCCATTCGATAAAAAGCAAAAAGCCCGGCCGTGAACAGTGAGAACACGGCACTGGCGACCATTATCTCGATAAGGGTAAATCCCGCTACCCGCTTTTTCAGTATCTGAGAGTTCATAAATAGATAGTCTCCCGGAGGAATATACGCAATTTGGATGCCAATGGCATAAACACGTGCTTATTGCTCGCTCTGTTTTTTTTCGGGCCGGTCCATTTCGTCAATTTTGTGAATAACCGATTCAACCACTTTGAACACTTCCGGGTCAACCTTGTGGTTTTCATAAACAATCTTCATGACTCGGGCAAGAATACATTCGCCGCCCGAAAGCACCAGCGGATAAGGCCTGATCGGCAAAAGGTTGATCGCATCAGGAAAGCGCGCCAGTTCAAGCCAGTTGATCAGCTCACGGGAAGGGGGCGCCGAATCTGAAGGGTGCGCCAGATGTTCTTTAGCCAGAAAGGCGTAAAACAGCGAAAAATTGATACCAGGAATGCCCTGACCGAACATTTCACCGGCATGATAGCGCACCGGATACCCATAAGGCACCGGAACCGTCGTATTGAGAACCACATTGAAGCTACTTTCTGCGGCAGCCTTTCTGACCGCTGCAAGAATTTCGGCTTCGATTTCGGCCAGATACCTGCGGGTAGTCGCAGGATCTGTAAGGTCCGGGCAGGCAACGGCGTGTTCACTGTCTGCTATCAGCCCGCGCAGGCGATCTTCTTCGGTGGCAATTATCTCCAGTTCCTTTTGAGCGGCTTCGCGCTCTGCCGGAATCGTCGACCCAAAAAGCGCAACCTGAACAGACTTGCGACGGTCGAGCTCGGTAAGCTGCTGCTGCAGCTGTTGCAGCTCTTCGAGCGCCGTTGCTGCAACAGTCGAATTTTTCAGCCTGGCAACCGCCTCTTCGAAGGCCTCACGAGACAGGCCTGGCTCAACCCTGAAAAAACCCATGCGGTCAAAATCGAACAGCGACATGCGCGGATGCAGACTGACAGCCATACTCAGGTCTATGGTAGCAACTCCGGCAGCAGCGGCAGAGAATGGCAAAACCATTGCTACCACAAGCAACAGTATCAAAAAAGGGAAATTATTGTTTTTTCGCATCAGAAACCCCTCTATCGGAAGAGTACAAAATCGGCTGGTCAGTCTTTTCAAACATCAGAGCTATTTTTCCGGCCTGGGTCAGATATTTTTCGAGAACCTCGCCGTTGCAACTGTAGAAAAAATGCCGAAGATCATTACCCGCAGGCCTGGGAGGCGTGGCGACAAACCTCGGCAATTTATTGAGAAGCAGAACCCCGGTCGCAATCTCAGGCAGAATGGTTTCGTGATAAATCTGGCCAGCGATCTCAAGAAGCTTGTCATAACCAGGAACGCCCTCGTCCGCAAGCAGTGACTGTTCTGTCTGCAGCCCGGTTTTAAGCTCTGCCAGCTGCCGGTCGATCTGCCCGATTCTTTCCCAGGCATGGGCTTCAGACACAGAGTCGCCAGAATTCATCGTCGCCAGCACAAGTTCTGATTTTTCGTTCTCGCAGGCAGCGATAGCGGCAGAAATCGACGCAATCCTTTCCTGAAGCTTTGCAACAGGGATGATCTCACTTCTGGTTTCTTTAAATCGACCGGTTTCGGGGTCATATTTTCGCATCAGCGGATGCTTCTGAAGAAGCCGTTCAAAATCAACCGCCCGAAAAGTCTCGCCCGATGCCAGCAGGGGTACGGCAGCGACAAAAAAACTTAACAGAAGCAAAATATTTTTACATCGTCTCATTCTGGCAGCTCCGGAAAATCAAACCTGTAGGGATCAACGACAAGGTCAGGGCGACGTTTGAGAATTCTTTGATTCAGAAGCGTCTCGACATAAGAATGATCTTCGTAAATACTGTGCCGGTTTTTTTGAACCGGGTAAGCAGAAAAAGACAGAATTCGGCCGGGCACCGGCAGCTGATAAAAAATCAGCGAAAGCCAGCTTGAGCCATTGGTTTCCTGTGCCCACGGGGTTTTTGTATCGGGATGAACGGCTCTGATGCGACCGGTTTGCTGGACGACCAGCTGCATGCAGCCAAAACCGGAGTTCTGGTCGGCGAAAAGCGCAATTTTAATATAATTGCCATCTGAGCCAATGATCAGCGGGCCTTCGCCGGGACAATAGTTTTCGCGGGCCATTGCCATCAATGACGGGCCCGAATCGACAGCTGCCCATGGCAGGCCAGCGGCTTTGTCAGCAAAAAGAGGCAGAAAAGCCGGAGCAACCGCACTGATGAAATTATGTGAGCCAACCCAGAAAACTCTGGCAAAACCGGCCCGTTCAAGTCGAGCCGTCGCGACGTCGAGCTCCGACAGCGGGAAAAACGGTACAGTAACCGGGATTTTGCGGTAAAAAATCAGTTTCCAGTCATGCAGAGCCAGACTGCAGGCCTGCAGCGACTGCCCGCAAAAAACGGCAGCCAGCATCAGAGCGAAGATTGTCACAAGCATTCTGTTATGTCGCATAACTTGAGAATACCATGTATTCCCAGATTGCGACAACAATCTTTAATGCTCGACCTGAATCTCGACCTCGGCAGCAATCTCGCTTTCGGTGAGAGCGGTGATGCGAAAGAGGCCCTTGGCGAGGGGCCAGTAAGCCTCATACGGCGGCGGAGTTCTGATAAACTCGACACCGTTGATCAACCAGATAACTTCTGACACTGGTTCTGAGGGAATCGCACGCAGCAGGGCGTAATTTTCGTGACTGGCAGACATGACATAGCGGTCGCCATCATGCGGAGACACAATTTTGATAGCGACATCACGCGCCACTCCCGTTTTTTTCATCTGACTGCTGCTGTAAGAGGCAACCCGCAACTGATTTTCAGCTGGCCCAAGCCCTTTAATTATCCACGGGTCGGCTGTTTCAGTCTGATTAGCCAGTCTGAAAGGGTCAACATCGAGAAACCGCCGGCGATACTTCAGCCAGCTGGCATAATCAGCAGGCAGATCATGCCCCTCCCCGGCCGACCGGTGAAAAGCGCAGATTTCGGGCAGATTGCCGTCCTCTGCAAATATCTCATAGCCGGTCATGAAACAGTTTGGCCCGGGCAGTTGACCAGAGATCGAGCAGACAGCCCGGCGCATGATTCCCTCAGGGGTCGAAACCGGCGCCGGCTGATATCTGGTCTCAAGATAGTCGTTGATATCGTGAAAAATCGGCCCACAGGCGGTTGCACCACTGAGCGCACGGGTGGGTGCGCCTGAAAAATTGCCAACCCAGAAGGCCATGATAAATCTGGAATTAAGCGAAACCAGCCAGCAATCACGATATTCTGTACTGGTTCCGGTTTTCAGACCGGTCATGCTGCGGGTTTTAAAAAACGCCGGATTGCCAAAGGTGAACAGACGTGCCGACGGATCGGCCATGATGTCGAAAACCATATAGGCGGTGCGCGGCGAAATGATCGACATGCTGCTTTGTGCCTGATCCGGAAAAAACTTCAGACTTCTGAGATTACCCTGATTGGTAAAAATTCCATAAGCCTGCACCAGATCGAGCATACGCAGTTCGGGGTTGCCTATGGCCAGCCCGAGACCATAGAATTCGGCGGCTCCGGGCTTATCGCTGACAAGAGCGAGCTCGACAAGCATGCGACAAAAATCACCGATACCAAGCAGGTTGAGCATTTTGACCGCCGAAATATTGAGACTGTTGCCAAGAGCGGCTCTGATCGTTACCGGACCATAAGATCTGCGGTCGGCGTTGTATGGCTGGTATTCGCCCTGCGGGGTCTTGAAGGTCTGCATGGTATCAGGTATTACATAAGATGGGAAATAACCGTTTTCGAGCGCCAGTGCATAAAGAAATGGCTTGAGAATTGAACCGCCGGAACGACGGGCAATGCAGACATTGTTGAATCCGGCTGCCAGCGGGCCATATTCGCGTGAACCGGCCATGGCCAGAATTTCGAGTGTCGTGCTGTCGACGATCATACCGCCTGCCTGCAGAGCCCCGCTCTTCATCAGGCGTGGCAGGTGTGACTTGAGCGTGCCGGCAAGCAGATTCTGCAGGGTCATGTCGATTGTCGTTCTTCGGGTACCGTGCAGTGGGTTGTGTTGTGCAAGAATCAGATCGCAGAAATGCGGGGCATTGAACGGGCGCGGTCGGCGCCACGATGGAATCGTCAGCTTTCTGGCGCTGACACAGGCGCTTTGATCAGCAACCCCGGTACGTCGCATTTCATCGAGCACCCAGTTGCGGCGACCGAGCAATCTGAGATTGCCTTTTTGCGAAAAGGGATCGAGACGGCCGGGCGCCTGAATTGCCGCCGCCAGCGTCGCACTTTCGGCCAGGTTAAGCATATCCGGGCTTTTGCCAAATAACAGAAGTGCGGCCATATTGATACCCCGCACATTACCAAACATAGAAACAGCGTTCAGATAGCGTTCCAGTATCTGGGCTTTGCTTAAACTGCCTTCAAGACGAAGTGCCATTAAAAACTCGCGAATTTTCGTCGACAATGTGCGCGGCCCAGGATCGACCACGCGAATCAGCTGTTGTGAAATCGTTGAAGCACCGGAAACAACGCGTTTATTGGTGAGATTCTGCCAGGCCGCCCGCAGAATCGCAAAAAAATCGAAACCGGGATGCCGGTAAAAATTGCGGTCTTCGGCGGTCAGAACCGCCTGCAGCAAATCAGGAGAGTGGCTTGCCAGAGGTGTATATACCGAAAAGTCGCCACGACTGTCGGCAAAAACTCTGAGAATTTTGCCATGACGGTCGGTCAAGGCGCCACCACTGGAGAAATGGCGCTCGATAAGCGGCAGCGGATCGTCGCAGAAATACGGCAGAAGGCTGAAGCGGCAATGCCAGACCAGACCGACAGCCACAAGCAGCAGCAGTAACGCCGCCATAATCTTTTTTAGGAAAACGCCCATGATCTCTGCCTTAAAAAAACCGGCGCCATCAGTGGCGATGGCGCCGGCAGTTTATTTATTCAGCCGCCAGTATCTGAACTGTCGCTGGCGTGCTCATACCATTGATTTCTGGGTTATACATCAGACTCACCTGCGTCGGCTTCATCTTGAAGCTGCCCTCGCAGATAGCCCGCAAATAATAAACCAGCCGGAATCTGCCGGACCAGAAATGGTTCTTGAAAGCCAGCAGGCGATCTTTGCGCAATTCCTGGTGATTGGCATAGAAGGTGTAGGCATCATCAACGTAATCACAGTAATACTCGTCATCTTCGCTGGTTGCATCGCTCGGCAGCGCATCATTCTTCAGTGAGCTGTTAACCGCAGTAAAACCAGCCGGAATCGGATCTTCAAGAGCAAAGTTGCGATAAGAAGCCCAGTCGCCATCTTTGCGAATCTGGTCTTCAAAAACTACGGTGACCTTGACCAGATCGCCAACGCGAATTTCTTTTTTGCCATTGAGATTTTCGAAGGTCTTCTCAACCGAGAAACCGTTGTTAACAGGCTCTGAGCGTGAAGCAAGATCAGGATATGAATACTCAAAGCTCCAGCTGATCAGAGAATTGCCGTTTGAAACCATTTTTACGCCACTGCCGGCCAGCAGTTCGGCCTTTGTCAGATCGAGAGAAATGCCGTTTTTATCGACCTTAACCGCTTTTGTACCGGCGTCGGTTGTCAGAGTCACTTCGAGTTCGGATTCATTACCCGCCTTCAGACTCTGAAAATATTCTGACAGAGCAAACAGAGCAATGCCGGTGTCGGCTGTGGAGTTCCAGTAGCCCTTTTCTGAAAGCGAGGCCAGAATTCTGCCGGCAAAATCGTCTGATTTTTTGCGGTCAGCATTCACAGCCAGCAGAGCCAGAAGATTGAATGCATCATGCCGGGTCGAAGTGTAATACCAGCCGCGGCTGATCGAGCGCAGTGACGGTTTCAGCTGTGAGGCGCGACCAGCCAGCTCTTCAATTGGCGTATCACCGCAGAGAGCTTCAGCCCAGAGCAGCAGCGGACTGCTTTCTTCAGCCGTCTGAGTGAAGCGCTTCTTCAGAGTATCGAGATCGGCAGCCTTGAGCTTCTTATTCAGCGCCAGGTTTACCGCTGAAAGGGCCATGACGCCATGTTCGAAACGGCTGTTGTTATTTGACGCGAAAAGAGTGCGGTTAAGATAATCGAGACTCTTTTCGAGACTGCTGCGATCGATCGGGTAACCGGCGCGGTCAGCGACGGTCAGGGCGAGAACCGCATACTGGCTGCCCCACCAGGAATCTTCCCGCTCCGAAGTCCAGTAACTGAAGCCACCTGAGCTTCGCTGCATTTTGAGAAGATGTGAAAAGCCCTTGTCAAGGAACTTGTCGACCTGTTCAAGATTGTAGCCCGGCAGGCGACCATCTTTGATCAGACCGCGCATCGCCGCCAGCGGAATAATTGCTGAGCTGGTCTGCTCAAGACAACCGTATGGGTAATGCATCAGGTATTTCAAAGCCGGGGACAGTCGGGCAAATGGGCTGAGAGACAGATTCAGCCGTGCACTCAGCGCGCCCTCGGTTTCGCTGCCGGTCATCGATGCGACATATTCCGGAACATCCGGGCGAAAAGACTGCTCTTTGGTAAAAGAACCCGAAAGCTGGCGATTCAGAACCGTCGCCGCGGTATTCACCGGGAACTTTCTTTCAATTGCATCATTCAGCCCGTTCATCTGGCCGGCAAGCAGAACGCTGGCTTCGCCGGCACCGTTGTCAGCTTCGAGTTTCACTCTTGCCCGGCCGGTAATCATTGGCGGCAGATCGATTTTCGCCGATTCAACTGCGACGAGCACATTTTTCGCTTCGGCGACTCTGAGTTCGGCAGAACCTGCCTGAGCGGTCTTGTTGTGCATGGCAACCGGAAAAACCGCCTTATCGCCGGCAGTCAGGAAAAACGGCAGACCCGGTTCGATGTAGAAATCGCGGCTGACCTTGAGCTGCCGGTCTTTTGAGCCAAAACCGGTGGTTTTATCGACCGCGACCGCATAGATGCGGTATGAAGTCATGCTGTCGGGCAGCTTGAATTCGATGCTGATCCGACCATTGGTGTCAGGTGTCATCGCCGGGTTCCAGAATGCTACCGGCCTGAAATCCTTGCGCGCATCGAGATCGGTGGCTATGGTGCCAGCACCCTGGTCACCACCAGTCAGCGCTCTGGTAGAAATAAGTTTGAACAGATCCTGGGTGATCAGCGAAGTGCGTAGATCACCGGTAAACACGCACAGCGGCAGAATGAAATCAGTCAGACCGCTTAAATCAGGAGTTTTATAACCGGTCAGAGACAGAATTGCCTCATCGACAACACAGATCGCCACTTCAGCCACAGCCGGCCGGCCATCTTTGTCGGTCACGACAAAATCGAGTTTCTGCATGGCGCCGGGCAGTGCGGCAAGCTCGTTCTGCTGTTCGGGGGCAATCGCAACATTGATGGCTTCTACCGTATTCTGAACCTTGATGCGTGTGAAGCCAAAGTAAGTTCGCGGATAATCTGAATCCACCTGACTGGCATAAATCGGAAACCCGCTTCTGGAAGCAGGGGCCAGCAGACCGATATGAACGTTAGGGCGGCAGTTCTCGGTCATGGTTTCGATGAATTCACCCTGCGGCCGGTCGAGCTTGACTACCCGGGCACTGAGGATCTCATCGGATTCAACGGTCATCAGGGCATATTCACATGGCCTGGGCAGCGAATATCTGACTCTGACCTTTTCATTTACGGCGACGTAAGAACTGTCAGGCATCAGCAGAACTTCGTTTTCGCTGCGGGTTCGGCTTTGCCCGTTATAATCGGCGTAAGAGTCGTATGAATAATCGACGACAAAACTGTAGGCAGCAACCGACTCTTCACTGCCGGTTCCATAGGTTGCCCGCAGCATGTAATCGCCACCTTCCGGCAATACCAGATCAAAAGTGGCGATGCTGTCTTTAAGGCTCTGGCGGGCAACATGATGGCGCACCCAGCCACTGCTCCAGTTGTAGAAGATTCCGCCCGCGGCATCGCGCTTCTGGGTATAGATGTAGCGTTTGCGCATAATTTCGAGCTGAACTTCGCCCTGAGTGATCTTATTGGCATTCTTGTCGACCGCAATAACCTGAAGGGGAAGCTCCTGGCCCTGAGTAAGACCGCCGGGAAGCTTCATGATACCGACGCGAACCGCCGGTTCTGGCGAGAATGAGTCGACACGAGTTGCCGGTCTGCCATCGATATCGAGAACGGTAGCGGTAATTTCGATTGAATTGAGCCCACTCAGAACCGTATTCGAGACCGGCAGTGAAACGGTGAGAAAACCGTCTTTATCGAGAACCGAATTGCCTGCCTCGATAAGTTCTTTCTGGCTGTCGTTGCTGCCGAATTGAAACATCGGAAACTGTTTAACAGCTGACCAGTTTTCGGTGAGATGCGCTGTCCACTGCACTTTCGCATGGCGCAGCGGGCCGCCGGTATAATAGCGGCTGGCGACTTTGCAGTTAACGAAAAGCTGCTCAGCATCTTTCCCGACGATCTGCCTGATCTTGCGTTTCTCGGTGCTCATCTCGAGTTCGACAAAATGGCGGGGCGGCTCGAATTCCTGAACCTGAAAACCGGTTGCCGCAAGCGCCGGAACCGACTGTTCGTCCTGATTTTCTTCAGATGAGTTATTATTCTGAGGTTCAGGATTGGTGCCTGAGCGGTTCATCAGGTAATTCCAGCGCGGGTCGAGCTTCTGTTCGGGCTCGTTTTCTTCGCTGGTCTTCGGAACAATGGTGAGATTATACTGCCCGAGCGGCATGTGAGCTTTGACTTCAAAGCTGCCGGAGCAGGTGCCGAACTCATTGAGAGTGAATTCATCGACAGAGACAATCTCGCCACGGGGATTGACGATGGTGGCTTCGACCAGCATACCGGAAGGTGAAACGATGCTTTTATCGAGGTATTCGCGGGCGGTCGCTTTCCAGTAAACCGTTTCACCGGGGCGGTAAACACCGCGCTCGGTAAAGACGTGGCCAAGTTTTGAAAGCTTCAGCAGTCGGTCAGGAGCGCTCTGATAAACGGCAGACGATGAGAAGCGATTGCTGTTGAGTTTGATGAAACAACTGTCAGTGTTGCCAGCAGCGGCAGCAATAACCAGGTCGGAAATGAGAAATTTCGCTTTACCGGTTTCTGGGGCGGCATCTTTGCAGATAACGAAGGGATATTCAGTCTCTTCGCTGATCTTGAGAATACCTTCGTGCGAAGTACGCCCAGCAAGATAGGAGCGGCCGTCATTGGTAAGCAGCATGACCGGCACATCGGCAACCGGGCGGCCGGTTTCGATCGAGGTCAGCCACAGCAAAAGTTCACGCCGGCTGAATTTATAGGTCAGCGAATAATCGGTAATCTGAAAAAGGCGGGCGGCGCTCTGGCCTTCTTCGGTCTTTGTTTCGCTGACCTTAACGATTACAGA
Source organism: Candidatus Rifleibacteriota bacterium (assembly GCA_024710355.1). Lineage (GTDB taxonomy): Bacteria > Muiribacteriota > Ozemobacteria > Ozemobacterales > Ozemobacteraceae > Rifleibacterium. Next base: position 101,971 of record JANJUX010000043.1, read on the forward strand.
GCCACCCTTTTCTGGCTCGGGGCGATAATCGAGGGGCAGTGAGAAATGGTATTCCATGTCGGGGTTGTCTGAACCCATAAAAGCCTGGCTGTCTGACGAAAAAACCGGTTCAAGAAAATTGCGCAGATCAGCCCAGGCGTTGTCAGTCGACAAGGTTTTCAGCTGTTCATGCTGCTTAACGAATTTAACCATCAGGTTATCGATTTCGGCGGCATTTTTGCGAATCACCGTTTCTTTGTCGCCGGCAAGGCGCATGCCTGAAGAATCGACCGGACGCTTTTCTTCGACTTCGGCAAAAGCGGTCAGAGAATCGAGAGCCGGGCCAAAGAATGCCGGAACCCTCATCAGCTGGGCCTTAAAATCGCCGACGCTGGTAAAATTGAGCGGAACCATCTGACGACTGCGCAGTTCAAGAACTGAACGGTCGGCGGTAAAGCTTATCTGCGGGCTGGGACCGCGGCTGACAAATTCGACTCTGCCGTTGTCGAGCAGCTGGTTTTCGCCCTCCACAGCACCACCGGCGAGTTTCACTTCATATTTCCGGCCGGTAACGAATTTTCCTATGATTTTGTAGCAATGACGATTGCTGTAATATTGCCGGTCGACCTTGAAATAACCAACCGACGGGAATATGCGGATATGCTTTTTCAGCTGATAATCTTTGACATTTTCGGTCAGATCGATCATGACGCCTTTGTCTTCGATACCGTCAAAGTAGGCTTCGCCACCGGTCATGCGAATCGCCTTGCGGGTCTTTACGCTCAAAAGCGTGTCAGCGGCAAGACTGCTCTTTTTGTCAGCAGCCTGCAAACCTTTGCCAATCGTAACTTCGACGGTTCCGGTCGCATCGCCGGCCTTTTCGGGAGCGATGATGAAAACCTGACGTTCTGAGGGCAGCGGTTGCCCGGCTTCCTGTTCGTCAAGTTTTTGCGCATTGACAATGCGAAAATTCATTGCAGCATTGTTAAAGCGGCATTTAACTTTTTTTGATACTTCCAGTGATGATACCGGCGAACTGAACTCAAGCTTCAGGCGCCAGTCGGTGGGCTGCAGGTCACCGGTCACTGAAAAAGCGGTTGTCAGGTCGAGGTTTTCGGCGGCGGCCAGGCTGCCAAAAACGAGAAAAACCAGACAAAACACAGCGTAGAGCCTTAACGCAACTCTATTAAGCATTTGTTTACCTCTCGATTTTGATAAAAATCATTCTAGCGTACTGCCCGAAACTTTTCAGCAAATTACCCCTTATTTTTGGCGCTTGCAGCAGAGATTTATTATGAGCTAAGATGAAGGCGAAATAAAAACGGAGGACCCTGAATGCGACACATCCTTTCGGCGCTTCTGCTGGTATTCACCCTTTTCCTGGTTCTGCCGGCCACGGGCCAGCAGCTGAACCCGCCCGCCCCGGAAAGCAGTGAACTCATCACTCCGGTCAATGCCAGTCCTCTGTCGATAGAAACGGTTGCCAGACGCCGTGGTCTGCTTGTCGAAACACCGGCCCGCAACCTTATCGTCTTCTGTACCTCCGGGTTTGCCGGGGCTTCAGCCTCTTTCAGAGAGGCTTTCACCAGCGCCCACAGGGACGGCATCAGATGGCAGGGCTTCCAGCTGGTCTTTCCTGCATGGGCCGACCGGCAGAAAGGTATCCGCAACAGCCTGCTCAGCAGTATGAGTCAGGTAGGGCGAAGACTTGGCCTGGTAAGCGACAGCGATTTCCGGGTGCCCGGCGTTCTCGACGGTGCCGATAATTATTTTGCGCCTGATCTTGAGGGTTTCAGTCTCGCCATATCGCTCTCGGACAAAACCGATGCAGCGGCAAGAACAGAACTGGTTAAGGCAGCGACACAGAATCAATCGACTGCAATCGATTTCAACGGCCTCGAAAAACTCTTCACCAGCAAAAGCCCGAAAATAGCTGCCTGTCTGCACAATGACCCGGCGGCAAAACCAGGTTTCCCGGAACTGGTTTCGGCCGCTCTCAGCCGTATTTCACTTGCACCCGAAGGCTTCTGCACCCTGGTAAACCTTTCTGCGGTTGCAGAGAATCGCCAGAAGAACCAGTTCGTGGGCATGCTCGATGCAATGCGCGTGCGCGAGAATGTTCTCAAACAGCTCGAAACTTTCGTTGCCGGGCGAAAAGACACTCTGCTGCTGGTTCTCGACGAACCTGAACGCGGTTACTGGCAGGTTGGCAATACTTTCAGCCCTGCCGCCTTCGTCGATGCTCTGAAAAAGCTGCGGGCGATCATGCCAGAGCTGGGCAAAACCGGCGCCGATGTAAAAAAACTTCTGACCGAAAACTTTTCAGACTTTGAACTGCCGGTCGAAGAGATCGTTACTACCGCTCAGACTGGCAATACCGGCAAAGTTATCGACCTGGTCGAAGAAGCGGTCAGCCGCAGATTTGCGATCACCTTTACGCCTTTCCCTGCAGAAGGAACCTGCGCCGGCTACACGATTCTCGCCCAGGGTCAGAATGCCGATCTGTTCTTTGGTATCAGCTCTTTTCCCGAATTTTTCCGGCGCATCGAACTGGCGCTCGGCCTGAATTCCTCTTCAAAAAAGTAACTGAGAGGTTGCCATGCAGAAGTTTGTAACCATTTTTCACCCTGATCTCGACGGTGGCCAAAGCGTCAGCGAAGTTACCCGGGTGCCCGAACTGGTTAAAGCCCACCCGGAAGGCTGCAGCCGCAGCGCCCTGTTCACCTGCGACGACCAGAAGTCGCTCGCCGGGCCACTGACTCTGGTTTTCGCCATCAGGCGTGCCCGTGATCTGCTGCTCGAAAACTGCGAATACCACGGAGTCGATCTGCAGCTCGAAGTTTCGGGGCGCACTCTGCCACAGCTGCCGGCTGCCCGCGAGCTTGAAAAGCTTCTGAATTCGCCCGACACGCTCGTGCATGTCAACGGCAACGTTTTCAAGCCGGCAACCGAGGTTTATGGCTTTCAGCAGGTCTACGACGATTCGGTGCGCTGCATCGAAGCGTTGCGCAAACTTGGCTTCACCCAGGAGACCATGGCGATTTACGCCACCCCAGAAGAAATCAGCGTCGAAGTGCACGGCGGCGCCATTGGCCTCGAAGGCCGCGACAACCTGAGTGATCTTTATTACCGCCTGCTCTGCCACGTTGCCGGCATCAAAGATGCCGGTGGCCGGCCGGCCAAAACAGAAATCAAAACCATTCTGCTGCAAAGCTGCCAGAGAGACTGGCCACTGCTGCTGCCGGGCTGCAACCACCCTACCCTGCACCGGCCGCGCGTCGGGGTCGGCGCGTCACATTTCGCCTACGGCATCGCCGCTTTTTCTGATTTCTGCGGCAAAAAACGCAATCTGCAGGAATGCCTGCAGGAAACCTTCAGCTGGGTCAAGTTCATCCAGGCCGAACTGCCTGCCATCGCCGGTCTGAAAGAGAAAATCGAGAAACTGCCGCAACTGCCACTGCCTGGTGCTGGCCGGCAAAGTCGTGCTACTGCCGCAAGCGCGCCGGTGGCAGCCCACAGCGGGCGTTTTCAGCCATTAAAAATTGAGCTTGCCGAAAGCGTTCAACGACTCAAGGGCCCGGTGCCGGTATTTCACACTATTGCAGCCGGTCTCGACAAAAGCCTGGGCGGCGGCTGGGCTCAGGGCGGTGTGCATCTGGTAATCGGGCCGCGCGAATCAGGCAAAGCCTCGCTGCTGATGCAGCAGGCCCTGATGGCAAAAGCCGATCTACCGGTTCTCTATCTTTCTTATGAACATTCGTTGCGTGATTTTGCGCTGCGGGCAGCGGCGAGTACCGCCGGGCTCAACCTCAGCGACCTGCAGGGGCACCTGGCGATTGCCGGAGCGGTCGGCGACAATGCGCGCAACAGCCTGGCTGCAGCCTATGACAAGCTGCACGAGCTGCTGCCGACAAAACTGTTCTTTTCGGGCGTCGACACGGGCCGACATGGTCTCGATCCGCGCGAAATACAGCAACTGGCTGCAATGATGCCCGGTGATGGTGAAAAACTCGTTCTCATCGATTCGCTCTGCGAATCTGATTTTGTCGACGGCCCGGCTGCCTGTCTGAAGCAGATGCGCGAGATCGCAACCGCCGGGCGGCTGACGATAATCATCGCGGTTCACAACCAGGTAATCTGCGACAAACGCCCGCACTTTGTCGAAGACAGAGACATAGAACTTCTTGACCGCTACCAGCGGCACACAGACTCGATTATCGTAATGCACAGTGAAAAGGTTAACCTGCGCCGTTTCGTTGCAATGATCAAGGGTCAGATCGACGCCCAGCTGGTCGGCAGTCTTGAACAGAAAGCCCTGCAGCTTGCCGGCAACAAGCGCCTGAAAACCGATACATACACGCTCATGCGCCTGATCCACACCCGCAACGGCCGGCGCGACCTATTGCTGTTTCTCTATCAGCCAGACCTTGGCCGCTTCTATGAATTGGCCGCGCTGGCCATGACCAGGGCCTGAACCCGCATGGCCAGTGAAGGTTTTCTCAGAGTCAGGCTCGTCATTCGCGGCCGGGTTCAGGGCGTCGGCTTTCGTCGCTTCGTCTACAAACAGGCTCAGCACTTCGGCGTCGGCGGCTGGGTGCGCAACAATCCCGACGGCTCGGTCGAAACCGAAGCCTGTGGCGACCCCTCGACAATTCAGCTCTTCATCGCCGAAATGCACAAAGGCCCGTTCTTTTCCCGCGTCGACGAAGTTGAAGAATCACGCCGCGAGGCTCTCGCCAGCCCTCCCACAACCGAATTCACCATCCGCCACAGCTAGCAAGTTCAAAACCTAAACCGAAAACTCTTAAGAGTGATATTGAAAACAGGAGTCAGAATTTGCTGTGACCAGTGCTTTGATACAACCGCAAATGCTTGCGTGGGCCCGAATAAGGGCTGACTTCGCCGTTGAAGAACTTGCGAAGAAATTAGGTATAAAAGATTCTGAAAGAATTCTTTCCTGGGAACAAGGCCACGAAAAGCCAACCTTTAAGCAGGCTCAGAAGGTTGCCCAGGTATTACATATACCTTTTGGCTACCTGTTTCTCAATTCACCACCTGTAGAAAAACCCGTTATTCCGGATCTAAGAACTGTTGGAGACAAAACCACCCATTCTTACAGCATGGATTTGAATGAAGTCATTGCCGATGTGCAACGAAAAATGGAATGGTACAAAGACTATCTGCAGGAAATTGGTGCAGAAAGGTTGAATTTTGCAGATAAATTCTCTGGCAAAAACGGCTATTTAGAGGTCAGCAAAAGCATCGTTCGTTCAACAGGTAGAAAAGCTTGCCTCTTTTTATAAAGTAAGCACAGTAGTAATTGCTCGAAGGCTTTTTGACCTGGAGATCATAGAAAAAGACGCTTACTGGAATTACTACCAGCTTCAAGCCTCCCGCTGGAACAAGAATAAAATCACGCAGAAATCAAGTGGTAACTATTATCTTACTCTTCCGGTAAACAATGGCAAAACATTTACCAGAGCGGTTCTGTATTCTGTTTTCTCTAATAAAACCCTGTTCAGAGACGGAGCCAGGCTGTTGGGAATGAAACCTGCCAATTTAAGCACTCTCGCCGACAAAATGGGGCTGTAATGACCAGTCTGTATTTACTCGACACAAATATTTTCATTCAGGCAAACCGAGTAAACTACCCAATAGAAGTTTTTCCGGGATTCTGGGAATGGTTAGAGCAGAAAAACCAACAGGGTCTTGTAAAATCAATCAAGCCTGTCTATGAAAAATTGACCGATGGGAATGATACCCTGGCAGACTGGGTTAAAGACAGAAATTCTCAAGATTGGTTTTTAAGTGTTGATGACCCTGATACCCAGACCGCCTTTGGTAAAATTGCGAACTGGTTAATGGACTCAAAACCAGAAATATAAAGAAGCTGTCATAAGCGATTTTCTACAAGTTGCAGACCCATGCCGTCGACCGCGTTGAGATCAGGCCCGAACTCGAGCAGAAGTTCTACGATATCGACTTCACAATCCAGTTTCTGATCGCGGTTCCATTGTGAAAATCTCTTCATCAGAGGTGTCATACCAGATTCAAGCCTCAAGTCGGAGCTGATCTGATTTTCCAGCAGTATCTGTATGCTGTAATCAAAAATAGTTTTGAATATTAACGCAAAAGTCTTAAAATTGAGTCAGATATTTTGATTTACTGAGGTAATAATGAGATGAAACGTAGCATTTTCTGGGGTTTTTTCTTTTCAATATTGGGTTCATTGGTATTTATTCAAACTGGTTGTGATTTTTTTAAAAATAGCCCTTCCGGACCTTCTATTGTAAATTCGTTGGCAAATTCTTCAGCGGCTGCTTCTGTAAGATTTGAACTCGTAGTTCCTCATAAAGGTGATGGCACTCCCTTGGCCTCAATTCGGGGAGCAAGCAAAACTTCAGTAACTTTTAGGCTGGTTCTCGCCCGGCCGGGCGACACAACAAGAACCAAAGATATATTAACGAAAAGTGTGGCGGTAAGTGATGATGGCTCAGCAACTGTTACCTTCAATAATATTCCCGAAAGACCGTGCGTTGGTCAATTAAGCATTAACAATGGTAATTATCAGGGTTACACAGATTTTCATGGAGCACTTGACCTTAAAAAAGGGGAAAATACAATTGAGCTAGCGCCAGCAGGGTCAAAACTCCCTCAAGACATTTTAGCTCATACAGCAATAGCAGCATTTGACAGCACTGAGATAATGCAAGCTGCCAACAATACCATTATTCAAGCCATCAGCAATTCAATCCGCGGAATCGATGCCACAAAAAACGATGTTTATACCGCATCTGTAAATAAAGCAATTGAAGTGCTACGACCATCCACGGTTACATATTTTGCTATCAGCAATGATAAGAAAAGTTTGATGGGTTATTCCAACGGAGTTAAAAATTGGGAAAAAAGCACATCAGATTATTTTCAGCCGTTCGATTTTTCCGTTACCAACATCTCAGATATGTACATCAAAGAAATTATTCGGCAAAACCTGAGTGGCGTTGGTTATGTTGCCTGGAAACATAGCACTCTTTCGCCTTTTGCGATTGGCGCTATTACTTCCAGTGGCTCACTTCAGGCTTTTGTTAAAAACCCTGGGGTTTGTGAACAAATACTAGCCCTGTCTGACGGTTCGGTAGTAATCGGTGGTGCCAACGACGATAAAAGTTGCCCGGTTCTTTTTCGCTGGTCTGGCACAAAAATTGGTAGCACTTGGTCAAATTCTGCAGGTGTTGAATCAGGTTTAATCTGGTGTCATTATTTTACTGAACAAACTTATAGCGGTTCAGGTGATAAACCAACAGTAAAAGGGTTGCAATTTGACGGTGTAGACGGGCTTATTGTTACAGTAGACAATGTTGAAGATAACTCGTTAAGAACTTATCGCATTTCTTTGTCTAGCGGTTCGGTTCTTGACCGACAAACAGAGAAACCGAACGAATTTCCATCGATTGTTTTGCAAAGCCCTGAAAATGGCGCAACTTTCTCTGTTAGCGACGAGATTGTTTTTGAAGCAGTAGCTTCAGACACTGATGGCGCTATAGCAAAAGTAGAATTTTATGCCGGAAATTCAAAAGTTGGTGAAGCTACAAGCAAACCTTACAGTTGTTCAACTACTTCACTTTTAGCTGGCACTCATATTTTATCTGCGATTGTAATAGATGATAAAGGCGCAAAAACCAAAGCGATTTCAATTGAAATAACAGTTATAGCATCTACAGGTGAAACTTCAGAATTCGCTGGTGGTACAGGGGTAGAAGGCGACCCTTTTCTCGTTGAAAATGCGAGACAACTTGATTTGGTCCGGAAATATCCTAAAAGCTTTTTTAAACAAATAGCAGATATCGATCTTTCTGATTTTCTTTCCGGGAATGAAATAGGTTGGGTTCCAATTGGTGAGTCTTATATTGGTGATAGTGAATTTGTTGGGGCTTTTCAAGGCACATACGATGGCAATTATAAAAAAATTACAAATTTAAGAATAGATTTGCCAAATTCTGGCTTCGTAGGCCTTTTTGGTTTTGTTTGCCAAAGTACAGTGAAAAACCTAACGATTGAAAGTGCCCAAATTAAAGGAAAAATCTCTGACGATGCAATTGATAATACAATGATATTCTCTCATGAAGGCATTGGCATACTCATTGGCGGTGCAGGGAACGGCATAGAAGTGAATAATTGTCATGTTTCAGGGTCTGTTTACGGTGCTATCGCTGGTGCGCTTATTGGTCGGTGTTCAACAAAAGAGGCTAGTGTAAATATTTCTGTACAGAATTCAACGTCTAACGCAACTGTTAATGGGCCTTCAAACTCTGTAGTTGGCGGTCTCATAGGTATTCTAACAGGCTCTGTTTTCCGCTGTTCTTCTTCCGGCATCATTAATGGCGGTAATGCTGGTGGACTTATTGGAACAGCAAGTAATGGAATGGTTACTCAAACTGCCGGCTCAACTGTTGTAAGTGAAAGCTTTTCAGACGCTGATGTAACAGGCAGTAATTGGGCAGGCGGTCTTATTGGCGCTTTAGATTATTGTAGTTTAACATCCTCTTATGCAAAGGGCAAAGTTGTTGGTGGCTCCGCTGGCGGGTTAGTAGGTTCTAGTGGTTTCAATTCAAGTAATATAAGTAGCTGTTATTCTGCTGGTTCTGTTGAAGGAAGCATGAATACCGGGGGGCTTGTTGGTGATAACTCTGGTCCAATTAGCTATTCTTATTCTTCTTCTACTGTTAATACTACTGGCGATTACTCTGGAGGTTTAGTTGGTTGTAATAGCGGAACAATTTCCGATTCTTATTCAACTGGTTCAGTCTCTGGTAATAATTATGTGGGTGGGTTCTGTGGTAGAAGCTACCCTTCGGGGTATTTGTTTCGTTGCCATTCAATTGGCATCGTTTCTGGTGGAGTAAATCAGCCAAATATAGGTGGTTTTTGTGGCAAAATTTTTGAGGACTGGCAAATAGTATATGATTGCTTTTGGGATATAGAAAAATCTGGAATGGGCTACTCTAATGGTGGCTTGGGGTTAACCACGGAAAATATGAAAAAGCAGGCAAGTTTTGTTAATTGGGATTTTGATATTATATGGCAAATAAAAGATACTGCTGAACATCCAATTCTTAGATAAATTGTAATTTAGCGTTTTATTCTGATTCGAAATGGTTGTTATCAGTGGGTGACAGCAAAAATTGAGCGGTAGATAGCTACAGACAAGGATTAACATTAAGTTAACTCCTGGCTTTTATTTCTGCGGGGTTTGGGGTATTCTTGAGTAAGGCACAATTGATGCACATTCAGGAGACAGTTACACCTATGCCCGTTGTCGAAGCGGTTTCACAGATCAAGCAAGCGTTCAAGGCAAATATCAAGCCTGGTGCGATACTCTGGGTATTCATGCTGCTGTTTTTTGCGGCGAATGCGACGAGTGCAACCTTCAGCAGCGGGCTTGGCAGGGTTTCGGCACTCAAAAGTTCGGTCGGTTACCCGTTTTCGTTCGGGGTCTATGTGCTATCTGCGGCTTTACTGCCGGAAATACTGAAAATAATCTTCTTTCAGCAGGGCAAAACTAACGCCAAAAACCTGCATAATCTGCTGTTCGTCGGCCTGTTGTTCGGCTGCATCGGAATCATCACCGATATTTTCTACAGCTATCAGGCCCTGTGGTTCGGCGAAGGCAACGGTCTGCAGACGCTGCTGTTCAAGGCTTTCGTCGACCAGTTCGTCTACAGCCCGGTCGCAAATTTTCTGCTGGTTACGATATTTTTTCTGCGCGAAAACGGCATCAGAGCCGAAGCAATGCGGCGAATACTGACGCCGCAATTTGCCCTGGTCAAGGTTTTACCGGTGGTCGTCGCCGGCTGGTGTGTCTGGATACCAGGTGTCATGCTTGTCTACTCGATGCCGACCACCCTGCAGCTGCCGGTAGCCTCGCTGATTCTCTGCTTCTGGGTTCTAATCTTCTCATTCGTCGCCGAGCAGAAACCCGCCCCTACCGCCACTGTTTAAGTCAACCCTAATTCAGGAAAGTGCGGCGGTCGATTTTTTTGAGTGAGCGCTGAATCTCTTCTTTGACTCTGTAATCAGGGTCATCGCGATGCAGAAGCAGCAGTCTGATAGCCTCAGCAGTTGCGACATCACCGAGTTTTTTTGCGGCGTCAAGGCGCACCGCAGTGTCTTTCGACTTGAGATCCTTTTCGAGTTTCGCTTCGATCGACTTGCCGAGACAGCCTGGCAACGCCAGCAGAGCCACACAGAACAGCAGCAGCATTAATCTTTTCATTTTTCCTCCAGCGTTACCGGTTCAGACTTGCCAAAATCAGCTTAGCCGCTAATGCGCAGCTTCGGTCGATAAGCTCAGTTCATGGGCAGGCGTCGAGCACCTGACTGGCAACCTCGACAGCGCCGGCCTCGCTCTTCATGAACTGACCGATCTGGTTGAGTAAACGGTGCAGTTCGTCTTCAGGCGTGATGTTGCTCGAAGTATATACGAAAAAGGCGAGGTTCTTCGTTTCGGCAAAAACCTTGGTTGCCTGCGAATCTTTGACCGGGCTGCCGAAAGCCTGCCGGTCACCACCGTGCCGGGCGACAACGAGAAGCTTTTTCAACGCCAGCTCGTGCCCTTCGCGGTTAAAAACATAGGATTCATCGTCGAAACCCACCCTGATGCAGAGCTCATAACCAGACTTATCAAGGTCGATGACGCTGATCGGCAAATGCGAAAGCAACGAAATATGGTTGTTGATATCGACAGCGTTGTTGATAAAGTTGAATTCACCGCGGTTCTGCAGATCTTTGAACAGGAATTCAGAAGCCGGGCGACTGCGACCGGAAGGATGAAAGCCAAAAGTCTTCAACAGACTCCTGACACCCTTCTGCTTCTGGTCGGGGTACATGAAATCGGGTGAAAGAAACGGCCGTGCATCGCTAATGACGCGCTCGCGGTAAATTTCAGACGAAGGCTTGATGGTTACGCCGCGCGCCTCTAAAAGGCCGATGCGCAAAGAACTTGGCGGTAGAGTAAATACCAGGCTTGTTTTCATAGGGTGGCTTCCTGTTTGACTTTATGCCTTCATTCTACCACAACCGGTCGGTATTTTCAGGCGGCACATTTCTGCCGCGCCGGAAGCCGATCGAGAATCTGACGGCAGATGACGTTGATGTCGCGGGCGCCCATTACCAGCACCATATCGCCGCTTTCAGCTTCGGCTGAGATTCTGGCGACAATTTCATCGCGGCTGCCAGTATAGAATGCGTTTTTGAAACGCTGCCGCACAGTTTTAACGATTTCTTCAGAGGTGATGTCACGGCTGACTGTGCCACCGCCATAGAAAATATCATCGAGAAAGAGAAATTCGTTCTCTTTGAGATTGCTGAAAACTTCAATCAGATCGTCGCGGGTAAAACTCGTCGGGCCAAACCCGTGCGGCTGATAAACGATAAAACGCCGGGTCGAAGCTTTCCGGGCAGCCTGAACCGCAGCGGCAATCTCGGCCGGGTTATGGGCGAAATCGTCGATAACCGTGACCCCATTGACCATTCCGACTTTTTCGAAACGCCGTTTCATGCCGGGAAAAGCGTGCAGGGCCGCAGCAATCTCTTCGAGACTGAGGCCGCAGGTTCTCGCCGTTGCAATCGCTGCAAGCGCGTTCAGCACATTGTGTTCGCCGGGCATACGAACGCTGAATCTGACGCCATCAACGCTGAATTCAGCGGTATCGGTGTCGATCCTCACGTCAGTGGCGCGAAAATCTGCCTGGGCCTTGAGACCATAAGTACTGACCCGGCCATGGCACATTTCTGCCAGACTCATTGCATGCTGGTCATCGGCGCATACAAGGCGCATGCCAGTGTCATCTGTGTTGTCGAAAAATGTGGCAAAAAGTTGTTTGAGCTCATCGAGAGTTTTATGATCGCGCGAAATATTGGTAACCACGGAGATCCACGGCCGGTATTTAACGATTGAACCGTCTGATTCATCGGCTTCAATGACAAAATGCGGGCCTTCACCCATGAAAGCATTGGTATCCAGACCAGCCATGATGCCACCAACTGCACAAGACGGCTCACGGCCAGCATGTTTGAGAATCCAGGCTACCAGACCGGTAGTTGTGGTTTTGCCGGCGGTGCCGCCAATGGCGATACCTTTTTTCGCGTTAAACATCATTGCCAGAAGATCAGAGCGCATAATCTGCTCTACACCCAGTTTTTCGGCAGTCTGCACGTCAGGAACCTGGTTTTCGACGGCGGTAGATTTAACGATTTTGAACTCAGAAGCCTGCAGGCCACACTGCTGCATGAACAGCTCGGGGCCTTTGCCATCCTGGGGGTAGATCCTGACGCCGAGTTCCTGCAACCTGCGGCAGTAGTCGCCATCAAGATTACGATCTGAACCGGCAACTTTGAAGCCTTCGCAGTGCAGGATCCTGGCGAGCCCGCTCATGCCCATACCGCCGATTCCGATGAAAAACGCGTTCATGTTGTGCCTCCAGAATAGCATTGAAGGGCATTTTCAATGCCCCGCAATTACCTATCGTCACATCGGCTCTTTAAGCTTAATCAGTTGAGCCGGAACGCTTCAGAAACCAGGTCAGGGTTCGGTGGTGAATGAAAAGTTGCGCGACCAGGTGCGGGTCGAGTCGAGATTGTAGCGGCTGGCAACCACTCTGAAATGGTAAGTGGTCGCGGGCAGCAGGCTGTAGAGCTGGATGCGGTGCCGTTTTTTCAACTCGGTAGTGGCGTAACTCGAATAGCCATAAAGTTCACTGGTGCCGTATTCGACATAGCCATCAGACTCGATGCTGGTCTCCCATTCTATGACCGCCGAAGTCGAGTAGACCAGGGGCACCGAAACCGAAAGCACCTGTGGCATCGGCACCATATCGGTGTCTACAACCGTACAGGTCATATTATTGTCGATCTGAACCGTCTTGCGAATCAGTGTCAACTGCCCTTCAGAAGTCTGCAGCATCAGCTGATAAACCCCGGGCGCCAGTCGGGCCTGAAAACGCCCGTCGCTGTCAACCGGAATCAGAACCTGAGAATCACCGCTTATGGCAACCAGCTGCGAACTTCTGGCAACCGCCAGAGTGCCGGTCAGAGTGCCCATGCCGTTATCTTCGGCGGCATGATTGAGACAGCCGGGCAGAAACGCCACAGCCAGAATCGCGGCCAGAACCCAGAAATTGATTTGTGACTGTTTTCTTATCATCAGAACTGCTCACCTGCGGCTTTCAAAGTCACGGTCGTAGCGGTAAGTTCGCCATAACCATTCTTGTAGAATCTGACATCGTATTTTCCCGGCGGGAGATTGTAGATCACGTATTCGCCCATCGAGTCGCTGACTGTTTTGTAGCTGGTGCCCCTGACGGTAATGCTGACGCCTTCAAGCGGTCGCCGGGTGCGTTCATCATAGACACGCCCGCGCAAAATACCCTGCCGCAGATCGACGGCAACCTTGAGGCGATTGAAAAACAGACCGGCAACTTTTGAGAACAGCTTCATCTCGCCGTCTTCAATGCCAATGGTAAGAATATCGGTACCGCGATCTTCGAACCTGTAGTTCCAGTCAGCGGTCAGCGCCGAAAGACGGTAATTCAAAGTTACCAACAGTTTTCCGTCTTTCGGCTCAAATCTGAACGGGTGCAGAGTCAGGCGCACATCGCGGTAGCGACGCAACGTATCATCAGCCATGCTGTTGAAATCGAACCAGGTATTACCCTGCCAGTCGCGATAATCGCGCGAAATGGCAGTTCGCAGCCAGTTCTGGTCGCGGCGGGCGAAGGCGTCAGAAAATTCACGGCAGAAAAGTCTGGCGCGGTCTTCGACGGCACGGCGGCTGTGAAAGGTAAAGCCGGCTGAAAAGATGCGCACCCGGCGGTCGAGCGAATCAACCTGATGAATGGTTGCGGTAAACTCAGGGAATGAGGGAATTTTGAAATTGACCTCGAAATAATCTTCACGCCCCTCACGCATGACATAGACAAGATCTTTACCGAGATAAAGCTCGAATCTGTGGGTCGGGCCAGGATAAGGAGTTATCTTGACCTGCATCAGCAGAGAGGCTGGCAGGCGTCCGTCATGGGTAGAGAGTATATGCAGACCATTTTCTTGAGGCAGGCTGCTGATGAATTCACCATTGATCTTTACCGAGTCGACTTTGAAGGGCACTTCGCTCGACTGACCGCGATGCATGCTGTCAAAACGGTTCAGCCAGGTGGCAAAACGTCTGAAAGATTCATATTCACTGCCCGGGTCGAACCTGACCAGCGGTTTTTCGCGGCCGTCAGGCGCCACTTCAAGAGCATAACTTTCAGCGATCATCAGAGGTTCGGCATTGCCGCGCAGCCTGAAACCGGCCTGGCCTTTCACGGCTTTTATCAGTTCACCATTGTCATTGCTGATCATACTGCTGTCGCCATGGTTCACCAGCAGATTGCCATGCCGGCCCTCGATTTCAATGAGCCCGGAATCTCTTGCCGCCACCATTACCTCGGCCCGGTGCAGCTGCAGAATCAGTTGAACCACGGCCTCGGGCTGAACCACCACCCTCAGCCCCGACTCGGGTTTTACGAGAATGATGTTATTGGCACCCCACGACAGAATCAGGTAGCCATGCGCTGCGGTGCGCACACTGTAGCCATCGGGCAGAGTCTGGCCCTGCTGAATACGCTGCCATGTTTTTTGACCGGGCTGGCAGTAGTAGGCCGGCCCATCGGCCATCATCACGAACAACTGGCCATTGATAAAGCTGTGCCCGGGCTGCAGTTCGGGTCTGACCGATCTGGCAGCGGCGAAAACGGCACTACTGCAGCCAAGCAGCAGCAAAATTACAGCCAGCAGTTTAACAATGTTTCGTTGCATCAGAAAGCCTTCAAATAACGCATTTTTGCGGTATAGTCATCGAATTCACCGTTATTGCCCGAAAATTCACTGCGATTACCTTCAAGATCGATAATTAATCGGGCAGTCGGGCTGTATTCGCGGGTAAGCGACAGATTCAGCCGGTCATGTTTCGAGCTGACGGTCAGTGGGTCGACGTTTTCGCGTTGATAATCGATGCGCAGCAGCACGTTCTCGTGAAACCGCGAACTGCCGCCGAGCCCCACCCATGAGGTTTTATCGTAGCCACCGGCCCTTTTATAAGTGAGCCTTTCAATAGCATAGGTGCTGTAGAGGCGGTTAAGTTTGTCGTATTCCCAGGTCAGACTGAGATCGAGGCGCTGAATATCCCGATCGTTGAGTACATTGACGTCGTCTTTGTCGATGGTCTGGCTGAGCCCGGCAAAATAGAGCATCTGCCCGGCACGGTGGTTAAATTCGAGCCACAACAGATCTTTGTAACGGTTCATGAAACCAGAATTCTCTGAATATTCATGCAGCGGCTGGTAGAAGAAGTCGATGCGCATGTGCCGGTAATAATCGCTCGGGCGCACGGTTACCTGCAATTCTGGCTGTTCTCTGACAATTGTCGAGCGCTGGTAGTTGGCGAGATTGTCGCGGGCAATGCGCTGGCCAAGTCTGGTGCTGATATATTGATTCAGCTCATAATAAAATCTGGCAAAATAGGCACGTTCGTCGCGGGGCGACTGGCCCAGCGGCGTGATAAAAGCGGTATCGGCCTGTTCGAGGCCGGCTTCGGCACGAAAGTTTTCGCGTTCGTAACCGGTTTTGACTCTGTAAGCATCGCCCTTCTGCTCCCCGGCATTGTCACGTTTGTCAAAATCGGTGTCGCTCTGGGCAACTTCGGCATCGAGATAAATATTTTCGGTCGGCTTAAAACGCGCATCGAATGACACAACCCGGTTCGAAAGGGTCGGAAATTCCTGGCTTGAACCGGCATTATCGCGTTCATCTTCAGTGCCGACCAGATTAAAACCCAGTCGCATCGAGGCATCACGCGAATGTTCAAGTCTGAAACCACCGACGTAGCGGGGATTTTTAAGGTCGTCCTTCTCGAGAGCATAGTATCCGCCGAAACCGCTGACCTTCGTGTAGTCGAATTCCTGCACGCCATAGACGCCGAGCAGGTTCTGGGTCATGCTGTATTCTGACATTTCAGGAAAAGCGTGACCCAGCACCAATCTTGACCGGTCGGTGCGCGAATCGACCGTCAGCTGATTCAGAGTAAAGCCATCGCGATACGGGCGTTTATCATTGGTATGGGTGGCATCGACGTTAACTTCAAGAGAATCACCATTGCGCCGCGTCGAAAACAGCTCGTAACGATAGTTGGTTTCGTAGAACTGGCCTTCATCACGCGAAGAGAGGTGTTTGTCACCCTTGACCCAGGTCGAGTAGATCCCGGTATCGGTATAGAGATTCGAGCTGAACAGGCGTTGTTCATCCCATTCGTTGATGTCGTAATACTGTGGCGGTCTCTGATCGAGCACCGGAATACTCATCGCCGGCGCGGGCGGCCGTGCTTCTGAAGCCGGCACGAAATATTCGCGGTGCGGGTCGCCCATGGCGGAAAAGCGTGGGTCCTGGGCGGTTTTCAGCTCATAGCCACCAATTTCACCAGACTGCTTGTTAACGACAATGCCGCGCGGCCGGTCGATCGTGGTCGGTGGCTTCAGTTCTGGAATTGCCAGCGGGTTGAAAAATTCACGATCGTAATTAACTGCCGGGAAAAGCACCGAACGCCCGTCACTGTCGGGCGTATTTTCGGCGGTCTGATCCTGTTGGCTGGCGGTAAAGCCGTTGCCGATAAAGATCAGAAAAACCGCCAGAACAAGCATAGTTTTTCTGGCGGTGTTTTTCATGTTGGAAGAGCTTTCATCAAGGACCGAGCCTCGCTGCAGAAGTTATTTCAGGTAGCTGAGCGGATTCTGGGGTTTGCCATTCTTGCGAACTTCAAAATGCAGGTGGTTTCCAGTGGCAACGCCGGTGGCACCAACGCGGGCAACAACCTGGCCCGCTCTGACGGTCTGGCCTTTTTTAACCAGAATCGAGCTGCAGTGAGCGTATCTGGTCGAAAAACCGCCGGCGTGGCTGACGATAACCAGGTTGCCGTAGCCGGGGCGGCGGCCGGCATAGATTACTTTACCGCTTGAGGCAGCAGCGATCGGTGAGCCCTTGGGAGCAGCGATATCGATACCGGCGTGAAAAAGGCGTTTGCGATATACGGGGTGATTTCTCCAGCCGTATTTATCAGAAAGGCGGCCTCTTACGGGCATTTTCCAGCTGGCACGGGTAACTTCAGAGCGGCTCTGAACCACTTTGAAATCTTTTACTTCTTCGTTGGAACCCTTTTTACCTTCCGGAATCTTGATGCTCTGGCCGGCCATGACAACTGTGTTGGTCATGTTATTGGCGGCGACGATAGCACCGATGGTGGTGCGGTATCTTCTGGCAATAAGAGAGAGCGATTCGCCACCTTTAACCTTGTGCTCTACCATGCTGGCAGCAGCCGGAGCTTCGGGTTTGGCTTCTTCAGCCTTCACAACGCGGTACATTTTCTTGTCGGGGTTGATTTTGATTTCCTGGCCGACTTTGAGGAAAGTGCCTTTGAGGTTGTTGTCAGCCTGCAGCTGGGCAACGGTGGTGTTGAAGCGGTTGGCAATCTTCAGCAGACTGTCACCCTGAGCAACAGTATAGGCAACTTCGCGGGGTTCTTTTTCGATTTCGATCTTCGGCGCGGCAATGGTCTGCGGCGCATTATCAAGCTTGCTGGCGGCCATTCTGGCAGCGGGAACGGCAGCGACTTCGACCGGCTTCACGGCAGAGACCATGGCGGCCTTTTCCTGAGTCTGGGCGACTGCCGCTTTTTCGACAAATTCGATTTTCGGCTTTGCAGCCGGAGCGATTGCCATCTGCACCTTTTCAAGCTTGATCATTTCGAGTTTCTGTTCGGGCACGATGGTTGTTCTGGCTTCGCGCACCATATCAAGCTTTTTGCCAACTTCAACCATGCTGTCGGCGGGCTTAACAATGGAGATTTCAGGCTTGCCGGCCGACACCGGAATTTTGATGCGCTGGTCGGCGACGAGCATGTGTGATTTCAGATTATTCGATTCAACCAGATCCTGCAGCTGAACTCTGAAGCGACTGGCGATGCGGGAGAGGGAATCGCCCTTTCTGACAGTGTAATAGAGAGCGCTGGTAGGCATCGGAACCCTGATGGTCTGGCCAGCCTGAATGTTATGGCGGTCATCGATTCTGTTAACTCTTTTGAGAGCGGCAGTTTCGGCACCAAAAAGATTAGCGATGTTCGAAAGTGAGTCGCCAGGCTGCACTGAATATTCAACGAAGTTTTTAAATTCTTCGTTCTCACCGGCAGCAGCGATAAAATCGGCTGAAATGGTTTTAACGGGTGCGTTCTGAGAGACGGCGACTCTTTCTGCAACAGCGGCGGGTGTGGAAGACTTTCTGTTGCTGACTTTTACCGGCAGAACGGCACAACTGGCATCGGCCATACGAAAGCTCTGAATGAAAGGATTATTCTGGAAAGGGCTTTCGATAGCAAACGCGGTTTCGCTTTCGCGGTTGATAAATCTGTCAATCGCGATGGCTGAGGTTTCCAGCGCCACAATTGCCAGAAGTATGAGAACCGAATAGTGTCTTGCTCTAAGATTATTCCACACGTCGCGCTCCTTGCAGTTTCCTTGAGGTCAGGAACTTGTCTTTTTTAATCTCGGAACCCTTCCATGAATTCCTTTTTAAGATGCCGTAGTTAATCAATCGACAACTTCGCGACGGTTATTTAGTCGAAAAAAATATTTCCCCGAAAAAAAATTATCAGCTGCAGACACTGACTATTGATTGTAGACGCATGGCCTGTGTTATGATATTGTGCATAAACCCAAATCGAACACGGAGAAGGAATCAGTGACCAAGAGACCACCTGAACTCACATGGCAGGACAAAGCCATTCTGGTTGCCATACCGATTGTCGTTTTTACCATTTTTATTCTGGCCAATTACTTCAGCCAGGATCTGACCGTAGCTGACGCCTTTGAGCAGCAGCTGCCAGAAGCGGAAGTGCGCGACGGCGGCAATATCATTCAGCTCTACCAGCAGGTTGCCACCGACACGGTCAGCTGCCGTCTTAAAAGCCGTGACAACCGAATTGAATACGATTTTCATTACCAGATCACCGGCTCTGAGACTCTCAAGCTCGAAGTCGGCCGATTGGTGCAGTTCTACGGCAAATACAAATTTGATGCGCGCGGCGGCGCGGTCACCACGCCATACAAGGGCAAAAGTGGCCGGCTGAATGGCTGGGCGATTTATGAAAATCACCGCTACTCACCCAAAGACGAGAACGAAAACGGCGGGCTCTGATTTAAGGCGCACCGACGATTTCGAGAGTAACCGTAGCCAGGCCCGCGAGCTTCATGCCGATCTCATCGGCAGCTCGCTCTGACAGGTCGATAATTCTCGACATGATTGTCGGACCACGGTCGTTGATGCGAACCGTCACACGGTAACCATTGCTGAGGTTGGTGACTTCAACCCAGGTGTCGAATGCCAGGTCGCGATGCGCGGCAGTCAGCGCATTTTTGTCGAACCTTTCGCCCGATTTGGTTGGCCGACCGTGATACTCAGAGCCATACCAGGAAGCGGTACCGGTCTGATAATAGCCCGAAGTGGGCTGAATGCCGTTATCTTTGCTGCCACCCATCTGACAGCCGGTCAAAAACACCGAGAAACCAAGAATCACAGCCAATTTTAATAATTTTCCGTTCATGATGGCAAACAATTCGGCAGGGTCGGCAAGATTCTGAATGATTAATTCTTATTGTGATTTAGGGCAAATGTGATATCTTTTGTTGACATGTCGGGGGAGGAAAAGCACAATGACCGGCGAAAAACCAAAAAGCAGCTTTCAAAAAGCCTGGCACATTCAGGTGCCGGGGCTGAAGCTGCTCGATTTCGCCAGCGATCACCACAGCTTTGTCACTTACGACGACCAGCTGATTCTGCGGCTTTTCAACAGCCAGGGCCAGGAACTCTGGCACCGCAGCCCCGGGCAGGAACTCGTTTCTATCTCGCTGGCCGATACCCTTGAGGTGCTGGCAGTCGATAACGACAAGCACTCGTTGCTTTTCGGCCCCGAAGGGGCAACTCTCTGGCGCAAGCGCCCGTTTCCGGCAGCCATTGGCAAGATCAGCGCCTCCGGCGATTCTTTTGCCTTCGTTACCAGCGACCCGGCAATTATCGGCGCCGACCGCAGCCTTAGAGTCAAATGGGCCTACCGCAATCTGATGCGCCGCCCCGCCGCCATTGCAGTTTCCGCTCTCGGCCAGACGACAGCTTTTCCATGTTTCGATGACCGTGGCGAAGGCCTGTCGGCCGTCAATCACAATGGTAAACCCTACGACGCCTTCATGGGTCTGGGCACAATAACCGACCTTGAGCTCAGCGAGGACGGTCAGGCTGTCATTGCCTTAACCGACAGCGGCAAAACTTTCTGCCTGAACCTGGTAAAGAGCTTTGGCATCTGGAAAGGCGACAAGGGCCACAAAATTACCGGCGTCTCGTTTGCTTCAAAAACCGGCGAGGCTCTGCTTTTTTCGAGTGCCGGGCAGATCATTAAACTAAACCCGGCCGGTGAACAGATCTGGGAACACTGGTTTACTGACCAGCTGCTTAAAGCATCGATCACTGCCGATGGTACCGGCATTTTCTACGCAACCGTCAGGGGCGAAATCGGTCTGCTGACGCAGGGTGGTGAGGGTCAGCACAATCAGATGACCTTTCAGGAGATTCCGGTTCAGCCTTCAACAACCGGCACTAACGCGGCCTTTCGTCGTGTCTGGGCCACCGACCTCAACGGCGGTCTTGAAAACCATACAGAACTCTGCATCTGGAAAGGCCAGGATGGCGTCGAATACAGTCTGGTCTGGGATGGAAGCGGCAAACTTTTCTGCCTCAACGACATTGGCGAAGAAATATGGCAGGAGAGATTGAGCGGCGACGAGGTTACCGCCATGTCGGTCTCAGCCGAAGCCGACCTTGCGATAATTCTTCTCAAAAACGGGGTCACCGGTTTTGATCTCTCGGGTGGTGAGGTTTTCAGATTCTTCGGGCAGTTCACCGGGGCTCACGTCTTTGACGACGGCGCAATTCTGCTGCTCGATCAAGAGCAGAAGGTCAGATATTACCCGGCTTTCGACAATTTTTCACACGTAATAGAAACCGCCGGCCCGATTAAGGCTCTCAAACCCTTCGCCAGTCAGGCGATCGTCATCAGCGACTCCAGTTTCGGCATATTTGACAGTACCGGCATCAGCCTTTTTGAGCAGAGTTTTGACAGCCCGATAAGCTTTATCGACGGATGCTGTGCCGGCGGATATCTGGTCTGCGGCAATGAAAACGGTCTGATAACAATATTCGATACGAACTTCGAAACGGTTTTTTCTTACCGGCTGAGCGAAAAAATCATTTCGCTTACGTATAACCGCGATCAGGAATGCGTCTTTGCCGGAACGGAAACCGGCAACATTTTTGTTCTGCAGCGCCGAACCGGTCAGATGACCAGAACCAGCCTCAACGGCAAGCCTTTGCGGATTGCCGGGCACGAAGGCGGCGCCATCTTTGCCACCGATATGGACCAGCTTGCCCTGGTCAATTTTTCAGGGCAGTTGCTGGCAAACTATACCATGCCTTTCCGGCTGACACGGCTTTTGCCGAGCCACAGACGTTTCTGTATTACGGTTCTTGCAGAAGAATCGGTCATCTGTCTGGCGGCTGTCGATGAAAGCAAGACAACATCAGGATAAGATAACGTGCATAAAGTAACCTGCATTCAGCCAGACCCCCAGGACTGGCAACTGCTTGAACAAATCGCCATGATCGACCAGCAGGCTTTTGGCGAAGATGGTATTTCTGTATTCAATCTTTCACAATTTACCAGAAGCGGCAGCGTTTTCTGTCTGGCGCTTGAACGCATGGTTCTTGCCGAGGCGGTGGTTCTGCGCAACCTGCACGATACCGGTGCGGTCATTTTCGCCTTCGCCGTCGACCAGAAACATCAGGGGCGCGGGTATGGCAGCCTGTTGATGCAAAGCCTCGTCGAAAAGGCAGAGGCTGCCGGAATCTCATATTTTGAGCTGACCATGAACCCGGAAAATCGTGCAACACGCAAATTTTACAGCGATAAGGCCGGTTTCAGAAAAAAATCAGAACTTTCTCTGCATCCGCACAAAGGTGAGCCCCGCTGGCTGATGCGCCTCGACCTTGGCAAATTCTGAATAATCCTGCTATAATTTACGTACCTGCCGACACAAGCCGGTATTTTTGTTCTTTCTGCCAACACGTCTGCACCCTTCTGATGCAGACAGGTCATAAGTCTGCCGTGGAGTAAAAAGTATGCAGTTTTTACGAATGACCCGATTGCCGGTAACTTTTTTGGCACTGCTTTGCCTGATCGCGCTCGCCTGCCCGATAATGGCCGACCCGCCCGAAAAGGTTGCCGGTGGTATTCTTCTGCAGGGTTTCGGCTGGAACAGCCAGGCTCGTGGCACACCCAGCCGCTGGTACAAGCTCATCGAAAGCCGGGCCGAAAGTCTGAAAAATCTTGGTATCGATTTCGTCTGGTTCCCGCCGGTATCGCGTTCGGTCAGCCCGCAGGGCTATCTGCCCGGCGATTATTACGACCTTGGCAGCAAAGATTCCCCGACATTCTATGGCGATTACGACCAGCTCGTTTCGGCCCTGGCAACACTGAACTCACACGGCATCGCGCCGGTCGCCGACATCGTCATCAACCACCGCTGCGCCGGCAAACAGGATAATAACGGCATCTGGAACATCTACCACTTCCCCTCCGGCAAGGCAAAATGGGAACAGTGGGCCATCTGCTCAGGCAGTTACGGCGGCACCGGTAAACCCGACACCGGCGATAAATTTTCTCCGGCACCGGATATCGACCACACAAATGACAAAGTGCGAGAAGACATTGCCGAATGGCTCAACTGGCTGAAAAAGCTCGGCTTTAAAGGCTGGCGCTACGATTATTCTAAAGGCTACGCCTCAAAATATGCCGGCTGGTATGATTCTAAGACCTCGCCACTCTTTTCGGTCGGCGAAGTCTGGACCAACATGAACTTTCAGGGCTCTTACCTGAAACCCGATCAGAACAGCCACCGCCAGGATCTCTGCACCTGGCTCGACGGCAATCCGAGCAAGGTTGCCTGCCTGTTCGACTTCACCACCAAAGGCATTCTTCAGGTCGCGGTAAATGGCGAATACTGGCGGCTAAAAGACTCTGAAGGCAAGCCTTCAGGCTTGATCGGATGGTGGCCGACCCGCGCCGTGACATTTCTCGACAATCACGACACCGGTTCACAGCAAAGCCACTGGCCGTTCCCAGACAAGCATGTAATGCAGGGATACGCCTACATTCTCACACACCCCGGCATCCCCTGCATATTCTGGGAGCACGTCTACGACTGGAATCTCTACAACCAGATTCAGAAGCTGATCGGAATCCGCAAGGGCAACAAGTTGCACAGCGCCAGCAAGGTCGAGATAGTCAAAGCCGAAGACGGCCTGTATGCAGCTTTGATCGACGGCAAAGTTGCCATGAAGATCGGCTCAAAAGACTGGTCACCCGCAGACGCCTCATTCAAACTTGCTGCCAGCGGCGACAACTACGCCGTCTGGAGCAAAACACCGGCCAGCAGAAAGCCTGCCGGCACCCGCCGACCCGCGCCGCGACGATAATTTTTTTCGTTAAGAGCCTCTTGACCGGCCCGGATTACCGGGCCGGTTTTATTATATCGCCCCAAAAGTAAATACTGGCAGGCGTTTCAACCTGATCGATCAACTTTATCGCCATTTCGTAACTCGCCGAAAAACCGCGATAGATATGATCCAGTTCGCCGTAATGCTCAAGAACCAGCTGACGTGGGGTAAGTTCGCGCAGAATCTTATTGACCGCATCCAGGGTGACCGCCTTCTGGTCGGGGTGCCCATCTTCGTATTCCGGCCCCGGATTGCGCCAGGTGATAAACAGCATATCTGGCGAGGGCTTTACGCCCACAAAACCCTGAGTATAGTCAGCATCGCCACAAAAGAGCAGCCTGAATACCCCGGCCAGTTCAACTTCAAAGCAGGTCAAAGGAACTTCGGCTGCGGTTTTGCGCCAGACATGCCGGGTGTGATGAGCTTTGATCTCAAATTTTTTGACAAAGACTGCCGCATGATCACGCATACATTTAAGACTTCTTGCGGCAACATCGGCACCGGCATGCATCAGCACGGGCTTGTTCAAGAGTGAGCAGGCTTCGATGAGCCGGCGATCGCAGTGATCCTGGTGATCATGGGTAATCAGCAGAGCATCGAGCTGAGAAGCCATTTCCATGCTCAGATCAGCCGGCTCTGGCCAGCCGTAATAACGCGGCACCGGCACAATGTCAAAACCAAGCATACTGTCGGCAGTTTTAAGAAAAACTCCGGAATTGTACCATTGCAGCAGAAGCACCTGACCAGCGGGCACCGGAGTTTTAACGAAGGCATGCCAGCTATAGAGCATGCGCTCTTCTATCGTTTTCCAGAGGGCGTTTGGCCAGAGGCGCAGATCGTATGCCCGGCCCGGCCTGACATGCTGTTCAAGAAAACGGCCAAATTCAACCAGCTGCTGAAAAAAATCCGGGTTGCCGCTTTCCGAGAGCTGCGGCAACTGAATGTCTGCGACCATCTGCTTTCCCCTTCCAGTCAATAACTCCAGCTAATTGTACACTTGTGTGGCCATTCTGAAAACAACCATTTTCGGCGGGTTTCAAAAGCTTTACAATATTGCCTGAATGAGCTATAAAAGCCAGTAGCAACTACAGAAGACGGCCTCTCCGTCAGATAACTTTAAAAGGAAAGAATATGAAAAAGATCGTCGAATGTGTACCTAATTTTTCTGAAGGCCGCGACCAGAAAATCATCGATGCTATCTCTGACGCGATCAGAAGCGTCAAAGGCGTGACCCTGCTCGACGTCGACCCGGGTAAATCTACGAACCGCACCGTTTACACATTTGTCGGCGACCCGGAAACCGTAATCGAAGGCGCTCTCGCCGCAGCCAGAGTCGCACGTGAAAAGATTGACATGCGCACCCAGAAAGGCGAGCACCCGCGCATGGGCGCCCTCGACGTCTGCCCGTTCGTTCCGGTGGCCAATGTCAGCATGGAAGAGTGTGTCGAAATCTCGAAAAAGTTTGCCGAACGCGCCGCTGCAGAGCTGAAAATACCTCTCTATCTCTACGAGCATTCACAGACCCTCGAATACCGCAAAAAGCTGCCACAGATCCGCAAAGGCGAATATGAAGGCCTGGCCGAGAAGATCGTTCAGCCCGACTGGAAGCCTGATTATGGCCCGGCTGAATTCGTGCCCACCTGGGGCGCAACCGTTACTGGCGCCCGTTTCTTTCTCGTCGCCTATAACGTCAATATTCTCGGTACCAGCAACCAGGCACACCGCATTGCCCTCGACCTGCGTGAGGCCGGCCGTGGTCCGGGTGAACCCGGCCGTTTCAAGGAACTCAAGGGGCTCGGCTGGCACGTTGACGAATACAACATGGCCCAGTGCTCATTCAACCTCAACAATTACCACGTGACCGCACCCCACGAAGTTTATGAAGCGGTCAAAGAAGAAGCGGCAAAAATCAACGTCGGCGTCGCCGGCTCGGAGCTGGTTGGGCTGATTCCGCTTGAAGCAATGCTCAAAGCCGCTGACTACTACATGAACAAAGAAAATCTCTTCATTCTCGACGAAGATCAGAAAATCAAACTGGTCATCGACCGCATGGGCCTGAGCTCGGTTTCTCAGTTTAAACCCGCCGAACGCATCATCGAATACATCATCAGGGAAGAGCCAAATGAGCCGCTCGCCAACATGAGCACCCGCAAATTCATCGAAGCTATCAATGCCAGAACCTCAGCCCCGGGCGGCGGCAGCGCTTCGGCAGCAATTGCCGCCATCGGAAGTGGCCTGGGTGCAATGGTCAGCAAGCTCACTTACGGCGTGCGCAAGTTTGAACATCTTGAAAACCGACTGCGCAAAACCATCCCGGTATTGCACGAAACCACACTTAAACTTATCCCGATGATCGACGCCGACACCAATGCCTTCAATGACTATGTCGACGCCATGCGCCTGCCGCAGAATACCGAAGACGAAAAGAAGGCCAGATTCGAAAAAATGCAGGCCGGCCTGAAAAAGGCGATCGAAGTGCCGCTGGCTACCATGAAAATTGGTGATTCAGCCTGGGAAATGATGGTTGAAGCCGCTGAGTGCGGCAATATCGCCTCGAAGTCAGACATGCAGGTCGGCGCCAGAGCTCTTGAAGTCGGTATCTGGGGCGCTTATCAGAATGTCATGATCAATATGGCCGGCATCAAGGACGAAAAATTCGTAACTGATGTAACTGCCGAAGCCGTCAGGATCAAAGAACGGGCCGAAAAATTCTGCTCGCAGATTCAGAAGCTTCTGGAAAACCGCAAAGAATAAGCATTCGTTCAAAAAGGGCTGCCCGATATACAGGCAGCCCTTTTTTTATGATCTTTTTGGGGCTGGGCGGCGACTTCAGGGAATCAGAGTCTTCAAAAGCCCGCCCGCACTTCCATAACCGCCTATTTTCAGCTCCAGGCTTATACCAAAGGTATGAAACACATTCAAAGCCATTATTACCGCCAGAAACAGAATGGTGAACAAAACCATTTTTTTGCCGGGCAGACGCTCATGTTCTGATTCAACCACATCCCTTGAAGCGGGAAACCAGGAATTGAAGTTCATTATCGCCACAGTCATCAGGGAAATGAACGCAAAAATGGTAATCTCAAAGCTTTTCTGTCTTTGAATAATCTCGAGAACCGACGGCTTGATGTCGACGGCTCCTTCGGTAAGGCGACCGGCCAGTGAAAAGACCTCGGGGTTATATCCCTGCATCAGCTGGGTAATTATTATTGCGCCCACAGCAAAGAACCAGGCAACTATGTGCGAAGGCTTTGCCTTTTCGGGTTTACCGCGGGCGTTCACCTGCCCGGCGTTCCAGGTCAGCCACAAACCCATAAGGGCCGGAATCACCATCAGCCTGGTGTTTCCCCAGGCCATCGAGCTGATAAAACCCATTGAGATAGAGGTTTTCTGGATGCTGGTGCGGGTTTTGTCGGGCATCATCATTGTGGCGGTAGCCAGGCCAAGAAAAAGCACAGAGAGCAGACGCTTGTTTCCCTCATCTGAAACAAAAAGTATCGCCAGGGCAACGAACAGAAAGCAGACAAGAAGCATCACGTCTCTCTTGTGATCGGGGCGTTCAAAATCTTCTTTCAAGACCATTTCGGCCTGCTTTGTCTCTTCTTCAGAGGGCGGCGGGATGTCGAGAGCTTTGAGGCGCACGGTGGCATAGCGCGAGTGATTGGCGATCTCAAGCAGCTCTGGCAGATTTGAGGGTCTTATGGTGCGCAGCAGATAAACGCCTGAATCCTGCAGGGCGATGTTACCGCTTTTGATCATTTCAGAAATGTGCTGCTCGGCCAGAGCCGGGGAATATCGGTGCAGACCCCGCACTGCATTGGCTCTGATTCTGTTGTCTGACGATGTGGCGAAATCAGCAAACCGGTCAGCCAGCTCAGGCCGTTCGAATTCCCACAGGGACTCGATTGCGTTGGCGACAATCCGCGAGTCTTCGTGGTCGAGATATTTTTCGAGAGTTTCAGGGATTCTCGGGTCATCGATGCGGCCAAGAAGGCGCAACAGATAAGAAATCTTGTATTCATCCTTTTCGGCCATCAGATACGAAAGTAACGGCGAAGTGAGCGCCGGGTCACCGCTTTCGGTAAGGCGATCCATTGCCTCGAACACCACATATCTGCTGCCAAGACGCATTTTGTGCAGCAGAATTTCCTGGGCGCTGAGCTGTTGTCCCTCTTTCAGTTCAAGTTTGAACTCAGAAGTTTCGTTTCTGCCCGATTCAATCTCGGGAAAAGAATCGAGAATCTGGTTTCTGGCGCGCCGCGCGAAATATCTGACGCGGGTATCAGGGTGAACGATCGACTGAGTTATCTTCGGCATCAGAGCCCTCGCCATTTCAAGGGTCATGGAGCTCTGCTGACTGATAAAATCGAGCGCAAAAGTTTTCTCATCGACAATCGACGAGCTCAAAGAATCTTCGAGAATCTGCTGCCAGCGTGGAGGCAGGTTGTTTTCCTGTGTCATTTTTCGGGCCGGGGCATATTATACCCAAAACTGCTGCAAATTACCACCTCGCCACCCACCCTGCAGATTTTTTATGTGCCGGCTCTGGCAGGCTCGATTACTCTGTGGTAATCTTTTAACAGGCGCTCCGTCGCCTTCGTATCTTCAGGAAAAAGGAAAAACAGGATATGAAATTGAAGAGTTTTTGCAGCATGTCTCTGGCTGTGCTTTTGGGCGCAGCCGTCTTTGCCGCTGTTCCTGACCGGGCTTATTCTCAGATCAGGGTCAATACCGACCGCAGCCTCGGCTCTGACATTCACGTGGTTACACCCGCACTTAAACGGGTTGATTTTTCGGCCGACAGCCAGGATTTTACCGGCCTTTATATGGATCACGCCAGCCTGATGCTCGAAAAGGGCAAGCCGGCTTTGCCTTTCCTGTCAGGCATGATCATGATCGCCCAGGACCAGAAACCGGTTCTCGAAGTCATCAAAACCCGCTTCACCGAGATTTCGGTCAAAAAGCCGGTGGTTCCATCACGTGGCGCGATTCTGCGCAACGTCGATCCTGCCACCGTGCCATTCAAACAGGGCGCTGTTTATAAAAAGAACGCCTGGTTTCCGGCTGACAAAGATATCGTCAAAATTTCGCAGCCCTTCATCTTCAGAGAAGCCCGCGGTGTCAGACTTGAAGTTTTTCCGGTTCAGTATAACCCGGTAACCGGCAAAATCAGGCTTTATACCAGCATCCAGGCCAAACTGAGATACGACGGTCAGGGCGGCGCCAACATTCATCGCGGCCGCAGCGAACTGTCGCGGGCTTTCGCCCCCATTTACCGCAAGGCATTTCTGAACTTCGCTTCTGTTCCGCGCCGGCTTTCTCCGGTTGACGAAAACGGGCGACTTATCATCATCGCTGCCGACGAGCTCAAAGCAGCCGCAGCCCCTCTGGCAGAATGGAAACAGAAATGTGGCATCAAAACCATCCTCGTCGGTGCCGGCGAAATCGGCGGTGCCACACCTGAAAACATCAAGGCTTTTCTGCAGGAACAGTTCGAAGACCCCGGCTTTTCGCACGTAATTCTCGTTGGCGACGCCGAGCAGATACCCACCAACAAGGGCGAAAACGAAAAGGCCGACTCAGACCCGGTATATGTCAAGCTTGCCGGCGACGACCACGTTCCTGATGCTATTATCAGCCGCATTTCGGCGGCAAAACCCGAGCAGGTTTCTTATCAGGTGGCCAAAATCATCAATTACGAGCAGTATCCTGCCACCGGCGACGATGCCGCCTGGTACAGCCGCGCCCTTGGCATTGGCAGCAGCGAAGGCAGCCCGCCCGATTACGAATATATCGAAAAACTGCGCCAGGCTCTGCTTGAATCAAGATATACCGAAGTCGATGCCGCTTATGATCCGAAAGCACCGGCAAACAGTGGTGGCGGCTACGATGGCTACCCATATCCGGGTTCATACCCGGGCTTTCCCGGCATGAATCCGCATTTTCCCATGCAGCCAATGCCTTTCTCGGTAAGCGCCGATCGTAACGGCGGCAGCCGCGGCAGTCTTAAAGACAAGGTCTTTGAGTCGGTCAACAAGGGTGTTTCGCTGATTAACTACATGGGCCATGGCTCAACCACATCATGGTCAACCACCGGTTTCAGCAACGGCGACTGCGCCAAACTGGCCAATGGTCTCAAACTGCCGGTCATCGTCAGCGTTGCCTGTGTCAACGGTAATTTCGTCGGCAAAGACAGCTTCTGTGAAGCCTGGATGAACAGCGGCGACATAGAAAATCCTCGCGGCGCCGTTGCCATTTTCGGTTCGACCACCAATCAGTCATGGGTACCGCCGATCAAGGTACAGGCCGCCATCACATCTGAATTCATCATCAGTGACTCTTACCTCACCGTCGGCGGTCTGATGACCAATGGCATCATCAAAGGTCTCGAAATCTATGGCACCGAAAAAACCGGCGAAGGCGTCAAGATGATGGAACAGTGGCACCTGTTCGGTGACGGTACCACCATGATCAGAACCCGCAAACCCGAAAAGGTGAGCATCGAAGTCGAAACTTCCTCGATCCCGGGCGAAAGCCAGGCAATGGTGAAAGTAGTCGACAGCAAAGGCAACCCGGTCGCCAACGCCAGAGTCACCTGTTACACCGAAGGCCTTGCCGCCGCCTCTTCAGCCACTTCGAACAAAGAAGGCATCGCCAGAGTGAACATCGGCCTCGAAAAAGGCAGCAAAGCCATGCTGACCGTTTTCGGTCCCGACATCGTGCCGATTGTCGACCACAAATTCAAATTCTGACCCGAATCACAGAAAGCCCGGCAGAAGCGAAGCTGCCGGGCTTTCGCTTTCTCTGTATTTGTGCCATAATTACAAAATAATTTTTAACGTTACGGGGGAAATATGAAAAAAATCGCTCTGATGCTGATTGGTGCCCTGGCGATCATGGCCATGCCGGCCCTCTGTCTGGCAGAAAATGAATGGACAGTCATTGTCTACATGGTCAACGACGACAAGGACACCACCCTCGAAAACGCCAATTTCCGCAATCTCAACAACATGAAAAGCTGGGGCCCCGGCGAGAACAAGACTCTGCTGGTACAGCTCGATGGCATGTCGACCGGTTCATCTGATGAACAGAAGCTGAATTACAAAGGTGGCAGCCGCCTGCGCGTCGAAAAAGACAAACTCATAGACGAGGGCGTTCTTGGCGAAACCAACATGGGCTCACCCCAGACCCTCTGGGACTGCCTCAAATGGGCCCACGACAAATACCCGGCCAAACATTATGCGCTGATAATCAACAGCCATGGCAGCGGCGTTTTCACCTGGTGGGGCGATGGTTCGGTCAGCAGCAGCGAACCGGGTAAGGTCGTCTTCAACCCCGATCGCCGACCGGGGCGTTTCGTCGCTTATGACCACACCGACCACGATGCGCTGACCATCTTTGAGGTGGCCGAAGTTCTCAAAGCCTTCAACAACCGCTATAAAACCGACGGAAAATTCGATGTCGTCGGTTTCGATGCCTGCATGCCCGCCGGCGCCGAAGTGCTCTATCAGCTGCGCGATGCCTGCGACTACATGGTCGGCAGCCCCGAAACCACGCCAATTAACGGCTTCAATTACGACGCCATGGCAAAACTGATGGCACGGAATTCAACCATCAAACCCGATGCTTTTGCCATAGATATGGCAGAAAGACTCAACAACAGCCAGATCGGTGCCTGGAAAACCGCGCAGGCCGCTCAGGTCGTTTTTGCCGTCAATCAGCTGGCCATGGAACTTCTCAACGCAATGAACGAAACCGGAAAAAGCTTCGCCCTGCGTGGCCAGGCAGCTTTCGGCAAGGGCACCAACTACTGGGATCTGGTCAAGGTCGGAGAAGCCTTTTATCGTGAAAACTCTGATCTGAACGGAGCCAGCAACCGGTCTGTCATAAAACAGATGGGCAAAGAGCTTGTCGATGCAATTGCCGGCGCCAGGGTAACCCGTAACGGTATCATCAGCATCACCTGGCCTGAAAAGGCCGATTACCAGAAATACCGTGCTTTCTACAAGGCTCTCGACATGTCACGCGATGCAAAATGGGATGAAGTTCTCGACCGCCGCGAACTTGGCATCAAATAAACAATTAAAAACTGCACGGGGCCCGGAGCCAGATCGATCAGGCTTCGGGCTCCTGTTCTTTACGGCTGAGACGCCATTCGCCAAGCATGCGATCAGAAGCATCTTTCTGGTGTGCATGCGAAACCAGCTCAAATATGGCCTCAAAATTCACCGGGTCGTCTGAATGGTGCGACCGCAGCCAGCCTTTGACTTCGATCTCGTCAAAGAGCTTCGAGCCAGGCTTTTCATCGGTAAAATACTCTGCCGTAAGAAAAGCCATACCGGCAGTGTCGATCAGCACTTCGTGCTCGGTGCTGTTAACGGTAAGCGACTGGGTTTTTTCTTTGAGGCCACGGCTCGAATACGAGGTCGGCGGCATTATGCGCAGGTTTTCAAAACGCCGTTCATCGGGGCGACCTTGTGGTCTGAACAGCACCTCACACCGATGAAAGGGTATAACAACCGTATCTGGCGAATAGGTAACCAGATAAACCTTCATGCTCAGGTTCCACTGATAGGTACCGGTCTGGCTCATGCCGGCAATGGCACGCTGCAACTCGATCTTGCCGTCGAGAATCTCAAGGTCGGGCTTTTTCTGAATCGGAAACAGCAGCTTGAGCAAATCTGAGCGCCGCGCCGATCTGGTCGAATTTGCCTCGCGCCACGGCACTTCATGGGTGATAATACCGGTGCTGTCAGGAATTCTGATGACAAAAGGCGAACGTTCCGTTTCAAAAACCAGAGCAACAACCGTTTTGCCGTTATACGGAATCGAAAGACTGATCAGATTTGGTGCCATCAGCTGGTCAAAGCGCGAGCGCACCTTGGCAAACCAGATAGAAAGCTCTTCAAAGTCAGCGCCAATGACGCCCTTCTTTTCGTCGATGCCGATCAACCACATGATCGGCTCACCGCGGGCAGAATTGGCATGCGCGGCAATGCGGCGCGCCGCCCGGAAATGGTCGCGTGGCCACTCAGACTTCAGCTCTATCGTGTCATCCTCGATCAGCTGCCCTTTTTCCAGACGGTCGATAATATCGAGAACCTTGAATTCGATTTCCTGTTTTTTCATTGCCACTCTCGCTCTGATAATACTTCATTCACAGTATCGGCATTTTTTGCAACTATTGCAATCCTCAGGCGCATGTCGCCGGGCATAAAAAAACCGGAGCCCGTTTACAGGCTCCGGTCAGGGTTATCAATCTATTTCAGATTCTTGAGACATTCGATTGCCAGCGGCGCAGTCTGGTCAGGTTTAACCTTGTACCAGGCATCGATGATTTTCCCATCTTCGCTGATGAGAAAGGAAGATCGGGTAATTCCGAACGAAATCAGCCCAAAAACCGCTTTATTTTCAGCGACGCCGTAAGAACCGGCAACTTTTTTCTCAGGGTCTGAGAGAAGAACGAAGTTGAGCGACTGTTCTTCGGCAAACTTTTTAAGAGCATCAGGCTGGTCGGGGCTGACCCCGACTACGACCACATTCATTGCCTGCAACTCGGCAAAAGCATCACGCAGACTGCAGGCCTGAGTGGTACACCCAGGGGTTGAAGCCTTCGGATAAAAATACAGAAGTATTTTTTTACCGACATAATCTGCCAGGGAACGTCTGATGCCGTCCTGGTCGAGCAGATCGAAAGTCGGCGCCTTATCGCCGCCTTTCAATTCTGCCCCGCTCATTACTCCCCCACCGGGGCAGCAGCTCCATCTGTTGCGGGTTTGTTTTCAGTTTCGCTGGCAGCCGGCTCAGCAGCCGGTGCAGCAGAGGGTTCAACTGCCGGAGCAGGAGTTTCGGTTGCTGCGGGAGCAACGGGAGCTTCGGTGGTGGCCGGAGCGGCAGGAGCTTCAGTTGCAGCTGGCTCTGCTGCTGGTGCCGGAGTTTCGACGGCAGCCGGTTCAGTCGGGGCAACAACAGCTTCAGATGAAGCAGGAGCTGCGGGGGCTTTTGCGCCTTTGGCTTCGAGCTGCTTCTTGACTTCTTCTTCGAGGCCACCCATCGGGTGACCGTTCCAGACGATTTTGCCATCGACAACGACAAAAGCGGTCGGAATACCGCTGACACCGTAATCGCGACCACTTGAACTGCCGGCGCCGATTATCCAGTCCATGCCGGCTTTTTTGTTGAATTCGTTGATAGTTTCGGCCGGTTCATCAGAAAGAGAAACAATTACCAGGCCCTGATCCTTGTGGGCATCATGCATGGTTTTGAGATGCGGAATCGACTTGCGGCACGGCGGGCACCAGGTGGCCCAGAATTCGACAACCACGATTTTATCTTTATGATCAGCAAGTTTGAAACCATCTGTGTTGATCCAGGTGGTGGCGGTTACTTCGGGAGCATCGGAACCCACGCTCTGGGTACAACCGGGAACGCAGAAACCAAAGCAGAAAATAAAAAGAGCAAAAACCAGCAGACTGACTTTTTTCAAGGGATTACCTCCTGTAGTTCGTATACGAAAATAATATTACCAAATCGCACCAAAGTAAAGGACATTAATTTGGTGTCATTCTTTTTTTAAAACCGGATTCCCTGCTCTGACCTCTAGTCATATCGGTAGTCTGCAGATAAAAGAGCTGCTTAAAGATGCAGCAGGTCCTGATAAAGTTCGGGTCTTCGATCGGCGAAAATGTGATTGCGCGGTGTTATCATCTTGTTGCGCACCAGTTCGAGGTCGAAGTCGAAAGCGCAGACTTCGTCGGCAGCGGCAGAGGCCTGGCAGATCACTTCCCCTTTCGGACTGGCGACCGTAGACATGCCGGTAAAGGTAAGACCGTGCTCAGTGCCGGTTCTATTGGCAGTAATAACATAAACATGATTGATCAGAGCGTGAATCGGCACTGACCGCTGGGCAAAGCCAGGCAGAACCAGTGCTGATGTGTGGCAGATAACGTCGGCACCCTTTAGTGCGAGAATTCGCCAGACCTCTGGAAACATCCAGTCGAAGCAGACGAGCATCGCGATATTGCCGACCGGGGTCTGAAAAACCGGCAGACCAACATCACCGGCCGAAAAGATATCTTTCTCGTTGTAAAAAAGGTGAATTTTGCGGTATTTGCCGGTGAAGCCTTCGGGGCCAACCAGCACCGAAGAGTTATACAGTTTGAAACCATCGCGTTCACAGAAACCGGAAGCGATGTACATATTGTTTTTGCGGCAATGATCAGCCAGGAAGTTTATGAAGCGACTGTCAGAAATCTCTTCTGATGCTTCCCAGGCATCTTTTCGGGTAGGAAAATTATAGCCGGAGTTACAGAGTTCAGGCAAAACCAGCAGGTCGGCCGGCGGAGCGTCGATCAGCAGCTTTTCAAGCCTTTCGAGCGTTTTGTCGAGATTACATAATTCGGGTGTAAATTGAACGAATCCAGCTTTCATTATCTATTCTCCATAAGCCATTTAGAACAATCCTCAGCCGACATGGAAACTGTCGCGCATCCGCAGGCGGTCACGGGTGTCGAACATTCGCCGTCGCATCAACCACAAACTGAGTATAACACCAAAACCGGTCCCGGATGAAATCATAAACATTATCAGAATCTGATAACGTACCGCGTCGGTGGCTGTGTTACCAGCAAGAATCTGGCCGGTCATCATACCGGGAAGGCTTACCAGCCCTGCGGCAGCCATCGAATTGATTATCGGTATCAAACCGGTTCGTACACTCTCGCGCCAGATATCTTCGATCGCTTCACCAGATGGCTGCCCAAGCGCGAGACGCTGTTCGATCACCGCCCGGCGGTTCCAGGCCAGTGTTGAAAAAGTATTCATTGCCAGTGCCACGCCATTCATTGTGTTGCCGAGCAGCATACCAAGAATCGGAATCGCGTAGCGCGGGCTGTACCAAGGCTCGACCTTAATCACCAGTGCCAGAATCAGCACCATGATCGAGAACGACGACAGCATCATCGAGCTGGCGCCGATCATGAAGCGCGCCGGCCCTTTAACCTTCACCTTCTGCCGCGACATGACTTCATAACCGGCTGCGGCCAGCATCAGAGCCCAGATTAGCAGAACAAGCCAGAAATTCACGATTGTAAACACCGCATTGAGAACCAGACCGATCAGCGACAGCTGCACTGTGGTTCTCAAAGCCGCGATCAGCAGCGGCCGTTCGATTTCGAGGCGATGTTTGAAGCTTAGCCAGGCCAGAAGCAGAACCAGCAGACTGGCGAGAGAAAGCTCAAATAAACCAAGAGGAATGACATTCATCGCAGTTTTCTCATTTCACCGCCGAGCAGCATGGCATAGTGACAGGCGCCTACCCGCTCCAACTGTTCAGAATCATGGCTGACCCAGATGGCCAGACCGTTGTTTTCTTTGAGATAGGTTGTAAGAAAATTTTCAACTGCGACAATATTGCCCTTGTCGAGACTAGCAGTCGGCTCATCGAGCAGCAGAGCCGACGGACGGTGCTGCAGCAGACGCAGAATCGCCAGCCGCTGTTTCTCGCCGGTCGATAAACGACTGATTTCCCAGTTCACAACTTCTTCAGCAAAACCGAGAGCATTGAACCACTGCAGCGGCGGAATCTGCCAGAAGTGTGCGCCGACACGATCGTGCCACCAGAGGCTTTCGGCCGGCAGCCAGGCAACCTTGCGCCGCCACTCACTGGCAGGCAGTTCACTACTGCAAACGCCATTCAGAGTTACCCGGCCCTCGTTCGGATCAAGGTCGCTCAGGGCACGCAACAGCAGAGTTTTACCAGAGCCAGAGCTCCCACTCAAGCCAAAAATCGAGCCAGCAGGCACAGCGAAATTGTAGGGCCCACGGCCGAAGAACCTGAACTGCTCGACCTGCAGGCCGTTCATGGCCAGTGCCGGTTTTTCTCTGTTACCTGTCATTGCCTAATTACCCGTCTGCCAGACGCCATTTTTTAAATTTGCTACCGTGCACAGCTGCTCTTTATAACACAGACGACTTTTTTTTGCGAAAAAATTCAAAATAGTGCGAACTCTGCCGATGAGGCAGGAAAATCAGTAATTTCCGGAGCTGAAATGAAGTCGCGACATTCATTGCTGGTATTCGCAGTATTGGCAGTTCTAAGCCTGTTTTTGTCAGGCTGCAATGCTTTCGAAGCCTTCGACGGCGAGATCGAAGCGGGAGATTCGCAGACGCTGGTCGACGAAGGCAACCTCAAGCTTGCTGCAGCCGACTACAGCCACGCTCTCGAACTGTTTGAACGAGCCATGGCAAAAGGTGACAGTGGCGATGCGGCTTACCGTGGTCGGGCTTCGGCAAAAGCCGGGCTGGCAGGCTTCAATATGTTCACTGTCCTCGATCGCCTGCAGAATGGCACCAGCCCGATCGACTCACCGGCCGTAATTTTTTCGGCGGCAAAGCTGATAAAGAACCTCAAACTGCTCGACGAGGCTATCGATGACATGAACAGGCTAACCGACCCGGGCAACGACGACCTGCTTTTCAGGTCACTCATGAGTGCTCTTTCAGCCGCAAAAACCCTGCTTGCCAAGTATGACACCAATCTGAACCAGAAACTCGACACCCCCGACCAGATAGACTTCGACACCAATGACGGAAAAACCCTGACCTGGTCTCAGCTTTACACCAGACTCAGTTCAGCCGGCTCTGCCTGGTCGCTCGAAAAGGCCTTTCTCGAACTGACCGAGGCCTTCAATGGCCGCGGCACAGAATGGGTTCTCATTTCGCCGGTCAATGGGGTCAGCCGCTCAGGCACATATACCCCGGCGAATCGCAGCACAGTTCTTGCCATCGGCAGCCTCGCCACAAGCCTTAAAACAGCCAATGCCTGGTTCGATAAATCCGAAACTGAATTCAAAACCATGCTGCTGAACCTTGACGGAGCCAGCTGATGCCTAATATCACCACATCACGAATCCAGCATAACCAGGCCGTCCCAAGACGGCTGACCCGCCTGAAATCAATGACTACACGAATCGGCCAGACACTTTGCAGCCTGATAATTTCAGGCCTGCTGACAACTCCTGCCCTGGGCTACGAACGACCCCTGACCTTTGAGACCAGTCGTTCACACGGAATGGGCGGTACTTCAGTCGCAATCGCCGACGACCAGCAGGCATTGTTCTGCAACCCCGCCGGGCTTGGCATGCGCACCACCAGTGCTTTTTCCGTTTTAAGTGCCACCGGTGACCGCAGCGAAGACTACGATACGGTCAGCGACCATATCGATCGCCTCTCAGATGCCGACACTGCCGCCAGTCGCGCCGCCAACTTCAGCAATCTGACACAGATTATGGGAAAAACCGGATACCAGTCATGGTCAACCATGGCCTATTACCTCGGCAGCACCGGTTTTGGCGTTGCTGGCTATTATCGCGAAGCCGAAAACTTTTCGGTAGAAAACCCCTCCAGTCCGCTGATAAAGTCGCGCGTCGATAAAGATGCCGTTTTGACCGGCTCATTTGCCCGCGGTTACGGTGAATCACAAATTCTTTTCAAAGACCGTGCAACCGGCTGGTGGGGTGGTTCAATGAAATTTGTCAGCCGCAAAACCGCTGACCATACCTACTATGCCCGTGACTTTGCCGCCCTGACACCAGGCGCGCTACGCGACACCGAAAAAACCGGCGTTGCCCTCGACTTTGACCTCGGCGCTCTCTGGCAGCTGAATAACCCCTGGAAAACCACTTTCGGCCTGTTTGCCGGCAATCTGCTCAGTTCAGATTTTTCTGAAGAAGCCGGCAACCTCAAGCGCCAGTTTGCTGTCGGTGCCTCGATCAGACCGCTGACCGGCCCGGCTGAACGCAACGAAAAACTGCTGCTCGCCGCCGACTACTGGGAAACCGGCGAAGACAGTGCCGGGCTCGCCAAAGTCAGGCTGGGCATGCAGCTGCGCCTGACCCGCCACCTGCACCTGCTCGCGGGTCTGCGCGGCGGCTACCCGACCGGTGGCATCGCCTTTGCCTTTCACGACCTCAAGATTCAGGCCGCCACCTATGGCGAAGAAATCGGCCAGCGCCCGGGCGAACGCGAAGACCGCCGCACCTCGATATCAGCCAACCTCGAATTCTAAGACTCCGTCGCATTTTACAGTGGTTGCGGAAATGCCAAGGTTGTTATACCCTTGCATCGCCATGACTCAACCTTTTATCGACACCGATGAACGACTCGATTCAATTCCGGGCACCAATTTCAGCCTGATTCAGAAAATCGATGGCACCGCTTTTGCAATCGACACACTGCTGCTCGCCAACTTTGTGAAATTCCGCCCCGACATGCAGACCGCCGCCGACCTCGGCTCAGGCAGCGGCATACTGTCTTTTCTGGTTAAACATCGTAACCCGGCCCTGGCAATTACCGGCTTCGAATTGCAGGAAGAATTCGTCGATCTTGCGAATCGCAACCTGCAGATGAACCGCCAGTTTTCTGACCTCTGTTTCGAACAGATGGATGTCAGAGACATACCTGCACGTATTCTGCCAGAATCATTCGATCTGGTGATCTCGAACCCGCCATATTTTCAGATGGGCAGCGGCCGGCTGCCAACCCGCCCCGGCCGGGCCATGGCCCGGCACGAGCTGAACGGAACCGTAAAAGATTTTGTCGAAGCTGCAACCTACATGCTGCCTTACGGCGGGCGTTTCTGCCTGATAATTCCGACCAGCCGCTTCTATGAAATCGTCGAATATCTCAAGGCTGGCAATTTTGGTCTGCGACGCCTGCAGTTCGTCATTGCCAAAGAAGGCGAGCAGTCGCATCTGACGATGATCGAAGCCGAACGTTTTTTCAACGGCCGCCACGAACCGCTTCCCAACATCATCATTCACATGAAAAACAACACCTTCGGCCCCGAAGTGCAGCAAATCTACAGCGTCGGCCTCAAACCCTACCAGCCATAAACTTTTCCGACACTTGAAAAGGGCGACCCTTTGCTATATTTGCAATCAAATTAAAAAGCCCGCTGAAAGCATTTTTCAGCGGGCCTGTTACAGAATCAGATTTTCTGATTATTCGCCGGCGGGAAGATCGTAGAGAATGTCATCCCACGGATGGCGATAGAGATCAGCCTTCTGGCGGCACTGATCCATGTAGTGACCGATCATGCCGATGGTGCGGCCGAGCAGGAACAGGCCGTTGAGACCGCCGCTGTTGACCACGGTCTGAATTCTTTCTTCATCCCAGCCGAGGCCGTACATCATATCGACCGAGAGAACGCCGATGGCGCCGTCGACATTGAGAATCAGGGTGTCTTTCTTGGCGGTAGTCAGCTGTTCGACTTCGAGCGCATAATCGAGCAGTTTCGTGCGCGGGAAATGCTTGCGGGCATACTGCTTGAGCAGTTCGACACGCATATCGGGGTTCTTCAGGCTCTTGATGCGGTGACCGATACCCTGAATCTTGATGTTTTTCTTCTTCAGGTCGGCAATGAACGCATCAGGAGACTGACCGGCATCCTGAGCAGCTTTGAACATCAGGGCAGCACCGGCAACCGCACCACCGAAGCGCGGGCCGATTGTCAGAATACCAGAAGCGACGGCACTCATCAGATCTTTGCCGGCGCGGGCAGTAACGATGGTATTGTGAGCGCCAGAAACGGCGGGGCCGTGGTCAGCGCAGAGCTTGAGCACGATTTCCATGAATTCGGCGGCCCATTTCGGCAGGCGCTCTTTGAACCAGAGCAGACCGATGGTTTCACCGACCGAATAATTTTCGCCGATGACCTTGCTGATCTTGTGACCGGCATAGAGCAGCTCGTCTTTTGAATCGTCAGAAATGGTGCAGGTAAAGTTGGTCGGCTTGCGCACCATATTGCGGGCAACCGCTTCGGCGTAATCCATCGGAATTACCGGCGGTTCGACTTCGGGAGCCGGCTTGATGACGCCCTTCTTGACCAGGCTTTCATAAGTGGCTTTGATTGCCTTGTCGTAATCGTCGAACGATTCGGGCACAACGACGCCGACTTCGCGCAGAGCGGCATTTTTGGCTTCAGCGGTTTCGCGGCTGGCATCGGCCTTGGCGCCGGCATGGCCGAACTGAATGCCCTTAGGCATGTATTTGATCGAAGTGCCGGTAACCCACATTACCAGGGGCTTTTTGATCTTTTTGGTTTTTACCGCTTCGACGATTTTCCATTCTTCTTCGCCGCCAACTTCGCCAAGGCAGACGAGCATCTTGATCGCCGGGTTGGCTTCAAAGCGCAGCAGGTGTTCGAGCAGAGTCGAGCCGGCATAAGCGTCACCGCCGATGGCGATACCTTCATTGAGACCGTCGGTGTTCAGCGCGATGATGTTATAGGCTTCATTCGACATGCCACCTGATTTGCTGACAAAACCGACCGAACCCGGGCGATGCAGCTTCGATTCGATGATACTTTCGATAGTACCGCCGGTGTTGGCGACCTTGAAAGCGCCGGCAGCGATACCGCCGACAGTGGCCGGGCCAATGATGACCTTGCCGCGTTCGATGGCGACGGCGCGCAGATGGCGGGCCTGGCGTTCGGGCATACCTTCGGCGATAACGACGATGGTGCGCAGCTTCGGCTCGTTGAGGCCTTCCATGGTGGTGTCATAAGCGCTTCTGAAAGAGGCGAAATTGATCATGACATCGATATCGGGGTGCTTCTTCAGAGCGGTTTTGACATCGGGGTAAACCGGAATGAAAATCTCTTTTTTGCCCCAGAAAACTTTTTCTGAGCCGAATTTGCCCGGGTCAACGAGAGCGGCAACCGACGGGGTCGTTCTGCGGCAGCAGTAATCGAAATCGAGCATGCGCTGAACCGCTTTGGTCTGCATGCCGTAAATCAGAGAGGTCGTGTTTTTATCGAAAAGCAGATAATCTGGTCTTTTTTTCATGGCATTACTTTCCTTTACCAGTCTTCAGGGCGTCCGAAACGACGCGGGTCATGTGATATTCGGGGCCATGCACTTCGATCGGCACTCCGAGCTTATCAGCGGCTGCCTTGAGATTGGCGAGGCCTTCCTGGTAGTTCGGGCCGCCACGGCGCACGAATATGCGGGCATTAACCTTTTTAAGCTTGTCACCATACTCGTTGAGAGCCTTGATGATGCCGGTGAAGGTCTTGGCCACATCGGTAAAGTTAGCGATACCACCGCCGAGAATCAGGGTTTTGGGGCGCTTTTTCGCATCCGGTTTTCGGGTCATCAGGTCGAGAACGACCTTGGCATATTCATAGGTCAGGCTGGTGCTGGGATTGCCAGAATATTCGCCGTAAAAGGCCAGTTCTTTGGCAAACCCGAGATCGCAGACGGTATCGGCATAGATAACCGAGGCGCCACCGCCGGCAACCATGTTCCAGATGGTGCCTTCGGGATTCAGCAGCGTCAGCTTCAGCGATGCACCAGACAGGGCATCGAGTTCACGGATCTTCATTTCTTCGGGGCTGAGGTTCTGACCAAAAGCGGCCGGGAATTCGATATCTTCGCCCCAGAGCTTGTTGCAGCAGAATTCAGCTGTATCATCGAGCTTGGCAACCATGTCGAGCGGTATGATCTTATTACCGGCAATCGCGAACGGGTTGATTTCGAGATAGGCAAAGTGCAGAGCGGCAAAATACTTATAAAGACCGCGAATGAAGCTGGCAACCATCTTTTTATTCTTGCCAAGCGCGCCCGGCAGAGCCTTTTCGACATTGACGTCTTCGATGCCGCCAAGAATCGGAACCTTGATAACTACTACCTTATCCCAGTTCTCTTCAACGTTGATGCCACCCTCGAGCGAGAAATAAATCGCATCGCCTTCGGCAGTCGATTTGATCGCGACATAATATTCGGCCTCATGCGGAACACAGGGCTCGATGAGGAAATGGGTCAGAGTGCCTTCGATACCGTTGACAACCTGCTTTTTGCCCATGCGTTCGTCGATCCATTTTTTGGTTTCGGCGATGTCTTTATTTACCAGAACCAGCCCGTGTTTGCCACGCTTGCCAAACAGCTGGTCAGGCTTCGCAACCAGTTTATCGGTCTTCAGCCAGGGGTTGTCTTTTTTGAGCTTCGCCCAGTCTGTGTCTTTGTCGACCAGAACAATGT
The DNA here is from genome assembly GCA_024710355.1 of Candidatus Rifleibacteriota bacterium. Taxonomy (GTDB): domain Bacteria; phylum Muiribacteriota; class Ozemobacteria; order Ozemobacterales; family Ozemobacteraceae; genus Rifleibacterium. The sequence continues at coordinate 144,672 of JANJUX010000043.1, forward strand.
GACCATTGTAACCGACAGTTTCTTCACAAAAACCGTCAAGGTGCCTTGCAAGCATTCTTTTGCCGTGGTACTCACGGATTCCTCGTTGAGCCATCTTTATCTCTCCTGAAAAAAATTAAACAGGCAATGGATACCTAAAGGGTATATCTCTGTACCAAATTTCGTGTCAAGCAAACTTTTCGCAAACAGTTAATTCGAGAACCTTTCCGACCGCAGATTTAATTCATGGCGACAAATGTGACGCATTCGCGGTACACTGCGACGTTGCTGCGACAGCCCGCGGCATGGAAACCGCCGGCCGATTCTCTGCCATAACCAGCCTTCAGAGCCGTTCATAGCTGGTCGCCCCATTTCTGGCATGCCGTTTGCAGATACTTAAATCGAATTATCATCATTTTTTACGAGGTGTTCTGAATATGGATATCAACAGAATGACGCAAAAATCACAGGAAGCGCTGCAGCTTGCCCAGAACATCGCCGTTCAGCACGGCCACCAGGAAATTTCTTCTGAACACCTGCTTGCAGCAATGCTTACCAACGAAACCGATCTGGTTCCGCGACTGCTCAATAACATCAATATCCCGTTGTCGACGATGCGTGACCGGGCCCAGCTGGCGATCAGCCGCCTGCCGCGTGTCAGCGGCCCGGGCATGACCCCTGACAAGTTCTACATCAACCGCGAACTGTCGCAGATTCTCGTCAAGGCCGAAGAAGAGATGAAAAGCCTCAAAGACGAGTATCTCTCGGTCGAGCATCTGGTGCTTGCCATGATCGAGAGCGGCTCTTCAACAGCCGTCGGCAAAATCTTCGCCGAACTGAACCTCAGCCGCGACCAGTTTTTGCAGGCATTGACCGCAGTGCGCGGCAACCAGCGCATCACTTCAGCCAACCCAGAGCAGACCTACGAAGCACTCGCCAAGTATGGCCGTGACCTCGTCGCCATGGCAAAAAGCGGCAAACTCGACCCGGTCATCGGCCGCGACGCCGAAATCCGCCGCGTTACCAGAATTCTCTCACGCAAAACCAAAAACAACCCGGTGCTCATCGGTGAACCGGGGGTCGGTAAAACCGCCATCGCTGAAGGCCTGGCACAGCGCATTCTGCAGGGCGACGTGCCCGAAAGTTTGCGCGACAAAACTATTTTTGCCCTCGATATGGGCTCACTGATCGCCGGCGCCAAATACCGCGGCGAATTTGAAGAGCGTCTCAAGGCCGTGCTGGCAGAAATTAAAAGCAGCAATGGCCAGATCATCATGTTCATCGACGAACTGCACACCATCGTCGGCGCCGGCAAAGCCGAAGGCTCGATGGATGCCGGCAACATGCTCAAACCCTTGCTGGCCCGCGGTGAACTGCACTGCATCGGCGCCACCACCCTCGATGAATACCGCAAATACATCGAGAAAGACGCGGCCCTCGAACGCCGTTTCCAGCCGGTTCTTGTCGAACAGCCTGATGTTACCGACACCATCTCGATTCTGCGCGGCCTCAAAGAACGCTTCGAGGTTTTCCATGGCGTCAAAATTCAGGACCGCGCCCTGGTCGCCGCTTCGACATTGTCGCACCGATATATCTCTGACCGCTTTCTGCCTGACAAGGCCATCGACCTCGTCGACGAAGCCTGCGCGATGATCCGCACCGATATCGAATCGATGCCGGCCGAACTCGACGAAGTCACCCGCCGCATCATGCAGCTCGAAATCGAAGAAGCGGCACTGATCAAAGAAAAAGATGAGCAGAGCCTCACCCGCCTTGAAGCTCTGCGCAAGGAACTCGCCGATCTGAAAAACCGTGGCGATGCCATGAAAGCCCAGTGGGAGAGCGAACGTGGCGTCATCAAACGGGTGCAGACCCAGCGCGAACTCATCGAAAAGCTGAACCAGGAAATCAGCGAAGCCGAGCGTGCCTACGACCTCAACAAGGCCGCCGAGCTCAAGCATGGCAGGCTTCCCGAAGCTCTCAAACAGCTCAAAAATCTTGAAGATGAGCTGAAACAGAAGCAGAATACCGGCAAACTGGTACGCGAAGAAGTCACCGAAGAGGAAATTGCCGATATCGTCAGCCGCTGGACCGGGGTTCCGGTAACCCGCCTCATGGAAGGAGAAAAGGAAAAACTGCTGCACCTCGATGAACACCTGCACCAGCGAGTCATTGGTCAGGACGACGCGGTTAATCTGGTTACCGATGCGGTTATCCGCTCGCGTGCCGGCATCAAAGACCCACACCGGCCGATCGGTTCATTCATTTTTCTTGGCCCGACCGGGGTCGGTAAGACCGAGCTTGCCAAGGCCCTTGCCCAATCTCTTTTCGACACCGAAGAGAATATGGTTCGTATCGATATGAGCGAATACATGGAAAAGCACTCGGTTTCGCGCCTGATTGGCGCACCTCCGGGTTATATCGGCCATGACGACGGCGGCCAGCTGACTGAAGCGGTGCGGCGCAAACCCTATTCGGTCGTGCTTTTCGACGAAATCGAAAAGGCGCACACCGAAGTATTCAACGTTCTGCTGCAGATTCTCGACGATGGTCGCCTGACTGACTCCCGTGGCCGCACCGTCGATTTTCGCAATGTCGTGGTCATCATGACCAGCAACCTCGGTGCCCAGACGCTGATCAGCGAGATCGGCGAAGGCGGCGAGATCGATGAAAGCACTCGTGACAAGGTGATGGCCGAAGTCAAGCGCTTCTTCAAACCCGAATTCTTCAACCGCGTCGATGATATCGTGCTGTTTGCGCCACTCAAACGCAGTGAACTCGACAAGATAATCGACCTGCAGATCAACTCGATTCAGAAACGTCTGATCGAGCGCCGCATCAGTCTCGAAGTTACACCTGAAGCCAGGCAGTGGCTCATAGAACGCGGATACAGCCCATTATACGGCGCCAGACCTCTGAAGCGCCTGCTGCAGAAAGAGGTAGAAACTCTGCTGGCGCGTGCTATAATTACCGGCACGGTTGCCGACGGAACCACAGCGCCGATTGTCGTCAGAGGTGACCGCCTGGCGCTGGGTTGAATTGTCTGCCAATAAATGAATCAGGAGGGCCGCGATCATGAATCTGTTTCTGGCAAACTGGAAAAGAAAGGTCGCTTCAACATTTGTTCTGACCATCATCATGGTCGTTGGCGGTCTGATCATCGATCCGGCCTACCTGAACAACCCGATCGGCGAAGGTTCTCTCGGCGTCGTTGCTGCTGAGGGCTACCCGATGCCGGCGACGACAGAACTGTCTCTCGTTGCCAATGGCGTCGACCCGATTCAGATAGATCTCAAATCTGAAGACGGCGACTTTGCCGGCGAGGTAGAACTGATTTCGCCGAAAGGCGAACTGTTGCTCAACCGAAAGTTCGCCCTGCGCAAATACCCGACCACCTTTCTGCCAAACCCGGCAAAATGGCAGAGTTTTCTGTCGAGACACCAGGGCCCCGGCACCTATCTGCTGCGCCTGACGCAGGAACAACCCGGCAAGGCAAAAGTTTTTCTCTACCAGGGCCCGTTTGTTCTGCGCATGCTGATTCTGCCGCTGATCGCCGCCTTTTTCATGCTGGTGCTCAGCTTCACCTTCGCCCCAAAAACCAAAGCTGCAGTTGAATAGCAGAACTGTCGTGTCATACCAGCTCCGGATATGCAATTTGTATGTCATGCCTGCGAAGGCAGTCATCTAAGCCGTTACTCAAAAGATTCCCGCCTTCGCGGGAATTACGGACATTAGTTGCGTCATTCCGGGCTTAGGGAATCAAGGTGTTTGACTCGATTACCCTGCCCGCCCGCCGGAATGGCGAAAAGCCACGCAGTTCTAATTCAAAAGAAAATTTAGATTTTTAGAAAACTTTTTTTGAAAATCTTCGTATTTCTATATTTTTTTGATTCGGTACCCTTCCCGGTCATACCCTCCATGAGTATAATGTTATTGTTAAGCTAATCGTGGAGGCTGTTTTTATGAAAAAACTATTTTCATTGATGCTCGTATTGCTGCTGGTTCTGGCAGGCAATGTTCCGGCATCTGCTGACGCCCGTTCAGATTACGAAAGCTATCTGTCTGCCTACAATGCTTATCGTAACGCCGTCAACGAAGGCAAGCCCGCCAGTGAAGTACAGGGCTACCTCAATGCCTACAAGGCCGCCAAGGCGCTTTACGAAGGCAATCTCAACAAAGCGACCGATAAGGCGACTGCAATTGAGACCGGCACCGCCGCCGAAGTCGACACCCTTTCAGAAGCAGCCACCTTTGTCGCTACCGGTGAGGGTGAAAGATCGGCAACCGTCGCTCAACAGCAGCTTCCCACCGGGCTGAGAAGAATTCTCGAACAGCTCTGGTCGGAAAAGGGTCGCAAAGACCCCGATCAGGCAATGAAACTGCTCGCCGGTTTCATCGAATCGAGTGCCGGCTCAAAATACGCCGACCTCGCCCGCTATGAGCTCGCCAAGGCTTACGAACTGCTCAAAGATGATGTTAAAACAGCCTCAACTCTTCTTGCGCAGATCGGCCGTAACGCCCCGAATTCAAAACTGGCTCTGCTGGCTAAAGAACGTATGAACTACCTGGCTGCCGGCCAGAAACATATACAGTGGAAAAACGCCCTGAACTCAACCTACGGCGTTTCCCAGGCCGGTTACGAAAAATATCGCAACACCTCATGGCTGGCCTTCCCGGTCAAAGTAACCAGATGGTTCGGCTATGCCGGCAAAATGCTCGACTTCAACAAGACCCAGAGCGACTTCGAAAAGTTCCAGGTCTGGTATGAAGACATGGGTTCGAAATTCGCCCCATCCGTCGATGTTACTTTCGATAAATTCAAAGTTGCATACGCCACCAGCAACGAACCCAGCGAAATCAGCCTTTTCTACAGCAACTCAAAATCATGGTATTCCCGCTGGAAATGCCTTGAAGAAGCCAAAAGCTCGATCGATATCCAGTATTTCATCATGGAAAAGGATATCTTCGGCTACTCTCTGCTCGGCATGCTGCTCAAAAAAGCACAGCAGGGTGTCAAAATCAGACTTCTGCTCGACGCACGAGGCACCAAGCAGCTGACCCGCAAACTTCTCGGCCAGGACTTCCTGCAGGAACTCAGCGAATTCGACAACGTCGAAATCAAGGTTTTCAACCCGGTTCACACTAACCTTCTCAGCGTTTTCACTGATGTTCGCAAGCTCATCGCTTCGAACCATGACAAGATCATCGTTGTCGACGAAGAAATCTCGATCATCGGTGGCCGCAACGTCTCAATGGATTATTTCCTTGAGCCCGAAGATCACCCCGGCGCCTACCGTGACTGTGACGTGGTTGTCAAAAGCACTGAAGTTGCAAAACAGCTTGACTATGCCTTTGATGAAGAATTCAGCAAACTTAAAACCTTTAAAATTGCAAAAGAGCTCTGGGGCAACGTCGATATCATGAGCGACCCGCTCAACGCCGCTTATGACACGATGTACAATCACCTGCTGAATGAAAGTTTCGTAGCCCGTAAAGGTGCGAACAAAAAATATCTGACTGCCGCTGCCGACTTCATGAAAGAACTCTCCGGTTACGGGCACCTGCGTGATTTTTCAGGCTTCGATCCGTTCGCCAGCGCCATCCAGGCCCCGGTAAAAATCATCGACAAGCACTCTCTCGGTGGCCCCCGCAACGACATCACCGATCAGATGATCAAATACATCGACGGCTGCAAACGCGAAGTGCTCCTGCAGAACCCCTACGTCGTTCTTACCGAGCGCATGTTCAACGCCCTCAAGCGCGCCGGCAAGCGCGGTATTCCGATCATCATGCATACCAACAGCCCCGCTTCTACCGACAGTCTTGCCACCCAGGCAATGTTCTACGCCGACTGGAAACGCATTTTCAAAGAAATCCCCGGCATCAAAATCTATGTCTATAAGGGTTCGAACAAGCTGCATGCCAAAAACTGGGTATTCGACCGCAAGATCGGCGTAGTCGGCACCTACAACCTCGATTATCTCAGCGAACAGGTCAATTCAGAAGTCGTAGCAGCGGTTAAATCAGCTGAATTCGCCAAAGAACTCCGCGACAGTATTTTCGACGATATCGCCAAATCTGCTCAGTATGAAATCAGTATCAATGAAAAGGGTGAAGTCGAATCAGTTCTTGGCCCCGACGATCTCCAGGGCAAAAAATTCTGGCTGCTCAAGACCCTCTCAAAATTCACAATCTTCAAAAAACTGATCTGATCAAAATCCGCTGTAAAGCAAAAGGGCTGCCTTAACCGGCAGCCCTTTTGCTTTATAGCTCGGTTATCAGGTTATCTGACAGCAGGCGAAGTTGGATGGGCATTTGCCCAACCTGATCCTCTGCAACCGACACAATCAGTAGAGAATTCGTTCTTCCCTGTCCCTTTGCATCTTTTGCACCTTATTGCCTTACTTTTAATCTCTGCAAACCAGACATAACCATCATCACCACAGGCACCACACCTGCCTTCGCCGTTACAGGCACAGGGAAGATTCGCAGACTTGATCTCGGATTCATTGGCTTTATAGGCTTCTCCGGGCTTACCGGCCCAGAGAGAATCAAGATACTCAAAGCTTATAAGCGCCGCATTCAGGTAATTCATCAATTCTTCGAAAGACTTCTGATTGTCTTTCAAAGAGGCATCTGATGATTTCTGCAAATCCTGCAGAGACTTAAGCATCAGCCGGTGATTTTCAATCTCCTGTGCCACCACATTCGCGCCCGGATAATCTTTTTTACCGCCATCTTCAGCCCATAAAGTGCTCAAAGACAGACACAAAACAATAAACAAAAGACTTCTAATGCCACGCATCGCTTCTCTCCTCAATAACTTCTCACGGACTAAAACGCTTACTTCTTACTACATGCCGTACAAAAGCGCAATCTTGATCTTTTACAGAAAAGCCGTAACATTCGCGGCCGGAAAATTTTCTGCGCAGAAATGATATAAATCCGGCAAAGCAGAAAACCGGACTGAAAAACTCCTGTTTTCTGACTGCCGGGGCTTACTCCTGTAGAAACTCAGCTCGAAACAGGTATGCGAGCATTGATTGCTGAAGCGGTGTTTCCTGGCTGCCCTGCCGTAGCAGAATCTGCAACCGACGCTGCAGATTCAAAGGGTGATTTAACTCTGACAGCACGCCAGCGGCAACTTCTCTGGCAACAGCCAGTTTTGACAGACAGGCAATGCCCATTCCGGCAATCACGGCCTGCTTGATCGCTTCAGTATGACCGAACTCAAACTTCAGTTCTGGCCTGACCCCAGCTGCCCGCATTGCCTGCTCGAAAATCTCTCTGGTACCGGAACCCTGCTCTCTGGCCAGCCAGGCTGCCTGCGCCAGATCCCTGACCGTTACCTTCTTTTTGGCGGCCAGTGGGTTGGCGGGAGAAGCGATTATCACCAGCTCGTCACCGCGCCAGTCTCTTGCAACCAGACCGGATTTGTGCGCCGGACCTTCAATCAATCCAAGATCAAGATGGCCGGCCGCAAGTTCTTCTTCTATCTGTCTGGTATTTCCGACCACGAGATCTATTCTGGCCCTGCGATAACGCCGGGAAAAGTGACCGATTACAGCCGGCAGAAGGTAGTTGCCAATTGTTGTACTCGCACCGATTCTCAGATTCCCGGCCGGGTCACCTGGTCGACTGGTAACCCTTTCGAGCATTATTTTAGCGCGGCCCAGAACTTCGACAGCCTCCTGCAGCAGCAACCTGCCACGATCATTCAATATCAGCTTTTTTCCGATACGATCAAACAGATTTCCTTTCAACTGTCTTTCGAGGTGCGCCAGATTCAGACTGACCGCTGCCTGGGTCATACCAAGCTCTTCACCGGCATTGGTGACATGCCCAAGCTTCGCCACGGCAACAAAAACCTCAAGCTGTCTCAGAGATACATTCATAAGCCGCTCCTGCTTCCAATCATTTTTTAATAAACTAAACTAATTAATTTTATAATATTTAACAATTTTTATTTATTTTAATTTACGTATACTATTTGATTAACTCTCACGAGGTAATCAACATGAAGCTGGAAAAACTGCAAAAACCCCTTTTCTTCGTTCTCGCAGCTGCCTGCCTGATTCCGGGGATCAGCCCGGGAACGGCTCTGGTAACCGGAATTCTTTTCGGTCTATTGTTAAAAAACCCTTTCGCCGAAACAGGCTCGGTCTGGAGCCGCAATCTACTGCAGATTGCCGTTATAATGCTCGGTTTCGGCCTGTCACTGGCTGAGGTTGTCAGCCAGGCGTGGGCTTCTCTCCCGGTAACGGTGGTCGGGATCTCACTCACAATCTTTCTTGGCTATCTTTTTGGCACGTGGCTGAAAATGGAACCGAGACTTGCAAAGCTGATCGCATTTGGCACCGCGATCTGTGGCGGCAGCGCTATTGCGGCCATGGCGCCCGCCATCAAAGCGCGAGACGAAGAAACTTCCGTTTCACTCGCCACGGTCTTTTCGCTTAATTCGGTGGCATTGCTTATTTTTCCGGTTATCGGGAAATGGCTGAAGATGTCGCAGCATGATTTCGGGGTCTGGGCGGGCCTCGCAATTCACGACACAAGCAGCGTCGTAGGGGCAGCGAGTCATTATGGTGCGACTGCACTGGCGGTTGCAACGACCGTTAAGCTGGCCAGGGCGTTGTGGATAACGCCATTCGTCATTGTAAGCAGCTATTGCAGCGGTTCAAAGCAGATCAGCGCATTTCCCTGGTTCATTCTCGGGTTTATCGCTGCAGCACTGACAAGAACCGTTTTGCCCGCGCATGAAAGCATCTGGACGAGTCTGGTAGCAATTGGCCGCCAGCTGCTCGTTTTATCAATGTTTTTCATCGGCAGCAGATTATCGCTGGAGACACTCAAAAAAGTCGGACTGTCACCATTGCTGCTTGGCTTAATTCTCTGGCTGTCTGCGAGTATTTTTTCATATCTGGCGATCGGCAGTCTCTGAAACGCGCCTGTTGAAAAACATCAATTTCAGAACATTTCGCGCATTTTCCAGAAATCCAGAAGAGCTGTCGCCTTTTCTTCCGGATTATGCTTTTCTTATCCGTGTCTATCCGCGTTCATCCGTGGCCGGCTTAACATTAAGTTCATCTGCGGCCACGGTTAATCGGGTGCTTATCCGTGGCCGGATTCTGCATTATCGGTGTTAATCTCTGCTCAGAGCTCTTTGCCGATATCGTTGCGGAACTTGACATTGGCCAGATCAAGCCTGGCGATGTCGCCGTAGCATTTGCTTCTGGCCTCTTCGAGGTTTTCACCGACGGCGGTGACACTGATCAGGCGGCCGCTTCTGAATTTATAGTCTTCTGAGTCTTCAGCCCTTTTGCAGCTGGAGAAAAATACCAGCGAATCGCTGACTTTGTCTAAGCCACGCACGACCGGTTCCCCGGTTTCGTTGTCGGGGTAGCCTTTGCGGGCAATTACCACTGAAACGGCTGAGTGCCGGCCAAAGGCCACTTCTGAGCCAACCGAAGTCAGGCAGCCCATCGAGCAGTCCTTCAAAAGAGTTGCAAGATCACCGCGAAAGCGGGTGAGAATACTCTGGGTCTCGGGGTCGCCGAGGCGGGCATTGAATTCAAGAACCTTTGGCCCGTCCGCAGTAAGCATCAGCTGAATCGAAAGAAAGCCGCGATAAAGCAGGTTATCGGCCTTCATGCCATTAACGACCGGCTGCACGATAGTATCGATGATCACCCGGTCAAGTTCAGGCGTCAGATCTGGCGATGGGCTTACAGCACCCATACCGCCAGTGGTGGGGCCGGTTTCGCCGTCGTCGGCGCGTTTGTAATCGCGGCAGGAGCTGAACGAAACCCACTGCTGACCGTCGGTCAGAATGGTGTAAGAACATTCGATGCCGGTGATTTTTTCCTGCAGGATCAGCGGCGGGCTATGCAGATTGAGAAACCTGGTTGCTGCGCTCTTCGCCTGTTCGGGGGTGTCACAGACGGCAACACCGGTACCGTGCGAGAAGCCGTCGCATTTAACCACCAGCAGATTCGGACTTTCGCTAAAGGCCTGTTCGGCTTCAGCCGCATTGACCACGATTCGGGTAAGCGGCGACGGAATATGATGCCGGGCCATGAACTTCGCGGCAAAAGCCTTGCTGGTTTCAATTCTACCGGCATCGGCTGCCGGGCCGATAACCGGGATTCCGGCAAGCGCCAGAGCATCGACGGTGCCTTCTTCGACGAATTTTGACGAGCCGACTACGGCCAGCGCGATCCTGTCTTTGCAGAATCTGACCAGTTCAGCGTTATCTTTGAACGGCACCCGTTTACAGATTGGGATACTGGCCATACCGATGTTTCCGGGACAGGCAATGATCTTATGCACTGACGGAGACTTGGCAAGCGCATGTACGATAGAGTGTTCTCTGGCTCCAGAACCCAAAACAAGAATATCCACGGGCACCTCAACAGATAAAATACTTTGGCGCGAGCATGTTACTATGCCGCCAGCGCCGCGTCAAGACGGCAACTGCCTTAAAACAGCAAAGAACGGCAACCTTGGCCGTTCTTTGCCCGAGATAACTTTAAAAGCCTTGCTTATTCAGCCTTAACAGCTTTTTTGAGGCTGTTGTATTCATCTGAGTAAACTTTCAGCTGTTCGAATACCTTTTTGGCGCCTTCCTGGTCGTTGGCTTCAACCATGCGGTTGTACTGCAGGTAGGTGTCGTAATATTTCTTTTCGACATCGGCAAGTTTCTCAGAAGTGGCGCCGGTTACTGAGAACTGTGCCACGCCAGCAGTTGAATCACCTGCCACTACCGGACCAGTGCCTTTGCCGGTTCCGCCAAGACCACCGATGCCACCGGAGAACACGCCGCCAAAGCTGCTGGTCGGAGTGCTGCTCTGCTGTGAGGGCGTATTCGAACCCTTGCCGAAAATAGAGACCTTGCCGCCCTTGGCGAATGCGGTTACCCATTTGGCAACCTTACTGCCCAGGAAACCACCGACGATACCACCTATGATCGGCCCGATTACCGGGATCGGAGCACCGAGAGCCATACCGATGGTTGAACCGATCGACGAACCGACGAGATCAACCTTGTCGATCTGCTGGAAAGCTCTGGCGATCGAAAATTCACCGCTCTTCATACCGTTGGCGAGATTTGCGCCCATCTGACCTGAGAACGAAGCGAACATGACCGGAATCACAGAGCCTACCAGAGCACCAACCGGGCCCGGGATAATGCTCTTGACGATCGAGGCGGTGAACTGACCACCGGCGGCACCGAGGGCCGAACCAACGACGTTACCGGCAAATTCGAGGGTAGCGACTGATTTAACTGCCTGTGAAAAAGAGGGCTTGTTGCCATGAACCATGTCGATGGCCAGATTGGTGCCAACCGCTACGGCCGTGGTTACGGCCAGATTGGAGAATGAGAAGCTGTTTTTCAGAGAAGTCTTGGCGCTCTGGGTGCCTTCGGCAACGCCTTTGGCCAGTTTACCCTGGAAGGTATCGGCATACTGCACGTCGGCAGAAGCGCTGAGCATCATCTTGCCATCGCCCTTGATTTCGCCCTTGCTGTTGTCGACAACTTTGCCGTTTTCGAAAGACTTGCTCTTATCAATCAGACCAACCTTCTGGCCGACCGCAAAAATCTTGGCTCTGACAGCGGTTACAACTTTGGTCAGACTGGCCTTGATCAGAGTGATGATTGCTTTGAGTTTGTCGGCAGAACCGGCGAATTTACCGCTGGTTTCGATTTTGCTGGCCTGCACGCCAAGCTGTTCGATGCCATAGGCAAGCTGCTGGTCATAAGAAAGATTGACCGGTGAAGCGCCGGCGGCGATATTGGCCTTGGCAGCTTCGCCGGAAGTTTTCAAAGTTGAGCCGAGCACGTTTTTGGCACTACCGATAATGGCTTTGATACGTTCGGCGATGCTCATGGTTTCCATGCCGGTCGGAGCAATCTTGTGGTAAAGCGGAGTCGAAATCTTTTCGAGGCTGCTGAGGGTGCTCTGGGCAGTTCTCAGATTGCTCTGCAGGTTATTCAGCTCGGGCAGCACATTATTGAGAATCGACACATCGATCGGCTGACCGGCAGCAACCGGAATGTTGACCTGTGCGGTCTGGGCATAGGCCCCAAAGGTCGACAGCACAAACATGACAACTGTCAAAAGTGAGATTCGCCGCAGCACTCGTCTACTCATATTCATAATATTCCTCCGCTCTTGTCGAAGAGACTGACTTTCGGGATCGGTACAATTATGTCGTTAATTATAAGAATGATTAAGCATAGTGTCAATGAACGTCGCCGGCCGATAACAATTACTTTGCAGAGCGCCCCCCGTGTTGTATCATCTTGCTATATGAAATCCATACGCATATTACTTCTGTTAACTTTTCTGGCTCTCGCTGGCAGCGCGGCAATGGCCCAGTCCTACCGCAAATGGGAATTCATCAACCCGGCCGACCTGCAGATCACGATATCTGCCGACACGCCTGAGATTATCACTGGCCAGACCGCCACTTTTACGATAACGATCCGCAACCGCACCGACAAAACCGTCAATATTCCCTATAAAACCGGCCAGCAGTGGGACATGGCAGTCTATCACGACCGCACCCAGATTTTTCGCTGGTCACAGGGGCTGACCTGGGCCGATGCCCCGCATTCGATACCTCTGAAAAGCGGAGAAACACGTTCACAGCAGCTGAGCTGGGATTCGATCGATCGCAACGGCCTCCCACTTCCCCAGGGCATTTATAAGGTTCAGGGAATGGTGATGACGCAGCCGCGCTACCTCGTCTCGAACGACTGCGCCATCAGGCTGCTGCCCAATGAGATAAAAAAGACCGAACTCATCGACGCGAAACTCAATCAGATTTTCGAAATTGAGCTGCCGCGCTACGTCGGTGTTCGCGAACTGACATGGCAAATCGAATACGTCTATAACGACAACCGCATTTCAGTCCACCGCGTCGAAAAAACCGCCGACAAAACCAAAATCTTTTTTCACCCGAAACGCGTTGGTCACGTAACTTTTCACATGTTTGCCCACCACGACACTCAGGACGCCACCGTTTCGTTCGAACGCCGCACCTTCAGAGTCGAAGTCAAATAACTGCCAGGGCCGGAGGAATTCATGAACAACATTCAGGGAACCAAACAGACCGTCGAAAGCTTGATGCTGCAGAAGGGCCTTATCACCGAAGATCAGCTCGACAAGGCAAGAATTATTCAGGCCCAGACCCTCGAACGTCTCGAAAACATCATTGTCAGACTTGGCTTTCTCTCCGAAAAACAGGTTCTCGATCTCTGGGCCGAATTTCTCGGCGTTTCGGTCGTCGATCTGACCAATATCAAGGTCGATGCGAAGATACTGTCTCTGATCCCTGAATATCAGGCCAAGCAATACAAGATGATCCCTTACAAGCGCGAAGGTAACAAGCTTACCGTCGTCATGGCCGACCCTTTCGACATCATGGCCACCGACATGATCGCCTTTCTTACCCAGTGCAAACTCGAAGTGCTTATCGCCCCGAAAAACCAGATTGAACTGGCAATTCGCCAGCTCTACAGCTGGGAAGGTTTCTCGGTTGGAGGCGAAGAAAGCATCAAGGGCGAAACCGCCGAGCCAACGCTTGATTCCGGGCTCGAAATAGTTCGCAAGACTTCGGAACAGGGCGCGGTCGTTCAGTTTCTTAACGCTATCTTCAAGCAGGCAATTCTCAAGCGCGCCTCCGACATTCACGTCGAACCACGCGAAGATATTCTGCTGGTGCGCTTCAGAGTTGATGGCATGCTGCACGACGCGATGACCGGCCCCAAAAGTCTGCTGGCACCGCTGATAAGCCGCATCAAAATTCTTTCTCACCTCGACATTGCTGAGCGCCGCCTGCCCCAGGATGGCCGCCTGAAAGTGAAAATGCAGGATAAGGAAGTGGACTTCCGCGTCAGCACCGTTCCGAGCCTGCTCGGCGAAAAGGCAGTTCTGCGTATTCTGCAGCGTGAATCGAAATTCGATCTCGACAACATCGGCTTTTTCCCTGATGATCTGGCCAGACTCAAGTCGGCACTCGACGAACCTTATGGCCTGATTCTCGTCACCGGGCCGACCGGCGCCGGTAAAACCACAACCCTGTTCGGCATGCTGAAATATTTCAGCAGCACCGAAATCAACATTTTCACTATCGAAAACCCGGTTGAATACCGCATCCCGGGCATTACCCAGGTGCAGATAAACGACAAGATCGGCCTCGATTTTGCCAGCGGCCTGCGCACCGCCCTGCGCCAGGACCCCGACATCATTCTCGTCGGCGAAGTCCGCGACCTTGAAACTGCTGAAATTGCATTCAGAGCATCACTGACCGGCCACAAGGTTCTCTCGACCCTGCATACCAACAATGCTCCAGCCAGTATCAACCGACTCATCAACATGGGCGTGCCGGCATATCTGGTCACGGCGGCCGTTCGCGTCGTCATTGCCCAGAAACTTCTGCACCGCATCTGCCCGGCCTGCAAAACTGAATACAAGCCGGCACAGAGCATAATTCAGCGCCTGAATCTGACCCCGGGAAAACTCATCGGCACCAAATTTCATAAAGG
>JANJUX010000052.1 GCA_024710355.1 Candidatus Rifleibacteriota bacterium
GTTCTTCGGCAGCAATACTGATTACAGCATCGCCATGCGGGCGGCCGGTCTGGCGGCGGCCGATGTTGACCACAGGGGTACCGAGCGCCGGCACTTCAACGATGCCGCTCGATGAATTGCCGATGACGCATCTGGCGAGGCGGGCGGCCGAAAGGTAGTTCAACCGCCCCAGAGACCTGATAAATATAGAATCATGACGACCGGCGGCAAAACTGCTGAAGCATTCATTGATCTTTTCGCCTTCAGGGTCGGCATTGGCACCGGTAAAAACAATACTGCAGCCAGCAAAACCACTTTCCAGTATTCGGGTAAGCAGTTGAGCGATACGCAGACCTGCGCCCGGATTGCAGGTTTCGGGGTGAACGGTGACCAGAAAAAAATCTTTCAATTCTAACGACAGCAGAGCTTCGAGCTCCGAACGGCTTTTGAATGCAGTTTTCTTAAGATCGGCAAGGCCGAGGTCACCGACATTAAAGACCAGGTCAGGCTGCTCACCCAGTTGAATGATGCGCCGGCGGTATTCTTCGGTGGCGGCAAAATGCAGATCGCTGAGCTTGGTAATGCAGTGGCGCAGACAATCATCAAAAGCGGCAACGGTAAGCTCACCACCAGATATGTGCGCGAGTCTGATGCCAAGCAGCCGGCAGACGGCGGCGGCGGCAAAAATTTCGTAGCGATCGCCGAGAACAATGCACAAATCAGGATGCAAGCGGTTCAAAGCTTCGGCAATGGCCGGAAAGGCATTACCAACAGTCTGAAGCATCTGTTTCTGGTCGTCTTCGCCTGAATCTGCGGGGATAATCGGCACTTCAATAACCGGCAGGCCGGCAGCCCTTACTTCATCGACAGAACCACCGCCGACGGCGTGCAGATGGCTACCGGTAATGAGCACATTAACCTGCAGACCGCGCGTCTGCATTTTGCTGCACAGGGGCGCAAGCAGGCCCCATTCAGCACGCGAACCAGTTATCACCGTTATTTTTTTTGTCATATTCGGGAGTTTAAACACTTTCTTTATGAGAAGCAATTACCTGAGATGATATTCGCAGTGAACAAAAATGCAAACTTCATAGTCACGCCAGCCGAAATTTCTCTAATTTATGAGGCGCTGAATGCCGATATTTTTTACAGGCAAGAAAAATTCAGCAGGAGGTGCCTTCTATGTGCGCGCAGGAACTCATCGCTCTCTTTCGCTTTTCTGGTAACAGCTGCCCGGCTTGCCAGCGTATTGTAACCCGCTATGAACGCACCCTGCAGCTTACTGAAAAAGATATGGAACATCTTGAAGGCTGCATTCTGAAGAAAATCTGATTAAACCAGAAACTCAACCGGCCTGACGAAAAACGCTTTCGTCAGGCCGGTCTGCTTTTTGCTCTTTTAAAAACAGAATCTGTTGAACAGTTTTTAATTATCTGTCTGTGCGAGCTGACAGTCTGGCTGATTTTTCTCTGGCCGACTGCGGAGCGGGTTCAGAAAAAATCGGGGTCAGTGGCCTTGCGTTTGAGAAATTTTCCCCCACCCTTCTGACCTTTCCAGCCTTCTGCCTGGTTGAAAACAATCTGACCACGCAGCAGAGTCATTTCGTTGCGGCCGCGACAGGCAAGACCTTCATATGGCGAATAGTCGGTGCGCATGTGCATGCTTCTGGCACTGATCGGGGTATTGCAGTCGGGGTTATAAATCATCACGTCGGCATCGGTTCCGGGGATCAGACTGCCTTTTTCGGGGTAAAGGCCGAAGATTCTCGCCGGGTTTTCAGAGATTGCCCTGACTGCGCGCTTTAAAGAAAGTTTTTCACTGTGGACACCATTGAGAACCAATCCCGGAAAGGTTTCGATACCGGGCAGGCCCATCGGCAGGCTGGTGATTTTGTTGTTCCAGGTATTTTTATCGGCGCGGGTAAATGGGCAATGGTCGGTAGCAATGACGGCGATTTCGCCGGTCGCCAGACATTTCCAGAGCAGATCCTGCTGGGGTTTCGATCTGATCGGCGGGCAGCAGCCCCATAGATGACCATCAGGCGGCACCAGCATCGAGTCGTCGAGATAGAGATACTGCGGGCAGGTTTCGCCGGCCAGCGGCGAACCGTTGACTCTTTCGCCCCAGAGAGTGTGAGCGCCGTCGCCACTCGACACATGCACGACATAAACCTTGCAGCCGGTGTGCCGGGCAAAGTCAGAAATGCGGCGGATCGCTTCGACCTCGGTAAAAACCGGCCGGGTTTTCGGCAGAGCTTCGATGCCCAGTTCACCGGCTTCGGTGGCCGCATCGGTCAGGGCATCGATGATAACGCCATTTTCGGCATGAACGGTGATGAGAATGCCGTGTTGCCGACAGGCAGAGAGAACCTTGAGAAGACTGGCATCATTCTGCATCAGGCCTGATTTGCCGTAGGCCATGAAGATTTTCAGGCTGGTGACGCCTTCGGCAGCCAGCTGCGGCAGCTGTTCCTCGACCGTTTTGTTGTACCGGCCGATGCAGGCGTGCAGAGAATAGTCGATACCGACAAGCGGGTCAGCTTCGGCCTTTCTGCGGCTCAGGCTCTCAAGAACGCCTTCGTCTCCCTTCTGAGCGGTAAAGTCAATGAAGGTGGTCACCCCGCCGGCGGCACCGGCGATGCTGCCTGAATAAAAATCATCGGCCGAAATGGCGCCCGCGAAAGGCAGCGAGAAGTGGGTATGGGCATCGATGGCCCCGGGCAGCACCCAGCGACCGCTGACATCAATTTCCCTTCTGCCGCTCAGGCCAAAGCCCACTGCGGCAATCTTTTCGCCGTTGATGGCGAGATCGGCGGCGATAAGCGAGTCTTCCCAGAATACCTGACCATTTTTAAGCACCAGTTCAAACATCATTATTTCCTGAATAATTAGATTTGGAATCTATTTAACAATTTTAGCATCCTGCCGAAAAAGATACCGCAAAACATTGAAACGGGGGTAGGAATTTTGAACCATAATGTTTTAATGGCAGGGTTCGTTGGAGGATTGATCTGTGGCACCATTGTTTTCATCGTCAGCAGGGCGATGATGCTGCACCGGATGTTGCGTCGCGAGAAGATACGTGATCTTTCGTATTATGGGCGCAATACCCGCGACCGAACGTCAGAGAATCAGCACTGACGACCCGACAGGAATCCGGCCCGGCCGGATTTCTGCTTTTAGGTCGAGACAAATTAATGCCATAAGCCGCGATTTATGATATTTTATTGCAGAATTTATGGCAGAACGCAGAACCCTAGAGACCAAAAGAAAAATCATCACCTTGACGCGCAACCGGGAGACTCCGGCTGCCATCAAGCTTTTTCACAAATTTTTCACTGACGAAAACCCCGCCGATGTTGAATTCATCAACAGCTTTTTTCTCGAGCTCAACCGTCTGAACCTTTTCGAAGCCGGTTACAAACTTCTCGAAGAAAGCGAGCACTGGCATCCTGATGATCCTGAGCATCAGACGCTAAAGGAAAGCGCCAGCAAACTCTACGTCGACCATCTGGTTCTGCAGGGCAACAATTTTCTTTTCGAACGCGAAGACACCTGCAACCGCCTCGAAGACAGCCTGCGCCGCTCTGACTCGCTGTCGCGTGAAAAAATGCGGGGCGAAAACGAAAAGATTCTTGCGGGCATTACCATGAAGGCACTTACCGCTTTCGAAAAGGCCAACCAGCTTCAGCCCGCAAACCTGGTGGCGCTGAGTGGGCTGAAAAGCTGCTTCGCCTTTCTCGGCGAGAAAGAAAAGCTTGCCGAAGTTGAAGCGGCCATAGAAGCCCGCAGGCCCGATCTTCGCCGCCTGGAGTTCCCGGTCCCGGAAGAAGGCGAAGAGCTGAGTGCGGCTGCCAGGCTACAGAAGGAAATCGACGTCGAGGAAAACTCGATCAACGAGATCAAGGGCCTCTACGCCCAGAAGAAATATGCCGAGGTTATCAAAGAGATAGACCGGCTGCACCTTTCGCACAGAACCAACGTGCCGATGCTGCTGCTCAAAGCCAGATCTCTGGCAGAACTGAGAAGATTCAAAGATGTCGAAAAGGTCATGTTCGAAGCCGAACGCGAAAACACGCATCTTTTCGAATTCAAAGATACCCGCAACGACCTTAACGAGCTTAAATACAAGCTGCTGATCAAGGCTGCCGATTTTTATCTCAGCAAGGGTGTGGCCTTTGGACCGAGTCTTGGGCATGAGCATTTCAAAAAGGCGCGCATCAGTCTGCAGCGTGCTCTGGGGCTGAATCCTGAGAATCTCGATCTGCTCGACAAATATTATACGGCACTGAAATATCTCGGTGATGAAGAAGAGGCATTCAAGGCCAAAGCCATGATTTATGTGCTGAACCCGAGGTTTGTGACCTCATTCGACAATGCCGGTTCAAGCTCTCTCTGCTTTATCGCTTCGTATGCCTTTGCAGGTGAACCTGCTGCAATCGAAGAATTTCGCTGGTTCAGGCGCGAATTTCTCATCGGTAACCGGCCAGGCAGAAAAATAAATTCCCTTTACGTTCGCTGGAGCCCGGCTGTTGTAAAGGTTCTGCAGAGATTTGCCCGGGCCCGCCTGATTGTGAGAAATATTCTGCAGTTCCCGTTATTTATTGTTAAAATACTTAAAAAGATAAAAACTGGAGTTTAGACAAGAGAACATGAAAAGTTTTTGCCGCATTGCCATTGTAATTGCCGTTTTTTTCGGACTGACTCTGCCATTATCAGCCCAGGCAAGATCAAAACCATCCAGCGACACAACAAAATCAGCCACTGACACCATAAGAGTCGGCCTGGAAGCCACAGAAATCTTTTCTACCATCAGAGTGCAAAGTTTCAGCGGCAACTGGCGTCTGACCTTTATGCCGGGTAACCAGTCACCTAAAACCGTCGGCAGCATTCTTGCCTCGGCAACGACACCGGTTGCAACCGTCAGCGAACTTCTTGTCGAAGGCGAAGATGCTTCTCTCATGCTCGTTCCCAAAGGTATTATCGCAAGGCTTTCGACCGAAAAGGACCTTGAACAAGGCTACAAAACTGTGGTTATCGAGGGCGGCGAACTGCTCAGCATCGAGATCCCTGGCCACCCGCCAACCATACTTCAGGGTCGAATCGAGATCGGCAACAATGGCAATTCACTGACTCTTGTCAATACAGTCAACATGCATCAGTTCATTGTTTCATGCGTTTCAAAGATGCTGCTGTCGAACGAACCGGAAGTTATCAAGGCCATGGTCATCGTTGTCAGAACCAGACTGCAATACCTGAAGGAGCACGCGGCACACCCTGACACCGACTACGAAGTCTGCGACACCGACCACTGCCTGCCGTTTGCCGGCTGCGGCTACAACCGCGAACTCGTCGACATTCTCACCACCATGACCGGCAATCTTTCTCTGATGCATAAAGGTAAACTGATCATGCCAAGGTTTCATCACACCTGCGGTGGCCGCATTTCGTCAGCCAAAGACGTCTATGGCTCAGACAACGAGCCATACCACCCTGCACATGACGACATCTTCGAGGGCAAAGGCTCAGAAAACTGTTTTCACAGCCCTGGCTTTCACTGGACAATCGAGCTGCAGAAGTTTGACATCCTTGATTTTCTTTCGGTGGCCTATGCTGCGGGCGCCGACCGCATTTACGCAAGCTGGGAGCCCGAAAAAATCGACGCCAACGGCCGCATTTTCCAGGTATTGCTGCGTGGCCGCAAGCCCAAAAGCGTTTCGGGCATCGACTTTCTGCAGAAGCTTCAGAGTCATTTTGGCCCCAACAGTATCAAGAGCATGAAATTCAACATGGATGTTCTCAAGCGCACCATCGTTTTCCGGGGCATGGGAAACGGCGACGGCGTTGGCATGTGCCTGTCGGGTGCTGACGGCCTCGCCAAAAAGAGCGTCAAATACGACGAGATACTGCGCTTCTACTATCCCGGAAGCGAACTGAAGTAAAAACCGCCGCAGAAGCGGCGGCGGTTTTTATTGCTGTGAAGCGTCGACTATGCTGTGTATGCAGCTTTTTACTGGTCGGCAGTCAGCTCAAGAGAAAGAAAGATACTGAAAACTGTTGCCAGGAACAATGGTAGTGTGGTCATGTCTTTTGCTCCATAATTTCGGTCTTGATCAAGCTATCGGCAAAAACACGGCAGTGGTTTAGTCAACTTGCCTTTTCGGGCCGGGGCGGCTAAACTCTGAGCAACAGGAGTTAACATGCATTCATACTGCACCGTCTTCGTTACTTTTCCCGACAGCAAAGTCGCCAGAGAAACCGCCATCAAGCTGGTCGAAGAAAAACTCTGCGCCTGCGCCAGCGTTTCGGAGGGGCACAATTCTTTTTTCTTCTGGAAAAACCAGGCAGATTCAGCCACCGAAGCGCTGATGATTGTTAAAACCAGAACCGACCGGCTTGAGGCGCTCGACCGGCGTATGCGCGAGCTGCACCCCTACGAAGTGTATGAGTTCATCGCCATGCCGATCATCTACGGCAACGCGAATTATCTCGCCTGGATCGACGAAACCACCCGGCAATGACCAGAACCTTCAGCCTCGGCCAGGCGGCCGCTTCGACTCAGAATTTCCGCATCAACTACGAGAACGAACTTAACCCACAACAGCTCGAAGCGGTTAAAGAGTTCAACGGCCCGGTTCTCTGCATCGCCGGCGCCGGTTCGGGTAAAACGCGGACGCTGATTTACCGGGTTGCACGCATGATCGAGAGTGGCATCACGCCTTCGAGCATTCTTCTGCTTACCTTTACGCGTAAAGCCGCAAGGAACATGCTCGAACGGGTCGCTGCCCTGATCGGGCCCGAGGGCCGGGCGGTGGCCGGCGGCACTTACCACAGTTTCGCTTCGGTGATGCTGCGCAAATATGGGCACTACATAGGCATCAATGCCGGATTTTCGATTCTCGACGAAGCTGATTCGGCTGATATTATCAACCTGCTGCGCAGCGAAATGGGTTTTAACCGCAAAGAAGTCAGGTTTCCGAACAAGGCAACGCTGGCGCAGATATTTTCGAAGGCCGGCAATCTTGAGAAGCCCGTTTCCGAAGTTGTGGGCGAGTTTTACAGCCAGTTCGCCGAGCTGAGCAGCGATATCGAAGCCCTGCAGCAGGCTTTTTCGGCTTACAAACTCAAAAACCTGCTGCTCGACTACGACGACCTGCTGACCTATCTGTATAAACTTCTGAAAGAAAGCCCCGAAGGCCGCGCCCGCATTACCAGCCAGTTCAGATATATCATGGCCGATGAATACCAGGATACCAACGGGGTGCAGGCGCGCATAACCCTGCTGCTCGGCGGCGAGAAAAACAACATCATGGTGGTCGGCGACGATGCGCAGAGCATTTACTCGTTCAGAGGCGCGCGTGTCAGCAATATCATCGGGTTTCCCGAGAGTTTTGCCGGTTGCCGGGTGATCAGGCTCGAACGCAATTATCGCAGCACAGCCGCCATTCTCGACGCTGCCAACAGCCTGATGGAAAGCGCCGGCGAGGGTTTTAAGAAACACCTGTTCACCAAAAGAGCCAAAGGTGAGCTGCCAGCACGGGTTAAATGCGAAGACGAGCAAGAACAGGCCATGTTCGTTGCCGCGCGCATTCTTGAGCTCAGAGAACAGGGCATCAGGCTGAACGATATGGCAGTGCTGTTCAGGTCAAGTTTTCATGCCTACCAGCTCGAACTTGAGCTGAAGCGCCGCAACATACCCTACGTCAAATGGGGCGGTTTCAAGTTTCTTGAAGCGGGGCACCTTAAAGACATTATTGCCCACCTGCGGGTCATACAGAACCCCGCCGATCAGGTCTCGTGGCTGCGCGTGCTGCTGCTGATCGAGGGCGTCGGCACCCATTCGGCCAGCGACATTTTCAATTACCTGCGCAACCGCGAGAACCCCTTCGACCTGCGCGAATTCAAAGCCAGAGCCCGGGCAGCCGAAGGCCTGAAAAAGCTCTCTGAAATGCTGCAGTCTGCGGTCAGGGCCGGCCCGGTTCCGCCCCTGCGGCTGCTCGAAATTGTAACCGATTATTATCTGCCAATTCTCAAAACCAGATTTGATGATTATCCACGGCGAATCAAAGACATTGACCAGCTGGCCATTATCGCCGGCAAATTCACCAGTCTGGTTGAATTTCTGGCCGACCTGGCACTTGAACCGCCGAAAGATGCGGCTGATGAAGCCATGGCGGCCGAACTCGACGAAGACGAAAATCTGGTGCTGTCGACGATTCACAGCGCCAAGGGGCTCGAATGGCATTCGGTTTTTATCATTTCGACGCTAGAAGGGCGGTTTCCGTCATTCAACGCTCTGCGAACGCAGGCCGACATCGAAGAAGAACGCCGCCTGATGTATGTCGCCATGACCCGGGCCGCCGAAAACCTGGCGATTTCCTACCCCGGCCAGATCTGGGACCCGGCATCCGGCAGCCTGCTCGCGCGCCCGTCGAGGTTTCTTGAAGAAATAAAGCCCGAGTTGCTTGAAAGCTGGCAGTTAACCAGATAAGTTGCGCCTTACGGCCATTGCAGGGCTGCTGCCACGCAAAAAGCAGAGACTGAAACCGCATTGATAAAAACCCGGATCAACGCATCCAGACGGCAATAGTGCGATTGTGAAACAATTCGCAAGACAAAATATCTCACAACATTCAACCCTCTCGACATAATCAGCTTACGGCGGTTGACACGGGCTCAGATTCTCTGCTAAGCTGATTCACCAATCTTAAGTTACCTTGCTTCTTTCAGGAGAAAACCCGGAGTGGTAAGAAACCTGGCCGTTCTTGCGCTTGTGCTGATCTGCATGTTGACCGGCATGATCGTTTACGATTATATGAAAATTCCCAGTCGCAATCTGGTTATTTTCTACACTTCAAATTTGCGCGGTCAGATCAAACCCTTTTCTGGCACAGTTCTCGACCGCCAATATGATCAGGTTGGCGGACTGGCCTTTATCAAGGGGTTCATCAACGATACTTCGAAGGCTTTTAATTTCAATCCAGAGCAGGTTCTGCTTCTCGACACCGGTGACGCCCTGTTCGGAACCGCCGAAGCTTCGCTCACCATGGGCGAAGTACCACTCAGGCTTATGGGTAAGGCCGGTTATGATGCCATGACCATCGGTAACATGGAATTCGAGTATGGCTTCGAAGCCCTGAAAAAATTTGTCAACAGCAATCATGTTCCGATGCTGGCCTGCAATTACCGTGATGTAACCAGCCCGGTCGGCGACACTTTCAAAGGCAGCATGCTGATCGACAAAGGCGGCATCAAGGTCGGTCTGGTGGGCCTCGGCCACGGCCAGCTGGCACGCAACACCCGCCAGGACAACATCGTCAACCTCGAAATAACCGACATGAAGTCTTCTGTTCAGAAAGCAGCCGCGATGCTGCGCGAAAAAGGCGCCGAAGTGGTCGTTCTGATTTCGCATCACCCAGAGCTGGGCGGCCTCGAAAACCCGGCCGAAATTTTCCCTGATGTTGACATAATTATCGGCGATCTGATCGGGCCTGGCTCGATAGTAAGCGGCAAACCAATGATCTGCCAGACAGCGCCCGGCCGGGGCGCTGGCGTTGGAATGGTTAAGGTATCTTTTGTCGGCGGCAAATGGGATATCGCCAGAGGCTTCCAGAGAATATTCCCGGTCGACGCCAGCAAATACAGCCCTGACGCTGACCTGGCCACCGAAATCAGCCGCGTTGAAGCCAAGATCGACAGCCTGCTCGACGAGGTTATCACAAAATGTACCGGCAATTTCAGCTATTCATATACCGAAGAATCTTCGATCGGTAACCTCATTGCTGACTGCATGCGCGAGACTGCGGGCACCCAGGTGGCGCTGGCAAATTCCGGCGGTATTAAGACTTCTCTCAGTCAGGGTGCTGTAACCCTTCGCCATCTCTACGACATTCTGCCCTTCGAAAACAACCTTGTGGCCGTCGAGCTCAGCGGCTGGCAACTCGAAAACCTCATCGAAGAAAGCCTTTCCGGCAAAACCGGCTTTTTGCAGGCATCCGGGCTGAACTGCACCTTCTCAAGCTCCAATCCGCCAGGTTTCAGAATCATTCAGATCGACATCAACAATCAGCCGCTTGAATTCAACTCTACTTACACGGTTGCGATCAACGATTTCATGCATGCCAACGACTATGACTGGCCCGAGCTCGCTCAGGGCAGAAACGCCAAAGTAAAAGGCCTGATCAGAGAAAACCTCGAAAAATACCTGCGCCGGCAGCCCGAACTGGCACCGGCGGCCGAAAAAAGGTTTCAGGACTTCGAAGAAGTCGACGAAACGCTGCGCATTCAGGCCCTGTCTTATGAACTCGCAAGCCTCAGCACCCCCCTCAGCAATGATTCAACCCTTGATTCAGAGTATTGCCGCCTGCTGGCAGAGGTAATCAGGCTTGAGACCACCGCCGATTTCTGCTTTATTCCGGTTGAAACGCTGACACGCACCCGTGAACCACTCAGCGAAATTACCCCGGCCCGTGTCATTTCAGATTTCACCACATCTGAGGGGGTAAGAGTCATCGAAACAGACGGCGCCAATATCGAAAAAATGCTGCGCTGGTCTCTGGCCTCAGAAGGGGCTCCCCTTGCCTTCGCCGGCTTTTCGCTTGAAAAATCTGATAGCGGTGACAGCAAAATTTTCCCCTGGAACGGCAACTTTGCTGCCGATAACATTTACAGGGTTGCAATTACCGAAAACTTTCCGTCGCGGGTCACCGGCTACCATGATTTTTCTGGTGCCCCTTCACGCAAAGTTTTCAATGACATAAGGCGTGCATTTATCAATGGCCTTAGACGAAGAAACGGACAGGTAGAAATCAGACGTGCCCTTTATTGATTTTTTTCGCAGTCGAAAGCTGAAGTTCAAGATACTGCTGCTGTTTGCCCTGATTCTGGTATTGCCGCTGGCCATTCTGATGGCGGTGACCCTCGACCGCATCTCTCTGGTCGCCAGCCAGGATTTTAAACGCAGTCTCAATTACGCCGCTTCACTGTTTCGCGAAAGCCTTGAAGACCAGCTCGACTCTCTCAAGATCAGAGCCAAGACAGTCGCCGACTTTGACTTTTACGCCCTGGCCGGAATGGGCTTCACCGCTTCCTCGACACTGCCATTGATGCAGTATGAGCTTATCAGATCGGGGCTCGATTACATAGCCATTGTCGAAAACCACAGCCGCATTCTTATCGATGAAGGCCCGTCGCCGGTCGGTGCCCTGGCGAACATTGTTCCGGCCATGTGCCATTCGCCGCTGAATGTGAATATCTACGTCATCGAGGACGAACCCTGGATTTTCGCGGCGGCAATGATCACCAAATTGAAGACAGATCAGCCAAAGCACGTTCTTTTTGCCCAGAAAATGCCCAAAGACTTTGCCGACAAGCTCAAACGCCTTACCGGTGCCGAGTTTACACTGCTGTATGCCGGCAAGCGAATTTTAACCAGCCAGATGGACCTCTACTCGCGGCGAAAAACCGGCCGTTCGACCGAAAACCCTGACCTGACCTATGGCAGAACCGAGATTCTTGGCAAATCGCATGTTTTTGTGCGTGAAGAAGCCTTGCTGGGGCGAATTTCTGAATCGATAAAGCTCGAAATCGCCCTGCCCGACTCAGAATACCTGATTCTCGGAGACAGCATGCGCCGCGACTTTATTATTTTCGGGCTTCTCGGTCTTGTTCTGGCACTGGTTACCGGTTCGGTACTCTCATGGCACATTGCCAGCCCGATCGATATCCTCGCGGCCAGCACCTCGCTCGTGGCCACCGGTGACCTTACCCATGCCCCGACCATTGACCGAAACGACGAAATCGGCCTGCTCAGCCGCAATTTCCGCGAAATGGTTACCAGCATCCGCCTTGAGAAAGAGCTTAAAGAAAGACGCATGAGCGAGCTGAACACCCTGTTCGCCATCAGCAATGCGGTCAACTATTTCTCAGATTCAGAAGAACTGCTTAAATTCGTGCTCACACATGCGATCGAAGTGCTCGAAGCAGAGCGCGGCTCGATCATGCTGCTCGATGACCAGACAGACGAACTGGTGGTCAAGGTGGCATCGGGTGGCCGCTATCGCGTCTTTGCCGGAACCCCGGTAAAACTTGGGCACGGCATCTGCGGCCAGGTAGCGCTCGAAGGTACCGGTATCATCTGCAACGACGGCTTTAAAGACAACCGCTTCAGAAATTTCGGCAGCCTCATGCCGGTCGAAGACATCAAAAGTCTGATCTGCGCGCCCCTCAAATTCAAAGAAGGCACCATCGGTGTCATCAATATCGTTAACAAGCGCAGCGGCAACGAGTTCAAAGACAGTGATCTGTCACTGCTCAACCTGATCGCGTCTCAGGCAGCCGTAACCATCGAAAACAATAAACTTTACGAACTGTCGATCACTGACGGCATGACCCGCCTGTTCGTGCACAGGTATTTTCAGGCCCGCCTTTCAGAGGAATTGCTGCGTGCCCGCCGTTACGGCCTCACCCTGAGTCTGATCATGATCGACATCGACAATTTCAAAAAATTCAACGACACCTATGGGCACCAGGTTGGCGACGCGGTAATTCAAAAAGTTGCCCAGAGCATCAGGGAAACCGTGCGTACCGGCATCGATATTCCGTGCCGCTATGGCGGCGAAGAGATGTCGGTAATCCTCCCTGAAACCAGACCCGAAGAGGCTTTACACACTGCAGAACGTCTGCGCGAAAGAATTGCCAGCATCGTCGTGCCCCACAGCAGCGGCGATCTGCGCATAACCGTCAGTATCGGTGTCGCATCTTACCCCGTGCACAGTCACGACCGCGAAACCCTGATCAAGGTTGCCGACAAGGCACTTTACGCCAGTAAAGGCAACGGCAAGAACCGTTCGACTCTGGCCACAGAAAATCTGCTGACATGAATCCACGACTTGCGGCGCTGCTGGTCGCTCTCTGCGGCATTTTGCGCAGCACCGATCTTTATTTCCGCAACCCGGTAATTAAAACTCTGCCGGTAATAATACTGATTGCCTGGGAGCACCTGATAAATGCCGGTATTACCCTGCCGGTTCTGCTGCTGAAGCGTCGTTATTTTGCAAAAATCAGTCTGCGCGACCTGATGCTGTTTCTCGGGGTCGGGGTTGGCGCTTCGGCCGGCGGCGTTCTCTGCTTCACCCAGGCATTTCATTATATCAACCCGGCACTGGCGGTTTTGCTGCAGAAACTGCAGCCGGTCATGACCATCACGCTCGGCGCCCTGCTGCTTCGCGAAAAAATCAGCCGGCACTTTGTCGGCTGGGCTCTGATTGCAATTATCAGCTCATATTTCGTCTCGTTTGGCCTAACCAACCCGTTTTCTGGTGAAGGAAAAGAGCTGGCGCGAGGTGCTGCTTTTGCGGTAGCTGCTGCCTTCTTCTGGGGAAGCGGCACCATTTGGGGCAAAATGCTTTTACAGCGCTATGACCAGAGTTTTGTTCTTGCGGGCCGCTTTTTTATTGGTGCGGTTTTTACGGTCGGGCTCGCCCTTTTCAGTCATAAAAGTCTGCTGATCGATTCGGTGCTTTCAGGGCCACAGCCGTTGATCGGCCGCATTGCCTATATGGCCGTGATTTCTGGGGTTCTGGCAACCAGTTTCTTTTATGCCGGTCTCAAATGGGTCAGGGCATCATTGGCGTCGATCCTCGAACTGTTTTTTCCGGTGTCGTCGGTAATTATCATGTGGCTGAGTTTCAACCGGCCCGTTTCAGGGGTACAGCTTGCCGCCGGCCTCGCCATGTTCGCCGCCGTCTACAAAATCAACCAGCTGACCGAAAAATTCTAAAATACCCGACCACGGTTGAGCAGATGGGATAAGTTTCAACGTCAAACTGTCAGAGTGGCAATAGCCGCGACAAAAGCCTCAGGGAGCTTTTTCGGTTTTATCGGTCTGACCACCGGCTTTGAGAAGCATTTGATAGATCTGGTATTTTTTCTGGTAAATGGCGAGAGCCTGAAGGGTTTCAATGGTTTGTGGGCCGCTCTCTCTCAGGAGACGCACATACTCATTGTAAGCGTCGAGGTATTCTTTCTGGGTGAGTTCAAGCGGCGACAGGCGCTGGCTGGAAGAAGCCGAATTTGCGGGTGACTCGACGGTACCCTGCTGGGCCGGCGCCATCGAAATCATGCCGGCTCTGGGGTCAGTCGAAGGAACGGCTTCGGGGGCCGTCTTTTTTTCACAACCGGTTGCGGTTAACACAACCAGAGCGACTGCCAGTAATATTATATTCTTCTTCATTTAATTACCTTTGCCTGATTATAGACACCGCAGCAGGTAGTGTCAAGGGCTCGAAATACCCGAAAATTGGCCATGTTAAAGTCGCTCAGTCTTTGCGACGCTCCATTTCGAGAAATTTATGCTGGTATTTACGCCAGCAGCAAAATAAAAAACTTGAAAACTGGGCAGAGAAAGTAGTATAATCTGGCGATTTAAAGAGGAGTGGAGAGAGCTGACGAAACGTTCTCCTCGTGCATTTAAGGCATTGATTAAAAGCCAATTTGTAACCCAGGAAAGGGGAGCATCATGAAAACCGTTCTAGAAAAAGGTAATGTTTTTTACCAGGGAAAATTTCAGGAACTTGACAAGCTGGTCATCGAAAAAGGCAAGATCACAGAGATAGTGCTTGCTTCTGCCAAGGCAAAAAAGGGCAAAGCTGTTCCGGCCACCAAGAAAAAACCGGAAGTAGCCGGTAAAACCATCGACTGTACCGACAAATACATTCTTCCGGGTTTCATCGACGCTCACACTCACATCAGCCTCGAAGAAGAAGGCGTCGGCTGGTATGACGCTGATTTTAACGAATCATACGGCCTGGCGACACCCCATGTCAGAGCTTTTGATGCACTCAAAATGCGCGACCGCGCTTTTAAAGATGCCCTCGCCGGCGGCGTAACCACCGCCATGATCACCCCGGGTTCTGCCAACCCCATCGGCGGCCAGTGCTGCATCGTAAAAATGGTAGGAAACATTGCCGAAGACGCAGTTATCAAAGAAAGTTCCGGCATGAAGTTCGCATTCGGCGAAAACCCGAAGCGCGTTTATGGCGAACAGAAGAAATTCCCCAGCACCCGCATGGGTACTGCTGCTGTTATCCGCGAATGGCTGATGAAAGCCCAGGATTACCTCAAGCGCAAAAAAACCAAAGAATTCAAAGAACGCGAAATTCGCCTCGAAGCCCTTATTCCGCTTATTGAAGGCAAGATTCAGGCCCGCGCCCATGCGCATCAGGCTGATGACATCATCACCGCCTACCGCATTGCCCAGGAATTCAATCTTGACCTGGTATTCGATCATTGCACTGAAGGTCACCTGATCGCCAAGGAACTCGGCAAATGGAAAGCCCGCGCCGTTGTCGGCCCGACCCTTTCTAGCCGTTCCAAAGCTGAACTGAAAAACAAGACTTTTGATACCGTCGGCATTCTCATGGATGAAGGCTGCGTCGTCGCCCTCACCACAGATCACCCGGTCATGCCGATTGAAAGCCTCAGCGTCGCCGCTGCCATGTGCGTTCGCCATGGTCTTGACGAAGAGCGTGCCATCAAGGCCATCACCGAAAACCCGGCTATCATACTGGGTCTCGACAAGCGCCTGGGCAAACTTGAAGTCGGCTACGATGCAGACGTCGTAGTCTGGGATGGTCACCCGCTGGATACCAGATCTAAAACCGAAGCCGTATTTGTCGACGGCAATAAAGTTATCTGAGCATTCAACGCTGTACCCTCTAAGGAAAGAGGCCCTAAATGTCAATAATCTTCAATAACGTTCGCATCAGCATGAGCGGCAAGTTTTTCCCCGGGCAGAAAGTGCTCGTTGAAAAGGGAAAAATCAACATGGTCGGCTCAAGCATACATAAGAACGTTGAAAAATCGATTGAATGTAACCAGAAATATCTGGTTCCCGGTCTGATCGACGCCCACAGCCACCTCGGCCTGTTCGAAAGCTGCTCGCCGATGAACGATATCGCTGAGTCTTGGGCCGAAATCACACCGCATCTCCGCCCTCTCGATGGCATCAAGATGCGGGATCGGGCCATGGAAGACGCCCGCCGTGCCGGTATCACAACCTGTATGGTCTGCCCGGCTTCCGAACTACCGATCGCCGGGATCTGCTCGATTCTCAAGACCAACGGCAACTCGGCCGATGTTGGCCTGATCGTTGAACAGGCCGGCGTACTGATGTCATTCGGCGAAGCTCCCAAAGCCAATGCCAGAATGACCGAAAAACCGCATTCGACACGTATGGGCCTGACGGCCGTCATCAGAGAAACTCTGATGAAAGCCCAGGACTATTACGCCGCCAAGCAGAGCAAAAAGGTGATCAAAGATCGTGAAATCGACATGGAAGCCCTGATTCCGCTTATCAGAGGCGAAGTGCCGATGCGCGCCTGCGCTCACCGTGCTGAAGACATCATGGCCGCCATCAGAATCGCCGAAGAGTTCAAACTCAAGCTGGTCATTGAACATGGCACCGAAGCACACCTGCTGACTTCGATTCTGGCCGAGAAAAAGATTCCGGTCGTTCTCGGGCCAACCCTGCTGCCGCGCTTCAGAGAAGAACTTAACGAAAAAACCTTTGAAAGCGCCATCATTCTGATGGATGCCGGCGTCGATGTGGCTCTGACCTGTGACTACCCCGGCCTGCCAATCGAAACACTGCGTGTCGCCGCCGCCATGGCAATGCAATACGGTCTCGACGAACGCCGCGCTCTCGCAGCGATTACCGAGATTCCGGCCAAAATTCTTGGTGTCGACGAACGCATCGGCAAAATCAAAAAAGGCTACGATGGCGATCTGGCACTTTTCTCCGGGCACCCGCTCGACATCAGATCAAAACTGGAAGCCCTGGTTGTCGACGGCGATCTGTTCATCTTCTCAAACGATGTAAAGGTCGAAATGGGTTCTTAAAGAGTAAAACCGTAATAAAAAGCCCCTGCAACGGCAGGGGCTTTTTTTTTACGGTTGATCTTTTATAGCTGATCGAAGCAGCTTACAAGGTTTAAAAGTTTTTCGATAACACGAATTTAATGCGAAAATCTTTCAGACCATCAATTTTGCTGGTTCGCGCGCCGGTCGAAAAAGTTATGCGGCGGGCTCTGGTCTTGGCCCGGAAATTTTCAGACCACTGCTTATGCATTTTTATGATGCCTTCGGGGCCAGCAGTATGCCGACTGGGCTGAGAGGTCACAATATTTTTGGGTAAAGAGGCAAAGCTTATTTTTTTCATGTCTAAAAGCTATCACAGGCCGTAATTTTTTGCAATGCTGTACCTTCTTAACTATGGCCGGTTTTTGTGGTATGATTTTGCCGCAAAACTAACAAGGTGAAAAAAAATGAACGAAAAAGAAATACCCTGCCAGAACAAAATTTTTGTCAATCGCACTCTCAACATGAATACAATCAAGCTGATCGGCTTCGATATGGACTACACGATAGTTACCTACAATGTTCCGGCCTTTGAAGCCAAGGCCTATGAGATCCTCAAGGAAAAGCTGATAAAAGAATACAACTACCCCGAGGAAATAAGAAAATTTGAATTCAACAAGGATTTCATTATCCGGGGTCTGGTTATAGATACCGAAAACGGCGACTTTCTCAAGGTTAACCGCTACGGTTTTGTCAGAATCGCTTCGCATGGTTCAAAATTTTATTCATTCGAAGACCAGAAGGAAAAATTCGGGCCCTACAGCATCGATCTGACCGATTCGCGCTATTATATCGTGCACACACTTTTCTCTCAGGCAGAAGGCTGGATGTATGCCCAGCTCGTCGATTATTATGACGAACGCAACAGCAAGGTAAACTACCGCAAGCTGTTCACCGAAGTGCGCAAATGCCTCAATGACGCCCACCAGGAAGAGGAACTCAAGGGCGACGTCGTCAGCAACCCATCAAAATACCTGATCCAGGACAAGCGAATCGTTGACGCACTCCTTAAATTCAAGCGTTTCGGCAAAAAGCTGGCGCTGATTACCAATTCAGACTATGAATACAGCCGCAAAGTCATGGAATACTGCTTTGGACCGTATCTTGACAAACCCTGGCAGAAGCTCTTCGATCTGGTCATCGTTTCGGCCAACAAACCCGACTATTTCACCGCCAGAAACCGCTATCTCAAGGTTGATCCCAAAACCGGCCTGCTTTCGAACTTCTATGGCTCGATCGAATGGAACGGTATTTACCAGGGTGGCAACGCCGCCATTCTCGAAAAGCACCTCAACCTCAACCCCTCAGAGATCCTTTACCTCGGCGATCACATTCTTGGCGACGTGGTAACCCTTAAAGAAACGATCGGCTGGCGCACCGGTCTGGTTGTGCAGGAACTGGCCGAAGAAGTTCCGGTTCTCGAAGAAACCAGGACCATTCATCAGAAAATCGCCGATAAGATGGCCGAAAAAGAGGAGCTCGAAGATATTTCTCTTGAATTCAGAGAGAAAATTTTCCTGAAGCAGCAGGACCGTTCTGAAGCAGGAAAAAAGAAATACGAAGATGTAAAAGAACGCCTGATAAAACTCGATGACGAGATCAGAGACCTGATTTTTGCCAGTCAGAAGGGCTTCAACACCTACTGGGGCGAGGTCATGCGCGCCGGCAACGAAATCTCGCGTTTTGCGACGCTGGTCGAAAGGTATGCCTGCATCTACATGTCGGGTATAGCCAACCTGTATTACTATTCGCCCTTCAAATACTACCGCTCACAGCGCCGTTACCTGGCTCACGACCCACAGTAATCCGGTTAAAGTTTTTCTGTTTTTTACACAGCAGCCTGGCGTCAGTCGGGCTGCTTTTCAGTTCGTAATTACTGCCAGACGGGCTTCAACTGCATCATTTCGCACCAGCGCCTGAGAACCTGAAAATGGTTGCCGGGCACAATTATGTGGTGATTGCCAAGCGGCGAAGCGAAAAAGTAATCGGTGGCCCGGTCGATCTGCAGTCTGATCTGCGTGCGGCAGAGGCTGGGTGAAAGACTGATCGGCTGACTTCGACCGGTGGCAAGCGCATACAGCCCGCCGGTGAAGTCGATTTTGCAGATGGTGAATTCACCTTCGGCAAAAACACCCGCAACTGCAAGCCCCTTGCCCGATTCAAAGTGCGTATCGAGAGAAAAGCTGCTCAAAATTGTCGGCGGGCAGGTGCAATGGGCAAAAGTCACCATATCCGGCTGAATCTGCGACGGATTGGCCATAAAACTGGCTTTGCCGGAAACAGCGCGCGCCACCATCATCGTCAGCATGGCTGGCACATCACCCTCACAGGCGGCCGGAATTCCGTCGTCATTCAGTTTGGCAAGAGCCAGACAGCCAGTTGTCTGATCGCTGGCAAGAATATCGAAGCACCGCAGGGTAAGAGCATCGAGCTTGTTAGCCTTTATCACACGCATCAACCCGCCATAAATGCGCGATGCCCGTGACAGTTCAGCCGTTCGTCCCTTTTCGCTGTTGCGATAAAAGGCTGTGGCAAAGTCTGAAAGCGCCGCTGATTCAACCTTTTCAACATATTTCTGAAACTGCTGCATCGAGATGGAAACGAATTTCAGACCGAGGCGACGTTCGAGGGTCTCCAGCTCCGGCATGCTTGCAATCAGCCATTCAGAAGGTTCACCAATGATTCCGGCAACTTTGTTCTTGAGTTCAAAAGAAATCTGATGCAGAAAAATCTCTTCTTTAAGCTGTTTCGCCGTTTCTTCGGGGCTGCCGTGAATAATTCTCGCTCCAGAACCGGGAAAATGGGCATTCAGCCAGGTGAGAATTTCTATCGATGCGGGCAACGAATTGTCAGACTCGGTTGCAGCAAGCATGAATGGTTTGCCGCAGGCTTTGATCTGCGGTAGAATTTTTAAAAACTGGCTTTCGGTACCGCCGGTAAGCACCAGAACGATGAGGAAATCGAATTCTCCGGTCTGAACATCGGCGATTTCATGACAGGGAAAAAGCTGCTGCCAGGCGTTAATGAACCTGCCGGCGGCGACACTGCCGCGTTCCTGGTCATGCAGAAGCGAACGAACGGTAATTATACCGGTTTTGAAGTTTTTCATGCTCTGGTGTCGTCTTCGCTGCCAGAATAGTCTTCTTCATCGTCCTGATAGTCGTCTTCACTGACCTGATCGTCTGCATCGGAAACATCGCCAGCATCAGACCAGTCGCTTTCGTCTTCCTGCGCTTCCATTTCTGCAGATTCAGCTTCAGCGGTGCTCTTGTCGGCGCCGGCGGCCAGCAATGAAAGCTGAACGGCTTCATTGTTCATTCTGACAATATTCAGAACCCAGCCGACACAGACACCGGTCATTGCCAGCAGAACCCCCAGAAGCGCCCAGAAAGCGCCGGTATTGAAGGCAAAAGCATCGCGATAAACATCGAACACCAGCCTGAACCAGCCATCGGAGCCAAGCTCACGGCCAAGCTCGACCGCCTTGTTATCGTAAATAATAATAATTTCATGGGTCAGAAAAAAGCCAGAAAAGACGGCGATAAAAAAGCCGGCAAAGTAGTTTCGGAAAAGCATAAAAACTGCGCCGGCAACACATGCAAGCATGACCGGCAGGCCAATGCCGCCGGCACGCCAGGTCTGGGCAACTACCGGGGTGAAATTAAGAAAGGTCGATGCAACCACTGTCAAAAAGCCGGCAGCAGCGACGACTTCAAAAACGCCCGGAAAGCCAGAAGAGCTGATATCAGTGTTTTTGCCATATTCAGTTTGCATAATTTTTCCTTTTCAGCTGCTTTCGCCGGATTCAAGAAATCTTCTCAGGCAGGCATTGTTCAGCGCGGGGCTCGGAGCGCCTTTAATACCGCCATGTTCATAAGGGATATCGAGAATCAGCTTCGGCGTTCTGATCGGCGTAACAATAGAATAAAAGGTCGTCTTCTCAGTTTTGTGCGTAGAAATGAAGCCGGCCTTGATCAACACCTGAATAGTATCTACAACCACCTTTTCGTCGTAGCCAACCCGTTCGGCAATTTCGGCGCGGTCGAGCGGGATCATTCTATCAACAGGTTTTCCGAGCTCGAAGTCGAGTTCGATCATTTTTTTCAGAATCGGCCAGCATTCCGGGCCATATTTCTGGTTCAGCAGACGCGGCAGGCCTGAAAACTCGAGCCATTTGGGAAAGCGGAAGCACATTTTCTGAGAATTTTCAGCGTTTTTGACGCCTTTACCCTTCTGACTCACCGGCTCAAGAAAAGGCTGCAGATCAGCGGGGTTCACGCGCCAGTCGCTGCCCACCTTTATCCCGGGCAGTTTGCCATTGCGCAGCCAGCGGCGCAGAACTTCCGTATTGATTTTAAGAATCTGAGAAACTTCTTTTAAATTGAGGAGACCTGATGTTTCGACCATTAAGAACGCCCTTTTGTGATTTGTAACAACTTACCATGCACGCAGAGTAGTATCAAGCAATTTTGCAAACAGGCACTAATTTGCATGGGCGGAACAACAGAGGTATCATGGGGGCATGAATCAGATAGACTGGAAAAACGAGAGCGCCGGTCATTTCGAAAAGCATGCAGAAGAACGCCTGCAGGATGTTTATCCATGGCTGTTGCGCGATTTTATAGAATTTACCGGCTGGCAGATTGCAGGCCGTAAAATTCTTGAAATTGGCTGCGGCCCGGGCTTTATGCTGCAGCAGTTCGCAGCCGGCTCCCCTGCCCTGTTAACCGGAGTCGATGCCTCTTTTTCGATGTTGCACCGGGTTGCTGCAGTCGCCAGGGCGCCGAAAGCCTTTCTGGTTCAGGCCGATGCCTGCAGTCTGCCTTTTGCCGAGGCATCGTTCGACGCGGTTTTCAGCCGGGGTTCGGTATTCTTCTGGGCCGATCTGCCTGCCGCTTTTGCGGGTATCAGTCGTTGTCTGAAGCCGGGTGGCCAGGCTCTTATCGGTGGCGGTTACGGCATCAGCACCCCCCAGGCAATAATTGACGGGGTTCGCAAGGCAAAAGTCGGCGGTAAATGTGGCGTTCCACGTCTCGACCCCGGGCAGCTGGCAGAAATTGCCGCTCGGACTGGCGGCCAGGCCAAAATTTTCCAGGCAGCAGGGCGAGGATTCTGGGTACACTGGAAACTCTAAAACCCCCCTATGCACGCAGCTAAAAGCGTGATAGAATCAGGCCGTCTGCGAGGCGCAGGTCTTTAACGATACACCACAGGAACCATGCATGAAATATCGAGTTCTGCTGTTAAACCCCGATGTAAAAACGATTGAAATCGAAAGCCGCGAGCTTTCATCGCGCGGCATCAATGTTGTTACGGCCAAAAACGTCGAAGAGGCCTGCCGGCTGCTGCGCGAAGACGGGCTGATTCATGTTATTCTCACCGAATGGGAAGTTCCTGTCAGTGACGAAGAAACGAACCTTGGCAGCAAAGTAACGCTCAAAGGCGCTGAGCTGTTTGAAGAGTTCAAGGTCATCCGCTTTGAAGTCACGATTTTTCTGTTCACCAAATCGGCCGACCTGCCATATTTCAATACCGGCGGCGACCTGAGCGGCTATTTTTACAAGGGCGACCACGATTACGACGACATCGTTCGCAAGTTGCGCTCAGAAGTCATTAACAGCAAGAATCGGGCACCGTTTTTTGATGCTCTGCTCGAATATTCACGCAAATCAAAAGATTCGTGGCATACTCCCGGCCATGCATCAGGTTATTCGGTGAAAAACTCGATCTGGACCCGTGATTTTTACGAATTTTTCGGGGCTAATCTTTTCCGGTCTGACGTTTCGGTTTCTGTGCCAATGCTCGATTCTCTGCTGCACCCGAATGGCGTAATCAAGGAAGCGCACGAACTGGCAGCACGGGCTTACAGTTCACGCTACACATTTTTCTCGACCAATGGCACCAGCACCGCCAACAAAATTCTGCTGCAAACCCTTTTGAAGCCAGGTGATGCAATACTTCTCGACCGCAACTGCCACAAATCGGTGCATTACGGCACAATTCTGGCGGGCGCCGAGCCGGTCTATCTCTCACCATCAGTGAATAACCGCTTCGGCATCTTTGGCCCGGTTCCCAAAAAACGCATCATCTCGACCATGGACAAGGCCATCGCCATGGGCAAAAAGCTCAAAGTGATGATTCTAACCAACTGCACTTACGATGGGCTGATTTACGACATCGCCGATATTGTAAAAGAAGCTCACAAGCGCAATGTCAAGGTGATTGTCGATGAGGCCTGGTATGGTTATGCGCGTTTTCACCCGCATTTTTACCCCTGCGCCATGGAAGCGGGCGCCGATTACGCCACGCAGTCGACCCACAAGACCATGAGTGCCTTCAGCCAGGCTTCGATGATTCACGTCAACGATCCGGAATTTGAAGACATCGAAGATTTTTTCATGGAAAATTTCAACATGCACACCAGCACATCGCCGCAATACCCGATGATTGCCTCGCTCGACGTGGCGCGCAAACAGATGGTGATGGAAGGCTATTCGCTGCTTTCGCGGTGCATAGAGCTTTCAGACATGCTCAAGAAAAGCATCAATACTCTCAGCAAATTCAGGGTTCTCGATCTTGATGACCTGCTTTCAGATGAAGTCAAAAAAGACGGCATCAAGCTCGACCCGACCAAACTGACGATCGATGTCTCCGGAACCGGCTTTTCAAGCAAGGAAGTCGAACATTACCTGCTCGAAAAGCACAATATTCAGATAGAAAAAACGACTTTCAATACGCTCACGGTTCTGATTACGATAGGTGCCACTCACAGCAAGCTGAACCGCCTGTTTCTCGCACTCGAAAATATCGAAAAAATGAGCGGCACGCGCAAACCGCAGAAATTCGCCGCCCGCAATGACTTTTTTCTCGATCTGTCGCCGATGAAGTTCATGCCGCGCTTTGCCTTTTATTCCGATGGCGAGTCGATTCCGCTGCGCGATGCCATTGACCGAGTTTCGGCCTGCATGGTAACTCCCTATCCGCCTGGAATTCCGCTGCTGGTGCCCGGGCAGACGATCAGCAAAACGGCGATTGAAGCCTTGAATTATTACCGCGACTACCACGTCGAGATTCACGGCATCAAGGAAGGCCGCATCAAGGTGCTGACCGCCGACGAAGAGAAACAGCTCGAAGAGTACGGCTACCGCATCAACGATATTACCGAAACCTGACTTCGATGCTGAGATAAGATTATGTCAACATAACTGCTTTTGTGGCGCTGTTTTATTTTGGGCCACGGATGAACAGAGATAGACATGGATGAGCCCGGTAATAAACACAGTCGCAGCCTTTAAAATCTGCTTTAATTTTGCAGTTATAAATAAGGCTGTTCATCGCCTGCAATCAATTACAGAGAGGCATTTTTTAATTCTGGCCGCGGTTTTTCAGGTTGAAGAGGCGCACTTTGCGGCCGGAAACATCGGGGAAATCTGAAAAGATACCGTCGACGCCGGCTTTTTCGATAAGGGCGGTCAGAAGAGCTTCACCAGTGACGCCGGGCGGCAGAGAGTCGGCTCTGAAGGTCCAGGGGTGGACTTTAAGGCCAACTCTGTGCGACTGCTCGACAAAGTCAGAAACGGTGAGCCCGCCGTTTGCGTCAACGCCAGTGACGATTCTTTTCAACGAGGGGCCGATGCCATCGGCATAGCTCGCAACTTCGCCGATGTCGAAGTTGTCTTCGTCTTCGACCAGCTGAATCAGGGGCAGCTGGCAGCCAAGTTCGTTTCTGATGCGCTTGAGTTCAGCAAAATCGAAACACTGCAGAAAAACATTGTCGGCAGCTGACTTATAGCCATAATCGGCAAGGGTTTTCAGCAC
Organism: Candidatus Rifleibacteriota bacterium; assembly: GCA_024710355.1. GTDB lineage: Bacteria > Muiribacteriota > Ozemobacteria > Ozemobacterales > Ozemobacteraceae > Rifleibacterium. Next base: position 24,714 of record JANJUX010000052.1, read on the forward strand.
GACAGCGGTTATATCACGGCCCTCTTCGCGGTGCCAGGCGGGTTCTTTTATTTCCGGGTAAATGCCGATGTTGCGACCAGTCGAGCGATTGAGGCCCTGGATCATCTCGATCTCTTCGTTGAGGCTGGCAAGCCTGAATTCGGATTTGCCCGGCGGGAAGCGACCAGGAAAAACCGCTTTACCGGTTTTCAGATCGATTCTTTCGTTTACTTTCAGCGATTTGATTTCGTCAAAGGTGAAGTCGATCGCGTAAAATCGGCCATCGGCACGTTTGCGTTCAGGAAACCGGCCTGCCACATCAGTCACGGTGTCGAGATGAATATCATGAATCACCAGCGGCACATTGTCTTTGGTGAGGACGACGTCCTGCTCGATGTAGTCGGCTTCCATATTATAGGCCAGTGCTTTGGCCGGAAGGGTGTGTTCAGGCAGATAGGCACTGGCACCACGGTGCGCAATATTGATAACCTTTTCGCCGGCAGAAGCGTTCATTGGGCCTCCAAAAAGAAGAATCGAGCAGATAAGCAGAGCGGCTCTTTTCATAAAAACCTCACAGATTGATTGTGTAGAAAGTATAACAGTCGAAATATTTTAATGCACTCATTTACTTATTTCCAGTCTTGCTCTCTGAGTAAAAAACGTATAGAATCAGGACGTTTTAAGGTAATAACCTTTTTTTACTGGAGAAAAGCAGACAATGAAAAATAACTACAAAATGCCCATCGTAAGGATGGATGACGAAGAGGAAGAACCCGCGTGTGCTGAAGAAAAGGAAAAGGGCACGGAAGTGAATGAAATGGTCGAGCAGAAGCTGCTCGAAAACCGCCAGATCTTTCTGTGGGGTGCTGTCGATGACGATACTGCCAAAGACCTTGTCAGCAAACTCCTCTATCTTGAAGCCACCAAGCCGGGCGAAGAAATCACCTTTTTTGTCAACAGCCCGGGCGGAATTATCTCATCAGGTATGGCAATCATCGATACGATGCACCTGATCTCGTCGCCGGTAAAAACGGTCTGCATGGGTCTCGCAGCTTCGATGGGCTCGCTGATTCTCTCTGCCGGCGCAAAAGGCAAGCGCTACGTTTTTCCCAACGGCAAGGTAATGATTCACCAGCCGAGCGTTGATTATCTCTATGGCCAGGCCAGCGACCTCGAAATTCAGGCCCGCCAGATTCTGCGCACCCGCGAAGCCGTTGCCGCCATGCTCGCCAAGAACTGCGGCAAGTCGAAAGACCGCATTCTCAAAGATCTTGACCGCGACTACTGGATGGATTCAGACGAATCTATCGAATACGGTATTGTCGACGCCGTTTACAAGTTCTGATTGATTGTTCGCGTCGCCAGGCAGGTTCTGGCGGCGCTTTCATTTTAGGAGCCTTTATGGAAAACTATTTTGCCGAGAGCGGCTATGCTGTAACCGTCTGCGACCTAGAAGCGAAGATTCTCTACATGAACCGGCGCGCCAGTAAGACCTTTGAAAAATATGGTGGCGAAAGCCTTATCGGGAAAAGCCTGTTCGACTGCCATGGCGAGCGCTCATCGGCAATGATACGGCAGTTTCTGCAAACCGGCGAGTCAAACGTCTACACAATTGAAAAAGCCGGTGTGAAAAAGCTGATTCACCAGTCCCCCTGGTATAAAGACGGGAAAATTGCTGGTCTGGTTGAGCTTTCGCTGGAGCTGCCGGCCGGGATGCCCCACTACGTTCGCCAGCCCTGAGCCGCCGGGTTTATTTGCGTTTAAAGATACCGCGCCAGCCGGTTGCCTGCTGCATGGTCGGCAATTTCAGCCGTGGCGCCAGGCCGATTGATTCGGTAACGAAGTAAACTTCCTTTTCGTGGCTTCTGGCGATCGCAACAAGCTCTTCAATGTCGCGGCGGCGGCAGGGAATTTCGATTTCCTGCACTTTTCGGTCGCCGTCCATGCCTTCGAACATCATCACATGATAGCCAAGCCTGCGCAGCTCTTCTGCCACCATCTGCCCTTTTTCAAGAAAGATGATTCTCAACAGGGCGTTGCCAATGGCAAATCTTTTCTCGATCATGATTCCGACCACGTTACCCGAAGCATAACCAAGCGCGTAAAAAACCGCGATTATCGGGCTTTCCTTGATTTTATCCATTACCGTTGAAATAACGGTGAGCCAGATGCTGACTTCAATGAAGCCCAGCACAAAAGCGGTCTTGATGCGCCCCTGAACGATGCTGATAATGCGCACCGTGCCCACCGAGACATCAATGATACGTGCGAAAAAAATTGCGATGCAGGTCAGAAGTATCTTTATATCCATATTTTTTGCCTTTGAGCCTTAAGTGCCAATTGTAACAGATTGTGCCCACAATTAACAGTCCCGTTCTACAAAGAATCATCTTCTGCTCCCCTTGCACCAGTTCGCTTGAAGAACGGTCGCACTCGAATTGGAAGTGGCCGTTTACAGGCCTGCCGTTGATTGGTGATTGTCTACCGCCGTTGATGAGCGAAGGAGTGCATTGTTGTAAAGCAATGGCGACCGACTTATCTGTCGGATTATCCGGCAGTTTGAAGCCATCTTTTAAATCGCGATGCTTCGGTCTAGCCGAAGGTGTTCTTTTGCTTCAGCGATTCGCTTCGCTCAGCAGAACCGCTCTATCCTGCGCGGTTCTGCATAAGCACATCCTGTGCAAAAC